>NZ_AULB01000034.1 GCF_000425065.1 Actinomadura rifamycini DSM 43936
CCACGCCGTCCCGCTGCCCGCGATCAGCGCGTCCCTCTTCGCCCGCTTCGCCTCCCGCCAGGACGACTCCCCCGCCATGCGCGTCGTCGCCGCCCTGCGCAACCAGTTCGGCGGCCACGCCGTCGAGTCCGCCAAGGGCGCCGACTCCCCCGGCGCCGACGTCACCCCGCCCAAGGTCTGACGGCCCGAGGTTCGACGGCCCGAGGTTCGACGGCCCGAGGTTCGACGGCCCGAGGTTCGACGGCCCGAGGTTCGACGGAAGTTATCCACAGCCCGTGGATTCTCGCGCCCCCCGGGGCCGGCCCCTGGAGACTCGAGATGGGGCAGGCCCCAGGGCGGGCCTGCGAACCTCGGCGTTCGGCCGAGGACGATCTCGGGGGTGGAGCGATGGGCGTGTCCTGGGTGTGCCGTGCCGGACGGATCCGGTGGGCGGACGGCTCGGAGATGTTCCGGCGGTCGACGGCGGGCAGGAGCGCTGCTCGGGCCGAGCGGGTTGTCCACAGCCTGTGGTCTCCGTGCGGGACGGGCGAACGTCCGGACTGCGCGGTAGCGGCGGGCGGTGCGGACGGTTTGGGCGGGGCAGGGGGTGGGAGGCTCTACGCTCGTCTGCGTGCACGTCGCCCACCTCTCGCTCCAGGACTTCCGCTCGTACGCGACCGCCGAGGTCGCGCTCGAGCCGGGGGTCACCGCGTTCGTGGGGCCGAACGGCCAGGGGAAGACGAACCTGGTCGAGGCCGTCGGCTACGTCGCGTCGCACGGGAGCCACCGGGCCTCGACGGACGCGCCGCTCGTCCGGCACGGCGCGCCGCGCGCGATCGTCCGCGCCGGCGCGGTGAAGGACGACCGCAAGGCCCTCATCGAGCTGGAGATCAACCCCGGGAAGGCGAACCGGGCGCGGCTGAACCGGTCGCCCGTCCCCAGGCCGCGCGAGATCCTGGGCATGCTGCGGACCGTGCTGTTCGCCCCCGAGGACCTCTCGCTCGTCAAGGGCGACCCGGGGGAGCGGCGCCGGTTCATGGACGAGCTGCTGACGGCGCGGGCGCCGCGCTTCGCGGGGGTGCGGTCCGACTACGACCGGGTGCTCAAGCAGCGCAACGCCCTGCTCAGGTCGGCGGCGGCGCACCGCCGCGCACCGGGCCCGGAGGTCCTCGCCACCCTGGACGTGTGGGACGCGCACCTCGCCCGGACGGGCGCCGAACTGCTCGCCGCGCGGCTGGACCTCGTGGGCGCGCTCCGTCCTCTCGTCGCGCGCGCGTACGAGGCGCTCGCCCCCGGCGGCGGCGCGGCGGACCTGCGGTACCGCAGCTCGCTGGGCGACGCCGAGTTGTCCACAGACCGTGGAAAGCTCGCCGAGCAGCTCCTCACGGCGGCGGGCGAGACGCGGAAGCAGGAACTCGAGCGCGGCGTCAGCCTCGTGGGCCCGCACCGGGACGAGCTCGTCCTGCGCCTCGGGGAGCTGCCCGCGCGGGGGTACGCGAGCCACGGCGAGTCGTGGTCGTTCGCGCTCGGGCTGCGGCTCGCCGCGTTCGACCTGCTGCGCGCGGACGGCGACGACCCGGTGCTGATCCTCGACGACGTCTTCGCCGAGCTGGACGCGGGCCGCCGCAGCCGCCTCGCCGGGATGGTCGCGCCGGCCGAGCAGGTCCTGATCACCGCGGCCGTGCCCGCCGACGTGCCGGACGAGCTGACGGGCGCGACGTTCGCGGTGGCGGACGGCCGCGTCGTCCGGGAATGACCCGCCGGACGGTGCCGGAGCGCCGCCGGGCCGCGGGCCCGCCGGCGATCGTGTGCGGACGGCCGTGCGCCGCGTGCGCCCCGCCGGACGGGTTCGTCCTGTCGCGGTGTCGTGGGGTGCGGCGAGAATGTTCTCCACAGGCTGTGGGGAGGAGGGTGACATGAGCGAGGATCCACCGGACGCGGGCGGGGCCGCCGACGGCGAGTCCGCGGCCGCCGACGCCGCCCCGGCGCCCGCCGACCCGCCGGCCGCGTCCGGGAAGTCGGGGATCGAGCTGGCGCGGGAGGCGCTGGCGCAGGCGAAGGCGGACGCGCTGAAGCGGGGCACCCTCCCCGGGCACAAGAACCGCCGCAAGGGCGGCGGCCTGCCGGCGCGGAGCCGGGAGCCGGGGCGCGGCGGCGACCCGAAGCCGTTCGGGGCCGCCATCCGCGACCTGCTGGCGACGCGCGGGTGGGAGCAGCGCGCGGCGGTCGGCGGCGTGTTCGGCAACTGGGCGGGGATCGTGGGGCCCGAGCTGGCAGAACACACCCGGCCGGAGCACTTCGAGGACGGCGAGCTGACGATCGCCGCAGACTCGGCGACGTGGGCGACGCAGCTGCGGCTGCTGTCGTCGAACCTGGTGCGGCGGCTGAACCAGGAGCTGGGGCACGGGACGGTCCGGCGGGTGAAGGTGGTCGGTCCGTCGTCGGGCCCGCGGCGGGGCGGGGCGTGGCGCGCCCGCTGAGTCCCGGAACCGCCGACCTTGTCAGTGCCGGGTGAGAACATCTGTTCGGGATGCAGGGCGACGAGTTCGGCGACGAGCGCGCCGTAGGGCAGAGAACTCCCCCAGAGTCATGGGGGGATGTGCCTCCGGTTCCGCTCGCCCGCCACACGCGCACACAGCGCCGCGTGAGTGCCACTTTTCGCCGTGCGACCCGGTAGAATGACATCGGGTACAGGATGCTGCGCCGCCGTGGGGTGCCCGGGGCTCTGACCAGGTGTGATCGGAGCACAGGGGCACCCTCATGTGTGTTACGGGGCACACCGCGCTCCCTCCGGGCGCGGGGCGGCAGACATCCCCGGCAGGAGGATCTCCTTTGGCGTACGACGCTAGTTCGATCACTGTCCTTGAAGGGCTCGAGGCGGTGCGCAAACGCCCGGGCATGTACATCGGATCGACCGGTGAGCGCGGCCTCCACCACCTGGTCTACGAGATCGTGGACAACTCGGTCGACGAGGCCCTGGCGGGCTACGCGGACGACATCGTGGTGACGCTGCTGGCCGACGGCGGCGTGAGCGTGCTCGACAACGGCCGCGGCATCCCGGTCGGCGAGCATCCGGTGGAGAAGCGCCCGGCCATCGAGCTGGTGCTGACCACGCTGCACGCGGGCGGCAAGTTCGACGGCAAGTCCTACGCGGTGTCCGGCGGCCTGCACGGCGTCGGGTCAGCGGTGGTGAACGCGCTCTCCACCCGGCTCGAGGCCGAGGTGCGCACGGACGGGTACGTCTGGCGGCAGTCCTACAACTGGCGCGGCCCGGAGACGGAGCTGCGCCGGGGCGAGGAGACGTCGGAGACCGGCACCCGCATCACCTTCTGGCCCGACCCGGATATCTTCGAGACCACCGAGTGGAACTTCGAGACGCTGTCGCGGCGCATGCAGGAGATGGCGTTCCTGAACCGCGGGCTGGCGATCACCCTGCGGGACGAGCGTCCCGAGCACGCCGACGGCGAGGACGGGGACGGCGGACCGCGCACCGTCCGGTACCACTACGAGGGCGGCATCGAGGACTTCGTCCGCTACATCAACGCCCGCAAGGAGGCGGTCCACGAGTCGGTCGTCTACTTCGAGGACCACACCGAGGGCATGTCGGTCGAGATCGCCATGCAGTGGAACTCGTCGTACGCCGAGTCGGTCCACACCTTCGCCAACACGATCAACACGGCGGAGGGCGGCACCCACGAGGAGGGGTTCCGGGCGGCGCTCACCACGATCGTCAACCGGTACGCCCGCGACAAGGGGCTGCTGCGCGACAAGGACGACAACCTGACCGGCGAGGACGTCCGCGAGGGCCTCACCGCGATCATCTCGATCAAGCTCGCCGACCCGCAGTTCGAGGGGCAGACGAAGACGAAGCTCGGGAACACCGAGGCGAAGTCGTTCGTCCAGCGCGCCTGCAACGTGTACCTCCGCGACTGGTTCGAGGAGAACCCGGGCGAGGCCAAGGAGATCATCAACAAGGCGTCGCAGGCGGCGCGCGCGCGGGTCGCGGCGCGGCAGGCGCGTGATCTGACGCGCCGCAAGAGCCTCCTCGAGACGACGTCGCTGCCCGGCAAGCTGTCGGACTGCCAGTCCACCGACCCGGCGCAGTCGGAGCTGTACATCGTCGAGGGCGACTCGGCGGGCGGTTCCGCGAAGGGCGGCCGCGCCGTCCAGTACCAGGCGATCCTCCCGATCCGCGGCAAGATCCTGAACGTCGAGAAGGCGCGGATCGACAAGATCCTCAAGAACAACGAGGTCCAGGCGATCATCACGGCGCTGGGCACCGGGGTGCACGACGAGTTCGACATCTCCCGGCTCCGCTACCACAAGATCATCCTGATGTCGGACGCCGACGTCGACGGCCACCACATCAACACGCTGCTGATGACGCTGCTGTTCCGCTTCATGAAGCCGCTGATCGAGGCCGGCCACGTGTACCTGTCGCAGCCGCCGCTCTACAAGATCAAGTGGGACGCCCGGGGCAACGAGGTCGACTACGCGTTCTCCGACTCCGAGCGCGACGCCGTCATCGAGGCGGGCATCGCCGCCGGCAAGCGCGACCCGCGCCCCCGCGACCTGGTGCAGCGCTTCAAGGGCCTCGGCGAGATGAACGCCAACGAGCTGTGGGACACCACGATGAACCCCGAGAACCGGGTGCTCCTGCAGGTCCAGCTCGACGACGCCGCCCAGGCCGACGAGCTGTTCAGCGTGCTCATGGGCGAGGAGGTCGAACCGCGCCGCGAGTTCATCCAGCGCAACGCCAAGGACGTGCGCTTCCTCGACATCTGAGGTGCGGGGACGGGCCGGGCTCCCAGCGGCCCGAACCGTAGCGGCGAACGTACTTCCTTTCCTTCAAGCAGAAGAGGTCAGCTAAGTGACGGACATGACCACGGCGGGCGGCCACCCGGGCGAACGGATCGAACCTGTCGACATCCAGGTCGAGATGCAGAAGAGCTACCTCGACTACGCGATGTCGGTCATCGTCGCGCGCGCGCTTCCCGAGGTCCGCGACGGGCTCAAGCCGGTGCACCGCCGCGTCCTGTACGCGATGTACGACGGCGGCTACCGTCCCGACCGCGGGTACTTCAAGTGCGCCCGCGTCGTCGGCGACGTCATGGGGAACTACCACCCCCACGGCGACTCGGCCATCTACGACGCGCTGGTGCGGCTGGCGCAGCCGTGGTCGATGCGGTACCCGCTGGTGGACGGCAACGGCAACTTCGGCTCGCGCGGCAACGACCCGGCCGCGGCCATGCGGTACACCGAGTGCCGGATGGCGCCCCTGGCGATGGAGCTGCTGCGCGACATCGACAAGGAGACCGTCGACTTCACCCCGAACTACGACGGCCGCTCGCAGGAGCCGGACGTCCTGCCGTCGCGGTACCCGAACCTGCTGGTCAACGGGTCGGCGGGCATCGCGGTCGGGATGGCGACGAACATCCCGCCGCACAACCTGCGGGAAGTCGCCGACGGCGTCCGGTGGTACCTGGACAACTACGGCGCGTCCGACGAGGAGCTGCTCGAGGCGCTGATCGAGCGGATCAAGGGCCCCGACTTCCCCACCGCCGCGCTGATCGTCGGCCGCAAGGGCATCGAGGAGGCGTACCGCACCGGCCGCGGCTCGATCACGATGCGCGCGGTCGTCGAGGTCGAGGAGATCCAGGGCCGCACCTGCCTGGTCGTCACCGAACTCCCCTACCAGGTCAACCCCGACAACCTCGCCCTCAAGATCGCCGACGGGGTGAAGGACGGGAAGCTGGACGGCATCGCGGACGTCCGCGACGAGTCGTCCGGGCGGACGGGCCAGCGGCTCGTGATCGTCCTCAAGCGGGACGCGGTCGCGAAGGTCGTCCTCAACAACCTGTACAAGCACACGCAGCTGCAGGAGACGTTCGGCGCGAACATGCTCGCGCTGGTCGACGGGGTTCCCCGCACGCTCCGCATCGACCAGTTCGTCCGGCACTGGGTCGCGCACCAGATCGACGTCATCGTCCGCCGCACCCGGTTCCTGCTGCGCAAGGCCGAGGAGCGCGCCCACATCCTGCGCGCGCTGCTGAAGGCCCTCGACCGCATCGACGAGGTCATCGCGCTGATCCGCCGGTCGCCGTCGGCGTCGGAGGCCCAGCAGGGCCTGATGAACCTGCTGGAGATCGACGAGATCCAGGCGCAGGCGATCCTGGACATGCAGCTGCGCAAGCTCGCCGCGCTGGAGCGCCAGCAGATCACCGACGAGTACGACAAGCTCATGGCGGAGATCGCCGACTACAACGACATCCTCGCCTCGCCCGAGCGGCAGCGCCGGATCGTCGGCGACGAGCTCGCACCGATCGTCGAGAAGTTCGGCGACGACCGCCGCACCCAGATCGTCCCGTTCGACGGCGACGTCTCCTACGAGGACCTGATCGCCGAAGAGGGCGTCGTCGTCACCATCACCCGCGGCGGCTACGCGAAGCGGACCCGCACCGACCTGTACCGGGCGCAGAAGCGCGGCGGGAAGGGCGTGCGCGGCGCGCAGCTGAAGCAGGACGACATCGTCGACCAGTTCTTCGTCACCACGACGCACCACTGGATCCTGTTCTTCACCAACAAGGGCCGCGTGTACCGGGCCAAGGCGTACGAGCTGCCGGACTCCGGCCGCGACTCGCGCGGCCAGCACGTCGCGAACCTGCTGGCGTTCCAGCCGGACGAGCACATCGCCCAGGTCATGGACTTGCGCGACTACGACGTGGCGCCCTACCTCGTCCTCGCCACCAAGAAGGGCCGCGTCAAGAAGACCGCGCTGCGCGACTTCGACTCGCCCCGCACCGGCGGCATCATCGCCATAAACCTGGTGGACGACGACGAGGTGATCGCGGCGCGGCTCGTGTCGGCCGACGACCACCTGCTGATGGTGTCGACCGGCGCGCAGGCGATCCGGTTCCGCGCCGACGACGACTCGCTGCGCCCGATGGGCCGCGCGACGTCCGGCGTGATCGGCATGCGGTTCGAGGAGGACCACGAGGTCCTCAACATGCTGGTGGTGCAGGGCACCGAGCAGGACGTCCTGGTCGCCACGGAGGGCGGCTACGCGAAGCGGACGCCGGTGGACCAGTACCCGCTCCAAGGACGTGGGGGTAAGGGAGTCCTCACCGCTAAGATCGTTGAGGCGCGCGGCACGTTGGTAGGGGCCCTCATGGTCGGCCCGGACGACGAGGTGTTCGCGATGACGTCGAACGGCGGCGTCATCCGTACCACCGCCGCCGAGATCAAGCAGTCCGGCAGGCAGACCATGGGCGTGCGGTTGATGAACCTCGCCGACGGGGACAGCGTCGTGGCCATCGCGAGGAACGTAGAGTCCATGGATGACGCAGAGGAAGCCGAGAGTGGCGAGGACGAGTAATGGAGCCGGTCTCGTCCCGCCGCTAGGCCAGGAGGACGACACGTGAGCACCGAGCCCGGCGAGAACAAGGGCGGCACCGGCAAGGGGAGCGCGGGGAAGTCCGGCGGCGGCAGCAGGACGGTCGCCGCCGCCTCCGCCAAGCCGGGCCGCGACGAGACGAAGGCCGACGCCGGCCGGGCGGCCGAGGAGACGAGGACCGACCTGGCCAAGGTCGGCGACGAGCCCGAGTCGGGCTCCGGCTCGGGCTCGGGCTCCAAGGCCGGTTCGGCGGCGGCGGACGACACGGTCGTCGACGACCCCGGGAAGGCGGGGAAGGGGTCGGCGAACTCCGCGGGAGCGAAGTCGTCGAAGTCCCCGACGGGGTCGTCCGGTTCGTCGTCGGGCTCGAAGACGGCGGCGGGCAAGGGCTCCGCGAAGGACGCTCCGGGCGCGTCGAACGCGAAGGGGACGTCCGGGGCGAAGAGCCCGTCGTCCGCTTCCGGTGCGCCCGCCCGCCCGTCCTCGACCGGTGCGTCGTCGACCTCGTCGGCCCGCTCGTCGTCGAGCGGCTCGACCTCCGGTTCGTCCGGTTCGTCCGGCTCCGACTGGACCAAGCCCGCCGAGCCCGCCGCCTCCGTCTCCGCGGGCCGCACCGAGCAGCCGCCGCCCGCATCCTCCCCGAGCGCTCCCTCCGCCCCGTCGGCCCCGCCCGTCCCGGCGGGCTCGCAGCCGCCGCCGTCCGGTGCCGGTGCGGCGGGCGCCGGGGCGTCCGGCGGCGGGTTCGCGGGCACCGTCCTGCGCGACCGCCCGGCCCCCGCGGCGGCCGCGCGCGGCGCGTCCGGCAAGCCGGCCGGGGGCAAGGGCGGCAAGGGCGACGGGAAGCCGGCCCGGAAGGCGCAGCTGCAGCTCGCCCGCCTCGAGCCGTGGTCGGTGATGAAGTTCAGCTTCGTCCTGTCGCTGGTCTGCTTCGTGGTGCTGCTGGTCGCGGTCGTGGTGCTGTACGTGATCCTGTCCGGCCTCGGCGTGTTCGACGCGCTCACCGACACGATCAACAGCCTCACCGAGGGCGACGACGGCTCCTCCACCGGCGTCGACTCCGCGAGCTGGTTCTCGTTCTTCCGCGTCTTCGGCTACTCGGTGCTGGTGGGCGCGCTGAACGTCCTGCTCATCACGGCCCTGTCCACGGTCGGGTCCGTGATCTACAACCTCACCGCGGATCTCGTGGGCGGTGTCGAGGTGACGCTCAAGGAGGCCGAGTAGTCCCTGCGCGCCCGCTCCGCCGCGGCCGTCCGATATCGATTTCCGGTTGCCGCTCCAGATGGGGTAACCTCTCGTTGCGCCGCCAAGGACGGCCGCAGTGCGGGCCTATAGCTCAGTCGGTTAGAGCGCATCCCTGATAAGGATGAGGCCGGTGGTTCAAGTCCACCTAGGCCCACCAGCACGAAAACCCCCCACCGGGATCGGTGGGGGGTTTCGCGTTTCCGGACCGGGGGGCGGCCGTTGTGAGCCTGCAGGTCGTCCTTTGAGCCGGACGGGCGGGACGTCCGGGGCGGAACCGAACCGGGCACGGACGGAATGCCGGTACGGTCGGCGCGTGCGTTCTGTGGTTTGCTGCGCTGATCGCGTGGTTCGCGCCCGGCGGCGGTCCGGTGCGGGTTCGGCGGGGGCGGACGGTTGAAGCCCCGCGGCGCCGCCCTGCTGGAGCGTTTCCAGCATCCGGCACAGGTCGTCGTCACCGGGTTCGGGATCACCGTCCTGATCGGGACGGGCCTGCTGTCGCTGCCGTACGCCACCGCCGGCGAGCCGTCCGCCGACCCGGTGGACGCGCTGTTCACCGCGACGTCCGCGGTGTGCCTCACCGGACTGGTCACCCAGGACCCGGGGACGCACTGGTCGCTGTTCGGCGAGCTGGTGATCATGGGGTGCATGCAGGTCGGCGGCCTCGGCTTGATGACGGTGGCGACGCTGTTCGGGATCCTGCTGTCCGGACGGGTGGGGCTGCGCGCGCGCATGGCGGCCCAGGCCGAGACGAAGACGCTCCAGATGACGGACGTACGCCGCGTCGTGCGCAACGTCGTGCTGTTCAGCCTGACGTGCGAGGCGGTGGTCGCGGCCGTGCTGGCGGTCCGCCTCGCGCAGAAGTACGACGAGCCCTGGTTCCGCGCCGTCTACTTCGGTGCGTGGCATGCGGTGTCGGCGTTCAACAACGCGGGGCTGGCGCTGTGGCCGGACAGCCTCACGCGGTTCGTCGGCGACCCGTGGATGTGCCTGCCGATCTGCGCGGCCGTCGTGGTCGGCGGGCTCGGCTTCCCGGTGGTGTTCGAGCTGGCGCGCCGGTGGCGGCGCCCCCGCACGTGGTCGATCCTGACGCGCGTCACCGTCGGGACGACGACGGTCCTGTTCGTCGCCGGCGCGCTCGTCCTCACGGCGCTGGAGTGGAACAACGTCGAGACGCTGGGCACGCGGCCGCGCCCGACGCGGTGGCTGGCGGGCGTCGTGCTGTCGGTGATGCCCCGCAGCGGCGGGTTCAACAGCGTGGACACGTCGGCGCTGCGGCCGGAGAGCTGGCTGGTGACGGACGTCCTGATGTTCATCGGCGGCGGCAGCGCGGGCACCGCGGGCGGGATCAAGGTGACGACGTTCGGGCTGCTGGCGTTCGTCCTGTGGGCGGAGATGCGCGGGGACGCGCACGTCAACGTGGGGCCGCGGCGGCTGCCGGCGGGGACGCCGCGGCAGGCGATGGCGATCGTCATGCTGAGCGCCGGGCTCGTGACGGTCGCGACGATCGTCCTGATGGCGCTGACGGGCCACACCCTCGACCGGGTGCTGTTCGAGGTGGTGTCGGCGACCGCGACGGTGGGGCTCTCCACGGGGATCACGGGGGATCTGCCGCTGTCGGGCGAGGTGATGCTGGTCGTGCTGATGTTCGTCGGGCGCATCGGCCCGCTGACCTTGGCGACGGCGCTCGCGCTTCGCAAGCGCACGAGGCGGTACGAACTCCCGGAGGAGCGGCCCATCGTCGGCTGAGCCGCGCTCCGGCCGCGTACGGGCGCCTGCGGCCCGCGTGCGCGGTCCCGCGCCCGCCGGGCGGTGGTGCCGGCACCGGTGCCGTGCCGGTAGCTTCACGTGCCGGAGCGGTTCCGGCATCCGCGCGTCCGGCACCGCGAACTACCGGAGGAGCGACCCACCGTTGGCTGACAGCAGAAGAGATCCCGTCGTGGTGATCGGCCTCGGCCGCTTCGGCACCGCGCTCTCGCTCGAACTGGCCGAGCGCGGCACCGAGGTGCTCGCGATCGATCACCGGCCCAAGGTCGTCCAGGCGCTGTCGGGGCGGCTGACGCACATCGCCGCCGCCGACTCCACCGACATCGACGCCCTCCGCGAGCTGGGCGTCGGCGAGTTCTACCGGGGCGTCGTCGCGATCGGCGGCGACCTCGAGGCCAGCATCCTGACGACGTCGCACCTGGTGGAGCTGGGTGTGGACAACATCTGGGCCAAGGCCGTCACGCACCAGCACAAGCGCATCCTGGAGCGGATCGGCGCCCACCACATCGTGCTGCCCGAGCACGACATGGGCGAGCGCGTCGCGCACCTCGTCAGCGGCCGGATGCTCGACTACGTCGAGGTCGACGAGGACTTCGCGCTCGTGAAGACGCATCCGCCGCAGGACATCGAGGGCGTGCCGCTGGGCGAGACGCGGCTGCGGTCCCGGCACGGCGTCACGGTGGTGTGCGTGAAGTCGCCGGGCGAGCAGTTCACGTACGCGACGGCCGACACAGTCCTGCAGTACAGCGACGTGATCCTGGTGGCGGGCCCGATCGCGAAGGTCGAGAGCTTCGCCGAGCGCGTCTGACGTCCCGTTCGTCCGTCCGGTGTGGACGGTGGCGGGGGCTGGGGATAACCGCGATCCTTGGGGATTACCTGGGGATGACGCCGCCGCGGCGCCGTCCCCAGGGGTGTGGAGCAAGTTATCCACAGATTGTGGACGGCGGGTGTGTGCAGTCCATCGACCAGCGAGAACAAGCGTTTCCCCAGCAGGAGGGCCCTGTGGAGATCCGGAGGCGACGCTGCGTCACCGGTTGTCCACCCCTGGGGACGAGCGTTATCCACAACCTGTGGACATTCGTGTTCATCCGTTGAGTCCGAGGTAGCAGCGGACGGTCCGGACGCGGTCGTCCCCGAGGTTCGGCGCCGCCGCGTCGAGCGCGCCGAGCGGTCCCGGGCCGTCCAGCCCGGGGTGCCCGTGCGACCACCACGACCGCAGCGCGCCCTCCAGCCGGTGCCAGGCGCGCGGCGTGGCCTCCGCCAGGCCGTCCAGGACCCGTTCGGCCGCCTGGACCCGCTCACGCACCACCGGTCCCGTCCGCGCGGAACTCGTGCACGACCTCGATCGGGCCCACGATGTGCGCGTTGAACTCGTCGAGCTCCTCCGCGGGCACCCACAGCTCCAGGATCGTCCGTCCGCCCGCCTGCCGGACGGGGTAGCGCGCGGCGAACGCGGCGTCCACCTCGAACCGCGTCACGAACCCCGAGCCGTGCGCCGGGACGTTCCAGTCCCGCGCGATCTTGATCGCGTACTCCTCGGTGAGGACGGGGTAGAAGATCGGCTGCTCGGGCAGCCGCGGCGGCCACGCGCGCCAGTCGGCGGCGCGCAGCAGGTCCAACTCGGCCGGGCCGACCGGCCGCCACAGCGTCAACGTGCTCATCGCCCGAGTCTGTCCGGACGGGCGGCCGGCGGTCGACCGATTTAGCTATTCAAACTTGACCACCAGCGCGCCGTCGGCCTACGCTCGCCGCCATGGGCCAGAAGACGATACCGATCTTTCCGTGCCGATCGATCGGCGACACCTGGGACTTCTACAAGGCGCTGGGATTCGAGCAGACGTCCTGGCAGACCCGTCCCAACCCTTACCTCTCCGTACGCCACGGTGAGGTAGAGCTCCAGTTCTACGGCTGGAAGAAGCACGACCCCGCCGCGTCCATGCACATGTGCTACATCGTCACCGACGACGTGGACGCCCTCTACGAGTCCTTCCGCAGCGGCCTAAAGGAGGCTCTGGGACGGATTCCGACGCGCGGCCTGCCCCGTATGGGCGTCCTCAAGGACATGACGTACGGCATGCGGCAGTTCCTGCTCACCGACCCCGACGGCGTGCAGCTCCGCATCGGCCAGCAGATCTCGGACGATCTCGAACACGCCCCCATCCCCACCGAGCCCGTCGCGAAGGCCCTGCACATGGCCGCCCTCCTGGGCGACTCCAAGGAGGACTACAGGGGAGCAGCCAGGATCCTCGACAAGCTCCTCAACGGCACCGAGACCTTGACCCCGCCCCAACACCTCAAGGCCCTCACCATGCGCGCGGACATGGCCCTCCACCTCGACGACCCCGAACACGCCCGTACCGTCCTGACGCAAGCGCGCGCGGTGCCGCTCACCGACGAGCAACGCGCCGCCCCGAGCGACGAACTGCGCCGTCTGGAAGACCTGGCCGCGTCCTCGGAACTCCCCGCTCCCTGACCGGCCGCCCCGGCACCGGACGGACGGTCAGAAGTGCCGGTCGACGATGGCGCGGGCCGCGCGGCGGGCGGCCGGGACGGTGTCGCGGACGGACTCGAGCGCCGCGGCGGCCATCGTCCCGTCGAGGAGGAGCGTCAGCTCGCGGGCGAGCGCCCCGGGGTCGCGCGCGCCGGCCGCGTCCGCGAGGTCGCGGACCCACGCGAGGACCGCCCGCTTGTGCTCGGCCGTCGCCCGGTGCACGGCGCCGCCCGGCACCGACTCGCTCGCCGTGTTGAGGAACACGCACCCGCGGAAACCGCCGTCGTCGCCCGTTCCGTCCCCCGCCCCGACGGCGTCGAACATGCCGACGAGGCGGTCGCGCGGGTCGTCGCCGGCGGCGTCCGCGGCCTCGCGCAGCATGCGGCGCCACTTGCCGTCCGCCTGGTGCAGGAACGCCAGGACCAGCTCGTCCTTGGAGCTGAAGTGCGCGTAGAGCGTCGCCTTCGCCACCCCGGACTCGGCGATGACGCGGTCGACGCCGACCCCCCGGATGCCGTGCGCGTAGAACAGCTCGGCGGCGGTGCGCAGGATCCGGTCCCGGGCGGGTTCGCGCGCGGCCGCCGGGCGGCCCTTCACCGGCGCGGACGGAGGATCTCGCCCTGCGCCGGCCCGTCCACGGCCTCGGCGTAGGCCCGCGCGACGTCCGCCGCCGGGGTGCCGTCGGCGCCGTCCATGCCGAGGGCGTCGAGGGTCTCGGAGACCCACCCGGGGCTGACGGCGTTCACCCGGAGCCCGCGCGGGAGCTCGGCCGCCGCCGTCCGGACGAACGCCTCGAGGCCCGCGTTGACCAGCGCGCCGAACGACGCACCGGGAACGGGGCGGTCGAAGGCGCCGCTCGTCAGCGTGATCGAGCCGCCGTCCCGCAGGTGCCGGATCGCCCGCCGCGCCAGATGCACCTGCCCCAGCAGCTTGGCCCGCACGACGTCCGCCGCGTCGGCGTCGGCGTCGAGCGGCGTGAGCGGGGCACTGGCGGCGCAGCACACGACGGCGTCCGCGTCCGGGACGGCCTCGAACAGCGCGTCGACCGTGGCGGGATCGTCCAGGTCGACGGCGACCGGACCGCGCCGGGACGCCCGGACGACCTCGTGCTTCTCCGCGAGCAGGGCTCCGACGGCCGAACCGATCACGCCCGTCGCGCCGATGACGATGACCTTCATTGCCCTCCTCGGCATCACGTTCCCGGCAGAGGCAATCTAGACAGACCTGTCTGTCTAGGTCAAGCCCGTGCAGGTGGTCGGAAGAAAGTGCGTCCGACGGCCCGCGTGGCGGGTGCGGACTGGGGACAGAGCTGGGGATTATCGGTGGACGACGTTGTCCACCGACTTCGCCCGCCTGTGGACCGAGTTTGTCCACAGCCTGTGCAACCGGCCGGTCGCAAGGCGTCACAACACGGCAACGGTCGAGGTGAGAGCGTTATCCACGCTGTGGACGGGCGGGCATGGGGTTGGGGACGAACCTGGGGAAGAATGGTGGACGGCGAGCGGGCCGGAGATCCCCAGGGTGTGCACAGAAGTTATCCACAGGCTGTGGACGATGCATGTGGGCACCCGGTCATCTGAATACCTGTGGAGATGACTCGCCCGAGCGTCGGAAGGCGTGCGAAACTGCGCCCAGCCTGGGGATTTCCTGTGGAGAAGATGCCCGCATGCGCTGGTCGCGAAGGGGGCGGCCCGTTCGGAAAGTTATCCACAGTTTGTGGATGGTGGGCGGTGCGCGAACCACTGGTGGTTCGCTGGGGCACGGATCGGCGGGACGGCCCGTGCACCGAGCACGCGGCCCCGGCGGGCCCGCGCGCAGACCGGCGAGCACCGGTCGCGCACGGGGGCGACCCGCCGGGGGGAGGCCCGGCGAGCGGTGCGAGGGGGGAAGAGATGACGGCTCGACCCGGCCGCGGGCGGCCCGCGGCGGCGCGCGACATTCCGGCACTGACCTGCGAACATATGTTCGACCGCGTGATAGGGTCCCGGATCCATGGGGCAGTTGCTGAACGAGCCGGTCCGCGCCGAGCACGACCCGGCCGGACGGCTCACCGCGTACGAATGGCGGGGGTCGCGCTATGCGGTGCAGGAGGTGCTGAAGACGTACGGCTCGCCCGGCGACGGCCGGGTCTACCGGGTCCGCGTCACCGGCGCCGACGGGGTGGCCGTCGCGGAGCTCGGCCGTGACCGGGACCGCTGGCGGCTCCGCACCGTCTTCTCCGCCTGACCCGCCGCGGGCGGCCGCCGCGCGCGGAGCCGCCCCCCGCCCGCCGCACGGGCCCGACCGGGTGAGCTGGACGCGGGTCCACGGCGTGCAGGGCAGCCCGCTCGACCTGCTGACCGCCCGCATCGGGCACCGGCACTACGCGCCGCACGTCCACGACGAGTACGCCATCGGGGTGACCGTCGACGGCGTCGAGACGATGCGGTACCGCGGCGAGAACGTCTACTCGGGGGCGGGCACCCTGGTCGTGATCGAACCCGGCGAGGCGCACACCGGCGGCCCGGCACGGCCGGAGGGCTTCGCGTACCTCGCCCTGTACCCGGCCGCCGAGCTGCTGCGGGCGGTCGCGCCGGGGGCCGCGGAGCCGCACTTCCGGGAGCCGATCATCGACGACCCGGCGGTGGCGGACGCGCTGCGGCGCGCCCACCGCGCCCTGCGCGCCGGCGACGACCCGCTGGAGGCCGAGACCCGGCTGCTGGAGATGTTCGGCGCGCTGGTCCGGCGGCACGCGATCCCGCGCACCGGCGGCCCCGCGGCCGGACGTCCGGGTCCGGGGGCCGCGCGGATCGCGCGGAGCGTCGCCGAGCGCCTCGCCGGCGAGCTGATCCGGCCGCCGCCGCTCGCCGAGGTCGCCGCCGACCTCGGCCTGTCGCGCTACCAGGCGCTCCGCGCGTTCCGCGACGTCATGGGCATGCCGCCGTACGCCTGGCTGGCGCAGCACCGGGTGTCGCGGGCCCGCGCCCTCCTCGACGCGGGGCACCGTCCGGCCGACGCCGCGGCGCTCGTCGGCTTCGCCGACCAGGCGCACCTCACCCGCTGGTTCCGCCGGGTCCTCGGGGTCACCCCCGGCGCGTACCGCAACAGCGTTCAAGACCCCGCCGCGCGCCCCGCCGCATCCTGAGACCGCGCCCGGAACCGTCCGGGCGCACGACGGAACATGGAGGTCGTGGTGAGTCGCCGCGGTTGGGTGCTGTTCGCCCTGATGTGCGTGTTGTGGGGCATCCCCTACCTGCTGATCAAAGTGGCGGTCGACGAGGTGTCGGTGGCCGTCGTGGTGTTCGCGCGGACGGCGCTGGGCGCGGCCGTGCTGCTGCCGCTCGCGTTCCGGTCGGGCGGTTTCGGCGCGGTGCGGCGCCACTGGCGCCCGCTCCTCGCGTTCACCGCCCTGGAGATCCTCGGGCCGTGGGCGCTGCTCTCCGACGCCGAGCAGCAGCTGACCAGCTCCATGACGGGGCTGCTCATCGCCGCGGTCCCGATCGTCGGGGTGGTGCTCGCCCGCGGCACCGGCGACGCCGAACGGCTCGGGCCCGTCCGGTGGGCGGGCCTGCTGGTCGGGCTCGCGGGCGTCGCCGTGCTCGCCGCCCCGCACCTCGAGGGCGGCAGCGCGTGGGCGATCGGCGAAATCATGCTGGTCGTCCTCGGCTACTCGATCGCCCCCATGATCGCGCTGCGCCGCCTGCAGGACGTCCCGAGCATGCAGCTGTCGGCGTCCTCCCTCGGCATCGCGGCGCTGGTCTACGCCGGGCCGGCCGCGTTCACGCTGCCCGCGGAGCCGCCGAGCGGCGCGACCGTCGCGGCCCTCGTCGCGCTCGGCCTCGTCTGCACCGCCCTCGCGTTCACGGTGTTCTTCGAACTGATCCGCGAGGTCGGCGCGTCTCGCGGAATGGTGTTCACGTACGTGAACCCCGCGGTCGCGGTCGTCGCGGGCGTCATGTTCCTCGACGAGCCCCTCACCGCCACGATCATCGCGTCCTTCGTGCTCATCCTCGGCGGCTCCGTCCTCGCCACCGCCCGCCGCGACCCCGACCCCCCGGACGCCCCGGCCCCCGCGACTCCCCCGCCCGCCCGAACCGAATCCCCCGACCCCGCCTGACGCCCTGCCCGCCCCGGCCCCTGCGGCTCCCTCCGAGGCACGCCGCAGGGACCACGGGGGCGGGCGTCAGCGCAGGGTGACCGTGAACGTGCGCGGCTCGCCGATGTTGCCCGCGGAGTCGATGGCGCGGTACTCGACGGTGTGCCGCCCCTTCCCGAGCTTCCCGTACGTCAGCCCGTCGATCACGGTGCCGTTCTCGGTGAAGAGCCACGGGGCGTCCGAGTCCGTCGGCCAGCCGAAGTAGTTGAACCAGCCGTCGCCGTCCACTCGGAACTCCGTCACCACCACACCCGGACGGTCGTCGGCGCCGGTCAGCCGCATGTGGAACGGGCCGTCGAACACGTGCTCCGCCGCCGGGCCGCCCCGCCGGCCCGCCGCCGACAGCTCGACCGTCGCCGTCGGCCGCTCCGCGTCGATCGTCCACGCGAGCCGGTCGGAGCCGACCCGGGCCACCAGCCGGTGGGTGCCCTCCCGCAGCCGGAAGCGGGCGAGGTCGATGTCCCGCTCGCCCCCGCGCACGGCGCGTCCGTCCAGCTCCCAGCGCACCTTGGGGACCTTCCGCGCCGGATGCGTCGTCTCCGCGTACACGATCGCCTCCGCCCCCACCGGACGGTCGGTCGGCGTCGAGCCCGTGAACCGGGGCCGCACCCCGTCCTGCGGGGTCTTCTTCCGCCCGTCCACCGTCCAGGTGCGCGTCTGCGTGAGCGCCGCCGACCCGCGGATCGCCGGATCCCGGACGAACTCCGTCGGGTCCGTCACGGTCACCTTGACCGTGTACGTCCCCTTCCGCTTCAGCTTCGCGAGATCGAGGTCCGGGCCGCGTCCCACCACGCGCCCGTCGACCGTCCACGTGATCGACAGCCGGTGGTCCACGGGGTGCGGCGTCTCCACCCACAGCACGCGGTCGCCGCCCACCACCGCGTCCGCCGGCGCGTGCTCCTGGATGAGGTCGACCTTGGCGGAGATCCGCTGCGTCATCCGCTCCCGCGCCACCTGGTCGAAGTAGTACCCGAGCGTCTTCATCAGCGAGTGCCTGCTCGGCCGCCACACGCCCGTGCCCGAGTACAGCCCGCCCTCGTGGCGCCCGATGACGCCGCCGGACTCGCTCGGCTCCCCCAGCCAGCGCCACCACTTCTTCTTCTGCGCCAGCATCTCCCGCTCGGTGAGCAGCGTGTGGTGCGCCGACTCGGGCTCCGTCCCCTCGTACGTCCCGCCCGGAACGCCCCGGTAGTAGTAGTCGTACTCGTCCTGCAGCCCGCCCAGCGAATGCCCGAGCTCGTGCGGCGCGATGAGCGCCGACATGGCGTTCCCGCCCGACGCCGTCGCGTACGTCCCGCCCGCACCGCCATAGGTGTCGCTGTTCGCCAGCGCGAGGATCTGCCGGTTGCCCTCGGACGTCCCCGGCACCAGGTCCGCGTACCGTTCGGCCGCGCCCTCGTCCATCACGAGCAGCCGCTGGATGCCGTCCTCCCGGCACCCGCTCCAGAACGCCATGCTGAGCGGCGTGTCCTTCCGGGCCGACGACAGCTCGGGGTCGCAGCTCACGCCCGAGTCCGCCGACGGCGTCTCGACCGCGTACACGTTGAAGTAGCTGCGGTACGACTTGAACGGCTCGATCGTCCACAGGTCGTTCAGGTGCTCGGCGATGTGCGCGCGGAACTCGGGCATGTCGGCGTCCGTGTAGCCGTCCCCGAGGATCACCAGGTTGAAGCGGTCGGACGGATCACCCGTCACCTGAACCGGCACCACCTGCGGTTCCGCCGCGTGCGCGGGCGCCGGAACCAGCGCCGCCGCACCCAGCACGACCGCGCCCAGCGCGCCCTTCCCGCTCGTCCACACGTTCGGTCCTCCTCGGATCAGCCCCCGAACGATCAAGCGACTGCCCCGCGATTATCACCCCCAAGATCCACTTTTGTCCCGAACCGCCCGCCCGGCCGATTGGACGTTCGGTCCGATAACGGCGAGTGGGTGCGGATCGCCGGGGATCGGTTGCTAGGCTGCGGAGAGCCTGGGGGACGGCCCGTAGACCGCTCGTCCTCCGGGACCAGGGCTCATAGTCGAGGTAAAGGGGTCCCCACCGTGAAGAAGCTGCTCATTCTCGCTGTTGTTGCTCTCGGCGGCTTCGCTGTCTGGCGCCGGCTGCAGCAGGACCGCGCCGAGCTGGACCTGTGGACCGAGGCCACGTCGTCCGACAGCTGACACCGCCGGCGACACCGGCCCCGGCGTGAGCGGAGCGGACGCGTCCGCCTCGATCTCGCCGGGACCACCGTCGCCCGCCGGCGCCGCGCGCGCCGCACACACCCCCGCGCCGAACCGGCGCCACCCGGCGTCGGCGCTGGCGCATGCCCACGATCGTCCCGTCGAGCCGCACCCGGCCACGGTGTACGATCGTTCCCGTCCGGTGCCCGGACCACCGTCGGCGCACGCCGACGCCCGGAGCCCGAGGGGCCTTAGCTCAGTTGGTAGAGCACCGGCTTTGCAAGCCGGGTGTCAGGGGTTCGAATCCCCTAGGCTCCACCCACCGGAAAGCCCAGGTCAGGAGCTGAGTCCCCGGCCTGGGCTCTTGCGTCTCAGCCCCTCTTCGCGCGCCTATGTGCCCGACGCTTGCCCGATCGCTTCTGGCCTTCTTCAGTCCAGGCTTGTCCATAGCGCTGCCGCTCGTCCGTCGCGTGCAGAGATCATGGCCGCCCGGTCGCTCGCATGACGCGCCAAGCTACTTACTCGGCCCGGACCCGGCTTGCTGGGGCCGGGGATGCCAGGCCGCCAAGAGCCGCTCCAGTTCGGCTGCCGCTTCTGTAGGCGAGTGCGTTACCAAGGTGGGGCGAACGTCGTCGGCCTCGCCCCGGGGGTACCGCGGAAAGACCAGGTAGCCATAGGGACGGCGGCGTGTAATGAGAGCCGGTGACCGCTCCGCATCGAATCTGAGCCCAGCACGCAAGTGGAAGTTCGTATGGCTGTTGCTGGGGACCCAGCGGCAGAGCGACGTCATTCGGACCGCCCGAACCAGGGCGCCGAGGTTGGGCGGTACCCAGGTGTCCATGCTTGCCACGCGCGCGTCGTGTGCGTCTGCCGTTCGCGTCGCTCTTTCCCAGGACTGCACCAGCTCTGCAACCACTGCGCCATCATGACCGGAGAAGGCGTGATGCGTGCACGAATTCTTTAGGCTCCACCCGCACGGGAACGCCCCCGTCCAGGTCGTGGACGAGGGCGTTCGTGCGAGCAACGTCAATGCTTTCTTGCGAAGCGCACCACGTCGCTCGTTATGCCGACGAAGAGGCCGAGGGCGGCGCCCATGAGGCCGGTGCCGATCGCGCTGTCGCCGGGTTCGTAGTCGTTGCCGAGGAAGCCCCATGTGGCTCCCAGCGTTGCGCCGGTGAGCAAGCCGGCCAGCCATCCCCAGCCCACTCTCATAAGCCCCCCGTTTCAGATTCGATCCGGTGTGGCCGATCATCGTTGCGCCTATGGGTATGGGCGGTGGGTGAACTTGGGGAGATGCGACGTCCAGCCGTTGTAGTAGGACGTGTAGGGGGTCGGGCTGGGCGACTGGGTCGGGGACTTGCTGGGGGCCGGGCGGCTTGGGGGGGACGGCGCCGGCTTCGAGGCGGGCGGGGACGGGGCGGCGGGCGCGGGGTTCGAGGTGTCGGTTCGCGCCTTGTAGTCGGATACCGGTGCGCTGCCGGTCGGGGCCGACGGGGTCGGGCCGGTCTCGGTGGGGGGCGGGGGCGTCCGGGAGGCGGGCGGGGCGTCCTCGGTGGAGGCGGTGGGGTGCCGCGGCGGTGTGCCGGTGACGGCGAGCGTGATCACTCCGACGAGCACCGCGCCGGTGGCGACGCCCAGGAGCCACGCCATGACGGGCAGGCGCCGTTTCGTGCGGGGGGCGGGGGCCTCGGGGAGGTCGGTGGCTTCTGCGGGGGCGGGGGCGCTCGCCGGGAGGGGGGATTCGGGGGCGTCCTGGGCGGGTGAGAGCGTGAGCCACGCCTGGGTCCAGCGGTCCTCTTCGGCGGAGATCTCCTCCGGGGTGTGGGAGCCCTTCGCGCGCATGCACGCGGTGACGAAGGCGACCACGAAGGCGAGGCGGGGCGGGTTGGGGAGGCGCTTGCCGGCGAGGTTGTCGGAGAGCGTGCTCACCGGCAGGAGGTCGGCGGGCGGTTCGCCCGAGTCGGGGTCGGTTCCGCCGAGCGCGTTCAGGGTGCGCAGCGAGGGCCGACCCGCCCAGGCCCGCAGTTGCCGGAGTGCTTCCAGGAACTCTTCCGCCGTGGCCGCCGACCCCGGATCAGGCCGAGTCTGCATCTATTCTCCCGAACTATTTCTGTTCTGGGGAAAGGTCCGATCTGCACAGCCATGGTAGGGCCTTTCGGGCCCAGATGTACGGGAGTGTTCACTGGAGGATGGAGGCCGGGCGCGCGGATCAGGGGCGGGACGTGCGCACCTGGCGGTCGCGGCGCCGTTTGTGGAGGCGCCAGAGGTACCTGACCAGGTAGACCAGGGCGATGAGGACGAACTGTTCGACCGGGGCCGGGGTGAAGGGGAGATCGAGGAAGACGATCGACGTGAAGCAGAACAGGAACCACAGGCCGCCCGCGCCGAGGACCAGGCCGTCCCGGAGCCGCCTTCCGCGGACGTGGTGGACGGCCGCGGCGAGTGCGGCGGTTCCGATCACGCCGATGAGCGCGACCTGGAGATCGGCCCACACGGCGGCCCCCTCGGTCGGGTGACCTGATTATGGCCGCCGATCGGGCTCCGGGCTAGCGGCGGGCGGCGCCGTAGAGGGAGCCGCCGAGGAGGACGGCGCCGGAGAGGACGCCGCTCACAAAGGGGATCCAGTCGACGTGCGAGAGCGCGGCCATGACCATGCCCGCGACGCCGAGGGCGGTCAGGAGGGCGCCCGGGACGGCGATGGCGGTGCGCTTCCAGATCGGTGCGAGGACGACGAAGTGCAGGCCGACGATGAGGGCGATCCAGGCGACGTTGCACTGGTCGGGGGCGTCCAGGGCGCGGAGGACGGCGATGCCGCCGAAGATCAGCGCGAACTCGGCCAGGACGACGAGGCCGAACTTGGGGCCGAACCATGCGGGCGGGGGGTCGGCGGGGGCTTCCCGGCGGCGGTCGGTGCGGAAGCCGGTGACCACCACCGCGATCAGGCAGAGTACCGCCGCGACGCGGAGGGCGATCCCGAGGGGGCCGGGGACGGGCGCGCCGGCGTTCGCGAGGACGAACGCGGTGCCGAAGCTTGAGCCGACGAACAGGCCGAGGAGCTGGGGGGACATTCCGGTGATCTTAGGGCGAAAGCCGCGCCGGCGGGACGTCGCGGGCCCGGCCGGTGCACGCGGGGGTTCGGCGGGTAGGGGGTGCGGCGGAGGTGTCTGGGATGAAGGAACGTCGCAGTCCGCTGCGTCCGGACGGGGAAGGCAAAGGCGCGTGGCTCGCGGCGCTGGAGCAGGGCGCGAACCTGCTGCAGTCGACGGAGCCGATGAAGGGGTTCGACGTCTACGTGGTGGGGTTCCACTGCGTGAAGGACGGGCCGGACGAGCAGATGGAGGCGCACCACTACTGCAAGGTCGTGAACGACGATCTGCTGCAGTGCGTCCTGTTCGACGGGAACACGCGGGACGCGAACCTGATCGGGATCGAGTACATCGTGTCGGAGCGGCTGTTCGAGGGGTTGGACGAGGACGAGCAGGCGTACTGGCACCCGCACAACTTCGAGATCCTGTCGGGCCAGCTCGTCGCGCCCGGGTTGCCGGACGTGGCCGAGAAGGCGTTCATGAAGCAGCTGGTGAACTCCTACGGGAAGACGTGGCACACGTGGCATACCGGGCGGCATGACGGACGGCCGGGGCACGGGCTGCCGGTGGGCGAGCCGAAGCTGATGTGGTCGTTCAACCGCGAGGGCGAGTGCGACGAGGCGCTGAAGGACGATCGCGCGCGGGCGATGGGGGTCGACGTCGAGCGGAAGCGGGCGGAGCGGCAGGAGTTCGTGCCGCTGGCGCGGCCGCAGCGGGGCGTGGACGCGATGAAGGACCAGTTCGCGGGGACGACGCCGATCCCGGGGGTCGTCGACCGACCCCCGGGGCGCGGTTAGTGGTGGAAGACGGACGCGACGCGGGCGCCGGTGGTGCCGATGTTGACGACGGATCCGCCGTCGGCGGGCACGGTGCGGCAGAACGCGCCGCCGTAGCCGTCGGGGAACGCGAAGACGCCCCAGACGGCGGTCCAGTCGGTGACCCGGCCGTCGCGGTCCATGACCGGTTCGCGGTTCGGGACGATCCGGCGCTGCGCGATGTACGGTTCGCGCAGGCATTCGGCGACGGTTTCGGCCCATTCGCGGTCGGTCTGGTCCCAGCCGGTGCGGATGCCGTGGCCGCCCAGGCCCGCGATCGGCTTGAGGATCATGGTGTCGCGTTCGGCGCGGACGAACTCGGCGAGGTCGCGGGTGAGCTGCCGGGTCCAAGGGAGGACGCGGTCGACGAGGGCA
This sequence comes from Actinomadura rifamycini DSM 43936, assembly GCF_000425065.1. Lineage (GTDB taxonomy): Bacteria > Actinomycetota > Actinomycetes > Streptosporangiales > Streptosporangiaceae > Spirillospora > Spirillospora rifamycini. Next base: position 23,441 of record NZ_AULB01000034.1, read on the forward strand.
CGCTCGTCCGGGTCGAGGTCGGCACCGGACAGCAGCGCGAGGCTGCTCTTGTACGCGAACATCCCGTTGGAGACGGGCGTCCACAGGACGACGCGGCCCTCTTCGTGCGCGCGCTGGACGGTCTCGGCGGGGGCCACGTTGCGGTCGTCCCGCGCGAGCTGGTTCGGGCTGTAGTAGCGGAGGACGAGGTCGATCGGCTTGCCGTGCAGGTGGAGGCGGCCGTTGCGCGTCTGGACCTGGTCGACGTCGCCGTAGACGAGGTCGATGCCGTGGCGGCGCATCGACTCCTGGAACGAGCGGTGCAGCGCCTCATAGGGGGCGATGCCGCCGACGCCTTCGAGGGTCGCGACGACCGGGTCGTCCTTGCCGGTGGCCCGGACGAACTGGCGTGCGATGGCGGCGGTGGTGTCGACGTGGGCGAGGCCGTGGTCGGCGGCGAACGCGCCGAACGCGTCGGTGCCGAGCAGGGGGCCGTTGAGGTCGCCGACGTCGACGCCGCCGAGTTCGCTGCCGACGTTGAACTCCATCAGCCGGAAGCCCGCCTCGTCCTGGTACATGTCGGCGCGCCCGTACAGGACGGGGTCGCCGGCGAAGCGGGTCATGATGCCGGTGCGGTGCTCGTCCATGCCGAGGGCGCCGCAGAAGGCGCGGACGTCCCCGCCGAACAGCCGGTCGGGGAGGGACGTGAGCAGGCCGAACAGCCGGCGGAGGTCGTCGGCGGCGCGGCGGATCCCGTCCTCGGCGCAGAACATCGGGCGGGACAGCAGGTACTTCCGCCAGGCCGCGGCGTACGCCTCGGGGAGGTCGGCGGACGCCACGGCGTCGCGGAGCGCCGGGTCGGCGGCGCAGGCGTCGAGGTACTTGTGGGTGACCATCAGGCGTCGGCCTCGACGATGAGTTCCTTCTCGATGGCGCGGATGGCCTCGCGGTCGGCGTGGACCTGCGCGGAGTCCTCGTGGGCGAGGATGATGTAGCCCATCGTCATGCTGGCGAACAGGTCGGTGCTGGCGTCGACGCGGTCGCCGGTCGTCACGAGGTGGACGGGCGAGTGGTAGCTGGGCAGCTCGCGGGCCGCGTCGTAGATCTCGGCGTTGCGGACGATCCCGGTGGAGTGCGACATCAGGAACACGGCCATGACGTTGCGGTTCAGCGTGTAGCCGGGCGGCAGTTTGGGGCCGAGGCCCCGGCAGACGTCGACGATGCGGGTGACCTGGCTCTCGCCCGTGGCGATCTCGGTGACGGCGGGGTTGCCGGCGCCGGCGAGGCGCGCGTTGACCTCCAGCAGCCGCGGCCCGTCCGGGGTCATCATGATCTCGGTGTGGGCGGCCCAGTTCCGCAGCCCGACGGCGTCGAGCGCGCCGAGCCCGTACTCGATCAGCTCACCGTACTCGTCGGTGTCGTAGGGCAGCCACTCGACGGAGTCGTACACGGCGATGCCCTCGCCGAACGGCACCCGCCGGTACTTGATCATGTCGGTGATGGAGTGCCGGCCGTCGTGGCTGACGGTGTCGATGGCGTACTCGACGCCGGTGAGCTGCTCCTGGACGAGCACCTCCTCGGCGACGACGTCGAGCTTGTCGCGGCTGCCGAGCATCGCCTCGAACCGCTCGCGCCACCCTTCGCCGCCGGGCGCGCGGCTGACCCCGACGGTGCCGGCGCTGGTCGGCGGCTTGATGACGAGGTCGCGGCCGGCGAGTCCCTCGCGCTCGATCCAGGCGGCGACCTCGGCGGGGTCGGTGGTGCAAATTTGCTTGGGGACGGGCAGGCCGGCGTCGGCGAGGGCCCGGTGCATGAGGTACTTGTGGCGGCGCGCGTCCACGAGGTCGGGGTCGTTGGAGAACTCGGGGGCGAGCGCGTCGGAGAGCCGCTGCGCCTCCTGCAGCGCGGCTTCGACGCCGGGGATGACGGCGATCGGCTTCAGCGCGCCGAGCCGGGCGACGGTCTCGTCGATGTCGCCGTGGTGGTTGATGACGGCGTCGTAGTCGGCGGGGTCGTGCGAGGAGTGCAGCGGCCCGAGGGAGGGGCCGGCGTAGTCCATCACGGCCACCGGGCTGAAGCCCGCCCGCCGCAGGGCGGGGGCGACCATCGCCGCCGAGGTGAACGGGCGGACGATCGCGACGACCGGCTTGTCCATGGGGTTCCACCTTCGTTGGGTTGTGGTGTTCATTCGGCGGCCGGGGCCAGTTCGGGTTCCGCGGCGGCGGGGCGGCGGCGCGCCGTCCCGGCTCCGGCGGCGACGCAGGCGGCGGCGGCCAGCCCGCACGCCCCGGTGAGGACCCACACCCCGGTGCCCCACGCCTGCCACGCGGCGACGCCGATGATCGGGCCGAGGGCGTAGCCGACCTGCTGGGGGACGGTCGCGGCGGCGATGTAGCGGGCCCGCAGGGCGGGCGGGGCGATGAGGCCGGGGTAGGCCATCATCGACGGCGCGGCGATGACCTCCCCGAACGTCCACACGACGGTCGCGAGCACGAGGAGCGCGACGGGCGTCGGCCCGGCGTAGAGGAGGTGGCCGAGGCCGAGGACGGCCATCCCGATCGTCATCGGCAGCCCGATGGGGAGCCGCTGCGTCCACTTCGACAGCAGCACCTCGAAGACGATGACGATGGCGCCGTTGACGGTGAGCAGCGCCGCGTAGACCTGCTCGCCGTGCCCGTTGCCCGTCACGAACAGCGGGAGGGCGGCCGAACTCTGGATGTAGGCGACGGCGGTGAGGAAGAGGCCGAGGACGACCAGCATGAACCGGCGGTCGGCGATGACGTGCCGGTAGCCGGCGCGCCCGCCGTCCGCGGCGCCGCCGACGTCGGGTTCGTGGTCGCCCTTCAGCACCAGGTAGGCGACGACGCCGAACGCGAGGGACGTCGCGGCGTCGACGTAGAACAGGGCGTCGTAGGACGCGTACGCCAGCAGCAGCGCGGCGCCGAGCGGCCCGAGGGTCGCGCCGACGTTGAACGACAGCCGCATGACCGCGAACACCATGACGTGCCGGTCGTCCGGCGTCAGCTCGACGACCCACGCCATCGCCGCCGGGCGGTACGCCTGCGCGGTCAGCCCGGCGCCGGCGGCGACGGCGGCGCCCACCCACATGTTCGGGACGTGCACGAGCGCGGCGGTCAGCACGGCGGTGCCGGCCATCGACCCGATGATGACGCGCCGGTACCCGAACCGGTCGGCGGCGGCGCCGCCGACCGCGGAGCCGGAGATCCGGCCGACCATCAGCGCGGTCAGGACGACGCCGGCCTGCCAGGCGGAGAAGCCGCGGTCCGTCAGGTACAGCACCAGGAACGCGTTGAGGAACGCGGCGAGGTTGCTGATCAGGTTGCCGAGGACGAGGACGCGGACCGTCCCGTTCATCTGCCGCAGCGTGGCGATGATCGTCGGCGGCGCGGCGGCCTTTCCGGAGGTGCTCACGTGGCGGGCTCCAGCGGGGTGCCGGTGAAGGTGAAGAACCGGTCGGCGTCGGCGACGGCCGCGCCGGTCTCGTCGAGCGTGTCGCCGACGGCGATGACGAAGCCGCTGCGGGCCAGCCCGTACGGCGGGAGCCGCAGCCGCATGCCGGGCTCCACGGCCACCCGGATCTCCCTGATCGGCGGCCGGACGAGGTCCTCGCGGGCCGCCGCCGAGGTGATCTCCATGTCGTGCGCCGGGTACCCGAACCGGACGGACGCGGCGCGCGGCCGTCCCTCGAACACCACGGTCGGCGCGCGGCCCGCGACGATGTCGGCCGCCGCGAGCGGCGCGTCGACCCCGGACGTGAGCAGCCCGAGGTAGGGGATCATCCCGCCGCCGAGCCGCACGTTGATCTCGATGACCTGCGGGCCGTCCGGCGTGAGCTTGAACTCGATGTGGGTGTACCCGTCGGTGAACCCGACGGCCTCGTGCGCCCGCCGCAGCGCGTCCCGCATGTCCGGGTCGTGCAGCAGCGGGTCGGCGGCGTCGACGTCGTGGCCGATCTCCTCGAACGCCATCCGGCCGGTACCGAGGACCTTCCGGGCGACGATCAGCGGCGTGCACGTCCCGCGGTGCAGGGCGCACTCGATCGCGACCTCGGGGCCGTCGAGGAACTCCTCGACGAGCACGTAGTCGTCGAACTGCCGGATGCCGCCCATCCGGACCCCGTCGGTCAGCGCGAACGCCGCCTCCAGCTCGTCCGGTCCGTGGACCTTCCGGACGCCCATGCTGCCGCCGAGGTTGCGGGGCTTGAGGATGACGGGGTAGCCGATCCGGTCGGCGAACGCGCGGGCGTCGTCCAGGGTGGACACGGCCAGCGACGCGGGCTGCGGCAGTCCCGCGGCCCGCAGCGCGTCGCGGGTCGCGCTCTTGTCGCGGCACCGCGCGACGGCGTCCGGGTCCAGGACGGGGAAGCCGAGCGCGGCCGACAGGTGCGCGGACGTCTCGATGTACACCTCGTCGTAGCAGAACACGCCCGCGACCTCGTGGTCGCGCGCCACCTCCCGCGCCGCCGCCGTGAGCTTGTCGAGGTCGAGGCAGTCGACGACCGTGTGGCCGGCGATGTAGGGGTCCTCCCAGGTGGGCGGCGCGGGGTTCAGCAGCCACAGCCGGTACCGGGCGGACACCGACTCCAGGATGTAGGCGCGGTAGACCGAGTAGCTGCTCGCGATCAGGAGGAGGAGCGGACGTTCCTCGCCGTCGTGTGTCATTCGAACCTCAATGTGGGAGCGCGTGGGCTAGAAGTAGTCCTCGAGCGTGCCGCGGCGGCGGACGTCCAAGGTGGCGCAGTGGAAACCGCCGCCGAAGGTGTTGACCGTGCGGAACGGCACCGGGATGGGCGTGAAGCCCTCCTTCTCGAGGAGCCGGAGGAGTTCGGTCTCCTGGGCCTCGACGAAGATGCGGTCCTGGTCGAGCATCAGGGTGTTCATCGCGATCCAGCGGCTGCAGAAGTACATCGTCTGGTCGGCGGGGATGGCGGGTTCGGGGCAGACGACGGTGTCCCAGTCGGCGAACATCTCGGGCAGTTCGCGGACCCGCTCGGGGTTGATCAGGACGCGGCCGGGGCGCAGCGGGACGAACGTGGCGTTCAGGTGCATCGGGTGGTCGTCGAGGAACGCGACCTCGTGGACGCGGAACTCGTCGCCGAGGAGGCGGCGCACCCACTCGATGCCGAAGGCGTTCGTGACGTGGCTGCGCTGCACGAGGATGTCGCGGCCGAAGCGCATGAAGTCGCCGGCGTCCACGATCGGCTCGAACTCGGTGATGACGGACGTCTCGGGCGGGAACGGGTTCGCGGGGTCCGGGGACGCGGGCTTCGCGGCGGCGTACCCGGGGTTGTAGGACGCGTCGGTGAGCTGGGGCTTCGGGGCGGCGACCCAGCGGGCGCCGCGCCGGAAGTAGTCCTTGAAGATCGTCCGGAAGGGGTGGGTGGCGAAGTAGTAGGACCGCCAGCCCATGGTGGCCTCGACGATCTGGTCGCCGGCGACGAGCGCGATGTCGCGGGGGAAGGTGTGGGAGGACCCGCCGGTGGACGACCAGTCGGCGGTGCCGAACCCGGCGGACTGGTCGACCGGGTCGGGGCGCCGCACGGTGACGCCCTCGCCTTCGAGGATCGCGGCGAAGCCGTCGAGTTCCGCGCGGGCGGCGTCGACCTGGTCTTCCGGGAAGGGGCCGCCGCCGTTGCGCCGGTAGAAGTCCCACGCCTCGGGCGGGACGGTCGCCTCGATGGCGGGGTGCCAGGGCGGGACGGCGGCGCCGTCGACGACACCGACGATGACCTCTTCGAGCGGGTCCCACTCGTTGTAGGACGAGACGGGCGACGATTCAGGCATCGTGGGTCCTTTCGGCGGTCCGGACGGTGACGCGGGCGCGGGGGGAAGCGGCCTTGAGGCCGTGCAGGCGGTGCGCGGGGACGTGCAGGACGTCGCCCTTCTCCAGCAGGTGCGGGCGGTCGGTGGCCCACGCGTGCACGTGGACGGCGCCGTCCTCGACCTCGATGAGCCGGTCGGTGCCGTGGACGCCGGTGGTGAACGGGTCGTCCGGGCGCAGGGTGGCGGCGGACGCGTCGTCGCGGGCGTCGATCGAGGGGTTGGTGTGGGCGTCGAGGGAGTCGGCCCACGCGATCTGGGCGCGGAAGTCCTCGTCGCCGAGGCGGAGGAGGAGCTTGGTGTCCTCGATGCCGCGCACGAGTTCGGGGATGACGAGTTCGCCGTGCGCGCGCGCCAGCCCGAGCAGGAGGTTCTCGTACGTCATGCGCCCGTGGTGGATGTCGATGTGGGCGTGCTCGTCGCAGTACTTGGCGTCCACGCGGTCGCCGTAGACGGCGCGGAGCATCACGCCGGTGTCGGCGAAGCCCTGGGCGAACAGCCACTCCAGGTAGGTCACCGCCGCCATGTAGCGGAACATCCCGCGGTGGTCCTCGGTGAGCCAGTTGAAGTAGTTGACGCCGACGAGGGAGCTGGTGAGGTAGAAGTTCCAGTACGCGTGCAGGTCGGTGCGGAGGCCGACGCTGGCGAGCATCTCCTTGAAGATCGTGCTGTGCTTGGCGCCGTAGACGCCGTACCCGAACTCGTCGTTGAAGATCTTGAAGAGTTCGGACTGCTCGGCGCCGTAGGACCCGCCGAGGTTGCGGGCCATCGCGGACGCCTCCGTCAGCGCGTCCAACGCGAGCTGGATGAGGTGCAGGCTCGCGGCCTCCTCCGGGTGCCGGCACTCGACGATCGCCCGCATGGTGCCGCTGACCGGCGCGGCCGCGTCGACGGCCGGGTTGACGCCGGACGCGTCGGCCGGGGCGCCCGCGCCGCCGACCTCGGCGAGGAAGTACTCCTGGAGGTCGTCGAGGGTCCGGACGGGCGGGGCCGGGACGGCGTCGTCGAGGAACGCGAACGCGTAGCGCTCCAGCCCGGGCCGGACCTCGTCGCGGAGCCGCCGCACCTCGTCGCCGTAGAAGAGGTCGAAGTCGTCCTTGGCGGTGGCGAGCCCGGCCGCCGGGAGGAGGATCATGTCGCTCTCGTAGGCGTTGCACAGGATCCGACCGGCGGCGAGCTGGCCCGGCCCGAGGAACTCGGAGAGGGCGGCCGGGACGGAGTGGTCGGCGAGGGCGTCGATCGCGCCGATCGGCCGCCGGTACGGGTTGCCGGTGATGTAGACGTCCGGTCCGGGCTGGAAGATCGGCTGCGCGCAGTAGGCGGCGAGCGCGGACGACCGCGCGGTGTCCATGATCGTCATGCGGTCTCCTCGGCGGGCGGGACCTCGAAGCGGATGTGGCGCCCGTCGTGCAGCGCGGTGACCGCGACGGTGTCGCCGGACCGGACCAGCTGCGGGACGGGCAGGCACTGGATCGCCTGCTTCCAGTGCGACGCGATGCCGGGCGCGTTCGTCAGCGTGACGCCGGGCACGAGGTCCATCTCGAACCAGAACGCGATGGCGTGCAGCCGTCCGGGGGAGGTGGGCCGGACGCGCAGCTCGGTGCGCTGCGGGGACGCGTCGGCGGTGCGGAAGTCGAAGTCGAACACCGGCACCGGCTCGGACAGGGCGCGGTGCTCGTGGCGGTGCAGCCGGGAGTCGAAGTACTCGAGCGTCGACAGCCGGTTGAAGGGCGCCAGGTCGAAGCCGTGCAGCTTGCCGACGTGGTTCTTGCGGTGCAGGTGGACGCTCTCGATGAGCTGCGCGTACACGCGGGCCCGGTACGGCATGATCGTCGCGTCCGGGGCGAGCAGGTGCTCGCGGGCGTGCGCGATGGTGCCGAGGATGCCCTCGCCGAGCAGCCCGCAGTCGACGATCTCGGTGACGAGCAGGTCGGCGCGGCGCGGCAGGTCGCCGGGGACGGTCATCCGGGTCGACATCTTCGGGACGACCCGGACCGTGTCGTCGTATCCGGCGGTGCGGACGACCTCGACGGCGGTCTCGGCGACGGCCGGCTGGCCCTCGCAGGCGATGACGCCGCGGGCGCCGGCGCGGGCGGCCATCATCGCGAGCAGCCCCGAGCCGGCGCCGATGTCGAGGACGAGCGCGTCCGGGTTCGCGGTGACCGCCTGCCGGATCGCGTGGTCGTAGCGTTCGGCGCGCTCCTCGTCGTGCAGCATCTCCCAGTGCCAGCGCGGCACGGCGTGCCGGACGGCCCGGTTGTGGCCGAGCAGCGCCTGCTGGTTGTGCCGGTCGACGCCGAGGATCAGCCGGTAGGCGCGGGCGGCGTCCTCGTAGCGGCCCTGGTCGTGGAGGTCGTTCCCCCAGGCGAGGAACTCGGCGACGTCGATCGCGGGCGCGGGCGCGGGCGCGGATGCGGACGCGGTGTCGTGGGTGAGGGTCACGGCCGGGCCTCCCGGGCTCGGGGTGGACGGTGTCAGCGGCATGCGGGCTCCCGGTCGCTCGTGTCCCGGTCGCTCGCGTCGGGGTCGCCCGCGTCGGGGTCGGGGCCGGGCGGGAGGTTCGCGAGGACCTCCTTGTGCAGGACGGACACGGGCGTGTCGTCCGGCGTGTCCTCGGGGAGGACGACGACGGCCTCGTCGCCGGTGCGCACCATCGGCAGGCAGCCGCGGCGGAGGGCGGCGACGCCGACCCGGGTGCCGTGCCACGGGCAGGCGAGCCGCCGCCCGTCCGGGGTGGGGCGGGCGAGGGAGAGCGGGCCGCCGCGGTGGGGGCAGTGGTCGCGGACGAGCAGCGGCGGGCCGCCCGCGCGCAGGACGAAGTACCGGTCGTGGCCGACGTAGAGGGTGTTGTGCCGGCTCAGGTCGATGACGATGACGCGGGCCATGGGCTCCTCTTCGGGTGATCGGCGCGCGCGGAAGCGGGCGGGGGCGGGCGCGCGCGGGCACGCGCGGGCCGCCGCCCGTCCGGGCGCGGGTGGAACGGGAGAGGGCGCGCTCTCAGGCGCGGGAGGGAGCGTGGCGGGTCATCCGTCGCGGTCGGCGGGCGGGTCGGCGGGCGGGTCGGCGGGGTGGGCGAGGCAGACGGCTTCGGGCGTCGCGGCGCGCAGGCCGTGCAGGCGCCCGGCGGGGACGAGGAGCACGTCGCCGCGCGCGAGCCGTTCGGGCGGCCCGGTCGGGGTGGTGACGAGGTCGGCCTCCCCGGCGGCCATCTCCAGGACGACGTCGGCGTCGCGGGTGCGGGTGCCGAAGGGCGTGTCCGGGGTCAGGACGATCCGGTCCGGTTCGGCGCCGCGCGCGGTGCGGGCGTCCGCGGCGAGGCCGCGGTGCCGGGTCAGGTCGTCGGACCAGCGGATCTGCGCGGCGGTGTCCGCCTCGAACCAGTCGCCGACGAGCCGCGCCTCGGCGACGCCGCGGAGCAGCTCCGGGACGACGCGGGGGCCGTGCCGGTCGGCGAGGGCGAGCAGGACCTGCTCGCGGGTGATGCGGCCGTGGTGCTCGTCGATGTGCGCGTGCTCGTCGCAGTAGTGCAGGTCCACCGCGTCGCCGAAGATGTCGCGGAATATCTTGACCATTTCCACGAATCCGGGGGCGAAAACGGCTTCCGCATAGGTCACCGCGCCCGCGTACCGGAAGAACTTCGCATGGTCGCGCGATAGATAGTAGTAATAGTTGTTCGTGGCGAGCGGCCCGGCGAGATAGAAGTTCCAGTACGCGTGCACATGGGTCGCCATGGCGCGGCTGCGCAGCATCTTGGCGAAGATCGTGGTGTGCTTCGCGTCGTGGACGCCGTACCCGAATTCGTCGATGAAGATCTTGAACAGGGCGGACTGCTCGGGGCCGTACGCGCCGGCGAGGTTGCGCGACATCGCGGACGCCTCGGTGAGGCCGTCCAGGGCGAGCTGCACCAGGTACAGGTCGGCGGCGGTGCGGCGGTCGTGCGCGGCGGCGACGGCGGCGAGCGCGGGGGACGGGCCGGTCGCGGCCTCGGCGACGACATGCCGGAAGTAGGAGTCCAGGACGTCGACGGTGTCGGCGCCGCTGACGTCGACGGCGCCGGCGAGGCAGCCGAACGCGAGGCGTTCCAGCTCCGACAGGGAGCTCTCGCGGAGTTCCCGCAGGTCCTCGCCGTAGAAGCGGGCGAAGTCGTCGTGCAGCGGCGCGAGTCCCTGCTCGGGGAGCAGGACGGTCTCGGCCTCGTAGAAGGTGCCGAGCAGCCGGTGCACGGCGAGCGCGCGGTGCGCGGACGGGGCCGCGGCGGTGAGCGGCCGGTCGAAGTCGTCCGCGGTGAGGGTGTCGGGGGCGAGCGCCCGGCGGTACGGGTTGGGGGCGTGCAGGACCCGGGCATCACCGCGGAACAGCGGACCGCGCGCGAACGCGAGCAGCCGCTCTCCCAGGGTTCCGCCGGCCCGCTCTCCGGCAGGGGTGACCTGAGATTGGATTGTCATTTAGTTGTACCGTTCACCTGACTACGCGTGGATGGGTGTAGCGAAAGGTGTGCGCGACCGATTGTGTCGGCCCGATGCGTGTCAAACGGTTCATGATTCGCGTAGGCGCGAACCTATAAGTCATTGATCACCGCGGTGGTCCCCTCACCTCGTCGTGAAAGACCAATGCTTCGGTCGGCCGGAACGTTAACAGCGGTCTTCGGGGTGATCAATGAACGGAGTGTGACGGACCGCACGTAAAGCGTGCGGTCCGTCGGCCCCTTGACGGTTCGGCCGTGTTCGGCAAGGGGACCCCGGACGGCCCGCCGCCGCCCGGCGGGCGCGGCCCCGGAAAGTCGGCCTGACCTCGGCGGCCGATGATCATGCGCGCGCGGGGTGCGCACCGGCCGGACGGGCGCCGCGTGCGCCGCACGGGCGCGCGCGGCGGCGCGGCGAGCGTCCGGTCCCGGTGTCGGTCGGTCCGGATCGGTGTCCGGATGCGGTCATCGGGCGGAAAAGATCGCCCCGGTCCGGCGGCCGCACCGCCCGCGCGACCCAGTTTCGGTCCGACCATAATCCCGACCCTTTTTCCTGACGGACGGTACGGACCCTCGGCGCCCGGCGCGGTGCGGGACTTACACTCGCGGCATGAATCTCGCTGACGCCGCCCGGATGATCCTTTCGGAATCGGCCGCGCACCCGGAACTGCTGCGCCTCGCTCGGTATTCGCACGAAGAATTTTCGCGCGGCAGGGCGGTTCCGCACGAAACTCTGAGCCAGATGCTGCGGGAAGCGGCGCGCAAGGACGTCTACCCCGCGCTGCGCGCGCGCTACGGCGTGCCCGCGTTCGACGCCATGGTCCTCGCCCTGGGCCGGGAGATCGACCGCCTCGCGCCGGTTCCGGTCAGGGCACGGTGATCGCCGGGGCGGCGCGCTCCCGCTCCCACATCGACCGGTAGATCCCCGGACGGGCCGCCAGCTCGGCGTGCGTGCCGCGATCGGCGATCCGCCCCCGGTCGAGCACGATGATCTCGTCGACGGCGTCCAGGCCCGCGAGCCGGTGCGTGACGAGCAGGGTCGTGCGCCCCTGCCCGGCGGCGTCCTCGGTGGCCGCGAGGAGGTCGGCGGTCAGGGCGTCGGCCGTCGCGGTGTCGAGGTGCTCCGCGGGCTCGTCCAGCAGCAGGACCGGGAAGCCCGCCAGCAGCGCGCGGGCCAGCGCGATCCGCTGCCGCTGCCCGCCCGACACCTGCGCGCCGTGCTCCCCGACCCGCGTGTCCAGTCCGGACGGCAGCGCGTCGACCCACTCCAGGAGGCGCGCCCGCCGCAGCGCGTCGCGGATCTCCGCGTCGGTCGCCGAGCGCCGCGCCAGCCGCAGGTTCTCGCCGATCGTCGAGTCGAACAGGTGCGCGTCCTGCGCGCACAGCCCGACGACGGTGCGCAGGTCGTCCCCGGCGAGGTCGCGGACGTCCGTGCCGTTCAGCGTCACCCGTCCGCCCGCCGGTTCGAGGAACCGCAGCAGCACGGACGCGAGCGTCGACTTGCCCGAACCGCTCGGGCCCACCACCGCGACGCGGCGTCCGGGCGCCAGGTCGAGCGACACGCCGTCGAGCGCCCACGGCCCGTCGGGCGTCCAGCGCGCGCGCAGGTCCGTGACGCGGACCGTGTGGGGCCCCTCCGGGAGCCGCACCGGCTCGTCCGGGTCCCGCACGGGTGCGGGGCCGTCCAGGACGGCGAACACCCGCGCCGCCGACGCCCGCACCCGCTCCAGGTACTGCGCCGCGAGCGGCAGCCCGTTGACGACCTCGAACGCGGCGAGCGGCAGCAGCACCACGGCCGCGAGCAGCACCCCGTCGAGCGTCCCGTCCCGCACCGCCGGCACGCCCGTCGCGAGCCCGCCCCACACGGCCAGCCCGCCCGCGAGCGCCGACAGCGCCGCGCCCAGCCCGGCCGTCCCCGCCGACCGGGCCGTCGCGCGGGTGAACTCCCGGTCGATCCGGGCGGCCTCCGCGAGCCGCGCCGGGGCCGCGCCGTAGGCGATCAGCTCGGGTGCCCCGTGCAGCGTGTCGACGACGTGCGACGCGAGCTCGCCCCGCAGGTCGGCCGTCCGCCGCTCCGCCCGCCGCGCGACCGCCGCCGACAGCCACGGCGCCGCGAGCCCGGCGGCCAGCAGCGCCGCCAGCAGCACGGCCCCGGCGGCGGGCAGCAGCGCCCACGCCACCCCGACCGACGCGCCGCCCACGACGGCCGCGACCGCGCACGGCAGCAGCGTCCGCAGGTAGAGGTCCTGGACGGCGTCGACGTCGTCGACGAGCCGGGCGAGCAGGTCGCCGCCGCGGAACGCGGGCAGCCCCGCCGGCGCGAGCCGCTCCAGCCGCTCGTAGACGCGGGCCCGCAGGTCGGCGAGGATCCGGAACGTGGCGTCGTGCCCGACGAGCCGCTCCACGTACCGGAACACCCCGCGCCCGATCCCGAACGCCCGGACCGCCACGATCGCGACCATCAGCATCAGGACGGGCGGATGCTGCGCCGCCCGCGAGATCAGCCACGCCGACGTCCCCATCAGCGCGACGCCGCTCCCGAGCGCGAGCACCCCGAACACGACGGACACGGCCAGCCGCCCCCGCACGGGCCGGGTCATCTTGATCAGCCGCAGAACGGGCCGGCCCGGGTTTTCCACAGTTTCGCGTTCCCGTCCCGCCGTTTCACCTGCACGTTCGACAATCGGATTGGGGTCGGCCCCCCTGGCCGGGCGGGGAGTGTCCACCCGCGGAGCCGCCATATCCGTCCTCACGCCGCCACCTCCGCCGGGGCGATGTGGACGATGCGGTCGGCGAGGGCGGCCAGGGCGGGGCGGTGGGCGACGAGGACGACCGTGCGGTCGGCGGCGAGGCGGCGGACGGCCTCGATGACGGCCGCCTCGCTCTCCGCGTCGAGGCCCGAGGTCGGCTCGTCCAGCAGGAGCAGCGGCGCGTCCCGCAGGAACGCGCGGGCGAGCGCGACCCGCTGCCGCTGCCCCGCCGACAGGCCCGCGCCGCGCTCGCCGATCGGGGTGTCGAGGCCGCGGGGGAGGCCGTCGGCGAACTCGAGGACGTTCGCGGCGCGGGCGGCGGCCCGCACCGCCTCGTCGGTCGCGTCCGGGTCGCCGAGGCGGATGTTCGCGGCGATCGTCCCGGCGAACAGGTACGGGCGCTGCGGCACCCACGCCAGGTGGCGCCGCCACGCGTCCGGGTCGAGGTCGGCGAGGTCGGCCCAGTCGACGAGGACGCGCCCGGCGTCGGGCCGGACGAACCCGAGGAGGACGTTCAGCAGCGTCGACTTGCCCGACCCGCTCGGGCCGGTGAGGGCGACGGTCTCCCCCGGGTGGAGCGTGAGGGAGAAGGCGTCGAGGGCGGGCGCGTCGCGTTCCGGGTAGGCGACGGTGACGCCGTCGACGCGGATCGTGGCGCGGCGGACGTCCGGGACGCGGGTGTCCGTCCCGGCCTCCGGCGGCGGGGTCTCGAGGACCTCGAAGATCCGTCCGGCGGCGGTGAGGCCCTCGACGCTCGCGTGGTACTGGGCGCCGACCTGGCGCAGCGGGAAGTACGCCTCGGGCGCGAGGATCAGGATCAGCAGCGCGGTCTCGAACGCCATGCCGCCGTCGACGAGGCGGAGCCCGATCGACACGGCGACGAGCGCGACGGACAGCGTCGACAGCAGTTCGAGGACCATCGCCGACACGAACGCGATCCGCAGCGTCGACATGGTGGCCTTGCGGTAGCGGCCGGTGACCTCGCGGATGCCGCGCGCCTGCGCCTTCGCGCGGCCGAACACCTTCAGCGTGGGCAGGCCCGCGACGACGTCCAGGAAGTGCGCGGACAGCAGCGAGAGGGTGCGCCATTGCCGGTCCATCTTCCACTGCGTCGCGAGGCCCACCAGGATCGCGAAGACGGGGATCAGCGGGACGGTCACCGCGATGATCACCGCGGAGAGCCAGTCGCCGAGCAGGATGCGCGCGCCGACGGCCAGCGGGACCGTTACGGCGAGGACGAGCTGCGGCAGGTAGCGGGCGAAGTAGCCGTCGAGGGCGTCGACGCCGCGGGTGGCGAGCGTCGCCAGTTCGCCGCTGCGCTCGCCCGACAGCCAGCGCGGGCCGAGCCGGGTCGCGTGCTCTAGGAGGCGGCCCCGGAGCTGGGACTTGACGGCGGCGGCCGACCGGTGCGCCGCCACCTCCTGGAGCCACGCGACGGCGGCGCGGCCCGCGACGACCGCGAGGAGCAGCAGCATCGGGGTGCGCAGGTCGCCGAGGCCGGCCGAACCGAGGAACGTCCGGGCGATCATGTCGGCGAGCAGCGTCGCCTGCGCGATGACCAGCCCGGCGGTCGCGGTGCCGAGGACGGCCGACGCGGCGAGGAACGCGCGGGTGGTGCGGGCGTGGCGCAGCAGGCGCGGGTCGAGGGGCTTCATCCGACCGGGCTCTTGCGCTTCGGGGTCTTCGCCGGCGGGATCTGCGCGGTGCCGATCCGCTTGCGGAACACCCAGTACGTCCAGCCCTGGTAGATCATCACGATCGGGGTGAACACCAGCGCGACCCACGTCATGATCTCGAGGGTGTAGGCGCTGGACGCCGCGTTCTCCTTCGTCAGGCCGTTCGCGGCGCCGATCGTGGACGGCATCACGTCGGGGAACAGCGAGCCGAACAGCGTCACGAAGGCGAGGACGACGGCCGTCCCGGTCCCGATGAAGGCCCAGCCCTCGCGGCCGCGCGCGTTCGCGGCGGCGGCGCCGAGGAGCCCGGCGGCGACGCCGGCGACCGCGAGCCACGTCCACGCCTTGCCGTACTGCACCTGCGTGACCAGCAGGAACGCCCCGGCGACGACGAGCGCGGCGGCGGCCGCGACGCGTGCGATGCTCCGCGCGTGCGTCCGGACGCTCCCGGTGGTCTTCAGCGCGACGAACACGGCCCCGTGCAGGACGAACAGGGTGAGCGTGGTCAGCCCGCCGAGCAGCGCGTACGGGTTGAGGAGGTCGAGGAGCGTCCCGGCGTACTCGTGGTCGGCGTCCAGCGGGACGCCCCGGACGATGTTCGCGAACGCGACGCCCCACAGGAACGCGGGGACGACGCTGCCCCAGAAGATCGCGCGGTCCCAGCGGGCGCGCCACAGCGCGTCGTCGCGCTTGCCCCGGTACTCGAACGCGACGCCGCGCACGATCAGCGCGAGCAGGATGAGGAGGAGCGGCAGGTAGAAGCCGCTGAACAGGGTCGCGTACCACTCGGGGAAGGCGGCGAACATCGACGCGCCCGCGACGATGAACCACACCTCGTTGCCGTCCCACACCGGGCCGATCGTGTTGATCACGACCCGGCGGCGGACGTCGTCGCGGCCCAGCACCGGCAGCAGCATGCCGACGCCGAAGTCGAAGCCCTCCAGGAAGAAGTAGCCGATCCACAGGAACGCGATGATCAGGAACCAGGCGGTCGTCAGGTCCATGACGGCGGGCCCTTTCGCTCGGAAGTCAGTAGGCGAACGCGAGCGCGCGCTCTTCGTCGTGGTCGTCGTCGCCGTCCTCGGGCGCCGGCGCGACCTCGTCCTCGGTGGGCGGCCCGGCCTTCGCGTACTTGGCGAGCAGCTTGACCTCGATGACGAACAGGACGGCGTAGAGCGAGGTCAGCGCGGCGACGGAGAGCAGCATCGCGCCGGCGGACACGCCGGGCGAGACGCTCTGCGAGGTCTGCATCAGCCCGTACACCGACCACGGCTGGCGTCCCATCTCGGTGAACACCCATCCGGCGGAGCTGGCGATGAACGGGAGCGCGAGCGACAGCATCCCGATCCGCCACGCCCACGGGTTGCCGGGCAGGCGGCCGCGGCGGGTCAGCCAGAGGCCGAGCATCGACAGCCCGGCGGTGGCCATCCCGATGTAGACCATCATCCGGAACGTCCAGTACGTGACGGGGACGTTCGGCGTGTAGTCGCCCGGGCCGTGCTCGGCTTCGGCGGCGGCCTGGAGGTCGTCCATGCCCTGGACCTCGCCGTCGAAGCTGCCGGTGGCGAGGAACGACAGGATGCCGGGCACCTCGAGGCCGACGATCTCCTCGGTGCCGTCGAGGTTCCGGACGCTGAAGGGCGAGAACGGCGCCCCGGTCTGGGTGTCGTGCAGCCCCTCGGCGGCGGCCATCTTCATGGGCTGGTGCTCGGTGACGACCTTGCCGAGCATGTCGCCGCTGATCGCGACGGCGATCGACGCGACGGCGGTGACGACGAGCGCCATCCGCAGCGACGGCCGGAACACCTCGACGTGCTTGCGCCGCATCAGGTGCCACGCGCTGACCCCGGCGACGAACATCCCGGCGGTGACGAACGACGCCGCGATGGTGTGGGGGAACGCGGTGAGGTGCATCGGGTTCGTCAGGACGGCCCAGAAGTCGGTGAGCTCGGCGCGCCCGGACGCCTCGTCGATGCGGTAGCCGACGGGGTTCTGCATCCAGGAGTTCGCGGCGAGGATGAAGAACGCGGAGAGGATGGTGCCGAGCGACACCATCCAGATGCACGCGAGGTGGATCTTCTTCGGCAGCCGGTCCCAGCCGAAGATCCAGAGGCCGAGGAAGGTCGACTCGAAGAAGAAGGCGAGCAGCCCCTCGATCGCGAGCGGCGCGCCGAAGACGTCTCCGACGAACCGGGAGTAGGCGGACCAGTTCATGCCGAACTGGAACTCCTGCACGATCCCCGTCACGATGCCCATCGCGAAGTTGATCAGGAAGAGCTTGCCCCAGAACTTCGTGGCCCGCAGGTACTCGGTCTTGCCCGTCCGCACCCAGGCGGTCTGCATCCCGGCGACGAGGGCGACGAGCCCGATGGACAGCGGGACGAACAGGAAGTGGTAGACGGTCGTGATCCCGAACTGCCACCGTGCGATGTCAACCGTGTCCATGGCCACCCTGCTCCCGGCCGAACGTCCCCGTCCTCATTGCGCGGGCCTCCCCGGCTATCTACTACAAGCTGTAGTACTACGTCCTGTACGACATACTACGAGCCGTAGTACTACTTGTCGTCGTAATCCCGCTCACCCTCGCCGGTCGGGGACATGACCTTGATCACGTCGGACGGCCGTGCCGTTGACCTCAACGAAGGTTGAGGTTGCATAGTCGTCGTCATGAGCACCGAAATGAACGAAACCGCGGACATCAAGGCCATTCACGAAGTCGTGGCCACCGTTGAGCGCACCCAGCGGGCCAGGGACGTCGACGGCTTCCTGGAGCTGTTCCATCCCGAAGCCCTGTGGACGACCGCGCACGGCAGAGTCCTGATCGGCTTGGACGCGATCGCCGAGTTCACCCGCGCCGTCCTGCCGGGCGCCGTCTTCGAGGGGCCCGTCACGTACGAGCCCGTCCACGTGCAGTTCCTGCGCCCCGACGTGGCCGCCGTGAAGGTCCGGCAGGTCTACCGCGCGCCGGACGGCGACTCCGAGGGCGCGCCGCTGTACGTCATGACGAAGGACGAGGACGGGCGCTGGCTGCTGCACGCGAACCAGAACACCGAGGTGAAGGACCACTGAAGCGGCGGAGCCCCCGCCCGGTGGGGGCGGGGGCTCCGGCGCGCGGCGCGGAACGCCGCGTCAGGTGACGGAGAGGACGAGGCTGAGCGCCGCCGCGATGGCGAACGCGGTGCCGCCCATGAACGTCTCCATCAGCGTCCAGCTCTTCAGCGTCGTCCGGATGTCGATGTCCATGTAGCGGTTGAACAGCCAGAACCCGGAGTCGTTGACGTGCGACAGGACGGTGCCGCCCGCGGCCACCGCGACCACCACCAGCGCGATCTCCGGCTGCGACAGCCCCGCCTCCGCGATCAGCGGGGCGACGATCGGCGCGGTCGTCACGATCGCCACCGTCTTGGACCCGAGCGCGACCCGCAGCGCGGTCGCGATCAGGAACGCCAGCACGACCACCGGCAGCGACGTCTCGCCGAGCAGGTCGGCCAGCGCCTCCCCGGCGCCGGTGCTCTCCAGCACCGCGCCGAACACGCCGCCCGCGCCCGTCACCAGCAGCACCAGCGCCACCGGCCCGAGCGACGCGGACGCCGCCTTCTCCAGCCGGTCCATGCTGAACCCGCCGCGCAGGCCGAGCAGCCAGAACGACAGCAGCGTCGCCACGGTCAGCGCGATGACCGGCGAGCCGATGAACCGGAGCGCCGACTGCACCCCGCCGTCCGGCAGCACCGTGTCGGCGAACGTGTTCATCATGATCATCAGCACCGGCAGCAGCATCACGGCGAGCGTCACCGCGAACGACGGCGCCCGCGCCGCCCCGCCGCCGTCCGCGCCGCCCTGGCCGGCGGTGCCGCCCGCGCGGCCGGACTGCTCCCGCGCCTCGGCGACGAGCTGCGCCGGGACGGGCGTTTCCAGCCGGTCGCCGACCCTGATGCCGAACAGGTACGCGCCGATGAACCAGGCGGGCAGGCCGCACACCAGGCCCATGATCGTCACCCAGCCGAGGCCGGCGCCGAGCAGGCCCGCGGCGGCGACGGGGCCGGGGTGCGGCGGCAGCACCGCGTGCATGATCGCCAGGCCGCCGACGGCCGGGAGCGCGATGCTGATCAGCGACCGGCCGGACCGCTGCGCCACCGCGTAGATCAGCGGCAGCAGGATGATGAAGCCGACGTCGAAGAAGACCGGCACACCGAAGATCAGCGCCGTCAGCCCGACGGCGAGCGGCGCGCGCTTCTCGCTGAACGCCGCCAGCAGCCGGCCCGACAGCACCTCGGCCGCGCCGGACTCCTGCATGACGCGGCCCAGCATGGCGCCCAGCGCGACGATGATCGCGATCTCGCCGAGCGTCTCGCCCATGCCGGCCTCGAGCACGGCGGGCAGGTCGGTGGGCCGGATGCCGGCCGCCAGGCCGACGCCGACGCTGACCACGAGCAGCGCGAGGAAGGCGTGCAGCTTCGCCTTGATGACCAGTAGCAGCAGCAGGGCGATGCCGCCGGCGAGGAGGAGCAGCAGCGCCCACGGCGGCAGCGTCCACGCCATGGCCGGCGGGTCGGCGGCCAACGCGGGCGCGGTGAGGACAGGCAACGTCGCCTCCTGGAGGGATGCGCGGAGCGCGGGGTGGGTGGGGTGGACGGGGCGGGAGCGCAGGGGGGAGCGAGGCGGGGCGAAAGCGGGGGGCGGAGGCGGGGGACGGAGAGGGAGGGTCAGCTCCGGTCGAGCGCGGGACGCTTGGGGTCGAACGTCCAGCCGGGCACGAGGTACCGCATCGCGGCGGCGTCGTCGCGGGCGCCGAGGCCCTCCCGCAGGTACAGCTCGTGCGCGGCCGCGACGCGCTCCTCGTCGAGCTCGACGCCGAGCCCCGGACCGGACGGCACCGGCAGCAGCCCGTCGGCGATGCGCAGCGGCTCGCGGGTGAGGCGCTGCCCGTCCTGCCAGATCCAGTGCGTGTCGATAGCGGTGATCTCGCCGGGTGCGGCGGCCGCGACGTGCGTGAACATCGCCAGCGAGACGTCGAAGTGGTTGTTGGAGTGCGACCCCCACGTCAGGCCCCAGTCGGCGCAGAACTGCGCGACGCGCACCGACCCGGCCATCGTCCAGAAGTGCGGGTCGGCCAGCGGGATGTCGACCGCGCCCGACCGCACCGCGTGGCCGAGCTGCCGCCAGTCGCAGGCGATCATGTTCGTGGCGGTGGGCAGCCCGGTCGCGCGGCGGAACTCCGCCATCGTCTCGCGGCCCGAGTACCCGGCCTCGGCGCCGCACGGGTCCTCGGCGTAGGCGAGGACGTCGCGCAGGCCGCGGCCGACGTCGACCGCCTCGGCCAGCCGCCACGCGCCGTTCGGGTCGAGGGTGATCCGGGCGCCGGGGAACCGCTCCGCCAGCGCCGTCACCGCCGCGGCCTCCTCCCGGGCGGGCAGGACGCCGCCCTTGAGCTTGAAGTCGCGGAACCCGTAGCGCGCGTGCGCCGCCTCGGCGAGCCGCACCACCGCCTCCGGGGTCAGCGCCTCCTCGTGCCGGACGCGCGTCCAGGCGTCGGCGTCGCCGCCGGTCTCGTCGTCCGGGGAGCGGTAGGGGAGGTCGGTCCTCGTCCGGTCGCCGACGTAGAAGAGGTAGCCGAGCACCGGCACCCGGTCGCGCTGGACGCCGTCGCCGAGCAGTTCGGCGACCGGGACGCCGAGGTGCTGGCCGAGCAGGTCGAGCATCGCCGCCTCGACGGCCGTCGCCGCGTGCACGGTGACGCGCTGGTCGAACGTCTGGACGCCGCGCCCGCCCGCGTCCCGGCTCGCGAACCGCGACCGGATCTCCCGCAGCACAGACCGGACGCGGGCGACGGGCCGCCCGACGACGAGGTCCGCCGCGTCCTCCAGGGTGGCGCGGATCGGTTCGCCGCCGGGCACCTCGCCGACGCCGGTGCGTCCCTCGGAGTCGGTGAGGACCACCAGGTTGCGGGTGAAGAACGGTGCGTGGGCGCCGCTGAGGTTGAGCAGCATGGCGTCGTGCCCGGCCACCGGGACCACGCGCATGCCCGCCACCGCGGGCCGCTGTCCGGATGTCATGCCTGTCCTCCGATCGCGTGGTCGTCAGTGCCGGCCGGGACGGCCGTCGACGCGGCGCAGCAGCCCGTCCGGGTTGCCGTCCGCGACCGGGCCCGGCAGCAGGCCGACGGGCACGTCCTGGTAGGCCACCGGGCGCAGGAAGCGCTCGACGGCGAGGGTGCCGACGGACGTGGTGCGCGCGTCCGACGTGGCCGGGTACGGCCCGCCGTGGACCATCGCGTGCCCGACCTCGACGCCGGTGGGCCAGCCGTTGAACAGCACCCGTCCCGCCGTCAGCTCCAGGACGTCCAGCAGGGCCGCGGCCTCGGCGCGGTCGCCGTCGGCCGCGTGGACGGTCGCGGTGAGCTGCCCCTCCATGGCCGCGGCGACCTCCCGCACCTGCGCCGCGTCCCGGCAGCGCACCACGACGGAGCAGGCGCCGAACACTTCCTCCCGCAGCGCGGGGTCGCCGATGAACGCGTCCGCGTCGGTGGCGGCGAGCGCGGGACGGCACGCCGCCGGGCGGTCGTGCTCGGCGCCTTGCGCGAGGATCTCGACGGCCGGGTGCGCGGCGAGCGCGGCGACGCCGTCGCGGTAGGCGTCGGCGATGGCGGGGGTGAGCATCGTGGCGGGTTCGGCGCCGGCCACCGCGGCCGCCGCGGCGTCCGCGAACGCCCGCAGCCCCGGGCCGTCCACGGCGACGACGACGCCCGGGTTGGTGCAGAACTGCCCGGCGCCCAGCGTCAGCGACCCGACGAACCCGGCCGCGATGCCGGCGGCCCGCTCGGCGAGCGCCCCGGGCAGCGGGAACACCGGGTTCGTGCTGCTCATCTCCGCGTACACCGGGATGGGGCGGGGCCGCGCCTGCGCCGCCGCGACCAGCGCCAGCCCGCCGGACCGCGACCCGGTGAAGCCGACGGCCCGGATCCGCGGGTCGGTCACCAGCGCCGTCCCGAGGTCGGGCCCGTACCCGAACAGCAGCGAGAACGTGCCCGCGGGCAGGCCGCACGCGGCGACCGCGTCCGCGATCGCGCGCCCCACCAGCTCGGACGTCCCGGGGTGGGCGTCGTGCCCCTTCACCACGACGGGGCAGCCCGCCGCCAGCGCCGACGCCGTGTCGCCGCCCGCGACGGAGAACGCCAGCGGGAAGTTGCTCGCGCCGAACACCGCCACCGGGCCCAGCGGGACCCACCGCTGCCGGATGTCGGGGCGCGGCGGCGTCCGGTCCGGCAGCGCCGGGTCGATCCGCGGGACCTCCAGGCCGCCGTCGCGCAGCAGCGCCGCGAACATCCGCAGCTGCCCGGTCGTCCGGCCGCGCTCGCCGGTCAGCCGCGCGACCGGCAGCCCCGACTCGGCGTGCGCCCGCTCGACCAGCGCGTCCCCGAGCGCGTCGATGCCGTCGGCGATCCGCTCCAGGAACTCGGCGCGCCGGGCGAGCGGCGTCCGCCGGTACGCGTCGAACGCCGCGGCGGCCGCCGCGCAGGCGCGCTCGACGTCGCCCGCGTCCCCGTAGCCGTACGCGGGTTCCAGCGCGGCGCCGGTGGCCGGGTCGACGGCGCGGATCCGCCGCCCGGAGCCGGCGACCGGCTCCCCAGCGATGATCATGCGTCCGGTGGGCTCTTTCATACCGCGGCCTCCTCCGGGATCCGTGCGATCAGCGCGTCCAGCTCCGCCAGCTCGGTGCCGTCCAGGTCGGTCAGCGGGGCGCGGACGGGCCCGGCCGGGTGCCCCACCGCCCGCATGCCCGCCTTGACGATGCTCACCGCGTACCCGGCGCGGCGGTTGCGCAGGTCGCAGTACGGCAGGACGAACGCGTCCAGGTAGCGCCGGACGGCGGCGTGGTCGCGGGCGCGGACGGCGCGGTAGAACCGCAGCGCGAACTCGGGCACGAAGTTGTACATCGCCGACGAGTAGGTGGTCACGCCCATCTCGAGGTACGGCAGCGCGAACATCTCCGCGGTCGGCAGCCCGCCGATGTAGGTGAGCCGGTCGCCGAGGCGGGTGTGGATGCGCGTCATCATCTCGATGTCGCCGACGCCGTCCTTGAACCCGACCAGGTTCGGGCACGCGTCGGCGAGCCGCGCGACCGTGGTGTCGGAGTACACCGCGTTGGCCCGGCTGTAGACGACCACGCCCAGCCGGGTCGCGTCGCACACCGCGCGGACGTGCGCGAACAGGCCGTCCTGCGACGCCTCGGTCAGGTACGGCGGCAGCAGCAGGAGCCCGGCGGCGCCCGCGCGTTCGGCGGCGCGCGCCAGCTCGATCGCGGCGGCGGTGCCGTAGCCCGCGGGGGCGATCACCGGGACGCCGTCCGGGGCCTCCTCGACGGCGGCGGTCACGACCGCCTCGACCTCGGCCGGGGTCAGCGAGAAGAACTCCCCGGTGCCGCCCGCCGCGAACAGGCCGGCCGCGTCGTACCGCCCGAGCCGGCCGATGTTCGCGCGGTACGCCGGCTCGTCGAAGCTCAGGTCGTCGCGGAAATGGGTGACCGGGAACGACAGCAGCCCGCCGGCCAGCCGTTCGGCGACCTCGGCGGGCGTGAACTGGGACATTGAACTCTTTCCTTCGGGTCGGTGAACGCTTGCGGTGACGTTAGGCTCGGACATCGATGCAAGTCCAACTCCGAAATAGCATTCACTGATACTCAAAAGGCATCGATGTTCACCATCAATCAGCTCGCCGGCTTCGTCGCCGTCGCCGAGGAGGGGCACTTCGGGCGCGCGGCGCGGCGGCTCAACATGACGCAGCCGCCGCTGAGCCGGCAGATCCAGCAGCTCGAGAAGGAACTGCGGGTCCGGCTGATCGACCGCAGCAGCCGCACCGTGCGCCTCACCCCCGCCGGGCGCGCCTTCCTGCACGACGCGCGCCGCCTGCTGCACGACGCCGAGGACGCCGCCCAGTCCGTCCGCCGCGTGACCGAGGGGCGGTCGGGCGTGCTGCGGCTCGGCTTCACCGCGACGTCGGCGTACGGCGTGCTGGGCAACCTGCTCCGCGCGGCGGGCGAGCACCTCCCGCACATCGAGATCGTGCTGCGCGAGGCCGTCACCCGCGACCAGCTCGAACGCCTCGCCGGCGGCGACCTCGACGTCGGCCTCGTCCGCCCGCCCGTGCCGCCCGGCCTGGAGGCGCGCCCGCTCGGCGCCGAGCCCCTGCTCGCCGCGCTGCCCGCCGACCACCCGCTGTGCGCCGAGGACGAGCTCGGCCTCGCCGACTTCCACGGCGAACGCGTGATCGGCTACGCGCCGTTCGAGGCGCGGTACTTCCACGACCTCGTCGTCAGCGTCTTCCGCGAGTCGGGCGTGCACCCCGCGTACGTCCAGCACGCCCACCAGGTCCACACGGTGCTCGCCCTCGTCGAGGTGGGCCTCGGCATCGCGCTCGTCCCCGCCACCGCGTCCCGCCTGCGCCTCCAGGGCGTCACGCTGCGCCCCGTCCGGCTGCCGAACCCCGAGCCCGTGGAACTGCACCTCACCTGGCGGGCCGCGAACGACAACCCGGTCCTGCGCGCCTTCCTCGACCTGCTCCCCTGACCCGCACCGTGCGGTGGGTCACACCGGCGTGGACGGTGTCACGGCCGGGGCGACGCGCGTGCTCTCAGGTGCATGAGCGAAGCCATGCAGCAAAGGAAGCGGGGACGGCGCCCACGGGCGGCCCTGGCGGTGGCCGCCCTGGGAGCGACGGCGAGCTGGGGCGCTCCGGCCGTCCCCGCCGCCGCCGCGCCGCCGGACACGGGCGCGTACCTGGGGGTGTGGAACTACGACCAGCCGGACCGCCGCACCATGCGGAACATCGCGGAGATCTCCTGCCTCCCCGCGGAACCCGACTGCGACAGTTTCATCCCGGGCGTTCCCGCGGGCGAGCCCGTCCAGATCCCGCAGATCGGCCGGGTCGTCTTCCGGAAGGGCGCCGGGCCGGGGGAGGTCGTGGGCCGCACCGACCGGGGCTGCACCTGGTCGTTCGAGGTCCGGGGCCGCGCACTGGAGCTCGCCCCGCCGGGCCAGCGCTGCACCAACAAGGTGATCGACTCCGACTACACCCTGCTGAGCTGGTCGGTGCGGGTGTCCGGACGGCACGAACGGGAGACGATCAAGGGGATCAGCCACCATGAGGAGGACTACGCCTTCACGCTGGCGAACGGGTCCCGCACCCGGGACGGGGCGGAGCCGTGGCCGAGGGCCGCGCGGCGCTTCGGCGGCCGGTGGACCTACGACCCGGCGGACCCGTCCCGCATGATCAACATGGTCGTCCACCGCGGGCCGGACGGTCCCCGCCGGTCGGAGCGGCGCGGCCAGGTCGACATGGTGGTGCTGCCCGACCGGACGATCGCCGCCCGGACCTCCGACGGATGCCGGTGGACGCTCGCGGCGAGCGGCAACACCGCCGAGCTCGCGCCGCCGGGGCAGACCTGCACGCGCGCCGGGGAGAGCGTCACCCTCGACTTCTGGCAGGTGGCGAGCGACGGGCGGCGGCAGGCGTCGATCATGAAGGGGTCCGTGCGGCGGGACGGCCGCACGTCCGCGTTCCTGCTCAACGTGGGGGCGCTGACCCGCCCCGCGGCGCGGTCGCGTGCGGGTGCTGATCCGGACGGGGAGAATGTTCCGGCCGAGACGGGGCATAAGGAGGGCCTCCGGCGGCGTTAGACTGACCGAATCACTCTTCATCACTTTTTCGGCGCCCCAGCGCCAGGCTCGTCCTTGCAGCCCACGAAATCCACTGCGTGGTGCCTCCCGAGACGTGCCCCCCTCTCGGAAGGTATTGCGTGACCACAGCCACTGCTGCTCAGAACCCGACCGCCGACGCCGCCACCGCGGCCGAGGAGCGGGTTCCCACCTTCGCCGAGCTCGGCCTCCCGGCCGAGCTGGTGAACGCCCTGGCCCGCCAGGGCATCGACGCCCCGTTCCCGATCCAGGCCGCCGCGATCCCCGACGTCATGGCGGGACGGGACGTCCTCGGCCGCGGCAAGACGGGGTCCGGCAAGACCCTCGCGTTCGGCCTGCCGCTGCTCGCCCGCCTGTCCGGCCGCCGCGCCGCCCCGAAGCGCCCGCTCGCGCTGATCCTCGTCCCGACGCGCGAACTCGCCCAGCAGGTCCAGCAGAACCTGGAGCCGCTCGGCCGGTCGCTCGGCCTGAAGTTCAAGACCGTCATCGGCCAGACCTCGATGTTCAAGCAGATCGACGCGCTGCGCCGCGGCGTCGAGGTGCTGGTCGCCACGCCCGGCCGCCTCAAGGACCTCATGCAGCAGGGCGCCTGCGACCTGTCCGACGTCGAGATCGCGGTGCTCGACGAGGCCGACCACATGGCCGACATGGGCTTCCTGCCCGACGTCACCGACATCCTCGACCAGGCCTGCCCCGGCGGGCAGCGGCTGCTGTTCTCCGCGACCCTCGACAAGGACGTCGACGTCCTCGTCCGGCGCTACCTGCAGGACCCGGTCACCCACGCCATCGGCCCCGTCGACGAGCCCGTCGACACGATGGACCACCACCTGCTGCTCGTCGCGCCGAAGGACAAGGGCCTGATCACCGCGGAGATCGCCAACCGCGAGGGCCGGACGATCCTGTTCGCCCGCACCAAGCACGGCGTCGACCGGCTCGCCAAGCAGCTCACCCAGGTGGGCGTCCGCGCGGCGGGCCTGCACGGCGGCAAGAGCCAGGGCCTGCGCACCCGCACGCTCGCCGAGTTCCGCGAGGGCAACATCAGCGTCCTCGTCGCGACCGACGTCGCCGCGCGCGGCATCCACGTCGACGACGTGAGCCTCGTCATGCACGTCGACCCGCCGGCCGACCACAAGGACTACATGCACCGCGCCGGACGGACGGCCCGCGCCGGCGAGCGCGGCACCGTCGTCACGCTCGTCCTGCCGCACCAGGTGCGCTCGACGTCCGCGATGACCCGCCGCGCCGGGATCAACGCGCCGCGCGTCCGGGTCGCCAGCGGCGACGCCGAACTGGTCAAGCTGACCGGGGCGCGCGTCCCGTCCGGCATCCCGATCGAGGAGCCGCTGATCCCGGAGCGGCCGCGCCGCGAGAACGGCGGCGGGCGCGGCCGGCCGGGCGGGCGCCGCGGCTACGGCGGCCGCGGCGCGCGGTCGTCCGGCGGCGAGCGCCGGGGCGGCGGCCCGCGCAGCGGCGGCTCCCCGCACGGCGGTTCCTCGCACGGCGGCGGCCGGCGCGGCGGCTCCTACGGGGGCAAGCGCGGCGGCGGCGGCGACCGGAGCGCGGCCCGCTACAACTGAGCCCGTCCCCAGCATGTGAGACGACCCCGTCCCGGGAAACCGGGGCGGGGTCGTTTCACGTGAAACGCCTCCGTACCGCGAGCGGAACGCCCTGTTCGCGCGGAACGTCGGAATTGGAGCATCCGAACGATCTTGGAGGGTTCATGGCGTTCCCGCACCCCGGACCGCACGCGCCGGGCACCGTGGTGATCCGGTTGCGTCCGTTCACCATGCTCGGCCGCGGGCTCAGGCCGCCCGTACTGGTGGACGCGGGGAACTGGCGGGGGCAGATCGAACCGGGGGACACCCCGCTGCCGCTGCCGCCGGGGGTGTGGCCGGTGCACGTCTGGTGCTCGTACTACGGCATCAAGGTGGGGAAGGCCGAGCTGACCGTCGACACGCGCGCGGGCCACCCCGTCCTGCTGCACTACGCGCCCCCGCACACGATCTACACAAGGGGCGCGCTCGCCTTCGAGCCGGTGGACCGGCCGGGGAAGGGCGCACTGGTGGCGATCTTCGGGCTGTCGTTCGGCGTGGTCGCGCTGCTGGTCCTGCTGGCGGCGCTGCTCGGCTGACCGCCGGTCGGTCCCGTCAGCCGGCCGGTCCCGTCAGCCGGTCTCCTCGTGGGCGTCCGCGGGACGGACGTCGCCGGCTCCGGCGCCGCCCGGACCGCCCGAGCCGTTCGTCCCGTGCGCCGCGTTCTCGGCGCGGAGGCGGTCCTGGAGCAGCTGGAGGCCCTCGAGGCCGTCGACGGAGAGGGCGGCGAGTTCGTCCAGCGACATCAGCGGGCCCGTGCGCAGCGGCGGCTGCCAGCCCTGCTCGGGGTCGTGGCTGCGCAGCACCTTCGCGGGGACGCCGCCGATGACCGAGTGGTCGGGGAACTCGCCGCGGACGACCGCGCCGCCGGCGACGGCGACGTTCCGGCCGAGCCGGGTGCCGGGCAGGATGATCGCGCCGGTGCCGATCCAGCAGCCGTCGCCGATCACCACCGGGTTGTTCTCGGGCCACTGCCGCCCGATCGGCACGTCG
Source organism: Actinomadura rifamycini DSM 43936 (assembly GCF_000425065.1). Taxonomy (GTDB): domain Bacteria; phylum Actinomycetota; class Actinomycetes; order Streptosporangiales; family Streptosporangiaceae; genus Spirillospora; species Spirillospora rifamycini. The sequence goes on from NZ_AULB01000034.1 coordinate 51,423, forward strand.
AGGTCGCCGTAGGTGTGGTTCTGGTCGGTGATGTACACGTTCGGGCCGGTGAACACGTCGTTGCCGATCTCGATCGACTGGTGCCCGACGATGTGCGTGCCGCGGCCGAGCGAGCAGCTCGACCCGATGGTCACGACGACGTCCGGGCCGAGGTCGAGGCCCGGGACGAACCCGGCGGAGATCGTGACGTGCGTCCCGACGAGGGTGTGGTCGCCGATCGAGATCCACGGTTCGCCGTAGATCGCGCCGACGGGGAAGCCGATGCAGGCGCCCTCGCCGAGGTAGGCGAACCGGCGGGCGCCGTGGGCGTGCGGGGTGATCTCGCCGTGCCGCTGGATCCACTCCCAGGTCCGGTGCACGGCGGTGTGCAGGCCCCGGCGGGCGCGGTCCTTGGCGAGGACGCCCAGGCGCCGCGGCACCGAGCGCGATTCTGCCGACATGCGGTTCACCGTACCGGTTGGTAGCGGCGGACGGGACGCGCGGGACGCGGCGGCGGGGACCGGACGCGGAAGGGCCCGGTCCGTCCGGACCGGGCCCTCTTCCACTGAGCCTTACGCATGCGCACGACCGTCACGGCGGCGGCCGGACGGCGCCTAGTGCGGCGAGTGCACCTGGCCGTCCACGTCGGCGCCGCTGACCGTCATCGAGTCGGCGGAGGTGGCCTCCCCCTCCTCCGAACGGTCCGCCATGTCCTGGCCGGCGCTGCGCCGGGTCATCACCACGCCCGCGGCACCGGCCGCGAGGGCCGTGCCGGCCATGGCCATCACCATGACGGTGGACGGCCGGGTGCGCCGCGGCGGTTCCACCCGGTGGGCCATGTCGTTCATGAACGTGCTCACCCGCGGGGCGAGGCCCGTTTCCACGTAACGGGCGGCCCGCCGCAGCCGGGGCGCGCTCCAGCCGCGCGCGAGCATGACGCGCTCGTTCGCGGCCGGCATGAACCGGTCGGCCGCCATGGTGGCCTGCCGCCGGCACATCGCCGTACCCTGCATGGCCGCCTGCCGGGCACGCTCGTACCCCGTGTACACGCCATCCTGCGGCCTGCGACGGATACTGATCTTTAGGGACACGCTAACCTCCCTGTTTGCGAGGTCCTGTCTGCAGCCTTCCCGTGCATCGGAGGGTAAACACCGTGCGAGTGACCGTCCGACCGCGTAGGGTGACGGTTTCCGGTATGTCGGAGACCGCACGGTTTTGCGGCAGGAACCGGCCGAACTGCACGAACGAGATCCGGACCCGACCGTCCGGACGACCATGAGGAGGCCCGCGTGGCCAACGAGATCTTCGCGACCCTCGACACGACGCTCGGCAAGATCGTCATCCAGCTGTACCCGGACAAGGCGCCGGAGACGGTCGGCAACTTCGTCGACCTCGCCGAGGGCAACAAGGTCTGGACCGACCCGAACACCCGGCAGAAGACCGAGAAGCCCCTCTACAACGGGACGATCTTCCACCGCGTCATCGACGGGTTCATGATCCAGGGCGGCGACCCGCTCGGCAACGGCACCGGCGGCCCCGGCTACGAGTTCGGCGACGAGTTCCACCCGGACCTGAAGTTCGACCGGCCGTACCTGCTGGCCATGGCGAACGCCGGGCCCGGCACGAACGGGTCGCAGTTCTTCATCACCACCAACGTCCAGAACACCCGCCACCTCACCGGCCGGCACACGATCTTCGGCAAGGTCATCGAGGGCACGGACGTCGTCGACGCGATCGTCCAGTCGCCGACCGGCGCGATGGACCGCCCGAAGACCGATGTCGTGATCCGCACGGTGACGATCGAGCGCCGTTAATCGTTGAGACGGTGAGAGCCCGCACCGCGACGCCGGAGTACGGATGAGCACAGAACCCAGTCCCGCGCCCGACACCTCGGTGCCGACCTGCTACCGGCACCCGGGGCGGGAGACGTACGTGCGCTGCACCCGGTGCGACCGCTACATCTGCCCGGACTGCATGCGCGAGGCCGACGTCGGCCACCAGTGCGTGGAGTGCGTCGCCGAGGGCAACCGGGACGCGCACCGGACGGCGCCCCGCACCGCGCTGGGCGCCCGTGTCGCCGCGTCGTCCACCCCGGTGGTGACGTACGCGCTGATCGGCGCCTGCGTCCTGGTGTACCTGTTCGAGCGCGCGTCCCGCGAGGTCGTCTTCGACTACATGATGGTCGGCCTCGGACTGCTGGACGGGCGGCTCGTCGGCGTCGCCGAGGGCGAGTGGTACCGGCTCTTCACCTCGATGTTCCTGCACCAGACCGAGGGATCGTTCGGCATCACCCACATCCTGTTCAACATGTGGGCGCTGTGGGCGATCGGCCCCGCGCTGGAGCAGGTGCTCGGACGGTGGCGCTACCTCGCCCTCTACGTGCTGTCGGGGCTCGGCGGCTCGGTGCTGCTGTACCTGGTGTCGCCCGGCGAGGCGGCGGTGGGCGCGTCCGGCGCCATCTTCGGCCTGTTCGGGGCCTTCTTCGTGATCGGCCGCCGGATGCGCGCCCCCACCGGGCCCATCGTGTTCCTGCTGGTGATCAACCTGATCATCACGTTCTCGGTGCCCGGGATCTCCTGGCAGGGCCACGTCGGCGGGCTGGTCGTGGGCGCCGCGCTCGCGGCCGCGTACGCCTACGCGCCGAAGGCGCGCCGACTCGCCGTCCACGTCGCGGCGCCCGTCCTCACGCTGGTGCTGCTGGGCGTGCTGGTGGCGGTCAAGACGGCGGACCTGTCCGCGCAGTACGGGCTGTAGGAGCCGTGGGGCGGCCCAGGGGAGCGATCCCCTGGGCTACCTCCACTTCGTGGACAGGATGACGCCGAGGATGATGGCGGTGAATCCGATGCCGAGGTTCCAGTTGTGCAGATCGGTCATGAACGGCACCTCGGTGCCGGTGCTCGCCGTGACGTAGAAGACCGCGATCCAGATCAGGCCCACCAGCCACAGCGTGACCATCGTGGGCACCAGCCAGCGCGGGCTGACCTCGGGCGCCTTGGACTTCTGCGGCGGGGTGTAGACCGCCTTCTTGCGCACTTTCGACTTGGCCACGGTGGTCGATCTCCTCGGGCGTCCGGCGGCCGGGGCGCCGGACCGCACTTGGGTGTTTTGTCGGTTAGCGTATCCGCTGGGGCGCGGCGTACCGGCCCCCGCATGAGGCATCATCCCAGTTTTCACGCTACCGGCGGGAGACCCGGCGTCGAGCCGTTCGAGAAGGGGGACGCGCGGTGCGGACGCTGATCCGTGGACTGGGCGAACTGTGCATCACCGCCGGACTGATCCTGATGCTGTTCGTGACGTACGAACTGTGGGGAACCGGCCAGTACACGCGGGACCAGCAGAACCGCCTCACCGACCAGCTCCTCGAACGGTGGAAGGCCCCCGACGTCACCACCGAGCAGGTCGAGCTCGGCTCCGGCATCGCGATGCTGCGCGTCCCCGAGTTCGGGGACGACTACGGCTTCGTCGTCGTCGAGGGCGTCGAGCGCGACGACCTGCGCAAGGGCCCCGGCCACTACCCGGGCAGCGCCATGCCCGGCGAGGTCGGCAACTTCGTCGTGTCCGGCCACCGCACGACGTACTCCGCGCCGTTCAACGACCTCGGCGAACTCGAGCGCGGCGACGAGATCCTCGTCGACACGCGCGAGAAGCAGTACGTCTACAAGGTCACCGGGCGCGACATCGTCGAACCGACGGCCGTCGAGGTCACCGCGCCGGTCCCGTACCATCCGGGCGAGAAGCCCGGCGAGCGGCTCATCACCCTCACCACCTGCCACCCGAAGTACTCCGACGCCGAACGCATGATCGTCTTCGGTGAGCTGACCGCCGCGAAGCCGCGCGTCCCGTCCGCCGCGGCCGCCGAGTAGGAGGGGTTCCCGTGTACGCGTGGATCTGGCGCCGGCTGCCCGGCGCGTGGCGCACCAAGCTCGCGGTCGCGGCCGCCGCCGTCCTCGCGCTCGTCCTGGTGCTGTGGTACGTCGTGTTCCCGTGGGTGGAGCCGAAGGTCCAGTTCGACCACGGCGTCGTCACCGGGACGCCGTCGCCCTCGTCCTCCGGGGAGCCGGGGCTGCCGTGAGCCCGCGGGTCCTCGTCGTGGACAACCACGACAGCTTCGTCTACAACATCGTCCAGTACCTGCGGGAACTGGGCGCCGACTGCCGCGTCGCGTCCCGCGCGGACGTCGCGGTCGGCGACGCCGCCGGCGCGGACGGCGTCCTGCTGAGCCCCGGTCCCGGGCGCCCCGCGGACGCGGGCGTCTGCGCCGCGCTCGTCCGGTCGGGGGCGCCCGTGCTCGGCGTGTGCCTCGGCCACCAGGTCATCGCGCACGCGTACGGCGCCGCGGTGTCCCGGGCGCCCGAGGTCGTCCACGGGTACACGAGCCTGATCCGGCACGACGGCCGCGGCGTCTTCGCGGGCCTGCCGAACCCGTTCCCCGCGACCCGGTACCACTCGCTCGCCGTCGAGGCCGCGACCGTCCCGGACGTCCTGGAGATCACCGCGCGCACCCCGGACGGCGTCGTCATGGGCCTCCGGCACCGCGCGGCGCCCGTCGAGGGCGTCCAGTTCCACCCGGAGTCGGTGCTGTCGGTCGGCGGGCGGACGCTGCTGCGGAACTGGCTGGACACCCTCTGACCAGGGCATTCCCGACTCGCAGAAAATTCTGGTTGAAATCCGTAACGTTCGGACGTCCGGGGGCGAAGACCATATCGAGGGCTTCCGCCATTGCCCCCGAGTGGCGGAAGCCCTCTTCGCGTGTCACCGCCCCCGCGCCAGGACGGCCACCGCCTCGGCCACCCGCTCGGCGGACGGCATCGACTCCGGCGCCAGCAGCGCCTGCTGCGCGAACCCGACGACCATCGCGTGGACGAGCGACCCGAGCGCCACCGCCGTGGCGTCGTCCACCTCGCCGCTCTCCACCCCGAGCACCATCGCCGCCAGTTCCCGGCGGCCCCGCTCCACGGCCTCCAGCAGCGGCGCCCGCACCTCCTCGCTGAACTGGGCCTCGGTGTACGCCTGCGTGCTCGCGACCAGCAGGTCCCGCTGCCGGGGGATCGCCGCGAACAACTCGTCCAGGAACGTCCGCAGCCGCTCCGCCGGGCTCGCCTCGCCCGCCGCCCGCACCGCCGCCTCGATCGTGTCGCCCCACGCGTCGCTGGCCTGGAGCACCGCCACGGCCATCAGCCGGTCCTTCGAGCCGAAGTGGTACCCGATCGACGCCAGGTGCGCGCCCGACGCGCTCGCGATGTCCCGCGCGGTCGTCCGGCTGTAGCCCTTCTCGGCGAGGCAGATCCGCGCGCCCGCCAGCAAGTCCTCACGCTGTCCCATGCCGATCATTGTACGTACGTACGTTTTGACACCGTGATTTGTACGTACGTACGATCACGCCATGCGCGTCGCCGTCCTCCTGCTGCCCGCACTGCTCGTCTCGATGGACCTGTCGATCCTGTTCGTCGCCGCCCCGGCCATCTCCGCCGCGCTCACCCCGACCGGCACCGAATGGCTGTGGATGATGGACGTCTACGGCTTCGTCATGGCCGGACTGCTGATCACCATGGGCTCCCTCGGCGACCGCATCGGCCGCCGCCGGCTCCTCCTCGCCGGCTCCGCCCTCTTCGGCGCCGCGTCCGCGCTCCTCGCCCTCGCCACCGAACCCTGGACGTTCGTCCTGGCCCGGGCCCTCCTCGGCATCGGCGGCGCCACCCTCGCCCCGTCCACCCTCTCCCTCCTCCGCGCCCTGTACCCCGACGAGCGCCGCCGCCGCGCGGCCGTCGGCGCCTGGACCGTCGCGTTCACCGGCGGCTCCGTCGCGGGCCCCATCGTCGGCGGGCTGCTGCTCGAGCACTTCTGGTGGGGCTCGATCTTCCTCGTCAACGTCCCCGTGATGCTGCTCCTCCTGGCCGCCGCCCCGCTCCTCCTGGAGGAGTCCCGCGACCCCGACGGCGCCGGGTTCGACCTGCCCGGCGCCGTCCTCGCGCTCACCGCCGTCCTCGGCCTCGTCGTCGCGCTCAAGCGCGCCACCGGCCACGGCGCCGACGCCGCCGCCGGCGCGGCGGCGCTGGCCGGGCTCGCCCTCGGGGCCGCGTTCGTCCTGCGCCAGCGCCGCGCCGCGCACCCCCTCCTCGACCTCGCCCTGTTCCGGGCGCCCGCCTTCGGCGCCGCCGTCACCGCGAACACCGCGGTGTCCTGGGCCGCCGCGGGCATGGGCGCCCTGGCGTTCACGTTCATGCAGACCGTCCACGGGCTCACCGCCCTCGAAGCCGCGCTGCACGCCCTCCCGACCTTCGCCGGGACGGCCGCCGGCGCGGCCCTCGCGAGCACGATCGCCGACCGCGCCCGTCCCGCTTCGCTCGTCACCGCCGGGATGCTCCTCGCCGCACTCGGATTCGGGAGCATCGCGCTCCTCGACCCGGGCACCCCCGTGTGGGCGTTCGTCGGCGGCTACACCGTCCTGGCCTTCGGCGTCGGCGTCTGCGGCACCATCGCGAACACGCTGATCCTCTCCACCGCCCCGCCCGAACGCGCCGGAGCCGCCGCCGGCGTCTCCGAGACCGGCACCGAACTCGGCGCCGCGCTCGGCATCGCCGTCCTCGGCACCGCCACGGCCACCGTGTACACGGCCCGGATGGAGGAGCACGCGCCCCCCGGCACGCCCGACGCCGCCACCGAGACGATCGCCGGCGCCTTCGCCGTCCTCGACGACGCCGCACTCCTGGACACGGCCGCCGCGGCCTACACCGACGGCGTCACCGCGGCCGCCGCGGTCAGCGCCGCCGCCCTCCTCCTGACCGCCGCCCTCGCCGCCCGCGCCCTCCGCCACGAGCCCCGCTGACCCCACGAACACCCGCGATCGGGCGCGCGGACGGGCCTTCGCGCCCGCTCGCCCCTTCCACCGGGGGTTGAGGGTCGGTGGGGTATTCGGGCCGGTCGGTGGTGCCTTCGAGCCATGGAAGTCTCCGGGGTCGCTTCAACGTGACGATGGAATCCATGGATGTCGAAGAGAGGGAACGCGCGGTGCCCGCGCGGCGGTGGTGGACGCTCGGGGTGGTGAGCGCCGCGCAGTTGCTGGTGGTCCTGGACGGGACGATCGTGAACATCGCGCTCCCGTCGGCGCAGGCGGCGCTCGGGATGTCGGACGGGAACCGGCAGTGGGCGGTCACCGCGTACGCGCTGGCGTTCGGGGGGCTGCTGCTGATCGGCGGACGGATCAGCGGGGTGCTCGGGCACCGGCGGGCGTTCGTGATCGGGCTCGCCGGGTTCGCGGCGGCGTCGGCGGTGGGCGGCGCGGCCACGGGCCCGGCGATGCTGTTCGGGGCGCGGGCGGCGCAGGGGGCGTGCGCCGCGCTGCTGGCGCCGGCGGCGCTGTCGCTGCTGGCGACGACGTTCGCGGGGGCCGGGCGGGGCCGGGCGTTCGGGGTGTTCGCGGCGGTCGGCGCGGCGGGCTCGGCGGTCGGGCTGATCGCGGGCGGGCTGCTGACCGAGTACGTCGGCTGGCGGTGGTGCCTGTACGTCAACGTGCCCGTGGCGGTCCTCGCGGTGTGCGGGGCGGCGCTGGTGCCGGCGGACCGTCCGGTGGCCCGGGGGCGGCTGGACGCGGCGGGCGCGCTGCTCAGCCTCGCGGGGTTCGCCGCGGTGGTGTACGCGTTCGACCGGGCCGAGCCGTTCGGGTGGGGGTCGTCGGAGGTGCTCGCGCCGCTGGCGGGCGGGGTGCTGCTGCTGGCGGCGTTCGTCGCGGTCGAGGTGCGCGCGCCCGAGCCGCTGCTGCCGATGCGGGTGCTCGTCCACCGGGTGCGGGCGGGCGCGTTCCTGGCGATCACCCTGATGTTCGTGGCGGTGTTCGGGTTCTACCTGTTCATGAGCTACTACGCGCAGGGCGTGCTCGGCTACTCGCCCGTCGAGACCGGGCTGACGCTGATCATCAACGCGCTGGCGGCGCTGGCCGGGTCGATGCTGGTCGCGGGGAGGCTGCACGGGCGGGTCGCGCCGGGGGCGCTGATCGTGCCGGGCCTGCTGGCGGCGGCGGCCGGGATGCTCCTGCTGACGGGCCTGACGGCGGGCACCTCGGATGTCTTCGTCCGGTACCTGGTGCCGTCGATGGTCCTGACCGGGCTGGGGCTCGGCTGCGTCATCACGCCGACCGCCGCGCTGGCGACCGAGGGGATGCGGGGGCACGACGTCGGGGCCGCGTCGGCGGCGTACAACGCGGCCCAGCAGCTGGGGGCCGCGCTGGGGACGGCGCTGCTGAACACGCTGGCGGCGAGCGCCGGGGCGGCGTACCGCGCCGCGCACCGGGACGCCGTGCCGGACGCGGCGGTGGTGCACGGCTACACGACGGCGCTGGCCGTCGCGGGGGGTGTGCTGCTGGTCGCGGCGTGCCTGAGCGTGCCGCTCGTCCGGCGCTGATCAGGGGCGGAGGCCGGCGAGGCCGAAGTCGAGGAGGCGTGCGGCCTGGGCGGGGGTGCTCTGCTCGCCCGCCCAGGCCGCCGCCGTCACGAGCGCGAACACGTCCTCGGCGGTGACGTCCGGACGGACGGCGCCGGACGCGCGGGCCCGCGCGACGAGCTCGTCGCCTGCGGCGAGGACGGCCTTGCAGGCGGCGTGCAGCTCGGACGTCTCGTCCTCGACGGCTTCCATGAGGGACGCGCCGAGCCCCCGGTAGCTGGCCGCGTGGTCCATGGCCGCGCGCGCCCAGGCGGCGAGGCCCTCGAAGGGCGGGGCGGCGAGCTGGTCGGCGCCGGTGGCGGCGAGGGCCCGCATCCGGTCGCCCATGAGCGCCTCCAGGAGCGCCCGGCGGTTGGGGAAGTGGCCGTAGAGGGTGCCGTTGGCGACCCCCGCCCGGCGGGCGATCTCCTCCAGGGAAAAGTCGGACCCGTGCTGGTGATCGGGGCCACCGGACGGCAGGGCGGTGCCGCCGCGCGGCACCTGCTGGCCGACGGCCGGGCGGTGCGCGTGCTGGTGCGCGATCCCGCCTCGGCCGCCGCCCGCGCGCTGGCCGCGGCGGGCGCCGAACCGGTCCGGGGCGACCTGGACGACCCGGCGAGCCTCGCGGCGGCGATGGCGGGCGCGCACGGCGCGTTCGTCGTCACGCCGGACGACCGGGACGGCGGGCGCGAGATCCGGCGGGGCCGCGCGGCGGTGGACGCGGCCGCCGAGGCGGGCGTGTCCCACCTGGTGTTCGCGTCCGTGGGCGGCGCCGAGCGGAGCACCGGCATCTCCTCCTGGGAGAGCAAGTGGGCCATCGAGCGGCACATCGCCGAGGTCGGGACGCCCGCGACCGTCCTGCGGCCCGTGCGGTTCATGGAGAACCACACGATCCCCGGGCTGCCGGTCGGCGGCATCACCCCCGGCGGCGTCCTGCGCCACCTGTTCGACCCGGACGTGCCCGTGCAGCTCATCGCCGTGACCGACATCGGCGCCTTCGCCGCCCTCGCGTTCGCCGACCCGGACGAGTACGCCGGCCGGGCCCTCGAACTGGCGGGCGACGAGCTGACGGCCGCGGAGACCGTGGAGCTGATCGGCGAGCGGCTCGGACGCGCGATCACCTACGAGCAGGTCGCGGACGTGGAGAAGGAGTTGGGCCCGGACGCCGTGAAGGCGTTCTCCGCCCAGCGCGGCATCTGGCGGGCGGACATCGCCGACCTGCGGCGGCGCCGCCCCGCCCTGCTGGACTTCCCGGCCTGGCTGGACGGCGGCGGCGCCGAGGCCGTCGCGGCCGTCCTCGACCCCGTGTAGCGCGGAAAGGCTGACGCAGGCTGTCAGGTTTCCAGGGAAGCATGAAGGCATGCGCGAAACGCAAGAAGAACTCGACGGGCTGCAAGCGCTGCTCGACTCCTCGCTCTCCCGCTCCACCTCGCACCTCCGCTCGATCGTCGCCGAGCGGACGATGTCCGCGGAGCGGCTCACGCGGGTGCTCACCGGGATGTGCACGCTCGCGCTGTCCACCGTGACCGCGAAGGGCGAACCGCGGATCAGCGCGGTGGACGGGCATTTCCTGCACGGCCGGTGGCACTTCGGGACGGCGCGGGACGCCGCGAAGGCCCGCCACCTCCGGGATCGTCCGGCGGCCAGCGCGGCGCACATGCGCGGTGAGGACCTCGGCGTGTTCACGCACGGCACCGTGGAAATCCTCAACCCGCTGGGCGAGGAGCCCCCGGCGGACTGGCCCTACCTCCTGGCGTACTTCAAGGAGACGTACGGCGACGACGCCTTCGACTGGGAGAACGAGGTCGTCTACTACCGGCTGCACCCGCACTGGATGACCGTCTACGCGCCCGACCCCGCCAAGCTCACCGAAGGGTGACCGGACGCGGACGCGGCCGCGGGGGCGAACCCCGCGGCCGCGTCCGGTCGCCGTGCGTCAGTCCTGGCCCGGCGGGAAGCCCGGGATGCTCGGGCCGCCCGGGGTGGGCTGCGAGGGAGTCGGGTCCGGCTCCTTCGCGATGAAGATCGTGACCGTGTCGCCGGGGGCCACGGTCGCGTTCGCGCCGGGCGACTGCTGGTAGACGAACCCGACCGAGACGGGCTTGTCCGGCGGCGCCACGCCCTCCTGGACCTCGACCTTCAACCCCAGCTCCTCGAGCTTGGCCTCGGCGGCGCGCTTGCTGCTGTTGAACAGGTCCGGCATCTTGATCGTGCTCGGGCCGTTCGACACGTACACCGTGACGTCCGACTTCACCGGCGCCTGCGCGCCGGCGGCCGGGTCGGTGCGGATGACGTTGCCGCGCGGCACGTCGTCGCTGTTGGCGACCCGCCGCTCGGGGTCGAGCTGGAGGTCCTTGAGCGCGCTCTCCGCCGCCGACGCCGGCTGCCCGGCCAGGTCGGGGATCGTGACCTGCTTCGGCGGCTCCTTGCCGTCGGAGATGACGAGGTTGACCGTGGAGCCCTCCTCGACCTGCGTGCCGGGCTTCGGGTCCGTCGCCATGACGGCGCCCTTGTCGACGTCGTCGCTGAACTCCTTGGTCGTCTCGCCGACCTTCAGGTTCGCCTTGGTGAGAGCGGCCTGGGCGTCCTCGGCGGACATCCCGACGATGCTCTGCGGCACCGCGACCTGGACCGGCTCCTCCTCGCCGCCACCGCTCATGAACCAGCCGATGAGGGCCGCGCCGCCGATGAACACGACGGCGAGCGCCGCCCACAGGGCGACCTTCTTGCCGGTGCCGCCCCGCTCGCCCCGGTCGTCGTCGTAGTGGACGGGCGGGAGGTACGGGTCGCCGTACCCGTCGTCCACCGGCCGCTGCATCTGGGTGTGCGGCGGACCGGGCGGGTAGGCGCCCATCACCTGGGTGCCCTGCGGCGGCTGCGCCCCCATCATCATGGTGGACGCCGCCGTCGACGCGACGGGCTGGCCCTGCAGGACCCGCTGGAGCTCCTGCCGGAACTCCGTCGCGTTCTGGTACCGGTTGTCCGCCTCCTTCGCCATCGCCTTCAGGACGATCGCGTCGGCCCACTGCGGGATCTGCGGGTCGATCTGGGACGGCGGGACGGGCTCCTCCCGCACGTGCTGGTAGGCGATCGCGACCGGGGAGTCGCCGGTGAACGGCGGCCGTCCGGTCAGCAGCTCGTACAGCACGCAGCCGGTGGAGTAGATGTCGCTGCGGGTGTCGACGCGCTCGCCGCGGGCCTGCTCGGGCGACAGGTACTGGGCGGTGCCGATCACCTGGGCGGTCTGCGTCATGGTGGCCGCGGAGTCGGCCATCGCGCGGGCGATGCCGAAGTCCATGACCTTGACCTCGTGGCTGCGGGTCAGCATCACGTTGGCCGGCTTGATGTCGCGGTGCACGATCCCGCCGCGGTGGCTGTAGTCCAGCGCGCGAAGGATCCCGTCGGTCACTTCGAGGGCCTTCTCCGGCACGAGCGCCGTGTTCTCCCGCAGGAGGTCGCGCAGGGTGCTTCCGTCCACGTACTCCATGACGATGTACGGGATCGGGGTGTCGCCGATGACGTCCTCGCCCGTGTCGTACACGGCGATGACCGAGGGGTGGTTCAGGGACGCGGCGGACTGCGCCTCGCGCCGGAACCGGGCCTGGAACGTGGGGTCGCGCGCCAGGTCGGACCGGAGGGTCTTCACGGCGACGGTGCGGTCGAGACGCAGGTCCCGGGCACGGTAGACCTCGGCCATACCGCCACGCCCGATCACCGAATCGAGTTCGTAGCGGCCGCCGAGCAGCCGAGGTTGACTCATATGTGCACTTTCCCTCGTACGTCTACACCTTAGTTCCCCGAACCTAGCCCGCCGCTCTGGGTGGCGGAGGGATCTGGGGTCGGAGTTGACGGACTCGTGGTGACGTCCGTCGGCGACGGTGTCGGCTCGGTGTCGGTGGGAGTCGCACCGGGCGTCGTGGTGGTCGGCTTGCTGGTCGGCTTGCTGGTCGGTGACGCGCCGCCCGCGCCCGGGGTCGACCGGGACGGCGCAGGCGTCGTCGGACGGATCCTATGCGTCTCGTGTCGGTTCGTGACAGTGGGCACGGGTCTGCGGTCCTCGGTCGTCGGCTGGGGGGTCGTCGGCGTCGGGACGGCGGACGGTTCGACCCCGTCCTCGCCGGCCGGGACGAACGTCGACGTCTCGGACGGGGAGCGCCCGTCCCCGGCGGAGTCGGCGCCGCGGCCGATCCAGAACGTGCCGAGCACGACGGCGCCGACGAGGAGCACGGCGGCGATCGAGCTGAACGCCAGTGCCGTGCGACGCTGCCCGGGCACTGTCCCGTCGGAGAGGTTATCTGGACCACCGCGAGGGTCAAATCCCGACATAGGTGCCGTATGGCGCTTCGGGGTCGCGGTCGGGCGCCCGCGTGCGGGGCCTCCGCGCCGCGCACGGGCCGGTCCGCGCGCGCGGGAGCCGCGCCGCTTCCCGCCCGTCCGGGACGCCCTGCGCCCGCCGGACGCCACGGGGGTCTCGGGCTTCTCGCGGTTCCCGGGCGCCGCGGACGCGGCGGACGTCCGGGCGGCCGGGGCCGTGCCGAACACGCTGGTGGCGCCGTCGGGGCGGGGAGCACCGGCCGCCCCCGCCGTCCTGGTCGCCCCGGTCGTCCCGGGCGTCGCGGGGGCGCCCGGCATTCCGGGCAGGTCGGTGCGGAGGGTCCGCCCGGTGCTGAGCGACGCCCGGATCCGCAGCGCCCGGTCCGCGACCGCCGTCGCGCTCGGCGGCCGCTCCTCCGGGTGCTTCGCCAGCATCTCCATGATGAGCGCGCGCGCCGGCTCCGGGACGCGCGCGGGCAGCGGCCGGGGCGCGTCCCGGACGTGCTTCAGCGCGACCTCGACCGGCGTGGCGCCGTCGAACGGCGGCGCCCCCACCAGGCACTCGTACGCCACCACGCCCAGCGAGTACAGGTCGGCGGCCGGGGTCAGCTCGCCCGCCGACGCCTGCTCCGGCGAGATGTAGTGCGCGGTGCCCATGACCATGCCGGTCTGCGTCTGCGACGCCTCCGCGAGCCGCCGCGCGATCCCGAAGTCGGTCAGCTTCAGCTCCCCGCGCGGGGAGACCATCAGGTTCGCCGGCTTCACGTCGCGGTGCACGATGTCCGCGTCGTGCGCCGCCGCGAGCGCCCGTCCCCCCTGCACCAGCAGGTCGAGGACGGCCTCCAGCGGGAGCCCGCCGTCCCGGGCGAGGATCTCGTCGAGCGGCTCGCCCTGCACCAGCTCCATCACCAGGTACGTGCGGCCGTGCTGGTGGCCGAAGTCGAACGCCTGCGCGATCCCGTCGTGCCGCAGCGCCGCGGCGAACCGCCCCTCGGCCTCGAACCGCCAGCGGGCCCGCGCGTCGTCGTCCAGCTCGACGCGCAGCAGCTTCACCGCGACGTCCCGGCCGAGCTGCTCGTCCCGGGCGCGCCAGACCTCGCCCATCCCGCCGGTCGCCAGCCGCTCCAGCAGCCGGTACCGGTCGTTCAGGACGAGGCCCGCGCTCACTGCTTCAGCACCTGCGCCATGATCTGCGCGGCGATCGGCCCGGCGGCGGTGCCGCCGGAGCCGGCGCCCTCGGTCATGACGGCGAACGCGTACTTCGGGTCCTCCATGGGGCTGAACCCGACGAACCAGCGGGCGTTGGGGAAGGGGGTCTGCTCGGCGGTACCGGTCTTACCGGCGATGTTGCGGCCCTGCAGGTTCGTCGCGGTGCCCTCGGTGACGACGCCGCGCATCCAGTCCTGCAGCTCCTTCGCGTCGTCCTCCGACATCGCCTTCTTGTACTCCTGCGGGTCGGCGCTGTAGACCTCGCTCTGGTCCTGCGCGCGGCCCTTCTCCACCAGGTACGGCTTCATGATGACGCCGTCGTTGGCGACCGCGGCCGCGACCATCGCCATCTGCAGCGGCGTGGACCGCACGTTCTCCTGCCCGATGCCGGAGCGGGCCGTCGCGTCCTGCCCGGTCTTGATGACGTTGCCCTCGGCGTCGGTGACCTCCACCGGGACCGAGCTCTCGGCGGCGAAGAAGTTCGGCTCGACCTCGACCCGGTCGCCGAACCCGAACTTCTCGCTGCCGTCGTGCAGCTTCTGGATGGTGAGCTCCATCGCCATCCGGCCGAACGAGCTGTTGCAGGACTCGACGAACGCGGCCCGCAGCGGCGCGCGGCCGCCGCAGGCGCCGTGCTCGTGGGAGTCCGGCAGCGGGATGTTCGATTCAGGCAGGATCAGGTCGCTCGTGTCGACGGGGGTGTTCCTGTCCATCCCGTCCGCCAGGCCCAGCGCCGCCATCAGGACCTTGAACGACGAACCGGGCGGGAACGTCTGGCTGATCGCGTTGTCGACCAGCGGCCGCTGGACGCCCTCGCCCTTCGCGAGCTGCTCCAGCCGCTTCGCGCCCTCGTCCGAGCGCGGGTCGTTCGCCACCTCGTTCGGGTCGAACGACGGGAACGACGCCGCCACCTTGATCGCGCCCGTCTCCACGTCCATGACGACCGCGCCGCCGCGGCGGCCCGGCGCCGTCGCCCGCTTCAGCTGCTCGTAGGCGGTGCGCTGCGCCCGCGGGTCGATCGACAGCTCCAGGTCGGCGCCCTCGGCCTCCTTGCCGATGAACGTGTCGAACCAGCGCTGGTTGGTGATCCTGCTGTCGTCGCCGGACAGCAGCGCCGAGTACGCGTTCTCCACCCCCGTGGCGCCGCCGCGGAAGTAGCCGGTGACCGGCGCGAAGATGGCCCCGTCCTTGTAGACGCGGCCGTACTCCTCCTCGTCGATCTCCTTGGACGACACCAGCACCTCGCCGCCCGCGCTGATCTGCCCGCGCGGCGTCTTGAAGATGTCGGAGTACAGGCGCGGGTTGTTCGCGTCGGTGCGCAGATCCTCGGCCTGGCTGCCCTGCATGTAGTTGACCTGCGCCATCAGGCCGAAGATCAGCAGCAACGCGAAGATCGCCACGCGCCGGATCGGCTTGTCCATGTTCATGGGAGGCGGATCACCTCGTGCTCACGATCTGGGTCATGCCCTCGTCCTGGATCGCCTGCG
Source organism: Actinomadura rifamycini DSM 43936 (assembly GCF_000425065.1). Taxonomy (GTDB): domain Bacteria; phylum Actinomycetota; class Actinomycetes; order Streptosporangiales; family Streptosporangiaceae; genus Spirillospora; species Spirillospora rifamycini. The sequence continues at coordinate 66,827 of NZ_AULB01000034.1, forward strand.
GGGCGGGCTTGCGGGCGTCATGGCTCATCCGTACCAGGATCGCGATCAGGATCCAGTTCGCCATCAGCGACGAACCGCCCTGCGACAGGAACGGCGTCGTCAGACCCGTCAGCGGGATCAGCTTCGTGACACCCCCGACGATGACGAACACCTGGAGCGCGAGGACGAACGACACGCCGCCCGCGAACATCTTCAGGTACGGGTCCCGCGCCGCGACGGCCGTCTTCATGCCGCGCTGCACGATCAACCCGTAGATGAGCAGGATCGCCATCAGCCCCGTCAGGCCCAGCTCCTCGCCGAGCGAGTCGATGATGAAGTCGCTGAACGACAGCGGCGTCCGCCACGGCTCGCCCTGGCCGAGGCCCGTGCCGAGCACGCCGCCCTCGCCGAGCGCGAACAGGCCCATCATCAGCTGCCGGCTGTCGGCGTAGGCGCCGCCCAGCTCGCCGCAGGCGGCGAAGCCCGGCGAGACGGCGCCCTCGGTCTTGAACTTCTGGTAGATCTCGGTGTTCGGGTTGACCGGGACGACCTCGCCGCTGTCCAGCATGCAGCCGCCGTCGAAGTACGGCTGCGGGTTCTGCCAGATGCTGATGCGCTGGTCGACGTGGCCCATGAACGGCAGCTGCATCGCGACGAACACGCCGACCACCAGCAGCCCGACACCGATCACGATCCACGAGAACCGCTGCGTCGCGATGTACAGCATCGACACGAACAGGCCGAAGTACAGCAGCGCGGTGCCGAGGTCCTTCTGCAGGAACAGGACGCCCAGGCAGAAGAACCAGATCACCATGACCGGCCCGAGGTCGCGGGCGCGGGGCAGGCTGAACGGGCCGATCTTCTTGCCGATCAGCGACATCGCCTGCCGCTTGTTCACCAGGTAGCCCGCGAAGAACGCCACCAGCATCAGCTTCGCGAACTCGCCCGGCTGGACCGACATCGGCCCGACCTTGATCCACACCCGGGCGCCGTTGAGCTCCATGCCCAGGCCCGGCATGATCGGCAGAAGCAGCAGGATGATCGCGCCGAGGCCGATCAGGTACGTGTAGCGCTGCGCCGTCTTCGGCGTGAACGACAGCGGGGCGTCCGACTTCTGCGTGTCCCGCATGATGAGGATCGCCGCGACGAACATCGCGATCCCGACGAACGTCCACATCAGCTGGCCGGGCGCGTCCGCCTCGTCCTTCAGCACCTCGCCGCCGGCCCGCGCCGCGGCCTTCCAGTCGGCGCTGGTCTCCAGGTCGAGCCGGTAGATCATCGCGAGGCCGAGGCCGTTCAGCGCCACCGCCAGCGGCAGCAGCAGCGGGTCGGCGTACGGCGCGAACTTCATCTGCACGAAGTACGCCGCGACCGCCAGCACCGCGAGCCCGCCGCCGTACCCGAACAGCCCCGCCGGGATGCTGCCGTCCCGCGCGAGGCCGACCTCCGCGAACGCCGACAGCGTCAGGACCATCGCGAAGACGAGCAGCACCAGGGACGCGGCGTTCCGCCGCTGGTACGGCAGCCGCGCCCTGATCTGCTCCCCGAGCGAACTCACCTGGGCGTCCCCCCATCGGACGGACAGCCCTCGATGTTCGAGTCGCCCGCCTTGCAGGCGTCCCGGTTGTCGCCCAGCTCCTGGAGCTTCGCCTGCGCCTCCTGCCGGCCGGCGAACACCAGCTTGTTCTCGGTCACCGCCGCGGCGTCCTCCATGGGGAGCTCGCTCACCCGGATCTCACTGCCGGTGATCTTCGTCTGCTCGCAGTTCTGCTGGCCGGCGCCCTTCACGATGACGACGCTGCCCTTCTCCGCGGTCACCACGTACTTGCAGACGCTCTGCTGGAGCTTCTCCAGGGCCGCCGGGCCCTCCACGGTGTAGGTCTCCTCCACCTGCTGGCGCTGCGCCTGCGGCAGGTCCTCCAGCAGGATCGGCGGGTTCGGCTGCTCTTTCGCGGCGGCCTTGCGCGACAGGTCGAGCCCCGGCACGTCCTGCGGCGTGCCCCGGAACAGGACGACCCGTCCGTTCTCGGCGCCGATGTAGTAGCCGCTCTTCACGTTCTGCAGCAGCACGAAGCCGCCGGCGCCGATCCCGAGGACCACGACGCCCGCGACCACCAGCAGCCACGCCCACTTGCGGACGCCGCCGCCCTTCCGCTCCTTCGCCGGAGCGGGCTGCGGCATCCCGCCCGGGGGCGGCATCTGGTCGGGCCGGTGGTCGGGCAGGGGCTCGCCGGCCGGCTCGGCCGCCGCCATCGGCGGCGGCATCTCGTCCACCGCCACCGGCGGCTGCGGCCGCGTGTCGCGGAGCTGCGCGGCCCGCCCCGCGGGCGTGTCCGCGGGCCCCGCCGGCATCGTCGTCCCCGGGCCGCCGGGCGGCTCCGGCGGCGACGCGGTCGCCGCCGCCCCGACCGCCTGCCCGGGCCCGCCCGTCGGGGGCTGCCGGTCCAGGTCGACGACGTCCGCCACCACGCACGTGATGTTGTCCGGGCCGCCGCCCCGGTTCGCGAGGTCGATGAGCTGCCGGACGGCCTGCTCCGGCTCGTCCACGTCCGTCAGGACCTGGAAGATGGTCTCCGCGGTCACGACGCCCGACAGGCCGTCCGAGCACAGCAGGTACCGGTCGCCGACCTGCGCCTCGCGCAGCGACAGGTCCGGGTCGACCTCGCCGCGCCCGTCCAGCGCGCGCAGCAGCAGCGACCGCTGCGGGTGCGACGCGGCCTCGTCCGGGCTGATGCGCCCCTCGTCCACCAGGGACTGGACGAGCGTGTGGTCGTGCGTGATCTGGAACAGGCTGCCGTCGCGCAGCAGGTAGGCCCGCGAGTCGCCGATGTGGACGAGCGCCACCTGGTCGCCCGCCCACAGCATCGCCGTCAGCGTCGTGCCCATGCCCTGCAGCGCGGGATCGGATTCCACGATCCGGTGCAGGTTGTCGTTCGCGGCTTTGACCGTGTGCTCGAGCGCCGCCAGCAGCTCGTTCGCCGGCAGGTCCTTGTCGAGCCGGCGCAGCGCCTCGATGGCCGCGGCGCTGGCGATCTCCCCGCCGACGTGCCCGCCCATCCCGTCGGCCACGGCGAGCAGGTGCGCGCCCGCGTACGCCGAGTCCTCGTTGCCCTCGCGCAGCATGCCGACGTCGGAGCGCGCGGCGTAGCGGATTCCCAGAGTCATTTGCGCAGCTCGATCACGGTCTTGCCGATACGGACCGGAACGCCCGGCGGCACCGGCATGGGCCGGCTCACCTTCGTGCGTCCGAGGTAAGTCCCATTGGTCGAACCGAGATCTTCCACGATCCACTGACCGTCCTGGGCGTAAATCCGTGCATGTCGGCTCGAAGCGTAGTCGTCGGTCACGACCAGTGTGGAGTCATTCGCCCGGCCGATGGTGATGGGCACCCCGGTGAGGTCGATGACGGTGCCCGCCCGTTCGCCCTGCACGACGACGAGCTTCGTCGGCGCGCCCTGCTGGGCGCCGCCGGGCGCCGGCGGCGGCTGCGGTGCGCGCGGCGGGCGCGCCGCCGCCTTCTGCGGTCGCGGCGCCGACGCGCGCGAGGCCGCGCGTGTCGCGGCCTTCGAGCCGAACAGGTCGGCCCTGATCACACCGACGGCCGCGATGACGAAGAGCCAGAGCACCGCGAGGAACGCCAGCTTGATCAGCGTGAGGGTGAATGGGGACATCGGAGTCGGGGTTACTCCCTATCGCGGCGGAACACGAGTGTGGTCCGGCCCATCGTGACCCGGGACCCGTCGACCAGCGTCACCCGCCGGATCGGCTGGCCGTTCACGAAAGAGCCGTTGGTCGACCCTAGATCCACGAGCACGATTTCGGGACCTTCTACGCGGATCTCGGCATGGTGCCGTGATACGCCCGGATCGACAAGGCGCAGATCGCAGTCGGTGCCACGGCCGAGCAGGGTCACGGGCGTGTTGATCTCGTACGTCCGCTGGGTGGCGTCGGCGCCCTCCACCGCCGTCGTCACCAGCAGCCGCGGGTGCCCGCCGAAGGCCCCGCCGCCGCTCTGCGGCATATTGCTCGCCGAAGGGCGGATCTCCCCGCCCTCGACGGTCGAGCCCCTGATCACGCCCGACCTGATCCGGAACATGCCCGTGGCCAGATCGTCAGTGTTCTCGAACCGGACGCGCACCGGACCCACGAAGGAGTACCCCTGTTCCTTCGCGTACTCCCGGGCCAGGTTCGCCAGCTCCTGGCTCAGACTGTCCGCGTAGACCTGCAGCCGCTGCCCGTCCTGCTGAGAGATATCGACGACGAAGTCGTTCGGAACCAGCGTGCGGCCCTGTGCCACGATCGCCGCCCGATCGTCCATCTCGCGCTGCACAGCACTGGCCACCTCGACCGGCTGCAGCTCAGACTTGAAGGCACGGGCGAAGGCCCCTTCGACCATGCCCTCGAGCCGTCGCTCGAAGCGCTGAATGACGCCCACGGGCACCTCCCTTCCCCACTGGTAGACGATCGTATCGGTGCAAAGGTTCGTTCGAAGTATCGAGTTGCCGGACCACTGCTCCGTACGTGCTAGCCTTTTCGAGCACCCGGAGACGGGACGACACTCGCGGGCGAGTGGCGGAACGGCAGACGCGCACGGTTCAGGTCCGTGTGTCCGAGAGGATGTGAGGGTTCAAATCCCTCCTCGCCCACTCGAAGACTGGAAGCAGTGTGGTCGGAGCCTTGCGGCTCCTTCCCCACTGCTTCTCGTCATTTTACCCGGGGGGCGACCCCCGGACCCCCGATGTGGGGGGCTTCGCCCCCCACGCCCCCCGGCACTCGTTGGGTGCGGGAATCGGGGATCGGGGATCGCGTTGGGGCGTTCGGGTCAGGACATCGCGGCGGTCAGTTCGGCGAGCACCTCCGATGCGGTGGCCGGGTCGAGGTCGCCGAAGGGGTGCTCGACGTACGGAATCGCCCTGGAGTCGTTCGGCGTGTGGTCGTCCAGCCAGATCTCCTTCGTGAACGCGTCGAATTCGTCGATGGCGATCGGGGGGTTCAGGCTGATGTTGAGGGAACGGCCGCCCGGGACCGCTCGATAGAAGGCGTGCTGGAGTCCCGCGTCCATGGGAGCGGTGCGATGCCAGCCGAGCCGGTCCAGCGTCCGCGTGGCGAACGTCCTGCCCTGGAAGCGCTCCAGGCGGCGTGCGGCGCGCTCGGCGTCGGTCAGGGTGTGGACGGTGCGCTCCAGCTGCGGGAACGGTTGCAGGATCTCGTACTCGGAGAAGAGCGCCGACCACGCCTCCAGTGACCCGTCCAGGTCGACCGGGTGCGGGATGCCGATGGCGGCGGAATCCGGGACGGTCAGGACGTCGTCGGCGGCGTCGGCGAACGTGCCGTCCTCGGCGACGCGGAACGCGGCGGCCTTGCCCCCGTCCTCGGCGACCCAGACCAGCCGCCGCACGATGTGGCCGATCAGGGGGTGCTCGACGAGCAGGCGCCGGAAGTCGCCGACCGGCCAGCGGCGCCGCGTGAGCATCGACCTCTCCAGGCGGTGGATCTGGTCGGCGGCCACCATCTGCACGTCCTTCTTCAGGGCGGCGAACCGCTTGTAGGCGGCGGGCGCCATCTCGGGGTCGTCCTTGGCGCCCGGTTTGGGGAGGGCCTTGCGGGCGGCGCCGTTCTCGTCCCGCACCAGCGGCCGGAGGTTCTCATCGAAGCCGACGTGGAAGCGGCGCCGCCCGTAGTCCAGGACGAGCCCGCCGGAGGCGTCCAGGCCGAAGTCGGGGACGAGCCGGTCGGCCAGTTGCTCGGAGGTGAGCCCCAGCCCGTCCGCGACCTTCCTGATCTTGTCTCGGGCGTGGTCCCGGAGAGCCTCGAACTTCACCTTCTGCGCGATGCCGTGCAGGTGCATCAGCGCGACGTCCGTGCCGATCCCCGCCAGGATCTCCAGCCCGGCCACGGCCTTGTGGTGACCGTTCCGGCCCGGCCAGGCGCGGATGACCGGGGTGAGCCTGCGGACCGTCTCGTCGTCGCCGAGCCAGGCGAGCTGCGCCAGCGCCCAGTTGTCCTTGGCGGGTGCCCCGCTCTGCTCCCACAACTGGAACAGCGCCCACCCGAACTCGGCCAGCGACCCCGGATCGCACAGCTCCCGGACCACGTCCACGCCCGCGTAGACCGCCCCGGGTGCGGACATGGCCAGCATCGTCAGCACGTGGCCCGCCGCGTCGGCCGGGAGCGCATCCCGCCTGCCGCGCAACCGGATCTGCGGCAGCGAGTGCGGACTCGCCCACGTGCCCACGGACGGCATGCGGGCCGGCAGCCGCTCCAGTCCGTCCACCGTCACCAGCGCCTCGACGGCGCGCGCGGCCTCGTCACCGTGTGCCCGCGCCGCCGCATCGGCGATCTCTTCGACCGGGTACTTGCGGGCCAGCAGCCGCAGCGCTTCCTCGGCGTCCCCCCGCCGCGCGCCGGGACGACCCACCGCATCCGGGACCAGCAGCGGCACCGCATCCAGGCCATGCCGGTCGAACCAGGCCAGCGCCGCCTCCCGCCGCTCCTCGCTCGGCCGGGGCAGGTACCCGGCCGTCAACCGCGCCGCGCCGACGTCCAGGAACGGCATCAGCACATCGGCGTACTCGACCGGATCGAACTTGGTCGCCGCCATCGCGGTGGGCAGCGCCTCAAGCCCGAACCGCGCCGCCAACTGCCGTACACAGCTGATCGCGGCACGTCCCTTCGGCTCCCGCATAGCCGGCAGCGACCGGACCTTGTCCTCGGAGCAGTGGGTGACCACGGCTTGCAACGGGGAGTACAAGATGTACCCCTTGGCGATCGCATCGTCGGCGAGCTCGTCCCAGCTCCACCCTTCCGGCTTGTGATCCGACTTGGGCTGCGCCCAGCGGTCCCGCTCGCCGGGCGCCCAGCGCATCGCGGGCCCGGGCGGGGCGAGCCTCGGCACCACGTCCGGCTTGGTGGTGCGCGCCCATGGCGGGTCGACCAGGAGCGGCGGCAGCGCGTCCGCCGGGGCGTCCGGCAGCCTGTCGTCGCCGTCGAGCAGCCCGTCGATGACCGCGCGTACCTCGGGCGCCAGGCCGGGCAGGGCCTCGGCCGCCAGGTCGCGGTTGGCCTCGACGTGCTCGGCGAGCAGCCTGCCGAGCTGCGGCGAACCGGACGCGGCCGGTGCCAGCAGGCGCAGCGCCCGGACGGGGAAGCGCCGCACCGCGTCGAGCAGCGCGGGCAGAACGATCTTGCGTCCGGTGTGGTCCACCAGGTCGGCACGCTCCACCAGACCCTGGAACGCCGCCTCGCCCGGCAGGACCGCCAGCATCTCCGGAACGCTCTTGCGGACGGTGTCGTTGCCGGGTTCGAGGTCGAGCGCCTCGAGGAACAGCGGCGTGATGGCGTCCCCGGCCCCGTCCACCATGGTGATCACGACCGACCGGTCCCAGGACCACACCAAGCTGCTGTTCGCCTGGATCGCCCGCACGGCCATATCGACGTGCCGGGACGACCCCAGCGACGCGAAGAGCATCCTCCAGAAGCCCCAGCCGCTGTCGTAATGCCGGGTCGCCGGGAAGCAGTCCTCCACCCAGTCGTGCCGGTCGGGCACCAGGAAGGAGACCGCCACCCGCTTCGTCGGGGCACGGCGATGCTCCGCCAGACGCTCCACCGCCTCCCGGTACTCCTCGTCGGAGGCGACCGCCAGCAGGCCGCGCAGCCGCGCACCGGTCTGCGGCAGCCCGGTCGACCCGACCGTGCGACTGCCGACCTCCATCCGGTCATCGATGGAGGCGATCCCGTGGTCGCCCCAGTGAAGCCCGCTGAGCTCGGCGAACGCGCAGGCGGCGAAGGCCGGCCCGTGCTCGCTCACCCAGGCGTCCGCCAGCGGCTTCGCGATCGTTCCCCCGGCCAGGTGGGAAGTCCCGCCCGTCGCGTGGGTCAGCAGGGCGGCGACCACGGCCGCGCCGAGCGGATTCGCACCGCCGGACACGTACTCGTGCGCCGCCTCGGCCGGCTCCGCGCCGACACCGGCCCGCTCGGCGAGCGGTGCCGACGCCTCCAGCCGGGCGAACCGCTCGCGCAGGTTCGCGCTCGCGGAGCGGTCGATCTTGATTCTGGAACCCGGCCGCCCGCCGCGCCGCGGGTACAGCGAGCGTCGCCAGGCGTCGGGGAAGTTCAGGGCGTTCTCATCTGATGGGGAACTCGGCTGCTCGTCCATGGCTCCTTGCCGAAGGTCGGGTACGGCAGAGCAGCGTAGAGATCACCCCGGACAAGGCCGCGGCCTCTCCCCGCCGACGGTCAGCCGGTGGGACCGTGGTCGTAGGGGTGGCGGGGGCCCGGGAGGCCGCTGGGGGCGGGGCGGGACAGGATCGTCAGGCGCGGCTTCGTCGGGTGGGCGGCGACCTGGGTGCGGAGCTTCGGGAGCAGCGCGTACAGGACGTCGCCGGGGCAGGCGGTCGCGTTGAAGTCGCGGTGGCCGACGATCGCGGTGTGCGGGTCGAGTCCGTAGACGTCGCACAGCCACGCGCACGTCTCGACGAGCCGGGCCCACAGGGCGTCGGTGGGCTCGGCGGTCATGTAGGTGCCCTCGTTCTCGATGCCGATCGTGTGCTCGTTGTGGCCGAGGGTGTGGGCGCCCATCACGTGCTTGCGGGCCCGGATCGCGTCGATGCTGCGGTTGCGGCCCTCCATGAGGTGGCCGCCGCGGTCGATGGTGAGCTGCTGGCCGGTGTCGTCCCAGCCGTTGGAGTCCATGTGGAAGTCCTGGATGGACCGGGACAGCGCGAACGCGTGCTCCAGCGAGTGGTCCGCGGAGTTCGGCGTGGCGGTGTGGTGGACGACGATGCGGTCGGGGGCGCGGTCGAGGACGGTCGCAGCGGTCTTGGGAGCGCGGGCCCGCCAGTCGGCGCGGGTGTAGAGGCGGGGGGCGGTCCGAGCCGACGCGGACGGGAGCGGGCCGAGCAGTGCGCCGCCCATCGCCGCCGCGGTGCCGCCGATGAGGCGGCGGCGGGTGAGGTGGTGCGAGGACATGGTTTCCCTCCGGTGTGATCACGTCGGACGATAACGGGAAACGCCCTCCGTTTCACGGGTGCGCGTAGGCACCGGCGGCGGCGGCGCGGGCGGCGGCGTCCGCGCTCCGGTCGGCGACGGCGTCGTCGAGCGGGTCGCCGGTGACGAGGAAGCGGTAGTACAGCGGGGCGGAGACGGCGCGGACGACCTCGGCGGCGTCGGTGCCCGCGGGGACCTCGCCGCGCGCGGCGGCCTGCTCGACGACCGGGGCCCATTCGGCGATGCGGGCGGCGTAGAAGCGGTGCAGGGCCTCGGCGGTGCGCTCGTCGTGGGTCGCGGCGGCGATCACCGCCTTGAACAGCGCGCCCTGGCGGGGGTCGGTGAGGGTGCCCGCGACGAGCCGGGCGTTGGCGCGCAGGTCGTCCGCGAGGGCGCCGGTCTCGGTGCGCGGGACGGACTGCTCGGCCATGTCGGCGAGGAGGTCGGCGACCAGGTTCTGCGGGGTGCCCCAGCGGCGGTAGACGGTCGTCTTGCCGACGTCGGCGCGGCGGGCGATGTCGGCGAGGTCCACGCCCGCGAAACCGCACTCGATCAGCGCGTCCTCGGCGGCGCGGAGGACGGCGGCGCGAATGCGGGCGGTGCGCCCGCCGGGGCGGACGGTGCCGGGACTCCCATCGGTCATAACGGAACTCCAGTTTCATTAGTGCGATGCCCGTGTTACGGTCACCCTCATCTTAACGGGACTCCAGACCCGTTAGCTCGTGAAGGGGATTGCTCATGACCGTGTTCGCCACGGCCGCACCGGAGGACGTCCCGTCCCGGTCGCGGATGACCGGCCGGGAACGGCTGCTGCTCACACTCCTGCTCGGCGCCCAGTTCATGGTCGCCGTGGACTTCTCGATCCTGAACGTCGCGCTGCCCGAGGTCGGCGCGGGCCTCGGGTTCTCGCTCGCGAACCTCCCGTGGATCGCCACCGCGTTCGCGCTCGCCGCCGCCGGGTTCACGCTCCTGTTCGGCCGGGTGGCCGACCTCGTGGGACGCAAGCGGCTGTTCGTCGGCGGCATGGCCGTGCTCGGCGCGGCCTCGCTGCTGGGCGGGCTGGCGACCGGCCCGGAGGTCCTGCTGGCCGCCCGGGTGCTGCAAGGGCTGGCGACCGCCGCGGTCACCCCGGCCGGGCTCGCGCTGCTGACGACCGCGTTCCGGGAGGGGCCGCTGCGCGAGCGGGCGCTGGGCCTCAACGGGGCGCTGATGTCGGCCGGGTTCACCGCGGGCGCGATCCTGGGCGGCCTGCTGACGAGCCTGCTGTCGTGGCGCTGGGCGTTCCTGATCAACGTGCCGGTCGCGGCCCTGGTCGTCGCGCTGGCGCCGCGGGTGATCGGCGAGGACCGGCCCGGCGCGCGGCCCCGGCTGGACGTGCCGGGCGCCGTGACCGTCACGGGCGGGCTGCTGCTGGTGGTGTTCGGCCTCACCCGCGCCGGCGAGCACGGCTGGACGGCTCCGGCGACGCCGCTCGCGCTGGCCGCCGGGGCCCTGCTGCTCGCCGCGTTCTGGTTCGTCGAGCGCCGCGCGGCCGAACCGCTCGTCCCGACGAGCCTGCTGAAGCGCCGCAGCGTCGTGTGGGGCAACGTCGCGGGGCTGGTCGCGTTCGTCACCGAGACGTCGCTGGTCTTCCTCCTCACCCTCTACCTGCAGAAGGTCCTGGACTACTCGCCGCTGGCCACCGGCCTGGCGTTCGGGGTGCTGGGGCTCGGCACCGTGCTGGGCGGGACGCTCGGCGGCCGGGCGGTCGGACGGTTCGGCGCCCGCGCGACCATCGCGGGCGGCGGGCTCGTGCAGGCGGCGGCGACGCTGGCGCTCGTCGCGCTGGGCGCGTCCGGCGGCTGGATCTGGCTGCTGCTCGCCGGCACGTTCGTCGGCGGGGTCGGCAACATGCTGGTGATCGTCGCGTTCATGGTGACGGCGACGTCCGGGCTGCCGGACGCCGAGCAGGGGCGGGCCACCGGCATCGCCACGATGAGCCAGCAGATCGGCATCACCATGGGCACCCCCGTGATGGGCGCGGTCGCGGCGGCCGCGATGGCCGGGGGCGCCGGGGCGGACGCGGTGCTGTCGGGGGTGCGGGTCGCGATCGGCGTCAACGCCGCCCTGGTGGTCGCCGGGTCGCTCCTGGCCGCGGCCTTCCTCGGACGCGCCCGCGGGCCCGCGCGGGGATCCGCCGGCTGACCGCGGCGGGGTGGCCACCAGCGGCCGCTCCGTGGTGCGGGGCCCGCGCGGAACATACGATCGCCGCGTGCGGGGCGCGTTCGCCAGGGAAGCGGCCCACTTCGGGCGCCGCCACCGCGCCCTGCTCGCGGTGTCCGCGGTGGTCCTCGCCGGCACGGTGGCGTACCGGATCGCGAGCGGGCCGAACGAGGTCGACTGGCTCCCGGCGGACGCCGGCCGGGACTGGTTCGCGGTGTGCGAGGGCACGGCGTTCACCCGGGCGGCCCCCTACGCGGGCCCGGGCCCGCACCCGGTCAAGATCTTCGGCGCGCCGAGTCCGGGGAGCGGCGGCGAGCAGGACCCGGACAAGCCGCCCGCGTCGTGGGATCCCCGGCGCGCCGACCAGGTGCAGCTCGTCGCGTGCGCCGAGCTCGTCGAGGGCAGGACCGAGGGCAGGGTCGAGTGCCCCAGGTACGCCGAGCGGTACCCGCTCGACCCCAGCGGCTCGCCCCCGGAACCGGCCGGTTACGTCAGCCTCATGGAGAAGCGGTACGAGGTGCGCCTCTACGAGGCCCGGACGGGCGAGGAGGTCGCGTCGTGGGAGGTCCTCGGCGAGGACCGGTCCTGCCCGGTGTCGGCGTACGGCGCCGTGCTGTTCTCGGGCATCCTGCCGTCGCAGTGGAAGCGCCTCCTGCACGAGCATGTCGAGGGACGCGCGGACTGAGCCGTCCGGTCAGCGCGTCCAGTCGCGGGGGCGGCGCGGCGCCCGGACGGCGGGCCGGACCAGGACGGCCGCGGCGGCGAGCACGCACCCCGCGGGCACCCAGCCGACCGGGGTGCCGGTGACGGCGAACTTGACGAAGACGAGCGCCGCCGTGCCGAGCGCGGCGAGGGCGGTCGCCCACCAGACCCGCCGGTCGCGCCGGACGAGCCGGGCCAGCACCAGCGCGGTCACCGCGGTGAGCCCGAGCGCCCGCATCAGGGCGGGCAGCGTCAGGGCGTGGTCGCCGGGCGCACCCCAGACCAGGGCGGTCACGGCGAGCATGGCGCCGAGCGCGGCGGCGAGGGCGAGCAGGGCGCGGACCGGGCTCAACACGTCCCCTCGATGAGGCACGGCGGCAGGCTGAACGTGGGGACCGGCGGGGTGAACGAGAACACCGGCCCGGGCCACCGGGAGGGCGCCGCGGGCGCGGGCGGGACGGACGGCACCGGGGCGGACGCCGCCGGGGTCGGGCGGGGCGCGCTCGGCGGCACCGCCTCCGGGCCCGTCCCGCAGCCGCGCACCTGGCTGAGCGGCAGCGCCACGCACAGCGCCGCGATGCCGAGCGCGGCGGGCCGGTGCCAGCGCGGCGGCTCGCCCTCGGCGGCGTCCAGGACGTCCGGGGAGGCGAGCAGCTCCTCGGCCCGGTCCGCGCGGAGCCGCCGGGCCGGGTCCTTCTCCAGCAGCCCCATGACGACGCCGGCGAGCCCGGGCGGGCCGGGCGGCGGGTCCGGCCGGTCGGTGAGGACGGCGCCGAACGAGGCCATCGCGCTCTCCCGCCGGAACGGCGCCCGGCCGGTCAGCGCGGCGTACAGGGTGACGCCGAGGGAGAACAGGTCGGAGGCGGGCGCGGCGCGGCCGTGCCCGCGCATGCGCTCGGGCGCGACGTAGCCGGGCGTGCCGATGGGCAGGCCGGTGCGGGTCAGCCGCTCCGCGTCGTCCGTGCTGGCGATGCCGAAGTCGGCCAGCACGACCCGTCCGTCATCGCACAGGAACACGTTCGCGGGCTTGACGTCGCGGTGCACCACGCCCTGCGCGTGGGCGGCGCGGAGGGCCCGCAGGACCGCCAGGGACACCTCCCGGACGCGCTCGGGCGGCAACGGGCCGCGGTCGCGGATCTCCCGGTCGAGGGCCCGGCCGGACAGCAGCTCCATCACGATCCACGGCCGGCCGTCCTCGGTCAGGACGTCGTGGACGCGGACGATCCCGGGGTGCCGCAGCCGCGCCGCCGCGCGCGCCTCGCGCACCGCGCGCTCGACGAGCCGGCGGCGCCGGGCGTCGTCCGCGCCGTCCGGCAGCAGCAGCTCCTTCACCGCGACGTCGCGGCGCATCGTCTCGTCGCGGGCCCGCCAGACCGCGCCCATGCCGCCCCGGCCGAGTTCGGCGGTGAGCCGGTAGCGGCCGCGCAGCAGCGTCATCGCCGCCTCCGCAGCTCGGCGAGCACCGCGCGGGCGGCGTCCTCGGCCGCGCGCCGGGCGTCCGGTGCCCCGGCCCCGCCCCGGTGCAGAACGCCGACCACCAGGTTGGCGTCCCGCATGATGACCTCCACCTCGTCCACCTCGCCCGTGCCGGCCGCGCGCACCTCGCGGACGAACGCGTCGTCGGCGAGGCCGCCGAGGGGGCGGGGGCGGCGGGCGCGGTACCGGTCGGTGACGAGGGACGGCCGGTCCGCGTCGGCCTCCGTGATGTCGAACGGGTAGCGCTCGTCCTCCTCGACGTTGTGGACGCTCAGGAAGCGCAGCCACCGGTGCGCCTCCCGGACGGACGCGTGCCGCGGCCCGACCGGGCGGCCGTAGGCGCCGACGTAGCCCTCGAACCAGCGCAGGACGACGTCGCCGCCGTCGCATTCGCGCAGGTCCTCGTTGTCGAGGGCGGGCTGGGCCGCCGCGAAGCGCAGCGCCCCGGCCTGCATCGGGCACGGCCGGAAGCCGGGCGGGTAGCGCGCCTCGCCGCGCGGCCCGGTGACGTACGCGGGCAGCAGGAAGACCGCCGCGGGCACGGCGACGGCCGCCAGCCACGACACCTCCAGGACGGGGGCGCCGCGCCCCGGGCGCCGCTTCCGGCCGGCGGCGACCGCGCGCAGCGCCGCCGCGGCCCGCTCGGCGTCCGGCCGGGCGGCCGGGTCCTTGCGCAGCAGCCCGGCGAGCAGCGGCCGCAGCGGGCCCGCGCGGCGCGGGCGCGGCGGCGGTTCGGTGAGGGTGGCCGCGACCGTGGCGGCGTCCGACGGACGGCCGAACGCGGACCGGCCCTCGACCGCCGTGTACAGGGTCGCGCCGAGCGAGAACAGGTCGGAGCGCCCGTCGGCGCCGCGGCCGTCCAGCCGTTCGGGGGCGATGTAGCCGGGCGAGCCGACGACGGTCCCGGTGCGGGTGAGCGCCGGGTCCCCGTCGAGGTCGGCGATCCCGAAGTCGGTCAGCACGACGCGCCCGTCGTCGCCGAGGAGCACGTTGCCGGGCGTCACGTCCCGGTGCAGGACGCCCGCGCGGTGGGCCGCCAGCAGCGCGTCGAGGACGGCCGCGCCGATCCGCGCGGCCTCGCGCGGCGGGACCGGCAGCGCCTCCCGCAGCGACCGGCCCGCCACCGCCTCCATGACGATCCAGGGCCGGTCGTCCTCGAGGAACACGTCGTGGACGGTGATGATCGACGGGTGGTCGAGCCTCCCGGCGGCGCGGGCCTCCCGGACGGCCCGGCGGCACAGCCGGCCGCGCTCGCGGGCGTCGAGGCCGGCGGGGAGAAGGACCTCCTTGACGGCGACGCGCCTGCGCAGCAGCGTGTCGTCGGCCTCCCAGACCCGGCCCATGCCGCCGCGGCCGAGCTCGCGCACGAGCCGGTACCGCCCCGCGACCACGGTCATGGACCGCATGATCCCCGCCCGCCCGTCCGCTGTAAACGGTGTTCGCGGCCGACCCGGTTTTGCATGTTCATGCAGTGTCGTGCATACTTGTGCTCATGTCCAAGGTGCTCACCTCTCTGCCTGTCGGCGAACGTGTCGGAATCGCCTTCTCCGGCGGCCTCGACACCTCGGTCGCGGTCGCGTGGATGCGCGAGAAGGGTGCCGTGCCGTGCACCTACACCGCCGACATCGGCCAGTACGACGAACCCGACATCGGGTCCGTGCCGGGACGGGCGTCCGACTACGGCGCGGAGGTCGCGCGGCTGGTCGACTGCCGCGCCGCGCTCGTCGAGGAGGGCCTCGCCGCGCTCGCCTGCGGCGCCTTCCACATCCGCTCCGGCGGGCGCGCGTACTTCAACACGACCCCGCTCGGCCGCGCCGTCACGGGGACGCTGCTGGTGCGCGCGATGCTCGAGGACGACGTCCAGATCTGGGGCGACGGGTCCACCTTCAAGGGCAACGACATCGAGCGGTTCTACCGGTACGGGCTGCTCGCGAACCCCGCGCTGCGCATCTACAAGCCGTGGCTGGACGCCGACTTCGTGAGCGAGCTCGGGGGCCGCACGGAGATGTCGGAGTGGCTCCAGGCGCGCGACCTGCCCTACCGGGACAGCACCGAGAAGGCGTACTCGACGGACGCCAACATCTGGGGCGCGACGCACGAGGCGAAGGCGCTCGAGCACCTCGACGCGGGCATCGAGATCGTCGACCCGATCATGGGCGTCCGGTTCTGGGACCCCGCGGTCGAGATCGCGGCCGAGGACGTCACGGTCGGCTTCGAGCTCGGCCGTCCGGTCACGATCAACGGCAAGGAGTTCGCCTCCCCGGTGGACCTCGTGCTGGAGGCCAACGCGATCGGCGGCCGGCACGGCATGGGCATGTCGGACCAGATCGAGAACCGGGTCATCGAGGCCAAGAGCCGCGGCATCTACGAGGCGCCCGGGATGGCGCTGCTGCACGCGGCCTACGAGCGGCTCGTCAACGCGATCCACAACGAGGACACGCTCGCCGCGTACCACAACGAGGGCCGCCGCCTCGGCCGGCTGATGTACGAGGGCCGCTGGCTCGACCCGCAGGCGCTCATGCTGCGCGAGTCGCTGCAGCGCTGGGTCGGCACCGCGGTCACCGGCGAGGTGACGCTGCGGCTGCGGCGCGGCGAGGACTACTCGATCCTCGACACGTCCGGCCCGGCGTTCAGCTACCACCCGGACAAGCTGTCGATGGAACGTACCGAGGACTCGGCGTTCGGCCCCGTCGACCGCATCGGCCAGCTCACCATGCGCAACCTGGACATCGCCGACTCCCGCGCCCGGCTGGAGCAGTACGCCGGGATCGGCATCGTCGGCAGCTCGCAGCCGACGCTCGTCGGCGCCGCGCAGGCGGCCTCGACCGGGCTGATCGGCGCGATGCCCGCGGGCGGCGCCGAGGCGATCGCCTCCCGCGGCGAGGTCGACGGCGAGGAACTGCTCGACCGCGCCGCGATGGAGTCCGGCACCGACTAGCGCCAGGGATCGAGGGCGTGCTTGCCGCGGGTAGTGCCGGCTTCGAGTTGCCGTAGCACCTTCGGCCCTTCGACCAAGGGGTGAACCTGAGGAGTGCCCGGCGGGTAGACACCGTCGGCGACGAGCGCCTCGATCTCGGTGAGCAGCGACCGGTAGACGGACGGGGCCTCTCTCGTGAGCGCACCGATGTGCAGGCCCTTGATCGCCGCATGGTGGGTGAAGACCAGGTCGTGCGTGGTGACGGCGGCATCGCCCGAGGCGGCGCCGAAGACGACGATGCGGCCGGTGAAGGGTTTGGCGACCGCCAGGCTGGCGGCGAACGTGGCCTTGCCCACCGATTCCAGGACCAGGTCGACCCCGGCCCCGCCGGTCAGCCGGGTGATCTCGGCGACCAGTCCGGGATGGCGGCCGTCCAGGACCTCGTCGGCACCGAGCGCTTCGACGGCGGCGTGCTTGGCCGGGGAGGCCGTGGCGAGCACGCGGGCGCCGTAGTGGCGGGCGAGGCGGACCGCGGCCTGTCCCACGCCTCCGGCCGCGGCATGGACGAGCACCGCATCGCCGGTCTCGATCCCACCCAGCGGCTTGAGCGCCGCCAGCGCGGTGGCCCAGTTCAGCACCATTCCGAGCGCTTCGGCGTCGCTCCAGCCGGTCGGCACGGGCAGGACGCCGGCGGCCGGCATCGTCATGTACTGCGCGAAGGCGCCCGGACCGGTTCCGATGACGTGGGTGCCGAGCGGCAGTGGACTCTCGACGTCCGCGCCGATCCCCACGATCTCGCCGGCGGCCTCGAAGCCCGCCACGTAGGGTGCCCGCGGCCCTCCGGCGTACGTTCCATGGGTCTGCATGACATCGGCGAAGTTGACCCCGGCGGCGCCGACGCGGATCAGGTAGTCGCCGGGCCCCGGGGTGGGACGACGGTGACCAGTGGCGAGGGCCAGGTCCTTCGGTCCCCGGTGCGAGTGCTGGATCAGTGCTCGTATCGTCTGGTCAGCGGTCCGCCGCGGCTTGTTGGTCTCCATGCACCAGAACGTAGGAACCTGACACTTGCGTCAAGGTCAAGCAGCTCTCAGCGATCGGTGCGGCGGGCCTCCCGAAGGTAGGCGTCCAGGGCCGTCTGCTGATCGTTGAGAATGGCGATGCGTGCAGCGAGCCGATCGCGATAGCTCTGCACCTCGTGCAGGAACTCCGCGCACACCGCCTCGGTCCCGGCATCGGTTCCGTCGGTGAGGCCAGGCAGGATTTCCCTGATCAACCGCACCGGCAGCCCGGACTCCAGCAAGGAGCGGATGACGAGCACCCGGTCGATCGTGGACTGGCAGTAGTCGCGGAACCCGTTCCCGAAGCGGCCCGGGACGATCAGGCCCTCATCCTCGTAGTGCCGCAAGGATCGTGCACTCACACCACTGACCCGGGCGGCTTCGCCGATCTTCACATCTGAAGGGAACGTCCGAGATCACCGAGATCTTCCAGCACCGAGCGTGCCGCGGCGATGTGAAAACCTGCTCATGCGCCGACAACGTCATGTCCCGCACCGGCTAGCTCCAAAACTGCCGGATGTGGCCGTTTGGCTCTGCCGGAGGGCCGCGTCCAGTGGTCGGCGGCTAGCCTTGGAACATGCCTCTCCCGGCCTGGTTGTCCATCGGACCTCCCGCTGTTGGTAAGGCTCTCGATGAGTTGAGCCGGCAGTCCACCCTGGGCTCGAGCAGGTTCATACCTCGAAACTTTCTGCTGGAGGAGCGGCCGTCCGATCCGAGGACCGCGCGGTACCTCGAGGCCGCCTCGCAGCACATCGACGGAACCGCTCCGGTGGAGACGCTGGATCAGATCACGGCCTTTCACAACGAGTACGTGGTCAACTTCCTCCAGCAGGGGACGCGCGCCGATTTTTTCAGCCAGGACGCGGACGAGTGTCCTGAAACATTTCGGGACCATGCGGTAGAACCGGGGTCCGGGTTCTCGAACCACAGCATCGAGCTCGGCACCGTGGAGTTGCTAGACCCGATCGCCTGGCAGTCCACCGAGCCTCTGGAGAGGGTGCGCGCGCTGATCTCCAGCGTTGCCAACGGACGACGGTCCGGACTTGTCGCGAAAAATGTCCAAAAAGACCTCGACTACCTACTGCAGAGCTGGCAGCAGACCGCGCACAACGGGCCGATGCGAGCTTTCTTGTGGGAGGATCTGGAACCGGTTCTGACGAGGCTGGACGGCGGTTGGCCCGATGAGGTCCGGGACAGGCTGGGCATGGTCGACCTCGATCCGACATTGCTCTATCCGGGGGCGGGAATCGATATCTGCGTCTTCAGGTACTCGATCAAACGGGTGCCGAAAGAGGATTCGGGGAATCGCCTCGCGCTGCGTCCGACCGTCTTCGACGACCGTCTCGCCGAGAACTTCTGCACGTCACAGCCGGCCCTGGGTTTCGGGCATTCGGTCGACCTCACGAAAAGTGAGAAGCTGGTGCGCGAGGTCGTCCATCCGGCGATCAAACTCCGTGCGGACGAGCTCTGGGCCGCGGGCACCGTGCGGGCACAGCCCGACGCGGATTTGACGGAGGCCAGGACCTATCACCTCCTGAAACTGAGCCAGTTCTGCGATGCGAACTTCCAGGCGGCTTTCGAAGCGACGGACGAGGACCTCTTCCGGTGACCAGCAGAGTGGATGTTCTGAGCAGCAGGATCGAGGAGGTCTTCACCAGCGGCGTCCCCCCGTGGCTCCTGTTCTTCACCAGGGATTCCCAGGCCGCCCTCGACGCCCTTTTCAAGATGACCTATTACCACGGTCGTCTGAACACGATGGACCCCGACCTGCTGCTGATCAACTGGGCGTCCGCCGTCAAGGCCCCCGAGTTCCACGCGGAACTCGATCGGGCGCTGTCGGACTGGATCACCGCCGAGTGGGAGCACCGGGGCCCGACGACAGGGGTGACCGACGCGACCTGGCAGTACGCGCTGCGCACGATCGCCAGCCTGGAACAGGCGCCGGTGGCCACCCTCGCCGCCTTGAGGTCGCGATTCGAGGAGGCGCCGGGCCGGATCGGGATGATGACCCGGAACAGGGCCCATGACCCCATCGGTTGGTACTGGGCCGCGCTGTCCCGTGCGCAGACCGATGACTGGCTGGTTCCCCACTGGTTTCGCCTGTGCAACCTGGTTCCGGGCACGCCGCTGTTCCACGGAAGGTGGGGGCTGCTGGGATTGCGGCGCGCACCGAACCCGAGCGGTGACGGCCCTCCGGCCATCGCCGTATCGGGTCTGCGAGAGTTCCTTTCGGCGCTCAACGCTCAGGTCGAGCAGCACCACATCCGGGCGGGCGGGGCGCGGATGCTGGCGATCACCGAATGCCAGGCCGTACTGCGCGCCAACCCCACCAACGCATGGCGGCGGGAGATGTGGGCCCATCTCGCTGACCTCACCGCTCCGGCCGCGGACTGGCTGCCCTCCGTCTTGGGTCCCCGCCCCGCACACATCGCACGAACGCCGAACCGGGTGGTGCCCAGAGCCGACTGGGCGGCGCGAGCCAAAGACATAAGCGGCCAACTGGCGACCCAAGGAAGTCGAGCGCTTCAACCGGCTCTCCGCCTGCTCGACGAGCAGCGCGAATATAATGCCAAAACAGGAGCGACGTACAACTTGGTGCGTTCCCTTTGTGTGTTCAGTCATACGATCGTCACCAGGCAGCCCGGGCAGGCGATGCTCGCGGTCCGATGGGCTGATGAGGCTCGCGCCCTCGAGCCATGGAATGCATACACCTGGACGATCTCCTCCCGTGCCCGGGTCGCTGCCGGTGATGACGATATGGCGATTTCGATCGCCTACGAGTCGCTCGATCGCTTTCCGGAAGATGTCATCGTTCGCTGCAGCTTGGCCGAGGTGCTCAAAGCCGCGGGCCGTCTCGATGAGTCCGAGTCGGTCTACCGGGAAACGCAGGCGCGCTTTCCGGGCGAACCTAATGTTCGCAATGGCCTGGCTGAAGCACTGAAAGCCGCGGGCCGTCTCGATGAGGCCGAGTCGGTCTACCGGGAAACGCTGACGCGCTTTCCGGACGAAATCAAGGCCCGCAACGGCCTGGCTGAGGTGCTCAAAGCGGTGCACCGCCTCGATGAGGCTGAGGCGATGTATCGGGAAACCGTCGCCCGCTTCCCGAGGAATGAGTTCGC
>NZ_AULB01000035.1 GCF_000425065.1 Actinomadura rifamycini DSM 43936
CGCTCGACTACGGGGCGCGGCGGTTCACGGTCGGGTTCGACGAGCAGCTCAAGCCGACGGTGACCGATGACGGCGGCAAGGTGCGCAAGTCGCTGCCCAAGCCGGGCGCCAAGGACGACCCCGATCTCGCGCCCGCCGCGCACAAGCGGTTCGCGGCGTTGAAGAAGGACGTCCGGACGGTCGCGGCCGACCAGATCGCGCGGCTGGAACGGGCGATGGTGGACGGCCGGCGGTGGCCGCTCGGCGAGTTCCGCGAGCTGCTGGCGGGGCACCCCCTCGTCGGCCACCTCGTGCGCCGCCTCGTCTGGCTCGTCGAGGGCGGGTCGGCGTTCCGCGTCGCCGAGGACGGCACGTTCGCCGACGCGGCCGACGAGACGCTCGTCCTGCCGGACACCGCGCGGGTCGGGATCGCGCATCCGGTCCACCTGGGCGACGGGGTGAAGGCGTGGTCGGAAATGTTCGCCGATTACGAGATCCTGCAGCCGTTCGAGCAGCTCGCCCGGCCCGTCCACGCCCTCACCGAGGACGAGCGGGCCGCCGCCGCCCTGGCCCGCCTCGACGGCCTGAAGGTCCCGCCGGGCGCCGTCCTCGGCCTGGTGGACCGGGGCTGGGAGCGCGCCGCCCCGCAGGACGCGGGCGTCGAACCGTGGATCTCCCGCCGCGCCGGGGCCGGACGGTACGTCGTCATCGACCTCCGCCCCGGCATCACCGTCGGCCGCCCCGACGAGTTCGGCGACCAGACCCTCGGCGTCCGGATCGCCGACCGGCCCGGCGACCGGTACTCCGCCCCGGACACCGGCCCGGCGTTCGGCGACCTCGACCCCGTGACCGCGTCCGAAATCCTCGCCGACCTCGCCCGCCTCGCCGCCTCCGCCCGCTGACCCGAAGGCAGTCCCATGACACCGACGCTCCCCGAAGCCCTCACCGACCCGCCGTGGCTGCGCAAACCGAAGCGGACCGCCGACTGGAAGGCGGTGACCGTCGAGGGCCTGGAACCCCCGGCCGGGCGCCGCGTCCGCTGGGCGCCCGGCGAGCGCGAGGAGTGGTCCGCGGATCCCGGCGGCGAGGACGAAGCCCACTGGCGGGCGGAGATCGACCGGCACTTCGGCCGGTACGGGGGCCCGGACTTCAGCCGGGCCGACGTGATCGTCCGCGCGCCCGAGCATCTGGCCCGGCCCCTGCTCGCGGAGTTCGAGCCCCGCGACGACGCGAGCTTCGGGCACTGGCTGCGGCCCCTCCTCGCGCGCTGGGAGACGGACGTGTGGGATCTCGTCGTCCGGATGGCCGAGGCCCGCCCGGCCCCCAACGGCTGGGCGGCGGTCCCCCTGCTCGGCGCCGACACGGCCCGCCTCGCCGCCTACTGGCTCTACAAGCTGAAGCGGGCGCGGCACGTCGCCGAGACCTGGTTCGAGCGGCACGGCCCGCTCGCCGCCGGGTACTACCTGGTGCCGGACGCCCTCGGCGCGGCGGCCGCGCCCCGCCGGTACGCGGTCCACGCGCTGCGGCACGTCGCCGCCATGGACGCCGGGCTGGTCGTGCGCGCCGCCCGCGCCTACGGCGACGAGGCGGCCGCCGCCGTGGAGCGGATGCTGGCCGAGGCGCCGTCCGGCGTCGCCCCCGCGGAGCGTCCCCCCGCGCCGCCGAAGCGGCCCGCCTGGGCGGACGCGGCGTCGGTGCCCCGCCCGGTGCTGCGGGACGGCGGCGGCGAACTCCCCGCCGACGCGGCCCGCAACCTCGTGCTGCTCCTCGCCATCGCGGGCCGCCCGAGCGAGTACCCCGGCGCGGACGAGGCCCTCGCCGAGGTCGCGGCGATCTGCGAGCCCGCGTCCCTCGCCGCGTTCGCGTGGGGCCTGTTCGAGGCGTGGCTGGACGGCGGCCGCCCGGCCCGCGACGGGTGGGTGCCGCGCGCCCTCGGCCGGTTCGGCGACGCCGGGACCGTCCGCCGCCTCGCCCCGCTGGTCCTCGGATGGACGAAGCCGGACACCGCCGATCTGAGGAGCGGCGCGCTCCGCGCGATCGTGGAGATCGGCGGGGACGCGGCGGCGGAGCACCTGAACGACATCGCGATGCGGGCGCGCACCAAGACCGTCCGGGACGCCGCCCGGTACCGCCTCGGCGGGATCGCCGAGGCGCGCGGCCTCACCGCCGAGCGGCTCGCCGACCGGCTCGCCCCCGACCTCGGGCTGGACGCCGCGGGCACGCTCGTCCTCGACTACGGCCCGCGCCGCTTCACGGCCGTCGTCGACGACCGGCTCGCCCCGTTCGTCGTCGACGAGGACGGCCGGGTCCGCAAGAGCCTCCCGAAACCGGGCGTGCGGGACGACGCCGAACGCGCGGCGGCGGCCCGGGAGCGGTTCGCGCGGCTCAAGGCCGACGTCCGCGTCGTCGGCGCCGACCGGATCGCGAGCCTCGAACACGCCATGATCGCCGGGCGGGGCTGGACGCCCGGCGAGTTCCGCGCGTACATCGCCCGGCACCCGGTCGTCCGGCCCATCGCCCGCCGCCTCGTGTGGCGCGCGGCGGACGGGACGTCGTTCCGCATCGCCGAGGACGGCACGCTCGCCGACGCCGCCGACGAGGCCGTCGACCTCCCGGCGGACTCGGAGATCACCGTCGTGCACCCCGTCCTGCTCGGCGAGGAGGAGCACAAGGCGTGGTCGGCGCTGTTCGCCGACTACGAGATCCTCCAGCCGTTCCCGCAGCTCGGACGCCCCTGCCGCGTCCTGACCGCGGACGAGCGGGGCGCGGACCGCCTCGTCCGGTACGAGGGCGCCGTGCTCCCGGCCGCCGGCGCGCGGGCGCTGCTCCGCGGGGGCTGGCGCCAGGCCACGGCCAGCGGGGGCCGCCGGCCGTGGATCGCGGTCGGGGCGGGGGAGCGCGCCGTCGCCCTCGACCTCGACCCCGGTCTGCCCGAGTACGACACGTACGAGATCGAGGACCAGGAGGTCCGCGGGGTGCGGCTCGTCGGCTCCGTTTACAGCGCCTGGGCCCCGGACGGGCCGCCGCGGCTCTTCGGCGAGCTGCCCGCGGGCGCCGTCTCCGAGGCCGTCACCGCCTTCGAGGCCGCCCTGCGCGCCACCGGCTGACCGGCCCCGGGGCCGTCAGGCGAACCGCGAGCTGCGCACGGGCCCGGGCGAACCGACCGGTTCCCTGGGCCCGGCGGCCGGCCACTGCGGCCGCACCGCCGCGACCAGCGCGGCCAGGGCGGCGTCCGGGTCCGGCGGGGTCCCGCCGTCGCCCTCGTCCGCGTCCGGCTCCGCCCGTACGATCTCCGCGGCGACCTCCGCCGCGGGCCGCTCGTCCGGCTCCGTCCGCTCCACCGACCCGTCCGGCGCCGCCCGCAGCCCCGCGCCCCACGGCGGGACGGCCACCTGGTGCAGCAGCCCGCTCACGTCGGCGGTGACCGGCGGCGGGTCCGTCCAGCAGGTGGCGTGCTCGAACAGCACCTGCCCCTCCGCCCGGTCCCAGAGGCCGCCGAGCGCCTCGCCGTCCGCCTCGTTCAGGTCGTAGGCGACGACGAGCGAGCCCGGCCGCTCCGGCGCGAACGGCTCCGCGGGCAGGCCGAGCAGTTCCGCGGCCGCCAGCCCGAGGATCGTGCTGGACCGGTCCGGCAGCGGCATCACCCGGTCCGGGGCGAGCCCGGCCGCGCCGAGCACCGTCCGCAGCCGCTCGACGGAGCGGCGGCACTGCCCGTACGCGTCGCCGAGGTAGGCGAACCGGCCGGTCATCCCGTCGGCGAACCCGTGCGGCGACAGCGTCAGCAGCACCGCCCCGCCGATCGCGAACTGCCAGCCCCGCAGGTCGCGGTCGTCCAGCGGCGACACCGCCCGCACCGCCCGCGCCCGGGCCAGCAGCCGGTGCAGCCGCTCCGCGGCGGGCGCCCACGTCCCGTCCGGTTCCGGCAGCCCCCGCGCCGCGTCCTCCGCGCGGGCGACGTCCCCGGCCATGAACGCGTTGTAGGCGACGAGGTACCGGTCCGGCCACGGCTCCAGCAGGGCGGCGCGGGCGTCCAGCTCCGCGACCGCCTCCGCGTGCCGGTGCTCCCGCTCCAGCGCGGCGGCCAGCTCCCGGACCAGCCCCACCTCCCCGGGCAGCAGCTCCAGCGCCGCCCGCAGCGCCGGGACGGCCAGGGCCGCCGCCCCGCGCTCGACGCACGCGTACCCGAAGTCGTACAGCTCCTGCGGGCCCGGCTCCCCGCCCCGCCCGGCCGTCCCGGCGACCGCCGCCGCGGCCTCCCGCAGATCGTCGAACCCGGACGCCGCGGCGGCGCCGCCGGCCAGCCGCGCCAGCTCCCGGAGGTCCATGCCGTCGGCGTTCGCCCGCAGGTGCCGCAGCAGCCCGGGGACGTCGCCGTTGTCGAGAAGCGCCTGCGGATCGTCCATGAGCGCGCACACTACTGCCCGGCCCGCCCCGCGATCACCCGGATTTCCCGGCGCGGCCGCCGGCGAGGTCGAAGGCGGCGCGGGTGTGGTACGCGGTCCCCAGGACGTCCTCCCAACGGCGCGCGTACACGCCGAGGTAGTCGCGGCACGAGGCGGCCATCCGGGCGAAGCTCCAGCCGTCCTCCGGCTCGCAGCACGCGTCCGCGGGCCACGTCCACGGCTCGTCGAGCCCCGCCGCCACCAGCGCCTCGCCCACCCGGATCGCGCCCGCGTACGCGCGCAGCAGGTCGAACTCCCAGTCCTCGTCGTCGGTGATGTGGAACAGGCCGAGGACGCGCAGGAGCATGTCCCGCCCGTGCTCCAGCGCCCCCGTCTCCGCGCAGTACAGCAGGTGCGCGGCGACCTCCGCCGCACCGGACGCCGTCAGGTGCGAGCGCTCGTGCACCTCCCGCGCCCGCTCCGCCCGCCCCGCCCGCAGCAGGGCGGGCAGCAGCAGGTCCTCGCGCTCGTCGCCCGGCGGCAGCGCCGCCGCCGCGGCGAACGCCTCCCCGTCGAGCCCAAGGTCGAGCCACCACCGGACGCCGCGCGCGACGCGCCCGCGCGCGGTGTGGGCGGCGGCGGACGGCAGCGCCCGGAACTCCGCCCACGCCGCCCGCGCCGCGTCCGGGTCGCCGCGCCGCGCCGCCTCCTCCGTCCGGAACCAGCGGACGTGGCAGAGGTCGTCGGTCCCGGGGCGGCATCGCGGCTCCAGCAGGTCGAGCAGGCCGCGGACCCGCCGCAGGTGCGGCCCGGGGCGCGCCAGGACCCGGTCCAGCGCGACCGGCACCGCCCGCCACAGCGCGTCCAGCCGCTCCGCCCCGAACAGGTCGGGACGCTCGCCGTGCAGGCGCAGCAGCTCCTCCACCGTCGTGAACAGGTGCTGCCGCCACCGCTCGCGGTTCTCCGGCAGCAGGTCGTCCAGCAGCGCGAACCGGGCGTCCGCGACGATGTCCGCGGCGCCCGCCGCGACCGCGTTCTGCACCACCTGCTGCGTCCGGCTGATCCGCCGCCGCGCGCTCTCGGCGGCCCGCGCCCGGCCGAGCTCGCGCCGCAGCCCGCCCGGGTCGGCGACGGCCAGGTGCGCGGCGAGCCGCGGGCCGGCGTCCCGCGCGGGCGGGGCGGACGGCGGAGGCAGCTCCAGCCGGTCGACGACGGGTTCCGCGCGGATCAGCGCCTCGACCCGCTCCGGCAGGTGCGTCGACCCGTCCATCTCGCCGATCTCGCGGGCCAGGTTCACCGCCCCCCAGTGCAACTGCGCGCCGATCTCGGCGTACGTGGTCAGCGGCAGGTAGTCGCAGTCGGGGTCGTCGCACCCGCACGGCCAGAACCACTCGCGGTCGAGCCCCGCCTCGCAGACGCGGCGGCACAGCAGCGCCGCCGCGGCCGCCGTCCACATGTGCACGGCGTACCGGCAGTCGATCCCGATCCGGCCGAGGTTGCGGTGCAGGACGTCCAGTCCGCGCTCCTCGTTGCCGGTGCGGGCGCAGAACTCCAGGTGCGCGGCGACGTCCTCGTACGTCAGCCCGCGCAGCGCGTAGGTGCGCTGGTGCGCCGCCACCGCCTCGTCGAGCCGCCCGGTGTGCAGGTACGGCATCATCAGGGCGGTCTCGTACGCGTTGTCCTCCCGCACCGGGATCTGACCGGACACCACCGGCGCCATCGCCTCGATCGCGAGGTCGTACCGCCCCAGCCGCGTCCACATGAGCGCGTTCCCGCCGGCGTGCCCGTCGGGGATGAAGTGCTCCTCCGGCGTCCCCTGCACCCGCAGCCGCCGCCACAGCCGCTCCACCTCGGGCACGTTCCCGCGACGCGCTTCGAGGTCCATGCGGGCGTCGTCCAGCGCGTACCGCGACCAGCGCCGCTCCGGCGGGCAGTACCGCTCCAGCTCGTCGATCAGCCGGTGGACGCCGTCCGCGGGCTGGACGTCCATCCGGATGTACCAGTCGAGGACGTTGTAGAACTGCGTCCACATGGCCGTGACGTGCGCGGGGCTGTAGCGGTGCGGTTCGGCGTGCCACATCAGCAGCGCCTTGCGGAGCACGCCGAGCTCCTCCCCGATGACCTCCTGGGAGCGGCGCTTCCAGCTCTTCGAGCGCAGCGCGTACCCGTAGTCGATGCGGACCTCGAACAGCGCCTCCGGGTCGCCGAGCGCCTCCGCGTCGGCCAGCACCGCCTCCATCGCGGCCACGAACACTTCCTTGCCGCCGCCCGGCTTCCCCGGCTCCAGCCGCCACGCCGCCTTGTGCCGCCGCCGCAGCTCCTCGCGGTCCAGCGCGGCCATCACCCCTCCCGGACGGCGTGCTCGACCAGCCCGAGGAACGCGCGGTTCACGCCCGCCACGTCGTCCGGCCGCAGCGGCCGGTTCCCGGTCAGCAGCGCGTACCCGTACAGCGCCTCGACCGACAGCTCCACGACCCGGACGTCCGCGGTGCTCGTCAGCCGCGCCACGACCGGGTTGCGGTGGTTGAACACCAGCCGCGGCCCGGCCCGCTCCGGCTCCCCGGTGGCGATGAAATCCGCCCAGACGCCGTCGGCGTCCTCGTCGGCGCCGTGCCCGCCCGGGTCGCCCTCCAGGTACACCACCGGCAGCGACGCGGGGGAGAACGACCGCAGCAGCGGCGCGCAGCCGTGCCCCGCGAGGGTCCGCCGCGCGGCGTCCAGGAAGTCGCGGGCCGCGAACTCCACGCCCGGCCCCACCGGACCGAACCGCGTCGCCAGCTCCGACGTCTCCAGCCTGCGGACGTCCAGGTCCGGGTCCAGCCGCCGCAGCCGGTTCAGGATCTCGACGTGGTAGACGTAGCCGCCGTTCACGAGCGCGATGCCCTGCGCGGCCGCGATGGCCGACAGCTGCCGGAACTCCTCCACGCGCGGCGTGTACCGGATCGAGCGGTGCCGCGCCCGCAGCTCCGCGAGCGTGACGTGCCCCTCGCTCGTCTCGAACGGGACCTGCTCGTCCACGATCCGCAGCATCTCGGCGTCGTGCACCGCCAGCGCCATCACCCCGCGGTAGTGCACCTTCAGGAAGTCCCGCATCCGGGCCGGGTCCGTCGCCGCCAGCCGCACCAGCCACGACCGCAGCGCGTCGCCGAGCCGCTCCCGCGTCACCGCCAGCAGCTCGTCGTCGTACAGCTGCTCCCGGCTCGCCGTCGGCCGCAGCTCCCCGGCGTCCACGACGCACCGGACGAAGAACGCCCACTCCGGCAGCACGCCCTCCACCCGGTCGCCCAGCAGCATCCGCTTCAGGTACACCCGGTGGGTCGCCCGCTCGCTCGGGTTGCTCTCGTACGGCAGGACGAACGCCGCGCCCCGCAGCCCCGCCTCCGGCACCTCCAGCGGGACGGCGTCGAACGGCTCCGCGCCCAGCACCCGCGTCCCGTACGCGACCAGCTCGCCGCGGTCCCGCTCCCACGGCGCGGCCGGCTCGGTGACCCGCTCGCCGTCCACCCGCACGTCGCAGGGCAGCAGCGCGCCGTAGTGCCGCACCAGCTCCCGGACCGTGGACGCCTCCAGCCAGTGCCCGAAGTCCCGCCGGGCCCGCAGCACCACGGTCGTCCCCGGCTCGTCCCGCCGCCCCGGCTCCACGGTGTAGTGCCCGTCCGCGTGGCCGCGCCACACGACCGCCGGGGCGTCCGGGACGGCCGCGCTGCGCGTCACCACCTCGATCTCGTCGGCGACGAGGAAGCACGACAGCAGCCCGATCCCGAACTGCCCGAGGAAGTCGTGCCGCGCCAGTCCCAGCTCGTCCCGCTTCGACGAATTGCCGATCGTCGCGAGCAGCTCGTGCACCTGCGGCTCGGTCAGCCCGACGCCCGCGTCGGCGACCCGCAGCTCCCCGTTCCCCGTCTCGAACCGGATCGGCGCGTCCGTCCCGGCGCCCCGCGCCGTCATCGCGTCCACCGCGTTCTGCAGCAGCTCCCGCACATAGACGCGGGGGCTGCTGTAGAGGTGCCGGCTCAGCAGGTCGACGATCCCGCGCAGATCGACGTTGAAGTTCCGCGCCCCCGTTGGCTCCTGACTCGTCATCACGTGACTGAGATGATCGCCTTCCCCGCACGGTTCCCGCGTGTTCCCCCGGCGGCCGCGCGCACGTCCGGTCGTCCTCCGGCGCGCGGCGCGCCTCGGCGGGCCGCGTCCAGGCCGCGCCGTGCCCGGCCGGGAGACCCCGCACCGGACGCTCGACCCGCTCGTGTTGATCAAGACGGCGGGACCTGCTGGGATGCCCGGCATGGATCACGCCCGCTTCCTCGGCCACCTCGACGACGAGTTTGCCCGCTTCCGCGCGGCCGCCGCGTCCGGCCTCTCCGCTCCCGTCCCCACCTGCCCCGGCTGGACCGTCGCCGACCTGGCCCGCCACGTCGGCGAGGTGTACCTCGAGAAGGCGCGCACCGTCCGGGAAGGGGCCGAGCCCGAGCCGTGGCCCCCGCCCGGGCTCGCCGCCGAGGACCCGCTCGCCCTGCTCGACCGGTCCTACCCCGACCTGCGCGGCGAGCTCGCCGCCCGGGCGCCCGGCGACCCGTCGGTCACCTGGTACGGCCCCGACCAGACCGTCGGCTTCTTGATGCGCCGCATGGCGCACGAGACGCTGATCCACCGCATCGACGCCGAACTCGGCGCCGGGCGCCCGGTCGGCGACGTCCCGCCCGACCTCGCCGCCGACGGCATCGACGAACTCCTCAAGGTCTGCGTGGCGTACGCCGTCGCCGAGTGGAGCGAGGAGTTCACCGGCGTCCTCGGCGGCGCCCCCGAACGGACGTACGCGCTGCGGACGGACGGCGCGGCGTGGGCCGTCCGGTCCGGCCCGGACCTGTTCGACGTCCAGGACGGCCCCGGCGGCGGCCCCGCCGACGTCACCCTCACCGGCCCGCCGGACGCCCTGCTGCGCTGGGTCTGGAACCGCGGCGGCGACGTGCGGATCGAGGGCGACCCGGAGGCCGTCGCGGTCCTGCGCCGGTGCATCGCCATCGCCACCCAGTAGCGGCGCGCGGCGTCAGGGGCGGACGACGATCTTGCCGGTGTACCGCCCCTCGGCGAACTGCCGCTGCGCCCGGTCGATCCCGGTGAGCGGGTGCCGTCCCGCGATGCGGGGCCTGACCAGCCCGGCACGGGCGATCCGGACCAGCTCGGCGAAGTGCTCGCGGGTGTGCATCGACGAGCCGATCAGCCGCCGGTTGTGCAGGTAGAGGCGCCGCAGGTCGAACGGCACCACCGGCCCGGCGACCGCCCCGGCGATCACCCACCGCCCGTCGTCCGCCAGCAGCGGCAGCAGCCGTTCGAGCAGGGGGCCCCCGGCGACGTCCGCGACCACCGGGAGCCCGGCGGGGCACAGCGACCGCACCCGCGCGGCGAGGTCGTCCTCGTCGCGGGCGACGACGTGGGCCGCGCCGGCGGCGGCGACCTCCTCGGCCCGGGCGCGGCCCGTCACCGCGACGACGGCGGCGCCGCGGGCCGCCGCGAGCTGCACCAGCGCCAGCCCCACCCCGCCGGACGCGCCGGTGACCAGCACCGTCTCCCCGTCCCGGAGCCCGACGCGTTCGAGCATGCCCATCGCGGTGCCGTACGCCACCGGCAGGCACGCCAGCTCCTCGTCCGAGAGCGGCGACCCGGTCATGTCGTGGGCCCGGTCCGCCCGCACCGCGACGTACTGGGCGAACCCGCCGTCCGCCTCGCTGCCCAGCAGCCCGACGGGCGGCGCCTGCGCGCCCTCGTCCCGGTACAGCGCCGGATCGACCAGCACCCGCCGCCCGATGAGGCCGCCGGGCGCGCCGGGGCCGGCGGCGGCGACCGTCCCGGCGATGTCGCCGCCCTGGATGCGGGGGAACGCGATGGGGCCCCGCCACCCCGCGCGGGCGTCCGGCCGCCCCGGCAGCCCGTAGGCGCCCTCCCGGGTCCAGATATCGGTGTTGTTCACCGCCGCGGCGCTCACCCGCACCAGCACTTCCCCGGACCCCGGCCGCGGAACGGGCACATCGTGACGCACCCGCAGGACATCCGGCTCCCCGTGGCCCACCAGAACGGCGGCCGTCATCAGTTCGTCCACGCATCGACCCTGCCATGGGCCTGACCTGGACGAGCGCACCGGCACGCGCCCGGGGACGGCGGGCCGCCGCGGCGCCCGCACGGCCTTGCCGACCGGGGCCGGCGCCCCCACGGTCCCGGCCGTGCCCGCCTTCGGGCGGCCGGTCTAAGTTATGGCGATGCAGCCCGATCTGCCGCAGAAAGCGGCGAACGAACTCCGGCCCCGCCGCGCCTGGTACGCCGCGGCGGCCGCGATCGCCGTCGTGCTGACCGTGCTCGGCACGGTCATCGGCGCGTACCGGCTCGACGGCGCGATCGGCGCGGTCGGCACCGGCGACCGGTTCGCCAACGGCGACACCGTCACCCTGCGCCTCGACCCGGGGAGCGACAAGGCGATCTGGGTCATGTACCCGGGCCGGTCGCCCGGCCCGACGTGCGGCATCACCGGGCCGGGCGACCCCCGCCTCACCGACCCGGGGACCGACGTGTTCCTCACCCGCGACGAGACCTGGGCGCTGCTTTACACCATCGACGTGACGCGGGCGGGCGACCACGAGATCACCTGCTCGTCCGGCGCGCTGTCCCGGTACGCGATCGGCGACCCGTCCGGCGGCCTCCTCGCGCTGGGCGGCGGCCTGCTTCTCGCCGCCCTTCTCCCGGTCCTCGGGATCGGCGCCGGCGCCGCCATCGCCCTCGTCACGGCCCTCCGCCGCAGAGCCCACCGCAAGCGCCTGCGCGCCGAACGCGACGGCCCCGACCACGACCGTCCCGCGCCCCCCGCCCCGGCCGACGAGGATCCCAGCCCCGCCCTCCCCACCCCCTGACCCGAAGCTGGTCCCCGGCGGACACGACGTGCGGGTCGCGCCCGTCCAAGCCGTCGTCGAGGAGTTGTGCGGTGGCGGTCCGTCGTTCACGCGTCCGGCCACCCGGCCGGGGGCGAGCGGCGCACTCGCGGCGCGAAGGCGGAGCGCTTCGGGGGCCGTCAGGTGGGCGGGCGGGCGCAGGCGCGGTGGAGGGCGGTGCGGACGGCGGCCGGGTCGAAGGCCGGGAAGGCGGCGGCGATGTGGCCGTCCGGGCGGACGACGACCGCGCCGTCCGGGGGCAGCGCGGCCTCCGCGCCGACGTCTTCGAGCGCGAGGACCCGGCAGGGGACGTCCGCCGCGACGGCGGCCGCGTGGCGGGCGGGCACGAGGACGGTCATGCCCGTGCCGAACACGCGGCGGAGCCGGGCCGGTTCGCCGTCGAGGACGCACGGGGCGTCCGGGCAGAGGGACCCCGGCAGGGACGTGCCGGACGGCGTGGTCAGCGGGGAGCCGGCGTAGCGGAACGGCTCGGCGAGCTTCCCGGAGTCGATCGCCGCGCGGGCGTCCGGGTCGTGCGGCGCCCGCTCCAGCGTGCGGACCCGCCGCTCCCGCTGCTCCGGCGTCTGCGGGACCAGGAACTCCATCGTGCGGGCCGTCACCCGCAGGTTCTCCAGCGCCGCCGCGCGGCGTTCGGCGTCGTAGGTGTCGAGCAGGGCGTCGGGCGCGCCGTGCCGGTGCGCGAAGGCGAGCTTCCAGGCGAGGTTCTCGGCGTCCTGGACGCCCGAGTTGAGGCCGCGCGCGCCGAACGGGGCGAAGACGTGCGCCGCGTCGCCCGCCAGGAACGCGCGCCCCGCGCGGAACGCCGCGGCGCACCGCTGGTGGAACCGGTAGGCGGTCGTCCACACCAGCTCGTACGGGGCGTCGCCGACGATCCGGCGGATCCGGGCGTCGAGGGCGCCCGACGCGCGTTCGGCGTCCAGGTCGAAGTCCTCGGGCACCTGCCAGTCGATGCGCCACACCGAGTCGGGGCACTGGTGGACCAGCACCTGCCGGCCGGGGTTCCACACCGGGTCGAAGTGGAAGCGGCGCTCGTTCGGGAACGGCAGGTCGGCGCGGACGTCGCAGATGAGGAAGCGGTCGTCGAACGAGCGGCCTGGCCAGGCGACGCCCAGCAGGCGGCGGACGGTGCTGTGCGCGCCGTCGGCGCCCACGGCGTGGCCGCCGCGCACGCGGGCCCCGTTCGCGGCCGTCAGCTCGACGCCCGCGGCGTCCTGCTCCAGCGCGACGACCCGGTGCCCGTAGCGCAGGTCGACCAGCGGTTCGGCGGCGGCGAGGCCGCACAGGCGCCGCTCCACCTCGGACTGCGAGATGTTGATCCACGGCGGCGTCACGCCCTCGCCCGGGTCGGGGAACGACACCGCGAACAGCTCGGTGCCGCGGTAGTAGGTGCGCCCCGTCGTCCAGGTGACCCCGCGGGCGACGAGGTCGTCGCCGCAGCCGGCGCGGCCGAGGACGTCCAGGACGTCCCGCTGGAAGCAGATCGCGCGGGACCCGGTCGTCTCGCGGCGGTCCGCGGCCTCCAGCAGGACGCTGGACACCCCGGACCGGGCCAGCAGCAGCGCGGTGACGAGACCGACCGGGCCGGCGCCCGCGATGACGACGTCGGCCTCGGAGCTCATCCCGGGCCGCCCGGTCTCCGGGCCGCCCGGTCGCGCGCATCCCCCACGCCCGGCTGCCTACCCGCCCGCCGCCGGATCAGCCCCCGCCGGTCAGGTCCGGGCGGCGTCGAGGGCCCGCAGGGCGTCGGCGACGAGGTCGGCGGTGTCCTCCACGCCGACCGAGAAGCGGACGAAGCCCGGTTCGACCGCGTCGCCGCCCCACCGGCCGCGCCGCTCCGCCGAGCTGTGCACGCCGCCGAAGCTCGTCGCCTGCGTCACCAGCGCGAGGGCGCCGAGGAACCGCTCGGCGAACTCCTCGTCGGGCAGCGTGAACGACACGATGCAGCCGAACCGCTTCATCTGCCGGGACGCGAGGGCGTGCGACGGGTCGTCCGGCAGGCCCGGGTACCGCAGCCCCGACACCTCGGGACGGTCGCGCAGCGCCTCGGCGAGCGCGAGCGCGTTCGCCGACTGCCGGTCCAGCCGCAGCTGCAGGGTCGCGAGGGACCGGTGCGCCAGCCACGCCTCCATCGGCCCCGGGATCGCGCCGACCGTCTTGCGCCACCACCGGACGCTCTCGGCCAGCCCGGGGTCCCGGGTGGCGACGTGCCCGAGCAGGAGGTCGCCGTGGCCCGTCATCGCCTTGGTGTCGCTGGCGACGGAGAAGTCGGCGCCGAGGTCGAGGGGGCGCTGCCCGAGCGGGGTGGCGAGGGTGTTGTCGACGGCGACGAGGGTGCCGCCCGCGTGCGCCGCCTCGACGATGCGGGCGACGTCGCACACGTCCAGGTTCGGGTTCGAGGGGGTCTCCAGCCAGACCAGGCGGGCCCCGTCGAGCAGGTCGAGCTGGGCGTCGCGGGCCGTCGGGCCCATCCGGACCTCGACGCCGTAGGACTCCAGCCGGTCCCGCAGCGACCGCGTCGTCTGGTAGCAGTCCGTCGGCAGGACGACCGCGTCGCCCGCCCGCGCCTGGGAGAGCAGCACCGCCGCGATCGCCGCCATGCCGGACGAGAACACCGACACCTCGGCGCCGCCCTCCAGCTCGCCGATGGCGGTCTCCAGCAGCGTCCACGTCGGGTTGGCGTCGCGGCCGTAGGTGTAGGGCCCGGACGGTTCGCCGGGCAGGTGGTAGTGCGCGGCGAACGCCGGTCCCGGCAGCGTCGGCGCGAACTTCTCCGCGGGCGGGCGTCCCGCGCCCACCGCCAGGGTCCCGTCCCCGATCTCCACTCCGACCTCCTCTTTCGCGGGACCGCCATCGTCCCGCATCCGGCCGCCGGGCGTTCCGGTGGCCCCGCCGACGTCGGCGGCATGCCCTACGTTGACCCGCTATGAAGGATCAGCAGAACTCCGTGGCGCCGGACGAGGACGTGTTCGACTTCCCGAAGGCGTGGCTCCGGTACATCCACCCCCGCCGGGGCGGCGTGCCCGCGGCGGTGAGGCCCGCCGACCCGGCGGAGGCGCGGAGCCTCATGCGGGCGCCCGCGGGGGAGGGGGAGTCCGTCGACGCGGCCCGGCGGTACCTCGCCGGGGAGCCCGACCCGGTGGGGGCGGCGGCGGTCGCGGCCGCCGCGGTGAAGGCGGAGTGGAAGTACGAGCGCAAGGCGGTGGCGTTCCGGACGCTGGTCGACGCGTGGGTCGCCGAGCACGGGCTCGCCTTCGCCGCCGAGGCCGTCGTGGAGCGGTGCAAGGCGGTGCTGGCCGCCGACCGGCGGTTCCACAACGGGACGCGGATGCCCCGCGGCCTGGGCGAGCCCGAGCAGGAGGCGCTGTGGCGGGTGCGGGCGTTCCTCGCGGCGGCCGACGACGCCGGGTACGCGGCGGCGGCCGAGCGGCTGGACGCCGTCCACTGGCCCGCCGAGGAGGAGGTGCTGGGGGCGTGGATCGTCGCGTACCTCCTTCCCGACCGGCAGGACCGGGTCGACGAGCTCCTCGCCGCCGGCCCCCGCTGGGAGCGGCTCGATACGCTGGTGCTGTGCTCGCTGGGCCGGCCGTCCCAGCTCGACGGGCTGCTGCCGCGCTCTCGGCGGGCCCGGGTGTCCACCGGCACGATCGCGACGCTCGCCGACGGCATCGGCACGGCCGTGCTGGCGTACCTGCTGAACGCGGTGGCGGACGGCCGGCAGGGCGGCGAGCTCCGCAAGTGCGTCTTCGACGCGGTGGCCGTGCTGCCGACCGACGACGCGTTCCGCGCGCTGCTGGACCGGCGGGACGACCGGCACGGCCGGGGCGCGCTGATGGACGCGATGCGGCGGTTCCCCCACCGCGCCGTGCGCCTCCTGGCGGACGCCGGCGACCGCGACGCGGCCGAGCTGCTCGACGGGCACGTCCGCGCGCACGCCGACCTTTTCGCGGCCGCGCTGCCGGACCTGCCGGACGGCGCCCGCGCCGCCGTCGAGCCGATCCTCGCGGCGATGGCGCCGCGCGTCCCGGAGGCGCCGGCCGCCGACCTCCCGGCGTGCCTGACCGCGCCGCCGCCCTGGAAGCGGCCGGTGAAGCCGGCGGCGCCCGGCCTGGAGCCGCCCGCGCCGCGCGTCGCCTGGCCCGCCGGGATGCGGGAGGCGTGGCTCGCCGCCGACACGAGCGAGATGGAGCGGCTCGTCCCCGAACCCGACTGGGCGGACCTCGCCGCCGGGACGGACCGGTTCCTGGGACGTATGCAACTGGGCAACCTGCTGCTGTTCGGGCCGGAGGACGTCGTCCGCCCCGTCCTGCCCAAGCTGGTGCGCTTCGTGTACGCCGAGAGCTGGATGAAACCGGTCGTCGCCCGGTACGGCGTCGACGCCCACGACCTGGTGGTCCGGGCGGCCGGGCTGTACCTGCCGTTCCTGAGCGCCCCGGTCGCGGCGGGCGCCGCCGACGACCTGCTCCGCGGAGGCGAGAGCGCGGCCACGGCCGTCGCCTGGCTGGACCTGCACGGCACCGACGCCGTCCCGTACCTCGCCCCGGCCGCGCTGGGCCGGCCGGGGAAGCCGCGCCGGGCGGCCGAGCACGCGCTGCGCCGGCTCGCCGCCCGGCACGGCGCCGACGCGGTCGCCGCCGCGTGCCCCGGCGCGGCGGACGAACTGCGGACGCTCCTCACGGCGCACCCGGTGCAGACCGGCCTGGTCAAACGGCCCGCGGTCGGCGACTGGGTGCGGCAGGCGGCGCTGCCGCAGGTGCTGCTGCGCGGCGGGGACCGCGCCCTCCCGGAGGCCGACGTCCCGCGGCTCCTGGAACTGCTGGC
This sequence comes from Actinomadura rifamycini DSM 43936, assembly GCF_000425065.1. Taxonomy (GTDB): domain Bacteria; phylum Actinomycetota; class Actinomycetes; order Streptosporangiales; family Streptosporangiaceae; genus Spirillospora; species Spirillospora rifamycini. The sequence continues at coordinate 16,118 of NZ_AULB01000035.1, forward strand.
CCTGCCCGTCCCGTACGGCCTGGACGAGCTGCGCGCGGCGTTCGAGCCCGCCTCGCTCGCCGAACTGGGCTGGAGCGTGTTCGCCCACTGGCTCGACCTCGGCCGCCCGTCCAAGGAGAGCTGGGCCCTCGCCCAGCTCGGCGGCTCCGGCGACGACGAGGCGGTCCGGCGGCTCGCCCCGCTGATCCGGGCGTGGCCGGGGGAGGGCGGCCACAAGTACGCCGTCACCGGCCTGGACGTCCTCGCGGGCATCGGCTCCGACGTCGCGCTGATGCACCTGCACTCGATCTCGCAGAAGGTGAAGTTCAAGGGGCTGCGGGCCCGCGCGCAGGAGAAGATCGCCGAGGTGGCGGAGGCGCGCGGGCTGTCCCTCGACGAGCTCGCGGACCGGCTCGTCCCGCACTTCGACCTGGACGCGGACGGGTCGATGGCGCTCGACTACGGTCCGCGGCGGTTCACGGTCGGGTTCGACGAGCAGCTCAAGCCGTTCGTGGTGGACGAGGCGGGCAAGGTCCGCAAGGCGCTGCCGAAGCCGGGCGCGAAGGACGATCCAGAGCTGGCGCCCGCCGCCCACAAGGCGTTCGCCGCGCTGAAGAAGGACGTCCGGACCGTCGCGGCCGACCAGCTCCGCCGCCTCGAACGCGCGATGGTCGAGGGCCGCCGCTGGACGCCGGACGAGTTCCGCGCGCACCTCGTCCGGCACCCGCTCGCCGGGCACCTCGCCCGCCGCCTGGTGTGGCTCGCCGACACCGCGGACGGGACGGCGTCGTTCCGCGTCGCCGAGGACGGGACGCTCGCCGACGCCGACGACAAGGCGTTCGACCTCGCGGAGTCGGCCCGGGTGGGGATCGCGCACCCGCTCCACCTCGGGGACACCCTTCCGGTGTGGGGGGAGGTGTTCGCCGACTACGAGATCCTGCAGCCGTTCGAGCAGCTCGCCCGGCCCGTCCACGCGCTGACCGACGCGGAGCGGGAGAGCGGGAGGTTGGAGCGGTTCGAGGGGCTGGAGGTGCCGTTCGGGACGGTCCTCGGGCTGGAGAAGCGCGGCTGGGAGCGCGCCGAGCCGGGGGACGGCGGCAGCCAGGAGTACATGTCCCGGAGGGCCGGCGCCGACCGGTACGCCGTCGTCAACCTGGACCCCGGCTTCACCATCGGTTTCCCGGACGCGACCGGCGACGTGCAGCTCCTCGAGGACGTGCGGTTCGCGGCCGCGCCCGGGCGGTACTGGGGGGCGCGGAGCACCCCGCCCTCGCTGCGCGACCTCGACCCGGTGGCGGCGTCCGAGATCATCGCCGACCTGGAGACGCTGCGCGATGCCGCCCGCTGACCTCCCGGTTCGCTCCGTTCTCGACCACTTGATCCCTTACGGTGAGGGCACATGAACGATCGGCTCCAGGTCCTGCCCGACGAGGACCTCCTGACCCTGCCGGACGAGTGGCTGCGGTCCGTGCACCCCCGGCGCGGCGGCGCCCCCGTGTCCGAGCCCGAGGCCGCCCCCGGCGCGCCTGAGGCCGCCGCGCGGCTGGTCGCCGGAAGCGAGGGCGTCGTCGAGGCGATGCTGGCGGGCGGCCGCCCGACCGCGGAGATCGCGGAGGCCGTCCGGCGGCACCGGGACGGGACGCCCGACCCGGTGGGCGCCGCGGTGGTCGCGAAGCTCGTGCGGCACGCCGTGGGGGATCTCAAGACACCGGTGTGGCGCACGTTCGTCGACGCCTGGACGGTCGCGCACGGCCCCGGGTTCGCCGGGCGCGCCCTCCTCGAGACGTCCCGGACGACCGTCAGGACGATGGCCGGGGGCGGCGGGTGGCGCGGCCGGTTCACCGTCCGCGCGGCGCGCGACGACGGGGACCCGAACCGGCCCGGGCCGCTCCCGCTGCGGCGGGTGCGGGGCCTGCTCGCCGCGGCCGGCGACGCCGAGCAGGAGGCCCTCGACCCGCACCGCGCCACCCCGGCGACGCGGCTCCTCGCCGCCTACCTGGTGCCGAACCGGCACGACTGGGTGGCGGAGTCCCTCGCCGAGGCCGACCGCCACAGGTACAAACCGCTCGCGCTGTGCTCGGTGGGGACGGCCGAGCACCTGCGCACCGCGAACGTCACGCTCTCCTGGGGCGAGGCGAGCAGAGACGTGCTCGCCACCCTCGTCGACGGCCTCGGCCTGGACGTGCTGCCGTTCCTCCTGGAGAGCCTCGATGTCGGCCACCTGGACAGCCGCGACCGCGAGCAGATCTTCCGGGCCGTGGCGCTGCTGCCGTCCGACGCGGCGTTCGAGGCGCTGCTGGACCGCCGCGCCGACAAGTACGCGCGCCGCGCGCTCCAGGAGGCGATGCGGCGGTTCCCCGTGCGCGCCATGCGCCTGCTCGCGGGCCGCGGCCTCGCCGAGCAGCTGGGCGACCACGTCCGGACGCACCTCGACACGGCCGTCGCCGCCCTGCCGGCGCTCCCCGGGCCGGTGCGCGCGGCCGTCGAGCCGTTCACCGAGACGGCCGCCCGCGTTCCCGACGCGCCCGCCGCCGAGATCCCGGCGGTGCTGGCCGCGCCGCCGTGGGGCGGGCCGCCGGAGACGTTCCGGGCGGACGTCCCGGTGCCGCCCGTCCGGGCGCGCTGGCCGGAGGGGCTCCGCGAGGCGTGGCTCGCGGCGGACGTCGCCTCCGTCGTGCCGTCGGACGACCGGTACCGGAAGGTCCTCACGGCGGACGGCCCCGCGTCGGAGGAGGCCTGCGAGCTGCTGGCGAAGGGCGCCTGGCTGACGGTCGGCGACCGGGACTGGCGCCGGGCCGTGGTGGCGCGGCACGGGACCGCGACCCTCGAGCGAGTGCTCTGGTACGCCGGCCACTCCCCTTGGGATTACGCGGACCTGCTGGTGCCGTTCTTGAGCTGCGGCATCGCCGAGTTCATGTGCGACCGGCTCGCCCGGGAGGACGGCAGCGGCCGGCGGGCGGCGGACGCGTGGCTCCTCCACCACGGGCTCGACACCGTGCCGTACCTCGCGGTGCGGGCGCTCGGCAAGGCCGCGAAGAAGCGGGGGCAGGCCGAGCGGGTGCTGCGCCGGCTCGCCGCCGAGCACGGCCCGGACGCGGTCGCCGCCGCCTGCCCGGAGGCGTCCGGCGGGCTGCGCGCGATGCTGGCGGCCCACCCGGCGCGCACGGGCCTGGTCAAGCGGCCGGAGGCGGGCGCCTGGGCGGACCCGTCCGTGCTCCCGCAGGTCCTGCTCAAGGACCGGGAGCGCGCGGTCCCGGCGCGGGAGACCCGGGCCCTCATCGAGCTGATCGGCCTGGCGGACGCGTCCGGCCTGCTCGACGAGGTCCTCGCCGTCGTCGATCCGGCGTCCCTCGCCGACTTCGGCCGGGCCCTCTTCCGCCGGTGGCGGGACGCGGGCGCGCCGCCGAAGGAGGCGTGGGCGCTGACGCAGCTCGGCCGCACCGGGGACGACGAGACGGTGCGGATGCTCTCCCCGGTGATCCGGGCGTGGCCGGGGGAGGGCGGCCACAGGAACGCCGTCACCGGCCTGGACGTCCTCGCCGAGATCGGCACCGGCCTGGCGCTGTCGCACCTGGACTCGATCTCGCGGAAGGTGAAGTTCAAGGGGCTGCGGGCCCGCGCGCAGGAGAAGGTGCAGGAGGTGGCGGACGGCCTCGGCCTCACCGCCGAGCAGCTCGCGGACCGGCTCGTCCCGGCGTTCGGCCTGGACGCAAACGGCGCGATGGCGCTCGACTACGGTCCGTGGCGGTTCACGGTCGGGTTCGACGAGCAGCTCAAGCCGTTCGTGGTGGACGAGGCGGGCAAGGTCCGCAAGGCGCTGCCGAAGCCGGGCGCGAAGGACGATCCGGAGCTGGCGCCCGCAGCCCACAAGGCGTTCGCCGTGCTGAAGAAGGACGTGCGCGGCGCCGCGTCCGACGCGCTGCTCCGCCTCGAACGCGCGCTCGTCACCGGGCGGCGCTGGACGGCGGCCGAGTTCCGCACGTACCTGGTCGGGCACCCGCTCGTGGGGCACCTGGCCCGCCGCCTGGTGTGGCTGGCCGAGGACGGCGGCGCGACGGCGTCGTTCCGGGTCGCCGAGGACGGGACGTTCGCCGACGCCGACGACGAGACGTTCGTCCTTCCGGAGTCGGCCGGTGTCGGAATCGCGCATCCGCTCCACCTCGGGGACACCCTTCCGGCGTGGGCGGAGGTGTTCGCCGACTACGAGATCCTGCAGCCGTTCGAGCAGTTGACCCGGCCCGTCCACGTGCTGACCGACGCGGAGCGCGAGGGCAACCGGCTGGAGCGGTTCGAGGGCCTCGACGTCCCGTTCGGGACGCTGCTGGCGCTCGTCCGCCGGGGGTGGGAGCGCGGGCAGCCGCTGGACGCCGGCCTCGAACGGTGGATCTCCCGGCGGGCCGACGGATGGCACCTCGTCGTCAACCTGTCGCCGGGGATAGCGGTCGGCGCCGTGGACGCGACCGGCGACACCCAGCGGCTCACGGCCGTCTGGCTCGCCCCCCGGCCGGACGACCACCGCCCCTCCCCGCCCGCGCCCCTCCGCCTCGGCGACCTGGCCCCGGTCACCGCGTCGGAGATCCTCACCGACCTGGCGGCGCTCGCCGGCGCGGCGGTCTGACCGCCGGCCCGCGAGCCCCGCGTGGACGCCGCCCGGGTCGGCCGTCGTCGGCGGGCGGCGTCCACGCGAACGCCAGGGACGCGCCGGTGATCGCGGCGAGGGTGCCGACCAGGAAGCCGCCCAGGTTCGTCAGGACGAACGCGGCGAGGGCGGCGAGGACGGTCAGCAGCGCGACGGGGACGCGCTGCTCGGGCGCGAACCAGAGCGCCGCGCCCAGCGCGGCGAGGAAGAGGCCGAGCAGGAAGGCGGCGTAGCCCCCGACTCCGGTGTGGACGATCAGCCCGGTGCCGACCACCGGCACCAGCAGGATCTCGGCGCCCGCCGCGGCGACCAGCAGGCCCGCGGCGAAGGGGCGGCGGGCGCACCACGCCGCGGCGGCGCGCCGCCCCGCGGGCAGGCGGCTCAGAAGCATGCCGGGACGTCCCGCCCGAAGGAGACGTCCAGGCCCGTCACCTGGAACGAGCCGCCCGCCACCATCCAGGCGTCGGCCTTGACGTCGGTGACGGTGAAGCCCCCGGCGCCGACGCCGAAGTCGCCGGGGGAGCCGTCGGCGGGGGTGCCGGTGCCGAGCCCGCCCGCGTCCCGGTTCAGCAGCAGGGACGTGAAGTCGACGTCGGCGTCGACATGGGTGGCGGAGATGCTGAGGCCGGTGATCTGCGAGGCGCGGGCCGGGTCCGTCGCGCCGAGCCGCACCGTGTAGCGGCCGAGGGGCGTGTCGACGTGCGCGGACTGGCACAGCCCGCGGACCCGCGCCGAGCGCATCGTCAGCACCATGACCGGGTGGTCGGCACCGTCGGCCGTGCGGACGACGGCCGGGTGCAGGCCGAAGCCCTGCCCCGACAGCTCGTCGGCCGACACCTGCATCTGCCGCCCCGACACCGCGAACGACGCGGGCAGCGCGCCCTGCGCCATCCCGAACGCCAGGACCGCGAGGGCGCCGACGGCCGGCACGAAGAGCACCAGAAAGCGGCGCAACGGGGCGAGTGGTCGCGTCATCGCGGGCGTCCTTCCCGGTAGCTGCCCGGCTTGGGCCTATGATCGACCCGCCGATGGCTCTCCATGACGATACCATTACCCTTAGTGACCGAAGGGGAGCGGATGGATCTCGTGCGGTGCCTGCGTGAGCGGAGCGAGCGGTACGGGGACGAGCGGTGGTTCGCGTTCGTCGCTTCCCGGGGCGGGAAACTGGTCGAGACCCGCCGTCTGACCTACGCCGAACTGGACGGGCGGGCGCGGGCGCTGGGCGCGCGGCTGGCCGGGCGCGGCGCGCGCGGAGAACCCGTCGTCCTGCTGCATCCGACCGGGCCCGAGTTCCTCGTCGCCTTCTTCGGCTGCCTGTACGCCGGGGCGGTCGCCGTGCCGGCGCCGCTCCCCGCGCTCGATCCGCGCGCGTTCGCCCGCGCCGAGGGCGTCCTCGCCGACACCGGCGCCCGGCTCGTCCTGACCGACGCGGCGAACCTCGCGATGCTGGACGAGTGGCTGGCGCGGACCGGCCTGCGCGGCCGCGTGCGCTGCGCGGCGACCGACGCCCCGCCGACCGACGCCCCGCCGGGCGATGCCGCGGCCGGCGCCGTTCCGCCGGGACGCGGCGGCGCCGGGGAGAACGACGTGGCGTACCTGCAGTACACGTCCGGATCGACCAGCCGCCCGCGCGGCGTGATGGTCACCCACGGCAACGTCCTCGCCAACTGCGCCGCCATCACCGCGGGCCTCGGCGCGGCGGCGGGCCGCGCGGCGGCCGGGTGGCTGCCCCATTTCCACGACATGGGCCTGGTCGGCATGTACCTGCACGCCCTCGTCGCGGGCCGCGACCTGGTCGCGGCCTCCCCGACGGCCTTCCTCGCGCGCCCGGCGCTCTGGCTGGAGATGATCGACCGGTACCGGGCCGGGTGGACGGTCGCGCCCGACTCCGGGTACGAGTGGCTGGCCCGCCGCTGCCGCCCCGAGGACGCGCGGGGCCTGGACGTCTCGTGCCTGCGGCGCGCGGTGGTCGGCGCGGAACCGGTCCGGCCCGCGACCCTCGACGCGGTCGCCGGGCGGTTCGCCGCCATCGGCTGGGACCGCCGGTGCTGGACGCCCGCGTACGGCCTGGCGGAGGCGACGCTGATGGTGAGCATGACGGCGGCGGGCGGCCCGGTCGCCGGCCGCTTCGGCACGGCGGCCCTGCAGGCCCGCCGGGCCGTGCGCGCGGACGGCGCCGACCCGTGCGCCGACCCCTGCACCGAGCTCGTCGCCGCGGGCCGTCCGTCCGGCGCGGAGGTGCGGATCGTCGACCCGGAGACGCGCGCCGAACTGGGGGAGGGCCGGGTCGGGGAGATCTGGGCGGCGGGGGCGGGGGTGGCCCTCGGCTACCGCGGCGACGAGCGGGCGACCGGGCGCACCTTCCGCGCCCGCCTGCGCGACGGCCGCGGCCCGTTCCTGCGCACCGGCGACCTCGGCTTCGTCCTGGACGGCGACCTGTACGTGACCGGACGCCTGAAGGAGATCGTCATCGTCAACGGCCGCAACGTCCACCCCTACGACCTGGAGGAGGCGGGGCGGCGCGCGCATCCGGCGGCGGGCGCGGGCGCCGCGTTCGCCGTGCGGGACGGCCGCGAGCACCTCGTCCTCGTCCAGGAGGTCCGGGCGCGGAACGGGGAGCCGCTCGCGGAGGCGGCGCGGCGGATCCGGCGCGCGGCGAGCGGCGCGGCGGGCGTCCCGGTGAGCGTGGTGCTCGTGCGCCGCAACGGCGTCCCGCGCACCACCAGCGGGAAGGTGCAGCGCGCCCGGACGCGCCGGGAGTGGCTCGGCGGGCGCCTCACGGTCCTGCACGCCGACCTCGCCCCGGACGTCGGCGCCCTGCTGGACCGGGTCAGCGGCACATGAAGTCGCGGAGCTCGACCAGGAACCGGTAGCCGGTGTCCTCGAGGACGTAGTGCCCCGCGTCCTCGTAGGCGTGCGTCCGCGCGGCGGGGAAGCGCCGCCGCCACTCGTCCAGCATCGCCCGGTCGAGGACGACGTCCCGCAGCCCCCACCCGATGAGGACGGGCAGGTGCGCGAACGCGGCGAGCGCCTCGCCCGCGCCGTGCAGCAGCGGCCACGCCGGGTCGCCCGGCCGCAGCGGGACGTCCTGGACGAACCGCTGGATCGCGCGGCGGTTCGCGGGGTCGGCCGTCGGCGCGAGGAACGCGGCCCGGACGGCTTTCGGCATCGGGCGCCGCACCCCCAGCGGCGGCAGGGTCGCGAGCCGCGCGAACAGGTTGTGCCGCAGGAACATCCGCTCGCCGAGCCGGGTGTCGCGCAGCACCCGGAACGGGACGCGCAGCGGCACGCGGACCCGTTCGCCGTGCGGGTTCGGGAAGGCGGCCGTGTTGAGGACGACGAGGCGCTCCACGCGCTCGGGGCGCCGGGCGGCCCACGCCGCGCCGATCGGGCCGCCCCAGTCGTGCATCGCCAGCGTCCAGCCGCGTTCCGGGGCGCCCCGCTCGGCGATCAGGTACTCGACCAGGGCGTCGAGGTCGTCGACCCGGGAGGCCAGCGTGTAGGCGTACCGGTCCTCGCCGGGCTTGTCGGACAGCCCCATCCCGACGTGGTCGGGCGCGACGCAGCGGAACCGGTCGCGGAGCGTCAGGATCGGCCACCGCCACAGGTAGCTCCACGACGGGTTGCCGTGGACGAACAGGACCGGCGGCCCCGAGCCCTCGTCCACGTAGTGGAGCCGGACGCCGCCGAGGTCGAGCCGGTGGGACGCGAACGGGTACTCCGGGAACCGGTTCACCGGGCCGCCCGCAGCGGCCGCCGCTCCAGGTGCGCGGCCAGCCGCGCGAGGCCCGTCGCGGTGTCCACGGACGGGCGGTAGCCGAGGTCGCGGCGCGCGGCCGAGAGGTCGAACCAGTGCGCGGTGGACGCCTGGTTCACCAGGAAGCGCGTCAGCGGCGGCTCGCCCCGCACGCCGGGCAGCCGGTACGCGGCCTCCACCAGCGCCCCCGCGGCGTAGGCGGGCCGGACGAACGGGAGCCGCCGCGTCACCGGCGGCAGCCCCGCCGCCGCCAGCAGCGAGTTCAGCCACGCCCCCATGCCCCGCGGCTCGCCCTGGCTGATGAAGTAGGCGCGGCCGACCAGCGGCGACCCCGGCTCCAGCAGGTCGAGCGCGCGGACGTGCGCCTCGGCGGCGTTGTCGATGTAGACGGTGTCGACCGGTTTGTCGGTCCTGCCGAGGAGCCAGAGCCGGTGCCGCCGCGCGGCGAGCCGGGGCAGGAAGTGCGGGTCGCCCGGCCCCCAGATCAGGTGGGGCCGCAGCGCCACGGCCGGGACGAGCCGCCCCGCCGCGCCCAGCACCAGGCCCTCGGCCGCGGCCTTCGTGCGCGGGTACGCGGCCAGGAAGCGCCGCGCGTACGGGACGGACTCGTCCACGCCCGCCAGGTCGCGGCCGGCGTGCACGACGCTCGGCGACGACGTGTGGACGAGCCGGGCCCCGGCACGCGCGCACGCCTCCAGCACGTGCCGCGTGCCGTCCACGTTGACGTGCTCGTAGTCGCGGGCGCGGCCGCCGACGCCCGCCTTCGCGGCGCAGTGCACGACGGCGTCGCACAGTTCCGCCGCGGCGAGCACCGCGCCACGGTCGCGGACGTCGGCGAGGTGCTGGACGACGCCGAGCTCGTCCAGCGCGGCGGACCGGTGCCGCTGCAGCGCGTGCACCGTGTCGCCGCGCTCGGCGAGGCGCCGGCACACGGCCGCGCCGAGGAACCCGCCGCCGCCCGTCACCAGGACCTTCACCGCGCCTCCCCGGCCCGCCGGCGCGCCGGGTCGCGGGCCTCCTCGCGGGCGGTCTCGCGCGCCGCCCACAGCGCCAGCTCGTTCCGGCGGATCTTGCTGTTGTGCCGCACGTCCACCGGGAACCCGTAGTTGAACAGGACGTCGCGGATCGCGGCCGTCCCCGGCCGCCGCGCCGCGACCGCGAGCAGCTCGGCCCGCAGCCGCGCCCGCTGCGCCCGCCCGGTGCCCGGTTCGGGCTCCACCACCAGGACGGGGCGCTGCCGGGGCGGCGAGCCGAGGCCGACGAGGGCGGAGCGGCGCACCCCCGGCACCGTGTCGAAGACCGGCTCGACGTGGTCGGTGTACAGTTCGCCGCCGTCCGCCGTCCGGACGCGCTCGTCCTTGCGGCCCGCGAACCACAGCCGGCCCTCCGCGTCGACGCGGCCGAGGTCGCCCATGCGGTGCACGGTCCGGTCCCCGTCGGCGATGCGGGCGCGGGCGGTGGCGCCCGGCCGCTCCAGGTACGGGTCCGCGACGGTCGGCCCGGCGACGGTGATCTCGCCGATCGCCCCGTCCGGGACGAGCAGCTCGTCGCTCCACTTGCGGATCGGCTCGTCGGTCACCGCGATGACGCGGACGAGCTGGCCCGGCAGCGGCCGGCCGAGGCAGGTCCCGGCGCCGTCCGCGGTCGCGTCGCCGGTCGCCGCGAGCTCCCGGCCGTCGATTACGCTGACCGGCATGCACTCGGTCGCCCCGTACGCGGAGAACAGCTCCGCGTGCGCCGGGAGGCAGGCGCGCGCCCGCCGGAGCACCGCGTGCGGCAGCGGCGCGCCCGCGGTGAGGACCGTGCGGACCGGCGCCAGCGAGTGCCCGCCGGTCAGGCTGTAGCGGGCGATCCGGTCCAGCAGCGCGGGCGGCGCGAACAGCGCGCTCACCCCGAACCGGCGGATGTCGCCGACGAGGGTGTCCGGGCGGGCCGACGCGGGGCGCCGCGCGTCCACGGCGGGGAACACCGCGCAGGCGCCCAGGAGGGTCGCGCCGAGCGCGAACGGCGGGAACGTCGACAGCACCCGCGTGCCGGGTTCGAGCGGCCGGGTCGCGTCGAGCATCCGCACCTGCGCCAGCAGGTGCCGGTGCCGCAGCGGGACGCCCTTCGGCACCCCGGTCGACCCCGACGTGTACGCGATCAGCGCGAGGTCCTCGGGTTCGGGTTCGGGCCCGGTCTCCAGGGCGGGCGGCGCGTCCGCGCGCAGCCGGTGCACGGTGCGGCCGAGCCACATCCGCCGCGGCCCGACCGTGATCGAGGTGCGGACGCAGCTGCGCGCCCACCCGAGCGCGACCCGGGCGGCCTGCGCGACCGGGACGCCGATGAACACCTCCGGCGCCGCCTCCGCCATGCAGGCCCGCAGCGCCGCCTGCGGGAGCGCCGGGTCGATCAGCACGGGGACGGCGCCCATCCGCAGCAGCGCGTGCACGGTCGCGAGCAGCTCGATGCCCGGCGGCACCATCACCGACGTGCGGGTCCCGGCCTCCACCCCGGCGCTGCGCAGGCCCGCCGCCGTCCGGTCGATGAGGACGGCCAGCTCCGCGAACGTCACGCTGCGGGGCGAGCGGCCGCCCGTCACGCACGCGACCGTGTCGGGCCGCGCGCGGACCTGCGCGTCGAACATGACCGCGAGCCGGGCCCCTTCTGTGATCATCTCCGGGTCACCACCGCGCGATGACGATGCCGGCGCTGATGCCGCTCGCCAGCCCGACCATCGCGACGAGGTCGCCGCGCCGGACCCGGCCGTCCCGCACGGCCCGCGCGAGCTGCAGCGGCAGGGTGGCGGACGCGACGTTGCCGTGGTCGGCGATCGTGACCACGGTCTTGTCCGGCGGGATCCCGGCGCGGTCGCAGAACGCCCACAGGTAGGGCAGCGCGGCCTGGTGGACGCAGACGACGGCGAAGTCGCGCCAGCGGAGCCCCGCCTCGGCGAGCGGCTTGTGCAGGGCCTCCAGGTCGAGCCGGTTGAACGCGTCCGCGAACGCGAGGAAGTCGTAGTCGAACCGGCCGATGGCCGCCGCGGGGGCGTCCGGGTCCGACGTCAGGTTCGTGACCGGGACGGCGGCCAGCCGCCAGGCGGCGGACTCGGCGGAGAACCGGGTGCCGAGGACGCCCGGCTCCGCGCCGGCCTCCAGCACCATCGCGGCCCCGGCGTCGGAGAACGTGTAGTGCACCGCCGCGGCGAAGAACTCCTCGGTGCTCGCGACCGTCCAGGGCGTCCCGGAGCTGAGCAGCTCCCCGCAGGCGATGAGGATCCGGCGGTGCGTGCCCCGGGCGATGAACGCGTCGGCGATCTCGATCGCGTTGACGAAGCCGTTGCAGGCGTTGCGGACGTCGAACACCGGGCAGGCGGCGCCGAGCTTGGCGGCGACGACGTGCGCGGTGGCGGGCTCGACGGTGTCGCCGAGCACCCCCGCGTAGATGACGAGGTCGAGGTCGAGGGGGCGCGCCCCCGCATCCTCCAGCGCCTCCCGGGACGCTCTGACCGCCAGGTCGGACGGCAGCTCGCCGGGCGCGGCCAGGTGCCGCCGCCGGACGCCGCTGCCGCGCTCGACGAGCCCCCGGGGGAAGTCCGCCCCCGGGCTGCGCGCCGCGACCCGGTCCTCGAGTTCCCCGGTGGTCATCGTCGTCTCCGGCAGGTACGCGGACACGGCGGCCAGCCGGCTGCGCGGGGCGTTCATCGCGACATCTCTCCTTGCACGGTGCGGTGGACCAGATCGGCCAGCTCCAGCACCGTCCTGGTGATGATCAGCCGGTCGAGCGGTAGTTCGACGTTCAGCCGCTCCTCGATCGTGTACACGGCGGCGTAGAGGGTGCGGGACTCCATTCCGGGCAGGTCGGCCCAGCTTGCGTCGGGCGCGACCTCCTCCGGGTCGAGCGTCAGCGTGTCGGCGAGGACGCCGCGGACGAGATCGAGCATCGGGATCGGTACGGCGGACGTGGCCACCTTTCCTCCTCGGGTGCGGAACGGCTTCGCGTGCGGTCAGCGCGAAGGTGACGGGGACCCCTCGCCCCGGCGCGGGGCGGGGACGGCCTGGGGGCGCTGCGGGGGCGGCGCCGGTTCCGCGGCGCGCGCGGCCGGGGCGGCGGCGCCGAGCCGCAGCACGATGAGCCGCGCGATGTCGTTCACCGTCCCGCCGCTGCGCAGCAGCTCCATCGGCGGGATCTCGACGCCGAACCGGCCGCGCAGCGCGGACAGCAGCTCGGTCGCCATGAGGGAGTCCAGGCCGTAGTCGTCCAGCCGCCGGTCGTGCGCGATCCGCTCCGCCGGGGTGAGCAGCACCGCCGCCAGCACCTGCACGAGCCGTTCGGCGACGAGGGCGTGCGCCTCGTCCGCGCCCGCGCCCGCCACCAGCCGGGCGAGCTCGGTCGCGCTCGCGTCGTCCTCCTCCAGCCCGGCGGGCACGAGCCGCGACAGCCACGGCCGGCGCAGCGCGGGCAGGACCCGGCCGAGCCGCGCCCAGTCGCACCGCCCGACCATGCCGACGTCGACGCCCTCGGCGAGCATGTCCCCGACGGCGGCGAGCGCCTCGGCGGGGGTGATCGAGTCGATGCCGGCCCGGGCCAGGACCCGCTCCCGGTCGCCGGTCGCGAGGACGCCGGTGCCCGCGAGCGCGCCGAGCCCCACCGCGAGGGCCGGGAGCCCGTCCCGGCGCCGCCGCCGGGCCAGCGCCTCCAGGTACAGGTTCGCCGCGACGTACGGCGCCTGCCCGACGTTCCCGATCGTGGTGAGCGACGAGCACAGGACGAACAGGTCGAGGTCCCGGTCGCGGGTCAGCCCGTCCAGCACCGCCGCCCCGGCGATCTTGGGGTGCAGGACGGCGCGGATCCGCTCGTCGTCCAGGTCGGTCAGCGGGGCGTCGTCCAGGTGCATCGCGGCGTGGACGACGCCGCGCACCGGGCGCCCGGCGGCGTCGGCCTCCCGGAAGACGCGCCGCATCGCGCCGGCGTCGGCCGCGTCGGCGGCGTGCGCGCGGGCCCGCGCGCCCAGCCCGTCCAGCTCGCCGAGCAGCGCGGCGGCGCCCGGCGCGGCGGCGCCGCGCCGGCCGACCAGGGCCAGGTGCCGGGCGCCGTGCCGCACCAGCCACCGGGAGGTCTCCGCGCCGAACCCGCCGAGCCCGCCGGTGACCAGGTACGTCGCCTCCGGGTCGAACCGCGGCGGGGTCCGGCGCGACCGGACCCGCACCGGCTCGTCGCGCGGGTCGAGGGACACGACGATCTTCCCGACGTGCCGCGAGTGCCGCATCAGCGTGAAGGCGTCCTGGACGCGCGCGGCCGGGAACAGCGTGTGCGGCAGCGGCCGCACCTCCCCGGAGCGGGCGAGGGCGGCGAGCGCGGCGAGGTGCCGGGCCGCGTCCTCGGGCGCCTTCCACAGCAGCGTGCCGATGTCGACGCCGTGGAAGGCGAGGTTCTCCCCGAACGGCCGCAGCAGCAGCGGCCGGTTCTCGTAGATGTCGCGCTTGCCCAGCTCGATGAACCGGCCGCCGTGCGCGAGCGTCTCCAGGCTCCGGGTGACGGCCTCGCCCGCGAGCGAGTTGAGCACGACGTCCACGCCGCGGCCGCCGGTCAGCTCCCGCACCCGCTCCGCGAAGTGCAGGCTGCGCGAGTCCAGCACGTGGTCGGCGCCCAGCGCCCGCAGCAGCTCGCGCTTGACCGGGGTGCCCGCCGTGGCGACGACCCGGGCCCCGAAGGCGCGGGCGACCTGCAGCGCCGCGAGCCCGACGCCGCCCGCCCCGCCGTGGACCAGGACGGTCTCGCCCTCCCGGAGCCGCGCGCACACCTCCAGGGAGTACAGGGCCGTCGCGAAGGCGATCGGCAGCGTGGCGGCCTCCGCGAACGTCATCCCGTCCGGGACGGGCGCCGCCATCCAGTCGGCGACCACGACCTGGTCGCCGAACCCGGTGTTCCCGACCGCCGTCACCCGGTCGCCCGGCCGCACCGCGGTCACCCCCGCGCCGACCGCCGTGACGATCCCCGCGCACTCCAGACCCAGCTCGTGCCCGCCGAAGACGTTCTCGATCGCCTCGACCGGCAGCAGGTTCACCGCCCGCATCACGTCCCGGTAGTTCAGGCCGATCGCCCGCGCCGCGATGCGCACCTCGCCCGGGCCCGGCTCCCGCACCGGCGCCTCCCGCCAGGCCAGGGCGAAGGACAGCCCCGGATCGTCGACGGCCAGTTCGCGGGCGGCGGGCCGCGCGGCGGCCGCCGGCTCCGCCTCCACCAGCCGGGGGACGAACCGCCCCCGGGGCGCGAGGACGAGCTCGTCCTCGTCGTCCGGGGCCAGGAGCTCGGCGGCCAGCCGCCCGGCGTCGGCGCCGTCGTCGCCGCCGGGGTACAGGCACACCCGCCGCACCGTCAGGCCGGGCTGCTCGTTGCCCAGCGTCCGCGCCGCGCCCCACACCGCCGCGTCCTCCGGGTGCGTCGCGACGCCGTCGAGGGCGGGTTCGGGCAGCGCCCCGCAGGGGCGCGCCACCACCCACAGCGCGGCGTCCGCGCCGTCCGGCAGCCGGTCGGCGGCCCGCGCCGCCGCCCGCAGCGCCGCGAGCCGCCGGGCGACCCGCTCGGCGGGCCCGCCCGGGCCGTCGCCCAGCACGAGCACGAACCCGACGGCGCGCGCGTCGGCGGGGACGTCGGCGAGCCACCGCTCCGGGTCGCCGCTCGCCGGGCACGCGCCCGCGGCGCCGCCCCGCGCCTCCAGGACGTCCCGCAGGGCGCGGGGCAGCCCGGACGGCCCGTCCTCGGCCGCGACGACCCAGCACGCGGAGGCGTCCGGCGCGGGCGGCTCCTCGGGACCCGGGCGTTCCGCGGCGGGGGCGCCGGCCGCGGTCGCGACCGCGACCGTCAGGTCGCCGTCCGCCCACGCGCCGCCGGCCGGGTCCCCGTCGTCGGTCCGGGCGACCTCGGCGAAACCGGCCTCCGCGAGCAGCGCGTCCCACCGCTCCGGCGCGAGCAGCGGCGAGTCCGGCCGCAGCCCGCGGTCGGTCACGTCCCAGAAGTCCGCCGCCTGCCCGTCCACGGCGAGGAGCGGGCCGAGCCGGTGCGGCTCGGCGGCCAGCAGCGTCCCGCCGGGCACCAGGAGCGCCGCCAGGCGGTCCAGCGCGACCGCGGCGTCCCGCGCCCGGTAGAGCCCGCCGGCCGCGACGACCACGTCGAACGCGCCCGCCGCGAAGCCCTGCTCGGCCGGGTCCCGGTCGAGGTCGAGGACGCGGTGCTCGACGCGGCCGTCGTCGCCGAAGCGCTTCGCCAGTTGCGCGACGGACGTCCCGTCCGGGTCGGTGACCGTGTACCGGGTGCGGTCGGGCGGCAGGACCGGCAGGACGGACGCCGTCGCGCCGCCCGTCCCGGCGCCGACCTCCAGCACCCGCAGCGGCCGGTCCGCGGGCCACCGCCGCACGATCCGCTCGGCGACCGCCGCGACGGCCCGCCCCGCCAGGAGCGCGAGCGGCCCCGCGTCGCGGACCTGCCGCAGCAGCTCGGCGCCGCCGCCGGACTCCACCGGCTCCGCCGGCCGCTCGCCCCGCAGCAGCCGGGGCAGCTCCCGCCACCGGCACACCGCGAGGACGCTCAGCGCCGCGAACGACGAACTCCGTTCGAGGAGGTCGCGGTGCGCGCGTTCGACGTCGCGCGCGGACCACGCGGGCCGGATCCGGTCCTCCTCCAGGACACCGTGCCGCTCCAGCAGCGGCACCGCCGCCCGCACCATCCGGCGCAGGTGCGGCACCGCGCACTCGCGCAGCACGTCGTCCAGCGGCCGCCCGCCGGCCGGCTCCCCGAACGCGTCGGCGAGCGCGCGGGCGAGCGTGTGCGCGAACACCTCCTCCAGCCGGTCCGCGTGCGCCGCGTGGCCCTGCTCGTCCCACGCCGGACGCAGCGCCGCGATCGCCGCCTCCGCGTCCGCCAGCACCTCCCGGGCCGGGACGGCCGGCGCCGCCGCGGCCGGCCCGGGCCGGGGCGCGGCCCGCAGCACCGTCGCGTACCGCGCGAGCGGCGTCCGGCTCCGCGCGGGCATCCGGCGCAGCCGGCACCCCTCGATCTCCACCGCGACCCGCCCGGCCAGGTCGGTGATCGCGATGTCCCAGCAGACCTCGTCCTCGGTGCGGGGCCGTTCCCGGACGTGCAGCAGGCCGTTCACGGACGGCGCCTCCCACACCCGCACCGCGCCGATCGCCGCCGGCATGTACCCGGTGCCCGCGCGCAGCTCGTCCACCAGCCACAGGACGCCCGCCTGCAGCGCGCTGTCCAGGACCACCGGGTGCGCCCGGTAGTCCCCCTCCGCCTGGGCCGGGCACCGGTACGCGGCGAAGATCTCCCCGTCGCCGCGCCGCAGCTCCGTGAGCACCCGGAACTCCGGGCCCCACACCATGTGCCCCTCGGCGGCCGCCGCGTAGTACCCGGCGACGTCCACCGGCTCGGCGGCGCGGGCCCGCAGCGCGTCGGCGTCCAGGGGCGCCGGGGCGGGGCGCAGCAGCGGGCGCACCCGCGCCCGGACGTGCTCGCGCGGCTGCCCGCCCGACCGGTCCGAACCCGCGACGGTGAGCACGCCGGTCTCGGTGGACAGCGACGTCTGCGCCCACACCGGCTCCGCCTCCGCGCCCGACGGGATCACCATCGCCCGGCTGATCTCGACCCGGTCGACCTCCACCGCCTCCGCCGCGCCCGGCACCGCCAGCCGCGCCGCCGCGACGGCCATCTCCACGTAGCCCGTCGCGGGCATCACCGCCGCGCCCGCCGCCCGGTGGTCGAGCAGCCACGGCGCCCGCGCCGGGTCCATCTCCCCGAACCACGCCGGCTCCGGCGCCGGGAGCCGCGTCCCGAGCAGCGGATGCTCCGTCGCCTTGGCGCCGCCCCGCTGCGTCCACGTGTCGGGGCCGCCCACCCAGAACCGCTCCCGGCGCCACGGGTACGCCGGGAGGTCCGCGACCGCGCCGCGGCGCGGGAAGTGGACGCCCCAGTCGAGGTCCGCGCCGACCGCGACCAGCTCCGCGACGGCGTCCCGCACCCGCGCCGGGCCCGGTTCGCCCCGCCGCAGCGTGCCGACGACCGCGGTCCGCCCCCGCGCGGCGCCCGACACGCGCCGCAGGTACGACCGCAGCACCGGGTGGGGGCCCACCTCCAGCAGCACGTCCGCGCCGTCCGCGAGCACCCGCGCCGCGGCGTCGGCGAACCGCACCGGCTCCCGCACGTTCCGCCACCAGTACCCGGCGTCCAGCTCGGGGCCCTCCACCGGGCCGCCCGTCACCGCGGACACCATCGGCACCCGCGCCCGGCCCGGCCGCAGCCCCGCCAGCGTCTCGCACAGCCGGTCGCGGACCGGGTCCATCGCGGCGCTGTGGAACGCGTAGTCGAGGTCCAGCTCGCGGAAGAACACCCCGTCCGCCGCGAGCCGCGCGCCCAGCGCCTTCAGCGCGTCCGCCGGCCCGGCCGCGGTGACGTCCCGGTCGCTGTTGACCGCCGCGATCTCCAGCCCCGGATGGTCGGCGAGCATCCGGCGCGCCTCGTCCTCCGGCAGCCCCAGCGCGGCCATCCGGCCCCGCCCCCGCGTCGGCGCCTGCGCCAGGCTCCGCTCGGCGACCACCTGCGCCGCCTGCTCGAGCGACAGCGCGCCCGACACGTACGCGGCGGCGACCTCGCCGACGCTGTGCCCCAGCACCGCGACGGGCCGCACGCCCGCCGCGTCCAGCATCGCCGCCAGGCCCGCCTGGACCGCGAACAGCAGCGGCTGCGCCGTCTCCGCCGCCCGCAGCCCCTCGGCCCGCACCGACGCGAGCCCGTCCAGGACCGACCGGCCCAGCCGGGGCGCGAGCCGCACGTCCACGGCCTCGACCGCCGCGCGGAACACCGCGTCCTCCAGCAGGTCGGCGCCCATGCCCGCCCACTGCGAGCCGTTGCCGGAGAACACCAGCGCCACCCGCCCGTGCTCGACCGCCTCCGCCCGCACCGCGTCCCCGAGCCCCCGGGCCGCCGCCTTCGCCGAGCCGGCCAGCACCACCGCGCGATGCGGGTGCAGGCCGCGCCGCCGGGCCGCGGTGTAGGCGGCGTCGTAGAAGCCGCTCTCCGGGACGGACTCCAGATGCCCGCTCGCCCGCGCCACCGCCTCGTCCAGCGCCTCCGGGCTGCGCGCCGACACCACCACCGGCAGCGCCCGCCCGTCCGGTTCCGCCGGGACGGACGGCGGGACGGGCGCCGGGACGGGCGGCGGCGCCAGCGCGACGTGGGCGTTCGCGCCGCCGAACCCGAACGAGTTGACCCCGGCGAGGGGCCGCGCGCGGTCGCCCGCCGGCATCGCCCGCGTCGCCACGCGCAGCCCGAGCCCCGCGAAGTCGATGGCCGGGTTCGGCTCGTCCGCGTGCAGCGACGGCGGGATGGTGCCGTGCCGCAGCACCAGAAGCGCCTTGAACAGGCCCGGCATCCCCGACGCGGGCTCCAGGTGCCCCACGTTCGTCTTCACCGACCCGATCGGCAGCGGCCCCCGCGTCCGCCGCCGGCCGAGCGCCCGCCCCAGCGCCTCGCACTCCGCCGGGTCACCGGCCGCCGTGCCCGTCCCGTGCGCCTCCACGTACACCAGGTCGTCGGCGTCCAGGCCGGAGTAGACCCGCCGCAGCAGGTCCTCCTGCGCCGCCGGGTTGGGCAGCGCCAGCCCCATCGTGCGGCCGTCGTTGTTGCTCGCCGCGCCGACGATGACCGCGTGGATCCGGTCGCCGTCGCCGATCGCGTCCGCGAGCCGCTTGAGCAGCACGACGCCGCCGCCCTCGGCGCGGACGAAGCCGTCGGCGTGCGCCGAGAACGCCCGGCACCGCCCCGTCGGCGACAGCATCGACGCCTGGCTGAACCCCACGTACGGCCCCGGCCCGAGCAGCGCGTTCACGCCGCCCGCCAGCATCACCCGGCCCGACCCCTCCGCGAGGGCCCGCACCGCCCGCTCCACCGCCACCAGCGCCGACGAGCACGCCGTGTCGATGCTCATGCTCGGCCCCCGCAGGTCGAATACGTACGACAGCCGGTTCGACGCGATCGACAGCGCCGCCCCCGACATCGAGTAGGGCCCCATCGCGCCCGGTTCGAGCGCCTGCAGCGTCCCGTAGGCGGGGTCGGACAGCCCGACGAACACCCCGGCGTCCGTCCCGGCGAGCGCGCCCGGCGCGATGCCCGCGTCGTCCAGCGCCTCGGCGGCCATCTCCAGCAGCAGCCGCTGCTGCGGGTCCATCGTCGCCGCCTCCTTCGGCGCGATGCCGAAGTACGCCGCGTCGAACCCGCTCACGTCGTCCAGGAAGCCGCCCGCGCGGGTGTAGCTCCGGTCGGGCCGCGGGACCCGCTCGTCCACGAACCGGCGGACGTCGAACCGGTCCGGGGGGACCTCGCCGACCAGGTCGGCGCCCCGCAGCAGCGCCTCCCACAGGCCGTCCAGGTCGGTGATGCCGCCGGGCAGCCGGCACGCGGCACCCACGATCGCCACCGCGTCCTCGGGTCGGCTCCATTCGCCCATCGCCCCGCCTCCCGCTCGCCAACTAGGGCACTACCTGCGGGAATAACTTAGGGTGACGATGAGATTACGAGCAACTGACCTTCCGGTGCCACTCCTGTACCCGCCCGCGGCGGGAGCCGCGGGTCAGGGGGTCGGGACGATCATCGGGGTGGCGGTCAGGGGGTCCGGCACGACGATGCAGGAAAGGTCGAACACCTCCTTGACGAGCTCCGCGTCGACGATGTCGCCGGGCGCGCCCGCCGCGACGACACGGCCGTCCCGCATGGCGACGAGGTGGTCGGCGAACCGGCACGCCTGGTTGATGTCGTGCAGGACGGCGACGACCGTGCGGCCCTCGTCGCGGAGCCGGGCGAGCAGCGCGAGCAGCTGGTACTGGTGCGTGATGTCGAGGAAGGTCGTCGGCTCGTCCAGCAGCAGGTACGACGTCTCCTGCGCGAGCACCATCGCGATCCACGCCCGCTGCCGCTGCCCGCCCGACAGGCTCTCCACCGGGCGGTCCGCCAGCCCGGCGACGCCCGCGGCGTCCATCGCCGCGGCCACCGCGCGCTCGTCCTCCCGCGACCACGCCGACAGCAGCGTCTGGTGCGGGTAGCGGCCGCGCGCGACGAGCTGCCGGACGAGCATGCCCTCCGGCGCGGCGAGCCCCTGCGGCAGGAAGCCGATCTCGCGCGCGAACGGCTTCGGGCGGTACCCGGCGACGTCCCGGCCGTCCAGCTCCACCCGCCCGGACGCGGGGGACAGCTGCCGGGCGAACGCCCGCAGCAGCGTCGACTTGCCGCACGCGTTCGTCCCGATGACCGCGGTGAACCGCCCGTCGGGGACGTCGAGGGCCAGGTCCCGCGACACCGTGCGGTCGCCGTAGGCGAGGGTGACGTCGCGGGCGGTCAGGCGACCCGTCACGGTCGTCGCACCTCCTTGATGAGCAGCCAGATGAGGTAGGTGCCGCCGATCGCGGTCGTCACCACGCCGACCGGCAGCTGGACGGGCGCGAGGACGGTCTGCGCCGCGATGTCGGCGGCCGACAGCAGCAGCGCGCCGGTCAGCGCGGCCGGCAGCAGCGGCACGCCGGGCGCGCCCGCGAGGCGGCGCCCGATCTGCGGCGCGGCGAGCGCCACGAACACGATCGGTCCGGACGCGGACGTCACCGCGGCCGTGCAGCCCACCCCCGCCAGGACGGCCAGGAGCCGCAGCCGGTTCAGGTGCACGCCCGACGACGCCGCGACCTCGTCGCCCAGCGTCGCCTGGTGCAGCGCGCGGGACAGGACGGCGAGCAGCGCCAGGAACGCCCCGCAGAGCAGGAACGGGAACCGCAGCTCCGCCCAGTCGAGCCCGTTCAGCGAGCCCGCCTGCCAGCCCGTCGCGGCGATCGCCACGTCCAGGTCGGCGCGCAGGATGATCCACGCGTTCACGGCGGTGAGCATCGCGTTCGCGGCGATGCCGACGACGACGAGCCGCAGCCCGCCGACGCCCGAGCCCAGCGACAGCGCGTAGACGGCCGCGGCGGTGAGCACGCCGCCCGCGACCGACCCGGTCGCCAGGCCCGCCGCCGACCCGCCGAACACCGTGATCGCCACGAGCACGCCGGTGTACGCGCCGGCGTCCAGCCCGATGACGTCCGGGCTGCCGAGCGGGTTGCGGGTGACGTTCTGGAAGACCGCCCCGGCGGCGCCGAGCGCCGCGCCGAACACCAGCGCCGCGGCGACCCGCGGCAGCCGCCACTCCCGCACGACGAGGACGGAGTCGCCGTGCCCCGCGAGCGCCGACAGGGCCGTCGCGGGGGAGTCCCACTCGTCGCCCCGGCACAGCCCGACGATCCCGAGGAGCAGCCCCGCGACGGCGAGCACCAGCGTCACCGCGAGCGTCCGCCGCTCCAGCTGCGCCGTGACGGGACCCGCGCGGAGGACGACCGCGCCCCCGCCCGCCGCCTTCGCTCCCGCCGCCTTCGCTCCCGCCGCCTTCGCTCCCGCCGCCTTCACGCCGCCACCGCCCCGTACCGGCGGACCGCCCAGATCAGGACGGGCGCGCCGACGAACGCGGTGACGATCGCCACCGGCACCTCGCCGGTCGGCAGCAGGATCCGCGACCCGATGTCGGACGCGATCAGCAGCACGGGACCGAGCACCATCGTGTACGCCATCAGCCACGGCACCGACCCGCCGGCGGCGCGCCGCGCGAGGTGCGGCACCATCAGCCCGACGAACGCGATCGGCCCCGCGACCGCCGTCGCGGCCCCGGCGAGCACCGTGAACAGCGCGAGCGCCGCGAACCGGATCCGGGCGACGCGCGCGCCGAGCGCCTGCGCGACGCTCTCGCCCAGCGCCAGGCCGCCGAGCGGGCGCGCCGCGAGCAGCGCCCCGGCCAGCGCCAGCCCGATGGCCAGCAGCGGCAGCTCGAACGGCGCCCGCTCGCGCCCGGCGAGCGCCCCGACCGACCAGAACCGGAACCGGTCCAGGGCGTCCGGGTACGCCAGCCGCAGCGCGATCGACACCCCCGACAGCACGAAGGTCAGCGCGACCCCCGCCAGGACGAGCCGCAGCGGGAACGTCCGGCCGACGCCGTAGACGACGAGCATCGCGGCGCCCGCGCCCGCCAGCGCGAGGGCGAGCTGCACGGCCGGCGCCGCCGCGATCCCGGCCGCCGCGCCGACCGTGACCGCGAACCCGGCGCCCGCGTTCACGCCGAGGATGCCGGGTTCGGCGAGCGGGTTGCGGGTCAGCGTCTGGATCAGCGTCCCGGCCGCCCCGAGGGCGGCGCCCACGAAGACGGCGATGACCGTGCGCGGCACCCGGATGTCGCGCACGATCACGTGCTCGTCCGTCCCGGCGTAGGCGGTGAGCGCCTCCCACACCGCGCCCGGCCCGGCCCGCCCGGCCCCGACGCACAGGCTGGCGAACGCCAGCGCGGCCAGGGCCAGGAGGGCCGCGAGCAGGATCGTGACCCGGCGGGGCACGTCACGCGCCAAGGTCGGCCACTCCGCGCTTCCAGTAGCCGGTGACGTACGCCCCCATCCGGCCCTTGCTCCACGCCCGCAGCGGCTTGATCGCGTCGGCCTCGCCGGCCGCGACCAGGAACGACTCGCCGGGCGCGGGCTCCAGGCCCATGACCGTCCCGGCGAGCCGCGACTCCGCGCCGTCCTGGACGAGCCGGATGATCCGGACGCCGTCCCGCGCGGCGAGCGGGTACGCGTGCTCGGCCTCGTCGGACGTCTCGACCACCACCGTCGCCGACACGTCCGCCGGGGACTCCTCGAGCCAGCGGCCGAGCGCCGGCAGCGCCGTCGCGTCGATCGCGAACAGGTAGTGGTCGTGGTGGTGCGGGAACGCCTTCGCGCCCGCGGGCCCGGCGATCACGGCCTCGTCGCCGACGGCCGCCGCCGCGGCCCACTCGGACGCGAGCCCGCCCTCGTGCAGGACGAAGTCAAGATCCAGCTCGCACGCCTCGGCGTCGTACCGGCGGATCGTGTACCGGCGGCTGGGCGGCGACGGGCGCGGCCACTCCAGGTCGAGCGTCTCCGGGTTGTGGACGGGGACGCGCAGCGTGCCGTCCGGGTCCGGGAACACGATCTTGATGTGGTCGTCGGCCTGGTAGGAGTGCACGCCCCCGGCGAGGCCCGGGCCGCCGAACGTCAGCCGCAGCATCCGCGGCGTGATCTGCTCGCGGCGCACGACCGCCGCCGTGCGCACCTCGATCGGGTAGCCGATCCGCTCGACGCCCGTGCCGGTCCGGTGGTGCTCCAGCACCCGCTCGCGCGGCATGTCCCTGCGCATCGCGCTCACTTCCCCTCCTCCAGCAGCGGCGCGAGCGCCTTGTCGACGTCGTCCAGGGCCATCAGCGCCGACTCGTAGGTGGCGGCGGCGGTGTAGCGCAGGCCGAAGGTCTTGCCGTCCTTCACCGCGGGCAGGTTCTTCCAAAGCTTGGAGTCGAGAACCCGCTGCACCGCCTCGGCCGTGGACCCGTCGGGTTCGAGCGAGTACGTGACGGCGTCGGCCTCGCCGAGGCTCTCCGGCAGCTCCTCGAGCGACGGCGTCTCCGACACGTCCTTCGAGCCGCCGCCCTTCTTCTTGACCTGGCCGTAGTACGTGACGCCGACGTCCTCGGCGATGTTCGTGCCCCAGGAGTCGCCGAACTCCCGCATGAACGTCCCGCCCGCGACGTCCCCGTAGGTTCCGACGTGACCGAACTTCAGCCCCTTCAGGGCGTCCGCGTACTTCGCCGTGATCTCGGCGGCCTTCTTCTCGTACGCGGCCTTGGTGTCGGTGTAGTACTGCAGGCGGCCCGCCGCGTCGGCCTGGCGGCGCGACAGGTCCCGCCACGCCGACGGGACGGTCGGGCCGATGACCGCGACGGGCGCGATCGACTCCAGCCGCTTCATGTCGATGTCGCCGAGCACCGGGCGCGGCACCCCGATGATGATGAGGTCCGGCTTCACCGCCGCGATCGCCTCGTAGTTCGTCGAGGCCGCCGCGTCGTCCGCGATCTTCTTGACCCCGTCGTACTTGGCCCGGTCCTCGGCGGACATCATCTCCAGCCCGCGCGTCCAGGTGGAGATGCCGACGAGCTCCGCGTCGGCCTCGATGAGCACCGGCACCGCGTACCCGGTCGCCACGATCCGCTTCGGGTCGGCCGGGATGGTCACGGTGCCGTTGTCGGCGGCGAACGACCGGGTCTTCCCGGACGTCCCGGCGTCGTCGGCCGACCCCGAACCGCAGCCGGTCACCAGGACCAGCGCGGCGGCGAGCGCCGTGGCGAGTCGCGTGCGAGTGGACATGGGCGAGCTTCCTTACGTTTCACGAGAGAAACCGCCCTGACCTGCGCCGGACGGCCAGCTTAGGCTAGCCTTACCTGACTTTCGGACATATCGGTGAGAGGACATTCTGTGCGCCCCGGAGGTCACCTTCGCGACGATCCCGTCCACTGCGAGGAGTACGGCTACGGCCTCGGCGACCCCGGCGGGATCTTCGTGCTGAAGTACCGCTCGGCGGGCGGCCTCACCCTCGGCGAGAGCCGCCAGGACTTCCTGCACCAGCTCTACTGGTCGCCCGACGGCGTCCTCGCCGTGCTGAGCGGCTCCGACACCGGGTTCCTCGGCCACCGCGAGGGGTACTGGGCGTCCCGCGCCACCGCCCACGAGGTCCGCGCGGGCGACCGCCAGACCGTCTACCGCGTCTGCCTGCGGGAGGTCCCGCCCGCTCTGGACGGCCACCGCTGCGGGCCCGTCGCCGTCGACGACCGCGCCGCCGAGCTCATCCGGCTGATCACCCGCCGCGACTGCGACGAGCGCACCGCGCTGGACGCGCGCCGCGGCATCATGGCCGGGCTCGCCCCGCTCACCGGCCGCGGCGTCCCCCGCCCCGCCGGCGGCAGCGGCTACGCCCTCACCGTCGCCCGCGCCCTCTCCCGCGACCCCGCCGACCCCACCCCGCTCACCGAATGGGCGCGCCGCCTCCGCGTCAGCTCGAAGACCCTGCAGCGCGACTTCGTCCGCGAGTTCGGCATGCCCTACTCCCGGTGGCGCACCCGGCACCGCCTCCGCGCGGCCCGCGTCCTGCTGCGCGCCCACCCCGTCACCGAGGTCGCGCACCGGGTCGGCTACGCGAGCCCGTCCGCCTTCATCGCCGCCTACGCCGGCGAGTACGGCCGCACCCCCGGCCGCGACCGGGACTGATCACACCCCCGGCACGGCCTCCCGCAGCGCCGCCGCCACCCGGTGCACGTCCGCCTCCCCGGTGCGCCAGTTGCTGAACGCCGCCCGCAGCGCCGGCACCCCGTCGTGGACCGTCGGCGTCAGGAACGCCTCCCCGGCCACCCGGTCGGCGAGCGCCGCCAGCCGCGCGGCGTCCGGCCGGTCGGCCAGCGTGAAGCACACGACGTTCAGCCGGACCGGCGCGAGCAGCCGCAGCCCCGGCACCGCCTCCACCGCGTCGCCCAGCGCCCGCGCGCACGCCGTGCACCGCTCGACGATCTCCCGGTGCCCCTTCCGGCCGTAGGCGCGCAGCGTGAACCACGCCGCGAGCGCCCGCAGCCGCCGCGAGTTCTCCGGCGTGAGGTGCACCAGATCGGGCGCCCCGCCCGACGGCCCCAGGTACGCGGCGGCGTTCCGGAACACCGACGCCTGCAGGTCGGGCCGACGCGTGAACTGCAGCGCGCTCCCGTACGGGACGTTCAGCCACTTGTGCAGGTCGACGCAGACCGAGTCCGCCGCGTCGAGCCCCGCCACGAGGTGCGCGTGCGCCGGCGACAGCGCCGCGAACCCTCCGAACGCCGCGTCCACGTGCAACCAGAACGGGTACCGCTCCCGCAGCGCCGCGACCGCCCGCAGATCGTCGAAGTCGCCGGTGTTCACGGTCCCCGCGTTCGCGACGACCACGCACGGGCCGTCCGCCTCCCGCAGCGCCCGCTCGAGCGCCGCCGGGTCCACCGCCTCCCGCCCCGCGACCGCGGGCACCCCGACCAGCGAGCGCCGGCCCAGCCCCAGCATCGCGAGCGCCTTCGCCACACTCGAGTGGGCCGCGCCCGACAGCACCCGCACCTCCCCGAGCGCCCCCGCCCCGTCCTCCGCCGGCGACACGCCCGCCCGTTCCCCGAGCCACTCCCGCGCCACCGCGAGCCCCACGAAGTTCGACGCGGTCGCACCGCCCACGAACGCCCCGCCGTGCGCGTCCGACAGGCCGAACAGGTCCCGCAGCCACCCGGCCGTCTCCCGCTCCAGCGCCTGCCCCGCACCGTCGAGCGACGAGACCGAGTTCTGGTCCCACACCCCGGTCATCCAGTCGCCCGCGAGCGCCGCCGGAGTCGTCCCGCCGGTCACGAACCCCAGGTACCGCGGCCCCGCGCTCGCCGACAGCGCCGGCTCCCACCGGTCGGCGAACGCCGCGAGCGCCCCCGCGAGCCCCGCGCCCTCCTCGGGCAGCCGCTCCGGCCCCGGCACGTCCGCCGCCGGGACCACCGCCCGCTCGCCCAGCCGCCCGAGCACCCCGGCCGCGTGCCCCCGCACCTCCTCGAGCAGCCCCGCCACCCCGTCCGCGTCCGCCGCCAGTCTCGGATCCATGCGCCCTCCCTTTCCGTCGCCCCACGACGCTAGGCCGCCCCGCCCGCCCGGACAGCGGCCAATCCGAGAAACCGGCCCGGGACCGCCGCCGCCCGGGCTTCGGCATCGGGCGCATGGCCGAGGGGGACGACCAGACGCTCTGCGACGTCACGATCGGCGCGGACGACGGCGTTCTGCGATTCGGTGACCTGGACCCCGTCGTCGCGTCTGAAATCCTCGCGGACCTGGAAATTTTGGCCGCCGCAGCGGTCTGAACCGCCGAATTGATCTCTTTTGTCGGGGTGTTTCTCTACGGTGATGCTCCGTGAGCGACACCGAACTCCCCGACGAACGTTCCGGTGAGGACGTCCTGGTCCTGCCCCCCGCCTGGCTGCGGCAGCTGCACCCGAGGCGGGGCGGCAGGGCGCTGCCGCCGGCGCGGGGCGGCCGGGCGAAGGAGGTCCCGGTCCTCCTCGAGGCCGCGGCGGACGCCCTGGCCGCGCTGCCGTCCGACGCGGAGGTCGAGGCGGGGCTGCGCGACGCGGCCCGGCGGCACCTGGGCGGGGAGCCCGACGCCGTGGGCGCGGCGGTCGTGGCGGCGGTCGCGATGGCCGGGGAGGACGGCGGGTCCGAGGGGCGGGCCAGGGCGTTCGTCGACCACTGGCGCGCCGGGCACGGACTCGGGTTCGCGGCATGCGCCGCGGTGGAGCTGAGCCGCGTGCGGATCGCGGAGCGGAGCGGGCGGCGGCTGCCGGTCTCGACCGAGACGCCCTTCCCCGGGTTCGTCTGGCCGGAGACGCTCCGGTACGTCCGCCGGCTGCTGGCGGCGGCCCCCGACGACCGGTACGCGGACGCCGTCCGGCGCCTGGCCGGGCACCGGACGACCGCGCCGCGGCGGCGCGTCGTGTCCTACCTGGTGCCGACCGAGGCGGACTGGCTGGAGGAGAGCGCGGCCGACCCGGCCGGCGGGGGCGACCGCGAGCTGAAGCTCTTCTCGATCGACCGGGCCGAACTGTTCGGCGATCCGCCGTCCCCGCTGTTCTTCCCCGACGTGTCGCGGCCGCTGCTCGCGACGCTGCTGGACGCCTGCGGCACGGACGTCCTGCCCCTCCTGCTCGCCACGCTCGACAACGGCCTGCCCGAGCACGTGACGGACGTCCTGCTGGAGGCCGTCGCGCTGCTCCCGGCGGACGACGCGTTCGCCGCGCTGCTGGAGCGCTCCGGCCGGCCCCGGGTGCGGCCCGCGCTGATGTCGATGATGGAGCGGTTCCCGGTGCGGGCGGCGCGGCTGCTGGCGGCGACGGACACCGCCTATGCGCTGAACCTGCTGAGAATCCACCTCACCGCCCGTCCGGACCTCGCCGAGCACCTGCCGGAGGGGGCCCGCGCGGTGCTGGGGCCGCGCGACGCGACGCCGGAGGCCGACCCGGCGACCCTGCCCGCGCCGCTGCCGGGGCTGCCGTGGGACGCGCAGGTGAAGCCGATCGTGCAAGGGCTCGAGGCGCCCGCGACGAGGACGGTCGTCTGGGCGGACGGGGAGCGCGATGAATGGGCCCTCGCCGGACTGGACGACATGCCGGTGCCGGAAGACGTCGACTGGGACGACCTCGAAGCCGCCTTCGGAAAGGCCCAGCCCCAGCTCCAGGCCCGGATCGCGGTGTACGGGCCGGAGGAGGGCGTCCGGCCGCTCCTCGCCGCGTGGGACGACCCGCCCGCCTGGCTCGACGGGGAGTGGGGCAGGTCGCTCGTCGCCCGGTACGAGCAGGACGCGCTGCCGTTCGCGCACCGCATGGCGAAGGAGGCGCAGCAGCGGCACGCCGCCCTGCTCGTGCCGTTCCTGGACGCCGAGGTCACGGCCGTGATGGGCGCCTGGCTGGCCCGCGGCACCCGGGGCGCGGGCGCCGCCCGCGACTGGTGCGACCGGCACGGCCTCGCCGCGGTGCCGTTCGCCGCCCCGGCGGCGCTCGCCCGGCCCGCCGCCCGGCGGCGCGCCGCCGAGGCGGTGCTGCGGCGCGTCGCCGGGAAGCACGGCGTCGACGCGGTGGCGGACGCCGTCCCGGCGGCGGCGGACGCGCTGCGGACCGTCCTGACCGCGCACCCGGCCGCGACCGGGCTGCTGCGCCGCCCCAAGGTCCCGACCTGGGCGGACCCGGCGCTGCTGCCGCGCGTGCTGCTGCGCGGACGGGAGCAGGCGCTCCGGCCCGAGACGACCGAGACGTTCGTGGAACTGCTGGCGATGCCCGAACTCGGCGACCTGGACGCCGTCGCGCGGGTGTGCGACCCGGCGTCGCTGGCGGAGTTCGGGCTCGCCCTCTTCGAGGGCTGGCGGTCGGACAGGATGCCCGCCGAGCACGGCTGGGCGCTGGCGCGGCTCGACCGCCTCGCCGACGACTCGGCCGTCCCGGTGCTGGCGCCCCACATCCGCTCGTGGCCGGGCAAGGACCGTATGCACAGCGCCAAAGTCGGCCTGGACGTCCTCGTCGGCATCGGCACCGACACGGCGCTGACGGTGCTGCACGACCTGGCCGTCCGCTGGCCGGGCCGCACCCTGCGGAAGGCGGCGGAGCGGGCGTTCGCCCGGGCGGCCGACGCGCGCGGCGTGCCGCCGGGGGTGCTCGGCGACCGGCTCGTCCCCGACCTCGGCCTGGACGGCGACGGGGCGGTGACGGTCGACTACGGGCGGCGCCGCTTCACCGTGCGGTTCGACGCCCGGCTCCGGCCGGTGGTGACCGACGAGGACGGCGTGCTCCGCAAGTCCCTCCCGAAGCCCGGCAAGCGGGACGACCCGCGGGTCGCGCCCGCCGCGCACGCGGCGTTCGGCGAGCTGCGCAAGAAGGTCGCCGACGCCGCGGCCCTGCAGATCGCGCGGCTGGAGGACGCGATGCGGACGGGGCGGACCTGGACGCCCGAGCAGTTCCGCGACTACGCCGTCCGGGGCCCGCTCGTCCGGCAGATCGCCCGCCGCCTGGTGTGGCTCGCGGACGAGGACGGCGGCGCGACCGCGTTCCGGATCGCCGAGGACGGGACGTTCGCCGACGCCGGCGACGACGTCTTCACGCCGTCCGGCGCCGCGCGGATCACCGTCGCGCACCCGGCGCGGCTCGGCGCCGCGGCCGGGACGTGGGCGGGCATCCTCGCCGACTACGAGCTGCTGCAGCCGTTCCCGCAGCTCGACCACCCGGTGTGGTCGCTCACCGAGGAGGAGCTGGCCGGTTCCCGCCTGGAGCGGTTCGCCGGCCGTGACGTGCGAAAGGACATCGTGTACGAGTTGCTGTCCCGCGGCTGGACCCGGATCGGACCGCGGAACGACATCGAGGCGGTGGCGCGCCGCACCGCGGACGGCGGCTGGGTCGTCGCCGAGTTCGGTGCGGACGCCGGGGACGGCGAGTGCTTCGGCATCCGGGTCGTGCGGGCCGCGACCGAGCCCGGGGAAAACGGGACGCCCGTCCCGTTCGGCGCCCTCGACCCCGTCGGCGCGTCCGAGGCCCTCACCGACCTGGTCACGACCGCCGAGCGGACGGCATGAGCGGCCGCCCCGACAAGCGCCCCGGCGCGCTGCCCGACGCGCTTCCCGACGAGGACGTCCTCACCCTGCCGTCCGCGTGGCTGCGGCTCCTGCACCCGCGGCGCGGCGGCACGCCCGTCCCGCGCCCGCGCGGCGGGTACGCGGCCGACGTCCCGGACCTCCTCGCCGCGGCCGCCCCGCACGTCGAGGGCCTCCCGCGGAACGCGCAGGCCGCCCCGGACGTCCGGGACGCCGCGCGGCGGCACCTGGCCGGGGAGCCGGACGCGCTCGGCGCGGCGGCCGTCGCGGCGGTCGCGGCCGCGGCGACGGCGGGGCAGGACCTCGCCGGGGCGCACGCCGCGCACCGGGCGTTCGCGGACCGCTGGCACGCCGGCCACGGGCTCGGGTTCGCCGCCTGCGCCGCGGTGGAGCTGACCCGCCTGACCGTGACCCGGGACGCGTCCGGCTTCGCGGTCGAGCGGCACACCGGGGTGTGGCCGGAGGAGGGCGCGACCGGTCCGCTGCGGCACGTCCGGCGGCTCCTCGCGACGGCGCCCGCCGCCGACCACGACGACGCGGTCCGGCTCCTGGCGGACCGCCGGACGACCCCGGCGGCGGCCGGCGTCGCCGCGTACCTCGCGCCGACCCGGCGGGACTGGGTGGCCGAGTGCGTCGAGGAGAGCGCCGCCACCCCCTGGCTGCGGAGGCTGGCCCGCCTGTCGGTCGCCGACCCGGCGCCCCTCGGCCGCTCCTCCCTCGTCCCCTACGGGCACGTCCACGCCCGCGACGAGCTGGTGACGCTCGCGGACGGCGTGGGCCCGGACCTCCTCGGCATCCTCCTCGACCGCCTCGAACTGGGCGGCCTCACCGCCCGCGACCGCGGGTTCCTCCTCGACACCGTGGCGGTGCTGCCGTCGGACGAGGCGTTCGGCGCGCTGCTCGGCCTGCTCGTCCGCAAGGGCGTCCGCAGGCAGGTCCGGCGGGACGCGCGGCGGGCGCTGGGCGCCGCGGCGGCGCGCTTCCCGGTGCGGGCGCTCCGGCTGGCGGCGGCCTCGGGCGGCGCCGACGTCCGGCTGCTGCTGCGCGACCACGTCGCGGCGAACCCCGAGCTGGTCGCGGCGGTGCTGCCGGACCTGCCCGGCGACGTCCGCGCGGTCGTCGAGCCGCTCGCCGCGGGCGGCGGCCCCGCCCTGCCGGAGGCGCCGCCGGACGTCCTGCCCGCACCGCCGTGGGACCGCCCGGTCAAGCCGGTCGTGCGGGGGGCGGCGCCGCCCGCGACCCGCGGGACCGCCTGGGACGACGGCGAGCGCGCGGCGTGGTTCGCCGAGGCCGCCCGCCGGGTCCCGCCCCCGGACGCCCCGGACTGGGAGCGCATCGTGCGCTCCTACCGCCGCGGCGACGTGCAGTGGCAGGTGCTGCTGCACGCCCCGGAGGAGTTCACGGGGCCGCTGCTGGCGGACCTCGAACGGAACCCCCGCTGGTGCGATCCGGCCGTGGCGCGCGGCATCGTGGCCCGGCTGGGGGAGCGGGCGTACCGGGCGGCGCTCGCGCTGGTCGGCTACTCGGTGGCGGACCACGTCGGGCTGCTCGTGCCGTTCCGCGACGCCGAGGTCGCCGCGCAGATGGCCGGACGGCTGCTGCGCGGCGGCCCGACCGGGGAGGCGGCGCGCGACTGGTGCGACCGGCACGGCCCCGCAGCCGCGCCCTACCTGGCGCCCGACGCCCTCGGCACCCGGACGGGGGCGCGCCGCGCCGCCGAGGCGGCGCTGCGCCGCATCGCGGCCCGGCACGGCACGGACGCCGTCGCGGCCGCCGTCCCCGCGGCGGCGGACGAGCTGCGGACCCTGCTGACCGCGCATCCCGCGCAGACCGGCCTCGCCCGCCGGCCCAAGCTCGACGGCTGGGCGAACCTCGCCGCCCTCCCGCCCGTGCTGCTGCGCGGCGGGGACCGGGTGCTGCCGGCCGAAGCCGTCCGGACGCTCGTCGAACTGCTCGCGCTGCCCGACGACGGCGGCGTCGGCGCCGTCGAGGAGGTGTGCGACCCCGGTTCGCTGGCGGAGTTCGGCCTCGCCCTGTTCGAGCGCTGGCGGGTGGGCGGGATGCCGTCCGACGGGCGCTGGGCGCTGGAGCAGCTCGCCCGCACCGGGGACGACGCCGCCGTCCGGGCGGTGCTGCGGGCGCTGCGCGGCTGGACGAAGCGGGACGTGCGGGACGTGACGTGCGCGCTGCGGACGCTCGCCGGGATCGGCTCCGACACCGCGGTCACCGCCCTGTACGAGATGTCGGTGAAGGGCCGCGCGCGCAAGGTCCGCGACGCGGCGGCCGAGGTGCTCGCGGAGACCGCGGCGGCGCGGGGCCTGGCCGTCGAGACGCTCGCCGACCGGTCCGTCCCCCGTCTCGGGCTGGACGCGGACGCCGCGACGACCCTCGACTACGGGCCGCGCCGCTTCACCGTCGGGTTCGACGAGCGGCTCGCCCCGGTCGTCGCCGACGGCGACGGGGCCCGCCGCACGACCCTCCCGCGGCCCACCGCGAAGGACGACCCGGTCCTCGCGCCCGCCGCCCACGCCCGGTTCGCCGACCTGCGCAAGGACGTCGAGGCGGTCGCGCTGCTCCAGGTCGAGCGGCTGGAGCGGGCGATGCTGGACGGCCGCCGCTGGACGCCCGGGGAGTTCCGCGGCTACGCGGTCGCGCACCCGGTCGTGCGGCGGATCGCGCGCCGCCTGGTGTGGATCGCCGAAGAGGACGGCGGGCACGGGGGCGGCGGGCACGGGGGCGGCGGGGCGACGGCGTTCCGCGTCGCGGAGGACGGCACGTTCGCCGACGCGGCCGACGAGGCGTTCGAGCCGTCCGGGACGGCGCGGATCCGCGTCGCGCACCCGGAGCTGCTCGGCGCGGAGACGGAGACGTGGACGGAGATTTTCGCCGACTACGAGGTCCTGCAGCCGTTCGCGCAGCTCGGCCGGCCCTGCCTGCGGCTCACCGGGCGGGAGCGGGACGCGTCCGTCCTCGGCCGCTTCGAGGGGATGCGGCTGCTCCGCCGCGACGTCCACGACCTGCCCGCGGACGGCTGGACGTGGAACTCGGCGGAGACGATCGAGAAGGGCGTCTCGCGGCCGGTCGGCGGCGGGCTGCACGTCGTCGTCGAGTTCGAGCCCGGACCCGACGCCGCGACGCTGAGCGTCCGGTGCGTCCGGGCGTCCGCCGCGTCCGTCCAGGACGGGGCGCACGCCGACACCCCCGTCCGGTTCCGCGACCTCGACCCCGTGCGGACGTCCGAGGCGCTGACCGCGCTGACCGCCCTCGCTTGCACGTCCGCCTGACCGCGCCCGCCCGAGTTCCTGGATCCCGCATGCCGCACGACGAAGACGTCCTGACGCTCCCCGCCGCCTGGCGGCGCCACCTGCACCCGCGGCGCGGCGGCGCCCCCGGCCCGGCGGTCCGGGCGGACGGGGCGCGGGACGTGCCGGCCCTCCTCGCGGAGGCGTCCGGCGCGCTCGACGCGCTGCTCGCGGGCCGGCACGGCGACCCGGCCCGCGCCGGCGCGGCGCGCCGCCACCTGGCCGGGACGCCCGACCCGGCGGGCGCGGCGGTCGTCGCGGCCGTCACCGCGTTGGCGACGCGGGGCCGGGAACGCGGCAGGCGGGAGATCCACCGGGCGTTCGCCGGGTACTGGGCGGCCGAGCACGGGCCCGCGTTCGCGGCCCGCGCGGTCGTGGAACTGGCCCGCACGGCCGTGCGGCGCGCCGGCGGAGGCCCGTGGCGGGGATGCTGGCTGGGCGCGGAACCCCGCGCCAGGCTGGAGACGAACACGCACGACGCCCTCCGGCGGGTGCGGACCGCGCTCGCCGCGGCGGGCGACGCGGAGTACGCGGAGGCCGAGCGGCGGCTCGCCCCGTTCGCGGCGGCGCCCGCGGCGGAGCCCGTGCCGGCGTGGCTCGCGGCGTACCTGGTGCCGACGCGCCGCGACTGGACGGACGCGTGCCTGGCGGCCGGCGCCGACCTCGGCCCCCCGCACCGGCCGCTGATGCTGTGCGCGATCGGCGACGCCGCCCGGCTCGGCGATCCCGCCGACGGGCCGCTCTGGCGGCACGCGTCCCGGGAGGTGCTGGCCACCCTCGCGGACGGGGTCGGCGCCGACCTCCTGCCGTTCCTCCTGCGGCTGCTCGACCACCGGGGCCTCGACGGCAGGGAGCGCGCGGCCGCGTGGGAGACGGTCGCGGTGCTGCCGTCCGACGCCGCGTTCCGCGCGCTGCTGGACGCCGCGCTGCCCGCCGGCGCCGCGGGCGGGAGGCGCCCCGACCGGCACGCGAAGGCCGCGCTGTCCATCGCGATGGAGCGGTTCCCGGTGCGGGCGCTGCGGCTGCTCGCGGCGTCGGGTGCGGCCGGTGCCCGCGACCTGCTCGCCGACCACGTCCGCACGCGTCCGGACGCGGTCGCGGGGGCGCTGCCGGACCTGCCGGACGGGATCCGCGCGGCGGTCGGGCCGCTCGCGGCGGTCCCGGCCGCGGCGGTCCCGGAGGAGACGCCCCCGTTCCTCGCCGAGCTCCCGTGGGACCGGCCCGTGAAACCGGTCGTGCCGGGGCTGAAGCCGCCCGCCGGCCGCCGGTTCGCCTCGCCCGACCGCGGCTGGGACGCCGACGTCCGCTCCGAGGGCCTCCAGTACCGGGAACTGGAGGACCCCGACTGGGACGAGCTCCTCGACCGCTACCGCCGCCGCATGCCGCGCCACCTGAAGGTGCGGTTCCTCATGCGGGCGCCCGACGCCGTGGTCCGCCCGCTGCTCGCGGACTGGAACCGGCCGGAGGACGCCGTCGACGGCGGTCCGTGGCCGCTGACGCTCGTCGCCCGGCACGGCCTCGACGCCTTCCCGTTCGCCTGGACGCAGGCCACCGCGCGCCCCGGCCTCGACGGGCGGCTCCTCGTGCCCTACCTCGACGCAGCCGTGGCCCGCTGGATGGGGGAGCGGTGGGAGCGGGCCGAGAGCGTGTGGGCGCGGGAATGGCTGGACCTGCACGGCCTCGGCGCGGTGCCGTACCTGGCCCCGGCCGCGCTCGGCCGCAAGGCCGGGGAGCGGCGCGGGGCCGAGGCGGCGCTGCGCGCCCTCGCCGACGCGCACGGCGCCGGCGCCGTCGCGGGCGCGTTCCCCGAGGCGGCGGACGAACTGCGGGCCGTCCTGTCCGCCCACCCGCTGCGGACGGGCCTCGTGCCGCGGCCGAAGCCCCCCGCGTGGGCGGACCCGGCCGCCCTGCCGGCGGTGCCGCTGCGCGGACGGGACGCGGTGCTGCCCGCGGACGCGACCCGGTCGCTCGTCGGGCTGCTGGCGTCGCCCGCCGCGTACGCGACCGGGGACATGCGCGCGAGCCTCGACCCCGACGCCCTCATGGAGTTCGGCTGGGCCCTGTTCGTGAAGTGGCGGGCCGCCGGGGAGCCCGCGAAGCACGGCTGGGCGCTCGCGCAGCTCGGCCGCACCGGCGGCGACGCGACCGTCGCCCGGCTCGTCCCGGTCATCGCCGCCTGGCCCGGCGAGGGCGGGCACGCCAAGGCCGTCGAGGGACTGGACGTGCTCGGCGCCATCGGCACCGACGCGGCGCTGGCCGCGCTCCGCGAGATCGCCGAGGAGAGCCCGCTGCCCGACCTGCCCTGGCGGGCGCGGGAGAGGTTCCGGGGTGCCGCCGAGGCCCGCGGCCTCACCTCCGACCGGCTCGAAGACCGGCTCGTCCCCCGCCTCGGGCTGGACGCGGACGCCGCGACGACCCTCGACTACGGGCCGCGCCGCTTCCGCGTCCGGTTCGACGAGCGGCTCCAGCCGCGCGTCTTCGACGAGAGCGGGACCCCGCGGGCGACGCTGCCGAAGCCCGCCGCGAAGGACGACCCGCACCTCGCGCCCGCCGCGTACCGGACGTTCGGCGAGCTGAAGCGGGAGGTGCGGCGCGTCCTGGCCGACCGGCGCCGCGCCCTGGAGAAGGCGATGCTGCGCGGCCGGCGGTGGGCGCCGGACGAGTTCCGCGAGCACCTCGCCGGGCATCCGGTCGTGGGGCGCGTCGTGCGCCGCCTGGTGTGGCTCGCGGAGGACGGCGGCGCGGCGACGGCGTTCCGGATCGCCGAGGACGGCACGTTCGCGGACGTCCGCGACGACCCGTTCGTCCCGGCGGAGTCCGCCCGCGTCCGCGTCGCGCACCCCGCGCACCTGGGGGACGACCTCCCGGCGTGGTGCGAAACGTTCGCCGACTACGAGGTGCTGCAGCCGTTCCCGCAGCTCGACCGGCCCGCCGTCCGCCTCTCCCGCGCGGAGCGCGCGGGCGACCGGCTGGACCGGTACGCGGGCCGCGCGCTCCACGCCGCGGACTTCCGCGCCGCGCGGAACTCCTCCCCGTGGCGGGCCGGCCGCCTGTACACGGAGCCCGGCGACGAGCGGTGGGCGTGGTGGGACGCGGGCGGCGGGCGGTGCGTCGTCGTCGGGCTCGGCACCGGGCCGTGGCCGCACCCCCGCGACGCCGACCCGGTGATGACCGTCGAGTACGTCCGGGCGTCGACGCGGCCCGCGCCGAAGGACGGGCCCCTCGGCGGCGACCCCGTCCCGTTCGGCGACCTGGACGCCGCCACCGTCTCCGAAGCCCTCACCGTCCTGTTTCCATCCCTCTGAACTGGAAGAACATGCTCCCCGACGAAGACGTCCTGATCCTGCCCGCCGCGTGGCGGCGGCACCTGCACCCGCGGCGCGGCGGCGCGCCCGGCCCGGCGATCCGGCGGACCGGCGGCAAGACCGCGCCGGAGCTCATGGTGAAGGCGAAGGCGAAGTCCGCGTTCGCGAAACTGCGCGCGGACGACCCCCGCACCGCCGCCGTGCACCGGCACCTGGCGGGGACGCCCGACCCCGTCGGGGCCGCGACGGTCGCGGCCCTCGTCCAGTACGTGCTCGACTGGTACGAACTGCCGGACGACCCGAACCGCGTGTTCGCCGACCACTGGGCCGCCGAGCACGGCGTCGTGTTCGCGGCTTGTGCCGCCGTCGAGGTGACGCGCACGCCCAGGCATTTCGACGGGCCGGAGAGCGGCAAGCGGTCGGTGTCCTTCTACAGCGCCGACCGCGACCGGGCGCACCGCGGCGCGCTGCGCCGCGTCCGCGCCCTGCTGGCCGCCGCGGGCGACGAGGAGTACGCGGAGGCCGAACGGGCGCTGGAGCGGTACCGGGTGTCGCCGGGGCTGCGCTGGCCGGTGTCCTACCTGCTGCCCACCCGTGCGGACTGGCTGGCCGAGTGCCTCGCGGAGCCGGGCTGGGCCGATGGCGGCGACCGGGTGCTGCGGCTCTGCGCCCTCACCGACGCCGCCCAGCTCGGCGACCCGGCGCCCGGCGCCTCCCAGAGCGACACGACGCGGGAGGTCCTCGTCACGCTGGCCGACGCCTGCGGCGCCGACCTCCTCCCGTACCTGCTGCACCGGCTCGACGGCGGCGCGCGGTCGCTGACCGCCGCGGAGCGGACGGCGGTGTGCGAGACGATCGCGGTGCTGCCGTCCGACGCCGCGTTCCGGGCGCTGCTCGACCGGTCCCGGTCCGGCCGCGACCGCACGGCGGTGCAGGCGCTCGGGCAGGCGATGGAGCGGTTCCCGGTGCGGGCGCTGCGGCTGCTCGCCGGGGCCGGGACCCGGCACGCCCGCGAGCTGCTCGCCGGGCACGTCCGGGCGCACCCCGCCGCGGTCGCGGCGGCGCTCCCCGGACTGCCGGCCGGGGAGCGGGTGGAGGTGGAGGCGGTCGCGGCGCCGGCCGTCCCGGACGCGGACGCGGCGCCCGCGGCGACGCCCGGGTTCCTCCGGGACCTGCCGGGGGACCGCCCGGTCAAGCCCGTCGTGCCGGGGCTGGAACCGCCCGCCGTCCGCGCCATGGCCTGGCGGGACGGCGAGCGCGCGGAATGGCTGGCCTCCGACAGCGGCACGTTCCAGCGCCCGAAGGAGAGCTTCGAGGAGCTCGCGGAGAAGCGCCGCCGGGGCGAGCTGTCCAGGGTCGTCTCGCTGTTCCTGTACGGGCCGGAGGAGCTCGTCCGGCCCCTCCTGCCGGGCTGGACGTTGGACGACGAGCTCTCCTATCTCGAAGAGGACATGACGGTCATCATCGCCCGGTACGAGCTCGACGCGCTGGCGCCGGCGCTGGCGTTCGCCGGCCGGGGGGCGCTCGGCCGCGAGGTCCTGCTCCCGTACACCGGGGAGGAGGTCGCGCTCTGGATGGGGGACCGCCTCGCGCGGCCGGGCGGCGTCCGAGAGACGGAGGCGTGGTTCGACCGGCACGGGCTGACGGCGGTGCCGTACCTCGTCCCGGCCGCGCTCGGCAAGACGGCCAAGCCCCGGCGGGCCGCGGAGGCGGCCCTGCGGCACCTCGCCGCCCGGCACGGCCTCGACGCGGTCGTCGCCGCGGCGGCGGACGCGTTCCCCGAGGCCGCGGACCCGCTGCGGGAGGTCCTGTCCGCGCATCCGGTGTGGACCGGCCTCGCCCGGCGCCCGAAACTGCCGGACTGGGCGGACGTCGCGGGCCTGCCCCCGGTGCTGCTGCGCGACGGCGCGACCGCGCTGTCGGCGGACGCCACGCGCGCGCTCGTCGAACTGCTGGCGCTGCCCGACCCGTACGAGGTCGGCGCGATGCGGGACGCCTGCGACCCCGCGTCGCTCGCGGCGTTCGGCCTGGCCCTGTTCGACCGGTGGCAGGCCGCGGGGGCGCCGGCGAAGGATTCCTGGGCGCTGCTCCAGCTCGGCCGTACGGGCGACGGCGGAACCGTCCGCCGGCTCGTCCCGCTGATCGAGCGCTGGCCGGGCGAGCGCGGCGTCGCGAAGGCGGAGAAGGGCGTGGACGTCCTCGCCGCGCTGGGATCCGACATGGCGCTGTCCGCGCTCGACCGCATCGCCCGGACCACGAAGTTCGAATCGCTGCAGTACGCGGCGACGTCCCGGCTGGAGGAGGCCGCCGCCGCCCGCGGGCTCGACCTCGACCACCTCATGGACCGGCTCGTCCCCGACTTCGGCCTGGACGCGGACGCCTCGATGACCCTCGACTACGGGACGCGCCGGTTCCGCGTCGGCTTCGACGAGGAGTTCCGGCCGTTCGTCACCGACGAGGACGGCGAGGTCCGCGCGTCCCTGCCCAAGCCCGCGGCGGCCGACCCCGCGGATCCGGCCGTCGCCGCGTACCGGGAGTTCACCGACCTGAAGAAGGACGCGCGGGCGGTGGTGGCGGAGCGGCGGCGGCGCCTCCTCAAGGCGATGCGCTACGAGCGGAGCTGGACGCACGAGGAGTTCCGGGACCACTTCGTGCGGCACCCCCTCGTGGGCCTCATCGCGCGCCGCCTCGTTTGGCTCGCCCTCGACGGTGCCCCGGACGCCGGTGCCCCGGACGCCGGGGCCGCGACGGCGTTCCGGGTCGCCGAGGACGGCACGTTCGCCGACGTCCACGACGACCCGTTCGTCCCGTCCGGCACCGCCCGGATCCAGGTCGCGCACCCGGCGCGCCTGGACGAGAAGGACGTCGGGGCGTGGGCCGGAGTCCTCGCCGACTACGAGCTCATGCAGCCGTTCGAGCAGCTCGGGCACCCGGTCGTCCGGCTCACCGCGGACGAGCCGCGCGGCGACCGGCTCGTCCGGTTCGACGGGACGCGGCTGCCCGTGGACGACATGTGGAGCATCCTGCACCGCGACAGCTGGACGCAGGAAGCCAGCGGCGACGCATACGAGGTGCGCCTCGTGCGGCGGCTCGGGGGCGCCCGCCGCGTCGTCGTGGAGTTCGCGCCCGCGGCGCGGACCGGCCCCGACCGCTCCCAGCTCGTCGTCCGCGGCGTCCGGGCCGCCACCGACGGCGGCGCCCCGCTGCCGTTCGGCGCGCTGAGCCCGGTCGAGGTCTCCGAGACCCTGTCCGTCCTCCTGCCCGCCCGCCCCTGACCGCCGCTTCCGACCCCCGGCGCCCTGCGCGCACCGCTTCGAACGGAGATATTTCGGTGACCCACCGGCCCTCTCACCCCCCGGAGGAGAACGTCCTGGCGCTCCCGCCCGCCTGGCTGCGGAGCCTGCATCCGCGGCGGGGCGGGACGCCCGTCCCGCCTCCCAAGGGGAGCCGCGCCGCCGAGGCGGCCCGCCTCCTCGCCGCGGCGGCGGAGGCGCTCGACCGCATCGCGTCCGGCGAGGGCGTGGACGGGGAGCTCCGCGACGCCGCCCGGCGGTACACGGCGGGCGAGCCCGACCCGGTCGGGGCGGCCGTCGTCGCGGCGGCGGCCCTGGCGCAGACCACCGGATGCGAGGACGACCGCGCGGTCGGCGCGGCGCACCGCGCGTTCGCCGACCGGTGGCGCGCCGAGCACGGCATCGGCTTCGCGGCGTGCGCGCTGGTGGAGGCCAGCAGGCTGCGGGCGGACCCGGCGCCGGACGGGACCGGCTCCGTGCCGCGCCGCGCCGCGGACACGCCGCGCTGCGCGGTCGGGCTCGAGGCGGCCCGGCACGTCCGCCGCCTGCTGGCGGCGGCGCCCCGGCCCGACTACGACGACGCCGTGCGGCGCCTGGCGGGCCACCGCGTCCCCGAGACCCTGCGCCTGGTGTCGTACCTGGTGCCCACCCGGCAGGACTGGGTGGACGAGAGCGTCGACGTCGCGGTGGCGGAGAACGCGCTCGTCCAGCGCACGCTCGCCTTCGACGAGCACGCGTTCGTCCTCTGCTCGCTCGGCACCGCCGCCCAGGCGGAGAGGCTCGCGGGGACCCGGTACGGCGGGCGGCTCTCCCGGGGCGTGCTCGCCGCGATCGTCGACGGCCTCGGCGCGGACGGCGTGGCACTGCTCCTCGGACTGCACGACGAGAGGTGGGAGGCCAAGGAGCACAAGCTGGCGCTGGAGGCGATCGCGCTCGTCCCCGCCGACGGGGCGTTCGAGGCGCTGCTGGACCGCATCGACGGCACGCCCTACACCCGGCAGCAGACGCGGTCGGCGCTGCTCGACGCGATGGGGCGGTTCCCCGTGCGGGCGCTGCGGCTGCTGGCGGCGGCCGCCGCGGAGGCGCCCGCGGGGTCGGCCGCAGAGCTGCTGCGGCACCACGCGGCGGGCCATGCCGACCTCGCCGAGAGCGTCCTGCCGGACCTGCCGGACGAGGCCCGCGCCGCCGTGGCGGGGTCCCTCCCGGCACGGGTCGAGGGGGCGCGGGAGGCGGCGGCCGAGGAGCTGCCCGGGTATCTCGGCGGGCTTCCGTGGGACCGTCCGGTGAAGCCGGTGGTCGACGGCCTGGAAACCCCCGCGTCCCGCGAGATCGTGTGGCGGGACGGGGAACGCGAGGAGTGGCTCGCCCAGGGGCGCGCGTGGCACGAGGAGCCGCCCGGCGCGGACTGGGCGGCGCTCGCGCGCGGGTTCGGCGAACCGGGCTTCCGTGAGAGCCTGCAGCTCGTCCTCTACGGCCCGGAGGAGGTGGTCCGGCCGCTCCTGGCGGAACGGTCCACTTCGGACGTCTGGGACAGTGTGCCCCTGCGGGCCGTCGTGGCCCGGTTCGGGATGGACGCCTACCCCGTCGCCCGGCGGCTGGCCGAGGCGCAATCGGCCCATTACGGCCGGATGCTGCTGCCGTACCTGGACGCCGAGGTCGCGCTGCTGATGGGCGGATGGCTGCGGCGGCGCCTCCACGCCGCCGCGGACGCCCGGGAGTGGCTCGACCGGCACGGCCTCGCCGCGGTGCCGCTCCTCGCCCCGGCGGCGCTGGGCCGCAAGGCGCGGCCGCGCTCGAACGCCGAGTGCGCGCTCCGCCGCATCGCCGGCCGGCACGGCGTCGCGGCCGTGGCCGCGGCCGTCCCGCCGGCGGCGGACGCGCTGACGGAGCTGCTGTCGGCGCACCCGGTGCGGACGGGGCTGATCGAGCGGCCGAAGCTCACCGGATGGCCCGACCCGGCGCTGCTGCCGCCGCTCCTGCTGCGCGGCAGGGACCGCGTCCTGCCGCCCGCGGCGATGCGGGCGGCCGTCGAGCTGCTGGCGCTGGCCCCCGGCACGGGAGGGGACGGTGCGGGAGGGGACGGCGCGGCCGACGACGCGGCCGTCCTCGGCGAGGTGTGCGATCCGGCGTCGCTCGCCGAGTTCGGCCTCGCCCTGTTCGGCAAGTGGCGGGCGGCCGGCGCTCCGCCGGACGGCGGCTGGGCGCTGACGCAGCTCGCCCGCACCGGCGACGACACGGCCGTCCCCGTGCTGGAACCCCTCATCCGGGCATGGCCGGGGGAGGGGGAGCTCGCGCGGGCCGTGACCGGCCTGGAGGTGCTCGCGGCCATCGGCTCGGACGCCGCCCTGACGGCCGTCCACGGCCTCTGCGCGCGGAACCGGTCGGAGAAGCTGCGCCGGGCCGCGAAAAAGGTGTTCGCGGACGCCGCCGCCGCGCGCGGCCTCTCCGCGATCGGGCTCGCCGACCGGCTCGCCCCGGACCTGGGCCTCGGCGGTGACGGCCGGGCGGTCCTCGACTACGGGCCGCGCCGGTTCGTCGCCGGGGTCGACGAGCTGCTCGCCCCGTTCGCCGCGGACGAGACCGGCGCGCGCCGCAAGTCGCTGCCCAAGCCCGGCAGGAAGGACGACGCGGGCCTCGCGGCTGTCGCGCAGCAGAGGTTCGCCGCCCTGAAGAAGGACGTCCGCGGCGCCGCGTCCGCCGAGATCCGCCGGCTGGAGGAAGCGATGCGGACGCGGACCCCGCGGACGCCCGCCGAGTTCCGCTTCTACGCCTTCGAGCATCCGGTCACGCGGCACCTCGCCCGCCGCGTGGTCTGGCTGGCCGGGACGGACGAGGACGGGGACGTCCCGCCGGGCCGCCGCGGCGGGACGTCGTTCCGCATCGCCGAGGACGGATCGCTCGCGGGGGCCGACGACGGCGCGTTCGTCCTGCCCGAGGAGGCGCGGATCCGCGTGCCGCACCCGGTGCTGCTCGGCGAGACCCGCGATGCCTGGTCGCAGGTGTTCGCCGACTACGAGATCCTGCAGCCGTTCCCGCAGCTCGCCCTGCCCGTCTTCGCGCTCACCGAAGCCGAACGCGACGGCGACGAGCTTCCGCGCCTGGCGGGCGCGCCGCTGTC
This sequence comes from Actinomadura rifamycini DSM 43936, assembly GCF_000425065.1. GTDB lineage: Bacteria > Actinomycetota > Actinomycetes > Streptosporangiales > Streptosporangiaceae > Spirillospora > Spirillospora rifamycini. The sequence goes on from NZ_AULB01000035.1 coordinate 59,567, forward strand.
GCGCCGGGAGACGGTCCGCCTGATGGGGCCGACGTGGTTCCCGTTCGAGTCCCGGCGGGAGCCCGGCGATCCGTGCATCGTCCGCCCGCTGGGAGGCGGGCCGTGCCTCATCGTCGCCCTGACCGCCGACCTCTACTCCGGCGGGCCGGACCCGCTGGGCGTCCGGAGCGTGCGCCTCGGCCCGAACCCGGCGTCGCCGTGGGAGACGCCGCCCGGCCCGCTCCGGTTCGGCGACCTCGACCCGGCCACCGTGTCGGACGCCCTCCTCGAACTCACCGCCCTCATGGACGGCGGGAACGCGGTGTGACGGCGGACGAGAACGGCCTGACCCTCCCGGACGCCTGGCTCGGCGACCTGCATCCGCGGCGCGGCGGCGTCCCGCTGCCGGTCGCGGCACCGGCGCGGACGGCGCCGCGCCGGTCGCGCGCGCTGCTGCGCGAGCACGCCGACGCCGTCGCGTCCCTCGTGGAGGGCGGACACGGGGACCCCGGGCTCGCGGCGGTGGCGCGGCGGCACCTGGACGGGACGCCGGACCCGGCGGGGGCGGCGGCGGTCGCCGCGGTCGCGTCCGTGCACGGCGGCAGGGCGGGGCTGGACCGCGCGCACCGGGCGTTCTTCGAGGCGTGGGCCGCCGAGCACGGGCTCCCGTTCGCCGTCTGCGCGATGGTGGAACTGGGCCGCACGTGGGCGGACCGGGAAGCGCCCGGCGGCCGGATCGGCGCCGTCCGCCTCGCCGACGACGCCTTCCCCCGCATCGGCGGCTCGATCCACCGCCGCGCCCGGATGCTGCTGGCCGCGGCGGGCGACGGCCAGTACGCGGACGCCGTGCGCCGCCTGGAGGAGCACCGGGGCACGGCGGCGGCCCGCGCGCTGACGGCGTACCTCGTCCCGACCAGGCGGGACTGGGTGGCCGCCGCGCTCGCGGAGGTCGAGACCTCCGCCGAGAGGCACGGCCTCCGATGGTTCCCGCTGTACTCGCTCGGCGGCCCCGAGGACCTCGCGAGCCCGCTCGTCCGACTCGGGCGCGACGACGTCCACCGGGGCCTGCTCGCCTCCGTGCTCGACGGGCTCGGCGCGGACGCCCTCCCGTGGCTCGCCGACCACGCCGCGGACGCGAGCCTGTCCCGCAGCGACCGGCGCCTCCTGTTCGAGGCGACGGCCGTGCTCCCCGCCGACGCGGCGTTCCGGACGCTGCTGGACCGGCGGGACGACGCGGACGCGCGGCCCGCGCTCCGCGCGGCGATGCGGCGGTTCCCGGTGCGGGCGCTGCGGCTGCTGGCGGCGGCGGGGAAGGAGGCCCGCGACCTGCTGGACGACCACGTCCGGGCGAACCGCGCGACGGTCGACGCGATGCTCCCGGACCTGCCGGAGGACGCGCGCGCGGCCGCGGCGGCGGCCGCCGCCGCGCACGTCCGGGTGCCGGACGCGCCGCCCGGCGCCGTCCCGGCCGTCCTCGCCGACCCCCTCTGGAACCGCCCGGTCAGGCCGGTCGCGGCGGGGCTGGAACCGCCCCCGGACCGGGAGACGGTGTGGCGCGACGGCGAGCGGGAGGAGTGGCTGGCCACCGAAACGCCCGGGATCCCGGTTCCGGACGACCCGGACTGGGCCGAGCGCGCCGAGTCCTGCCGCCGGGGGCCCTTCTCGCGGGAGGAGGCCGAGCTCCTCCTGTACGGGCCGGACGACCTGGTCCGGCCGCTGCTCGCCGACTGGACCGGCTACCGCGGCGCCGACGGCGGCGCGCTCGCGCGCGTCCTCGTCGCCCGGCACGGCCGCGCCGTGTTCCGCGCCGCGGCGGCCCTCGCCGACGACGAGCCCGCCCGGTACGGAGACGTGCTGCTGCCGTTCCTGGACGCCGAGACGGCGGCGCGCGCGTGCGGCTGGGCGGTCCGCCGCGCCCCCGTCGACGCGGCGGGCCTGGCGTGGCTCGACCGGCACGGCCCCGCCGCGGTGCCGTTCCTCGTCCCGGCGGCGCTCGGCGCGAAGATCCGGCCGCGCCGCGCCGCCGAGACCGGGCTGCGCCGCATCGCCGCGCGGTGCGGCGCGGAGAGCACCGTCGCGGCCGCCCCGCCGGAGGCGAGGGAGGCGCTGCGGACGCTGCTGGCCGCGCACCCGGCGCAGACCGGGCTCGCGGTGGTCGCGGCGGTCCCCGACTGGGCCGACCCGGCGGGGCTCCCGCAGGTGCTCGTGCGCGGCGGCGACCGCGCCCTCCCCGCCGCCGCGGCCCGGACGCTCCTCGAGCTGCTGACGCTGCCCGCGTCCGCCGCCGCGGACCTGACCGGCGAGGTCCGGGCCGCGTGCGACCCCGAGTCCCTCGCCGCGTTCGGCCGCGCGGTCTTCGACCGGTGGCTGGAGGCGGGCGGCCGGGCGCGGGACGGGTGGGCGCTGACCCAGCTCGCCGCGACCGGCGACGCCGGGACCGTCCGGCGGCTCGCCCCGCTCGTCCGCGCGTGGGGGGACGGCGGCGGCGTCCCGCGCGCGGCGCGCGGCCTGGACGTGCTCGTCGCGATCGGCACCGACGCGGCGATGGGCGCGCTCTACGACATCGCGCTGCGGGCGAAGTCGTCCGGCCTGTGGCGGGAGGCGCGGACCCGGTTCGACCGGGCCGCCGCCGAGCGCGGGCTCACGCCCGAGCGGTACGCGGACCGGCTCGTCCCGGACTTCGGCCTGGCCGCCGACGGGAGCATGGTGCTCGACTACGGGCCGCGCCGGTTCACCGTCGGGTTCGACGAGCAGCTCCGCCCCTACGTCGCGGACGAGTCCGGCCGGGCGCGCAAGGCCCTGCCGAAGCCGGGCGCCAAGGACGACCCCGTCCGCGCCCCCGCCGCCCACGCGGCGTTCGCGGCGCTGAAGCGCGACGTCCGCGCCGTCGCGTCCGACCAGCGCCGCCGCCTGCAGCGGGCGATGGTGGCGGGCCGCCGGTGGGAGCCCGCCGAGTTCCGCGACCTCGTCGCCGGGCACCCGCTCGTGCGGCACCTCGCGCGCCGCCTCGTCTGGACGGCGCACGACGGCGGCGCGGTGACGGCGTTCCGGGTCGCCGAGGACGGCACGTTCGCGGACGTCGACGACGACGCCTGCACGGTCCCGGAACCGGCGCGGATCGGGCTGCCGCACCCGCTGCACCTGGGCGCCGAGGCCGTCGCCGCGTGGTCGCGGGTGTTCGCCGACTACGAGATCCTGCAGCCGTTCCCGCAGCTCGACCGGGCCGTCGTCGTCCTGACCGAGGCGGAGCGGCGGCGCGGCGACCTGGACCGGCTCCGGGGCGTCCGGATCCCCGCCGCCGAGGCGGCCGCGCTGCACCGGCGCGGCTGGTCCACCGACCGGTACCGCGCGATCGAGCGGACCGTCGCGGGCGGCCACCGCATCGTGGTCGAGGTCGACGACCGCGGCGCCGAGCACGTCCTCGGGACGGTCCGGCTCCGCGGCGGCGCGCGGACGTTCGGCGAACTGGACCCGGTCGTCCTGTCGGAGGCCCTGGCCGGCCTGACCGCGTCCGGGGTCTGACCGGCCCGCCGGCCCCGCCCGATTTCCCCTATCCGCCCGGACGGTGCCAGCATGATCGGCACCGCGCCGAAGTGTCCGACGCGCTTGCCACACTGGTCGCCACGGCCCGGTCGGCCGCCCGATGAACCCCCCGGAAGAAGGACATGACTCAGGACACCCACGAGCTGCAGCGGCCGCCCGCCGAAGTCCGGTACGCCGCCGAGCTGGAGAAGCTCGCCCAGGACGACACGGGCCCGAAGCCCCCGGGATGGGCGCTGAGCCTGACGGCCGCGCGCCGGTTCATCGTCGGCGACGACGGGCTCGGCGTCACCCGCAAGTTCGTCGGCGACACCGCGCTGATCGACCGGGCGCTGGTGACGCTCGCGACCAGCCGCGGGCTGATGCTGGTCGGCGAGCCCGGCACCGCGAAGTCGCTGCTGTCGGAACTGATCGCGGCCGCGGTCAGCGGCACCTCCACGCTGACGATCCAGGGCGGCGCCGCCACCACCGAGGACCAGATCAAGTACTCGTGGAACTACGCGCTGCTCGTGTCGGAGGGGCCCTCCACCCGGTCGCTGGTGCCCGCGCCGCTGCTCACCGGGATGTCGGAGGGCCGGGTGGTGCGGTTCGAGGAGATCACCCGCTGCCCCCTCGAAGTGCAGGACTCCCTGCTGTCCCCGCTGTCGGACCGCGTCATGGCGATCCCCGAGCTGGCCGGCCCGGAGTCGATGGTGTTCGCCCGCGACGGCTTCAACGTCATCGCCACCGCCAACACCCGCGACCGCGGCGTCAACGAGATGAGCGCCGCGCTGAAGCGGCGGTTCAACTTCGAGACGGTGTTCCCCATCGCCGACTTCGCCGTCGAGCTCGACCTCGTCGAGGCGGAGGCGAGCCGGCTGCTGGAGCGCAGCGGCGTGCAGGCCCCGCCGCGCCGGGACGTCCTGGAGGTGCTGGTCACCGCGTTCCGCGAGCTGCGCGCGGGCGTCACCGAGGAGGGCCGGTCGCTGGACCGCCCGCAGGCGGTGATGAGCACGGCCGAGGCCGTGTCGGTCGCGCACGCCGTCGGCGTGCGGGGCTGGTTCCTGCGCGGGGAGCCGGGCGGCGCCGCCGACATCGTCGAGTGCCTCGCCGGGACCGCCGCCAAGGACAACCCCGACGACCTCGCCCGGCTGCGCCGCTACCTGGAGCAGCAGGCGCCCCGCCGCAAGGGCGAGCAGTGGAAGGCCCTGCACGGCGCCCGGCACCTGCTGCCCGGCTGATGGCGGTCACGTTCATCGGGGTCCGGCACCACAGCCCCGCCTGCGCCCGCCTCGTCCGCGAGACGATCGAGCGGCTCCGGCCCGCGCACGTCCTCGTCGAGGGGCCCGTCGACTTCACCGGACGGCTGGACGAGCTGCTGCTCGGCCACGAACCGCCCGTCGCGATCTTCAGCTACCACCGGGACGGCGAGCGGGTCGGCCGCTCCTGGACGCCGTTCTGCGGCTACTCGCCCGAGTGGATCGCGCTGCACGCGGGCCGCGCGGCGGGCGCCGCCGTCCGGTTCATCGACCTGCCCGCCTGGCACCCCGCCCTCGCCGACCGCGACAACCGGTACGCCGACGCCGAGAAGCGGTACGCCGAGGTGACCGGGCGGCTGCTGCGCGAGTTCGCCGTCGACAACACCGACGTCCTGTGGGACCACCTGTTCGAGATCGCCGATGCGGACGGGCTCGCCGAACGCCTCGACGCCTACTTCGACCTGCTGCGCGGCGAGGCCGACACCGGCGCCGACGACACGGCCCGCGAGGCGTACATGGCGCGGTGGATCCGCGCCGCCGAGGCCGACGCGGACGGCCGTCCCGTCGTCGTCGTGACCGGCGGGTTCCACACCCCCGCGCTGCGCGCCCTCGCCGCCGCGCCGGACCCGGACGGCGGCGCGGGCTGGCCGGAGGTCCCCGCGCCCACCGACGGGACCGAGGGCGGCAGCTTCCTCGTCCCGTACTCGTTCCGGCGGCTCGACGCGTTCACCGGCTACCAGTCCGGCATGCCGTCCCCCGAGTACTACGAGCGCCTCTGGGCGGACGGCCCGCACGGCGCGGCCGCCGCGCTCACCGAGTCCGTCGTGGCGCGGCTGCGGAAGCGGCGGCAGGCCGTCTCCACCGCCGACCTCATCGCCGCCCGCACCCTGACCGACGGGCTCACCCGGCTGCGCGGCCACCGCGCGCCCGCCCGCACCGACCTGCTGGACGGCCTGGTCGCCGCGCTCGTCGCCGACGACCTGGACCAGCGGCTCCCGTGGACGTCCCGCGGCCCGCTCGGGCCCGGCGCCCACCCGGCCGTCGTGGAGATGGTCGCGGCGCTCAGCGGCGACCGCGTCGGCCGGCTGCACACCGACACGCCCGCGCCGCCGCTCGTCCACCACGTCGCGGCGGAACTGGAGCGGCTCGGGCTCGACAAGGCCGGCCCGCTCACGGTCAAGCTCACGCAGCCGCGCGGGCTGGAGCGCAGCCGCGCCCTGCACCGGCTGCGCGTCCTGCGGATCCCCGGTTTCCAGCGCGAGTCCGGGCCCGACAGCGGCGCCGACCAGGTGCTGGAGGAACGCTGGCGGATCGACGCCGCCGACCCGCACGGCGAGCGGGAGGCCGCGCTGATCGAGGCGGGCGCGTACGGGCCGACGCTCGCGGACGCGGCCGCCGCCGTCCTGGACGGGCGCGGCGCCCGCGCCGGGACCGACGTGGAGGGCCTCGCGGGCGTGCTGTTCGACGCGGCGCTGTGCGGGTGCGCCGACCAGTCCGGCCGCGTCGCCGCGTCCCTCGCCGCCGGGATCGGCGCCGCGTCGGACGTGGCCGCGCTCGGCGCCGCCCTCGAGGTCGTCCTCGGGCTGTGGCGGCACGACCGGGTGCTCGGCACCGCCGGGAGCCCCATGTTCGGGTCCGTGATCACCGAGTGCACGGACCGGCTGCTGTGGCTGCTGGAGGGGATCCGCGGCGGCCCCGCCCCCGCCGACCTCGGCCGGCTGCGCGCCGCCGCCGCCCTCCGCGACGCGCTGCTGCACGCGTCCGCGCCGCCGTCCGCGGGCGGCCTCGGGCTGGACGCGGACGCGGCGCGCGGCGTCGCCCGGCGGCTCGCCGCCGCCCCGGACGTCCCGCCGGACCTGCGCGGCGCCGCGTTCGGCCTCGCCCGCGCCCTCGGCGACGCCGCCGACGCGGCCCGCGCCGTCCGCGGCGCCGCCGCCCCCGGCACGTTCGGCGACTGGCTCGCCGGGCTGTTCGCGCTCGCCCGCCAGGACGTCCTGGACACCGGCGGCGGCCTCCTCGGCGTGCTGGACGAACTCGTCGACGGGCTGACCGAGCACGAGTTCCTCGTCGCGCTGCCCGCGCTGCGGCAGGCGTTCGAGTTCTTCCCGCCCCGCGAGCGGGAGTCGATCGCGCACGGCCTGCTGGAGCACCGCGGCGTGCGGGGCTCCGCCCGCGCCCTGCTGCGGCCCGCCGCCGTCGACCCGCTGCTGGTCGCCGAGGCCCGCGAGCTGGAGGAGCGGGTGGGCCGCGCCCTCGCCGCCGCGGGCCTCGCGGACGCCCCCGAGGACGGCCCCACCGAGCAGGGCCCCACCGAGCAGGGCCGCACCGAGCAAGGCCGCACCGAGCAGGGCCGCACCGAGCAAGGATCGAAGGCATGACGACCCCCGACCTGGAACGCTGGCGGCTGATCCTGGGCGCGCCCGCCGACCCCGCCACCGGCTGCCCGACCGGCGAGGCCGCCGCCCGCGACGCCGCCCTCGACTGGCTGTACGGCCGCGACCCCGACCTCGCCCGCCGCGGCGTGCGCCGCGGCGGCGGGCGCGGCGCGGGCGGCGGAACGGGCGGCGGCGACGCCGACCGCACCGACGACCGCACCGGCGGCAGCGGGCCGTCGCAGCTCACCACCGTCGACTGGCTCGACGCGGTGCACCGGCTGTTCCCGAAGGAGACGATCGAGCGGATCGAGCGGGACGCCGTCGAACGCTACGAGATCCACGACGTCGTCACCGACCCGGCCGTCCTGGAGCGCATCGAGCCCGACCAGACGCTCCTCAAGGCCGTCCTGCGCACCAAGCACCTCATGAACGACGAGGTGCTGGCGCTCGCCCGCCGCATCGTCGAGCAGGTCGTGCGGCAGCTGATGGAGAAGCTCGCCACCGAGGTGCGGCAGGCGTTCCACGGCACCCGGACGCGGCGGCCCAGCCGCATCAAGCACTCCCGCAACTTCGACTTCCACCGCACGATCCGCGCGAACCTCGCCCACTACCGCCCGGACGAGCGGCGCCTCTACATCGAGGAGCCGAAGTTCCTGTCGCGCACCCGGCGGCACGTCGAACGGTGGCAGCTCATCCTGCTGGTCGACCAGTCCGGCTCGATGCTGGGCTCGGTCGTCCACTCGGCCGTCACCGCCGCGTGCCTGTGGGGGCTGCCGGGCCTGCAGACGCACCTGATCGCGTTCGACACCTCCGTCGTCGACCTCACCGACGACGTCACCGACCCCGTGGAGCTCCTCATGAAGGTGCAGCTCGGCGGCGGCACCGACATCGCCCGCGCGGTCGCCTACGGCGCCGGGCTGGTGGAGAACCCGCGCCGCACGATCGTCGCCGTCGTCTCCGACTTCTACGAGGGCGGCGACGCGAACCGGCTCGTCCGGGACGTGCGCAGGCTCGCCGAGCAGGGCACCCACGTGCTCGGCCTCGCCGCGCTCGACGAGGACGCCAACCCCGACTACGACCGGGACCTCGCCCGCCGCCTCGCGAACGCGGGCGCGCACATGGGCGCGATGACGCCCGGGGAGCTCGCCGAGTTCGTCGCGGAGAGGATCGGCCGATGACCGCCGCCGCGCCCACGCGGGCCGACCTGCTGTCGCTCACACCGGACGCGCTCGCCGCCCTCGCCAACCGGGGCCTCGTCAAGCGCGCCGCCAAGGACCTCGACGCCGGCAACGGGCCGGAGATCACCACCTCCGCCGACGGCGGCGTCGAGGGCGCGTTCCCCGACGGGACCCGCGCGTCCCTGCCCGCCGGCGCCGGGCTCGACGCCGCCACCTGCACCTGCGCGGCCACGGGCGCCTGCCGGCACCGCATCTGCCTCGTCCTCGCCTACCAGCGCGCCCACGCCGGGGACGGCGACGGCTCCGGCGACGCCCCCGCGCCCCCCGCCCCGGAGCTCCCCGCCGACTGGACGCCCGGCGCGTTCGACGACGACGCGCTCGTCCGCGTCCTCGGGCAGCGCGCCCTCACCGCCGCCCGCCGCACCCTCCGCTCCGGCTACTCCGCGACGGTCCGCCGCCCCACCCCGCAGGACCCGGTCGCGCAGGTCGAGCTGCCGAGCTGCACCGTCCGGTTCCTGGTGCCGGGCGAGCTCGGCTACGTGCACACCGACGCCGTCGCCGCCGTCCGCGGCCAGGCGACCGTCCTCGCCGTGTGGGCGTTCCGGGAGGCGGACGAGCGCGGCCTCACCGCCGCCGAGGCCCGCGTCGAGGTGGGCGGCACCCGCTCCGGCACCGCCGACTCCGTCCTCGACGCCGCCGTCGAGCTCGCCGACCAGGTCCTCATGGAGGGCGCGGTGCACGCCGGACCGGTCCTCGCGACCGGCCTGCACCGCACCGCCGCCGAGCTCGCCGCCCGCGACCTGCACTGGCCCGGGGCCGCCGCCGACGACCTCGCCGGGCAGCTCGCCGCCTACCACGAGCGCCGCGCCGACCACGACCCGGCCCGCTTCGCGGCGCTCCTCGCCGAGCTGCACGCCCGCCGGCGGGCGTCCCGCGCCGACGCCGCCGCCGTGCCGCGCTCCGCCGTCCTCGGCACCGACGAGGCCGCCGACACCCCGCTGCGCCGGGTGCGGCTGGCCGCGCTCGGCTGCCGGGTCGGCGGCTCCGACGGCACCCGCACCGCGGACGTCTTCCTCGCGCACGCCGCCACCGGCATCGTCCTGGTCCTCAAGCGCCGCTGGGACGTGCCCGACGGGGAGCGGCTCACGGGCGCCGACCTGGCCGGGCGCCGCATCCTCGGCGCGTCCCTGCGGGGCCTCGCCGCCGCGAACGTCGTGTCCGAGAGCGCCACCCGCAGCGCCGGCCGGGTCGTCCGCGTCGCCGCCGGGCGGATCGCGAAGACGACCGTCACGCCGCTCGGCGGAGCGTGGGACAGCCTGCCCGCCGGGCTGCGCGTCACCGAGCTGGAGGCGCTCCGGCGGAACCTGGAGGAGCTGCCGCCGCGGCTGGTGCGGCCCCGCGTCGAGGCGGAGTTCGTCCGGGTGCTGGAGATCGCCGAGGTCCGCGACATCGGCTACCACCCCGGCGCCCAGCGGCTCCAGGCGCGCGTCGCCGACGCGTCCGGCGGCACCGCCGTCGTGTCCGCCGAGTACAGCCCGCACCGCCCCGCCGCCCTGGACGCCCTCGCCGCCGCGCTCCCCGACACCGTCATGATCGCGGGGTCGGTCCGCCGCGACCGCGGCGGCCTCGTCGTCGACCCCTTCGCGGTGCGGACCGCCGACGGCGCCACGGTCGTCCCCGACCTGGAGCCCGGCGACGGCTCCGGCGAGCTCGACGCGCCCGTGCCGCGCCCGCCCGACCCGCTGGCCGCCGTGCTCGACGCCGCCCTCGAGGCCACCGCCGAGGCCGCCCACCGCGGCCTCGCGCACGCCCCGCCCACCTTCCGCGACCGCCTCGCCCGCCGGGCCGGCGACCTGCGCGGCGCCGGGCTGCGCGCCGCCGCCGACGCGCTCGACGGCTTCGCCGCCGCCCTCGGCGGCGACGACCGGGACGCCACCGCGCGGGCGTGGGCGACCGCCCATATCCGGCTCCTCGCCACCGCCGAACTGCGCTGAACGCGCCGCGTCGACGCAGTCCGGCGGTGGCGCCCTCCGCGCTCGGCGGGGGCCGCCGGCCTCAGTTCGCCGGGGCGGCCCCGCGCGGGGTCAGGACGCGCAGATCGCGTAGACGCTGATGCCGACGGTGGAGTGCGCGTTCTGGCGGCCGAGCCCGATCCAGCCGCGGCCGTCGTCGGTCGGGAAGGACCCGACCAGGATGGCGTCGTTGCCCTGCGCCTCGGCGCCGCCGCCGACCACCTGCTTGCCGCTCGGGCAGTACACCACGCGGCGCTGGAAGTTCGGGACGTTCGCGTTCGGCAGCTTCACGATCTGCCAGCCCGCCGGCGCCTGCGGCACTTGAGGGGACTGGGCGTGCGCGGCGCCGACCGTGGCCAGGCAGGTCGCGGTGACGACGCCCGCCAGCGCGAGCGTGGCGATCTTCTTCCCGGGCATGTCGTTCTCCTTCTCGTGGCGGCCTCCCGGAGAGGCCGTGCACGGAAAGCATCCGGTATGGCACGCACGGTGACTATAGCTATCGGTGGCGATCGGAATGCGAAGAGTGCCATCGTGTTGTCGTTGCACGGCGCCTTGTTCGGCGGCGCGCTTCACGCTAACGGCCGGTGCTCCGGCCGGGCGCCCACCCCGCCGGAACAGGTCACGCCGAGCAGGTCACGCCGAGCAGGTCAGGGGGCGTCCGCCGTTGTAGGCGACCATGTCGGTGAGGGCCGACACCGCGTCGATGTCGCCGCCCGGCTCCACTCCGTCGAGCTCCGCGTACGCCCGGTACAGGTTGCCGACGATCCGCTCCGGATCGGTCAGGTCCGCGTACGGGCCGAGGTCGGTCTCGCGGGCGGCCTCCAGCGGGGACAGCCCGGCGGGCTTGGCCTCGGCGGCGACGCCCTGCAGGAACCGCAGGTAGCCGAGGACGTCGCCGATCAGCTCGGGCCCCGCCACGGGGCCGTGCCCGGGGACGATCGTCGCGGCGTCCAGCGGCGCCACGACGGTCTCCAGCACCTCGGCCAGGCCCGCCACCGACCCCTGCAGGACGAACGGGGTGCCGCCGTTGAACAGCAGGTCGCCGCAGAACAGCACGCGGCGCTCGGGGATCCACACGATCGAGTCGTTCGTGGTGTGCGCGGCGGTTCCCACATGCCGCACCTCGCAGCGCAGGTCGTCCGCCCACAGCGTCACGCCGTCGGTGTAGGTGAGGAACGGCGGCTCCAGCTCGACGTCGCCCCAGTCGACCTTCGTCCAGAACGGCTCGTCGAACGGCTTGCCCCAGGCCAGCACGCCGTCGCGGGTCCGTTCGTGCCCGACGACGGTGGCGCCCGCGAACAGGTGGTTGCCGAAGGTGTGGTCGCCGTGGTGGTGGGTGTTCACGAGGGTCCGCACGGGGCGCGGCGTCACCGACGCGATCGCGTCCAGGTACGCGCGGGTGCGCCGCTCGGTCGAGCAGGCGTCCACGCTCGTCACGCCCCGCGAGCCGACGAGGAAGCCGGTGTTGTTGATCCACCAGGTGCCGTCCGGCTGGACGTACGCGAAGATCCCGTCGGAGACCTCCTCGAGCCGGGCCGCGCCGGGCCCCTCGCGGTGGGGTGCGTCGCTCATGTCGGACTCCCTGCTGACGGGCCGGGCCGGACGGTCGCGATCCGGCCGGGCGGCGCGGGCGGCTCGGCGCCGGCGAGCGGGCCATCAGCCGGCACGACGGCGCCTCCGAAGGCCCCGGAGTGTATCCGCCGGTCCGGCGCGCCGCGACCCGCCCCGCCCGGGGTCACTCGAAGGAGGTCTCGTCGGACGGGCGGGAGGGTTCGGGACCGTCCGGGCCGACGCGGATCATCCGGGCGACGCGGGCGATGCGGAAGCGGCGTCCGCACGCGACGAACTCGACGCCGCGGCCGTCGTCGACGCGGTCGGCGGCGCGCGCGTACTCGGCGAGCTCGCCGGGGCTCGGCGGCGGCGCCCCGGGCGGCGGGAAGCGCGGCAGGGTGCGGCGGAAGTAGTGCGCGAGCGCGCGGCGGGCGTCCTGCGGACCGGTGCCGCCGGTGATCGGGCGCCAGTGGTCGTCGCGGTCCTCGACCACGGCGAACAGCGGCGGCAGCAGCACGACGCCCGGGTAGGCGCGGACGGCCGCGAGCGCCTCGCGGCGCTCGTCGTCCGGGACGCTCCCCTCGTCCGGCACCAGGCCGAGCAGCTCGAGGCGGAGCGTGGCGTCGGACGGGCCGACGGGTGCGGCGGGGTCGAGCCGGAACCCGTCGATCGGGCCGCTCTCGACGTCGGTGGCGCGGACCGGCTCGGGGCCGTCGGCGCCGAGCCGGGCGAACGGCGGCACCCGGACGATCCGGTACCGGCGCCCGCCGACCGCGCACTCGGTGCGGACGGGGGCGCCGAGGTCCTCGGGGTCGAAGTCGTCGGCGAGGGCGCGCAGCTCCGCGCGGGCCGCCGGTTCGGCCTTCTCGGCGCGGTCGCGCAGGCGGATCGCCAGGTCGACGCGGGCCTCGTAGGGGTCCATGGAGTCGAGCGACAGGATGCGCCACACGCCGTCCGCCTGCTCGGCCGGCCCGAACTCGGGCGGGCCCGCGGCGATGAGTCTCGGGTAGGCGCGCATCCGCTCGGCGGCCTCCTGGTCGCGGACCGCCGCCACCGGGTCCAGGTCCCGGACGACGTTGATGAGGTCGTGGCCGGGCATCTCCTCGAAGGGCATGCGTCCATCGTGGCGCCGCGCGCGGCTCCGCGGGGCGGAAACGGCCACCCGGTCAGCCTCCGGATGACTCCGGCTCAGGACGCCGGTCAGGTCCCGGCCCCGCGGAGGGCGCGGCGTTCAGTACTCGGGCTGGTACTCGGGCATGTAGTCGGGGACGGTCGTGAGCACCTGCGGGCGCGGCTCGCTGTCCCGGGCGGACGGCTCCTCGCCGCCGGCCGAGCGGAGCACGGCGGCGGCGCCGAGGACGGCGGCGTCCCCGGTCTCGTCGCCGACCCGCGCGCCCAGCCCGACCCGTTCCCGGATCAGCCGGTCCAGGCCGGGCAGCCGGGCGCAGCCGCCGGTCAGGGTGACGCCGACGCTCAGCAGGTCGCCGGAGACCTCGGGCCCGCAGCCGGTCAGCCCGGCCCGGATCGCCTCGATGATGCGGGTGAGCGGCGCCTCGATCGCGCGCTGCACGTCGGCGGTGGTCAGCACGACCTGGCGGGGCAGGCCGCTGGAGACGTCCCGGCCGCTCACCACGGTCTGCCGGGCGGGCCGGCGGCCCAGCGGCGGCACCGCGCCGACCTCCAGCTTGGCCTGCTCGGCGGCGGCGGTAGACAGCGCCACGCCCTGCTCCCGGCGGACGAGCCGGATGATCGCCCGGTCCATCGCCGCGCCGCCGACGGCGGCGGTGTGCGAGGTGACCAGGCCGCCGAACGCGATGACGCCCACGTCGGTGAGGTCGGCGCCGATGTTGGCGACGACGGCGACCTCCGGGCGTCCGGCGGAGGTCATGCCCATGCCGATGGCCGCGGCGATGGGGGTGGGCACCAGCGTGAGCCGCCGCGCGCCCGCCTGGTAGGCGGCGAACTGCAGGGCCCGGTAGTGCACCGGGGTCATCCCGCTCGGCACGGTCGCGACCACGCGGGGCCGCGCCATGTAGTGCTTGCGGTGGTGGTGCCGCACGAGGCGGCGCATCAGCCATTCGGCTTCGTCGGTCTCCGTCGGCGCCCCTTCCCGGATGGGGCGCACGAGGGTGACGTCGGGGTTGCGGCCCGCCATCTCCCGCGCCGGGGTCCCCAGCGCCAGGATCCGGCCCGTCTGCCGCGAACGGGCGAGCAGCGACGGCTCCCGGCAGACCACGCCGTTCTTCTCGACGTGCATCCGCACGGTCGCGCTGCCCAGGTCGATAGCGGTGTCACGGCCCGCGAAGTCCCACATCCGCGTCCCCTCCCCATCTCCCTGTAGTCAGTCGCATGAGCTCCGTTGATGCCCCCGCCCTCTCCGGCGATGCCCAGCACGGGGTAAGCGAATGGCAAGGTCATGGCGCGTGCGGATCCGGCATGTCCGATTCGCCGACCGCCGCGCCGGTTTCGCGCGTCCCGCAGTTCCGGGGACGTCCCAAGAGATCGCCTTCCGGCGGTGTGCGCCGCCCCACGAGCTGCTGCAACGTCAGTGCGCATTCAAAAAGCTTGTGAAGTCTGTTCAAGCATGTTTTCCTAACACACATGGCTCACCATGTACTTCGGTTCGCGGTCCGCTCGGACCTCGGACGGCGGCGGACGGCGAACGAGGACGCGGCGGTCGCCGGGCCCCGGCTGCTGGCGGTCGCCGACGGGATGGGCGGGCATCCGCACGGCGACGTCGCGAGCCGCATCGCGATCGAGGCGGTCGCCGGCGTCCCGTCCGGTCCCGGCGACCCGGCCGACGGCCTCGCGGCGGCCGTCGCGTCCGCCGCCGCCCGCCTCGACGAGCTCGGCCGCCGCGACCCCGGGTACGCGCGGACGGGCACGACGCTCACCGCGCTGGCGTGGGACGGCGCGCGGTTCGCGGTCGCCCACATCGGCGACTCCCGCGCCTACCTGCTGCGCGGCGGCGACCTGTTCCAGCTCACCCGCGACCACACGATGGTGCAGACGCTGGTGGACGGCGGGCAGCTCACGCCCGAGGAGGCGGCGGACCATCCGCGCGGCTCCGTCCTGGTGCGGGCGCTGCAGAGCGGCACCGCGGCGGCGCCCGACCTGTTCCGGCACGACGCGCTCCCGGGCGACCGCTACCTGCTGTGCTCCGACGGGCTGTCCGGCCAGGTGCCGGCGGCCGCGATCCGCGACGTCCTCGCCGGGACGGACGAGCCCGCGCGGGCAGCCGACCGGCTCGTCGACCTCGCGAACCGCGCGGGCGGCCCCGACAACATCACGTGCGTCGTCGCGGACGTCGTCCCCGGCCCGGCCGACGGGACGCCCCCGGCCGTCGCCGGCGCGGCCGCCGCAACAGACCCCGCCGCGACGGACCCCGCCGCTCACACCGCCGCGACGGGCCCCACCGCGACAGGCCCCGGCGCCCCCGGCGGGACGGCCCCCGGCGGGACGGCCCCCGGCGGGACGGGCCCCGGCCCGACCCCCGGCGGGGCGGACGCCGGCGGCGGCGGGCCGCTCGCCCGGTTCGGCCGCCTCCGCCGGGCATGACGCGGGCCGGCCGGGCCCGCCGTGATGATCAAGTAAAGTGGGCCGGATGAGCGGGGACCCGGGCGTGACGGCGGGCGACATCGCCCGGCTCGCGGGCGTGGGACGCGCGACGGTGAGCAACTGGCGGCGCCGGCACGACGACTTCCCGCGGCCCGTCGGCGGGACCGCCACCAGCCCGCTGTTCTCCCTCGCCGACGTCGAGGGCTGGCTGCGCGCCAACGGCAAGCCGTTCGAGGTGTCGACGGGCGACCGGGTCTGGCAGCGGCTGCGGGCGTCCGGCGACGACTTCCGCCTCGCCGACCTCCTCGGCTGGGCGGGCCTGCGGCTGCTGGAGTCGCGCGGCGACCCGCCGCCCGCGCCGTGGCCGGACGCCGCCCCCGCCGACCCCGAGCTGGACGGGCTCCTGGACGGGCTCGCCGCCGAGCGCGGGCACCGCGCGGCGTTCGAGTTCCTCTGCGAGCAGTACGTGCGGGCGCACTCGCGGCGCCTCGTCGTCACCCGCGCCGACGTCGCGCGGCTGATGACGCGGCTGGTCCGCGCGGAGGACGGCACGCTCCTCGACCCGGCCTGCGGGCTCGGCACGCTGCCGCTCGCGGCCCCCGGCCCCCGCGCCGTCCTCGGCCAGGACGCCGACCCGGCCGCCGCGCGGATCGCCGCCGTCCGGCTCGCGCTCGCCGGGACGCCCGCCGAGGTCGCCGTCGCCGACTCGCTGCGCCGCGACGCCTTCCCGGCCGCGGCCGTCGACGCGGTGGTGTGCAACCCGCCGTACGGCGACCGCTCCTGGGGCCACGACGAGCTGACCGGCGACCCGCGCTGGGAGTACGGGCTGCCGCCCCGCGGCGAACCCGAACTCGCCTGGGCGCAGCACTGCCTGGCGCACCTGCGGCCGGGCGGGCTCGCCGCGGTGCTGCTGCCGTCCGCGGTGGCGGGCCGCCGCCCCGGCCGCCGCATCCGCGGCAACCTGCTGCGCGCCGGGGCGCTGCGCGCCGTGCTGACGCTGGCGCCCGGCGGCCCGGACCTGTGGCTGCTGCGGCGCCCCGAGCCGGGCGGCGCGCCGCCCGCGCGCATCCTGCTGCTGGACGCCGACGGCGACCTCGGGCGCGCCGAGCGCGCGTGGGAGCGGCACGTGCGGGACGGCGCGGACGACCACACGGTCGCCGTCGTGGACCTGCTCGACGACGAGGTCGACGTGAGCCCCGCGCGGCACCGTCCGGTGCGCAGCGGCCCCGCGTTCGGCCGCCGGTTCACCGATGCGCTCGACCGGCTCACCGCGGCCGCGCCCGCCCCGCCGGACGTCGAGCTGCTGGAGGAGCGCCGCCCGCCGCCCGTCACGACGATCGCCGAGCTGGCGAAGGCGGGCGTCGTGGACGTCCGGCACGCCCCCGCCCGGCTGCCCGCCGGCGGCGACGTGCCCGTGCTCACCGCCGGCGACCTGTCCGCCGGGACGGCGCCGTCCGGCGGCGCCGCCGACGGCCCCGGCCTCACGCTGCTGGAACCCGGCGACGTCGTCGCGACCGCCGCCGGGCCGGCGCGCGTCGTCACCGCCGAAGCCGCCGGCGCGGCGCTCGGGCCGTACCTCACCCTGTACCGGCCGGACCCCGAGCGGCTCGACCCGCACTTCCTGGCCGGCTTCCTCACCTTCGCCCACCTGCGCACCGGGACCGGGTCGAGCCGCATGGACCTGCGTCGCGCGCGGCTGCCCCGGCTGCCCCTCGACGGCCAGCGCGACTACGGGCGCGCGTTCCAGGACCTCGTCCGGCTCACGGAGACATTGCGGGAGATGTCCTCATTGGGGGAGGCGCTGGTTCGGCTAAGCTTCGACGGGCTCGTGGACGGCCACCTGCGCCCCCGACGCTGACGGTGTCCCGGCACCGACGCGCGGCCGACGCCCTGGGAGGACCATGCTCATCGCCGACAGGTATGAGCTCGACGAGCTCCCTCTCGGCCGCGGCGGGATGGGCGCCGTCTACGCCGGCCACGACACCCGGCTCGACCGCCGCGTGGCGGTGAAGTTCCTCGAACTGCCCGGCGGCTCGGACGGCGAGCCGGAGCGCCGCTTCGTCCGCGAGGCGCGCATCCTCGCCCGGCTCGAGCACGCCGGCGCCCCGACGCTCTACGACTTCGGCACCTTCGACCAGCGGCTCTACCAGGTGATGCAGTTCATCGACGGGGTCACGGTCGCCGACCTGATCGCCGAGCACGGGCCCGTCCCGGTGCCGTGGGCGGCCGCAATCATCGCGCAGGCCGCCGCCGTCCTGACCGCCGCGCACGCGCTGTCGATCCGGCACCGCGACCTCAAGCCGACGAACCTGATGCTGTGCCCGGACGGCGGCGTGAAGGTCCTGGACTTCGGGCTCGCCGTCCTCGGGGAGGCCGACGTCGCCCACTTCACCCGGCACGGCCAGCTCCTCGGGACGCCCGCGTACATGGCGCCCGAGCAGATCGAGCAGGGCGTCGCCGGGCCGCGGAGCGACCTGTACGCGCTGGGCTGCGTGCTGCACGAGATGCTCACCGGACGGCAGCTGTTCGCCGGGCCCACCGCGTACGCGGTGTTCGACAAGCACGTCCGCGAACGCCCGCCGGACGTCGCGGGCGTGCCGGCCGCGCTGAACGCCGTCGTCCAGGACCTGCTGGAGAAGAAGCCCGAGAACCGGCCCGCCGACGCCCCGGCGCTGTACGAGCGGGTTCGGCCGTTCGCGGGCGCGCTCCCGATGCTCCCCGGATTCCTCGAGCCCGCGTCGACCCCCAGCCCGGGACGCATGTACGCGCGGATCGTCGGCCGGGTCCTCGCCGACGCCTCCGGCTGACCCGCCCGGCGGTGCGGTCGGGCCCGTGCGGGGCGACGGGGTCGGGCCGGTGCGTGCGGCCGGCCCCGTCGCCGAACCCCGGGGCCGCTCCGGCCGCCCCGGGTGCGGGCGCGGCGGCGCGGGCCGGGCGGATGGTCGGCCCGCGCTCGGACGGAGCGCGGCGTGGTCGTCCGTGGCGGCGCCGCGCGGCGGCGGCGCGGGCCGTCTAGTGCGGACGGTGTCCCGGTGCGGTCATCGGTGCGGCCGACTGCGCGACGGCGGCCCAGTAGTCGAATCCGGCCGGCCGCGTCGGCCAGTGGTAGGTCCCGGCGGCCTTCGCGGCCATCTTGCCGGAGTGGTGCTCGGACGGCGGGTTCTTCGCCGGAGCGTGGTTCGGCTTTCCTGGCCGCGCGGGCGGTTCCGCGTGCTGCGCGTCGCCGGCGGGCGAGCCGATCGGGGGTTTGGCGGGGGGTGGGGATGCGTGCTGGGCGAAGTGCGGATCGGCGGGGGTCCGCGTCTTATCGGGCGGCGCCCCGGCGGGCTTCTCGCTCATCCGGTCGATCTTCTCGGCGAGTTCCTTGATCTCCACCGGGAATTCGCGCTTTTCCGGTGCGCCGGGTCTCACCGCTCCGGCGAACTGTTTCTTCCGCCGCTTGGTGAGTTTGTTGATCCGCACCCGTTCGCCGGAGTTCGGGGCATGTAGATATCGGTCATCTCCGACGTACATCCCGACGTGCCCGCGATTTCGGAAGAAAACGAGGTCGCCGGGTTTCAGATTCTTCAGCTTCACCTTGCGGTCGATCTTGCGGTACTGCGCGTAGGTGACCCGCGGGATCCGGACGCCGGCCTCCCGCCAGGCGGCCATCACCAGGCCGGAGCAGTCGTAGGCGCTCGGGCCCTCGGCGCCCCACCGGTACGGCTTGCCGATCTGCTTCTTGGCGAACCGCACCGCCTTCCGCGCCTTGTCTTCCTGCCGCTCCACCTTCGTCCGGTACGCGTCGTAGTCCTTGACCTTCTTGGTGGTGGCCGCGTCCAGGTTGAGGCTCTCCAGCGCGGAGCGGTTCAGCTCCGCCCGCGCGAGGCCGCCGAAGGGGAGCGCGAGCGCCAGCCCGGCGGCGGTCATGGTGAGGGCGGCCCGGCCGCCCTGTTTTCGAAGGGCCGGACCGCTCTTGCGCGGACGGCCGGAACATGATCGGTCCCGGCCGGTTCCCCGGTCGGCGCTGCGTGCGATGGGCATTCGGTTCTCCGTTTCCGTTCGCCGCCGGTCCGGACGACCGGCTGATCTTGCCTGCGACGGTTCGGGTACCCGCTGATCGGGCGCGAATTGGGCGAGCAAGCCGATTTTGCGTGATCATGGCGGCTCATTAGCGGGCATGATCGGTGTCTTTGATCAAACGGTCAGATGGGCGAGCGAGCCGAGCGGAACCGGCAGCCACGCGGGACGGTGCCGCGCCTCGTAGCGCACCTCGTACACCGCCTTCTCGAACTCGAAGGCGCGCAGCAGCGCCGCGTGCGCCGCCGGGTCCGGGCCGCCGCCGGCCGCGTACCCGCGGCAGAACGCGGCCCGGTTGCGCGCCGCCCACGCCTGCGCGCGCGTCTGCAGCCGCGGGCCGGACTCCGGCGGCACGGTCCCGGGCTTGGCGATGAGGAACCGCGCCGCGTACTCGAACGACCGCAGCATCCCCGCGACGTCCCGCAGCGGGTGCGCGAGGGCGCGGCGCTCGTCCTGGGAGCGGGCCGGCTCGCCCTCGAAGTCGAGCAGCGTCCAGCCCGACTCGGTGCGCAGCACCTGCCCCAGGTGGTAGTCGCCGTGGACGCGCTGGACGGACAGCGGGTCGGCCAGCGCGGCCAGCTCCACGAACGCGGCGGTCAGCGCCTTCGCGTGCGGCGCCAGCTCGGGGACGGTGCGGCACGTGGCGGTCAGCTCCCCGTTCATCCGCGCCGCCATCGCCCGGACGTCGCGCGCGGCGACCGTCTCCACCCCGAACGCGTCCGCCAGCGCCCCGTGCACCTCGGCCGTCGCCGCGCCGAGCCGCTGCGCCTCCGCCGCGAAGTCGCCCCCGGCGGCGCTCGCGTCCAGCTCCGCCCACTCGTCCTCGCCGGGCGCGGGCGTGTGCGCGTACCAGTCGCGGACGCTCGCGATCGCGAGGCTCCACCCGTCCGCGCCGGTGTGCAGGTAGTCCGACAGCAGCCCGAGCGTCACCGGCTCCGCGCCGCCGCCGCGTCCGGGGGCCAGCTCGAACCAGCCGAGGACGGCCGGGACGTGCGCGCAGCCGTCGCGGGTCAGCGCGAGGTTGACCTCCAGGTCGAGGTTCACGCCGCGGCTGAGCCGCCGGAACAGCTTGCAGATGTGGGCGTCGCCGAACAGCAGCGACGTGTTGCTCTGCTCGCCGGTGATGGGCAGGCTCGCCAGGTCGGTGCGGATGCGGGCGCCGGGCACGCGGTGGAACCGCAGCGGCCCCACCGTCGCCCCGTCCGCGAGGTCGGCCAGCAGCGTCCGGGTCAGGTCGGGGTCGAACGCGGCGTCGTACAGCCGCGCCTTCGGCTCGTCCCGCCCGTCCGCGGCCACCTCGATCTCGGCGTGCCGCAGCCGCCCGGGCAGGTCCCGCCGGACGCCCAGCAGGACCTGGTACCGGTCGGTGGCTCCGTCCTGGGTGACGTCGAGGACGAGGTGGTGCAGGCCGGGGTCGCCCGGCCGCAGCTCGGTGGCGGAGCCGATCGACAGCCCGTCGATGCGGCGGCCGTCCTTGCCGCCGAACCACCGCTGCCGGGGCAGCCACCGCGCGATGCTGCGGACGAGGACCGCGTCGGACGGCAGCACGGTCACCGGGCACGCTCCGCGTCCGCGTTCTCCGGCGGGTTGAGCTGGAACCAGTAGAAGCCGTGGCCGGGCAGCGTCAGCAGGTAGGGCAGTTCGCCGATCGCGGGGAACTGCACGCCGCCCATGCACTCGACGGGGGAGTAGCCCTCGAACCGCCGCATGTCGAGCTCGACCGGCTGCGGGAAGCGCGACAGGTTGCTGACGCAGAGGATCGTGTCCATCCCGCCCCAGGGGCTCTCGTCCTCGGTGATCTCCCGGGTGAAGGCGAGCACGGACGGGTTCGACGCGGACAGCTCGACGTACGAGCCGACGCCGAACACCGGGTGCCGCTGCCGGATCTCGATCATCCGGCGCGTCCAGTGCAGCAGCGACCCGGGGTTGTCGGCCTGCGCCTCGACGTTGACGGCCTGGTAGCCGTAGATCGGATCCATGATCACCGGCAGGTAGAGCTGCGCGGGATCGCACTGGGAGAACCCGCCGTTCCGGTCGGACGTCCACTGCATCGGGGTGCGGACGGCGTCGCGGTCGCCGAGCCAGATGTTGTCGCCCATGCCGATCTCGTCGCCGTAGTACAGGACGGGCGAGCCGGGCAGCGACAGCAGGAGCGCGGTGAACAGTTCGAGCTGGTCGCGGTCGTTGTCGAGGAGCGGGGCGAGCCGGCGGCGGATGCCGATGTTGGCTTTCATGCGCGGGTCTTTGGCGTATTCGGCGTACATGTAGTCGCGCTCTTCGTCGGTGACCATCTCGAGCGTCAGCTCGTCGTGGTTGCGCAGGAAGATGCCCCACTGGCAGTTCTCGGGGATTTTCGGGGTCTGCGCCATGATCTCCGAAATCGGATACCGCTGCTCCCGCCGGACGGCCATGAAGATGCGCGGCATGACGGGAAAGTGGAACGCCATATGGCACTCGTCGCCCCCGGTGACGGGGTCGCCGAAGTACTCGACGACGTCCGCGGGCCACTGGTTGGCCTCGGCGAGCAGGACCCGGTCGGGGTAGAGCCGGTCGACCTCGGCCCGGACGCGCTTGAGATACGCGTGCGTCTCGGGAAGGTTCTCGCAGTTGGTGCCCTCGCGGGCGTAGAGGTAGGGGACGGCGTCGAGGCGGAAGCCGTCGATGCCGAGGTCGAGCCAGAAGCGGAGGTTCTCCAGCATCGCGTCCTGGACGTCCGGGTTGTCGTAGTTCAGGTCGGGCTGGTGCGAGAAGAACCGGTGCCAGTAGTACTGGCCGCGCACCGGGTCGTAGGTCCAGTTCGACTGCTCGGTGTCGACGAAGATGATGCGGGCGTCCGGGTACTTCTCGTCGTCGTCGTTCCACACGTAGAAGTCGCCGAACGGGCCGTCCGGGTCCGTGCGGGACGCCTGGAACCACGGGTGCTGGTCGGACGTGTGGTTCATGACCAGGTCGGCGACCACCCGGATCCCGCGCGCGTGCGCCTCCTCTACGAGCTCCACGAAGTCCCCCAGCTCACCGAAGTCCGGCAGGATCTTCGTGTACTCGGCGATGTCGTAACCGCCGTCCTTGAGGGGCGACTGGTAGATGGGCAGCAGCCACAGGCAGTCGATGCCGAGCCACTGCAGGTGGTCGAGCTTGGAGATGAGGCCGCGCAGGTCGCCGTAGCCGTCGTTGTCGCTGTCGGCGAACCCCCGCACCGACACCTCGTAGAACACCGCGGTCTTGAACCAGTGCGGGACGCGGGGCGCGTCCTCGTCGAACGTGTCGGGGACGGGACCGGTGGAGGGGCCGGTGAGCGGCCCGGGCCCCGCCCCCGCGGCGGCGCCGCCGGCCGGGTCCGGTGCGGAGCCCGACGCGGGGGCCGGGTCGTCCGGGCGCGTCCGGTCCGGCGGCTCGGGAGCGTCGCTCCGCCCGGACGCGCCGCCGCTGCTGATCTGTGGCCGAACGTGCATGACCCACCCCGCTGTGTTGGAGATACCTAGATCAGCAATGCCCGCGCGCCGCTCGGGCGACGTTCCCGGACGGCAACCATCCGTAAAAATCTGCGTACGCATCGTGACCGTCCCCCGTGTTTCGGGGCCGTGCCGCACGGCGTGCCGGGAGGACCGCAGCGTCCCCGGCCGGTAGATCCGCGGCGCGGCCGATCTACGGGCCGCCCGCGCGGCCGGGGCGCTCCGGGACGCCCGCGCCCGGTCCGGGGCGGGCGCGCGGAAAAAGGCGGCAAAAAGGCGGTGCGGAACGGCCGTGACACTGGCGCGGACGGCCCGGAATGCTTGCCGCGCGACGGTTGTGTCATGTCCGGGTTTTTAGGTTCGTGGCTTTTTCTGGCGCATGCCGGGGGTAGGTCATTTCCAAGCTCAGCACATGCCGCGCGGCAGCTGACGACAGTTCGGGCGGAAACAAATGTTTCGTCCAAAGCGATCGGAGGGACAGTGGAGCGCTGGGAGAAGTCGCCATCGGTCGTACCGACGCGCGATGACGTCGTACCGACGCGCGACGACCTCGTGACCCGGCTGCGCGCCCGATTCGCCGGTATTCCGGCGGAACGCGTGCGCCGTTGCGTGGACGACCTGTGGTGCTGCTGCACGCACATCGGGGTGCGGCCCGAGGAACGGACCATCGAGCGCCTCGCGGCGTCCCGGCTCACGGGCGTCGAGCGGGGCGCGCGCCCGCCGCACCCGGACGGGAAGCGGGGGTACGGGTCGCCCGTGTCCGAAGCTCCCGGGAAACGGCCGCCGGGCGTGGCCGCGACACCGCCCGCGCCGCCGCTGCCGCCGCGCACGCGCACCGACCTGACCGCTCCGCCCGCCCCGGCCCGCGCGGCCGCGCGAACCCCGATCGGGATGTGACATGAAGGACACGATCGTGCCGGGCCTGCGCACCGAGACCCGGCGAGGCTTCACCGTGCTGAGCCTCCCCGCGCAGATCAGCTGGCAGAACTACGCGGGGATCCGGGAGGGCGTGAGCCGCGCCCTGTCCCTCGCCGCGCGGCCTCCGGCCGCCGGGTCCCGGACGGCCGAGCGCGGCGCCGGAGTCGTCGTCGACTTCGGCGACGCCGTGCTCCTCGACGCCGCCGGACTGGTCCTGCTGGCCCGGGCCGAGACCCGGGCGCGGCTGCTCGGCTGCCAGCTGCGCGCCGTGGTCCCCGACGCGTCCGCACCGGTGCGGCGCGCGCTCGACGCCACCGGGCTGGGGCGCCTCGTCCCGGTCTTCCCCGACGTCGCGTCGGCCACGGCCGCGCCGCCGCCCGGCCGCCGCACCGGACCCGCCGACACCGCGGACGTCCTCGACGCCATCCGCGCGCTGCACCCGGCCGACGCCGCGCTGACCCCGGCGCCGTCCGCGCCGTCCGAGCTGACCATCACCACGGCCGCCGCGCCGGACGGCGACCACACGGTCGTCCACCTGTCCGGCGTGCTCGACCAGCTCACCGTCCCGCGCCTCGGGGAGACGCTGACCTCGCTCGTCGAGGGCGACCTGCGGCACCTCATCGTGCGGATGAGCGCACGGCTCGGGCTGCGCTGCGACCCGCTGCCGATCCTGCTCGGCATCCGCTGGCGGGTCGCCGCCGAAGGCGGCTGCCTGGCGCTCCTGGAGCAGCCGGCCAAGCTCCGCGAGATCATCGACCGCGAGGGCCTCGGCTCCGTGTTCACCGCCTGCCGCGCCGCCTAGCGGAACGGCGGCGGCCGGACGAACGGGCCGGCGGGAGCTCAGCTCCCGCCGGCCCGCGCCGTTGCGGCCCCGAACACGGGGCGCGACGCCCGCACGGCCGTGCCGTCCGCGCCGAGCATGCTGCCGTCGGACCGGACGCCGCTCCCGTCGCCGTCCCGCCGCAGCGTGAGGATGTGGGCGGGGCGGGTGCGGGGGTCGAGGTGGACGTAGTTGGTTTTGGTCCAGGTGTAGGTGGTGCCGTCGAGTTCGTCGG
>NZ_AULB01000036.1 GCF_000425065.1 Actinomadura rifamycini DSM 43936
GCGGACGGGCGGTTCGAGAAGGCGTTCGCGGCCGAGGAGGACGGCTACTGGACGGCGTGGTTCTTCGGTGACGAGGGCCACCTGAGCGTCAACTCCGGAAGCAAGCACGTGGACGTGAAGTAGGCGGTACCGGCCGGGTCCGGACGGACGGAGCGTTCGGACGGGCCCGGCCGGCTGTCCACTGCTGGCCAAACGGACAAAATAGGCTCAAAGTGAACATCTGAGCAGGCAACCAAGATCGTCAACTGGGCGTCCTCACCGCGACAGCACAAATTTCGTGGAGAGGCACCCCCCCCTTGCGCCGAACACGACCACTGGCCGTCCTGACGGCCCTGATCATCGCGGTGGCGACGTTCCTCGTCCCCGCGACAGCCCGAGCCGACGTCACGGACGTGAACGTGTCCGTGGCGTTCGACCGCCTGTCCGCCGACCGCGTCGCCGCGGTCACCGTCACGGCCGAGTCCGCGAGCGGTGTCACCGGCGTCGAGGTGACCGTCGAGCAGCCGGACGGCGACGCGTGGACGTCCATCGCGACGCTGCCGCTGGCCCGCACCGGCGGGACGGCGAACGACGGAACCTGGACGGGCCAGCACGCACTGGACATCGCGACCCATCCGGGCAGCACCAGGTTCGTCGCGGAGATCACGTCGGCCGACGGGGCGACGCTGACGGCCGGGCACCAGTACATCGACAACTGCCACCCGCTGACGATCACCGGGCTGACCAGCTCGCCGGGGACCGTCGATGCAGACACCCCGATGACGGTCGCGGGCCGCGTGCTCGCGCAGACGAGCCCGGACGCGGCGCCCGAGCCCGCGGCGGGCGTGTCCGTCTGGAACGCCACGTCGCCGGTCGTGACGGGCGCGGACGGCTCGTTCTCCTTCACCCACCCGTACGCGGGGGCGCTCTCGCTGCAGGCGACCCCGGGCTGGCAGGACGGGGACCGGTGGTGCTCGGTGAGCCGGTTCGCCCCGTCCCCCGAGATCACCCGGCAGTCCGTGGAGCTGACGGCCGAGGTCGTCACCCCGCAGCCGGTCGGGGTCGGCGACGAGGTCGTCGTGGAGGGACGGCTGGAGCGCAACGGCACCGCGGGCCTCGCCCCGGTCGCCAAGGTGTGGGTCGCCGCGCACGTCACCGCCGCCGAGAAGAAGGAGGTGGCGGCGGCGCTCACGGGCGGGGACGGAACGTTCCGGCTCGCGTTCCCGGCCAGGGAGGCCGGGCCCGTCACGGTGCAGAGCGCGCAGACCGACATCGTCTGGGCCGGTTTCGCCTCTCCGGGCGAGGTGGCGTTCGAGGACGGCCCCCAGTTCTCCGACTTCGCCGTCACGCCCTCGCCCGTCGACTACCAGCAGCCGATCAGGGCCACCGGGAAGCTGACGGACGCGGGCGCCCCGATCGCCGGCGCGTCGGTGGCGCTGCAGTTCTCGGCGACGGGCGAGACCTGGCAGGACGTGCAGAGCGGCCAGACGGCGGCGACCGGCGACTTCGACATCGAGAGCACCGCGACGACCCAGGACGGGTACTGGCGCGTCTGGTACGAGAGCGCGGACGGCACGGCGACGGTGTCGAGCGAGATCCGCCAGGTCAACGTCCGCTACGGGACGCTCCTGGAGGACTTCGCCGCGACGGCCGGTTCCGGCGGCACGGTGAACGTCCAGGGCACGCTGCTGCGCGGCGACGGGACGCAGCTCGGCGAGCAACTCCCGATCCACGTCTACTTCATGCCCGACGGCGGGACGGACTGGGAGTTCCAGGGGACGACCCAGACCAGCGAGGCGGACGGGTCGTTCGAGGCGGAGTTCACGTCCTACCGGGACGGCTACTGGACGGCCGCGTTCTGGGGCGACGACGACTACAGCAGGTCGGACGCGCCGATCGGCTTCGTGGACGTCCCGGGCCAGTTCACGACGGCGTTCGCCGAGTTCGACGCGACCCCGGCGACCGTGGCGGCCGGTGAGGCGATCACCGTGCAGGGCCTGCTCACCCGGTCCGCCGGCGGCGGCGCCGCCGAGCCCGCGCCGGACCTGCCCGTCACCGTCTACTTCCTGCCCGCGGGCGCGCAGGAGTGGCAGGAGATGGTGGTGTCCCGGACGGGCGCCGACGGACGGTTCGAGGAGACGTTCACGGCCGGGCAGGACGGCTACTGGACGGCGTGGTTCTTCGGCGACGAGGGCCACCTGAGCGTCAACTCCGGAAGCAAGTACGTCGACGTGCAGTGACGCGCCCCGGCCGGGGCGTCCGGGCGGAGACCCACCCCTCCGCCCGGGCCCCGGCCGGAGTCGGTGAGATTGGCCGGATGTGGCCATGGGGGACGGGGTGGGTGTCCGATCTTTCCCGCAGGTGGGCACGGTGACCGGTTTCGGGTGATGTCGGGGAGGACGGCGGGCCGGTTACGGCGAACGGGACACGCGATCTCGCCAGGCTCTTTACCCTGTGCATGTGTAGAAAGGCAGGAAGGACCGACCTCTTCAGCGTTCCCCCCGTACCGCGACTCCAGGGGTCTACTCGACGTGACGGACATGGCGAGCGGGTCCGCCGCGGCGCGGCTCACGCAGGCGGACCGCGTCTACGTGGGCTGGCGCTACGCGCAGGTGCATCCCGATCCGGGCCCGGCTCCCGAGGCCCCGGCCGAGCCGGCGCGGCCGGCGGCGCGGCCGCCGGTCCGGCAGCCGGGCGAGCACATGGCCGCCCGGCCGCTCCGCATCGCCGTGACGGGGACGCTCGTCGGCGTGGGGCTGTTCCTCCTGTGCGGGGTCGCCGGGGTGCTGCCGTGGCCGTTCGCGGGCGTGGGGCTCGTGGCGTGCGCGGTCGTCCTGGGGATCACCGGCGGGGCGCTGTGGCGGGACGAGCGGGCGGTGCGGGACCGGCTCGAGCGGTGGCGGGACCTGGACGAGCGGGAGCGGGCCGCGCGGGAGAAGCGGCGCGCGGCGGAGCGCGAGGCGCACGCGGAGGCGCTGCGGGAGTGGGAGCGGCGCCGCGCGGAGTACGAGGCCCAGCGCGAGTGGTATCCGGTGGCGGTGCCGCCGGGCGTCGACCGGGTCGACGTGGTCGGCGGGACGCTCGCGGGGTGGTCGGCGGCCGTGACGACGATGGGCGCGGCGCGGCTCGCGGTCGGTGCGCGGCTCACGGTGATCGACCTGTCGGAGGGGGCGGTCGCGCACGACCTGCTGCGGCTGGCCGCGGACCGCGGCGACGACCCGCTGGTGTGGGTGCTGCCGAACGACCTGCCGAGGCTGGACGTGACGCGGGGGCTGAGCCCCGAGGCGCTGGCGGACGTCCTGTCGCTGGTGGTCGGCGCCGGGGAGGAGCAGGACGGGACGCGGGACCTGTCGTTCGACAACTCGATCCTGGAGCGGCTCATCGAGGTGCTCGGCGCGGACACGACGATCCCGTGCATCACGGCCGCGCTGCGGGTGCTGGCGCAGGTGGGGGACCCGCGGGACGACCTGGCGAAGGGGCTGCTGACCGAGGGGCAGCTCGACCGGATCGCGACGCTGTTCGGGCGGGACGCGACGGACCGGATCGTCGTCCGGCGGGCGTGGGCGCTGGAGGCGCAGCTGCGGAAGCTGGAGCGGCTCGCGGCCGAGCCGGTGGCGCTGCCGCCGTCGCGGCTGCACGTGGTGTCGATGGACCGGCGCGCCGGCGTCCTGACGAACCGGGTGCTCGGGACGTACGTGACGACGGCGCTGACGCACCGGGTGCGGGAGTCGCCGCCGGGCGGGCGGTGGGACCACACGCTGTTCCTGTGCGGCGCGGAGAAGCTCCGGGGGGACGTGCTGGACCGGCTCATCGACGCGTGCGAGGCCACCGGGACGGGCCTGGTGCTGATGTACCGGTCGATCCCGCGGCACGTGCGGGAGCGGCTGGGGCGGCGGGGGCACGCGGCGGTCGGGTTCATGCGGCTCGGCAACCCGGAGGACGCGCGGGTCGCGGCGGAGCACATCGGGGCCGACAAGCCGCTGATCGTCGCGGAGATCACCGAGTCGGCGGGGGAGACGCTGTTCGACGTCGCGGGCGAGACGTACGCGAGCACGGTGGCCTACGCGCGTCCGTCCGGGGACGGGCTGACGGACCCGGTGTGGTCGCCGCTGCCGGCCCCGGCGGCGGACGACTCGGTGCTCGTCGAGGGGATCAGCTCGGCGACGGCGTGGGGCCGGACGGTCGCGGCGGTGCGGGAGGACGCGAAGCAGCGGTTCCGGGAGCTGCTGGTGGGGCCGCCGCAGCTGCAGGAGCTGCCGCCGACCGCGATGGTGTTCACGCACGCGGGCGCGACGGGGCGCCGCGTCATGCTCGTCGACGCGAACCCGGGCATCATCACGCTGCCGACCGCGCACTCGATCGAGTTCGAGGAGTACCTGCGCGAGCAGGAGAGTCTCGCGCGCGCCGAACCGGCCGAGCCGGAGCGGCCGCTGCCCGCGCCCGCCGCGGCGGACGAGCCGCCGGTGCCGCGGCCCCGGCACGCGCTGCCGCGCCGGTCGAACCGGCTCGTCCCGATCCTCCGGCCGAACGGCAAGCATGCCGCCGATCCGCCGGCCGCCCCCTGACCCCGGGATGCCGCCGTGATGCCGCCGCAAGGTCCGATACCCCCGCAGCACCGGGTGCCGCAGCCGGGCCCGACGCCGCCCTACCGGCCGTATCCGCAGGTACCGCCCGGGACGGACGACGCCGCCGCGCACGGCACGCGCGCCGCGTCCGGTGCCGGGCCGCTCGACCTGCCGGGCCCGTGGTACCGGATCGAGGCGATCCCGGCGCCGGAGGGGGCGGCGTCCGCCGAGCGGGACTTCGTGAGCGTGCTGCCGGCGGCGCTGTCGGCGGCGCGGGCGGAGCGGCCGTTCGTCGTGGGCTGGCTGTCGCCGGGCGGCGGCGCGCCGCTGGAACTGATCACGAACGCGGGCCCGATCGGGGCGCCCGGCGGCACCGGCCCGCTGTTCCCGAGCGGCGCGCGCGGCGTCCGGATCGGGGACGGCTGGCTGCGCCGCGCGGAGCGAATGGCGTGGACGCGCTGCCCCGGGCGGCTCGCGCCGCAGGCGGCCGCCGCGCCGCCGGCCGCCGACCGTCCGGGCGCGGGGCTGTTCGAGTCGACGCTGGTCACGCTGATGGAGCGGCCGTTCGGCTGGTTCGTGGTGGCCGAGCCGTGCGACGAGCGGCTGGTCGACGCGGAGATGCGCGAGCTGCACCACGAGCTGCGGATGCTGCGGCGCGGCGAGGACGAGCACGCGCGGCTCGCCGTCGGCCGGACGGACCGGCGGCTCGCGGAGCTGGACGCGTTCCGGGAGGCGGGGCTGTGGCGGGTGCGGGTCCTCGCGGGCGCCGGCGACCAGGACGAACTGGGGCAGATCGCACCGGTGCTCGTGGGGTCGATGGACCTGGCGCACCACCCGTACCGGCTGCGGTCGGGGCACGGCGCCGGGACGTTCGCCGAGATGCTGCGGCCGGGCGCCGCGCCCGCGCCCGTCCGGGCGGCGGCGGAGCCGGACCAGCGGTTCCCGTTCGTCGCGACCGCCGGGGCGCTCGCCGCGCTCGCCGGGCTGCCGAACCGGGAGGTCCCGGGACTGCGGGTGCTGGACGCCGGATACTTCGACGTCACGTCCGAGACGGCCGCCGAGACCGGCCCGGACGGCCCCGGGACGATCGAGCTCGGCGCCATCCTCGACGGCCAGGACCGGGAGGTCGGCCGGTTCACGGTCCCGCGCTCGACCGTCAACCGGCACGTGTTCGTCACCGGCGCGACCGGCGCGGGCAAGTCGCAGACCGTGCGGCACCTGCTGGAGCAGCTCACCCGCGCGGGCGTCCCGTGGCTCGCGATCGAACCGGCGAAGTCGGAGTACGCGGCGATGGCCGGGCGGATCGCCGACCTCGGCGGCCCCGTCACCGTCGTCAACCCGTCCGACCCGGCCTCGGTGCCGCTGTCGGTGAACCCGCTCGCGCCCGAACCCGGCTACCCGGTGCAGGCCCACATCGACATGGTGCGGGCGCTGTTCCAGGCCGCGTTCGACGCCGAGGAGCCGTTCCCGCAGATCATGGCGCAGGCGCTGCAGCGGGTGTACGAGGCGAACGGGTGGGACGTCGTGACGGGCGCCGGCGTCCCCGGCTCGCTGATCGAACCGGCCGTCCCGACCCTGGAGCAGCTCCAGACCGCCGCGCTGCAGGTCATCCAGGACGTCGGGTACGGGCGCGAGCTGATGGCGGACGTCCAGGGGTTCGTGGACGTCCGGCTGCGGTCGCTGCGGATCGGTTCGGCCGGACGGTTCTTCGAGGGCGGGCACCCGGCCGACATCGGCGGGATGCTCCGCGACAACATCGTGCTCGCCATCGAGGACGTCGCGAACGACGAGGACAAGGCGTTCCTCATGGGCACCCTCATCATCCGGATCGTGGAGCACCTGCGGATGCGGGAGCGGCGCCGCGGCGCGGACCGGGGGCGGGCGCTGCGGCACGTCATCGTCATCGAGGAGGCGCACCGGCTGCTGCGCAACCGCGGCCCCGAGCGCGGGTCGTCGCACGCCGTCGAGCTGTTCGCCGGGATGCTCGCGGAGATCCGCGCGTACGGCGAGGGCATCATCGTCGCCGAGCAGATCCCCACCAAGCTCGTCCCGGACGTCATCAAGAACACGGCGCTGAAGGTCGTGCACCGGCTGCCCGCGCACGACGACCGGCACCAGGTCGGCGCCGCGATGAACCTCGACGCCGACCAGTCCCGGGAGGTGGTGTCGCTGCGGCCGGGCGTCGCGGCCGTGTTCGCCGACGGGATGGACCGGCCGCTGCGCGTCCGCGTCCCGCTCGGGGAGGGCCGCGAGGCCGAACTCGCCGGGCCGCCCCCGCCGGTGGACGGCCGCCGCTCGGCCGCGTGCGGCTGCGAGTGCCGGTCGGGGCGCGCCTGCACCCTCTACGAGCTGCGCGAGGCCGACCTCGTCGCCGGGCACCCCGACTGGGCGTGGCTGCGGCTGTGGGCGGACGTGCTCGTCCTCGCGCACGTCGCCGGGCGCCGCGTCCCGGCCGTCCCGCCGGACCTGCGCCGCGCGTGGGCCCGGCTGACGCCGCGGCTCCGCGACTGCGCGCTCGCGACCGTCCTCGAACGCGCCGTCACCCGCCGCTCGTGGGCGCTGCGGACCGCGTTCCCGCCCGCCGAGCTGACCGGCGCGGTCGCCGGGACCGCCCGCCGCCTGCTGGACGGCCAGGACGCGCCGGGGCGCGTGCCGGGCCCGAACTGGGTGATCCCGCAGGTGCGGTGGCTGCACGAGCTGGACCGGCTGTTCCCGTACGGGGCGGAAACGCCCGACAAGCACGCGCCCGCCCCGCCCCTCGACTACCAGCTCCCCGGGCTCAAGCAGCAGCCGGACGCGAAACTGGGGCACCGGCTGCGCGCGCTTCGCCGCCACCCGCTGTCGATGGAGCTCGAACGCAACCGCCCCCTGGCGCTCACCGCGCTCTACGGCGAGGACGACCACGCGGCCTTCTACGGGGACCTCGCCGACGTCACGATCGGCTTCGAGGAGGACGAGCAGATCGAGCACGTCGCGGGCACGATGGACGTGTCCGACTGGCTCGAACCGGTGCTGAGCTGGCCCGACCGGTTCGTCCTGCCGTTCGGCGACCCGTCCGCCGCGCCGCCCTTCACCGCCCCCGGGGACGACCGGCCGGACGGCTGACGGCCCGGGTCAGATGTCGTCGCCCGACCGGGCGGGCAGGCCCGCCTCCCGCGCGATCGGCCCCCAGTAGCCGACGAACTCGTTCTTCGCGTCCGTCGCACGCTGGTTCACGTCCGACACCTCGGAGGGCGACGGGCAGCCCGGCGCGATCGCGGCGTACCGCTCGTTCGACTCCACCGACGCCTCGAGCGCGCGCACCAGCGCGTCCTTCAGCTCCGCCCCGCTGTCGAGCGAGGCGACGTCCAGCGCGCGGGCCCGTTCGAGCTGCGAGCGGCGGCTCTCCAGCACCCGCTCGATCCCCGAGACGCTGCAGTCCTCGTCGGCGACGACCGAGGCGAGGTCGGAGCGGGTGCCGCCCATGTCCGCGAGGACGCCGTCCACCGCCTGGGCCTGCTCGCGGAACGCGGCGTCCGACTGCGGCTCCTGCTCCCCGGGCTCCTCAGCGCCGGGCGAGGGCGAGTCGCCGGCGGCGCCGCCGGCCGTCCCGTCGCCCGTCGTGCTCGACCCCGACGACAGCCCCTTCCCGGACGCGGACTCGGACCCGCTCGGCCAGAACACGATCCCGAACGCGATGAGCGCCAGCGCCACCGCGCCCGCCGCGACGAGCACGAGCGGGGTGCGGTTCCGCTTCGGCGGCGCGGGCGGCTGCCAGATCGCGGGCTCCGCCCACGGCTCCGGCGACAGCGGGATCGACGTCTCGCCCGTCGCGCCCGGCGGCATCGCCGTCGTGCGGTCCTGCGGCGGCGCCGGCCACGGCACCTGCGCCGGGTCCGGCGGGTCGGGCACCGGGATCGTCGGCGGATCGGCCCCCGGGCCCTGGTCGCGCACCGTCGCGTCCCCCGCGCCCGCCACCGGCGCGTTGCACCACAGGCACCGGGGCGAGGCCGCCGAGGTGTCGCTTCCACAAGCCGGGCACCGCATAGAAACCCCTATCCGCAGGAGGCCCCCCGACGGTGACAAGATACTGCGCGGCGCGCCGGATCGTCCTGCCCAGCGCGCCGTTGCCCGTGGTCCGTTACCGGACGGCTACACGCGCCGCCAGTCGCGCTCCGGCAGGCCCGTCTTCTGCGCGACCGGGTTCCACAGCTGGACGAACTGCTGCTTCGCGGTCGTCGCGCGCCGGTTGTCCTCCGCCGTCCCCGGCACCTGCGCGGCGCTGGGCTTCGGCTTGCCCCGGCAGCCCGGCCGGTTCTGCCGCGCCCAGTGCAGGTACTTCTGGTCGACGTCCAGCGACGCCTGGAGGGCCTGCGACAGGGACGTCCGGAGCCGCTCGCCGTTCGGGACCTGGTCGAGCTTCATCTCCCGGGTGCGCTTCAGCTGGTTCTGCCGCCGCTGCGCGACCGTCTCGAACCCCTGGATCGCCTGCGGCAGCGTCTTGCACTTCCCGGCGCGGGTGAGCGCCGCGCCCAGCACCGACCGCGTGTTCGTGCTGGCGTCCAGCACCTCGTTCATGACCGCCGCCTGCTGCTTCGTCGCCTCGGACACCGGGTCCTTCTGCGCGACCGGCGTGCTCGACGGCGTCGTCCCGGGCTGCGCGGTGCCCCCGGGGGACTTCTCGTCGTCGCCCGACGGCCACGCCACCAGCGCCACGGCCGCCACCGCGACCGTCACCAGCGCCGACGCCACCGCGATGAGCACCTTGTTCGGCGCCGTGCCGCCGCGCTCGGGCGCGCCGTACCCGGCGGGCGGCCCGCCGTGCCCCATCGGCCCCATCGGCGCACCCGGCCCGTGCGCCCCCGGCCCGTGCGGAGGCGGCCCGCCGTGACCCATCGGCCCGCCCATCGGCCCGCCCATGGGGGCTGCGGGGCCGGCGGGGGCGGGGGCGGGGGTGCCCGGGTCCATCATCGTGCGGTCGTGCGCGCCCGCGCCCGGCGCGGGCTGCGGCGTCCACACCTGCGTCGCGGCCTCCGGCTCCTGCGGCTTGCGCGGCTGCGCGAACCACGAGTCCGGGACGATCGACTCGGTGGGCCGCGGCGCGTCCGCGAGCCCGAACGGGTTCGACGGCGGCGGCGCGGCCGCGGCCGCGGCCGCGGCCGGGAGCGCGGGGCGCGCGGGCCCGCCGAGCTCCGGGATGTCGACCTCGGGCTCGTCATCGTCGTCGTCGGGGTCGAACGCCCAGGGCGCCGTCGACTCCCCGGTGGCCTCCGCGGGCCCGTCCGCGCCCGGGACCTTCGGGGTGCCGGACGTGTCCACGAGCCGGTCGCCGGTGCTCGGCATGTCGCGGACCGTGGCGCCCGGCCCCGCGAGGTCGATCCCGGTGTCCGGCAGCCCCGGAAACCCCGCCCCGGACGGTACGGGCGCCGCGGGCGCCCCGGGGTTCGACGGCATCGCCGGCACGGACGGGCCGGACTGCATCGGGTCCGCCGCGAACGGCATCGGCGGTGCGGGCTGCGCGGCTGGCGCGGACGGCACGGAAGGCACGGAAGGCCCGGACGGCATCGCCTGCGGGCCGGACGGCATCGGCGGCGCGGCGGGCGCGCCCGGGCCGGGCTGCACCGGGTTCGCCGGGGCGGACTGCGTCCAGGACGGGTTCGGCGGCGGGACCATCATCGTGCTCTCGCCGAAAGCGTCGGCGGCGGCGTCGGCGACCGGCGCCGCGAGCGGCGGGGCACCGGGGGCGTACGCGTCGACCGGCCCGCCACAGTTCGCACACTTGCCGAGCGTCCCGGGCGTGTTGGAGCCGCACGTCGGACACTGCATCGCTCAGACCTCGCCTTATCGCCGCTTCGCCCACGTCTGCGATCCCGGCCCGCCGGGCCGGGCGGGTGCCGCTTCCCCCGCAAAGCGCAGGGCTCCCGACAAAAGTAGTGGGTGAGGTCCCATCGGGGCGTCTGGTTGGGAATCTGGCTCACCGCACGTCGGGGCTCGCACAGAATCACGAGATCTTGCTACGGGTCAAGATTGCCCGAGCCGGTTTACGCCGAACGTTATGATGCTGCTCACATCACCCCTCCCGGCCCGATCGGCGTTCCCCGGTGAAGCGGGACGGGCGCGCCGCGAGCGGTACGTGCAGCGGCTAGGCTCGGAAGCGGTTTTCCCCGGCGCATCCAGAGAAGACGGAGTCAATGAGCGATCTTCCGCTGCGTTCGCAGCTGGCCGTCGCGCTCGGCCGCACGGCCGCGAAGATGTCCCGGCTCGCGGGCCGAGGGGACGGCTCGGTGATCGGAGGGCGGATCGGCCTCCGGCTCGACCCCGAGCTGCTGACCAGGCTCGCCCGGGACCGCAAACTCGTCCTCGTCAGCGCGACCAACGGCAAGACGACGACGACCCGGCTGATCACCTCGGCGATGACGCCGCTGGGGGAGGTCGCCACCAACGCGTTCGGCGCGAACATGCCCACCGGGCACGTGTCCGCGCTCGCCTCCTCGCCGACCGCCCGGTACGGCGTGCTGGAGTGCGACGAGAAGTACGTCCCGATGGTCCTGCGGGAGACCGGGGCGAACATCGTCGCGCTGATGAACCTGAGCCGCGACCAGATGGACCGCGCCGCCGAGATCTGGCTGCTGGCCGGCAAGTGGCGCAAGGCGCTGGAGGCGGCCCCGCAGAGCCACGTCATCGCGAACTGCGACGACCCGCTGGTCACCTGGGGCGCGTCGAGCGCGAAGTCCGTGACGTGGGTCGCGGCCGGGCAGCACTGGCGCGAGGACTCGTGGTGCTGCCCCGAGTGCGGCGGCCCCCTCGACCGGCAGGACACCGACGAGGACAGCGACTGGGCCTGCCGCCAGTGCCACTTCCGCCGGCCGCGCCCCGACTGGACGCTCCGGGGCGACACGATCACGGCACCGGACGGGCGCGCGTACTCCCTGACGGGCCTGTCGCTGCCGGGCCGGGCGAACCGGTCGAACGCGCTCATCGCGCTCGCGGTCGTCGCGCAGTTCGGCGTCCCGCCCGAGCAGGCGCTGCCGCTGCTGTCGCAGGTCACGTCGGTCGCGGGCCGGTACACGACGGTCGAGCACGAGGGCCGCAGCATCCGGCTGCTGCTGTCGAAGAACCCCGCGGGCTGGCTGGAGGCGTTCGACGTCCTGCAGCCGCCGCCCGGCCCGGTCGCGCTGTCGATCAACGCGCAGGGCCCGGACGGGCGCGACACGTCCTGGCTGTGGGACGTCGACTACCGCATCCTGCGCGGGCGCCCCGTGTGGGTGACGGGCGAGCGGCGCATCGACCTCGCCGCGCGGCTCGAGGCCGCCGACGTGTCGTTCACCGTCATCGACGACATCGACCAGGCCGTCATGGCGGTGCCGCCCGGGCACCTCGACGTGATCGC
Source organism: Actinomadura rifamycini DSM 43936 (assembly GCF_000425065.1). Lineage (GTDB taxonomy): Bacteria > Actinomycetota > Actinomycetes > Streptosporangiales > Streptosporangiaceae > Spirillospora > Spirillospora rifamycini. The sequence goes on from NZ_AULB01000036.1 coordinate 11,914, forward strand.
CAACTACACCGCCTTCCAGAGCATCCGAACGAGGTACGGCCGTGTCGTCTGACCGCATCAAGATCGTCTGGATCTACCCGGACCTGCTCAGCACCTACGGCGACCAGGGCAACACGATCGTCCTGGAGCGCCGCGCGGCGCTGCGCGGGATCCCGACCGAGACCGTCAGCCTGCGCTCGGACGAGCCCGTCCCCGCCGACGGCGACATCTACCTGCTCGGCGGCGGCGAGGACCGGCCGCAGATCCTCGCCGCGCAGCGCCTCGGCAACGACGGCGGCCTGGCCCGCGCGGTCCAGTCGGGCGCCGTGGTGTTCGGCGTCTGCGCCGGGTACCAGATCCTCGGCCGCGAGTTCGGCGGCGACGAGGGGCAGCAGCTGCCCGGCCTCGGCCTGCTCGACATCACGTCGGGACGCGGCGAGCAGCGCGCCGTCGGGGAGATCGTCGGGGACGTCGCGGGGGAGCTGAACGTGCCGCGGATCACCGGCTTCGAGAACCACCAGGGCGTCACCCGCCTCGGCCCGAACGCCCGCCCGTTCGCGCAGGTCGTGCACGGCGTCGGCAATGGCGACGGCTACGAGGGCGCCTACACCGGGCGGGTCCTCGGAACGTACATGCACGGCCCGGCGCTCGTCCGCAACCCGGGCCTCGCCGACCTGCTGCTCACCTGGGCGGTCGGCCGGCAGCTCCAGCCGCTGGACGACTCGTGGGCGGGCCGCCTCCGCGAGGAGCGGCTGAACGCCGTCCTGAACGCCGGCGCCTGACCGGCGCCCGACCCGCCCCGCGCGACGGCGAACGGTCACAGGGCCCGGCGCTCCGCGCCGGGCCCTGTGACCGTTGCCGCCATGGTCGATCTCGCGCGCCGCTCGCTCGTCCTCGGGCCGGTCGCGCCGTGAACTCCTACAAGACGCGGACGGACGAGGCGCGGGCCTGGTCGGAGCGTTCCCGGCGGGACTTCGCGGGCCTGTGGCCGCAGCTGTCCTTCGGCGACCGCGTCACCGACCGGACCTTGTCCGCCGCGTTCGCCTGACGGCGTCCGGCCGCCCGGAGGGGGCCGCCGGGCGGCCGGGCGTCAGGAGTGCGACTCGGCGGGCTCCTCCTCGCGCTTGCGGGTCTTGCGGAGCGAGCCGGGCTTGGCCTTCTCCTCCGGGTGCCCCTTCACCCGGATCAGGCTGGCGACGGTCGTGACGATGAGGATGGCGAGGATCACGCCGAGGGAGACCGGGGTCGCGATGTGCGGGATGGAGTGCGACACGTCCTCGTGCAGGAACTGCAGGATCAGCTTCACGCCGATGAACGCGAGGATCGCCGACAGGCCGATGGACAGGTAGACCAGGCGTTCCAGCAGGCCCTCGATCAGGAAGTACAGGGCGCGGAGGCCGAGGAGCGCGAACGCGTTCGCGGAGAAGACGATGAACGCGGACTTCGTGACGCCGTACACCGCCGGGATCGAGTCGAGGGCGAACAGCAGGTCGGTGCTGCCGACGGCGACGAACACCAGCAGCAGGGGGGTCATCACGCGCTGCCCGTTCTCGTGCGCGAGCATCCGGCCGCCGTGGAAGTCGGACGTCATCGGCATGATCTTGCGGGCGCGGCGGACGACGAAGGAGTCCTCGACGTCGGGCTCCTCGTTGCGGTTCCGGATCAGCTGCACGGCCGTCCAGATCAGGATCAGCCCGAAAACCAGGAACGTGAACGAGAACAGGTTGATGAACGCGGCGCCGATCATGATGAGGATCGCGCGCAGCACCAGCGCCGCGCCGATGCCGAACAGCAGCACCCGCTGCTGGTACTCGTCGGGGACGGCGAACTTCGTCATGATGATCACGAAGACGAAGAGGTTGTCGACCGACAGGCTCTTCTCGACGATGTAGCCCGCGAAGTACTCGGTCCCCGCCTGGTGCCCGACGAGCGTCCACAGGGCGAGGCCGAACAGCAGCGCGACCGCGATGTAGAAGACCGACCAGAACGTCGCTTCGCGGATGTGGACGGCGTGCGGTTTGCGGACCGCCACCACGAAGTCGAGGACGAACAGTGCGAGGATCAGCGCGATCGTCGCGATCCAGGCCCATGTGGGGATGTCCACCATGCCGACGGGTCTCCTGTGCTCGGGGCGCGTCGGCTGACTCATAACCGATTCCGCGCCGATCAACCGGAACGGCCGGGGCGCGGTGCGCTACATCTCAGTTCACGGCCGCGTCCGCGCGGGGTCAGTACACGACGGCCTGGACGCCGTCCCTGGTGATCTCCTCGACGAACGTGGGCGCCCCGGCGATGCGGACGCCGGGGAGGACGTCGTCCGGGCCGATGCCGCGGCGGGCGGCGCACTGCGTGCAGAGCGTCACGCGCCCCGCCGCCAGGACGACCGCCAGCAGGTCGTCGAGGGGGGTGGCGTGCGGCAGCTCGAACCCGGCGGCCCGGCCGGGCAGCGCGAACCACGCGGACTCGCCGGCCAGCCAGAGCGACACCGGGACGCCGCTCGCGGCGGCGGCCGCCGCGACCGTGAACGCCTGGTTGCAGCGCTCCGGGGCGTCCGCCCCCGCCGTCGCCTTGATCACCAGAGGACGTGCCATGCACGCAGCCTACAAAGCGCGGCGTCCGCGGGCGGTGGCCGCCGGGCCCGTATAGTCGTCCGACCGGCGGGCGTGGGAGGTGCCGTGGGCGGCGTGGTGAACGCGAGTGTTCTGGTGGGCGTGCTGGGGCTGGTGGCGGTGGTCGCGGTCCTGCTCGTGGTACGGCTCGGGCGGCTCCGGTAGCGCGCTACGCTCGGTTGCCATGGAGCCTGAGCTGCACCCCGACCTTGAGCCGCTGAAGTTCCTCCTCGGCACCTGGGAGGGCGCCGGCGTCGGAGGCTACCCGACGATCGAGGAGTTCAACTTCGGTCAGGAGATGTCCTTCACCCACAACGGCAAGCCCTTCCTCATCTACACGAGCCGCACGTGGATGATCGAGAAGGACGGGACGCTCGGGCGCCCCCTGGCGACGGAGACGGGCTACTGGAGGCCGCGGCCCGACCACCAGGTCGAGGTGACGCTGGCGCACCCGACGGGCATCGTCGAGATCTACGTCGGCGACGTCGCGTTCAGCCGGGTGGAGCTGAAGACCGACGTCGTCGCCCGCACCGAGTCGGCCAAGGAGGTCGCGGCCGGGCACCGGCTGTACGGGCTGATCGGCGAGGACCTGGGCTGGGCGTACGACATGGCGGCCGTGGGGCAAAAGCTCCAGGCGCACGTGTCGGCGCAGCTCAAGAAGGTCGGCTGACCCCGGAGACGGAACGATCCCCGGACCTTCCCGCTCGGGCGGGTGATGGACGGGACGGGTCCATCGGTCCGGGGACCGGGTAACTGCCTGGTATTCGCCGGTCACCGTCGCGACCGGTTGCCGCCGCCGGGGCGGCGGCGCCGAGGCGGAACGGCGACTAGCGGACAGTCACCTCGCGAGTCCCACTGCAAACCATTGCTTGGACCACCTCCTTTCACGCGTGCCTCGAACGTATGCGAAGGATCCGGCGTCGGGCAAACGAATTCCCGGCGCCTTCGAGCGGCATACACTCGGGTCATGGCGGAGCGCGGCACGGAGCGCACGATGGAGCGCGGTATGGCTGAGTCGTGGCAGCAGGAGCTGCGGGCGAAGGGGTACCGGGTCACCCCGCAGCGCCAGCTCGTGCTGGAGGCGGTCACCAACCTGGAGCACGGGACCCCCGAGGAGATCTGCACGGAGGTGCAGCGCACCGCGCGCGGCGTGAACATCTCGACGGTGTACCGGACGCTGGAGCTGCTGGAGGAGCTCGGGCTCGTCAAGCACGCGCACCTCGGCCACGGCCCGCCGAACTACCACCTGGCGGCGGAGGCCGAGCACATCCACCTGGTCTGCCGCGGCTGCCACACCGTCGAGGACGTCGACCCGGCGGTGGCGGAGGAGCTCGCGGCGCTGCTGGAGCGCGACCAGGGGTTCGAGACGGACGTGCACCACCTCACCGTCTACGGGCGGTGCAAGGAGTGCCGGAGCGGCTGACCGCCGCATAGTGTGGGGGCCATGGAGAGCCCGCTGCTGCAGTCGTCCGGAGCCGTCGCCGCCGAATCGCCCGACGAGGGCGTGGCCGCGCACTACGGGGAGCCCGCGCAGGAGCAACGCGCCCTCGCGGCGGGCACCGCGTTCGTCGACCGGAGCAACCGGGGCGTCGTGCGGGTCTCCGGGCCCGACCGGCTGAGCTGGCTGCACAGCCTGCTCAGCCAGCATCTCGAGGCGCTGAAGCCGCACGAGCCGACCGAGGCGCTGCTGCTCAGCCCGAACGGGCACGTCGAGCACCACCTGTTCCTCGTGGACGACGGCGAGGCCGTCTGGGCGCACGTCGAGCCGGGCGCGGCGGCGCCGCTCGCGGAGTTCCTCGACCGGATGCGGTTCATGCTGCGCGTCGAGGTCGCCGACGTGTCCGACGCGTACATGGTCGTGACCGGCCCGTCCGGGCCCGCGCCGTCCGGAGACGTCCCGTCCTGGCCCGACGTCGCCGGGACGACGACGCGCATCGTCCCCCGCGCGGACGGGTTCCCCACCGACCTGCGGCCCGCGGGCGTGTGGGCGTACGAGGCGCTGCGGATCGCCGAGCACCGGCCCCGGTTCGGGCTCGACACCGACCACCGGACGATCCCGCACGAGGCGGGGCTCGTCGAGACGGCCGTCCACCTGGAGAAGGGCTGCTACCGGGGGCAGGAGACGGTCGCGCGCGTGCACAACCTGGGACGTCCGCCGCGCCGCCTGGTGTTCCTGCACCTGGACGGCAGCGTCGACCGGCTCCCGGCGCACGGCGACCCCGTCGAGATCCCCGGGGGACGGCAGATCGGCTTCGTGGGGTCGGCGGCGCGGCACCACGAGCTGGGGCCGGTCGCGCTCGCGACCGTGAAGCGGAACGTGCCGGTGGACGCGGAGCTGCTCGCGGGCGGGGTCGCCGCCGCGCAGGAGGTCGTCGTGTCGCCGGACACGGGGGCCAACGCGCAGATCGATCTCCGCCGCCGCCCCGCCGCCCGCTGACGCCCACCGGGGACTGACGCGCCGGGGCCGTTCGCCATATCGTCGGACTTGCATGATTCTGACCGGTCGGCCCCGGTGAAAGGCGGTTCCTGCCGATGGTCGCGAACTCCGGCGGCGACAACTCCGGCGGCGAGCGCCCCTCCGGGCCGCGGCCGCGGGCCCGCAAGGGCGGTGCCCGGCGGCGCCCGCGCCGGGAGCCCGCGCCGGTGTGGTGGGCGGGGTTCGCCGCGCTCCTCGGCGCCGCCTTCTGGCTGGGGTCGTGGCGGGTGGCGCTGCTGGCCCTGCTCGCCTGGTGCCTGTACCAGTTCGCGCTCGTCCCGACGCTGTGCCGGGTGCTGACGCCGCAGGGCTACGCGTGCGCCGAGCGCACCCGGGGGCGCCTGTTCGCGTGCGGGCCCGAGCACCAGCGGATCAAGAACGCCGCGCTGCGGCGCCTCGCGGGCAGGCGCCGCCGGCCGGGGAACGGCGGGGAGCGCCACGGCGTGCACGACGGCACCGGCGTGGTCGTGGTGTCGGGCGACGTGCGCGGACGGCTCGGCATCGCCGACCGGGCCCTGCTGCTCCTCGCGGCCGCCGGGACGGTCGTGGCCGTCGCGGCGATCGTCCAGGGCTTCCGCTGAGCCCCGGCGCCGCGCGGCAGAGGCTCAGCCGCGCGGCAGGGGCTCACAGGTCGAGGACGAGCGTGATGGGGCCGTCGTTGACGAGCGCGACCTTCATGTCCGCGCCGAACTCGCCCGTCTCGACCTTCGCGCCGAGCGCGCGCAGCTCGGCGACGACCGCGTCGACCAGCGGTTCGGCGACCGGCCCCGGCGCGGCGGCCGTCCAGCTCGGGCGGCGGCCCTTGCGGGCGTCGCCGTAGAGGGTGAACTGGCTGACGACGAGCAGCGGCGCGCCGACGTCCGAGCACGACTTCTCGCCGTCCAGGATGCGCAGCCCCCACAGCTTCGCGGCCATCTTGCGGGCCTTCGCCTCGTCGTCGTCGTGCGTGACGCCGACCAGGACCATCAGGCCCGGACTCTCGATCGCGCCGACGGTCCGGTCGGCGACGGTCACGCTCGCGCTGCTCACCCGCTGGACTACTGCCCTCATGTGCATGCATTCTGCCGCTATGGGAGCAACGACGCTCATCACGGTGGCGCCCACGGGCGCGGAGTCCGCGAAGGCGGACGTCCCGGCCCTGCCCGTCACCCTGGAGGAACTGGTCCAGACGGCCAAGGAGTGCGAGGCGGCGGGGGCGGCGATCGTCCACGTGCACATCCGCGACGACGACGCGCGGCCGACGCTCGACCCGTCCCGGTTGCGGGACACGGTGCGGGCGCTGCGGGAGAGCACGGGACTGATCGTGCAGCTGTCGACGGGCGGGGCGGTGACCGACCCGTACGAGGACCGGCTGGCCGTGCTGGACGCCGGACCCGACATGTGCTCGCTCACCTGCGGGACGGTCAACTTCGGCGGCGACGTGTTCATGAACCCTTGGCCGTTCATGGTGGAGCTTTACCGGCGGACCCAGGAGTTGGAGGTCGTGCCCGAGTTCGAGCTGTTCGACCTCGGGCAGATCGCCGCGCTGCACCGCCTCCTGGACAAGCACGGCCTCCCGTACGGCGGGCACGTCCACTGCGACCTCGTCATGGGCGTGCCGGGCGGGATGCCGGGGGACGCGCGGACGCTCGTCGCCGCCGTCGAGGCGCTCCCGGACGGCGCCACCTGGTCGGCGACCGGCGTCGGACGGACGTCGCTGCCGGTGATGTTCGCGGCGCTGGCGGCGGGCGGGCACCTGCGCGTCGGCATGGAGGACACGCTCACCCTCGCGAAGGGGACGCCGGTGACGGCGAACGTCCAGCTCGTCGAGCGGGCGGCGGCCGCCGCGACGCTCGCGCAGCGGCCCCCGCTGGCCGCGCCGGACGCCCGCGCGCTGCTGGGGATCAAACCGCGTTGACCGGGCATGATGGGGTCATGATCAATCCGGTGCTGGTCGAGGTGGAGCGTTCCGGGTTCGTGGAGTCGCGGCATCGCGGCGCCGCGGTCGGGCTCGCGGTGGACGGGACGCAGGCCGTGCGCGCCGGGTCGGTCGAGGAGCCGATCTTCCCGCGCTCCGCGAACAAGCCGCTGCAGGCCGTCGCGATGCTGCGGTCCGGGCTCGAACTGGAGGGGGAGCTGCTGGCGCTCGCCGCCGGGAGCCACTCGGGGGAGGACTTCCACGTCGAGGGCGTGGAGAAGATCCTCGCGGGCGCGGGCCTCACGGCGGACGACCTGCGCTGCCCCGAGTCGTGGCCGATCGACCCCGGCTCCGCGCGGACGTGCGCGGAGCCGTCCCGGATCCGGATGAACTGCTCCGGCAAGCACGCGGCGATGCTCGCGACGTGCGTCGCCGCGGACTGGCCCACGGCGACCTACCTGGACCCGGGGCATCCGCTGCAGCTCGCCGTGCGGGACGTGGTGGAGGAGCTGGCGGGCGAGCCGGTCGCGGCGGTCGGGGTCGACGGGTGCGGGGCGCCGCTGTTCGCGGTGTCCACGCTGGGCGTCGCGCGCTCCTACCGGGCGCTCGTGCTGGCCGCGCCGGACGCCGCCGAGGGCCTCGTCGCGGACGCGATGCGGACGCACCCGCAGTGGACGTCGGGGACGGAGCGGGAGGAGCGCCGGCTGATGGACGCCGTCCCGGGGCTGCTGGTCAAGTGCGGCGCGGAGGGCGTGGACGCGTTCGCGCTCGCCGACGGCCGGGCCGGCGCCGTCAAGATCGACGACGGGGCGATGCGGGCCCGGACGCCGGTGACCGTCGCCCTGCTGCGCGCCCTCGCGGCGAGCGCGGCGAGCGGCGCGGGCGCGCCCGCGGGCGGCCTGCCGGAGGCCGACGCGGGCGCGCTCGACGCGCTGGCGGTGGAGCGGCTGCGGGGCGGAGACGGCGACGCCGGCGTCATACGCCCGGCCCCTGGGGCGTTCTAGACCCGGTCGCCGGCGGCCGGTCGTAGTCGCGCTCCTCCGGCGGGACCCTCGGCTCCCGCCCCGGTTGCGGGTTGTCCTGGCGGAACTCCTCGAACTGCACCGACTTCTCCGGCGGGTAGCTGTGCGAGAACATGCCGGGCCGGTAGGTGTAGGTGCCGCCCTGCTCCATGCCGCGGTGGTTCATCTGGTCGTTGCGCCGCTCCGGATGGATCTTCCGGGACGAGGACGCGATCGTCAGGTACAGCCAGGTCACCAGGCCCAGCACGCCGAAGACCGGGATGAACCACATCAGGATGTGGCCGGGCGTCGCGTAGGCCGCGATGGTCGCGAACATCGTTCCACCTCCCTGCCGGGAGTGGTGCCCGGCAGGGAGGTGCCTATGTGGTGATTGGTGGTGATTTTGGGAGTTTTTGGGGTGCGGCTACTTGAGGGCCGCCGCGGTGCCCGCCGCCTCGTCCGCGGGGGCCGGGGCGCCGATCGTCCGGTTCCGTCCCGCGATCAGGCCCGGGACCAGCAGCGCCGCCGTCGCCGCCAGCACACCCAGCATCGGAACGGTCCAACCGCCGGTGGCGTCGTGCAGCGCGCCCACCCCGAGCGGGCCCAGCGCCGCCAGCACGTACCCGAGGCCCTGCGCCATCCCCGACAGCTGCGCCGCGACGGACGCGTCGTGCGAGCGGAGCCCGATGAACGACAGCGCCGTCGGGAACCCGATGCCCTGGCCGACGCCCAGCACGACCGTCCACACCCAGACCGTCCCGATCGGGGCCCACGTCGCGCCCGCGAAGCCCGCCGCGGTCAGCACCACGATCAGCAGCACCAGCGGCCGCTGGTCGCGCGTCCGCCGCGCCAGCACCGGCACCAGCAGCGACGACACCGCCTGCACGCCGGACGTCACCGCCAGCGCGTACCCGGCGCCCGCCTCGCTCATCCCGCGGTCCTGCCAGATCGTCGCCAGCCACCCCAGCGTCACGTACGCCAGCAGCGACTGCAGGCCCATGAACGCCGTGACGCTCCACGACAGCGGCGACCGCCACACCAGCCCCGCGACGCCCCGCGCCGCCGGGACGGGCGGCGCCGACCGCGCCGCGCGGGCCGCCCGCAGCGCGCGGGGCAGCCAGATCAGCCCCGCCACCGCCGTCGGGATCGCCAGCAGCCCCAGCGGCAGCCGCCACGACGCGTCGAACGCGTTCTCCACCGGGACCGCCAGGCCCGCCGCCACCGCCGCGCCGCCCGACATCGCCACCGTGTAGACCGCCGTCACCGTCGTCAGCGACTCCGGATGGTCCCGCTTGATGATCGCCGGCATCGCGATGTTGCCGATGCTGATCGCCATCCCCGCCACCAGCGACCCCGCGAACAGCGGGAACGGGGCGTCCACCAGGCGCAGCACCAGCCCCACGACCAGCAGCGCCATCGACGCCACCAGCAGCGTCTCGCTGCGCGGCGCGCGCCGCAGGAACGGCGCGACCAGCCCGTAGGAGCCGAAGAACGCCAGCGGCAGCGTGGTCAGCGCGCCCGCCGCCGTCCCCGACAGGCCGAACGCGTCCTGGATCTCGGTGAGCACCGGCCCGACCGCCGCGATCGCCGGCCGCAGGTTCAGCGCGACCAGGACGATCAGCGCGACCGCCCCGATGCGGGACGCGCGCGCCGCCGTCACCGCTCGTCCACGGCGTCGGCGCGGGAGTCGGCGATGAGTCCGTCCAGGACGGCCAGCGTCGGCTCGACGACCGCGGCGGCCGCGCGGGCCGCGGCGTCGGCGTCCCGCGCCGCGACCGCGTCCAGCACCGCCCGGTGCGCCTCCTGGCTCGCCTCGGGGACCTCGTGGTCCAGCCGCACCGTCCGCATCGCCTCGCCGAGGTGCTGGATGAAGAACCGCATCGCCTCGATCAGCACCGGGTTCCGGCTCGCCTCCGCGACGCCCAGATGGAACCGCGCGTCGGCCGCGCCGAACTCGGCCGCCTCCGTCGCGGCGTCGCGCGCCGCGAGCAGCTCCGCGAGCCGCGCCAGGTCCGCGTCCGTCCGGCGCCGCGCCGCCAGCCGCGCGGCCTGCACGTCGTAGGCGAGCTGCACCTCGAAGACGTCCCGGGCCGTCGCCCGCGACACCCGCCGCAGCAGCGGGCGCGGGTCGGCGCTGCTGCGGACGTACGTGCCGTCGCCGCGCCGCACCTCCAGCACCCCCACGTGCGACAGCGCCCGGATCGCCTCCCGCACCGCCGGGCGGCTCACCCCGAGCTGCGCCGCGAGGTCGGTCTCGGCCGGGATCCGGCCGCCGATCGGCCACGCCCCGCCGCTCACCTCCGCCTGCAACTGGTTCAGGACGGCGTCGACGGTAGACCCGCCGGGAACCGGACTCAGCGCCACCAGATCTCCTGACGAACATCACCTATCGGACAGACGTCAGACATCTTACCGACGGCCCCGGCGGCCGATCCACGGAGGCGGCAACGCCCGCCGGGCCGGGGAATGATGACGGGGTGTTCGCAGCCCGGCGGACGTTGGTCAGCGGGACGAGCGCGTCCGGCTCGTCCGGTCGGAACGGGGGAGGGTGCGCGCCCGGGCGGACAGGGCGCGGGCCGCGCGGCCGAGCACGGCGAGCCCGCCGGACGCCGGCGCGGCCGGGCCCTTCGCGGCCGTGCGGGCCCGCTCGGCGGCCAACTCCGCCTCGCGCCGCCGTTCGAGCTCCGCCCGGTGCGCCGCGGCGCGCCGCTCGTCCTCGGTCACCGCCCGGTCGCGCCGGGTGCGCTGCGACGGACTGCCCTGCAGGACGCCGCCCATCACCGGCCCGCCGCGGTGCGACAGGCCGTCCTCCCGGCCGCGCGAGCGGATCCGCATCCGCGACGCCGCGATCGTCAGGCCGATCCAGAACAGGACCGACAGCAGCACGATGACCGGCACGACGAACAGCAGCGGGCTGTACGTCGCTCCCGTCGGCGGCGGCAGCACGGCGTCACCTCCCGTGTCGGCGGCTCGCTCCGGCCATACCCGACGACGGGAATCCAACCGCGACGCGCGTCACAAACCGCGCGACTGCGAGATGGAACCCGAGGTGGTGAGGGTGAACGTCCGCATCGACTCGGCGAACTTCGACAGGTCCCACTCGGCCGGGCCCTCGTACCAGTACAGGTTGTCGGCGCCCTCGGCCCGCTCGCCCGCGTCCTCGACCGTCCCGGCCCACCGCTCGACGACGTCGAACACGACCGCGTACGGGAGGAACCGGGAGAACAGCGCGATCCGCTGCCGCGAGGCGAGGTCGGCGCCGTCCGGCAGCTCCCCGCGCTCCAGGTACTCCCGGAACCCGATGGTGTGCGCGAGGACGGTCGACCCGCGCGCCGTCTTCGCCGGCATGTACTGGCCGCCGTACGCCAGCGCCGCCCCTGCGATGATCACCGCGAGCCCGGCGAGCGCCCACTCCGTGGTCAGCGCCAGCGCGACCGTCCCGGCGATCCCGAGCACGGTCAGCGCCAGCCCCGCGATGGTCCACCGCGACCGCACCGTGTCGGGGCGCCGCGCGAACCAGCCCTGCCGGACGACGTCGTCGTACATCGCCGCCCGCACCTGCGCGAGCTTCGTCGCGAACGTCCCGCCGAGCTCCGACAGCTTCACCGCGTCGCGCGCCGTCCCGTCCGGGGCGGTGAGCAGGGCGTCCAGCAGGATCCGCTCGTACGGCAGCAGGTCGACCACCGGACGGTCGAGGCGGCGCAGCGTCCAGTCGAGCCGGCCGGTGACCGCCCGGTCCTCCTCCTCGATCAGCAGGTAGCCGCGGACGGCGAGGTCCACGATCGTCGCGGTCACGTCGATCACGTCGGCCTGCTCGTCGATCAGCGTGCCGATCTGGCCCGGCCGGACGCCGTCCGGCGGCTCGAACTCGGCGCCCGCCACCGGCGCGTGGTCGCCCTCGGCGGCCCGCTTCCCGACGACCCGCGCGTCCCGTCCCCGCAGCATGTACAGGACCGCGACGCCGCCGCCGAGCAGCACCAGCAGCCCGAGCAGCGCCGACGCCGTCACCGCGTTGACGGAGAACGCCGTCGCCACCGTCTGCCGCCGCTCGTAGAGCGCGTGCCCGCCGGTCGTCCCGGCCGGGAAGCCCGCGACGACCGTCAGGTACTCGCCGGGGAGCATCTTCTCCTGGCTGTAGATCCCCTGCGTGTGCGCGTGGTTCATGTAGAACTGCGTGCAGCCGACCGTGCTGCCGATCGGGCCCGCGAAGCAGTTCACGTTGCGGATCATCGTGCCGCCGTCGACGGTCGCGCTCGCCGTCTCCACCGGGACGTCGAACCCCCCGGCCACCGGCCACCACAGCTCGTCCGCCGCGCCCATCCGGGTGATCGCGCCCCGCAGCTCGTACTCGAGGACGACCGTGCGGCGGCCCGTCAGATCCCGCGCGGCCCGCACCTCGACGGTCGTCCGGGTGCCCTCGCGCGTCGCGGTGACCCGCGTCGGGCCGCCGTCCGGGCTGGACGCCCGCACGTTCGTCATCCGGTACACGCGGTCGCGGGTCGCGCTCTCGTGCTCGCCCGTCACGAACTCGCGGGCGAAGCCGTCCCGGCCCGCGAACTCGTAGACGATCGTCTCCTTCACCCGGGTCACACCGTTGCCCACGGTCATCGCGACCCGGTCCTCGAGCACCCGCTCGCCGGCGGCGCGCTCCGCCGCGGCCGCGGGGGCCGCCGTCGTCAGGGGGAGGAGGGCGGCGGCCGTCACCGCCGCCATGACGGGTCGCACCCGGCGCAGCGCCGCAAGAGCTGACATGGCCGCACATCGTAGCGGTAAAGGGTGTACCAAGAACGTGCGATGATGCTCCCTTATGGCAGGTCGCACCCCCTCACCAGCACCGGCGTACCGTCGGCCTGCCTACCGCCACGTCCCGTCCCGCCGCCCGCCGCGCCGCACCCCGGACGGGACGGTCGCGGGCGTCGTCGGCGGCGCCGCGGCCGTCGTGGTCCTCGCGGTCCTCGGGTTCTCGTTCTTCGGCGGCGGCGACCCGATCGGCGCCTTCACCGGCACGTACCGGCAGGCCGCGGTCGACCGGGAGACCGCCACCGACAACCGGCTGTACGCGACGGGCGAGCTGACCCCCGTGAACTGCGCGCTGCCGCGCCTGGAGCCCGGCGGCGCGTCCATGCGCCGGTTCATGGACGTCCTGAGCGACTGCCTCGACGCCTCGTGGGGCCGCCAGTTCACGAAGGCCGGCATGGCGTTCGACGTGCCCGACCGCGTGTTCTGGCGGGAGGCCGGGCGGAGCCCGTGCGGCACGTACCCGAGCCCCGGCTCGTCCGCGTTCTACTGCCCGGCGAACAACACGATGTACGTCGGCGTCGACCACATCGTCGAGACGTCGGGCGGCGAGCCGCTGGCGAACTTCGCCGTCTTCGCCCGGGTCGTCGCGCACGAGTACGGCCACCACGTCCAGAACCTCGCAGGGATCCTGCTGTACGGGAACCGGCTGATGGAGGACGCCGACCCGCTCGGCCGCGCGGAGGCGAGCCGGCGCATCGAGCTGCAGGCGCAGTGCTTCGCGGGGGCGTTCCTCGGCGCGGAGCGCGGCACGCTGCCGATGACGCGCGACCAGGTCGTCGCCATGATCGAGGACGTCCGGGGGCGGGGCGACGAGAACCTGCCGCCCGCGCGGCGCGACCACGGGTCCGGCCGCACGTACGCGGGCTGGGTCGTCACCGGGTTCGAGGACGGCGAGCTCGCCGTCTGCAACACGTGGACGGTCCCGCCCGCCGAGGTGAGCTGAACCGGACGCACCCGGCCGGGTGCTCTACCCGCGGAACATGAGCACACGTACTCATGTGCGGGGCGCGTCCGGGCCGCAGACTCGCGGCATGACGACACGTACACCGCCGCCCGCGCCGCCCGGCTCCGCCGCGTTCTTCGTCCAGGCCGTGATCTCGTTCGCGGTCTCCAGCGTCGCCGTCGTCCTCGGCGTCCTGTACCTGCCGGTCGACGAGTGGGTGCGCGCGTTCCTCGCGCTCGGCGTGCTCTACGTGATCACGTCGACGTTCACGCTGGCCAAGTGCGTCCGGGACCGGCAGGAGACGCAGACGCTCGCCGGCCGCGTCGACCAGGCCCGGCTCGACAAGCTGCTCGCGGAGCACGACCCGTACTCGCCCCAGAACCTCTGAGCCGGATCGTCCCGTTCTGTCTACTATGCCGTCACGGACCGTGTGAGCGGACTCACGCGATGAGTGCTAGCTAGCCTGCTTGCAATTGCAAGCACCATGACGCAGGGTGGAGACATGGCGAGTTCGAAGGTCGGCTCGATCGGGGAGTACATCCGGGAGCAGCGCACGCGGGCGAAGATCTCGCTGCGCCAGCTCGCGGACGTCTCGGGGATCTCCAACCCGTATCTGAGCCAGATCGAGCGCGGCCTGCGCAAGCCGAGCGCCGAGATCCTGCAGCAGATCGCCAAAGGGCTGCGGATCTCCGCCGAAGCGCTGTACGTGCAGGCCGGAATCCTCGAGGACCGGGAGGCCGACACCGATGTGCAGGCCGCCGTCCGGGCCGACCTCCTCCTCACCGAACGGCAGAAGCAGGTCCTTCTGGACATCTACGCGTCGTTCCTGAAGGAGAACGAAGCCACCGGAGTGCTCGACGACGTCCGGGACGAGACCGACGACGAGACCGGCGACGAGATTGACGACGGGACCGGCGACGGGACCGGAGCGGACGTCGGCGGCGAGCACGGAGTCCACGACCAGAACGGAAAGGAAGAAGTCGGATGACGCTGGCCGGCAATCTTCGAGACAACAAGGCCGTCTACACCGTGGCCGGCGCCGGCGACTTCGCGGTGGAGAAGCTCCGCGAGATGCCCGAGCAGATGACCCGGGCGCGCGAGGTCGCGGAGAAGTACCAGGGCGAGGTCCGCGAGACCGTGTACCGGTACGGCGGGCAGTTCCGCGAGACCGTGGAGCGCTACCGCGGCGAGGTCCGCGGCCGCGTCGACGGCACGGACCTGCCGGGCGCCGCCGTCACCTACGCGACCACGTTCGGCAACCGGGCCGCCGAGTTCATCGACGAGCTCGCCGAGCGCGGCCGCAAGGTCGTCCACCGCGAGGCCGCCGAGGTCGCCGAGATCACCGAGGCGAAGCCGCGCACCGCCCGCACCGCGCCGAAGCGCACGACGGCGCAGCGCAAGAGCACCGCGAAGAAGACCGGCTCCTGACCCGACGGATCGGGGGCGCGCGCACAGAGCCCGGCCGGGAACACCCGGCCGGGCTCTGTCGTCCTCCTGTCAGGGCCGAATAGTGTGGGTGGCGATGAACGCGTGTGCGCGGCGTGAAGCCGCCGTCCGAGACGAGCAGGAGCGCTGATCACCGATGGCGGGCTTCAACGTCCTGGAGTACTTCTTCTGGCTGCTGCTGATCATCGCGTTCGCGATGGAGGCGTGGGCGCTGATCGACTCCCTCACCGTGCCGCAGAACGCCTACGCGGCGGCGAGCAAGCAGAGCAAGAAGCTGTGGACGATCATCACGATCGTCTGCGCGGTGGTCGGGATGGCCTACGCCGTCGCGCCCGCGGCGCTCGGCGCCAGCCCGATCAGCCTGCTCCTCGGCATCCTTCCGGTCGCCGCGTTCCTCGGCGCCGCGATCTACCTCGCCGACGTCCGGCCGGCGGTCGCGCCGTTCAAGAAGCGCAACGGCGGCCGGGGCGGCCAGCGGCAGGGCCCGTACGGCCCCTGGTAGACCGCCGGACCTGAGGTTTTCCGCAGGATCGGCGCTGCGGCGCGCCGCGGAAACCGTGCGGTCCGCCCCATGACGCCGCGGGGCCCGCCGAAAATAGCTTCGCTTGCATGAACGACAAGCGAAGGTCCATGCCGGTCCGGGTCGCCCGGTGGAGCGCCGCGCACCCCTGGTCCGCCGTCGGCCTGTGGGTGCTGTTCGTCGCCGCGTGCCTCGCCCTCGGCACGGCGGCCGGCACCGCCACCATCTCCGACGCCGAGTCCGGCGTGGGCGACTCCGGCCGCGCCGGGCGCATCGCGGCCGCCGGCGACTTCCCCGAGAAGGCCGAGGAGAACGTCCTCATCACCGCCCTCGACGGGCGGCTCGACCCCCGCGCCGCGCGCGCCGCGGCGGACGACGTCGTCCGCCGGATGACGGCCCTCCCCGAAGTGGAGTCGGTCGCCGCCCCCGTCGCCTCCCCGGACCGGACGGCCGTGCTCGTCCCGGTCACGATGAAGGGCGACACCGAGAACGCCGACCGGCGCGTCGACCCGCTCCTCGCGCAGAGCGCCGCCGTCCAGGACGCCCACCCCGGCCTCCGCGTCGAGCAGGTCGGCACCGGCTCCACCGCCAAGGGCCTCACCGAGACCCTGGGGGAGGACTTCGAGCGCGCCGAGTACATCAGCCTGCCGCTCACCCTGCTGATCATGCTGGCGGTGTTCGGCGCGCTGATCGCCGCCGCCGTCCCGGTCGTCCTCGCCCTCTCCTCGGTCGCCGCCGCGATCGGGCTCTCCGCCCTGATCTCCCACGTGCTGCCCGCCACCGGCGTCCTCAGCAACGTCATCCTGCTGATGGGCATGGCCGTCGGCGTCGACTACTCGCTCTTCTACCTCAAGCGCGAACGCGAGGAGCGGCGGCGCGGACGCCCGGACGCGCTGGAGATCGCCGCCGAGACGTCCGGGCACACCGTCGTCGTGTCCGGCGGCACGGTCGTCGTCGCGATGGCCGGCCTCTACCTGGCCGGCGAGGCGACCTTCACCTCGCTCGCCACCGGCTCGATCATCGTCGTCGCCGTCGCCGTCCTCGCGTCCCTCACCGTCCTGCCCGCGCTGCTCGCCAAGCTCGGCCCACGCGTCGACCGCCCCCGCATCCCCGTCCTGTGGCGGATGACCCTGCGCTCCGGCGAGTCGCGCCTGTGGCCCGTCCTGCTGCGCCCCGCGCTCCGCCACCCCGCGATCACCCTCGCCCTCTCCGCCGCCGCGCTGCTCCTGCTCGCCGCCCCGGCCCTCGACATGCGGCTCAAGCAGCCCGGCTCGGACGACCTGCCCCGCGACGTCCCCGTCATCCGCGCCATGGACCGGCTCACCGCCGCCTTCCCCAGCGAGGGCACCGTCCACCGGGTCGCCGTCCGGGCGCCCGCCGAACGGTCCGGCGACGTCCGCGCCGCCCTCGCCGGCCTCGCCGCCCGCGCCGCCGCCGACCCCCTCTTCGCGCACGACCGCGCCCCCGAGATCCGCACGTCCCCCGACGGGCGCGTCCACCTGATGGACGTCGCCACCCCGCACGCCCGCAGCAGCGACGAGGCCGCCCGCTCCCTCGAGACGCTCCGCGCCTGGCTGCCCGCCGCCCTCGACGGCCTCCCCGCCGAGCACGGCGTCGGCGGCAAACTCGCCGAAGGCGTCGACTTCACCGCCCACCTCGAGGAGCGGCTGCCCATCGTGGTCGGGTTCGTCCTGCTGCTCACCCTCGTGATGACCGGCCTCATCTTCCGGTCCGCCGTGATCGCCCTCTCGGCCGTCGCGCTGAACCTCCTGTCGGCGGCCGCCGCGTTCGGCGTCCTCGTGCTCGTCTTCCAGCACACGTGGGCCGAAGGGATCCTCGACTTCCACTCGTCCGGCGCCGTCGTCTCCTGGCTGCCGCTCTTCCTGTTCGTCGTCCTGTTCGGCCTGTCGATGGACTACCACGTGTTCGTCGTCTCCCGGATCCGCGAGGCCGCCCGCGACATGCCGACCCGCGCCGCCGTCGGCGCCGGCATCACCCGCTCCGCCGGCGTCGTCACCAGCGCCGCCGTCGTGATGGTCGCCGTCTTCGCGATCTTCGGGACGCTCAGCATCGTCGAGTTCAAGCAGCTCGGCGTCGGTCTCGCCGCCGCGATCCTCATCGACGCCGTCGTCATCCGGATCTTCGTGCTGCCCGCCCTGATGGCCCTGCTCGGCGCCGCGAACTGGTGGCCCGGCCGCGTCCCCGGCCGCGGCCCCGCCCGCCCCCGCCGACGCGACCGTCCCCGACCTCCCGCTTCCCGCCCGCCGCTGACCGGCGGTGCGGCATGATCGGACCCGCCGCCGCGACGACAAGGAGGCCGCCATGACCGCGCACGGACGCACGACCCGGCTGGAACTCGACGACCAGAACCTCCGCGAGTGGGAGGCGGTCGTCCTCGAATCCGGACCCGACGGGATCGTCCTCGACCGCTCGGCGTTCTACCCGGGCGGCGGCGGGCAGCCGCCGGACCACGGCGTCCTCCTCTGGCAGGGCGTCCAGACCCGCATCGCCGGCGTCCGCAAGGGCGACGACCCGGTCCTCCTGCCCGCCGAAGACGACCCGCTCCCGCCCGCCGGGACCGTGGTGCGCGGCGCCGTCGAGGACGACCGCCGCACCGCCCTCATGCGCACCCACTCCGGCCTGCACCTGCTGTGCGGCGTCGTGTTCCGCGACTTCGGCTGCCTCGTCACCGGCGGCAACATGGAGCCGCTGACCGCCAGGATGGACTTCGACCTGCGCGAAGTCCCGCCGAACTTCAAGCAGACCGTCGAGGACGCCTGCAACGCCGAGGTCGAGGCGAACCGCCGCATCGACGTCCGCACCCTCCCGCGCGCCGAGGCGTTCGCGATCCCCGACATCGTCCGCACCGCCACCAACCTGGTCCCGCCCGAGGTCCAGGACGTCCGCATCGTCGACATCGTCGGCCTCGACACCCAGGCCGACGGCGGCACCCACGTCGGCTCCACCAAGCAGATCGGCCGCATCACCGTGGCCAAGGTCGAGAACAAGGGCCGCGGCTTCCGCCGCCTCCGCATCAAGATCACCGATTGACCCCCAAGCCCGCCTGCGCGAACCGACCACGACGCCGAACCTCGTCCTGCTCCTGCGGCGCACATGTCGGCGCACGGATATGTCGAACGCTAGTTCGAGAAACGGCCGCCCGGGAGTGGAGTCCGTGAAGCCCACCCCGTACATTGGAGCGATGGACACGGTCACGCCTGAGGAGCAAGCGGCTCTAGTGGCGCTGCTCCAGGTACGACCTGAGAAGATGCGCTGGAGCGATATCACCGCGGAGGTTCTCGAGGCGGGCAGCGCCGTCGAGGTGTGGGATCGTCTGGTCCCGCCCATGCTCACCGGTCTTCCGGGGGAACCTGACCCCCGCGAGGCGGCCGCCGCCGACATCCGTCGATGGGCGGAGGAGGGCAACACCCTTCTCACCATTCTGGACGGCGTGTATCCATCGCGTCTACGAGGTGTCCACCAAGCCCCTCCCGTGCTCTTCGCGCGCGGGACCCTCCGCACCGATGACCTGGCGGTATCGGTGGTGGGATCGCGGCAGGCGTCCGAGCGCGGCCTGCAGATCGCCGCCAACATTGCTCGTGAACTCGTCGCGCGTGACGTCACGGTGAGCGCCGGCCTCGCCCTGGGCATCGACACGGCGGCCCACCGAGCCGCCCTCGATCATGGCGGCCGCACGGTCGCGGTCATCGGAACGGGCATCAACAAGACGTACCCAGCGGCCAATCGTGCACTGCACCGCGAAATCGCGGACAGAGGGCTGCTCCTGTCCCAGTTCTGGCCGGACGCACCACCTCAGAAGCACAACTTCCTCATGCGCAACGCGACAATGTCGGGTTACGGCCTCGCCACGGTCGTGGTGGAGGCGGGCGAGCACAGTGGTGCCCGCGCCCAAGCCCGATTGGCCGTGGAACACGGCCGCCCGGTGATCCTGACGGACATGGTCGTTGAGCGCAATGACTGGGCGAAGGCGCTGGTCGACCGCCCGGGGGTGCATGTCGCCGGCGGTATGCGCGCGGTGGTGGCGGTCATCGACGGGCTGATCGCCGAGGAAGACCGAATCGACGCCGAGTTGCGCCGCCTGGTGTCCGCCTGACCATGCACGACGGTGATCTCATTCGGAGGCTGGGCGCGACCCTCGTCGCCACGGCCGGCGGTTACCTGCGCAACCCTGTTCGCCGGGAGTGGACAACCTGCACCGTCTGCGCCACGCCCGTGTCCGGGTATCGCATGTGCTTCGCTTGCAATCAGGCTCGCGTCCACAGCGGGTTGGCCGATCGGGTCGCTGCCTTGACCTACGCGGTTGAGGGCTCCCAGTCAGGCTATGTCATGCGGGGCTACAAGCGTGTACCGCCCATCGAGGAGCATCGCCGGATCGTGGCGATGCTCCTCCTGCTCGCCCTTCGCGGCCATGCTTCGTGCCCAGGCGTCCTCGCACGGGCGTCCCTGACGCATTGGGCGACGGTGCCTTCCCTGCCCATGAAACCGGGGGAGCACCCGTTCCATCGCATCGTCGGCGGGATCGCTCCGGGCAAGGAGGCGCCCCTGCGAGCACAGGCGGCAGTGGCCAATCCCCGAGGTGTGAACGGTACGCATTTCGTGGTGGACGTGCCGCTGCCCGTGGGCTCGCACGTGCTGCTCATGGACGACACCTGGGTGAAGGGCGGGCATGCCCAATCGGCTGTGCTCGCCCTTCGCGCGGCAGGGGCCCGAAAGGTGTCCGTCCTGGTGGTCGCGCGCTGGATCAAGGAGCGCTTCGCAGAGAATGCGGCTTTCTTGAAGACGCTTCCGGATTATGACCCTTGGCTCTGCCCATGGACGGGTGCAGGATGCCCGAACGCGTCACCGTCGGCGTCAGTCGGCTCAGCCCGGTCACCCTTTGCTTGAGAGACGCGGTTTTCGCCAGGCTCTGGGAGCGCCTGAAGAGGGTGCTCCGGCGCTGCTTCGGTGAGGGGGATGTCGGACGGGGTGGGAAGGGTGGGGCGGGGGCGGGTGCAGATGTAGGCGAGGAAGGCCAGGGCGGCGGCCAGGTAGGCGTTCGCCACCAGGGTGACGGGGCCGTGGAAGCCGTACTCGTCGGGGCCTCCGTCGTGGGGGGTGAACCACATGGGGGCTATCGCGAACACCGCGAAGGCGAAGGCGGGGGTCTTGCGGTGGCCGTCGCGGAGGAGGACCG
This sequence comes from Actinomadura rifamycini DSM 43936, assembly GCF_000425065.1. Classification (GTDB taxonomy): domain Bacteria; phylum Actinomycetota; class Actinomycetes; order Streptosporangiales; family Streptosporangiaceae; genus Spirillospora; species Spirillospora rifamycini. The sequence goes on from NZ_AULB01000036.1 coordinate 32,779, forward strand.
CGAGGGCCGGGACGACCCACACCCAGTGGTGCGCCCACGAGATCGGGGAGACGAGCAGGCCCGTGGTGCCGGTGACGGCGATCGCGGCGAGCCAGTCGCCGCGGCGGGCGAGGGCGGCGGCGAGGGCGAGGCCGGCGACGGCGAGCAGGGGCGGGACGAACGTGTACCAGCCGTCCACGTGCTCGGCGCCGCCGAAGATCCGGACGGCCGCGCCGTACGGGGACTGGTTGCTGATGTAGGGGGCGCCGACGCGGGACGTGTCGAAGAAGGTGTGCAGCCAGTAGACGCGGGACGCGTCGGGGGCGACGGCCCACGCGGCGAGGGCGCAGGCGCAGAATGCGGCGGCGGCGAGCGCGGCGGATTTCGTTCTGCGGGTGACGAGGAGAAAGAGGATGAAGATTCCGGGGGTCAGTTTCATCGCCGTGGCGATGCCGATTCCGATGCCCGCCTTCTTGTTGTTCGCGATGCGTTTCATGTCGTACATCACGAGCGCCAGCAGGAACAGGTTGACCTGCCCCTGGTAGAGCGAGTGCCACATCGGCGCGAGGGCGAGGCCGGCGGCGACGGCCGCGGCGACGGCCGGACGGGACGGGCGGCGGCCGGCGAGTTCGAGCGTCACCGCGCACGCGTAGGCGAAGGCCGCGACGGACGCGAGTTGCCAGGCCACGCGGGCGACGGCGAGGGGCAGGGCGGAGAGGGGCGCGAACACCAGGGCGGCGAACGGGGTGTTGGTGAACCAGTGGTCGGCGTGCTGCTCCAGGTAGAGGGACGCGCCGTCGGTGAGGGCCTCGCCGCCGAGCATGTAGATGCGGAAGTCGAGGGAGTCGTAGGTCGCGGCGAATATCGCGACGGCGACCAGTTCGATGGCGAGGGCCGTGTACGCCAGCCGTTTCACGTATGTCCTCCGTCCGGTGTGGACGGCCCACGATCGCGAATGGCGCGGGGGCGTCGCGTCGGGCCGGGGATTGCATTCGCGGACGGGGTTGTGGCCCGGGGGATTAAGCCCGCGGGCCAATGTGCGGGGGAGGCGCGCTCGTTACGATCGGCGCATGGTGAATCGCCGGGTTCTTTCCGCGGCGTCGATGTGGTGCGCGGCAGCGCTGTACCCGGTCGTCGTGTACCTGACGTTCGAGAGCGCGCCGTCGGGTTTCCAGGGGCTGGAGGTGCTGCTGACGGTGGCGCTGACGGTCGCGGTGCTCGGGATGCTGGCGCGGTGGCCGCTGCCGGCGTTCGCGGTGCTGCTGCTGGCCTGGACGGGCGGGATGCTGGCGGAGCAGCAGGGTGTGGCGCTGCTGCTGCACGTGCTCCTCGCGGACGCCGGGGTGGCGTACGTCGCGTCGGTGCGGCCCCGGTGGACGTCGTTGACCGCGGCCGGGGTGACGCTGCTGGTTCAGCTCCTGTGCGTCTCGCTGTTCATGTACGTCAACGAGACGCTGTACCTGTCGGTGCTGCTCGCGCTGGTGGTCGCGTGGACGGCCGGGAACTCGGTGCGGGTGCGGCGGGCGCACGCGGAGGCGCTGCGGGCGCGGGAGACGGAGCGGGCCCTCGCGGAGGAGCGGCTGCGGATCGCGCGGGAGCTGCACGACATGGTGGCGCACAGCGTGGGGATCATCGCGATCCAGGCGGGCGTCGGGGGACGGGTGATCGACACGCAGCCCGCGGAGGCGCGCAAGGCGCTCGACGTGATCGAGGCGACGAGCCGGGACACGCTCGCGAGCCTGCGCCGGATGCTGACCGGCCTGCGCCGGGAGGGGGCGCTCGGGCCGGCGCCGGGACTGGACGACCTGGAGCGGCTCGCGGCGGCGACGTGCGACGCCGGGGTGCGGGTGGACGTGCGGCGCACGGGGGAGCGGCGGGAGCTGCCGTCGGACGTCGACCTGTGCGCCTACCGGGTGGTGCAGGAGGCGCTGACGAACGTGGTGCGGCACGCGGGCGTGGCGGACTGCAGGGTGACGATCGGGTACCGGGAGGACGGCCTGGAGATCGAGGTCGAGGACGAGGGGAGCGGCGGGACGGTGGGCGCCGGGTTCGGGATCGTGGGGATGCGGGAGCGGGTCGCGCTGCTGCGGGGCGAGTTCGCGGCGGGGCCGCGGCCGGGCGGCGGGTTCCGGGTGGCGGCGAGGATCCCGGCGTGACGGTCCGGGTGCTGCTCGTGGACGACCAGCCGCTCGTCCGGGCGGGGCTGCGGGTGCTGATGGCCGACACGTCCGACCTGGAGATCGTGGGGGAGGCCGGGACGGGCGCGGAGGCGGTGCGGCTGGTGGGGGAGGTCGCGCCGGACGTGGTGGTCATGGACATCCGGATGCCGGACATGGACGGCATCGAGGCGACGCGGCGGATCTCGGGCGCGCGGGTGGTGATGCTCACCACGTTCGACGACGACGAGTACGTGTACGGGGCGCTGCGGGCGGGCGCGAGCGGGTTCCTGGTGAAGGACATGGCGCTGGAGGAGATCCTCGGCGCGATCCGGGTGGTGGCGCGGGGCGACGGGCTGATCGCGCCGAGCGTGACGCGGCGGCTGATCGCGGAGTTCGCGGCGCGCCCGGAGCGGGAGCCCGCGCGTCCGGCGCGTCCGCTGGAGGGGGTCACCGGGCGGGAGCGGGAGGTGCTGGCGCTGGTGGGGCGCGGGTTGACGAACCACGAGATCGCGGACGAGCTGGTGATCAGCGTCGCGACCGCGAAGGCGCACGTGGCGCGGCTGCTGGCGAAGCTGGACGCCCGCGACCGCGTCCAGCTGGTGATCATCGCGTACGAGCACGGGCTGGCGGGGCCGGGCGGGTGACGTCCGGAGCCGGACTCCTACCGGCTGTAGTACTACGCGGGGGCGTCGGATAATCTGGATGCCGTGAAGGGTCTGGGAGAGCTTGAACGCACGGTCATGGAGGTCCTCTGGGCGCGGGAGGACGCCGGCTCCGGTGCCGCCACCGCGCGTGACGTCAGCCGTGCGCTGGCGGACGACCGGGACCTCGCCCACACGACCGTCATGACGGTTCTCGACAGGCTCGCGAAGAAAGGCTTCCTGGAGCGCGAGCGCGACGGCCGCGCTTGGCGGTACCGTCCGGTGGAGAGCCGGGAGGGGTACGTGACCGAGCTGATGCTGGGTGCGCTGGAGGAGACGGGCGACCGCGACAAGGCGCTCGTCCACTTCGTCCAGTCGGTTTCGAGCAACGAGGTCGACGTGCTCCGCCAGGCGCTGGCAGCCCTCACGAAGGAACCACCGGCATGACCGGAACCGCCCTGCTCGCATTGATCTCCCTGGGGACCGTCGGCGGGGCGCACGCGCTGTCCCGCGCCCGGTGGACGTGGCGGACCCCGCGCATCGGCATCGCCCTGTGGCAGGCCCTGGGCCTGTGCTGGGGCGTCGCCACGATCGGCGCCCTGCTCGGGCTGGCGCTGCTGCCGTACCGCAGCGGCGTCGCGGGCGGGCTGCCCGGCCTGTACAACGACGGGGCGGCGAAGCTCGACACGCTGCACATGGCGGCGCTGCTCGGGGCGATGAGCCTCACCGGGGTGCTGCTGGTGATGCTGGTGTTCGCGGTGGTCCGGGTGGTGCGGGCCCGGCGGCGGCACCGGGCGCTGCTGGCGCTGGTGTCGCGCCGCGACTCGGCCGTCCCGGGCACCCTCGTCCTGGACCATCCGGGTGCCGCGGCGTACTGCGTGCCGGGCGTCCGGTCGTCCAAGGTGGTGGTGAGCGCCGGGACGCTGGAGCTGCTCGACACGGCGGAGCTGGCGGCGGTGCTCGCGCACGAGCGGGCGCACGCGCGCGAGCGGCACGACCTGGTGCTGCTGCCGTTCGCGTCGCTGCGGCAGGTGTTCCCGCAGCTGCGGCTGGTGGGCCGGTGCCTGGACGCGGTGGAGCTGCTGATCGAGATGGCGGCGGACGACCGGGCCCGGTCGGGGCGGTCGCCGCGGGAGCTGGCGACGGCGCTGCTGCGGTTCGCCGCGGCGCGCCCGGCGGCGGCGCCGTCGGGGACGCTGGGGGTGGCGTCCCGCGACGACATCCCGGTGATGGCCCGGGTGAACCGGCTGCTGGAGCCGCGCCCGCTGCCGCGCGCGACGCGGCTGGCCGCGACGGCGGCGGTGCCGCTCGTCGCGGGCCTGCCCCTGCTGCTCATCGTCCTGCCGCACTGACCGGGTTCCGCGTCAGTCCGCGAGGACGGTTCCGTAGAGCCGGTCGACGTGCAGGCGGATCACCATCCGGCGGTCCTTGACCATCTGTTCGAGGAACGCGCGCTCGTCGTCCGGGTCGGCGAAGCCGGGGGTCAGCGCGAGGAGTTCCCGGCCGACGGCGTCGCCGGGCGTCCCGCTCACGTCGGACACTTCGGCGGTCCCTTCCGCGACGGCGAACGCCATGTGGTCGTCGCTGGACACGTGCAGGGCCGCGTGCGGGTCGTTCGCGAGCTGCCGCACCTTCGCGCGTCCGGCGATCGTCGAGATCCGGATGACGCGCACCTCCGGGTCCCAGGTGTGGACGACGGTCGACAGGTGCGGGTGGCCGCTGCGCTTGTTCGTGGCGAGGACGCCGAACGGCCGTGCGGCGAGCAGGCGGGCGAGTTCGTCCTCGGAGGCGGGCTTCGGGCCGGGTCCCTGGCCGGGGCCGTACCGCGTCATGGTGTGCTCCTTGTCGATCGGTGCCGGCCGGTGGCCGGAGGTCATCAGAGGGCGAGGGTCGGGGCGGACGGCTCGGCGTCCGTGCCCGCGGCCGCGGGGGCGTCCGGGCCGGCCTTCGGGGCGCGCAGGACGGTGACGGCGACGGCGAACGCGGCGGCGAGCAGGGCGGCGGCGACGCCGAAGGCGAGCCGGTAGCCGCCGGTCAGCGCGGTCGCGGCGGTGTCCCCGGCGGCGAGCAGGGCGTCGGTGCGGGCGGCGGCGAGGGTGGACAGCACGGCGACGCCGACCGCCATCCCGATCTGCTGGGTGGTGTTGAACAGGCCGGACGCCAGGCCCGCGTCCTCGGGGCGGGCGCCGGACATCGCGAGCCCGGTCAGCGCGGGCATGACGAGCCCGCCGCCGGCGATCAGCAGCATGGGCGGGAGCAGGTCGGCGGCGTACGCGGCGTGCACCGGGACGCGGACGAGCAGGGCGAGCGCGGCGGCGAGCATGACGAGGCCGGTGAGCAGGACGGCGCGCTCCCCGAACCGGCGGGCGAGCCGGGCGTAGCCGAACAGCGAGATCGTCCCGATGGCGACGGCGGCGGGGAGCATCGCCAGGCCGGTCTCCAGGGCGCCGTAGCCGAGGACCTTCTGCATGTAGAGGGCGACCATGACCTGGAACGAGAACATCCCGGAGAACACGAGGATCTGGGTGACGTAGGCGCCGGCGGCGGTGCGGGAGCGCAGCATCCGCAGCGGCATGAGCGGGGTCGCGGCCTTCGCCTGCCGGACGAAGAAGCCCGCGAGCAGCGCGGCCGACAGGGCGCCGAGGCCGAGCGTACGGGCGGAGCCGACGCCGTACTGCTCGATCTTCACGACGGTGTAGATGCCGAGCATCAGCCCGGACGTGACGAGCACCGCGCCGGCGGCGTCGGCGCCCGCGGCGAGGCCGGTGCCGCGGTCGCGGGGGAGGGCGGGCAGCGCGAGCAGGATCGTGGCGACGCCGATCGGCAGGTTGATGAGGAAGATCCAGTGCCAGTTCAGGGCGTCGGTGAGGACGCCGCCGAGCACCTGCCCGACGGACGCCCCGGCGGCGCCGGTGAAGGCGAAGACGCCGATGGCGCGGGCGCGTTCGGCGGGTTCGGTGTAGAGGGTGACGAGGATGCCGAGGACGACCGCGGCGGCCATCGCGCTGCCGACGCCCTGGAGGAAGCGGGCGGCGATGAGGACGGCGGGGCCGGTGGCGGCGCCCGCGAGCAGCGACGCGGCGGTGAAGACGGCGTTCCCGGCGAGGAACATCGTCTTGCGGCCGACGAGGTCGCCGAGCCGTCCGGCGAGCAGCAGGAGGCCGCCGAACGCGATGAGGTAGGCGTTGACGGTCCAGCTGAGGCCGGTGGCGGAGAAGCCGAGGTCGTGCTGGATGGCGGGCAGTGCCACGGTGACGATGGAGCCGTCGAGGACGGTCATCAGCATCGTGGCGGACAGCACGCCGAGCGCGGTGCCGCGCGCTCGGAGGACAGAGGTCACGGGTCTCTCCCATCGGTGGGGTCGATGGGTGAGACGCTAGCAGATAGTTCTGTTAGAGACGATCTATTGGCGGACTACTTGTTCCGCTCCCGGGCCCGCCGGACCGGCTGCGGGCTCTCCACGGGGCGCGCGAGATGCCCGGTGACCAGGCGTTCCAGCGCGCGGACGAGCACGTCCCGCTCGTCCGGCGGGAGCGTACCGAGCGCGTCGCCGTGCACCCGGTCGACGACCCGCTGGCTCTCCGCCGCCACCCGCGCGCCCTTCTCGGTGACCGCGATGATCCGCGCGCGCCGGTCCCGCGTGGACGGCCGCCGCTCGGCGAGCCCCGCCTTCTCCAAGGCGTCCACGGTGACGACCATCGTCGTCTTGTCCATGTCGCCGATCTCGGCGAGCTGGATCTGCGTCCGCTCCTCCTCCAGGGCGTGCACGAGGACGCAGTGCATGCGCGGCGTCAGCCCGATCTCGGCGAGCGCCGCCGACATCCGGCTCTTGAGCGCGAGGCCGGTGTGGTCGAGGAGGTAGGACAGGTCGGTCTCGGTGCTGGACGGTGCGAGTGCGGTCATGCCGCCAGCGTACCCATTTCGTCCCGTAGCGGATTATCTGGCGGCGTCTGCTTCTCCGGCGGGGTACTGTGGCGGACATGCAGCGCACCGCGTGCCTCGGCTGGTGGCCGTCCTAGGACGGCCGCACGATCACGCGATCACGAACGCACAGGGCCGTCCCGCCGGACGGCCCTTCTCCTTTCCCCGGCGCGGGGCCGCGACGCGGAGGCGGCCGGAGAAGGAGACACGCCCATGGACCCCGTCGTCGAAGCCGCCGAGCGGCGCACCCGCGACCTCGAGGAGCGCGTCGCCGCCGACCCCGCGGCGTTCCGCGTCCTCACCGGAGACCGCCCCACCGGACCCCTGCACCTCGGCCACTACTTCGGCACCCTCGCCAACCGGGTGCGCCTGCAGCGCCTCGGCGTCGACGTGTTCGTCCTCATCGCCGACTACCAGGTGCTCACCGACCGGGACGTCGCCGAGCGGCTCCCCGAGCACGCCCTCGGCCTCGCCGCCGACTACCTCGCCGCCGGGATCGACCCCGCCCGCGCGACGGTCTTCCGGCACAGCGCCGTCCCCGAGCTGAACCAGCTCATGCTGCCGTTCCTGTCCCTGGTGTCGGTCGCGGAGCTGCGCCGCAACCCGACCGTGAAGGACGAGATCGCGGCGTCGTCGCAGGCGGCGGTGAGCGGGCTCATGTTCACCTACCCGGTGCACCAGGCCGCCGACATCCTGTTCTGCAAGGCCGACCTCGTGCCCGTCGGCAAGGACCAGCTCCCGCACCAGGAGATCGCCCGGACGGTCGCGCGCCGCTTCAACGAGCGCTACGGGCCCGTCTTCCCCGTCCCGGACGCGCTGCTGTCGGACGCCCCGAACCTGCTCGGCACGGACGGGCGGAAGATGAGCAAGAGCCGCGGCAACGCGATCGCCCTGTCCGCGACGCCGGACGACACCGCCCGGCTGCTCCGGCGGGCGGTGACCGACGCCGACCGGCGCATCACCTACGAGCCGGACGCCCGCCCCGGGGTGTCCAACCTCGTCCTCCTCGCCGCGCTCTGCCAGGGCCGCGACCCGCACGCCGTGGCCGCGGACGTCGGCGACGGCGGCGCCGCGGCGCTGAAGAAGACCGCCATCGAGTCGGTGAACGAGTTCCTGCGGCCGATCCGCGCCCGCCGCGCCGACCTCGCCGCCGACCCGGCGTACCTGCGCCGCGTCCTCGCCGAGGGGAACGAGCGCGCCCGCGCCGTCGCCGCCCGGACCCTCACCGAGGTCAGGGAGGCGATGGCGATGGCGGCCTAGCGCCCGCCGCGCGGCGCGCGCGGGGCGATGCCGTGCAGGACGGACGCGACGACCTCGTCCACCGGCACCGGGGACGGCTCGCGCGCGCCCAGCAGCGCCGACAGGACGGCCTCGTGGCACACCCCGACGATCATCGACGCGGCGGCGGCCGGGGACGCGTCCGCGGCGATCCGGCCGAGGTCGCGCTCGGCCCGCAGGTAGTCGTGCAGGCGGTCGCGCCACGTGTCGCCCGGTTCGTGCGCCGCCGCGAACCGGGCGAGCACGTCGGGCTGCGCGGTCAGCCCGGCGAGCGCGGGCAGCAGCGCGCGGTGCAGCGCGAGCCCGTGCTCGACGTGCGCGCGCAGGTTCGCGGCGAGCGTCCCGGCGCCCGGCTCGGGCGGCGGCCCCAGCTCCCGCTCGACCCGCCGCACCCGCGCGTGCAGGGCGAGGGCCAGCAGCTCCTCCTTGCCGTCGAAGTGGTTGTAGAGGACGCCGTCGGCCACCCCCGCCGCACGCGCGATCGCCCGGACGGTCAGGCCCGCCGCGCCGCGCTCGGACATCATGCGGTCGGCGGTGGCGATCAGGTGCTCGCGCAGGGTCCGGTCGCCGTCCCGCAGCGCCGCCGCTTTACGTGGTGACATCAGGCGGCATCGTATGCGTGCAGCGCGAACCCGTGGGCCGCCAGGTCGTCCAGGAAGTCCGCCCCGACCGCGGCCTCCAGGTGCCGCACGCCGCGCGGCGCCCCGTCCAGCCGCCGCACGGCCAGCGCCGCCACCAGCCCGGACGCCCGGCTCTGCCGCCGCCCGGACAGCGCGGCGACCCGCCCTCCGGACGCGGCGGCCACCGCGAAGCCGTCCCCGCCGACGTGGACCCGGTGCGCGGCGGCCCGCAGCCACCGCGCGTCCCGGAAGCGGGCGGCGCGGGGGAGGAGCGCGGTCGCGGCGCGGGAGTCGAGGGCCAGGCCGGTGCGGACCCGCCCGGACGCCGCGGCCGGGTCGGGGAACGGGAAGCGGTGCACGCGGCGCGTCCCGAACGGCGGCGGGAACCGCATCGTCCACGACTCGTCCAGCTCGCGGAGGGCGCCGAGCGCGTCGAGCGTCCACGCGACGGCGCCCGGCCCGTGCCGCTCGCCCGCGCCGAGCAGGACGCCGATGTCGACGGGCCGTCCGGTCCCGGCGAACCGGTGCGCGAGCAGGTTCGTGACGCCGGGCGCGACCCCCACGCCGACGACCACCGACGCGCCGTTCGCTGCCGCGACCCCGTCGAGCCCCTCGATCTCCCGCAGGATCTCGCGGGACGCCGACACGTCGACGTAGTGGACGCCGCGTTCCGCGCACGCCCGCGCGACCCGCGCGTTCGCCCGTTCGGCGCACATGACGACGGCGTCGGCGTCCAGGACCGCGGCGAACGGCGCGGCGGGCGGCGCGTCGGGCGGTGCTTCGGGCGGTGCGTCGGGCGGTGCGTCGGGCGGTGCGTCGGGCGGGTCCCGGAGGTCGACGCGCAGCGGGATCGTCCCGGGGACCGACCGGGCCTTCGCGAGGTCCCGGCCCGCGACGACGATCTCGGGCACGCGGCCGCGCAGGCCCGCGACGACCTCCCGGCCGACCGCCCCGTAGCCGCCGAGGACCGCGACCCGCCTCACGCGCGCGCCGTGATCAGCCGGGCCGTGCTGCGCAGCCGGACGGCGCCGTCCCGCTCGAACGGGCGCAGCGCGCCGGCGATCGTCGCGACCACCTCGTCGCCCGCGCCGTAGTTGTGGCGGATCGGCCCCCAGGCGGCGAGGAACGCGGCGGCGTCGGCGGCGTCCCGCCCCCACACCTGCTCGGCCTCGACGGTCCGGGACGCCGCTGCGCGGAACCCGGCGGCGCCGAGGATGGCGGCGGCGCGGCCGGGGTCGGCCAGGGACAGCGGCCCGTCGTGCCCGATCGCGGGCCGCGGGAGCGCGGGAAGCGCGGCGAGCACCGTGCCGAGGTCGTTCTCCTCGGGCGGCGCCATGACCAGGAACGCGACCCGCCCGCTCTCCGCCGCCAGCGCGCGCCGCACGTTGCCGAACGCGGCGACGGGGTCGGCGAAGAACATGACCCCGAACCGGCTGATCGCGACGTCGAACCCGCCGTCCGGGAACGGGTACAGCTGCGCGTCGCCCCGCTCGAACCGGACGTTCCCGACGCCCTCCTGCGCGGCGAGGCTCCGCGCGCGGGCGAGCATCGGCGCCGACAGGTCGACGCCGGTCGCCGCGCCGAGGGGCGCCCGCTCCGCCGCGAGCCGGGTGGCCTGCCCGTTGCCGCAGCCGATGTCGAGCACGCGGTCGCGCGGGCCGATCGCGGCGGCGTCCAGCAGGTGCGCGTTGAAGCCGCTGTTCACCGCGTCGTACCGGGCGTGGTGGTCGGCCCAGTGCGTGCCCTCGTACCCGTTCCACGCCTCGGCCTGGTGCGTGTTGACGATCTCCATACCGCTCCCTCGTTATGAACATACGTTCATGAACACGTGTTCATCATGAGGCGGGGCCCTGTCCGCCGTCAACCCCGTCCTCCTCCTCCGGACGGCCGGACGGGGGCGGCCCGGAAAACCATGAATGCGCTAATTTCGGGCCACTGCTTCCACTGCTTCCGCTGCTCGCCCGACTCCAAGGAGACCCCCCATGCTTTTCGGTCGTCCCTTCCAGGGTCGCTCCCCCGCCGTTGTGTTCGCACTCGCCCCGGCCCTCGCAATCGCCGGATGCAGCAGCGGAAACAGCGAACCGGAAAGCGGGGGAACGGAGTCGCCGGCCCCGGCGGCGTCCCTGGCGGACGGGGTTCTGGCCGCCCGATACTCCGCCTGGGGACGGCAGGGGCGGGTCGAACTGCTCGCGCTGGAGCGGGTCGCGGGCAAGGCCGTCGTGGCGCGGTTCCGCCTGACGAACGAGAGCGGCGAGGACTACCCGATCATGACGTCGCTGTCCGGGGACGGCGAACGCAATCGCGAACGCCCGGGGTCGGTCGACACGAATGCGATATCGGCCGTCTCCCTGCTGGACGAGCGGAACTCCAAGCAGTATTTCCCGCTCAACCGCGCCGACGGCCAGTGCCTGTGCACCCGGTACCACCCCTTCCCCGAGCCGGTGCGGGCGGGCGAGAGCCGGGAGCTGGCCGCGGCGTTCCCCGCGCCGCCCGAGGACGTCCGCAGCATGGGCGTCCTGTTCCCGCACGCGCCGCCGTTCCTGAACGTCCCGATCACCGACGTGGACGCCCGCGCCTACACGTTCGACGAACCGCAGGGGCCGGTCGACCCGAGCGCGGAGGAGACCGGGCCGCCGCTCGTCCTGCCCGTCCTGGCGACGGTCGAGCAGGAGGCGGCGGCGCGGGACGACGACGGCGAGAACCTGCGGGTCCGGCTCGCCGCCGACGTGCTGTTCGCCACCGACAGCGCCGACCTGGGCGCGGACGCGCGCGAGCGGCTGCGGTCGGTCGCCGCCGACATCGACCGGTCGGCCGACACCGAGATCGAGGTCGACGGGCACACCGACGACACCGGGAACGACGCGATCAACGAACCGCTCTCCCGCCGCCGCGCCGAGGCGGTCGAGGCGGCCCTCGGCGACCTGGTCACCCGCACCGGGGTGGCGTTCCGGGCGCGCGGGCACGGGTCGGGCGACCCGGTCGCGTCGAACGAGACGGAGGGCGGCCGGAGCAAGAACCGGCGCGTCACGGTGACGTTCGCGCGTCCCGCGCCGCCCGCGCCCGCCCCGTCGGCCCGGGCGTCCGCGCCGGCGTCCCCGGGGGGCGGCCCGGCGGCGGGCCCGGCGGGCGGTGCGGCGCCGCACTGGCCGCACCCGGTGCTGGGGCGCGCCGATGCCGACCCGGCGACCGTGGACGACGCGCCCGGGGCGAACGTCAAGGACGCCCGCGTCGAGGTGAACGCGCTGACCCGGGCGCCGTCCGGCTTCGCGACGCTGGTGTTCACGATCGTCAACGAGGACCGCGCCGCCGCGTTCGACCCGGCGCGCACGGCCGACCTGGACGGCCTGTACGTCGGCTCCGGGACCAGCGGCGTGACGCTCCGGGCGGGGGACCGGACGGTGCGGTCGCTGCGCGCCGCGGACCGGAGCGTCGTCGGCAGCCCCGACTTCGCGGGGTTCGGCCCGGACTCCCGCTACCACGTCGCGCCCGGGAAGCGGCTGACGTTCTGGACGACGTTCCGGGTCCCGGACGGCATCGGGAAGGCGACCGTCCGCGTTCCGGGGTTCGCGCCCGTCGCGGACGTCCCGGTCGGAAAGTAGAACGGAATGGTTCGTTCCAGTACGATGGAGGGATGGAGAGGGAGAGCACGGCAGCGGCGCCCCTGAGCGGGCGCAAGGCGCAGGCGGCCCGCAACGACGAACTGATCCGGGAGGCGGCGCGCGCGGTGTTCACGGCGGACCCGGGCGCGCCGATCTCCGCGGTGGCGGAGCACGCCGGGGTGGGGATCAGCGCCCTCTACCGCCGGTACCGGAGCAAGGAGGCGCTGCTCCGGCACCTCGCCGACGAGGGCATGGACCGCTACCTCGCCGAGGTCGAGCGGGCCCTCGCCGACGACGGCGACCCGTGGGAGGCGTTCGCCGGGTTCATGCGCCGGTGCCTGGACATCGGCGCCGGCTCGCTGACGCTGCGGCTCGCCGGGGACTTCGAGGTCACCGAGGAGATGTCGAGCAAGGGGCGGGCGCTGCACGAGGCCACCGAGCGGCTCCTGGAGCGGACGAAGCGGGCCGGGGCGCTGCGGCCCGGGATCGCGGTCGGCGACGTGTCGGTCATCCTGGAGCACCTGCACGCCATCCGGCTCGGCGACGACGCCCGCACGAACCGGCTCCAGCACCGGTACCTCGCCCTCATGCTGGACGGCCTGCACCTCGCGGGCGCGGCGGAACTGCCGGGCCCGCCCCCCGGATGGCAGGAGCTGCGGGGGCGCTATGACGACTGAACGGGGTCCGGAGCGGGTGCTCGGGAAGCGGGAGCTGAACCGGGCGCTGCTCGCCCGCCAGATGCTGCTGCGGCGGGAGCCGGTAGGGGCGCTGGAGGCGATCGAGCGGCTCGTCGGGATGCAGGCGCAGGCGCCGAACCCGCCGTACATCGGGCTGTGGAGCAGGCTGGAGGGGTTCGACTTCGCCGCGGCGTCCCGGCTGCTGACCGAGCGGCGGGCGCTGCGGATCGTCCTCATGCGCGGCACCCTGCACCTGGTCAGCGCCCGGGACGCGCGCGTCCTGCGCCCGCTGACCCAGGCGGTCCAGGACCGGATGCTGGCCGGTCCGGCGGGCCGGGGACTGGACGGCGTCGACCTGCCGGCGGTCGTGGCCGCCGCGCGGGCGCTGATCGAGGAGGAGCCGCGCTCGGACGCGGAGCTGCGGACCCTGCTGGCCGAGCGGTGGCCGGAGCACGACCCGGCGCTGCTCGTCTGGGGCGTCCGGTGCGTCCTGCCGCTGGTGCAGGTGCCGCCGCGCGGCCTGTGGGGGAAGGCGGGGACGGCCCGGCACACCACGCTCGACGCGTGGCTCGGCGCGGGCCCGGACGCGGAGCCGTCGCTCGACGAGCTGGTCCTGCGGTACCTCGGGGCGTTCGGGCCGGCGAGCGTGCAGGACGTCCAGCAGTGGTCGGGCCTGTCGGGGCTCCGCGAGGCCGTGGAGCGGCTGGAGCCGAAGCTCGTGCGGTTCCGGGACGAGCGGGGGCGCGTCCTCTACGACCTGCCGGAGGCCCCGCGGCCGGGACCGGACGAGCCCGCGCCCGTCCGGTTCGTCCCGGAGTTCGACAACCTGACCCTCGCGCACGCCGACCGGGACCGGATCGTCTCCGCGGAGGACCGCAAGCGGATCTTCACGGTGAACGGGATCATCCGGGCGACGTTCCTCGTGGACGGGTTCGTGCACGGCATGTGGAAGGCGGAGAAGCGGCGGGGCGAGGCGACGCTGCGGATCGCCCCGTTCGCCCCGGTTCCGGGACCGGAGCGGGCGGCCCTGGAGGAGGAGGGCCTGCGGCTGCTCGCGGCGGTCCACCCGGACGCGAAGGCGCACACGGTCGTGTTCGCGGGCTGAGACCCGGGGGCGGACCGGAGGCGCCGCCGGGGCCGCCCGTCAGCCGTCGCCGCGGGCGCAGGGCGCCTCGCGGTGCGGGTCGAGCGACTCCAGCAGCGTGTGCAGCGACTCGCGGAACCGGAGCATCTGGTCGCGGGTCAGCGGGTCGAACAGGTGCCGCCGGACCTCGGCCACGTGGCCGGGCGCGGCCTCGACGAGCACGTCGTGGCCCGCGTCGGTGAGTTCGGCGATCGTGGTGCGGCGGTCGGTGGGGTGCTTGGTGCGGCGCACCCAGCCGGCCGCCTCCAGCCGGTTGACGGCGTGCGAGAGGCGGCTCGGGGACGAGCGGACGATCTCGGCCAGTTCGGACATCGTGCGGGCGCGCCCGGGGGACTCCGAAAGCATCGCGAGGATCATGTAGTAGGCGTGCGGCATCCCCGAGTCGCGCTGGAGCTGGCGGTCCAGGGCCTCGTTGAGCAGCCGCGACGTCCACACGAACGCGCGCCAGGTCTCCTGCTCGTCGTCGTCGAGCCACCGGGGTTCTGCCATGCCTCCAGTCTAAGCGAGTTGTTGAAGACTCAAGACTTGAGCGTTCAATCTTTTTCGTTTAGATTTGAACTACTAGCTCAAGGAGGACGCTATGACCCGGATGCCCGTTTTGTACCTCAGCCACGGCGCCCCGCCGCTGGCCGACGACCCCGTCTGGACGGACGAACTCGCCCGCTGGTCCGCCGGACTGCCGAAGCCGAAGGCCGTCCTGATGGTGTCGGCGCACTGGGAGGAGGCGCCGGCGACGCTGAGCGCGACCCGCCCCGTCCCGCTCGTGTACGACTTCTGGGGGTTCCCCGAGCGGTACTACCGCGTCCGCTACGACGCGCCCCCGGCCACCGAACTGGCCGGCGCCGTCCGCGCCCTGCTGCCCGGAACGCGCCAGGACGACGAGCGCGGCCTCGACCACGGCGCGTACGTCCCGCTCGTGGAGATGTACCCCGACGCGGACGTCCCCGTGGTGCAGATGTCCATGCCGACGCTCGACCCCGCGCGGCTGTTCGAGGTCGGCCGCACGCTCGCGCCGCTGCGCGACCAGGGCGTCCTGATCGTCGGCAGCGGCTTCACCACCCACAACCTGCGGGAGCTGCGCCCGGCCGCGGACGCCGCGCCGCCCGCCTGGTCGGCCGAGTTCGACGCCTGGACGGACGCGGCCGTCGCCGGCGGCGACGTGGACGCGCTGCTGGACTTCCGCGCCAAGGCCCCGGCGGCGCGCGTCGCGCACCCGCGCACCGAGCACTTCGCGCCGCTGTTCGTGGCGCTCGGCGCGGACGCGGACGGCGACGGCGCGGCGCGCCGGTCCGTCATCGACGGCTACTGGTTCGGCCTCGCGAAGCGCTCGTTCCAGTTCGGCTGAGGGCGTGCCGGCGCACCGCCCCCGCGCCGTGAGTTGTCACGTTCCGTCCGGAAACGACGGGAACGGGCGGGTCAGCTGCCGCCCATCTCCGCGAACCCGGTCCGCCACGACGCCACCCGCGGCTTCCAGCCGAGCTTCCGCGCCTTCGCGTTGGACACCGGGCGGCCCGTCGCGGCGGCGTGCCGCGCACCGCGCGGGGTCGGGGCGCCGAGGGCGGCGGTGAAGACCGGCAGCCACTCGTTCGTCGTCGCGGGCTCGTCGTCGACGATGTTGACCGCCCCGGCGGGCCAGTCGAGCGCGGCGAGCGCGGCCGCGGCGGCGTCGTCGGCGTGCACGAACGACGTCCACGCCGGGTTCGGCCGCATGTTCCCGGCCTTCACCCGCGCGGCGATGGCGCCGTCCGGGGCGTACCAGGTGCCGGGCCCGTACAGCGCGCCGTACCGCAGCACGACGCCGTGCGGCATCTCGCCGACGGCCTTCTCCAGCGCGGCGATCCCCGAGTAGGGCGGCAGCTTCGCGTTCAGCTCGTCGCTCTCGACGGCGGGCTCGTCGCCCGGCACGTACAGCCAGGCGATGCTCTGCGCGATCATGGTCTCCACGTCCGCGTCGAGCGCGGCGTCCACCAGGTTGCGGGTGCCCTCGATCCGCAGGTGCGAGTTCGCCTCGAAGTTCTCGGCGGACAGGTCCGTGAGCTGGTGCATCACCACGTCCGGACGCGCGGACGCCACCGCGTCGCGCACCGAGCCGGCGTCCAGCGCGTCCATCACGACCGGCGTCGCGCCCAGGTCGGCGATCGACCCGGTGCGCTCGGAGTGGCGCGTCGTCCCTGCGACCTCGTGGCCCGCCTGGACGAGCAGCGGGATCAGCCGGCGGCCGATGACTCCGGTCGCTCCGGCGAGGAGAATCTTCAAGGGGGTAACCTCCACGGCTTCACGCCATTGCGGGTCGTATCACGGCAGGATAGGCAGACTCTCTTCCCAGGTCACGCCCACCTCGGCGGCGGACGCGCCGGCCTCGCCCGAGCGCGGGGCCGGATGCGGGGACGGACGGGCGGTTCCGCCCCCGTTGCCCGTCCGCCACCGAGGGTACCGCCGCGGGGCGCTCCGGCGCGTTTCGCGCACCGGGCGGGGGAGAATTCTTCTGTTCCGGCGGGATTCGCAGAGCGGAGGGCGCGGCGGGCATGGAGATCACTCTGGTGCTGGGGGACATCACCGAGGAGCGCGTCGACGCGGTGGTGAACGCGGCGAACTCGTCGCTGCTCGGCGGGGGCGGCGTCGACGGGGCGATCCACCGCCGGGGCGGCCCGGAGATCCTGGACGAGTGCCGCCGGCTGCGCGCCTCCCACTACGGCGGCGGGCTCCCCACAGGCCAGGCCGTTGCGACCACCGCGGGGCGGCTGCCCGCCCGCTGGGTGATCCACACGGTCGGGCCCGTGTACTCCGCCGCCGAGGACCGCAGCGGCCGGCTCGCCTCCTGCTACCGCGAGTCGCTGCGGGTCGCCGACGAGCTGGGCGCCGCGTCCGTCGCGTTCCCCGCGGTGTCGGCGGGCGTCTACGGCTGGCCGATGGACGACGCCGCGCGCATCGCGGTCGGCACCGTGCGGAACACGCCCACGCAGGTCACCGACGTCCGGTTCGTCCTGTTCACCCCGGACGCGTACGCGGTGTTCGCCCGCGCGCTCGCCGCGTCCTAGGTCTTCGCGGGCGGCACGATGAGGACGGGCCGCCGCACGTGGTGCAGGACCTGCGTCGAGGTGCTGCCGAGCAGGACCGACCGGGCCTTCGACAGCCCCCGCGACCCGGTGACGACGAGGGACGCGTCGAGCTCGTCGGCGACGTCCACGATCGCCGCCCAGATCGGGCCGCCGCTGCGCTCGGCGCGCGGCGCCACGTCGGTGAGGCCCGCTGCGGCGGCGAACTCGGCGCCCTTCAGGGCGAGCAGTTCGGCCTCCTGCTGCTCCTCGAACTCGTTGCGGCCGCCGCCGGTCTGCATGATGACCGGCGCGGCGGCGGCGATCGGCGCCCAGGAGATCTGCGAGACCAGCGGCTCCCAGACGGAGAGGACCACGGTCGGGGCGGGCCGGAGGTGCCGCGCGGCGTACTCGACGGCGGCGCGCGAGTCGTCCGAGCCGTCGAAGGCGATGAGAACGGTCATGCCCTCCACGTATCCGCAGGAAGCGGTTCCGAACGCCTCCGGCGGCGGAAGTGGGCGGGCTCTCTCGGTCGGCCTCAGCCGGCCCCGGCCGCCCCCGCCGGCTCCGGGTCCGCGCCGGGCGCGCCCGCGAACGCCTGTGCGATGCCGAGCCAGCGGTCCGCGTCCGGCCCGGCCGCCGCCACGGCGAGGTCGTCGCGGTGCCGCCGCCGGGTCACCAGCAGGCAGAAGTCCAGCGCCGGGCCCGTGACGGTCTGCCGCGCGCCCTCCGGCCCCCAGGTCCACACCTCGCCGGACGGCCCGGTCAGCTCCACCCGGAACTGCTCGGCGGGCGGGGTCAGGCCGCGGTTGCCGAACGCGAAGTCGCGCGCCCGGACGCCGATGTGCGCGACGTGCCGGAGCCGGTGCGTGGGCGCGCGGCGGACGCCGAGCGCCGCGGCGACGTCCTCGCCGTGCGCCCACGTCTCCATCAGCCGGGCCGTCGCCATGGACGCCGCGCTCATCGGCGGCCCGAACCACGGCAGCTTCGTGCCCGGCGGGACGGCGGCGAGCGCCGCGCGCATCCGGCGGCGGCCGTCCCGCCAGCGGGCGAGCAGCGCCGCCGGGTCCTCGGCGGCGCCCGCGACGGCGCCCGCCTCGACGAATGCGGGCCCGTCGGCCGCCGCGCGCTCCAGCAGCGCGGGGAACGCGCCGGGGTCCGCCGCCGCGACGACCGCCTGGTCGTCCGTCCACGCCAGGTGCGCGATCTGGTGGGCGACCGTCCAGCCCGCGGCGGGCGTCGGGTCGGCCCACCGCGCGGCGGGCAGCGGCGCGACGAGCGCGTCCAGCGAGTCGTTCTCGGCGGTCAGGTCGGCGAGCAGCGCGTTCAGGTCGGGCATTCCGCCACTATTCCCCGGTCCCGGCCGTCCCGTCGAGGGCCTCCACCAGCTCCCGCGCCAGCGCGTAGTCGGCCTTGCCGTTCGGCAGCCGCAGCGTCCGCCCGGTGCGCACGAACGCCTTCGGGATCTTGTAGCGGGCGAGGTGCGCGGCGCAGCCGTCCCGCAGCGCCGCGTCGTCCGGGGCGTCCGCCGGGCCGAGCACCGCGACGATCTCGCTGCCCCATCGCTCGCTCGGCCGGCCCAGCACCAGCGCGTCCGCGACGCCCGGCAGGCCGCGCAGCACCGTCTCGACCTCCTCCGCGAACACCTTCTCGCCGCCGGTGTTGATCGTGGTGGCGTCCCGGCCGTGCACCTCGACCGTCCCGTCCGCGAGCAGCCGCGCCCGGTCGCCCGGCACGACGAGCCGGTCGCCGTCCACGGTCAGGAACGTCGCGGCGGTCTTCTCCGGGGCGTTGAGGTAGCCGAGCGGGATCGAGCCGCCGCCCTTGGCGAGCCAGCCCATCTCGTCCTCGCCGGGCGCGAGGCGGCGCGTCCGGTCCGCGCTGAGGACGGCCGCGCCCGACTGGAGCAGGAACCGGGCGTCGGTGCCCAGCCGGGTCACCGAGAAGCCGCTCTCGGAGGACCCGAGGATGTCCAGCAGCCGCGCCCCCGGGACCAGGTCCAGCAGCCGCCGCTTGACGCCCGGGCTGATCCCCGCCGCCGAGTTCAGCAGCGTCCGCAGGGACGACAGGTCGCGCGGGCGGCGCTCCAGCGCCTCGACGATCGGGCGCGCGAACGCGTCCCCGACGATCGGCATCCGGGTGGCGCGCTCCCGCTCGGCGGTGTCCATCAGGTCGTCGGCGTCCAGCCCGTCCACCCGGTGCGGGAAGATCACGCACGCGCCGCCGCACCAGCCGCCGAGCGCCGACCAGGTCCCGCCGCCGTGCATCATCGGCGGCGCCACGAGGACCCGGTGCTCGCCCCGGACGGCCCGCGCCACCACCTCGTCGACGTCGGTGATCGGCGACCCGTCCCGGCGGCGCACCTGGAACGGGCCGTGCACCAGGTCGCCGACCCGCCACAGCACGCCCTTCGGCAGGCCCGTCGTGCCGCCCGTGTAGAGGATCTGCAGGTCGTCCGGCGACGGCCGGACGCCGGCGGGCGGCTCGGCGGACGCGGCGGCGAGCGCCTCCTCGTAGTCGAGCGCGCCCGGCGCGAGCGGGGTGCCCGAGTCGTCCGCGACCTGGAGCAGCAGCGGGTCGGTGTCCAGCCGCTTCACGACCCGCTCGACCTCCCGCGCGAACCGCGCGTGGTACAGGATCGCACGGGGACGCGCGTCGCCGAACAGCTGCGCCAGCTCGTCGTCCACGTACCGGTAGTTGACGTTGAACGGCGCGACTCGGGCCTTGTGCGCGCCGACCAGGCCCTCCAGGTACTCGGGGCCGTTGTGCAGGTACAGCGCGAGGTGGTCGTGCGGCGACTCCCACGGCTCGTGCGTCCCCTCCCGGCGGCCGAGCCCGTGCGCGCGCAGGACGTTCGCGAGCCGCCGCGTCCGGTCGGTGACCTCGCGCCAGGTCATCCGGCGGTCGCGCCAGACCAGGCACTCGCGGTCGGGGACCGCGGCGGCGACGGCCTCGTGCAGGGTCGCCAGGTCGAGCTGGGGCGCGTCGAGCTGGGGCGCGTCGGCGCGCGGCGCGTCGGGCTGGGGCATCGGCGGTCCTCCGGGATGGTCGTGGGGCACCCGGGATCACCGTAACCCAATGCTTACCGAATCTCATTCGGCAGGGTGGCCGGGGGAGGGTGCGCCGCGGCCGCGAGACGATGTCCCGATGGCCCGACCGCAGAAGCCGCAGGGGGAGGTGACCCGCGGCACCACCGCGCCCAACCGGCTCCGCCGCGTCGACCGGTGGATCGCCGCCACCCAGCGGCCCGCCCTCCGCCAGTACGACGGCACGGCCGTCCGGCCGCTCGCCGTCGACCTCGGCTACGGCGCGTCGCCCGTGACCGCGTTCGAGCTCTACACGCGGCTCCGCGCCGTCGCGCCCCGCCTGGACGTCGTCGGCATCGAGATCGAACCCGACCGGGTCGCCGCCGGGCTCGCCTTCCTCGCCGCCACCGGCCCGCACGAGGGCCTGACGTTCCGGCGCGGCGGCTTCGAGCTGCCGGTGCCCCGCCCGCCCGTCCTCGTCCGCGCCCTCAACGTCCTGCGCCAGTACGACGAGCCCGCCGCGTGGCGCGCCTGGGACGACCTGCGCGACCGGCTCGCGCCCCGCGGCGTCCTCGTCGAGGGCACCTGCTCGGAGACCGGGCGCCGCGCCGTCTGGGTCGCCCTCGACCGGGACGGGCCCCGCACCGTCACGTTCGCCGCGCACCTGCCGACCCTGGACCGCCCGTCGTCCCTCGCCGAACGGCTCCCGAAGACGCTCATCCACCGGAACGTCCCCGGCGAGCCCGTCCACGCGCTGCTCACCGCGTTCGACCGGGCCTGGGCGACCGCCGCGCCGCACTCGGCGTTCGGGCCCCGCGCCCGCTGGGTCGAGGCGGTGCGGCTGCTCGCGGAGGCGTACCCCGTGCTGACCGCACCGCCCTACGGGGGCCGCCGCCGCTGGCGCCTCGGCGAGGTCACCCTCCCCTGGACGGCCGTCGCGCCCTGACCGGACGGGACGGCGCCCGGCGCCCGGCGCGCCGCCCGCAGCGGGTTCAGCCCTCGCGGTGCAGCTTGTACGGCGCGGCCTGGACGCGCGGCTGCACGTCGATCCGGTCGATGTTCACGTGCGGGGGACGCGTGACCGCCCAGGCGACGCAGTCGGCGACGTCCTCGGCCACGAGCGGCTCCGGCACGCCCTCGTACGGCTTCTCGGCCTTCTCCGCGTCGCCCTTGAACCGGACCAGCGAGAACTCCTCGGTCTTCACCAGTCCCGGCGCGACCTCCGTGACCCGCACGGGCTCCGCGACCAGCTCCAGCCGCATGACCTCGTTCACCGCGTAGGCGCCGAACTTCGCCGCGTTGTACCCCGCGCCGCCCTCGTACGCCACGTGCCCGGCCAGCGACGTGACGTTCACGACGTGCCCCGCGCCGCTCTCGATCAGCTTCGGGAGCAGCGCCTTGGTGACCCGGACGAGCCCCAGCACGTTCGTCTCGTACATCGTGCGCCAGTCGTCGACGTCCGCGTCCGCCACGCTGTCGAGCCCGACCGCGCCGCCCGCGTTGTTCACGAGCACGTGGCAGCCGCCGACCGCCGCGGCGAGCGCGTCCACCGACTCCTGCGACGTCACGTCGAGGGTGATCGGCACGATCTTCGCCGCCCCGGGCACGGTCGCGGCGATGTCCTTCGCCAGCTCGTCGAGCCGGTCGCGGCGCCGCGCCGCCAGGACGACGTTGAACCCCTCCGCCGCCAGCCGCCTGGCCGTGGCGGCCCCGATGCCGCTGCTCGCTCCGGTCACTACCGCCGTTCTCCGCATGCGTCCAGCCTCCCAGGCGATCGGCGGCGGATGCCGGTGAGGTCGATCACTGTCGGGGATTGTCGCAATTGAAGACCATCTTCGGGGAACACCGGGCGCGGTGGATAGGTTGCACTACCGGAGGTGGTGTCCGGTGCCGCGTCGTATCAACCGGGTTGCGACGATAAGTCTTCATACGTCCCCTCTGGATCAGCCGGGGACCGGCGACGCCGGCGGCATGAACGTCTACATCGTCGAGACCGCCAAACGGCTCGCCGAACGCGGCGTCGAGGTCGACATCTTCACCCGCGCCACGTCGCGGGCCCTGCCGCCCGTCGCCGAACTCGCGCCCGGCGTCCTCGTCCGGCACATCGTCGCCGGCCCCTTCGAGGAGCTCGACAAGACCGACCTCGCCCGGCACCTGTGCGGCTTCACCTCCGGTGTCCTGCGCGTCGAGGCCGCCCACGACCCCGGCCACTACGACCTCCTGCACACCCACTACTGGCTGTCCGGGCAGGCCGGGGACGCCGCCAAGCACCGCTGGGGCGTCCCGCTCGTCCACTCCATGCACACGATGGCCAAGGTCAAGAACGCGGCCCTCGCCGACGGCGACAAGCCCGAACCGGACGCGCGCGTCCTCGGCGAGGAGCAGGTCGTCGCGTCCGCCGACCAGCTCGTCGCCAACACCGGCAAGGAGGCGCGCGAGCTCATCGACCTCTACGGCGCCGACCCCGCGCGCGTCGCGACCGTCCGCCCCGGCGCCGACCTCGACCTGTTCCGCCCCGAGCCGCTCCCGCCCGGGTCGCGCGCCCGGCGCGGCGGACCGGCCCGCCGCCGCCTCGGCCTGCCCCGCGACGCCTACGTCCTGCTGTTCGTCGGCCGCATCCAGCCGCTCAAGGCGCCCGACGTCCTGCTGCGCGCCGCCGCCCGGATGCTCGCCGACGACCCGTCGCTGCGGTCCCGGCTCGTCGTCGCCGTCGTCGGCGGCCCCTCCGGATCCGCCCGCTGCCGCCCCGAGGGCCTCCAGTCGCTCGCCGCCGAACTCGGCATCGCCGACGTCGTCCGCTTCGAGCCGCCCGCCCCCCAGGCGGAGCTCGCCGACTGGTACCGGGCCGCCGACGTCACCGTCGTCCCCTCGCACTCCGAGTCGTTCGGCCTCGTCGCCGTCGAGTCCCAGGCGTGCGGCACGCCCGTCGTCGCGTCCCGCGTCGGCGGGCTCTGCACCGCCGTCGCCGACGGCGAGTCCGGCGTGCTGGTCCCCGGGCACGACCCCGCCGACTACGCGGCCGTCCTGCGCCGCCTCGAGGACCCCGCCGCGCACGCCCGCCTCGCCCGCGGCGCCGTCCGGCACGCCCGCGCCTTCGGGTGGGACGCCACCGTCGACGCCCTCCTGGACGTGTATACCGGTGCCATGGCCCGTCCGTCCGCACTCGTCCCGCAGGTGACCGCATGAACCCCGTCGAGACCATCCGGCAGACCCTGCGCGACGCCGAGCTCGAGTTCGACGAGCCGCGCGCGGACGCCTTCTTCGTCAAGCTGCCCGGCAAGCGCAAGCTCGCCACCATGACCTGGCTCATCGTCGGGGACCACAGCCTGCACGTCGAGGCGTTCTTCTGCCGCCGCCCCGACGAGAACCACGCCGAGTTCTACCGGTTCCTCCTCGAGAAGAACGGCCGCATGTACGGGGTCTCCTTCGCGCTCGACGACGTCGGCGACGTCCACCTCGTCGGGCGGCTCTCGCTCGCGTCGATCAGCCCGGACGAGATCGACCGGCTCCTCGGCTGCGTCCTCACCTACTCGGACGAGAACTTCGACAAGGCCCTCGAACGCGGGTTCAAGACGTCCATCCAGCGCGAGTGGGACTGGCGCGTCAAGCGCGGCGAGAGCCTCGCCAACCTCCGGGCGTTCGCGTCGTTCGCGGACCCGGCGAATCGTGACTGAACCAGCGGCTGGATAAGCTCTGCACCATGGCGACCCTGGTATTGCTCCGGCACGGTGAAAGCGTCTGGAACGCCGAGGGCCTGTTCACCGGCTGGGTGGACGTGGACCTGTCGGCGAAGGGCGAGAGCGAGGCCACCCGCGGCGGGGACCTCCTCCTCGACGCGGACATCACCCCCGACGTCGTGCACACGTCGCTGCTCAAGCGCGCCATCCGCACCGCCAACATCGCGCTCGACGTGGCCGACCTGCTGTGGATCCCCGTCCGCCGCTCCTGGCGCCTCAACGAGCGCCACTACGGCGCCCTGCAGGGCAAGAACAAGGCCCAGACGCGGGAGCAGTACGGCGAAGAGAAGTTCATGACCTGGCGCCGCTCCTACGACACCCCGCCGCCGCCGATCAAGGACGACGACCCGCTGTCGCAGGTCAACGACCTCCGCTACGCCGAGCTGCCGTCCGAGCTGATCCCGCGCAGCGAGTGCCTCGCCGACGTCATCGACCGCATGCTGCCGTACTGGTACGACGCGATCGTCCCCGACCTCGCCGCCGGGAAGACCGTCATGGTCGCCGCGCACGGCAACTCCCTGCGGGCCCTCGTCAAGCACCTCGACGACATCTCCGACGACGACATCGTCGGCCTCAACATCCCGACCGGGATCCCGCTCGTCTACGAGCTCGACGACGACTTCGCCCCGCTCAAGCGCGGCGGCGAGTACCTCGACCCGGCCGCCGCGAAGGCCGCCATCGAGGCCGTCAAGAACCAGGGCGCCGGGAAGTCCGCCGCCGGCAAGGGCGCCCCGAAGGCCCCGGCCCCCGCGAAGGCGAAGGACGCGAAGCCGTCCGGCAAGGACGCCAAGGACAAGCCCCGCCGCGGCCGCCGCAAGTAAGGCCCGGCAGCAGCACGACCCAGCGGTCCGCCCGCGCCGTACGGCGCGGGCGTTTCCGTTTCCCGAGGCCGCGGCTCAGCCCGCGTCCTCCGCGCCGTCCGGGGCTCCGGTCTTGTCGGGGACGAAGACGAGGCTGAGCAGGTGGCGGGTCCGGCCGTCGCCGGGCGCGGTGTGCGTGCGGCGGGCGACGGCCGCCTCGATCTCCTCGACCAGCGCGGTGAACTCCTCGTCGGTCACCCACACCGCGCCCTGCCGGTACAGGACGTTCTCGCGGGGCGGGTCGGCGTCGTCGCGCGCCAGGTACCGCTCGAAGTCGGCCAGGACGGCGCTGGTGAAGACGGCGAACGCCTGCCGGTGGTCCTCCTTGGTCATCGACTCGCGGGCGGCGGCGTCGACGAGCGCCGCGTCCTGCCGCACGCGGTAGCTGCGCTCGACCGTGCCCCGCACGGGGCGCTCCCGGACCACCTCCAGTATCCCGGCCTGTGTGAGCGTCGCCACATGCCGGTACATGGACGCGGGGGACACGTCCGGCAGCCGTTCTCGCAGTTGAGCGGTGGTCATCTCCTCCGCGCCCACCACGGTCTGCAGGATCCGCAGCCGGACGGGGTGGAGGAGCAGGTTCGCGTTCGCCATGCCTCTATGGTCTCATACCTGATAACGTTCTCAGCGTTGATAACAATGAGAGGCGAACCCCCCGTGCCCGACACCGACATGACGGTCACCGCCGACGACGGGATTCGGCTGGCCGGCACGCTGACGCTCCCGGACGGCCCCGGCCCGCACCCGGCCGTCCTGCTCCTGCACGGTTCCGGCCCGCTCGACCGGAACGGCGACACCCCCAAGCTGCCCGTGAACCTCGGCCGCCCGCTGGCCGCCGCCCTCGCGGCGCACGGCATCGCCACGCTGCGCACCGACCGCCGCGGCGCCGGCGCCACCCCCGGCGACTGGCGGACCACCGGCTTCACCGGCAACCGCCGGGACGCCGCGGCCGCGCTGCGCGCGCTGGCCGCGCACCCCGACGTCCGGCCCGGCGCCGTCGGCGTCGTCGGCCACAGCGAGGGGGCCCTGCACGCCATGGCCCTCGCCGCCCGCGACGACGTGGCCGCCGCGGTCCTGCTCGCCGGATACGCCCGGACGGGCGAGGACGCGCTCCGCTGGCAGGCCCGCTCCGTCCTGGAGAGCCTGCCCGCGCCCGTCCGGGCGCTGCGGCGGCCGCTGGGCGCCGCCGGCGAGCGGCTCCTCGCGCGCGTCAAGGCCACCCGGACGGACGCGGCGCGCGTCGCCGGGCTCCCGCTCAACGCCCGCTGGATGCGCGAGAACCTCGCCCACGACACCCGCGACGACCTCGCGGCCGTGCGGGCCCCGGTGCTGGCCGTCACCGGCGACAAGGACCTCCAGGTCGACCCGGCCGACCTGGACGTCATCCGGCGGCTCGTGCCCGGCGAGACCGAGGTCCACCGCGTCTCCTGCCTCACCCACGTCCTCCGCCGCGACGGCGGGCGCCCGTCCCTGCGCTCCTACCGCCGCCTCCTGCGCGATCCGGTCGACCCCGACCTGCTCGCGCTCGTCACCGGCTGGCTCGCCCGCCGGCTCGGCGCGGCCCCCGGGGCGCTGCCCGCCGAGAAGGCCGCCTCTTCCTGACCCCGCCCCCCCGCCCGCCCCACCCCAGAGGGAGTTCCCGCATGACCTCGTCGCACGCTCCAACGCACGCCAAGCCCGCCGCCACCGGCACGTTCCGGAGCGACCTCACCCTGTTCATGACGATCGCCTTCGCGATGAGCTGGGCCGCCTGGGCCGTCGCCATCGCCCTCGGCGACGCGGCCGCGGCGACCGCGTTCCACGGGCTCGGCGCGTTCGGGCCGCTCGTCGGCGCCCTGGTGATCCGGGTCCGCCGGCGGCGGCGCGGCGGACCCGTCCCGGCGCGGGCCGTCCGGTTCCGCGCGTCCGCCCTGCTCTGGTCCCCGGCGCTGCTCCTGCTGGCCTCCGCGACCGTCGTGGCGGGCGCGTTCCTGGCGCACGTGGCGGGCGGCCCGGCCCTCAGCCTGGACGCCGGCAGGGACATGATCGAGGCCACCCCCGGCGGGCCCGTCTCCTTCCTCGCCACCATGCTGCTCCTCGGCCCGCTGTCGGAGGAGCCCGGCTGGCGCGGCACCGCCTACCCGCGGATGCGCGCGACGATGAACCGCTACCAGGTCGCGGTGGTGCTGGGCGCCATCTGGGCCGTCTGGCACATGCCGCTGTTCTTCGTCCACGGCACCGTCCAGAACGAACTCGGCGCGGCCACCCCGGCCGGTGCGCTCTTCGCCTTCAGCTCCGTCCCGATGGCGATGCTCGTCTGCCACGCCTACGAGCGCGCAGGCGTCCTCGCCGCGGTCGCCACGCACTTCGCCGCCAACCTGACGATGGTGATGCTCGGCGTCGAGGAGCCCATCGTGCTGGCGATGATCACCGGCATCCAGGCGGTCGTCGCGGTGGCCCTGCTCGCGGCCGTCCGCGAGGGGCGCGCGCCCGGCGCGCCCGGCGGGGCCGCCGGGGCCGCCCCGGCCGGGGCCGCCCCGGCCGCCCGCCCGGAGAGCGCCCGCGTCGGCTGACCCGCCCGCGGCCGTCCGGTCAGGTGTGCTTCATCGAGATGACGGCCTCGCCGCCGCCGATCCCGCTCACCGCGAACGTGATGCCGTTGACGGCGTTGCTGGGGACCTCCGTCGTCGCGAACGTGGAGATGCTCCCGCCGCCGAGCACCGCGTCGAAGACCACCCGGTCGGCTCCGACCTTGACGGTGACGTGCTCGACGCCGTTGACGTCCATGGGGATCCGGTCGCCGTCGGACACCCGGACCTCGCACTTCCCGTCGGCGCAGGCGTCCAGGTCCGTCCCGTCGTCGGCCTTCGGCAGGGGCTTCGGCGGTGCGGACGTGGGCGGTGCGGACGTGGGCGGGGCCGACCGGGTCGGGGACGGGGCCGGAGCCGCCGTCGAGGGTTCCGTTCCGCCCGCGGCCGCCGGTTCCTCGGAGCCGCAGCCGGCGAGCAGGACGCACGCGGCCGCGACCGCCGGCACCAATCGAGTGATCGCCATCGTTCTCCCGTTCTCCTTTTCCGGGGACCGGGGCGATCGTGCCGCGGAGGCCCCGGGACCGGTCCCGGCGCCTCGGCGGTTCACCTGGGCGGCTCCAGTTCGAGCAGGTGCGACGGGACGAGGGCCGCGTGGACGAGCAGCACGACGATCAGGTTGTGGTTGAGCGCGTTGCCGATCGGCGGCGGAAGCTCCTCCTCGCGGAGCCCCGCGAAGTCCTTGCTGAGCCGCAGGCGCACCTTCTCCACGACATGCTGCGCCCGCCTGGCGTTCCACTTCCCGTCCGGACGGGCGAGGTTCAGCTCCGCCGCGACCTGCGCCCACGTGAGCGGCACCGGGTTCGGCTCCTGCGCGAGGTAGCGGCGCGCCAGGCACGCGAGGACGAGCCGTTCGGTGTCGTCCCGCAGCAGCGCGCCGTCCGGTTCGGCGGTGCCGAGCTCGTGCAGGTCCGGGGACCCGGCGCGGAGGCGTCCGGCGATGCGCGTCTCCAGCAGGTGCTCCCGCTCCGGGCCGATGACGAACAGCGGCGCGTACGCCGCCGGCAGTTCGGCCTCGTGCCCGCCGAGCACCAGCCGGTCGGGGAAGCGGATGGCGCGCTTGCCCGTGTTGTAGAGCATCCAGCGCGACCCGTCGTGGCGGATCAGCCCCTGCCGCCGGCTGACGTGCCGGTCGTCCGCCCCGACGCAGACGTGGACCTCGGGCTCGCACCGCCCGAAGACCACCGTGAACCCGGTGTCCGGCGCGACCCGCATCCCGCCGTTCGGCCCGCGGACGAACAGGGTGCCCGGGGCGGCCGGGGGAAGCTCGTACGCGAGACCCGGGCCGCCGGCGGGCAAGAAGTCGACCTTCGGCGTGAACGCCGCCAGCGTCATGGTGCCGTCCTCCCGTTCATCAGATGCTGCCTTCGGCGTGGCCCGTGCCCTGCCCGGCCGTGGCCCCCTGCGTGACCAGCCGTCCGTTCGCGTCGACCTTGTAGCGGATCACTCCGCTCCCGCCGTTCGTCACGTCCAGCTCCCACACCGTCCTCGGGACCGACGCCGGGATCGGCACCGACACCTCCCACGGCAGTTCGACGTTCTCCACGGTCCGCGAGTCGCCGTTCACCGAGTACGTCAGCGACTCGACCTCGCCGTCGCCGCTGACCAGGAACCGGATCTCCCCGACCGGCGCCGGGGGCGCGCTCGTCGCCGGGACGGCCGCGGACGGCGGGGCGGGCGCGGCGGCCGGCTCCGGCCCGCCGCCGCGGCCCTGGAACCACACGGCGGCGGAGACCGCCGCGACCACGGCCAGCGCGGCGGCGACCGCGGCGACCGCGACGCCGGCCCGCGCGGGACGGCCGCGCCCGCCGCCCGGCACCGTCGGGCGCTCCGCCGCCGCCCGCCGCCGCTCGATCTCCGCCGCGATCCCCGGCGGCCAGACCGCCGCGCCGGGCGCCGGCCCGGGCGCCGCGCCCGGGGACGTCCCGGCCGCGAGCCGCTCGGCGAGCCGCGCGGCGGTCGGGCGGCGGGACGGCTCGCGCTCCATGCAGTCGGCGATCAGCGCCCGCAGGTCCGCGTCGGCGACCCGGTCGAGCCGCGGCCGCTCCGACCGCAGCCGCAGCAGCTGCTCGTGCCACGTGCCCGCGCCGAACGGCTCCCGGCCGGTCGCCGCGTACAGCAGCGTCGCGCCGAACGTGAACACGTCGCTCGGCGGGCCGATCGGCTCCCCGGCGGCCTGCTCGGGCGACATGAAGCCGGGCGCGCCGAGCGGCGTCCCCGCGCTCGTGATCGTCGCGGCGTCCAGCGCGCGGGCGATCCCGAAGTCGATGACGCGCGGGCCGTCCGCCGCCAGCAGGACGTTCGCGGGCGTGAGGTCGCGGTGCACGATCCCGGCGCCGTGGATCTCGACCAGCGCCTCCGCGACGCCCGCCGCCAGCCGCCGGACCGCGTCCGGCGGCAGCGCCCCGCCCGAGCGGACGGCGTCCCGCAGCGGCACCGAGGGCAGGAACTCCGTCGCCAGCCAGGGCGGACGGGCGTCCGGAGCGGCGTCGACGACCGGCGCGGTGAACCCGCCGCCGACCGTCCCGGACAGCTCGGCCTCGCGCCGGAACCGCTCCCGGAACCGCGCGTCGGCGGCGAACTCCGGATGCACGATCTTGACCGCGACCGCCCGTCCGGCGGCGGACCGGCCCAGGTAGACGGTGCCCATGCCGCCCGAGCCGAGCCGCGCGACGAGCCGGTAGACGCGTCCCGAGGTCTCGACCGAGCGCGGGTCGCCGGGCTCAAGAGCCTGCACGTGATCCTCCGCGTGAGTCCGGCGGGGCGAGCGCCCGGACCCGCCGGTCCGAGGTCGCGACGCACACGACCCCGGCGACGCCCACCGGCACGCCGAGCCGCGCGGCCCGCTCCGCGGCCGCCTCCGCCCCGCGGGTCCAGCGGACGCGGCCGTCGGCCGCGTCCAACGCGTACAGTGTGCCGTCGCCGCACGCCGCGTACAAGATTCCGCCGTCGAGCGCCAGCGCCGTCGCCTGCGACCGCGGGTCGTTCGCCGCCCGCGCGACCCGCCGCGACCAGGCGCGCCGCCCGGTGGCCGCGTCGAGCGCGACGACCACGCCGTCCTCGCCCTCCACGAACACCTTCCCCGCACCGGCCCCGCTCGAGAAGGCGGTCATCGCCCGCCGCTTCCAGAGCGCCTTCCCGTCGGCGGCCCGCAGCGCGTGCAGCGTCCCGAGCCGGTCGGAGGCGAAGACCCGCTCCCGGTCGAAGCGCAGGTAGGCGCCGTAGTCCATCGGGTACCGCCACCGGATCCGCCCGGACGCCGGGTCCAGCGCGACCAGTTCGGTCTTCGACGCGGCCACGACGAGACCCGCCCCGGCGGCGAACCCCTCCGGGGTCGGCGCGCCGATCAGGCCGGACGTCCAGCCGCGGCGCCCGTCCTTCCTGCCCAGCGCGCCGACGCGCTCCCGCCGGTCCGCCCGCCGCGGCGAGACGCCGAAGCAGACGACGTCCGCGGCCACCGCCAGCGGGCCCGCGCTCTCGCCGACGTCGGCGTCGGACCGCAGGCCGTACGTCCACCGGGTCTCGCCGGACGCGGCCCCGACCGCCCGGAGCCGCCGGCCGCCGTCCTCCGCCAGGAACACGTCCGCGCCCGCCGCCGTGACCCCGGCGGCCCCGCGCTTCCACCGCACGCGGCCGGTGCGCGGGTCCAGCGCGCGGACGTCCTCCCCGACCCGCACCAGGAGCACGCCGCCGGCGCCGTGCAGCTCGACGTCCTCGTCGCCCTCGTACGACCGCTCCCACAGCCGGACGCCCTCCGGCGGCGGCTCCTCCGCGTCCGGCCCGGCCGTGCCGCCGTCCGCCTCGCCGCCGTCGGCCGTCCCGCCCGGCAGCGGCACGCTCGCCACCGCCGCGAGCGTCAGCACCCCGGCGCCGAGCCCCGCCACGACCGTCCGCCGCCCCGGGCGCCGCGGCGCGGGCTCCGCGCGGGCCACCACCGGGACGACCTCGGCGGTGCGGCGCTCCACCTCCGCCGCCACCGGCGCGGGCAGCCACCCGACGCCCTGCAGCGACGGTGCGTCCGGGCCCGGCCGTCCGAGCGCCTCCAGCAGGCCGGCCGCGGACGGACGCGCCGACGGCTCGGCCCGCAGGCACGCGGCGAGCAGGTCGCGCAGCCCGGGGTCGGCGACCGCGCCGAGGTCCGCCGCGCCGGTCAGCACCCGCAGGTGCCGGGCCCGCGCCGTCCCCGTCCCGAACGGCTCCACGCGCGTCGCCGCGTACGCGAGCGTCGCGCCGAGCGCGAACACGTCGCCGGGCGGCCCGACCCGCTCGCCCCGCACCTGCTCGGGGCCCATGTACCCGGCCGTGCCGATCGGCGCGCCGGCGCGGGTGATCGCGGTGGCGCCGTCCGGCCGCGCGATCCCGAAGTCGATCACGCGGGGGCCGCCCGCGGTCAGCAGCACGTTGCCCGGTTTCAGGTCCCGGTGGACGAGGCCGCCGCGGTGGATCGCGTCGAGGGCCTCGGCGAGCCCGGCGGCCAGCGCCCGCAGCGCGTCCGGCGGCAGCGGGCCGAACCCCGCGACCGCCTCCCGCAGCGACGGGCCCGGCAGGTACGCGGTCGCGAGCCAGGGCGTGGCGGCGTCCGGGTCGGCGTCCAGCACCGGCGCGGTGAAGGACCCCGCGACCGCGCGGGCCGCGTCGACCTCGCGCCGGAACCGGGCCCGGTACCGGTCCTCGCCGACGAACCGGCGGTGCACGACCTTCACCGCCACCGGCCGCCCGCTGCGCGCCCGCCCCAGGTAGACGACGCCCATGCCGCCCGCGCCGAGCCGCGCCACGACCCGGTACGGGCCGATCCGGCGCGGATCGTCCGGCTGCAGCGGCTCCACCGGGGCTGACCCTCCGTGAGACGGCGACTACGGCCCCGAAAGGCTAACGGCCCCCGGCTCCGCCCGCGCGGGCTTTTCCGGAGGCCGCCGCCCGGCGCGGCCGGCCGCCGGCCGCGCCGGGCGGGGGCGTCGGCACGGCACCGGAGGAGGAGGGGGTCAGGAGATCTCGTTGATCTCCTCGGGGCGCTGGCCCGTGACCAGGTACACGACGTTCTCGGCGACGTGGACGGCGTGGTCGGCGAAGCGCTCGAAGTAGCGGCCCGCAAGGGTGATGTCGACGGCCGGTTCGACGCCGTGCTTCCACTTGGGGGAGAGCAGCTTGTCGAACAGGCGGCGGTGCAGGCGGTCCATCTGGTCGTCGTCGGCGTCGAGTTCGAGGCCCATCTCGACGTCCTGGGAGGCGATCACGCTGCCCGCCTTGGCGATCATGCGTTCGGCGATCTGCCCCATCTCCAGGACGGTCGCCTGCAGTTCCGGCGGGACGGCCGGCTCCGGGTGGCGGCGGCGGGCGGTCTTGGCGATGTGGACGGCCAGGTCGCCCATCCGCTCGAGATCGCCGCTCATCCGCAGCGTGGTGATGAGCGTGCGCAGGTCCCCGGCGACCGGCTGCTGCCGGGCCATCAGGTCGAACACCGTCTGCTCGATCTCGGCGTCGATCTTGTTGACCTGGTCGTCGGCGCTGATGACCTCCTCTGACAGCCGCAGATCGGCGTCGAGGAGAGCGGTCACCGCGCGGGCCATCGCGGAGCGGACGAGCCGGGTCATCTCGACCAGCTTGTCGCTGAGGGCGTCGAGCTCCTCGTGGTAGGCGTCGCGCAATTCGGATCCTCAGGGAGAAAACGTCGGAGGGCTGGGGGAGTGGACGCACTCGCCCACGTCATAGCATGCCGGGCCGGTGTGAATACCTCCGTATAAGAAGGTGAACTTTCGGGGAACGACACCGCGTTGACCTGCACGTTGGGACTCCTTGGGGTCGAGGCCCGCTTACCATCCGAGGTGTGGAGGTCGAGATTGTCGCGAGCCTGGTCGGGCTTGCCGGGCTCGCCATCGGGCTCGCGACGGGATTGGCGGTGCGCGTGAGCGAGCGAGCCCAGCGGACGGCGGCCCCGGCGACGCCCGTGAGCGGCATGCCCCCGGGCATCGCGTCCGTCCTGAGCGTCCTGCGGTCGTCGGCCGTCGTCGTCGACGCCGAGGACCGGGTGCTGCGGGCCAGTTCCGCGGCCCGCGCGTTCGGCCTGGTCAGCGGTGACCGGCTCGTCGTCGACGAGCTGCTCGCCATGGCCCGGCTCGTCCGCCGCGACGGCGAGATCCGGGAGACCGAGATCCAGGTCGTCCCGTCCCGCATCCGCGCCCGCGCCGAGGGCCGCTGGTTCGCGGTCCGCGTCGCGCCCCTCGGGTCGCACGGCCTCGTCCTGGTCCTCGCCGAGGACCTCACCGACATGCGCCGCACCGAGGCGATCCGCCGCGACTTCGTCGCCAACGTCAGCCACGAGCTGAAGACGCCCGTCGGGGCGCTGTCGCTGCTCGCCGAGACCGTCGAGGGCGCCGCCGACGACCCCGAGGCCGTGCGCCGGTTCGCCGGGCGGATGCAGATCGAGTCCGTCCGGCTGAACAACCTGGTGCAGGACCTCATGACCCTCTCCCGGGTGCAGGGCGACGAACCGCTGCCCGACCTCGGACCCGTTCCCCTGGACGACGTCACCGCGGAGGCCATCGACCGCTGCCAGATCAAGGCGTCCAGCAAGGACATCGAGCTCGCCACCGGCGGCACCGGCGGGCTGCGGGTGCGCGGCGACGTCGAGCTGCTGACCACCGCGCTGCGGAACCTCATCGACAACGCCGTCGCCTACAGCCCCGAACGCACCCGCGTCGTCGTGTCGACCCGCCGCTGCGACGACCGGTTCGTCGAGATCAACGTGACCGACCAGGGGATCGGCATCCCCGATGCCGAGGTGGAGCGGATCTTCGAGCGGTTCTACCGGGTGGACCCGGCCCGCTCCCGCCAGACCGGCGGAACTGGCCTCGGTCTGGCCATCGTCAAGCACGTCACCAGCAAGCACGGCGGGGACGTTACGGTGTGGAGCAAGGAGGGGTCCGGGTCGACGTTCACGATCCGGCTTCCGCTGCTCGACCCGCCCGTCCCCGCCGCCCTGAACACCGCCCGGGAGGCAACACCGTGACCCGCGTTCTCGTCGTCGAAGACGAGGAGTCGTACAGCGACGCATTGGCGTACAACCTGCGCAAGGAGGGCTTCGAGGTGGCCGTGGCCGCCACGGGCCCGGACGCCCTGGACATCTTCGAGCGCAACGGTGCCGACCTCGTGCTGCTCGACCTGATGCTGCCCGGGCTGCCCGGCACCGAGGTCTGCCGGGAGCTGCGCACGAGGTCCAACGTCCCGGTGATCATGCTGACCGCCAAGGACAGCGAGGTCGACAAGGTCGTCGGGCTCGAGCTCGGCGCCGACGACTACGTCACCAAGCCGTACTCCCCGCGCGAGCTCATCGCCCGCATGCGCGCCGTCCTGCGCCGCCAGGGCGAGGACCCCGAGCCCGCCCCCGCGACGCTGGAGGCCGGCCCCGTCCGGATGGACGTCGAACGGCACGTCGTCAGCGTCGGCGGTGAGCCCGTCCAGCTCCCGCTGAAGGAGTTCGAGCTGCTGGAGGTCCTGCTCCGCAACGCGGGCCGCGTGCTCACCCGCATGCAGCTCATCGACCGGGTGTGGGGCGCGGACTACGTCGGCGACACCAAGACGCTGGACGTCCACATCAAGCGGCTCCGCGCCAAGATCGAGGAGACGCCCTCCACGCCCCGCTACATCGTCACCGTACGGGGCCTGGGCTACAAGTTCGAGCCCTGATCGGCGGCGCCCTCGTGCCGGTCGCGACCGGCGGGAGGGGCCGCGGACGAGCGTGACGAGGCCCGGACGGCGACCGGTTGTTCGCCGCCCGGGCCTTCGCGCGTCCGGGCCCGGGAAACGCGACGGCCGGGAAACACGTCGGCCGGGCACCCCTCGGGGTGCCCGGCCGTCCGCGTGCGCGTCGGTCAGTGGCCGCCTGCGGCCGGGGACTCCGTGGCGCCGGGCGTCGCCTCACCCGTCGGGCTCGCCTCGCCGGTCGGGGTCGCCTCGCCGGTCGGCGACGGCCCGGTGTTCGGGCGCGGGCTCGTCGTGCCGGGCGGCTGCGTCCCCTGCGGTGGGCTGGCCAGCGGGAACGTCGCGTAGTCCTGCTGGCGCGCGACGACCGGGATCTGCAGCTCGATCGCGCCGGCGTTCTTGAACTGGAGGCGGACCGGCACCGGCGTGCCGGCGACGAGCTGCTGCTTCAGGCCCTCCAGCACCACGAGCGGGTGCCCGGTGCCCGTCGGAGGCGGCGTCTGCGGCGGCTCGGCGGTGTTCTCCTGCGTCGGCGACGCCGTCGCCGAGGCGGTCGAGCCGGGGCCGGTCGTCTCGGGCGCGGGCGTCCCGGTGGGGGTCCCGCCGCCGGGCTGCTGCGTCGTCGGCCCCGGAGTGGGGGCGCCCTGGCCGAGCAGCCGCGTCACGCCGCCCTTGCCGTCCGGCAGCGCGCCCGGCACCGCCAGCGAGCCGCCCTCGATGCGCGCGCCCGAGAACATCGGCGAGCTGACCGAGACGAGCGTGTCGGCCTTGCCCTCGACCTGGTTGATCAGGGAGCCGTACAGCGCGAGCGGCGTGCCGGTGGGCACGGGCGGGCCGGCCTCGGGGGCGAGGAGGAACATGTTGCGGAGGGAGACCTGCGCGGCTCCGTCGGCGGGCAGCTGGGCGTTGATCCCCTCGCTGAGGCGCGTGGGCATGGCGCTCTGCGGGGTCATGCCGGCGCCGCAGCCGGAGATCACCGGCGCGATGGCGACGGCGCCCGCGACGGCGAGCGTGACCACTCGACGGCTGTTACGGATCACGGCGTCGGTCTCCTCGTGGATAAGGCGTTGAGATCTGAAGATCGGCGTGAGACACGCCAGAGGAAGCGTAGCGAGGCCCGCCCGCGAACTCCGCTTCGGGGTGCCGACACGCGGACATCGTCCCGGCGGAACGCCGGAGGCGACGGCCCGGACCGCCGCCCGGAGGGCGACCGTACCGCGCCGGGGCGGCGCCCGGGGCGTCAGCCCACCGTCAGGTCCTTGATCTTCTGGTCCAGATCCTTGCCCGCCCGCGGGTCCGGCACGACGTGGGAGACGATCCCGTCCGGCTTGACGAGCACCGCGGTGAGCGCGGTGCCGGGCTTCGGCGCGTACGCGGCGGCCAGCAGGCCCCGCCCGTCCTCCACGACCAGCGGCGCGCCCCGGTGCGCCGTGCCCGCGCACTTCTTGACGTCCTTCACCGGGACGGGCTCGCGGCCGCCCGCGGGGCGGGGGTCGGGGACGAGCCAGAAGTTGAGCTGCGGCGCCCCGGTCAGGCCGGCGAGCTCGGCGATCAGCGGCCCGCAGCGGAACCCGGGCGGGACGATGCCGATCACCCCCGGGCGCATCTCCCGCATCGGCTTGGCGGACCCGTCCGCGAGCGCGACGCTCCCCGCCGGCAGCAGGCCGCCGACGGTGCCGGGGCTCGCGGTCGGGTTCGGGGCGAGCCGCGCGGTCGTCGGACGCGGCGCGGGCTGCGGGCCGAACGCCGTCATCAGCGCCCCGCTGATCAGCGCGACCAGCAGCGCGCCCGCGATGATCGGGACGGCGACGCCGAAACGGGTGAGCGGGCCGGTGACCCGGCGGATCCGGGCCCGGCGCCGGCGGCGGCGCTCCTCGCGGTGGTAGGCGAGGACGTCGCGGTCGAGTTCGCGGGCGTCGTCGGGCACCACGATGTCGACGCGCGGAAGCCCGTAGTCGTCCGGGTCCGGGTCGCCGTGCGACCTCACGCCAGCATCACCATCCTCGATCCGCCGGTGACCGCCGTCCGTTCCCCAGAGAGAAAGGGGAATGTCCCGTTTGTGGCCCTTCCGGCGCTTCGTACCCGCGCTGCGCGGCAGGCTCACCTCCCAGTATGAGGTGCTTGCGGGTGAAGCGCCGAAGTCTTCTCCGGCCCGGGGTCTTGCCGTCCGGGCCGCCCTCCCGATAGTGGCCGCCGGGCCGCGGCGGCGTGACCGGACGATCGCGCCGCGTGGGCGGAACAACGGGCCGAAGCACCATCAACGAGCTTTGTCAATGGTCCAATATGGGGGTTGACCTGGGCATATGCCATCAAGGCCGGTGCGGCCTCGTCCGTTTCCGTGCTATCCTGGTTCTAGCGGAAGGGGTACTTGTCACATGACTTTCCAGGTCGGCGACACCGTCGTCTACCCCCACCACGGGGCTGCTCGGATCGAGGCCATCGAGACTCGCACCATCAAGGGTGAGGAAAAGACCTATCTGGTCTTGAAGGTCGACAAGGGCGACCTGACAGTACAGGTTCCGGTTGAGAACGTCGAGGACGTGGGTGTCCGCGACGTCGTCGGCCAGGAGGGTCTGGAGAAGGTGTTCGAGGTGCTGCGCGCACCCTACACCGAGGAGCCCACCAACTGGTCGCGCCGGTACAAGGCGAACCTTGAGAAGCTCGCGTCCGGCGACGTCAACAAGGT
This sequence comes from Actinomadura rifamycini DSM 43936, assembly GCF_000425065.1. GTDB lineage: Bacteria > Actinomycetota > Actinomycetes > Streptosporangiales > Streptosporangiaceae > Spirillospora > Spirillospora rifamycini. Next base: position 70,406 of record NZ_AULB01000036.1, read on the forward strand.
CGCGGAGGTCGTCCGCGACCTGTGGCGGCGCGACAAGGAGCGCGGCCTGTCGGCCGGCGAGAAGCGCATGCTCGCCAAGGCCCGGCAGATCCTGGTCAGCGAGCTCGCGCTCGCCGAGAAGACCAACGAGGACAAGGCCGAGGCGCTGCTCGACGAGGTCCTGGCCGGCTGAGTTGGGCGCACGGTTTCCCCGGGTGGGCGTCGGTGTCGACGTCCACCCGTTCTCGTCGGAGCCGCGCCCGCTGCGGGTCGCCGGGCTGGAATGGCCCGGCGAAGGCCACGGCCTGGCCGGGCACTCCGACGGCGACGTCGCCGCGCACGCCGCCTGCGACGCCCTCCTGTCGGCCTGCGCCCTCGGCGACCTCGGCGCCGTCTTCGGCACCGCCGACCCCCGCTGGTCCGGCGCGTCCGGCACGACCCTCCTGCGCGAGGTCGCCCGGCTCGTCGACGAAGCCGGATACGACATCGGCAACGTCGCGATCCAGGTCATCGGCAACCGCCCGAAGATCGGCAAGCGGCGCGACGAGGCCGCCAAGACGCTCGCCGAAGCCCTCGGCGGCGCCGACGTGTCGATCTCCGCGACCACCACCGACGGGCTCGGCCTCACCGGCCGCGGCGAGGGCCTCGCCGCCATCGCCAACGCCCTCGTCGTCCCGCGCTCATAGCCGCGCCGGCAGCACCGTCCCCGACACCTCGCCCAGCGAGATCGTCGCGCCGCCGGCGCCCGGCGCCCACGCCCGCACCGTCACCGTGTCGCCGTCCTCCAGGAACGTGCGCTCCATCCCGTCGAGCACCAGCGGCTCCCGGCCGTTCCAGCTCAACTCCAGCAGGCACCCACGGTGCTCCCGCTCCGGACCCGACACCGTCCCCGACGCGAACAGGTCGCCCGTCCGCAGCGGCGTCCCGTTCACCGTCGCGTGCGCGAGCTGCTGCGGCGACGTCCAGTACATCGCCGCGAACGGCGGCCGCGCCGCCACCCGCCCGTTGATCAGCACCTCCATGCGCAGGTCGAGCCCCCACGGCTCGTCGCACCGCAGGTAGTGCAGCGGCTCCGGGTCCTGCGGCGGCGGCTCCACCCGGGCCGCCTCCAGCGCCGCGACCGGCACCACCCACGGCGACACCGACGTCGCGAACGACTTGCTCAGGAACGGCCCCAGCGGCTGCGACTCCCACGCCTGCAGGTCCCGGGCGCTCCAGTCGTTCACCAGGACGAACCCGAACACGTGGTCGCGGAACGCCCACGTCGGCACGCCCCGGCCCGCGCCCGACGGCACCCCCGCCACGAACCCGACCTCCGCCTCGAAGTCGAGCCGCGCCGACGGCCCGAACCCCGGCTCGTCCTCGCCGCCCGCCCGACGCTGCCCGGACGGCCGCACGATCGGCGTCCCCGACGGGAACACCGTCCCCGCCCGCCCGTGGTACGCGACCGGCAGCCGCTTCCAGTTCGGCGCGAGCGCCTCCCGGTCCGGGCGGAACATCCGCCCCACGTTCGACGCGTGGTGCTCGGACGAGTAGAAGTCGACGTAGTCCGCGACCTCGAACGGCCGCAGCAGCACCACGTCCCGCACCGGCACCAGATGCGGCTCCACCCGCTCCCGGAGCCCCGCGTCCGTCAGCAGCTGGACGAGCCGGTCCCGGTTCGCCCGCCAGACCGGACGTCCCGCGGCCATGAACGCGTTCAGCGAGCCCGACGCGAACCACCGCCGCCCGTCGACCAGCCCGTCCGCCGCCAGCCCGGCGAGGTCCAAGACCCGGTCGCCGATCGCCACCCCCACGCGCGGCAGCTCCCGCGGCCGCGCGAACACCCCGTACGGCAGGTTCCCGATGCCGAACCCGCCGTCCGCGGCGCTCTCCACCCATGATTCGGTCGTCATGGAGTCAGGTGTTCCCCGTTGCCGCGCGTTCTGACCAGCCCGAGATCATCGAGCTCGCGCACCAGCCCCGCCACGTCCGGGACCGCGAACCCCGCGAACACCCGCCGCACCGCCCCGGCCGTCCCCCGGTCCAGCCCCCGGACCCCGTCCGCGAGCACCCCCGGAAGCGCCGCGTCGGGCGCCGCCGCGGCCGCCGCGAGCAGCACGACGCGGAGCAGCGGCCCCGGCGACGCCCCCGCGGCGGTGCAGGTGAACGGCAGGTCCCGCTCCCGGCAGGCCGGGACGAACGCCGCCGCGTCCGCCGCCCGGAACTCGACGCCGAGCGCCGCGCCCCGGGCCCGCGCGGCGGCGATCCGGTCGAGCGCCGCGAGCCGCCCGGGCCGGTGCCGGACGCCGATGAACGCGGGCACGTCCCCGGGCAGCCGCGCGATCGCCACGGCGGACGCCCGCGCCTGGTCGGCGCCCGGCGGCAGCACCACGTGCACCGACACCGGCCGCACCCGCGGCTCGCCGCGCGCCCCGTCCAGGGCGCCCGGCAGCGCGTCCGTCCCCGCGTCGGCGACCACCGCGAGGTCGAGCAGGTCCTCGGGCTCCAGATGGCACCGCAGCTCCCCGAACCGCGACACCGGGCACCGCAGCCGCCCCACCGGCGCCCGCCCCGCCCACGCCCGGTACGCGCGCAGCGCCTCGCCCGCCGGCACCCCGCACGCGTCGAGCGCGGCGTCGTCGACGAGCCGCTCGAACACCATGCCCGACCCCTACCCCGATCCCGCCCCCGAATGAGAGGACGGCCCGGCCTCGAAGGATCCGCCGGCATGCCGCGCGTGATGAGAGGTGCGCCGTCCTGGGGTCAGTCGGCGGGTGGGGTGGGGCCGCTGCGGAAGGTGGTGGACGGGGGCGGGTGCGGTTCCCAGCGGTCGTCGGGGTCCTCGCCGGCGTCGGGGTCTTCGGCGCGGTCGGCGGCGGGGGTGTCGGAGTCGTGGTCGTCGAGGTCGGGCACGACGATGTCGGGACGCGTCGTGCGTGCGGGCGTGCGCGGGTCGCGGGGCGGGCGGCCGGCGGCGCGCGCGACCTCGACGTCGGTCGGGAGCAGGGCCGGGACGGGACGGGGCAACTGCTCGGGCTCGTGCTCGGCGGCCGGTTCGTCCGTCCACGCCGGTTCGTAGCCCGGGGTCCGTTCGTGGCCGCGCGGCGGTTCGTCCGCCGGGAGGGGCTCATCCCCGGCCGGCTCGTCCTCGCGGGACGGGAGCGGCTCCGGCGCCGGCTCGTCCGCCCAGGTGCGGTCGTGCGGGGTGTGCGCGGGTTCGAGCGCGCGGACGGGCGGCGCGGGCTCGGCGGGGCGGGGGCGCGGGGGTTCGAGGGCGCGGTCGAGCACGGGTTCCGGTTCGACGAACGCCGGGTCCTGTTCGTCGAGCGGCAGTTCGTCCGGTGCGGGCACCCGGGGGCCGCCCATCCCCGGCAGGATGTCGAGGCCGGACGGGCGCGCGGCGTCGCCGGCCGGGACGTCCGGTGCGGTCGCGTCGTCCGGTTCGGCGGACGCCTCCAGCGCGGGCAGCACCTTGACGTGGCCGCGCTGGGTCTCGACGACCTCGGCGGTCTCGGCGCCCGGGCGGGCCACGCGGATCTGCTTGAACATCGTCAGCCACAGCCACACGGCGAGGACGAGGATGACGTGCGGGGCGACGGCGACGCCCGCGCGGACGGGGTCGCCGGGGAGGGCGTCGAGGCCCCACACGGCGTCCTGGACGGCGAGGGCGGCGAGCCCGGCGGCGAGCAGCAGCAGGAGGCCCCAGCGGAGCAGCCGCGTCCACCAGCGGGCGCCGCGGGTGACGACGAGCGACAGCAGCGTCACGGCGATCAGCGCGTCGGCCATCGCCGGGTAGACCGGCGCCCAGCGGTCGTCCACCCGCCCGGCGACGGCGAGGTCGCGCAGCGTGTCGTAGGTGAGCGCGAACGCGCCGGCGGCGAGCGCGGCGACGACGAGCCCGGCGGCCGCGGTGAGCAGCCGGCGCTGGGCCCGGCTGTAGCGGGGGCCGCCGGACCGGGCGGGGGCGGACGGGACGGGGTCGGTCGACATGGCTCTCGTTCCGGGGAGTGCGCCTGGAGGGTGATCTCCCTGTGAGATTAGCCAGCCGGGGCGCCGCCGACTGCCCACTTCACCGTGATCATCTCGCGCTGCGTACGTTATGGGTCCCGACGTACCGTATGGGGAAACGTTCATTGGGGAGGGGCGGTCCCGTGCAGCGTGCAACCGATCGCAGGCGCGGCGACTCCGCGCGCCCGCGGGTCCGGCACCGTCCGGCCGGGTAGCGCGGTGGCGGTCTCCGGGGGACGGCTGGGCGAGCCGGTCCGGACGTTCGACGCGCGTCCGGTCCGGCGGAACGCGCTGCTGCGGCTGGCGGCGTGCGTGCTCGCGACGGCGGCGGTGACGCCGCTCGCGGTGTGGGCGCTGGTCGCGGAGCGGTGGGGGCTCGGGTCGGCCGCGGCGCTGCTCGGCATGGCCTACGCGGCCGCGGCGGGCTGGATCGCCGGACGGGACGGCCTGTGGTCGGGCGTCCGCGTGGTCGCCCTGCACCCCGAGGGGATCTCCGTCGGCGCGCGCGACGGCACCGCCGAGTACGCGTGGGACGAGCTGGAGTCGGTGACGGTGTCCGGCGTCCAGTACGGCGCGCGCGTCCGCTGGCGGTTCGCGGTGGCCGCGGCGGACGGGCGCGTCCTGCGGTTCGGCGACCCGCTGCCGGACGTGCGGGAACTCGGGGAGGCGGTCGCCGGGGAGGTCGCGGACCGGACGGTCGCGCGGCACCTGGAGTCGGTCCGGGCGGGGGAGCGGGTCCGCGTCGGGCCGTTCGCCGTCGATCTGGACGGCGTCGAGAAGGACGGCGAGCGGCTGCCGTGGAAGGCCGTCCGGGACGTGTCGATCGACAACGGGCTCGTGTCGGTGTCGGCGCCGGGCGTGACGCTGGCCGCGCTGGCCGGGCAGGTGCCGGACGCGCTGGCCTTCGCCGCCCTGTGCGAGCGGGTCGGAGCCCTGCCGGAATCTTTCTGAAGATTTTCCCGGCGAGAATGTCGAGGGCCTCGCCGCGGCTCCGATCCTTCGGTGACGGCCGCCGAGCCGAGGCGGCGCGAACGAGGGAGAACGACCGTGAAGTACATGCTGCTGATCCATAACCGGCCCGGCTTCGTCGAGGAGCTGACCGAGGAGGAGCGCACCGCGCTGTTCGGCGAGGTCGACGCGCTCATGAAGGAGCTGGAGGAGTCGGGCGAGCTGGTCGGCGGGCAGGCGCTGGTCGACCCGTCGGAGACCCGGACGGTCCGGGGCGGGGCGTCCGCCGGGGCCCCGCCCGTCGTGACCGACGGGCCGTACCTGGAGGCGAAGGAGCACCTCGCCGGGTACATCACCGTCGACTGCGACACGGTCGACCGGGCCGTGGAGATCGCGTCCCGCTGGCCGGACGTCCGGTTCGGCGGGTACATGGAGGTCCGGGCGGTCATGGGCGAGTCCGGGACGGAGATGTGACGACCCCGGGGACGCCCGCGCCGGACGGGCGGGCCGTCGAGGAGCTGCTGCGCGCGCTGGCGCCGCAGGTCCTCGGCGCGCTCGTCCGGCGGCACGGCGCGGGCGCGTTCGACGCGTGCGAGGACGCCGTGCAGGAGGCGCTGCTCGCCGCCGCCGTCCAGTGGCCGGAGCAGGGCGTCCCCGAGCAGGCGCGCGGCTGGCTGGTGACCGTCGCGTCGCGGCGGCTCACCGACCAGTGGCGCAGCGAGCGGGCCCGCCGCGACCGCGAGGCGGCCGTCGCCCACGAGGCGCCCGCGCACGACGCGCCCGCCGACGCGGACCGGCCCGCCGACCGGGACGACGCGCTCACCCTGCTGTTCCTGTGCTGCCACCCGGCGCTGACACCGTCGTCGCAGGTCGCGCTGACCCTCCGCGCCGTCGGCGGGCTCACCACCGGGCAGATCGCGCAGGCGTTCCTCGTCCCCGAGGCGACGATGGCGCAGCGGATCAGCCGCGCCAAGCAGAAGATCAAGGCGGCGGGCGCCCGGTTCGCCCCGCCGCCGCCGGACGAGCGGGACGCGCGGCTGCGCGCCGTCCTGCACGTCCTGTACCTGGTCTTCAACGAGGGGTACACGGCGTCGAGCGGCCCGGACCTGCAGCGCGCGGACCTCACCGCCGAGGCGATCCGGCTGGCCCGCGAGCTGCACCGGCTGCTGCCGGACGACGGCGAGGCGGCCGGGCTGCTCGCGCTGCTGCTGCTCACCGACGCGCGCCGCGCCGCCCGCGGCGGCCCCGGCGGCACGCTCGTCCCGCTCACCGAGCAGGACCGGACGCGCTGGGACCGCGCGGCCATCGCCGAGGGGACCGCGCTGGTCACCGCCGCGCTGACCTGGTCGCCGCCCGGGCCGTACCAGCTGCAGGCCGCGATCGCCGCCGTGCACGCGGAGGCGGAGCACGCCGACGACACCGACTGGCGGCAGATCCTCGCGCTGTACCGCGTGCTGTCCCACGTGGCGCCGAACCCGATGGTCACCCTCAACGAGGCCGTGGCGCTGGCGATGGTGCACGGCCCCCGCGCGGGCCTCGACCTGCTCGCCGGGCTGGACGGCGACGACCGCGTCGCCGGGCACCACCGGCTCGCGGCCGTCCGCGCCCACCTGCTGGAGCGGGCCGGCGACATCGCCGCCGCCCGCGAGGAGTACCGGCGCGCCGCCCGCGCCACCACCAGCCTTCCCGAACAACGCTATCTGCGGGCCCGCATCGCCGGGCTCGCGCAAGACAAGAAGGACGACTGATGCGCACCGACACCCTGCGAGTCCCCGAAGCGACCCTGTACTACGAGGTCCGCGGCTCCGGCCCCGTCCTCGTCCTGGTGTGCGGCGGCATCTACGACGCCGAGGGCTACGCGGCCCTCGCCGATGCGCTCGCCGACCGCTACACCGTCGTCACCTACGACCGCCGCGGCAACTCCCGGAGCCCGCTGGACGACCCGTCCGTCCTGCAGAGCGTCGACGACCACGCCGCCGACGCGGGCCGGATCGCCGCCGCCGTCGCCGGCGGCGAGCCGGTGCACGTGTTCGGCAACAGCTCCGGCGCCGTGATCGCGCTGGAGTTCGCCCTCCGGCACCCCCGCCGGGCGGCGTCCGTCGTCGCCCACGAGCCGCCCTACCTGGGGCTCCTCCCGGACGACGAGGACTGGCCCGGCGTCCTGCGCGAGGTCGCGGCCGCGTTCCACGAGGGCGGCGTCGGCCCCGCGATGGGCCGCTTCGGCGCCGCGATGCAGGCCGGCGGCGAGGCTCCGGCGCAGGAGCGGGACGAGGGACCGGCGCCCGACCCCGAGACCATGGCCCGCTTCGCGGCCAACACCGCCGTGTTCGTCGGGGCCGAGATGCCCGTCGCGGGCACGATCGTGCGGGACTGCGCCGGCGGCACCGTGCAGGAAGGCTGGCTCAACCTCACCAGCGGGGCCTGGTCGGCGGGGCAGCCGCCCGAGCGCGCCGCCCGCGCCGCCGCCGGACGCCTCGGCGTCGAGCCCGCCGTCTGGCCCGGCGACCACGGCGGTTTCGGCCCGCACGCGGCCGCGTTCGCCGACCGGCTCCACGCGGTCTTCTCGGCGCACCCGCGCGGTTCGTCCCTGATCCAATAACCTGGGCCTGTGAGTCTGCGCCTTTACGACACCGGTACCCGTAGCGTCCGCACGTTCGAGCCCCTGGAAGAGGGCCGTGTGGGGATGTACGTGTGCGGTGCCACGCCGCAGGCCGCGCCCCACATCGGCCACCTCCGCTCCGGCGTCATCTACGACGTCCTGCTCCGCTGGCTGCGCGCGTCCGGCTACGACGTGACGTTCGCGCGGAACGTCACCGACGTCGACGACAAGATCATCGCCGTCGCCGCGGAGCGGGACGTCCCGTGGTTCGCGGTCGCCGAGGGCAACCAGCGCACGTTCAACCGCGGCTACGACCTGCTCGGCTGCCTCCCGCCCACCATCGAGCCGCGCGCCACCGGGCACGTCCCGGAGATGATCGTGCTGATCCGGCGGCTGATCGAGGCGGGGCACGCCTACCCCGCGGACGGCGACGTCTATTTCGACGTGAACTCGTGGGCCGAGCAGTACGGGCGGCTCTCCAACCAGCGGTTGGAGAACATGCGCTCCGCGGGCGACACGCCCAACGAGGACCTCAAGCGCGACCCCCGCGACTTCGCGCTCTGGAAGGGCGCGAAACCGGGCGAACCGTCCTGGGAGACGCCGTGGGGCGCCGGCCGTCCCGGCTGGCACCTCGAATGCTCCGCCATGGCGACCAAGTACCTCGGCGCCACGTTCGACATCCACGGCGGCGGCGTCGACCTGATCTTCCCGCACCACGAGAACGAGATCGCCCAGTCCCGGGCCGCCGGCGACGGCTTCGCCCGCTACTGGCTGCACAACGGGCTCCTCACCGTCGACGGCGAGAAGATGAGCAAGTCCGTCGGCAACGTCGTCCTGCTGACCGACCTGCTCGGCCGGGCGCGCCCCGTCGAGGTCCGCTACTACCTCGCCGCCGCGCACTACCGCTCCCTCATGGACTACACCGACGCCGCGCTCGCCGAGGCCGTCTCCGCCTACCAGCGGATCGAGGGCTTCGTCACCCGCGCCGCCGAGGTCGTCGGCGGCGGCGCGCCCGGCGCCCTGCCCGCCGCCTTCACCGCCGCGATGGACGACGACCTCGGCGTCCCGCAGGCCCTCGCCGTCCTGCACGACACCGTCCGCGAGGGCAACGGCGCGCTCGCGTCGTCCGACGACGACGCCGTCCGCGAGCACCTCGCGGCCGTCCGGGCGATGGCCGGCGTCCTCGGCCTCGACCCCCTCGCGGACGAGTGGGCGCGGACCGGCGGGGACGACCTGCGGCCCGTCGTCGACGCGCTCGTCGGCGTCGCGCTCGGGCAGCGGCAGGCGGCGCGCGCGCGGAAGGACTACGCGGCGGCCGACGCGATCCGCGACGGCCTCACCGCCGCCGGGATCGTCGTCGAGGACACCCCGCACGGCCCCCGCTGGGAGCTCAAGCGGGCCTGAGCCCTCGGCCGCCCCGGATAAACTGGGACGTTCGTTTCCGGCAACCACCACAAGGGGCAGGACCATGGCCAAGGGCAAGGGCAGGGGACCCACACCGAAGGCCGAGGACCGGCACTGGCACGGCAAGCGCCAGAAGGCCCGGGCCGTGAAGAACGCCAAGCGCACCGGCACGCCCACCGTCGGGCCCTCCGGCCGCAAGACCGCCGCGCCCGACCGCGCGCGTCCCGCCCGTCCGGCCGGCGCCCGCCGCGCCAACGGGGAGGTCCCCGAGCTGGTCACCGGGCGCAACCCCGTGGTGGAGGCGCTCCGCGCCGGCGTGCCCGGCACCGCCCTCTACGTCACCTCCGGCACCGACGAGCGCGTCCGCGAGTCGATCCAGCTCGCCGCCGACCGCAACATCCCGCTGCTCGAGACGGGCAAGAACGAGCTCGACCGGCTCACCGACGGCGCCGTCCACCAGGGCATCGCCCTCCAGGTGCGCCCCTACCGGTACGCGCACCCCGACGACCTCCTCAAGGGCGCGGCGCCGCTCATCGTCGCGGTCGACGGCATCACCGACCCCCGCAACCTCGGCGCGATCGTCCGCTCCGCGTCCGCGTTCGGCGCGTCCGGCGTGGTCGTCCCGGAGCGGCGCGCGGCGGGCGTCACCGCGGGCGCGTGGAAGACCTCCGCGGGCACCCTCGCGAACGTCCCCGTCGCCCAGGCCACGAACCTGACCCGCCAGCTCAAGGCGTACCAGAAGGCCGGCTGCTTCGTCGCCGGACTGGACGCGCGCGGCGGCGTCACCGTCGCCGACCTCGAGGTCGCGGCGGGCCCGTTCGTCCTCGTCGTCGGCTCCGAGGGCAAGGGCCTCGGCCGCCTCGTCGCCGACACCTGCGACATGCTCGTCACGATCCCGATGCCGGGCACCGCCGAGTCCCTCAACGCGGGCGTCGCCGCCGGGATCGCGCTCTACGAGGTCAGCCGCCGCCGATAAAAGTTCAACGTTAAGAGACTTGACGTTAAGTTCCGGCCGTGGTGTTATCTCAACATTGAGATTATCAATGAGGAGACATCATGGCCGCCGTCACCGCGCCCCGCGCGCTGAACACCCGCCCGGGCGTCCTCGGCCTCGCCGCCCTGGCCCCCGCCAGCTGGGGCACCACCTACGTCGTCACCACGACCCTGCTGCCCCCCGACCGCCCCCTGCTCGCCGGCGTCCTGCGCGCCCTCCCCGCCGGACTCGTCCTCCTCCTCGCCACCCGCCGCCTCCCCAAGGGCGCCTGGTGGTGGAAGAGCACCGTCCTCGGCATGCTCAACTTCGGCGCCTTCATGCCGCTGCTGTTCTTCGCCGCCTACCGCCTCCCCGGCGGCGTCGCCGCCACCATCGGCTCCGTCCAGCCCCTCGTCGTCGCCCTGCTCTCCCTCGGCGTCCTCGGCACCAGACCGTCCCGCGCGATCCTCGTCTCCGCCCTCGCCGGCACGGCGGGCGTCGCCCTGCTCACCCTCACCGGCGACGCCGCCCTCGACCCCCTCGGCATCCTCGCGATGCTCACCGCCACCAGCCTCATGGCGACCGCGATCGTCCTCGCCAAGAAGTGGGGCCGCCCCGAATCGCCCCTCGTCATGACCGGCTGGCAGCTCACCATCGGCGGCCTCGCCATCACGCCCCTCGCCCTCCTCATCGAAGGCCCGCCACCGCCGCTCACCGCCCCGAACATCATCGGCTTCCTCTACCTCGGCGCCTTCGGCACCGCCCTCGCCTACGCCCTCTGGTTCCGCGGCATCGACCGCCTCCCCCCGACCTCCGTCTCCCTCCTCGGCCTCACCAACCCCATGGTCGCGACCCTCGCCGGCCTGCTCGTCCTCGGCCAGACCCTCACCCCCTGGCAGCTCGTCGGCTTCACCATCGCCCTCGGCGCCCTCGTCGCCGGCCAGACCCTCGACCGGAAGTGACCCCCATGCGCATCGCCGTCCTCGGCGCCGCCGGCTCCGTCGGCTCCGCCACCGTCACCGAAGCCCTCGCCCGCGGCCACCGCGTCACCGCGGTCGTCCGCACCCCCCGCCCCCTCCCCGCGGGCGCCGAACCCCGCATCGGCGACGCCACTGACCCCGCGACCGTCGCGTCCCTCACCGACCACGACGTCGTCGTCAGCGCCACCCGCCCCCCGAACGGCGAAGAGGACGCGCTCCTGCACGCCACCGACACCCTCCTGTCGACCCTTGCAGGGACGAACGTCCGGTGCGTGATCATCGGGGGTGCCGCGACACTCCGGATCCCCGGCACCCCCCGAACCGTCCTGCAGTCGCCGCACGTCCACGACTCGTTCCGCGCCATCGCCGAAGCCTGCGCGGCCCAGCACTCCCGATGCCTCGCCGAAACCCGCACCGACTGGACGTACGTGAGCCCGCCCGCCGTCCTCACCCCGGGACCCCGCACCGGCCGCTACCGCCTCGGCGCCGACGAACTCGTCGTGGATTCCGCGGGCGACTCCACGATCTCCGTCGCCGATCTCGCGGTCGCCGTCCTGGACGAAGCCGAACACCCCGAGCACACGAGGACCCGATGGACGGTGGGCTACTAGGACACGGCCCTGATCGGCCGAACCTCGATGGGCAACCCCGTGACCTGCGCATACCGTGCGGCCCACCGCAACGCCGCGTCCTGCCCGTCGGCCTCGATCACCACGAAGCCCCCGACGCACTCGTCCGCCTCCGCGTACGGCCCGTCCCGCGCGACGCACTCGTCCCCCCGGATCCGCACCACCGTGCTCGCCCGCGGCTCCTCCAGCCCCGCCCCGAAGATCCAGTTCTCCGACAGCTCCAGATCGCGCCGCAGCTCCTTGAGCTCCGCCATGATCCGCTCCAGCTCGTCCGGCGGCGGTGCCTCACCCACGGGCTGGATGATGTTCAGCACGTAACGCTCCACGGTGCCCCCCTCGAAGCGGCCGACACCCCCACAGTCCCCGGCAAGCGCCCGTCCAACCCCGGATACCCGCGCGCACACCCCCGCCGCGTCGACTACCATGCGGGACGAGCCGCGCCGGCGTAGCTCAATTGGCAGAGCATCTGTCTTGTAAACAGAAGGTTAGGGGTTCAAGTCCCCTCGCCGGCTCCCAGGTCA
>NZ_AULB01000037.1 GCF_000425065.1 Actinomadura rifamycini DSM 43936
TGAAGGCCGCCAGGATCTGGGGCCTGGTCCGTGAACTGGCCGCCTCCGGGCTGCTGGTCCTGGCCGACAAGGGCTACGTCGGCGCCGATCCGCACATCCAGACGCCCTACAGAGGCAAGAACAAGCCCGAGCCACTCAAGGACGCCAACCGCTCCCACGCCAAGCTCCGCGGACCGGGCGAACGAGCCAACGCCCAGCTCAAGACCTGGAAGATCCTCACGAAGCTACGTTGTTGCCCCCACCGGGCCGGTCACCTCGCCAAGGCCATCCACGTCCTCCAGAACCGCGAGCTCAACGCATGTTGAAAAAGCTTCACTCACCCACCGCGCTCACGACGTCCGTGAGAGCCGTTCCCCGTATGCCCGCGGTAACGGCCCGGGGCGACACGCGAAACCGGGATAGCGGGCAACTCAGACGCGCCCAGAAGGGTTTCAGTTCCCTCCCTTTACCTTCTGGGCACGATGGAAAGCCTCTGGGACCCCCGCGGCCTGGAGGCTTTCCGCATGCCTGGACACAAAAAAGCCCCGGAGCCTCCCGCGTAAAGCGCAGGAAACTCCGGGGCGAAGGTGTTGCCACGGTGGGGCGTGCGGCGGAAAGTGCGGGCGCGACAGCGCGGAAACTTGAGAGACGCAACCGGCCGGCCTGCTATGGAACGCACGTGCGAGTTCCGCCGGGGACGGCGTCCGGCGGAAACCGCTAGTCACTGGTCGGTTTCCGCACTTCCCGGTATGATGGAAAGTCATCGGGACTCGCGGCCCCGGGGGTTTCCACATCTCTGGAAACGCAAAAAACGCCCCGGAGCCTCCGCGGTTTACACGGAAACTCCGGGGCGCAAGTGTGGGCGGACAGTGACAAGCGAGGGTGACAAGCCGGGGGAAGTGTGGGCACCCGCGGCGACACGCATGGAAAGTCGTGTCAATTCGCGGCTGACCGCAGGGCCGCACGGTTGACGTTCGCTGGTCACTATGGAAACTCGTTAGCATAGCTAAGTGTGTACAGTATGTGACCAACTGTGCGCTGTGGGCACCTCGAAACCCGTACAAAAGCTCTCCGCCTATGACCCACCGTTCGCCAACCTTGCTGGTAATCGGGCCACACCCCCGGGGGTCCGGTCACTCAGCGTGACGCGAGCCCACTTCCGGAGGTCGTTCGATTCCGCGTTCAACAACAACGACAACGCGAGCACGCACACCCGCAGGGCGCGGCGATAGGGGCGCTCGCGGGGCGTCCGCGGGACACGCGCCGTACGCTGCGCACGCATGCGCGACGCTCCCGGACGGAAAGGGGGGATTGCTCCTCCGCGGGGGATTTCGCGGGGAGCCAGTGCGTTCGGGTGCGATCAGTCAGACACACCAGCACCCGGCGACACGCACCGGGTGGCCTTTGCTCGTCTCTCAAATGCCCATGAACGGCCGAATAGGCGGGGGGATGTGTTACTTTCCGCCCCGCCTATTCAGCGCGCGTCAGGGACCGGCTCAGCGCGGCATACCGCTCCGCTTCCGAGTCTGGCAGTAGGCGTTGATTTCCGCCCACCCCATGCCCCGCTGTCGCATTGCCATGATCTGATCCCGTGTCGGTGCGGACGTGTCAAAGCCGTAGTGCACCGCGCTCGCGTCCCCCGCGGGGGTACCGAGCAGGGACTCCGCCACATGCATGGGCGGCACGCCGTAGCCGGTCACCACGAACGCGGTGCCCGCGGCGTGCGACGCCGTCAAGGCGTTGCTGTCTGCGGCGTCCGCGGCGACCGTGGCGTCTATCGCGGCGGTCACGTCCTCCTCCGCCGCCCCGGACGCAACCAACTCGTCCAGGGCGCGCCGGCGAGCCTGCCGGCGGGTCTCGACATCCCTGCCGCTGTGGAGACCCTCCGGCGGTACCGCGTACAAATCGTCAGTCACGGCCTTCCACCCCGAACCGGTTGCGCAGGTACTCAGTCGCCCGCGTGGCCTGCTCGGTCAGCTCGTAGACGCGCACATCGTGCCCCAGCGCGGACAGCGCGGCGTCCGGCCCACCGAACTTGTCGGGCGCGTTCCACGCACTGCCGCCCGCGGCGCGGTGCTGGATGGTCGCGGCCCGGTTGACCTCGCTCTTGAACTCCTCCGCCGTGCGCTCCAGTGCGGCGATGGCGTCCTTGAACGAGGCGAGCGCGGCGTAAGCGCGCGTCTTCGCGGCAGGCATCGCGGCAGGCAGTTCGGCCGCGATGGCGTCGCGAGCGGCCGCATCCAGTCGCTCGACCTCGCGGCGCTGCGCGGCGAGATGCGCGAGCACCTCCGCGCGCCGGATCGACGCTGAGTGGATCTCGGGGGGCCGCTTCGTGTCGCGCTTACCGTTCCTGTCGATCTCAGCGGCCGTGAGCGCGGCCTCCCGGGCGTGCGCGCGGTCCTGCCAGTCGTCCGCAAGCAGATCGTGATGCTTCGCGACCTCCGCCGCATAAGCGGACTCAGCGTCGAAGGCTGCGTCAGTCGCGGCCTCCGCGATACCCGGGATCGGGTGCGTTCGGAGGTTGATGTCCAGTTCCATGGTAGTTCTCCTTCGCGGAGCGGGGGAGCGGGTGGAAGGGGCGTCCCGCACCCGCTCCAATAGCGGGACGCCCCTGGGCTCAGTTGCCGATCGGCAGAACGGCGATGGTGGACCGCATCAGCCTTCGGGCCCTTCCGCAAGCGTGCGGAGCTGTCTGGTAAAGCACGCTGAGTCCGCACGCATACGGATCACACGGTCGGTGAGCGTCTCCGTGCGCGGCGGAAAGTAGTACCCCGGCGTCCGGTACGTCCGGCCGTGCTCGCGGGGGTGCGCGGCACGCTCCGCTGCGCTCGCGGGTTCGTCCGTGAGCGCAGCGAGGTTCAGCGCGGCGGTCACGGGGCGTGCTCCGTAACGTTCTGGAGTGCGTCACACCATGCGGCGTACATGGTGTTGACTTCGTCGTCGCGGAAGCGGCGGACGCGCTCCCCTAGCCACCGGGCGAGCACCTTGACGGATGGGAACGGATGACCGTCCGACGGACGCGGGATGCCAGCCGGCCAATCCGCGTCGGCAGGAAATACCGGCGGGGCGGGACGAGCGGTCACGCGGGGCAGCTCCGCGAACGTGAGAGCGTGGCGAGCATGCGGCACCTGGGTGGGCGGCGCATGGTCGCGGTACATCCATTTCAACCATTCGGCCTCTATTGCGGCAGCACGTGCGGCACGCTCCGCACGGCGCGCGGCCTTGCGGCGAAACGCGATCTCAGCGCGGGAGAGTTTAGCGGCGTACATCACTGGGCTTTCTGTAGGCGCGCCAGAATCCACGGGCACGCGGGGAATGCGGGGACAAGGGCGGGCTGTAGCAGGGTGTATCGGGGTTAGTAGGCCGCTCTAAGGGAAATTTATTCGTCCCCCTAGAGCGGCCTTGCAACCCCGCTACACCCTGCTACAGCCGCTGGATCTGCTCGAAAATCCGGTCTCCCGGCTCCGCGTCGACTCCAGCCGTTCCGGCGAACCGGATCCCGGTCACCAGTCGAGCGGTAGCGGGTACGCGGGGAATGCGGGGGGGCTGCCCGCGGTGATGAGGGCGGACGCCCTGCGTGACGGTTGTGACGCTTTTTAAGCCAAATCTATAAACTCCCCCATAGAAGAAGCCATAGGGAAGTAATAGGGAAACAGCCTAAAAACCGTCACAACCGTCACATGTGAGCTAGATCCGTGCCTGAATTCCGGGGAACCGCTCATCGGAAGCGGTCTTCACCATGCGCACGCCGCGAACGCCGCGACCCAACCGCCCGTCCTGCCGCGCGCGTGCCGCCTCCGCCCCGGGGATCTGACGCAGAACGGCTTGCGTGATCGCGGTCTTCGACTTGCTCTTTGGGACGCCGTGGGCGTACGCGCTGTCCGCGAGGTTCGCCGTAAGGATGAATCCGCCGTCCGGGCACGGTTCTAGGTACCCGTCGATCCAATCCGCGAACGGATCGGATTCGTTCCGGTATTCGTCAGTCGCGTCCGTGACGGCCTTCGGTTCGGTCAAGCCGTCCTCGAACCATCTGACCGCCCCTTCCACGACCCATGCCGCGATGCCGGTTAGCTCCGCGTCGCTCAACAGGTCGGATTTCAACGTGCGGTCCTCGCGGCCCACGAACGATTGCGCCCAGTTCACGCACCGAAACCTGCGCCATATGCCCTCATCCGTTCCTGTGATTCGCGGCTTGTCGTTGCCGCTCATGATGATCAGCCCTTGCGGCTTGAAGTCGTACGCGGCCTTGTGCTTCGGATCCGCTTGAAGCGGCGACGCCGCAGCGACCATCTTCAGAAACTGCTCGTCTAGGCTCCGGTCGCTCATCTCGTCACTGATGACGAGTCGCGCACCGTGAAGCATGGCGATCGTAGACCCCTTCCGCGGACCGCGGTACCAGAAGTCCGCAAGCGGCGTGACGGTGATCGGTGCGAAGGCATGCGCGAGCGTCTCGGTAAAGACTCCCTTGCCGTTCCGGCCGGAGCCGTAGAAGAACAGCAGGCACTCTTCGCTCGTATAGCCAGTGATCCCGTAGCCGGCGGCGCGCTGGAGGAATTCCCGCACCTCCGCGTCCGGCTGACTGGATTCCAGGTAGCTTTCCCACCGGTCGGACGTCGCGTACGGGTCGTAATCGATGTCGACCAACCGCGTGAGCATGTTCGCGGGGTCGAAGCGCGGTTCCGTGAAGTTGCCCGTGCGGAGATCGACCGTGCCGTTCCGGAACGTCAACAGCTCCGGGTCGCCGTCCAGCTCGTGAACCTCGCGGGCGATCTGCGGCATGGCCTGGATCTCTTTGAGTACGCGGTCAATCACGTAGCTCTGACGGAACTTACGCGCGATATCCACCAACGTGTTCGTGAGGTTGGTGTCGTCGTCCGCGAAGTTCGCGGCGGTCGCGAGGATTTCGCCGGTCACGCGCTGGACTAGCGCCCGCACGGGGGCGTCTGATGACGTTCCGGCCCATACGGTTCCGGTCCACACGAACCATCCGGGACCAGGGATGTGGATAACCACACCGTCCAGTTCGTTCGCCATGAACACGGCGCGGTCAACGTCGCTGTCCTGATCTCCGATCAGCCGCGAGCGGATAGCCTCGCGGGTCGACATGTCCGCCAACGTGAGTGACGCGACGCTGTACAGTTTCTCGTCTTGCAGAATCATGGGAGGCTTCTCCGCGGGCTTCATTGGGCTTCGGCCGGCCGCCCTTCCCGCGAAGCCCGTAGCAGGAAGGGCGGCCCGTGTTGCACGGATTGACTCGCCGTGCGCGTGAGTAAGAGCGGCGGAACGCCTTTCTCCCACATACTAGTCATGTGCCTGTAGGGCGCGGGTGTTCGCAGAAATCTCCGTTGTCTTCCCGTCGCCCCGCGTCCGCCCAGCTCAACCCGGATGCGACCCCGCGAAATCACTTCGCGGCCCGGTCGTCGCGGTGGGGGCAGGATGGGGCAGATGGGGCAGATTTTGACCCCAAGTTGCAAAGTCCCCCCTCTATAGAAGGGGGGGTTTCCAAATCGGGGTTCAAATCTGCCCCATCTGCCCCATGTGCCCCCCGCAGGGACGACGACGGTGCTTCACCGCGAGGGTGCGTGAGCGCGCCCCTGACACGCGAGAACCCCCGGGACCTACCGAGGATCCCGGGGGTTCACGGACGGCCCTCTACGGGCCGCTGAGCCTGCTACGCGCCGCGCACGCGAGCAGGACCGGAGCAGAAGACGTAAACGTATTCGAAGACCTCCACAACGTCCGCGGACACGTCGTCCTCCGCGATCAGGTCGAGGTATCCGCACATGCGCATGTCCGCGGCGTAGATGGCGCAAGCGGTGATCGTCGCTTCGGTGCCGAAGTCGTACGGGACGTACACCTCCGCGAAGACGCTGCGGTCAGCGTGCATGACCGTGTGGACGACGATGCCGTCGTCGTGCTCCGTCTCCGCGGTGAACGTGCCGGTAGCGTCCGCGACGACGCCGGTAAACTCTCCGAACATGACGTGACTCTCCTTGGCAGGGTCGTGTCCAGGGACCGGCGGGCGTTGCCGCGCCCGTTCGGTCCCGCTTGTGTTGTGGGTGTGGACAGTGCGCGCCCAGGGCGCGCGAGGACGGTCTACGGAGTGTCTGCGGTGCGTTCCCACCGCATGCGGATACTGACGCGGTCTTCGACGGGGACCCGCCTGGACACGTCACCTCCGCGACGGGTGCGGAACACGCGGACCTCCGCGAGCGCCGCGGCGAGGATGGCGCGGCGCGTCGCAAAGCCCGCGGTGTTCCATGCGTCGCTTACGGCTTCGTCGTCCGTAAGCCAGGTGACGTCGATCTGTGCCGCCGCTTCCAGTTCGCCGAGCCGCACAGCGGCGGACTCGCGGTCACGCTGAATCGCCGCTTTCTGGCGTTCGTAGTCGTCGGGGTCGTCTTCGAAAAGCCCGTCAAGGAACGCCTTCCGCAGACGTGCCGCGCGTTGCTTCACCTCTGCGACCGTGCGACGCGCCTCGGCGAGGTCCGCGGCGTCCGCCGTCTGCGTCTCGCCGAACCACGCCGCGGCTACCTCCGCGAGCGCGGTAGCGTCCCGCTCGTCCGCAGGGTCTAGCGCGGTCAACTTGCCGAGCGCGGTGTGTACCACGTGCGGCGCGATGTGGCGGTCTTGCACCGTAACGGGATCGGGGCAGGAACCCGGACGCGATTGGTTCCGCGAGCACCGCCAGTAGGCCGTTCCGTTCCACGACATCGGGCCGGCACACCCGTCGCACGTGAGGTTGCCGGACATCAGCCGGTTGCCCGTGTTGGGCTTGACCGTCCCGAACCCTGCCTTACCGGACAGGGCGTCCCGGGCGTCCTGGACCACATTCGCGGGGATCGGATCCGTACCGTCCGCGAGTCCCCAGATAGGGCGGCCGTTGATGAGTATGCGCTCCGACTTGTAACCGGTCGCCTTCCCACGGCGCGTGAGCCACCCGGCATAGATGTCATTCATGACCATGCTGCGGATTGTGGCCGTGTGCCACGCCCCGCCCTTCGCGGTGGGGACGTCGTCCGCGTTCAGTCCCTCCGCGACCTTCCGCAGGGACCGCCCCTCGCGGATCTCGTCGAAGATCCGGGCAACGATCGGCCATTGTTCCGGGTGATGGGTCAGCTTGCCGACCGCCTTACCGTAGCCGTCACGTAGGCGCGTGAGCCCGTACGGCGGACGCGTGCTGTATTCACCCTCCGCGCGCTGGCGGGTCTTCGCGTCCGTCACGCGGGCGGACAGCTTGGTCGTGTAGTCCCGCGCTTCGCGAGCCTTGACCGTCAGCATCACTTCCGCGCCAATGTCGTCGCGAGCGGAGTCGTACCCGTCGAGAATCGCGATCAGCCGGACGTGCGGGGGGAGTTCGTGGAGCAGGTGACGAAGCCCCATGCGGGACGCACGGTCAACCGCGTGAACGATCAGCACGGTAGCGAGGCCGGCGCGGAGCGCGTCCAAGACCGCGCGCCACCCGGGCCGGTCCGTCCGGTCGTCCTTGCTCGCGGACTCGTTGTCGAGGAACGCCCCCGGGTACTCCTCCGACATCCCGGGAAGCTCCGTGAGCGCGGGAAGGTCATTCGCGGGGAGGTACTCGCATATCGCCTTGTGCTGGTCCCCCGCGGACGCAACGCGCTGGCCCTTCCCGACCCGCCGCGACTTGCGGACATACGCGATAATGGAAGTCACTTGGTGCCCTCCGTCAGGGCCGCGGTGACGCACTCCGCGATGGCGGTCGCGCAGTCATCGCATACGGTGGGACCGACCTCCCCGGCGGGGAGGCGGCGGGTGACGAACTCGATGGTCAACTCCGTGTATGCGGAGTCCGAGCGGCAGAGAGCGCAGGTGAACATGTGGCGACGTCCTTCGGTGCGTGTCCCGGGCACCTGCGTCATGCGCCCGGAACGGGTGAACTGTTCGCACCGATTGGTCGAACGTCTTCATGCTGGGGCGGCTGCGCGCCGGGGAGACGCTGCTCGCGCACGGCGGCGGCAGCGGCATCGGGACGCTCGCGATCCAGCTCGCGAAGGCGCGCGGCGCCCGGGTCGTCTGCACGGTGGGGAGCCCGGAGAAGGCCGAGCGGTGCCGGGAGCTGGGCGCGGACGCCGCCGTGAACTACCGCACCGAGGACTTCGTCGAGTCCGGCCCGTACGACGTGATCCTCGACCTGATCGGCGCCAAGTACCTGGCCCGGAACGTGGACGCGCTCGCGGTCGGCGGCCGCCTTATGATCATCGGTCTGCAGGGCGGGACGAAGGCCGAACTCGACATCGGCGCGCTGCTGCGCAAGCGCGCGATGGTGCACCCGACGACGCTGCGGTCGCGTCCCGCCCGGGAGAAGGCGGAGATCGTCGCGGGCGTGCGGGAGAACGTGTGGCCGCTGATCGCGTCCGGGGACGTTCGTCCGGTGGTCGACCGGCGGATCCCCATGGCGGACGCGGCGCGCGCGCACGAACTGCTCGAAGAGAGCGGACACGTCGGCAAGATCCTGCTGACCGTGTGAGGATGAGGGGATATGAGCGAGCCTTCGAAGAACGAGTCCGGACCGGAGCCTCAGGTTCTCGTGGTGGGCCCCGGCGGCATCGCCATGGAGGGCGGTGACGCGGAGAAGGGCGACAAGTCGGTCGCCGAGATGGTCGAGCAGCCCGCGAAGGTCATGCGGATCGGCGGGATGATCCGCCAGCTGCTCGACGAGGTGAAGGCCGCGCCGCTGGACGAGGCGAGCCGCGCCCGGCTGCGCGAGATCCACAAATCGTCCATCAAGGAGCTGGAGGACGGCCTGGCGCCCGAGCTCGTCGAGGAACTGGAGCGGCTCTCGCTCCCGTTCACCGAGGGCACCGTGCCGAGCGAGTCCGAACTGCGCATCGCGCAGGCCCAGCTCGTCGGCTGGCTGGAGGGCCTCTTCCACGGCATCCAGACCACCCTGTTCGCCCAGCAGATGGCGGCGCGCGCGCAGCTCGAACAGATGCGCCGCGCTCTTCCCGCCGGGATGGTTCCCCCCACGGAAGACGAGCAGCAGCAGCACGGCACGCGCCACTCGACCGGCCCGTACCTGTAGACGCCCTGACGTTCGGGCCGCGCCCGCCCCGGGTGCGGCCCGCACACCCCTAGGCGGCCCCGGTCACGGGAACAGGCGCTCCAGCACCTGCGCGACGCCGTCGTCGTCGTTGCGGGCCGTCCGGTGCGTCACCGCCGCCAACACCAGCGGGTGCCCGTTCGCCACCCCGTACGACGTCCCCGCCCAGCCCAGCATCGGCAGGTCGTTCGGCATGTCCCCGAACGCCACCACGTCGGCCGCGTCCACCCCGCGCTCCGCGCAGAACTCCGCCAGCGCCGTCGCCTTCGTCACCCCGAGCGCGCTCATCTCCAGCAGCCCCCGGCCCGACGAGTGCGTCACCGTCACCAGGTCGCCGACCGCCTGCACCGCCTTCTCCGCCAGCACGTCCGGATCGGCGTCCGGATGGAACGCCAGCAGCTTCGTGCCCGGCCGCTCCACCAGCTCCGCGTCGTCCACGAACCGGCCGCCGAGCGCCTCGGCGTCCCACCGGCCCAGGCTGTAGCGGGAGTCGAACACGAACCCCGACGGGTACTCGACCGCGAACCGCAGCTCCGGCGACACCCCCCGCAGCCGCCCGATCGCCTCGGCCAGCACGTCCGTCGCGATCTCGTGCGCGCGCAGCACCGTCTCGGTGTGCAGGTCGTACAGGACGGCCCCGTTCGCGCAGATCGCGGCGCCGTGGTGCCCGACCGCCGCGGCGACCTCGGTCATCCAGCGCGGCGGCCGTCCGGTGACCATGACGAGCAGCGCGCCGGCCCGCTCGACGCGGGCGAGCGCGTCGACCGTGCGGGCCGAGATCGTCCCGTCGGACCGGACGATCGTGCCGTCGAGGTCGGTGGCGATAACGCGGGGCGCAGGCTTGGTCATGTCACCTTCCAGTGCAGCTGGATCACACCCTAGGCGACCGCACAACCCACTTGTCCGCCGAGTGCCCCTTTACCTCGTTCGTCCCGGATGCACCGCGGCCCGGGACGGACGTCCCGGGCCGCATGCGTCGAAGCCGTGCGCCGAACGATCAGCGGGCGACGGGCTCCAGCACGTCCGTCCCGAGGAACCGCCGCAGCGCCTCCGGCACCCGCACCGAACCGTCCGCGCGCTGGTGGTTCTCGAGGATCGCGACCATCCACCGCGTCGTCGCCAGCGTCCCGTTCAGGGTCGCGACCGGCTGGTTCCTGCCGTCCGCGTCCTTGTGCCGGACCGACAGCCGCCGCGCCTGGAACTCCGTGCAGTTCGACGTCGACGTGACCTCCCGGTACGTCCCCTGCGACGGCACCCACGCCTCGCAGTCGTACTTGCGGGCCGCGCTCGCGCCGAGATCGCCCGCCGCCACGTCGATCACCCGGTACGGGATCTCGACCTTGGCGAGCATCTCCTTCTCCCACTCCAGCAGCCGCAGGTGCTCCGCGTGGGCGTCCGCCGGATCGCAGTAGGAGAACATCTCGATCTTGTCGAACTGGTGCACCCGGATGATGCCGCGGGTGTCCTTGCCGTACGAGCCCGCCTCCCGCCGGAAGCACGACGACCACGCCGCGTACCGCCGCGGCAGCGCGTCGATGATCTCGTTCATGTGGTACGCCGCGAGCGGCACCTCCGAGGTGCCCACGAGGTACAGGTCGTCCTCGCCCAGGTGGTACACCTCGGCCGAATGGGCGCCGAGGAACCCGGTGCCCTCCATCGCCTCCGGCTTCACCAGCACCGGCGGGTACATCGGGACGAACCCGTTCGAGACGGCCTGCTCCATCGCGAGGTTCAGCAGCGCGTACTGCAGCCGCGCCCCCACGCCCGTCAGGTAGTAGAACCGCGCGCCCGACACCTTCGCGCCGCGCTCCATGTCGATCGCGCCGAGCGCCTCGCCCAGCTCCAGGTGGTCCTTCGGCGCGAAGTCGAACTCGGTCGGCTCCCCGACGTGCTCCAGGACGACGAAGTCCTCCTCGCCGCCCGGCGGGACGCCGTCCTCGACGACGTTCGGGACCGCCTTCAGCAGCGCGTCCAGCTCCGCGCCGAGCCGGTCGGCCTCGCCCTCGGCCTCCTTGACCTGCTGCGCCAGCTCCTTCGCCCGCGCCAGCAGCGTCTCCCGCTCGTCCCCGCTCGCCCGCGACACCGACTTGCCGAAACTCTTCTGCTCCGCCCGCAGCGTCTCGAAGGACGTCAGGGCGGAACGCCGCCTCCCGTCCAGATCGAGCAGCCGATCGACGATGCCGTCATCCTCCCCGCGCGCGCGCTGCGATGCACGCAGCCGCTCGGGGTCCTCTCGAAGAGCTCGCAGGTCAATCACAACAGCGAGGCTATCGCCCCCGCGCCGCGCCCCGGATCGTTTTTCAGGCCGCGCCGCTCGCCAGCAGCGCGTGCGCCGGCAGCGCCACGCCCCCGTCCCGCTCCGGATACCCCGCCACGACCTCGTCGTACCGGTCCTTGATGCGCGCGACCGTCGCCGCGTCCTGCCGTCCCACCACCACGCCGTTGCTGCCCACTCCCGCCAGCGCGCCCAGCTCCCACCACTCGTCCGGGTCGACGACGTGCTCCCACGTCGCCTCCTCCACGGCGACGTCCGCGAACCCGGCCCCGGCCATCAGCCGCCGGAACGCCGTCGGCTCCCCGTGCTCCATGAACGGCGGCACCGGCACGTCCGCGGGCCACGGCACCTCCGCCCGGTCGATCGCCTCCCGCACCAGCCCCAGCGCGCCCGTGCCCGGCATCGCCCAGCAGCTCACCGCCAGCCGCCCGCCCGGCCGCAGCAGCCGCCGCAGCCGCGCCAGCACCGCCCCCGGATCCCCCACATGGTTGATCACGAAGTTCCCGACGACCGCGTCGAACGCCCCGTCCGCGAACGGCACGTCCGGCAGCACCGCCACCCGCACGTCCGCCTCCGGCACGTTCCGCCGCGCCGTCTCCGCCATCCCCGGCTCGGCATCGACGGCCGACACCTCCGCGCCCCGCCGAACCGCCTCGGCGGCCACGGTCCCCGGCCCCGTCCCGACGTCGAGCGTCCGCGCCCCGTCCCCGACTCCCGCCGCGTCCAGCAGCGGCCCCACCAGGTACGCCGTCAGCCGGGCGAACCCCCGCTCGTAAGCGGAAGCCCGCCCGTCCCACATCCCCCGCTCGAACACATCAAAGTCCACCCCGCCAGTGTGCCCGGCCGCCGGGTCAGGGGGTGGGCGGGGTGCCGCCGATGGCGGTGAGCCAGGCTGCGGCGGCGGTGTAGTCGTCGTCGTGGGTGCCGCGGCGGATCTCGGGGCGGACGCGGTCGGCGCGGGGGTAGGAGCCGACGTAGCGGACGTCGGCGCAGATGCGGCGCAGGCCCATCAGGGCCTCGCCGACGCGGGCGTCGCGGACGTGGCCCTCGAAGTCCATCCAGAAGAGGTAGGAGCCGAGGCCCGCGCCGGTGGGGCGGGACTGGATGAGGGTCAGGTTGATGCCGCGGACGGAGAACTCGGTGAGGATCTCCAGGAGGGCGCCGGGGTGGTCCTCGCCGATGAACGCGACGACCGTGGTGCGGTCGGTGCCGGTGGGCTCGGGCGGGGCGCAGGGGCGGCGCAGGACGATGAAGCGGGTGACGGCGTCGGCGATGTCGTGGATGTCCTCGGCGAGGACGGTGAGGCCGTAGCGGGCCGCGGCGAACGAGCCGGCGAGCGCGGCGTCGTAGTGGCCGTCGGCGACGCGCTGGGCGGCCTCGGCGTTCGACGTGGCCGCGTGCCATTCGGCGTGCGGGACGTTGTCGGCGAGCCAGCGGCGGCACTGGGGCTGCGCGATGGGGTGCGAGGCGACGGACTTGATGTCCTCGATCGCGGTGCCCGGACGGACGAGCAGGGCGAACGTCACGGGGAGGTGGATCTCGCCGACGATCTGCAGGGGCTCGCCGGTGGCGAGTTCGTCGAGGGTGGTGGGGACCGAGCCCTCGACGGAGTTCTCCAGCGCGACGACCGCGGCGTCGGCGTCGCCGCGGCGCAGGGCGTCCAGGACGGCCGGGACGGTCGCGTACGGGACCTGCTCGGCGTCGGCGGCGCCCGGGACCGACAGGAGCGCCGCCTCGGTGAACGTGCCGCGCGGACCCAGGAAGGCGTAGCGTTCCGGCCTGGCGTCTGCGGTCACGAGGTCCCCCGGCGGTGGTGTGGAAAGGCACGCCTGACGTGGGCGTGGCGAGAGAGACCGAGTCTACTTGCCGCCGTCAGGTGCGGGTCGTCGCCTCGTCGCCGAAGTCGGCGAGGGGGTCGTCCATGGAGACGACGGGGCCCTTGCCGAGGCGGGCGGCGCGCAGGGCCTGGTTCTCCTCGGGGGAGAGCCGCTCCATGGGCTGCCCCGCCTGGACGGCCTTGGCGTAGGTGCGCGTCTCGGTGCGCCCGTTGATGGAGCTGACGACGACGCCGTCGCCGACGGCGTTGAGCAGCGCGAGCGAGAAGGAGCGCCGCCCCGTCATCTCCTTGAGGGCGTCGTAGTGCACGATGGCGAGGTCGCGCAGGGCGCACTCGTCGACCGTGCCGCCCGCGATCTGGAGCTGACGCCGCAGCATGTGCCCGCATTCGTCGACGACCTGGTTCACCCGGTTGTGGGCCACCACCGCGATGGACAGGCCCACGACTCCGGCGACCAGGCCGGCGACGGCCACCGTGACCAATATCACGGGGTGAGCGTACCCACCTCCGCCCGCTTCTGCGAAGGATCCGGAGGGCTGCCGTCGCGCAGCGTCCTGTCGACGAGCCAGCGGCCGAGGACGAAGACGGACGCGATGGCCGCGAGACCGAACAGATCTTGGATCACACGGCCGAAGAATTCGGCGATATATCCGTGTTCGGGGCCGATCATCCGGGCCCCCCACCAGGGCAGCGGCCACAGGAAGTAGAACCACGTCGCCGCGCCGAAAAGACATCTTCGCGTGTCTCGCCCGTCGCCTACCAGAGCACCGATGACGGGGATCATCCAGACGAAGTGGTGAATCCACCCGACAGGGGACAGCAGGACGGACAGCAGGCCGGTGATCGAGACCCCGGCGAGCAGCAGGCCGTAGGACGCCGGGCGGTCCGCGGCCGGGAGGTGGTCGGTCCCCGGGAAGGTCCGGGACGGCGGCCCGGCGAGCGCGTCGGCGGCGTGGGTCGCGCGGAGCGCGAGCCGGAACCCGATGTACGCCATGGCCAGCCACAGGACGAGCCACACCGCGGACCGGGCGGTCCCCTCCGGCAGGACCCGCGCGACGATGCCGTTGATCGCCTGGTTCGTCGTCCCGTCGATGGCGCCCGTCCGGTCGCCGCCCTGCAGCAGCGCGCCGAACCAGTAGTCGACCGAGTCGGACGGCAGCAGCATGAACCCGAGCAGGGTCGCCCCGACGGCCGTCATGACGGCGTTGCCCGCGGCGCGGAACCGTCCGGTGACCAGGAAGTAGATGAGGAAGACGCCCGGCACCAGCTTGATCGCGACGGCGAGCCCGACGAGGACGCCGCGCGGCCAGCGCGGGGAGCGCGTGCAGCAGTCGGCCAGGCACATCGCGAGCAGGAACAGCCCGACCTGCCCGAAGCGGATCTGGTCCCGGTCCGGAAGGATCCACGCGGCCGCCCCGACGAGCGCGCCGGTCGCGAGCGGCGCCCAGCGCCCCGTCCGCCGGAGCAGGTCGCGGAACGCGTACCGGACGACGACCACGAGCGCCGCGTAGACCAGCGCCGTCCAGACGATCTGGGCCGCGCCCCACGGCAGCAGCGTGAACGGGACGGCGAGCGCGGCGGCGAACGGCGGGTAGGTGAAGGGGAGGAACTGCGGCGGCTGGGTGAGCACCTCGTACAGCGGCGCGCCCCGCAGTACCGCGCGTCCGCCCTCGCGGTAGACCTCGAGGTCGACGAGCCGCTGGTCGGGCGGGTTGGTGAGCCAGTGCGCGGCGATCGGCGCGATCGCGGCGGCGGCGACGGCGATCCCGGCCAGCACGATCAGCAGGTCCGCGGGCCTGCCGCCCGCCGCCCGAGATCCCTTGACCCACATTTCGCCGAGTCTATTTGCGCGGCCGCGTCCCCCGGCTCGCCGCGTGCGCCCGATCCCCTCGCCGCGCACCGGCGGCGCCGGGGCGATCCGGCGACGCCATACACTCGACGCCATGGTTCAGCGGGGGACGAGGGCCGGAATTCTCCTTGCGACCCTCGCTGCGGTGGTCGCCGGGGCGGCGGGGCTGTCGGTCCTGCTCGCTCCCCCGGCGGCGGCGGCGCCCGAGGGGCGCGTGGTCGTCGTCGGCGTTCCGGGGCTGCTGTGGAGCGACGTCGACCGGGAGGGCACGCCCGCGCTGTGGGGCCTGGTCGAGGACGGGTCGAGCGCGGCGCTGAGCGTGCGGACGACGCGGCGGCTGACGTGCCCGTCGGACGGGTGGCTCACGGTGTCGGCGGGCCAGCGGGCCCGGCTGCCGAACGGGAGCTGCGCGCTGCCCGCGACGCCCGCGACGTCGGGCGCGGGGGTCCCGCAAGGCGGGGCGGTCGCGCCGGGGTGGCCGGCGATCGTGAAGGACAACGCGGGCACCGGCTACCGCGCGAAGCCGGGGCTGCTCGGGGACGCGGTGCACGCGGCGGGCGGCTGCACGCTGGCGGTGGGGCCGGGCGCGGTGCTCGGGCTCGCCGACGGGAGCGGGCGGGTGGACCGGTACGCCGGCTCCCCCGGCGACGTCCGGTCGGCGGACTGGGCGGCGTGCCCGGTCGCGGCGGTGTCGGTGGACGACGTCTTCCGCGCGCACGTGGACGCCGGGGTGGACGCGGACGGCGACCCGGTCGAGTTGGGCGCGGACGAGCGGGCCGCGGCGGCGGCCGCGGCGGACCGCGAGGTCGCGCGGGTGCTGGCGGGCGTGCCGGACGGGACGACCGTGCTGGTCGCGGGACTCGCGGACGCGAGCGCGGACCCGCATCTGCACGTGGCGGCCGCGAAGGGCGACGGGTTCGGCGACGGGTACCTGACGTCGGGCGCGACGCGCCAGGAGGGTCTCGTGACGCTCACGGACCTGACGGCGACCGTGCTGCGGGAGCTGGGGCTGGAGCAGCCGGACGCCGCGGTGGGTTCGGTGTGGCGGGGCGAGGCCACGGACGACTCGGCGGCCGAGCAGGTCGAGGCGCTGGACGACGACGACG
This sequence comes from Actinomadura rifamycini DSM 43936, assembly GCF_000425065.1. Lineage (GTDB taxonomy): Bacteria > Actinomycetota > Actinomycetes > Streptosporangiales > Streptosporangiaceae > Spirillospora > Spirillospora rifamycini. The sequence continues at coordinate 16,111 of NZ_AULB01000037.1, forward strand.
TGGCGGCGCAGGGGATCAGCGCCGTGCAGACGTCGTTCTACTGGGTGCTGTTCGCGGCGCAGCTCGTCGCGTACGGGGCCGCGGCGCTGGCGCTGCGGCGGCTCGGCGGGGACCGGCGGTCGCGGGCGCGGATCCTGGGCGGGACGCGGGTGATCGCGCTGTTCGGCGGCGCGGTCCCGGCGGCGACGTTCCTGACCGGGCTGCTGCCGTGGTGGCGGGCGTCGAACCCGACGGTGATGCTCGTCCTGACGGTGCTGGGGTTCGGGGCGCTGCTGACGGGGGTGTCGCTGGCGGGGCCGTGGCGCAGGTCGGTGTTCCTGCCGGGGCTGGTGATCACGGCGGTGACGGCGTCGGTCCTGGCGCTCGACGTGATGACGGGGTCGAACCTGCAGCTGAACACGCTGATGGGGTACACGGCGCTGATCGCGGGACGGTTCTACGGGTTCGGCAACCAGGCGTTCGCGCTGTTCGCGGTGGCGGCGATCCTGACGGCGGCGTGGCTGTCGGAGTTCCCGCTGCGGCGGGAGCGCAAGGCGGTCGCGGCGGCGCTGGTGGCGGTCATCGGGGTGGTCGCGGTCGCGGTGGACGGGCTGCCGGCGTGGGGCAGCGACTTCGGCGGGGTGCTGGCGATGGTGCCGGCGTTCGCGATGCTGGGGATGCTGGTGACGGGCCGGCGGGTGTCGCCGGTGAAGCTGGGGGCGTTCTGCGCGGCGGGCGCGGTGGTGGTGCTCGGCATCTCGTACTGGAACGCGCAGAGCGACAATCCGACGCATCTGGGGCGCTTCTGGAAGGACCTGGTGGCCGGCGAGGCGTGGAGCGTCGTCGTCCGCAAGTTCAACGCGATGATCGGCAGCCTCGGGTACTGGCCGTACACGGTGGCGCTGATCGCGGCGGTGGTCTTCCTGTTCTTCGTGCTGGCGCGGCCGACGCGGTGGCGGGTGTCGCTGCTGGGGCGGGCCTACGAGCACAGCCGGACGATGCGGCCCGCGGTGATCTGCGCGCTGGCGGTCGGGCTGATCGGCATGCTGGTGAACGACTCGGGCGTGGTGATCCTGTCGGTGGCGTTCAGCCTCGCGACGCCGCTGATGCTGGCGGCGGGGCTGCGGTCGCTGGAGATCGACCTGAACGCAGGCACAGAAGCACCAGTGCCAGCAGAAGCGCGAGCAGGATCCACGGGACGACCGTCGGCCGAACGGTCGTGAAGAGCCACGCCAGGTCGTCCGGCATCCTTGCGAGCTTCGGCGCGCGCGCGGGCAGGTAGGCGAGGCTGAGCGCGGTGGTGTGGGCGAGCAGGACCCAGTCGACGCGCGTCCACGGCAGCAGCGCGAGGAGCGCCCACCCGAACCCGTCGTACCAGGGCAGCGCGTAGGGGGCGGCGAGGAGCCACGCGAGGACGAACGCCGCCGAGACGCGCGTGTGCTCGGCGGCGCCGTCCCGGGGGAGGGCGCGGACGAGCAGCGCGAACAGCACGAGGGCGAGCAGCACCATGCCGATCTTGATGAGGTCGCGGTTGGAGCCGCGGCCCATCGCGTCGTCCAGCAGGTGCCAGGGGGTCGCGAACGACACCATGTCGCTGGCGCGGTTGATCTGGTCGAGGGCGTGCGGGCCGGCGAGGGCGTACCCGGCGGCGACGGCGGCTCCGGCGCCGCCGAACAGGGCGAGGAGGCGGAGCCGCGCGTGCCGGTCGCGGAGCAGGGTCCAGGCGGGGCCGCCGCCGACGAGCGCCGCGGGGAGCTTGATGGCCGCACCGGCGCCCGTCAGCGCGCCCGCCGCGAGGGCCCGCCCCCAGCCGCGTCCGGAGAACACGGCGAGCGCCGCGACCATGGGGGCGATGGCGAGGACGTCGTTGTGCCCGCCCGACACCAGTTGGTAGAGCAGCAGCGGGTTGCACGTCCATAGGAGGGCGGTGCGCAGGCGGCGCGCGCGCGTCCGGGACGTCTTGTAGAGGATCCACGCGGTGAGCGCGAACGCCGCGACGTTGAGCGCCGAGAGGGCGAACACGGTCAGCTTCACCGAGTCGCCGCCGACCCAGGACGCGAACGCCTGCCCGGCCGTCGTGATCGGCCCGTACACGCTGGGCGTCGTGCGCCACTCCTCCGGCGCGCCGATCACCGGGTCGTGCGGGACGTCCGCGGCGGTCGTCGCGTACGGGTCGTGCCCGGTGGCGGCCATCCGCCCGTACGACGCGTAGTTCAGGTGGTCGGCGGACCCGACGGGCGGCAGGAACACGAACGCGACGGCCGCGAGGAGGCCCGCCCCCACCAGCGGCAGCGGACGGACGGTCCAGCCGCGGCGCGCGGCGGCCATGCAGGCGCCCAGCCCGCCCGCGCCCAGGACGATGCCCGCGGCGACGAGGGCGGTCACCAGGTACGGCGACGGCGCGGTGTCGAGGGAGTAGGGGGGTTCGGCGGCGGCTCCGGGGAGCGCCGGCTGGAACGCGGACGGCCCGAGCAGGGCGGTCACGAGGAAGCACAGCGTGCTCGCGCCGAGGGCGGCGAGCCCGCAGCCGCCGAGTCCGGCCGGAGCCGGGCGGGTCACGGGCGGGGGCCGCGCACCCGGGCCAGCCGCCCGGCCACCGCGGGGTCGCGGACGGCCAGGGCCCGCGCCACGTCCCGCAGCTGCCGGGCCCGGTGCGCCTGCGCGCGCCAGTCGGTGCCGGTGGCGCGGTGCGCGAGCGGCACCTCCACCTCCGTCACCCGGAAGCCGCGGCGCAGCAGGTCGATGGTGAGGGCGGTCTCCACGCCGAACCCGGCGGCGAGCGGCCGGGCCGCCTCGAACGCCGGGCGGGTGAGGCAGCGCTGCCCGTTGAGCGGCTGGGTGGCCTCCCAGCCGGTGGCGCGGCGGATGCCCTCGCGGGACAGCCGCACGACGAGCCCGTGGCCGCCGAGCTTGACGGTGGTGGCGAACACCGCGATCGACATGTCGGCCTCGCCGCGCCGGACGGGCTCGACGAGCGGGGCCGCCTCGCTCGCGGTGCCGGCGAGGTCGGCGTCGAGGAACAGCAGGTGGCGGGGCTCCTCGCGGCCGTCCTCGAGCAGCTTGACGGCTTCGGCGCCGCTCTCCATGGCGCAGCCCTTGCCGCGGTTGCGGCCGTGCCGCACGACGCGCGCGCCGGCCCGTTCCGCCACCCGGGCGGTGCCGTCGGACGACCCGTCGTCGACGACCACGACGAGGTCGGCGCCCGGCAGTCCGCGGGCGGCCTCGACGGTGTCGGCGATGCGGTCGGCTTCGTCCTTGGCCGGAATGATCACCGCTACGTCCTGCATACCGGCGATCGTAGTGCGCGCACCGCACGCTCGTGCCGGTTCGGGCGGCGGTTCACCCGATGTTCCCGCGGTCGGTCCGGTGCGCGGTTCGGTGGTCGGTTCGGTCGGGTCAGCCGGCGTCCATGGCGGGCGCGGCCTCGGTCACGGTGAACACGGTGTCGAGCCCGGTGACCTGCAGGATTCGCTTGACGGCGGGGCGCGGGGCGGCGAGTTCGAGCGCGCCGCCCTGCTCCTTGAGCCGCTTCATGGCCGACAGCAGCACGTTCATGCCGGTCGAATCGCAGAACTCGACGCCGCTCATGTCGACCGTGATGCGGTCGACGCGGTCGCGCAGCAGGGCCGCGAGCGCGGCCTGCAGCCTGGGCGCCGTGTACAGGTCGAGCTCGCCGGTCGCCGTGACGACGGCGTGACCCCCTTGAGACGCGGTCGAGACGTTCAGCTCCACGTTCGGCACACTATCCCGCCGAAGGCCGATGGGCCAGACGGTTCGCGGAGTGCCCCATGACATGGGGGCGTCCGGGCGTGTCGCCCGTCCCGACCTGCCCATACCCTTTGCGTACTACGCACGGTAATGGGATGTTTTCGCCCTTGCTCGTGGCCGCGATCTTCGCCGTTCGCCCCTCGCGGCGGCCCCGTTTGGGGGACGCTGAACCCGAACGGCGGCGGACGGCTCCGCCGCCGCGCGGGCCGAGCATTGGGGGGTGCGCCGCACATGACGGCCGAAGAGCGCGAAGCGCGGCTGCGCGAACGCCTGGAGACGATCCGCGCGCGTTCCGCGAAGGCGAGCTCGTGGCGCTCGTCCACCGGGCACCTCACCCGGCTGGTGAACAAGGACGGCTTCGTCCCCGTCAAGGCGCGCCTCTCCCGGGAGGACGTCGCCTTCATCACCGGCGCCCGCGACGAGGTGCTGGCGTTCGCCGACCTGGCGCTGCGCCTGCTCGACCTGCACCGCCCCCAGGACGCGGGCGGCATCTCCAGCGACCCCGACCGCCCCATCCGCCGCTGCCGCGCCTGCATGACCCGCTGGCCCTGCGCGACCGTCCGGCTGATGACCGAAGCCGTCGAGGGCTGACGGGCGCCCCGCCGGGATCAGACCGGCAGGGAGATCTCGAAGCGGCAGCCCGTGCCGGAGTTGGCGACGCCGATCTCGCCGGCGTGGGCCTCGACGATGCCGCGGGCGATGGCGAGGCCGAGCCCGGCACCGCCGCCGGGGCTGCGCGCCGCCTCCCCGCGGAACGCGACGTCGAAGACGCGCGGCAGGTCGTCCTCGGGGATGCCGCCGCAGCCGTCCGCGACCGACACCCGCGCCCGCCCGTCCCGGACCTCCCCGACGATCTCCACGGTGCCGTCGCCGGGGGTGTGCCGGATCGCGTTCACCACCAGGTTGCGCAGCGCGCGGCCCAGCTCCCCCGTGTCGACCCGGACGGGCCCGGCGCCGCGCACGTCGCCGGTCAGCCGGACGCCCTTGGCGCGGGCGAGCGCCTCCGCGCCGGCGACCGCCTCCGCGACCAGGTCGGCCAGCCCGATCCGGCTGCGGGTCAGGCGCAGCGCGCCCGCGTGGATGCGGGACAGCTCGAACAGGTCGTCCACCATCTCCGTCAGCCGCTCCGCCTCCACCCGGATGCGGGCGTGGTAGCGGTGGACGGTCGCGGCGTCCGCGACGACCTCGTCCTCCAGCGCCTCGGCCATCGCGCGGAGCCCGGCGAGCGGGGTGCGCAGGTCGTGGCTCACCCACGCGACCAGCTCCCGGCGGCTGGCCTCCAGGGCCTGCTCCCGCTCGTGCGCGGCGGCGAGCCGCGCGTAGGCGGCGTCCAGCTCGCGGGACAGCTCGGCCAGCTCCGCCGGGAGGCGCACCGCGGGCGGGCGGAACCGGTCCGCGCGGACGGCCTCGACCAGCGCCCGGTTCGCCGCGACGAGCCGGCGGCCGAGCAGCAGCGACACCGCCGTCGCCACCAGGCCCGCGGACGCCACCACCGCGAGCACCACCGACCGGTCGTGGTCGTTGATCAGCATCAGCAGCGAGATGACGAGGATGCCCGCGACCGTCGCGAGGACGGTCGCGGCGCTCACCACCACGAGCTGCGTCGCGACCGACCGCCCGCGCAGCGCGTGCAGCAGGACGAGCGCGACGGCGGCCACGGTGCCCGCCGCGAGCGTCGCGTAGCAGGCGACGAGGAGCAGGTCGGCGAACGGGATCACGCGCCCTCCCCTTCCGCGGCGGGCTCGTAGCGGTAGCCGACGCCCCACACCGTGACGATCCGGCGCGGCGCGGTCGGGTCGTCCTCGATCTTCTCCCGGAGCCGCCGCACATGGACGGTGACGGTCGAGGCGTCCCCGAAGGACCAGTCCCACACCTGCTTCAGCAGCTCGTCGCGGGTGAACGCGCGGCGCGGGTGGCGGACGAGGAACGCGAGCAGGTCGAACTCGCGGGCCGTCAGCGCGAGGGGCGCGCCGTCCAGCACGGCCTCGTGCGCGGCGGCGTCCACGACGAGGCCGCCGTCGCGCCACGGCCCGCCCGGGCCCGCCGGGACGGACGGGACGGCGGGGCCGCGCGCCCGGCGCAGCACCGACTTCACCCGCAGCGCCAGCTCGCGGGGGCTGAACGGCTTGGTCACGTAGTCGTCCGCGCCGAGTTCGAGCCCGGCGAGCCGGTCGGTCTCGGCGCCGAGCGCGGTCAGCATCACGATCGGGACGGCCGAGGACGCGCGCAGCCGCCGGCACACCTCGAGCCCGCCGACGCCGGGCAGCATGAGGTCGAGGACGATCAGGTCCGGCGGGTGGTCGAGGGCCCGGCGCAGCGCCGTCCGCCCGTCCGCCACGCACGTCACCTCGTGTCCGTCGCGGGCCAGGTAGCGGGCCACGACCTCCGCGACCGTGGGGTCGTCGTCCACCACCAGGATGCGGCCGGGGGCGGTCACGGGGCCACCGGCCGGGGGGTTCTCTCGCACGTCACGGGTCCCAAGCTACGGACCCCGCCGGGCGGTTCACCGCACGCGTCACCACTCTGTAAGGACTCGGGAGCGGAGCGGAGCGGGGACTTCACACTCGGCGACGATCGACGCTTTAATGGCCGAATGCCGCAAACTCGCTCCGCGACCTCCACCGGCGCCGTCGTCGCGCTCATCATGGTCGGGGGCGCCCTCGCCACCGGCGTCGCGATCGTCCTCACGATCTTCCGGAACTACCACTCGCTCACGATGATCGAGTTCCGCGCGTCGACGGTGTACTTCCTGATGGAGTGCTTCTTCGTCGGCCTGGTCGTCGGGGGCTCGCTGGTGTTCACCCGTCCGCGCGGGCCGCTGGCCCCGATCGGGGCGGCGATCGCGGCGTTCGTGGCGATGGAGGTGGGCGTCCGGATCGGGGCGTACCTGGCCATCATGCTGTCGGTCCAGCGCTTCCCGGGCACAGGGCCGATCGGCGACCTCATGGAGCCCGCGCCGGTCAAGTTCATGTTCTACGAGCTGCTCGCGTCGCTGGTCGCCGCGGGGCTCGCGCTGGTGAAGGTGCTGATGTCGTCCGGCGCCGGGACGGCTCCCGCGTTCGGCCCCGGGGGGCCGGGGCAGCCGTTCGGCGCTCCCGGGCAGCCGCCGGCGGGGCCGCCGTACGGGGCGCCCGGCCAGCCCGCCCCGGGCCAGCCGATGCCGGGCCAGCCGATGCACGGCCAGCCCATGCACGGGCAGCCCGCTCCGGGGCAGCCGCAGCCGCCGGCCGGGCCGGCCGGGCCGGGCGGGTGGGCTCCGGGGCAGCCGATCGACCCGCCGCCCTCGCCGGGCGGGCAGCAGTACCCGGGCGCCCAGCCGCCGCCCGCCCCCTAGGGGCGTCCCCGACCCGCGTCGGGGTCGAGGTCGTCCTCCAGGGTGATGACGGGCGTCGGTGGCGCCGCCTACCGTGGAGGCATGGGCAAAACAATCCTGATGATCCTCGGCGTGGTGCTGGCGGTGTGGCTGCTGTTCACCGTCGTCGGCGCCATCCTGTCGATGCTCAAGTTCTTCTTCTTCATCGGGCTCGTCGCGGTCGTCGTCGTGCTCGCCGTCACCCTCGTCTCGAAGATGTCCAGAAGCGGCTAGGAACCGGGACACCTGTCCCTTGCCGCCCGCTCGCCGATGGCCGCATGATTGCGCGGTAAGTGTGCGGTTATCGGCGAAAGGACGCATCGTGCCTGGTCTGACCGAGATTCTGCGTGAGCGCGCGCGCTCGCACCCCGACCGCATCGCGTACATCGCGGGCGACGCGCGGATCACGTACGCGGACTTCGACCGCCGCGTCGACCGGGTGGCCGCGGCGCTCGCGGAGGCCGGCGTCGGCGCCGGCGACCGGGTCGCCATCCTCGACAAGAACTCGCTCGAGTACGCCGAGCAGCTGTTCGGGGCCGCGCGGATCGGCGCCGTGCAGGTCCCGGTGAACTACCGGCTGGCGCCCGACGAGGTGGCCTACATCGTCAACAACGCGCGCGCCAAGGTGTTCATCGTCGGGCCCGAGTTCGTCCCGGTGCTCGACGCGGTGCGCGACCGGCTCGAGCACACCACGCACGCGGTCGTCATCGACGGCGCGGACGGGCACGCCCACGTCGACTACGCCGCCTGGGTGAACGCCGCGCCCGACGCGGTCGCGGACGCCGAGATCGCGACGTCCGACGTGTTCGTGCAGCTCTACTCGTCGGGCACCACGGGCCGGCCCAAGGGCGTGATGCTCACGCACGACAACTTCCTCGCGGGCCTGCCGATGGTGAAGGACGCCTGGTACGTCGACGAGTCGAGCGTCCTCATGGTCGCGATGCCGATGTACCACGTCGCGGGCAACGTCCTGACGGTCTGCGCCGTGCACGAGGGCATCACGGGCGTGATCGCGCGGGAGCCCGACCCGACGCTGATCGCCCGCGCGATCGAGGAGCACCGGGTCACGCACATCTTCCTCGTCCCGGTGCTGCTGCAGTTCATGCAGCTGATCCCCGAGGTGGCCGAGGCCGACCTGTCCAGCCTCCGGCTGCTGATCTACGGCGCGTCGCCGATCAGCGAGGAGGTCCTGCGGGGCGCCATGCGGATGCTGCCGAACAGCGGGTTCATGCAGGTCTACGGGCTGACCGAGACGACCGGCGCGATCACCATGCTGCCGCCCGAGGACCACGACCCGGACGGCCCGAACACGCACCGGCTGCGCAGCGCGGGCCTGCCCAACACGGTCACCGAGCTGCGGATCGTCGATCCGGCGTCGGGCGAGGAGCAGCCGGCCGGGCAGGTCGGCGAGATCCTCTGCCGCACCCCGCAGAACATGAAGGGCTACTGGGAGCTGCCGGACGCGACGTCCGCGGCGCTGCCGGGCGAGGGCTGGTTCCGCACCGGCGACGTCGGCTACCTCGACGAGGACGGCTACCTCTACATGCACGACCGGGTCAAGGACATGATCATCTCGGGCGGGGAGAACATCTACCCGGCCGAGGTCGAGAACGCCCTGATGAGCCACCCGGACGTCACCGACTGCGCGGTGATCGGCGTCCCGCACGAGAAGTGGGGCGAGACGCCGAAGGCCATCGTCGTCCTGTCCGCCGACGTCTCCGAGCAGGACCTCATCGACTTCTGCCGGGAGCGCCTCGCGCACTTCAAGTGCCCGTCCTCGGTGGAGCGCCGCGACGAGATCCCGCGCAACCCGACCGGCAAGATCCTCAAGCGGGAGCTGCGCGCCCCCTACTGGGAGGGCCGGGACCGGGCGGTCCACTAGCCCGCGCCGGCCTCCGCGAGCGCGCGCCGCGCGACGTCGGCGAGGTGGCCGGGGCACCGCCGGCGGGCGGGCCCCGGCCCCTCCTTGTCCTGGTACTGGTTCGGCCGGAGGAACGCGCGCTTCTCGGGGTGCTCGTAGGGCAGCGTGCCGAGGAACGAGTCGTACACGAGCGGGACGAGCCGGGCGAGCTGCGGCGGCGTGTACGTCTCCGGCGGCTCGGCCGTGCGGCCGTCGGTCAGCGGAAGCGGACGGCCGCCGACAGCGGGCGGTGGTGCGACTCCTCCACCGGCTCCGCCGGGACGCCGCAGGACACGCTCGCCGACTTCGACATGAAGATGAAGTCGTTCTTCTCGACGGCGGTGCCGCGCCAGTCCTGGAGGGTCTCGTCGCCCGTCCGGGTCGTGCCGGGGCCCTGGTCGCACTCGTTGTAGGCGTCGTAGAGGGGGTCGAGGGCCGCGCTCTTCGGGCCGTCCGCCAGGTCGCCGCCGACGACCACGCGGCCCGACCCGGCGATCCCGGCGAGCGCTTCGGCCTGCTTCGTCCGCCACTCCCCGGCGGGGTCGGCCTCGGCGGGGGTGAACTGCGTGACGCACACGCGGGCGCGCCACGCGTCGACCTCGCCGCACAGCGCGATCCGCCCGGCGCCGTCGGGGGCGGGCAGCTTCTCGGTCTTCTCCGCGGCGAGCGCCGCCTCGGTGCCGATCGCGAGGCCGAGCCGGCCCTGCTCGTCCGCGCACTCCCCGCCGTCCGGGTACTCGGCGAACGTCCAGCTCCAGCCGTCGAGCCCGTCCTCCTCGCGGAGCGTCTCCACCTGCCCCTCGCAGACCTCCTGCAGCAGGACGGCGTTCGGTTCGACGTCGCGCCCGCCGACCACCGTCTTCCCGGCGCGCTCGGCGATCCGCTCGGCCAGCTCGTCGGGGTCGCCGCCGAGCGGGCAGCCGGGGCGGGCCTCGCCGCACACGTTCCAGGTCACCGCGTTCACCGTCGCCGACGGGAGCTCGCGCACCGCGCTGTCGGCGTGGGCGGGGCCGCCGCCGGGCACGCCCTTGATCGCGGCGCCGGCGCCGGCGATCGTGACGACCACGGCGGCGGCCGTCACGGAGAGCAGGGGAATCAGGGCGCGGGGGGTACGCACACGTGCTCCATGTGGGGGAACTGCGGGGGGGCGACGTCGGAATCTCACCACATCAAGATCGCCACCGCCACCGGTTCCCGGCGACTCGGCCCTGCAAAATATGACAATTCAACCGCTTGACAGGTGTCCGAAACCCGCCCCGCACGGCGTTCACCGACCGCAGAAGGCCGGGCGCGCGCCCACCGGCGCGCACCCGGCCCGACCGTCCGCGGCGTCCGCCCGTCCCGCTAGTCGAGCAGCTCCACGACGGTCCCGGCACCGACCGTCCGGCCGCCCTCGCGGATCGCGAAGCCGAGCCCGGCGGCCATCGCGACCGGCCTGCCGAGGTCCACCGCCATCTCGACGTCGTCGCCCGGCACCGCCATGCCGCCCGCACCGAGGTCCACCGACCCGACCACGTCCGTGGTCCGGAAGTGGAACTGCGGCCGGTACCCGTGGAAGAACGGCCTGCTCCGGCCGCCCTCCGCCGCGGTCAGCACCCGCACCCGCGCCCGGAACCGCAGGTGCGGCCGGATCGAGCCCGGAGCGCTCACGACCTGCCCGCGGCGCACGTCCGTCCGCTGGACACCGCGCAGCAGGACCGCCGCGTTGTCCCCCGCCTCGGCGTGCTCCATCGCCTGCCCGAACGTCTCCAGGCCGGTGACGACGGACGTCAGGGTCCGCTCGTCCAGCCCGACGATCTCGACCTCGTCGCGCAGCCGCACCGCGCCCTGCGCCACCACGCCGGTCACGACCGTGCCGCGCCCGGTGATGCTCAGCACGTTCTCGACCGGCATCAGGAACGGCTTGTCGAGCACCCGCTCCGGCACCGGCACGTACGCGTCCACCGCGTCGAGCAGGTCGCCGATCCGGGCCGTCCAGTACGGGTCGCCCTCCAGCGCCCGCAGCCCGGACACCCGGACGACCGGGACGTCCTCGCCCGGGAACCCGTACTCCGACAGCAGCTCCCGGACCTCCAGCTCGACCAGGTCGAGCAGCTCGGCGTCCTCCACCGCGTCGGCCTTGTTCAGCGCCACCACGATGTGCCGGACCCCGACCTGGCGCGCCAGCACGACGTGCTCCCGCGTCTGCGGCATCGCGCCGTCCTGCGCCGACACGACGAGGACGGCCCCGTCGATCTGCGCCGCACCGGTGATCATGTTCTTCACGTAGTCGGCGTGGCCGGGCATGTCGACGTGGGCGTAGTGCCTGGTCGCGGTCGAGTAGTGCACGTGCGCGATGTTGATCGTGATGCCGCGGTCGCGCTCCTCGGGGGCGCGGTCGATCCCCGCGAACGGGACGGCCGACGCCAGCCCGCGGTCGGCGAGCACCTTCGTGATCGCGGCGGTCAGGGTCGTCTTGCCGTGGTCGACGTGCCCCATCGTGCCGATGTTCAGGTGCGGCTTGTCGCGTTCGAAGACCTGCTTGGCCATGGTTTCCGTCCTCACTCCTGGCTGGAAGGTGAGAACCCGCGCGGGCGCCGGGCGTCCGCGCGTCCTCCCGTCCACCCCCCTCCGCTGGTTCTCCGGAGGCGGGACGGAGAGGGGTCAGCGTCGCAGGCCGTCGAAGGCCGCCGCGTCTGCCGCCGCCGCGAAGAAGGCGGCCGGCACCGCGCTCGGCAGAACGGTGTCTGCGAGCGTCCGGGCGCCGGCTGCGAAGAACATGCCCCGGACACTACGGCGCGTCCCCCGCCGCGTCGATCGAATTTCCGCCCGGACCGTCCGGCGGCCCGCCCCGGTCGCGGGACCTCGGGAAACCGCGACCTAGACTGCGAGTGTGACGGAGACGACAGCGCACGAGCACCGGGTCACCAGTGAGGTCGGGCGGCTGCGGACCGTCCTGCTGCACCGGCCCGGCGCGGAACTGAAGCGGCTCACCCCGCGCAACAACGACAAGCTGCTGTTCGACGGGATCCCCTGGGCCGGACGGGCGCAGGAGGAGCACGACGCGTTCGCCGAGGCGCTGCGGTCGCGGGACGTCGAGGTCCTGTACGTGACGGAGCTCCTCCAAGACGCGCTGGAGTACGAGAACGCGCGGGAGCAGGCCATCGCGGACGCGATCGTCGACCTGCGGCTCGGCGACCAGCTCCGCCGCGTCGTCGAGGGGTACCTGCGCGACCTCGACCCCGAGGACCTCGCGCACACGCTCGTCGCCGGCCTGGCCCACGAGGAGCTGAAGGCGGGCCACGGGCTGGTCTACCGGCTCCTCGACGAGCAGGACTTCATCGTCGACCCCGTGCCGAACCTGCTGTTCACCCGCGACCAGAGCGTCTGGATCGGCGACCGGGTCGCGGTGACGAGCCTCGCGACGGACGCGCGGCGCCGCGAAGCCGACCTCGTGGGCCTGCTGTACGCGCACCACCCGCGCTTCGCGGGCGTCGAACCGGTGTACGGGCCGTCCCTGGAGCACCTGGAGGGCGGCGACGTCCTGCTGCTGGGCCCCGGCGTCGTCGCGGTCGGGACGGGCGAGCGGACGACCCCCGCGGGCGTCGAGCGGCTCGCGCGGCAGGTGATCGGCGCGGGCCTCGCCCGCACCGTCCTCGCCGTCCCCATCGCGCAGGAGCGCGCGACCATGCACCTGGACACGATCTGCACGATGGTCGACCTCGACACGGTCGTCATGTACCCGCCGGTCGCGCACTCGCTCGTCGCGTACACGGTCACGCTGGACGACGGCGACCTGCGGGTCGAGGAGCCGCGCCCGTTCCTGGAGGCCGCCGCGAGCGCCATGGGCCTCGACCGGCTCAAGGTCATCGACACCGGCCTCGACCCCGTCACCGCCGAGCGGGAGCAGTGGGACGACGGCAACAACACGCTCGCCGTCGCGCCCCGGCTGTGCGTCGCCTACGAGCGGAACATCGAGACGAACGCGCAGCTGGAGGCGGCGGGCATCGAGGTGATCCGGATCGGCGGCAGCGAGCTCGGATCCGGCCGGGGCGGGCCCCGCTGCATGTCGTGCCCGATCCTGCGGGACGCCCCGTAGCCGTCACGCGGGTGCGAGGACCGCGCCGCGCTCCAGCTCCACGCGGGAGCCGGTGAACCGCGCCCGCAGCCGCCGGTCGTGCGTCACGACCACCAGCGCGCCCCGGTAGGCGGCCAGCGCCTCCTCCAGCTGCTCCACGAGCATCGGCGACAGGTGGTTCGTCGGCTCGTCCAGCAGCAGCAGGTCGACCGGCTCGCTCACCAGCCGCGCCAGCTCGATCCTGCGGCGCTGCCCGTGCGACAGCGCGCCCACGCGCAGCCCCAGCTCCGACGGCCGGAACAGCCCGAGGGCCAGCAGCGCGTCCGCGTGCTCGTCCGGGGTGCCGGGACGGCCGTGCGCGTAGGCGCCCAGCACCGTGCGGTCCGCCGGGCCCGCCCGGCCGTCCTGCCGCAGGAACCCGACCCGGCCCGTGCGCCGCACCGCGCCGGCGTCCGGCCGCAGCTCCCCGGCGAGCACCCGCATCAGCGTCGTCTTCCCCGCGCCGTTCGGGCCGGTCACGAGCACCCGCTCGCCCGCCCGCACCGTCAGGGCGTCCACGCGGAGGCGCCCGCCGACGACCACGCCGTCGAGGGCGGCCGCCTCGGGTGCCGCGGCGCCCGCGGTGGCGAGCGCGGCGGTGAAGCGCAGCGGCTCGGGGGGCGGCGGCGCCGGATGGTCGTCGAGCCACCGCAGCCGCTGCCGCGCCTGCCGGATCCGTCCCGCGGCGCCGTGGGTCCGCGAGCGCGCGCGCCAGGCGCCGGTGCCCATGCCCGCCTGCGTCATCTTGCGGGGGATGGCCGCCAGCCGTCCCGCGTTGGCCGTGACCAGGTCCGCGTGGCGGCCCCGCTCCGCCTTCCACTCCTCGTGCGCGCGCGCCTGCGCGGCCCGCTCGGCGGCCTTCGCCGCGAGGTACCCCGCGTAGCCGTCGCCGTAGCGCCGCACCCGCCCGGCGTCGACCTCCAGGACGGTCGTCGTCACCCGTTCGAGGAACGTCCGGTCGTGCGTGATCGCCACGACCGTCCCGCGATGCGCGCGGAGCCGCCGCTCGAGCCAGGCGACGGCCCGGTCGTCGAGGTCGTTGGTCGGCTCGTCCAGCAGCAGCAGTTCGGGATCGGACGCCAGGACGGCCGCGAGGGCGAGCCGGGACCGTTCGCCGCCCGAGAGCGTCCCGAGCGCGCGGCCCCGGTCGAGGCCGGGCAGCCCGAGCGCGTGCAGCGCGGCGTCCACCCGCGCGTCGGCCTCGTAGCCGCCGCGGGCCTCGAACTCGGCGACGAGCGCCGCGTACGCGTGCAGGCCGTCGCCGTCCCCGTCGAGGTCGCGTTCGGCCGCCCGCATCCGGGCCTCCAGCGCGCGGAGGTCGGCCAGCGCCAGGTCGACGGCCTCGCCCACCGTCGCGCGGTGCGGCAGGTCGAGCGCCTGCGGCAGGTGCCCGAGTCCGCCGGGCGCGACCACCGTGACGTCCCCGTTCTCCGGCCGCACGGCCCCCGCCATCAGGCCGAGCAGCGTCGACTTGCCGGACCCGTTGTCGCCGATCACGCCGATCCGCTCGCCGGGCTTCACCGTGAGCGACACCCGGTCGAGGACGACGCGGTCGCCGTAGCGCTTGGTGGCCTCGACGAGCGCCAGTTGACTCGCGGTACGCAGAAGGCCCCACCTCCGTTCGGTCGATCGAGACGAGACGTTGCGTCTCGTCTTGATCCGAGTATGCGGGACGCGCGAAGGGAAGTCAAGACGGACCGTCTCGTCTACGTTTCGGGAGGCGTGGGCGGGCGCGCGGCCCCCGAACGCGCGGAACCCCCGGCACGTGCGTGCCGGGGGTTCCGGGGACGTTTGGACGCTCGGGCGGTGTCGACGGGGGCACGACAGCGCCCGAGCTTGACGAGGACACTACAAGGTGCGGAGAAGGAGGCGTCCGGCGGGGGTGTACTTTTCAACTACCTCGGCCGGGAAGGGTCCCGTTACGCGGGGAACGCCCTGGTCGTGGGCGTGGGAAGGCCGTTGCGGGTGTCGCCGCAGAAGTCGCTCGTCGACGGCTCGTCGAAGAGGTCGGGGAAGGCGGACAGGTCGGGCATGACGACGTGCTCGCCGGTGGTCGAGGCGACGCCCGCCGCCTCGTCCGAGCGGGGAGCCCGCAGCACGGCCCACACGGTGGTCGACCCGTCCTCGTGGCGGACGCCCCAGCCTTCGGAGAGGGCCTCGACGATGCCGAGCCCCCGGCCGCCGAGCGAGGAGAGCGTCCCCGGGCCGCGGCGCGGCTCGGTCATCGCGCCGCCGTCGCTGACCTCCAGTTCGAGGACGTCGCCGTGGCACACCCAGCAGACCCTGACCTGTCCGGACGGGAGCGGGCGCGCGTGCCGCAGCGCGTTGCTGATGAGTTCGCTCACGATGACGCTGGCATCGTCCACGACGGCTTCGTAGACGCCCGACTCCGCGAGTTCGGAGCTGAGGCGCCTACGGGCGACCGCGACGCTGGACGGCGCGTGTGGCAGCAGTACAACGCTCGACGCCCTCACCTCCCCGTCGATTCGCTTGCTCGGACGGTCCCGTCGCCGCTTTTCCGGTACGACCGGAATGCCCTGTTGACATCGTCCGGAAACCCGGACGCTCCAGTTTGCCACCTGCACAACGAGTCACCGGCCCTCCGGTCACGGTGATCACCCCCGGTTGCGGTGTTTCGACGGCGTCTCCGATGTCATCTCGTCACCAACTGCGGCCCACAATGGATCTATCCACCCGCCGCCGCCTTACTCCTCGGAACCGTGTTATCTGCGTCGCCCTCGGGTCCGGCGGACGGCCGGAACCGGGGGTCCCACGGACCAGAACCCTGCCAGGCGACGGGATCGGCGGCGCCGCGGAACACGCCGACCTCACCCGTCCGGCCCCACCCCACTGTCCTCACGGTTAGTAACCGGCCCCTCTATCGCGGCTGGTCAGCGGGCCTTCTGCAGGACCAATCGCATGCGGGTTCCGGTCCCGTCCGCGGCCGGGTGGGCGGACACGGTGCCGTGCTGCGCCTCGGTGAGGCGTTTCACGATGTAGAGGCCCAGCCCGATGCCGCCGAAACGGCGGCGGTCACCGGCGTCGCCCTGCACGAACCGTTCGAAAACGCGCTCGTGGTCCTCGGGCGGGATCCCGACGCCCTCGTCCTCGACCGTCACCTCGACGCAGGGCCCGGCGGCGCGCGCGCAGACGCGTACGGTGCCGCCGTCCGGGGAGTACTTGAACGCGTTCTCCATCAGCTGGCCGAGCACGATGTCGGTGGCCATCGGGTCGCCCTGCGCGCGCGGCAGGCGCGGGTCGATCTCCAGCTCGACCCGGTGCGCGTCCGACAGGGACCGGAACCCGGCGGCGACGCCCTCGACGACGCGGCGCAGGTCGAACGGCTCGACGGTGACGGTCAGCTCGTCCCGTCCGGCACGGGACCCCAGCAGCAGGTGCTCGACGAGCCGGCCCAGCGACTGCGCGCGCTCGGCGATCGTCGCGACGGCCGCGCGGCGGTCGGCGTCGGCGAGCTCGTCCCACCGGTTGACCAGCGTGGACGCGAACCCCTGCACGACGGTGATCGGCGTGCGGAGCTCGTGGCTGGTGGTGGCGAGGAACAGGTCCTTCGCCTCCTCCAGCGCCTTCGCCTCCGACACGTCGCGGAAGTCGAGGACCAGCTCGCCCGTCTCCTCGATCTCCGCCGTCAGCACGTTCAGCCACGTGCCCGACTCCAGCTGGTACGTCAGGTCCTCGCCGAGCGCGGGCATCTCGAACGGCAGCGGGCGCCCGATCGCGTCGTCCGGCGGGATCCCGGTGATCGCGTGCGCGGCCGGGTTCCACTGCCGGACGACCAGGTCGTGGTCCAGGACGGCGATGCCGTCGGCGCTCGCGTCGATCACCGCGCGCTCGTGCGCCCGCTGCCGGACCACCTCCGCGTACGCGACCGCGTTCCCGACGGCGACGCCCGCGTGCCCCGCGAGCAGTTCGAGCAGCTCCAGCTCGGTATGCCCCACCTTGCGGCCGGAGAACAGCGCGTACAGGGCGCCGAACGGCCTGTCCTTCACGAACGACAGCCCGAGCGCGATCGTGTGCAGCCCCTCCAGCTCCGCCCAGATCAGGTCGCCGAGCCGCCGGTCCCCCGTCGCGAGCTTGATCGTCTTGCCGGAGCGCAGCAGCTCCCCGACCAGGCTCGGCCGCAGCTCCGCGGACGTCCCGCGCATCCGCTCCGGCAGCCCCGACATGCTGACCAGCCGCAGCCGCTCGCCCTCGATCCGGACGAACCCGCCCGCGTCCGCGCCGGTCAGCTCGATCAGCGCCGCGGTGATCCGGTCGAGGACGACCGCGAGGTCCAGCTCCGCGTTCAGGTCGGCGACGATGTCGTTCAGCCGCCGCACCAGCCGCGCCCGCTCGGTCATGTGGTGCTGGACGATCTCGTCGTCCTCCACCGGCCGGTACACGCCGACCCAGCCGAGCTGCGCGCCGGACGGGTCCTTCAGCAGGCTCGTGTCGATGCGGACGTCGATGAGGCGGCCGTCGCGGTGGAACCGGCGGGTCGCGATCGAGATCCGCCCGCCGTCCCCGGCCCGGCGGGTGAGCAGCCGCTCCTGGACGGCGTTGTGCTCGGCCTTCAGCTCGTCCGGGACGATCGGCGGCACGCGCCCGATCATCTCCTCGGCCGTCCAGCCGAACATCCGCTCGGCCGCCGGGTTCCACACGGTGACGCGGTGCTTGCCGTCCACGGCCACGATCGCGTCCGCGGCGCTCTCGATGACCGCCCGCGCGATCGGGTCGTGGACGTGGTGATGCACGACTGTCATCGTGCCACCGGACCCGTTGCCGCGCCGGAGAACCGCAACGGAAAAGTTCTCACTCTTCCCGCCGCGGCAACGGAAGAACGCCACGTCAGCGCGCTGCGCCGCGCGGTTTCGCCAGCCGGCCGACGGCCAGCGCGGCCGCCCCGGCGAGCAGGAACGACAGCAGCGACGCGCTCATCCAGCTTTGCGGCGCGAAGTTCAGCAGGTTTCGGACGTCCGTCCAGAACCCGGCCCAGCCGCTCACCGTGCCCGGGTTGATGAGCTGGTACGCGACGAACCCGACCACCCACGCGGCGACCATGCCCCACCGCGACGGCGCCGCGGCCGAGCCGTCCCAGCCGTCCCGGCCCCGGCCGAGGAAGAAGTCGGCGGCCAGCACGCCCAGCATCGGGACGAACACCGACCCGATCAGCGACAGGAAGCCCGCGTAGTCGCCGATGTCCAGCGCGAGCGCCAGCACGGTGATCAGCGCGCCGAGCGCGACCGTCAGGACGCGGCGGTCGGCGCGGGGCGCGAGGTTCTGGATCGACACCGCCGTGGAGTACACGTTCGCGAACGACTGGTCCGCCTCGCGCAGCACGAACACGCCGAAGAACAGCACGCCCAGCGGCACCGCGAGGAACGGGTCGAACACGTTGCCGGTCGCGCCCGCCAGCGCGAGGGCCAGCAGGCCGAGGACGTACGCGACGATCTGCGTGACCGAGTAGCCGACGGCCGCCGCGCCGAACGCGCCGCGCTCGCTGCGCGCGTGCCGGGTGTAGTCGGCGGCGACCGGCACCCACGAGATCGACACCGCCAGCGCCGCGTCGGCGCCGATCAGGAAGCCGTCCCAGCCCCCGTCCGTCAGATCCGGCAGCGGCTCCCGCACCAACCGCACATAGAAGTAGACGAGCGCGACCATCACCGCCGCCGTCACGTAGCGGCGCAGCAGCCGCACCGAGCCGAGCGGCCAGATCGTCAGGACGGTCGTCAGCACACCGGCCGCGATCACGTAGCCCCACCGGGGGACGCCGTCCCACAGGTGCCGCGCCGCGTCCGCGATCACGATCAGCTCGAACGTCCCCCACCCGACGAGCTGCGCGATGTTCAGGACGGTCGGGACGTACGACAGCCGCGCGCCGAACAGGCCGCGCAGCAGCACCATCGCGGGACGTCCGGTCCGGGCGCCCGGCACGGCGGCGAGCCCGAGCATCAGCCCGCCGACGGCCGTCCCGACGATCATCGCGACGATCCCGGCGGCGATCGACAGCGTCGGCACGCCGTCCTCGTCCGGCGCGAGCACGGTGTACGCGCCCGAGAACGCCAGCAGGCTGACCCCGAGGTTCGCCCAGAACGCGCTCTGGTCCCAGAAGCCGAGGACCTTCGGCGCCGGCTCGTCCAGGGTGTACGGGACCTCGTCGACGGCGGACGCCATGCAGCACTCTCCCTACGCCGGCATTACCCGGACAGGTTCATGCGGTCGGCGACGCCTCTGGATTCGCCCTCTCAGCCCGGCCTCGGCCCGAGCTCCCGCGGAAATCAGACGGAAGTGTGCAACAACCGCCCAAAAAGGTCAAGCCACGTACGGGTCCCCGTCCCCCTCCATCGTGCGGCCCGCCGCCGCCCACGCCTGCATCCCGCCGGCGACGTTCTTCGCCAGCCACCCCGCCTGGTTGAGCGCCACGGTCACCTGCGCCGACCGCCCCCCGGACCGGCAGATCACGAACACCTCGCGGTCGCGCGGGATCTCCGCCGCCCGGTCGCTGAGCCGGCCCATCGGGATGTGGACGGCGTCGGGCGCGTGCCCCGCGTCCCACTCGTCCTGTTCCCGCACGTCGAGCAGGTAGGCGTCCGCCGGCACCTCGGCGGCCGGCACCGCCGGCACGTCGTCCCCGAAAATCATCACTCCTCCATGGAACCGCGCGAAACCCCGCCGCGTCGAATCACGCATGCGGTATCGGACGCCACTCCTCGCCGCGTCCGGCCTGGCTCTGATCCTTTCATTGGCCGGTTGCGGCGACGAAAGCACCTCGAGCGAATCCGCCGACGGCTCCACCGCGGTGCAGCCGTCCAGCTCCCCCGAGGAGACCCTCACGATCAAGGTCAAGCCCTCTCCGGACGCCCCCGCCACGACCTGGAACCTCACCTGCGACCCGCCCGGCGGCACCCACCCGAAGGCCGCGGAGGCGTGCGCCGCCCTCGCCGAGACCGCGGACCCGTTCAAGCCCGTCACCACCGAGATCTGCACGAAGATCTACGGCGGCCCGGCCACCGCCACCGTCCAGGGCACCTGGCGGGGAAGCAAGGTCGACACGGCGTTCTCCCGCGAGGACGGCTGCCAGCTCCACCGCTGGACGGAGGTGGCCCCGCTCTTCGGCGACGTGCCGAAACCGGGCTGACCTCTCCTTCCGAGGCCGGACGCCCGGTCCCGCGGGCCGGGCGTCCGGCAACGATTGGGTTGCGGAGCGACGGGTTGATCTTGTCGCCGTGGGGGAAATTTCCTAGATTCCCCACATCGGGGCCCCGCTTCCAGTCCTTGCCGTCACCCGCCACCGGCCCGCGACCCGAGCCGGGCGGGAACGGCCGTCCTCGCCAGAGGAGGCCCCATGTCCGAGGTCAAACGACGCGACCTGCTGGCCGGTGCCGCGGCCTTCGCCGGGTTCGCGACCGTCGGCCTGCTCCCCGGAACCGCCACCGCCGCGACCCGGCAGCGCCCCGGCGCCGCCCTTCCCCCCTCCCTCTCCGTCGGCGACCGGGCCGTGGTCGCCCGCGTCGACGCCCGCCGCGCGCTGCGGCACCTGCGGGTGCTCAGCGACCAGATCGGCTGGCGCATCGCCGGCACCGAGTCCGAGCACCGCGCCGCCCGCTACATCGCCCGCGAGCTGCGCGACCTCGGCTACCGGGTCGAGCTGCAGCCGTTCCCGGTCGCCGACAAGTACCTCGCGGAGATCCGCGCCCGCGGCGAGCGGCTCTGGCAGAGCAGCGCCTCCCCGCAGGCCGCCGTCGCCTCCGCGTCCGGCAAGGTCGCGGACGTCGGCAAGGTCACCGAGGTCACGGGCGACGTGCGCGGCAGGCTCGTCCTGTTCGACCGCGTCGTCGGCAAGGAGACCGAGCAGGCCAAGGCCGCGGCCGCCGCGGGAGCCGCGGCGGCCCTCATCGTCAACGCCCGCTCGGAGACCTACCCCGAGCGCAAGCCGGGCTCCTTCACCCCGAACCTGTCCGAGACCGTCGCGATCCCCGTGCTGGGCCTCGCCGAGTACCACGGCGAGCGGATCCGCGCGGGCGCCCGCAAGCTCTCCTTCAAGGTCACCCACCACTCCGGCCTGACCTCGTACAACGTCCTGGCCGAGCGGAAGGCGACCCTGCCGAACCCCGGCGGCAAGGCCGTCATCGTCAGCGCGCACTACGACAGCGTCCCCGGCTCGCCCGGCGCGAACGACGACGGCAGCGGGACCGTCCTGTGCCTCGAACTGGCGCGCGTCCTGCGGCGCCTGCCCACCCAGCAGGCCGTCCGCATCTGCCTGTGGGGTGCGGAGGAGTCCGGCCTGGTCGGCGCCCGGCACTACGTGAAGGAACTCGACGAGGCGGGCGTCGCGCAGATCACCGGCTGCTTCCAGAACGACATGGTCGCCACGAGCCACCCGCCCGCGGACACGTACTGGCTGCTGTCGGTGGACGGCGCGGACAACACCACCACCGCCGCGGTGAACGCCGCCGCGCGCCGGCTCGGCTACGCCGACCAGGCCGAGGGTCCCACCGCCCGCGGCTCCAGCGACCACGAAGCCTTCTTCGAGCGCGGGATCCCGGCGGGCAACTTCAGCTGGCGCGGCGGCGAGGCGCCCAGCCAGCTCGAGCCGACCTACCACACGCCCGAGGACACGATCGCCGACAACATCAGTCTCCAGCGCCTCCAGGTGTCCCTGGAACTGATCGGCTGCGCCGCCTACGACGTGGCCCGCCGCAAGTAGCGGCCGCTCACCGGAGGGCCAGGCCCGCCTCGCCGCGCGCGGCCTCGCCCTCCGGGAGCGCCCACTGCTCCAGCACCGACCGCCGGGCCGCGCCCAGCGCCCCCGGCGGCAGCGCGGCCACCGCCCCGGCCAAGGCCAGGCCCTCCCGCAACGCCTCCCCCGGCTCCACCAGTCGCGTGACCAGGCCCCACGCGAGCGCCTCCTCCGCCGCGACCCGCCGCGCCGTCAGCAGGACGTCCAGCGCCCGCCCCTGCCCGACGATCCGGGGAAGCCGCACGGTGGCGCCGTCCAGGCACGGCAAGCCCTGCGCCAGGTTCAGCGCGCCGAACTCGGCGGTCGTGGACGCGACCCGCAGATCGGCCCACAGCGCCAGCTCGAAACCGCCGCCGAAGCAGTAGCCCTCGATCGCGGCGACGACCGGCTTCGCCGGCGCCGCCCGCGTGACCCGCATGGGCGGCGGACCGTCCGCGGCCGGCACGGGGAACTCGCCCGCGGCCATGGCCTTGAGGTCGTTCCCCGCGCAGAAGGCGCCGCCCGCCCCCGTCAGCACCACGGCCCGGACGCCGTCGTCGCGTTCGGCGGCGCCGACCGCCTCCCCGAGCGCCTCGGCCATCGGCCCGTCCACCGCGTTGCGGCGCTCGGGACGGTCGAGCGTGATCAGCCGGACGGGCCCGCGGTCCTCGCTTCGGATCATGCGGGCACTCTAGATAGATCAATCTATTCAGCGCAAGCGGTAGGCTCCCCGCATGGCATCCGACACCCGGGCACGCCTGCTGGAGGCCGCGGCGCAGCTGTTCCGCGAGCAGGGCTACGCGGCGACCGGCCTCAAGCAGATCACCGCGGCCGCCGAGGCCCCGTGGGGCTCGCTGTACCACTTCTTCCCCCGCGGCAAGGAGCAGCTCGGCGTCGAGACGGTCGAGCACTCCGGCGCCCGCTACCTGCGCCTGTTCGACCTCGTCCACGAACGCACCGAGCGCCGCGCCGACGAGTCCGTCCACGACGTCTTCCGCCTCAGCGCCGACGCCCTGGAGCGGTCGGACTGGGGCGACGGGTGCCCGATCGCCACCGTCGCCCTCGAAGCCGCCACCACCAGCGAACCCCTGCGCCATGCGTGCGCCGAGGTCTTCGCCGGCTGGCGCGCCGCCACCGCCCGCCGCTTCACCGCCGAGGGCATCGAACCCGCAGCCGACCTGGCCCTCTACGTCCTCGCAGCGTTCGAGGGCGCCCTACTCCTGAGCCGCACCACCCGCGACACGACCCCCCTCCACGTCACCGCCGACCTGGTGGCCCACACCATCCGCACCCACCACCCCACCCCCTGACCGGCCGCCGCCCCTGCCCCCTCCGCACACCGCGAGCCCGGCCCGCCTCGTCGCGGAATGTCGGTCACCTCTCCTCGGAGCCGCAGGTTGAGCACCGCCGACTGCCGGGGCTCGACGCGCCTACCCTTCACGCACGAGAAGCCGTGATGGCCCGAGGCATGCGCAATCGGCGTCACCAGTCCGTCTTCGCGCCGTCCGGGACGTCGCCCTGCGTCCGAGTGGACAGCACGCGGCGCGAAGCGGCGCCGCTGCGGGACGGGCCGACGCCGCCGCGCATGGCGCGGCGCTCCTCGGCGTGGATGCCGATGACGAGCATCACGAAGATGCCGGACACGGCGCCCGCGAGGAAGACGGCGGTGATCGACGCCAAAACGAGGATCACGGCGATCCCTCCCCTCCGTAAGGCCCGTGTCCGGCGGGGGCGGCTCGGGCGGTCGGTGCTGCCTTACGGAAAAGAGAGTGCGCCCGACGCCGGGGACGGGATCACTACATGACTGGACGTGTTCATGACGTCCTCATAGGGTTGACCGCGTCCTAAGACGTCCCGGGACCGGACGGGTGAATGCCGAACGAACGCCTGCGCGCCGCATTGCTGCAACGCGGATTGACCATCGATGCGCTCGCCGAACAGATCGGCGTGGATCCCAAAACGGTAGAACGGTGGATCACCAAGAACCGAACTCCGTACCGGCGCACGCGATATGCAGTGGCTTCGCACCTCGGCGTGGACGAGACTTACCTCTGGCCCGACGCGCTCACCAAAGAGCAAGTCACCTCGGCATCCGGCACGGAGATCGTCACGATCTATCCGCATCGCTGGGCCGTCCCCAGGGACGCGTGGGGACGTCTTTTCACCGGGGCCCGGAACGAGATCGGCATCCTGGTCTACAGCGGGCTCTTCCTCGCCGAGGACGCCGGCGCCCAACGCATCCTCGCGGACAAGGCCCGCAAGGGCGTCCGCGTGCGGATCCTGCTCGGCGACCCCGACTCGTCCCAGGTGGCCGAACGCGGCGCGGACGAGGGCATCGGCGACTCGATGGCCGCGAAGATCCGCAACGTCCTCGTCCTGTACAAGCCGCTACAGTCCGTCGAGAACGTGGAGATCCGGTTGCACAGCACGGTCCTCTACAACTCGATCTACTACGCCGATGACCAGTTCTTCGTGAACACGCACGTCTACGGCGTCCCGGCATCGAACGCGCCGTTCTGGCACTTGAAGCAGATTCCGGGCGGTGAACTGGTGACGACTTACCGAACCAGTTTCGAACGCATCTGGGAAGGCGCGAAGCCACTACCGCAGGGGGACTAAAGCATGGCCCGCAGGATCGACTACTACGACGACCCGAACGCCCCCAAGGCCAACAGCCTCGTCCCGTCCGTGAACGTCGTCGTCACCGACGCCAACGGCGACATACTCATGATCCGCCGCACCGACAACGACAACTGGGCCCTCCCCGGCGGCGCGATCGATCTCGGCGAATCCGTCGCGCAAGCCGCCGTCCGCGAGACCAAAGAAGAGACCGGGATCGACTGCGAGATCACCGGAATCGTCGGGATCTACTCCGACCCTAAGCACGTCATCCACTACACGAGCAACGACGAGGTCCGGCAAGAGTTCTCGATCCTGCTCACAGCACGCCCCACGGGCGGGGAGCCTCGGACGAGCGACGAGTCCCGCGAAGTCCTTTGGGTCCCGGTAGAGCAGGCCACGGACCGCCAGATGGACCGCTCGATGCGGCTCCGCATCGGCCACTACCTGGAAGAACAGGACCGGCCGGTCATCACCTGAGCCCGCTCACTTGCAGGCCGACAATTCGCCCTGGACGCGGTGCACGGCCTCGATGAGGTGCGGCGACGACGTCGTGATGGACCGGGTGACGAGGTGGCCGTCCCCGTATCGGGACAGAATCTCTGAGAGCCGCTTCTCTACGGGCAACGCGTCGCCGTCCGGACTTGTGGTCATGTCGCAGTAGATCAGCGCGTCCGTGAGCTGGGGAGCGTCGTCGCCGAACTCCGCCGTGAGAGCGTCGGCAACGCCTCTCTCGCGAGCCTCCACGACCGCGCACGAATGGTGTGCCACGAGTCGGCACAAATGTTCGTCGGCGCCGTGGACGTCCCGCAGGAAACGGGCTCCGTCGAGCGGGTGAAACCCGGTGACCGCGAGATCGGGGGCGTATCCGACGTCATGCAGCCACGCGGCGGCCTCAAGCAGGTCGCCACGGTCACCGAGGATCGGCGCGAGGGTGCGGGCCTGCCGGGCAACGCCCTGCGTGTGCGCCCACCGGCGCGGCAACGGGCTCTCAAGGTGGTGACGTGCGATCTCTCGGGCCCATGTGGCAGTGCTGTCCATGTCTTCGACGCTACGGGCCCGACGCCGGACTTCCACGGACGTGCACAGATCATCTGGGGACGTCTCGACGGAGGTAGCGTCCCTTGCCGCGCACGCATTCGGCCAACCCGGCGGCCTCCAACTCGGCGAGCGCCCGCCGCGCTGTGTACCGGGCGACGCCGTACCGCTCGCAGATCCGGGCCTCACTGGGCAGAGCCGTCCCGTCCGGGAGCGCGCCCTTCTCGATCTGTGCCCGGAGATCAGCGGCGATGCGCTCGTACACGGGACGAGCGCGGTGGGGCGAGACGGGACGCACGAACCTTCCCACGCCCGTGACGACCACGATCAAGCCCTCCTCCTGGAGCACGTCCAGCGCCCGCCGCAGGGTGTTGCGGGCCACGCCGAACTCCCTGCTCAACTCGTGCTCTCCCGGCAACGGGGTCCCCGCCCGGTAAGTGCCGTCCGCGACCCGTTCCAGGAGAGTCGCCGCGATCTCGCGGTAGGCGCCCCAAGCGGCCATGTCGTCCCCCTATGCCCGCAGGCGAGGCCCTGAGCGTTCGCTCCGGGCCCCACCTTGCCCTTTTCGGCGCTCACGGCAGGAACCCACCGCTCCGCCGCGCCGGTCTCTGAGTGCCGAGGGCGCACCGGCGGCGGGCGCCGGGGGGCGCCCGTGCCGTCCGACATGCCGACTCAAAGCCCCCACTCCATGGGGATCGGGTCGCGCCGCGCGAGCCTGCTCTTGATGCGCACGATCGCGTCCGTGACCCGGTCGGCTTCGGCGAGCGGTTCGCCGTCCGAGCCGAAGAACCAGAGGTGGCCGCCGTCCCGGTCGTACGGACGGCACGTGATCAGGTCGGACGGCACCGGGTCGTCCGGGCGGCACCCGGCGGTGTCCTCGTTGCGGACCCGCATCCCTTCGCGGGTCATCTCGACCTCGAACCGCTGCACCTGCAAGCGGACCGTGAGGGCGGCCAACTGCGCCTCGGCCACGCTCGATCCGGTGACGGCGCCCGGTACGGTGGCGGGCTCTCGAGGCCGATCGATGGACATGAAACCTCCTGCACACGAGGTCACGCGGTCGGGGGTCGACGGGCCGGCAGCCGCGAGTGCGGCCCTTCGGCCATGTTGAGCAGCCTCGTTCGAGGCGTGGGACCTCTCCAGCGACAACCGGGGACGTCTTGGGACGTCTCCTGTTAGCGTCGTTCTCGCCCGCATCTCCGGAGGTTCGGTGAACGACTTGTTGAGACGCGCCCTTGCCGACGCGCGCCTGGCTGAAGCCGACGTTGCGGCTCGCTTGGGCGTCGACCCGAAGACCGTCCGCCGGTGGGTCACCGGACGGGCGCCCTACCCGCGCAACCGCGCACGGATCGCGGACCTTCTCGGCCGCGACGAGGGCGACTTGTGGCCCCGACTCGCCGTTCCGGACGTCCGGGAGGAGCCGCCGGTAGCCGAAATCCGGACCACCTACCCGCACCGCTGGGCCGTCCCTCGTCCTGTCTGGCACCAACTCTTCCGCAACGCCCGAACGGACATCGGCGTCCTGGTCTACGCGGGCCTCTTTCTCGCCGAGGACACCGGCATCATGCGCGTGCTCGCCGAGAAGGCCAACGCCGGTGTCAGGACCCGGATCCTGCTCGGGGACCCGGACGGTGCATGCGTTGCCGAACGAGGGAGCGACGAGGGCGTGGGCGAGTCGCTCGCCGCGAAGATCCGCAACGCCCTCGTCCACTACAAGGCTCTTCGAGAGGTCTACGGCGCAGAGATCCGACTCCACGACACCGTGCTCTACAACTCGATCTACCGAGCCGACGACGACCTGCTGATCAACTCCCACGCCTTCGGCATCGCCGCGTCCCACGCCCCAGTGCTGCATGTCCGCCGTGCCGAGGACGGTGACATGGCGAGCACGTACCTCGAAAGCTTCGAACGCGTCTGGGAAAACGCTTCGCCGGTCGGATAACGGCCGCAACACCTGGGCGACGCGGGTCGGCTGCTCCCTGAACGGGGGTCCAGGACGGTCGCGGATCTTGCTTCCGAGCGTACGGCTCAGGACATCCTTGCGAGGCTCGGACGACTGGCGCGCCCTCGCGCGCGCTATCGGGGGCCGGGACGGCTGAGCGGGCTGGGGCTCTTCGCGGGTGTGGGGGGCGTTAGGGTTCGCGCGTGAGTTTGAAACTGCGCCGGGTCGGGCTGCCGCATGTGCGGACGTTGGTGGGGCTGGCCGATGGGCTGTGGACGGGCGAGGGTGTTCGGCTCGGGCTCGTCGGGGCCGGGTGGCTGGCTGCGGACGAGAAGGTCGCCTGGACGCACGGGGACGCGCTGGAGATCGGGGACGGCTGGGAGCTGGAGCTCGGCGCGGTGCCGCCGGAACCCGACTCGTTCGTCGTGCTGCCGTTCGCCCTGCTGTGGCCGCCGGTGCCGGTGGACGGGGAAGAGCGCGACCTCGACGAGGACGACGAGGACGACGAGGACGATCTCGACGAGGACTACGGGGACGACTGGGAGCGGCTGCCGGAGGCGGGGGCCGCGGAGTTCGGGGCGGAGTTCCTGCGGGTGCGGGGGCTGGTCGAGGGGCTGATCGGGCCGCCCGCGAGCGTGCACGGGGACCTCGCGCAGGGGGTGCGCTGGGACGTCTGGGAGCGCGGGGCGACCGTGTTCACCCTGTTCGCCCAGGACGACGTCCCCTCCTACTCCCACTACGACCGCCTCGCCCTCGGCGTCTGGGACGCGGCGGGCTGGACGCCTCCCGAGTGACGCCCGCGCCCGCTGGTAGGCTGGCGGGCATGTCAGCCGCTTCGTGCGCGGCCGCTTGTGCGGCAGTGACCAGGACGTCCCGCTAGCGGCGGGACGTTCGGCTCACAGCACCCCCTTCCTGGAACGTCCAGTCGCTTCGTGATCAGTCCGGAGCGGCCTTTCGTGCTGCTCGGAAACTCTCCAGAGCGACGGAGCACCCGATGCTTTCAGGCGTCACTTCTTCCCGCGGGCAAAGCCCGTCTCCCACGCGCGCGTGGCTCGTGCTGGGCACGATGTCCATGCTGCAGTTCTTCATCGCGGTCGACGTGACCGTGGTCAACATCGCGCTGCCGTCGATCGGCGCGGACCTCGGCGTCGACGGGCACTCGCTGACCTGGGTGGTGGTCGGCTACACCATCACCGGCGGCGGGTTGCTGATGCTCGGCGGCCGCCTCGGCGACCTGCTGGGCCGCCGCCGCACCCTGGTGGCCGGCACGACGCTGTTCGGGGCGGCCTCGCTGCTGGCGGGGCTGGCGCCCACGTTCCCGGTGCTGGTGGCCGCGCGCCTCGTCCAGGGGGCGGGCGAGGCCGTCGCGCTCCCGGCGGCGATGGCGACCATCGTGCTGATGTTCCCCGAGGGGCCGCGCCGGTCGCGGGCCCTGAGCGTGTGGGCCGCGGTCGCCAGCTGCGGGCTGGTGCTCGGGTTCGCCCTCTCCGGGATCATCACCGCCCACCTGGGCTGGCGCTGGATCTTCCTGATCTCGGTGCCGTTCATCCTGGTCGTGCTCGTGGCCGCGCTCGTGCTCGTCCGGGCCGACCGTCCCGCTCCGCGCGGACGGACCCGGCTGGACCTGCCGGGCGCTCTGCTGCTGACCGCGTGCCCGCTGCTGTTCACCTTCGCGGCGGTCGAGGCGGGCGAGTCCGGGACGAACCTGTGGGTGAGCCTGGCGGCGCTGGCCGGTGCGGTGCTGGCCGCGGCCGGGTTCGTGCGGGTCGAGTCGCGGTCCCCGAACCCGCTGGTGCCGCTCGCCTTCTTCGCCGACCGCGCCCGCGTGCGGGCGAACCTGACGACGATGCTGCTCAGCGGGGCGCTGTCGACCTCGTTCCTGCTGTTCACGTTCTACCTGCAGGACCGTCTCGGGATCGGTCCGCTGGGGGCCGGGCTCACCATGCTGCCGCTGGCCGTCGCGCTCATCGCGGCCTCCGTCCTCGTGCCGCGGCTGCTGGGCCGCTGGGGAGCGCGCGCGTGCGTGCTGACGGGCCTCGGGGCCGCGGCGGGCGCGATGGCGGTGATCGCGCTCGTGGCGGTTTCGGACGCGGGGGCGGCGTGGCTGCTGCCCGCGATGCTGCTGATCGCCGCCGGGATGGGCTTCGGGCTCGTGGGGCTCCAGTACATCGCGGTCAGCGGAACGACCGACGAGGACGCCGGGATCGCCTCGGGTGTCCAGCGGGCGGCCGACCAGCTCGGCGGGGCCGCCGGCGTGGCCGTCTACGTCGGGGTCGGGTTCGCCCCGGCCGTGCACGCCGGCGACCCGTTCCTGGTCGCCGCGGTCCTCGCCGTCGCCGGGCTGGCCGTCGGCGCCGTGATCGCCGGCCGAGCCCCGGTCGCCGGGGAGCCGCAGGCCGAGTAGGAGACCGCGCCGCCACGCCCCCCGGCGTGGCGGCGCGCTCGGTCGATGACGAGCGGGTGCGGACGGCGCCGTCGGTCAGGTCCAGCCGAAGGACCACAGTTGGGCGTGCTGGGAGCCGCACTCGAAGAGCCTCAGCCGATCCCCGTCGCGGTGGCGCCCCTTCCCGGCGACGCCCAGGCACAGCCGGTCACCGGTCGCGTGCCGGACGGAGAAACGGCCGTTGCCCTTCTTCTCGAGGTACCACATCTGGTTGTCGCCGGGACCCGGGTGGCACACGCCCTCGGTGAGGGCCGCGCCCGGCACGCCGCCCTCGCGACCTGGTACGTCGAAGCAGTTGCGGGACTTGGAGTTGCGGACCACGAACAGGGAAGCGCCGCGCGGCCCCTTGCCCGGCCCCACCATGAGGTCCCACCTCTGGTTGTCCGGTGACGAGGTGTTGCAGTTCCATACGCGGACCGCGCTGCCGAGCCTGCCCCCATGGAGCCCCGGAATGTCGACGCACCTTCCGGCCTTGGGATTCTTCAGCATCACGCCGGTGACGGACGAGAACGTCGGATCCTGCGGCAGGGGCGTATCGGCCTTGCCGCCGGGCGTGGCGGGCGCCGGTTGCCCCGTGTTCCCGGTCGGCCGGCCGGCTTCGGTGCCGGACCCGTCGCCACCGCCGAGGAGGTGGGCGGTCGTGCTGGTCGCGGCCACCACGGTCGCCCCGACCGCCACCAGCATCCAGGGCCACGGCCGGCGCGGCGTCCTCGGGCCTTCCCCGGCACGGCCGGTCGGCCCGACGGACGAGTCCGCGGGGACGGCGTCGTGCACGGTCGTCCCGAGGCGCCAGGTGTCGTGGATGATGTCGGTGACCGTCTCGCGCTGGGCGTGCTCGCCCACGAACCGGGCCAGCAGGGCCTCGGCCGTCGGGCGGCGGCTCGGCTCCG
The DNA here is from genome assembly GCF_000425065.1 of Actinomadura rifamycini DSM 43936. GTDB lineage: Bacteria > Actinomycetota > Actinomycetes > Streptosporangiales > Streptosporangiaceae > Spirillospora > Spirillospora rifamycini. The sequence continues at coordinate 46,854 of NZ_AULB01000037.1, forward strand.
GGTCGAGGGCGGACCGGATGACCGGCTCGAAGTCGGGCGGCAGCCCCGACAGGTCGTACGCGGCCTGCTGCGCTCGGGCGGCGAGGACCGCGGCGGAGCCCGTACCGAACGGGTTGCGCCCGGTCGCCGCGTAGGCGACGAGCGTCCCCCAGGCGAACACGTCGGCCGCGGTGCCGACCCGTTTCCCGAGCGCCTGCTCGGGAGCCATGTAGCCGCCGCTGCCGATGACGGCGCCCGTCCGGGTGTGGTGGTCGTCGGTGTCCAGGGCGCGCGAGATGCCGAAGTCGATCACGCGCGGCCCGTCGGCGGCCAGCAGCACGTTGCTCGGCTTGAGATCACGGTGCACCAGCCGGACGGCGTGGATCGCGGTCAAGGCGGCCGCCACCCCCGCCGCGAGGCTGCGCAGCGGCCCGAGCGGCAGGCCGCCGTGCGCGGTGACGTGCTCGCTGAGGGAGGGGCCGCGGATGTACTCGGTGACCAGGTAGGAGAGTTCGCCGTCCTCGCCGTGGTCGAGCACCTGCGCGGTGCAGAAGGGCGCGACCCGCCGGGCATGGGACACTTCGGAGTCGAACCGGGCACGGAATTCGGCGGATTCGGACCGGTCGGGACGGATCACCTTGACGGCGACCTTGCGGCCGGTGGCGGAGTCCAGCCCGAGGTAGACCACGCCCATGCCGCCCTCCCCGAGCCGGCCGAGCAGCCGGTGCCCGCCGACGGACGCGGGATCATGCGCTTCGAGGGAGTCCACCCCGAGGTCGGCGCCCGGTTGCTCCTGCGGTAACGGCATGATCACTGTCCATTCCTTCCCCACGGTCAGACGGATCGGAGCAACGGCGCCCTGCGCCGCCCCCCGGCGCAGGGTGATCACCACGTACGACGCCGCCCGTCCGGGGAAGGTTCGTCCGGACGATTCTCCAAGGGGTCGGGCGACAGACCGGTCAGGCGAAGAACCGGTTACTTGAGGAGGCGGGAGAGGCGGCGGTCGGCCAGGGGTTTGCCGCCCGTCTGGCAGGTGGGGCAGTACTGGAGGGACGAGTCGGCGAAGGAGACCTCGCGGACGGTGTCGCCGCAAACGGGGCATTTCTCGCCGGTGCGGCCGTGGACGCGGAGGCCGGTCTTCTTCTCGCCCTTGAGGTTGCGGGCTTCGAGGCCGCGGGAGCGCTCGACGGCGTCGCGCAGGGTCGTGACGATCGCGTCGTGCAGGGCGGCGACCTCGGTGTCGTCGAGGGTGGCGGCGATCTTGAAGGGGGACGTGCGGGCGGCGTGCAGGACCTCGTCGGAGTAGGCGTTGCCGATGCCCGCGACGACCTTCTGGTCGCGCAGGAGGCCCTTGATCTGCGTGCGCTTGCCGCCGACGATCTCGCGGAGGGCGTCGACGGTGAACGCGTCGTCGAGGGGGTCGGGGCCGAGGGCGGCGATGCCCGGGACGTCGGACGGGTCGCGGACGACGTAGACGGCGAGGCCCTTCTTCGTGCCGGCCTCGGTGAGGTCGAAGCCGGAGCCGTCGTCGAGGTGCAGGCGGAGGGCGAGCGGGTTCTTGGCGGAGGGCCGCGCCGGTTTGGCGGGCAGCTCGTCGTGCCAGCGGAGCCAGCCGGCGCGGGCCAGGTGGATCACGAGGTGGACGCCGTCGACGTCGAGGTCGATGAACTTGCCGTGCCGGGCCGCGGCGGTGATCGTGAGGCCGCCGAGGGCGGTGATCGGCGGGTCGTAGGTCTTGAGCGCGGAGATGGCGAGAACATCGACGCGGGCGACGACGCGGCCGACCGCGCGCTCGCGCAGGAAGGACGTCAGCGCCTCGACCTCTGGCAACTCGGGCATGGGACCAGTATCGGTGATGGGGACGACTGTCCACACCCCTGTGGAAAGCTGTGGATAACTCTGTGCACAACCGGGCGGGTGGGGCCCCTTCGGCGACGATACGTCCACAAACGCCGACATATCGCGGGGGAATGACTAGTCACTTCGACGCACAGGCTGTGGATAACTTTCGTACAGGGAGCCCTCTTTTCGGCGCGCGCGCAGAGTGTCGTCTTGCACGGCGGAGGGTGTGACGGGGATCTCGAAATAACCCCTAGGGGGTACGGGTTGCCAGGGGTGTCCGGTTATGGCAGCATGACGACAGCGAGATACCCCCAGGGGGTACAAGTGAGGGAGGAACCCGAGATGAGCACGAGCACCTACACCGTCGCCGGGATGACCTGCGGGCACTGCGTCAGCGCGGTCACCGAGGAGGTCGGCCAGGTCGCGGGCGTCACGAACGTGGACGTCGACCTGAAGGCCGGCACGGTGACCGTGACGAGCGAGGCCCCCGTCGACGTCGAGCTCATCCGGGCCGCCGTGGACGAGGCCGGCTACGAACTGAAGGCGTAAGCGGCCGCGGCCGCGATCAGCGAGCGGAGTTGAACGGTATGAACACCGCGACCAAGCTGGGGGCGTACGCCCTGGGCCTGGCCGCCGTCTTCGGCGGCGCCCTCGGGGCCGGCAACGTGACCGGTCCCGTGGGCGCGGCCCCGGAGACGGAGAGCCACGGACACGGAGAGCAGGGCGGCCACGGCGGGCACGCGGCCGGCGCGGCGGCGCCGGGCGGGCTCCAGGTGTCCGAGGACGGCTACACCCTGGCGCCCCGGCGGACGACCGTCGAGGCCGGGGAGAAGACGGACTTCTCCTTCACGATCAACGGACCGGACGGCCGGCCCGTCACCGGGTTCGAGCCGCTGCACGGCGAGCGGCTGCACCTGATCGTCGCGCGCCGCGACCTGTCGGGGTTCCAGCACCTGCACCCGACGCTGGCGAACGGCGTCTGGACGGTGCCGCTGACCCTGCCGGACGCGGGCGTCTACCGGTTCTTCACCGACTTCAAGCCCACCGGGGCGGCGCGCCAGTACACGCTGGGCACCGACATCACCGCCCCCGGCGACCTGCGGCCCGTCCCGCTGCCGGAGCCCGCGCAGACGGCGAAGGCGGACGGCTACGAGGTGCGGCTCACCGGCGGGCTCGTCCCCGGGAAGAGCAGCGAGCTGACGCTGACCGTCAGCAAGGACGGACGGCCGGTCGACGACCTCCAGCCGTACCTGGAGGCGTACGGGCACCTGGTCGCGCTGCGGTCGGGCGACCTCGCCTACCTGCACGTCCACCCGGACGGCGAGCCCGGCGACGGGACGACGCGGCCGGGGCCGGAGATCACGTTCTTCGCGGAGGCGCCGAGCGCGGGCGCGTACCGGCTCTACCTGGACTTCAAGCACGGCGACAAGGTCCGGACGGCCGAGTTCACCGTGCACGCGGGCAACGCGGCGCTCCCCGCCGACGAGCCGGCCGGGCCCCGCGAGGGCGGCGAGCCCGACGACGGCCACGGCCACACCCACTAGCGACACGAGACACGAGCGAGGGAGGGGCGATGACGACCGGCGCAGATTCCGGACGCGTCGAGCTGGCGATCGGCGGGATGACGTGCGCCTCGTGCGCCGCCCGCATCGAGAAGAAGCTCAACCGGATGGACGGGGTGACCGCGACCGTCAACTACGCCACCGAGAAGGCGAAGGTCGAGTTCACCGGGGACGTCACCCCGGACGACCTGATCGCGACGGTGGTGAAGACCGGGTACACGGCGGAGCTGCCGCCGCCGCCGAAGGCCGCGGGGGCGGCCCCGGAGGCGGCGGAGCCCGCCGACGAGTTGGCACCGCTGCGGCAGCGGCTGGTCACCTCGGTGGTGCTGGCCGTGCCGGTGATCGCGATGGCGATGGTCCCGGCGCTGCAGTTCGAGTACTGGCAGTGGCTGTCGCTGACGCTGGCCGCGCCGGTGGTCGTGTACGCGGGGTGGCCGTTCCACAAGGCCGCGTGGACGAACCTGCGGCACGGCGCGGCGACCATGGACACGCTCGTCTCGATGGGGACGCTCGCCGCGTTCGGCTGGTCGCTGTGGGCGCTGTTCTTCGGGACGGCCGGGGAGCCGGGCGTCAAGCACGGGTTCGAGTTCTCGATGACCCGCTCGGTCGGCTCGATGAACATCTACCTCGAGGCGGCCGCGGGCGTCATCGCGTTCATCCTCGCGGGCCGGTACTTCGAGGCGCGGTCCAAGCGGCGGGCGGGCGCGGCGCTGCGGGCGCTGCTGGAGCTCGGCGCGAAGGAGGTGTCGGTCGTCCGGGACGGCCGGGAGGAGCGGATCCCGGTCGAGGACCTGGCGGTCGGCGACCTGTTCGTCGTCCGTCCGGGCGAGAAGATCGCGACGGACGGGACGGTCGAGGAGGGCTCGTCCGCGGTGGACGCGTCGCTGCTGACCGGGGAGTCGGTGCCGGTGGAGGTGGCGCCGGGCGACGCGGTGACGGGCGCGACGGTGAACGCGGGCGGACGGCTGCTGGTGCGGGCGTCGCGGGTCGGCGCGGACACGCGGCTCGCGCAGATGGCGCGGCTCGTGGAGGACGCGCAGACCGGCAAGGCGCAGGTGCAGCGGCTCGCCGACCGGATCTCGGGCATCTTCGTCCCGATCGTGATCGCGCTGGCGGTCGCGACGCTGGGCTTCTGGATCGGGACGGGCGTCGGCGCGGCGGCCGCGTTCACCGCGGGGGTCGCGGTGCTGATCATCGCCTGCCCGTGCGCGCTGGGGCTCGCGACGCCGACGGCGCTGATGGTCGGGACGGGGCGCGGCGCGCAGCTCGGGATCCTGATCAAGGGTCCGGAGGTGCTGGAGTCGACGCGGACGATCGACACGGTCGTCCTCGACAAGACGGGCACGGTCACGACCGGGAAGATGGCGCTGGTGGACGTCGTCACGGCGGAGGGCGTCGCGGCGGACGAGGCGCTCCGGCTGGCGGGGGCGCTGGAGGACGCGTCGGAGCACCCGATCGCGCAGGCGATCGCGCGGGGCGCGCGGGAGCGGGCCGGCGCGCTCGGGACGGTCGAGGACTTCGCGAACGTCGAGGGCCTGGGCGTCCAGGGCGTGGTGGACGGGCGCGGCGTGCTCGTCGGGCGGCCGCGGCTGCTGGAGGAGTGGTCGCAGCACCTGACGCCGGAGCTGGAGCGGGCGATGGCGGACGCGCGGGCGCTCGGGCACACGGCGGTCGCGGTCGGCTGGGACGGCGCGGCGCGCGCGGTCCTGACGGTCGCGGACGAGGTGAAGCCGACGTCGGCGGAGGCGGTGCGGCGGTTCCGCGACCTGGGGCTGCGGCCGGTGCTGCTGACGGGCGACAACGCGGCCGTGGCGCGCACGGTGGCGGACGCCGTCGGGATCGACGAGGTCATCGCGGACGTCCTGCCGAAGGACAAGGTCGACGTCGTGAAGCGGCTGCAGGGCGAGGGCCGGACGGTCGCGATGGTCGGGGACGGCGTGAACGACGCGGCGGCGCTCGCGCAGGCCGATCTGGGCCTGGCGATGGGCACCGGGACGGACGTGGCGATCGAGGCGTCGGACCTGACGCTGGTGCGCGGCGACCTGCGGGCGGCGGCGGACGCGATCCGGCTGTCGCGGCGCACGCTGCGGACGATCAAGGGGAACCTGTTCTGGGCGTTCGCCTACAACGTGGCGGCGCTGCCGCTGGCGGCGGCGGGCCTGCTCAGCCCGATGATCGCGGGCGGGGCGATGGCGTTCTCCTCGGTGTTCGTGGTGAGCAACAGCCTGCGGCTGCGCCGGTTCCGGGCGCTCGCCGACGACGCCGGGGCGGTGCCGGCGTCCGCGGCGCCGGAGCGGCCGAAGGTCCCGGCGGCGAGCTGAGCGCACGGCACGCGGGAGCGCGCGGTCCCCTCGCGGGGGCCGCGCGTTCGCGCGTTCAGCGGGCGCGCAGCCGGTGGACGAGCGGGGCGAGCGCCGGGTCGGCGCCGGCCTCGTCGAGCGCGGCGCTGAGTTCGGCCCGGTAGGCGGGGGTCGCCTTGTCGTGCAGCGCCCGGCCCTCGTCGGTGATCACCGTGTAGACGCCGCGGCGGTCGTCCGGGCAGTGGTCGCGGCGGGTCAGCCCGGCCTTCTCGAGGCGGGTGACGAGGCGGCTGACCGAGCTCTGGTTGAGGCCGATGAGGTCGGCGAGTTCCTGCATGCGCAGCTCACCGTCCTCGGCGAGGGCGAGGCGGCAGAGGGCCCAGTACTCGGAGAGCCCGATGCCGTGCCGCTGCAGTGCCTTGGCGAGCCGGTGCTCGATGCGTCCGTAGAGGGTCACGACGTCGTCCCAGCACTGGTCGTCCGTCCGCATTGTTTCGCCACCCCGGTCTTTCCCGTCTTGACAACAGCGTACCGCCGCAACCAATATGCATGCACATACAGAACATGCAAGTACATACATCTAAGGAGGGCGACGTGATCGAGCGCATCGCCACCGCGCCGGACTGGTACGAGCCGTACAAGATCTCCCAGGCGATCCGGGCGAACGGCTTCATCCACGTCTCCGGCCAGGCCGGCATCGACGAGCGGGGCCGGACGGTCCCCGGCGGCTTCCTCGAGCAGGGGCGGCAGGCGTTCCGGAACGTGCGGCGGGTGCTGAACGAGGCCGGGGCCGACCTCACCGACGTCGTCAAGATCGGGATCTTCGTGCGGGACATGGCCGCCGACCTGGACGACGTCATCAAGCTCCGCGCGGAGTTCCTCAGCGAGCCCTACCCCGCCGACACGCTCCTGGAGGTCTCCTCGCTCGCGCAGCCGGACTGGCGCATCGAGGTCGAAGCCACGGCCGTCGCCCGCTGAACGCCCCCACCACGGAAGAGGACAGAGACCATGAGCGACCTCCTGCGCCCCTACGCGGGCCCGCACCTCGACCTCCCCAACCGGATCGCGATGGCGCCGATGACGCGCGGCCGGGCGGACGACGCGACCGGCGTCCCGAACCCGCTGGCCGCCGAGTACTACGCGCAGCGGGCCGGTGCCGGGCTCATCGTGTCCGAGGGCATCTGGCCGAACCCGTTCGGCAAGGGCGGGCCCGGCATCCCCGGCCTGGCGACGGACGCCCAGGTCGAGGGGTGGCGCGCGGTGACCGGCGCCGTGCACGCGGCGGGCGGCCGGATCTTCGCGCAGCTCTGGCACGTCGGGCGGATGACGCACCCGCTGACGCTCCCGGACGGCGCGCCGCCCGTCGCGCCGTCGGCCGTCCGGATCGAGTCGGCGCCGGTCTTCACCCGCGAGGGCATGGTCGAGCACGTGGTGCCGCGCCCGCTGACGACCGCCGAGGCGGAGGCGACGATCGCGGACTTCGCCAACGAGGCGCGGGCGGCGATCCGGGCCGGGTTCGACGGCGTCGAGGTGCACGGCGCGAACGGGTACCTGATCCAGCAGTTCCTCGCCGAGAACACGAACCGGCGGACCGACCGGTTCGGCGGCTCGGCGTCCGGACGGCTGCGGTTCGCGCTCGACGTCGTCGAGGCCGTCGCGGACGCGGTCGGCCCGGAGCGCACGGGCCTGCGGATCTCGCCCGGCAACCCGGAGAACGAGATCGCCGAGGAGGACCCGCAAGCGACGTACCGGGCGCTCGTGGACGCCCTGGAGCCGCGCGGCCTCGCGTACCTGCACGTCATCGAGCGCGGGGCGTACGGGGCGCTCGCCGACCTGCGGCCGCGCTGGTCGGGCACGCTGATCGGCAACTACAACGGGCCGGAGCCGACCGCGCGGCGGGCCGGGGAGGAGGCGCTCGCGGCCGGCCTCGCGGACGTCTTCTCGTTCGGCCGCCTGTTCATCGCGAACCCCGACCTGCCGCGGCGCTTCGCCGCGGACGCCCCGCTCGCGCAGTACGACCCCCGGCTGATCTACGGGGGCGGCGCGGAGGGCTACACCGACTACCCGGCGCTGGCGCCGACGTACTGATCGGCGAACGCGCCCGTCGGGGCGATCGGCGTGATGACGTCGATCAGGACGCCGTCCGGGTCGGCCACGATGAAGTGGCGCTGCCCGAAGTCCTCGTCGCGCAGCGGCAGCTCGGGCGACAGCCCGCCCCGGACGACGAGCCGGTCCCACTCGGCGTCGACGTCCTCGACCTCGAAGTTGAGCAGCAGGCCCCGGACGGGCGCGCGGTACGCCTCGGGCAGCGTCGGGTGCGCGTGGTCGAGGAGCGCCAGCTCGTACGGGAGCGGGCCGGGCCGGCGGAGGCTGACGTACCAGTCGGCCTCGAAGGTCGCCTCGAAGCCGAACAGCCGGGTGTAGAAGTCGCGCGACTCGGCGATGCGGGAGGTGCAGATCACCGGATAGAAGCTGGTCAGGCGCATGGCGTTCCCTTTCACATACCGTCGGTATGTCAAGTACGCTATTCACGTACCGTCGGTATGTCAACGAGGGAGCGCGATGGACGGCGTCCGGAGCAGGCGGCGCGAGCAGACCCGGCGGGCGCTGCTGCGCGAGGGCAGGCGCCTCTTCACCGAACGGGGCTACGGGGCGGTCGGGCTCGCGGAGATCGTCGCCGCCGCCGACGTGACCAAGGGCGCGCTCTACCACCACTTCGAGAGCAAGGGCGCCCTGTTCCGGGAGGTGCTGCGGGAGGTGCAGGACGAGGTCGCGGCGCGCGTCGCGGCGTCGGCCGACGCCGAAGCGGACCCGTGGGACCGGCTGCTCGCCGGGTGCCGCGCGTTCCTGGCCGCGAGCACCGCCCCGGACGTCCAGCGCGTCATGCTCGTGGACGGCCCGGCGGTGCTCGGCTGGACGGAGTGGCGCGCGATGGACGAGGCCGCGTCCGCGCGGCACCTCACGGACGCGCTGACCGGCCTGATGGAGCTCGGGACGATCGCGCCGCGGCCCGTCGAGCCGCTCGCGCGCCTGCTGTCGGGCGCGATGAACGAGGCCGCCCTGTGGCTCGCCGGCTCGGCGCGCCGCGACCGCGACCTGGACGACGCGTGGGACGCGCTCGCGCGGATGCTCGAAGCGTTCCGCGCCCGCTGATCAACTCGGGGCGCGCGTCCGGCCGGTCAGGCGGGGACGTCCCAGAACGCCAGCTCGTGGCGCATGCCTTCGAGGAAGAACCGCTCGGCGCGCTCGCGGTCGGTGCCGGACTCGTCGATCATCTGGGCGCAGCGGCGGGTCAGGGCGGCGAAGCCGGGGTCGGCGTAAGTGTCGACCCAGCGGCGGTAGCGGGGCTCGGCGGGCGGGTCCTCCGCGAGGCGCAGGCCGAGCGTCGAGTACCCCCACATGCACGGGTACAGGGCGGCGAGGCCATCGGTGTAGGAGGCGGCGCTCTCCAGCAGGAACGCGGTGTAGGCGGCGCAGGCGGGGCCCTTCTCCGCCCCGTCGAGGTCGGCGCCGAACTCGCTGGACAGCGACCGGTGCAGCGCCAGCTCCTCGTGCAGGGTGGAGTGTGCGAGGTCGACGAGGTCGCCCAGGTGCGCGTCCGGGGCCTGCCAGGCGAGCCGGGCGAAGACGCGCGTGTAGTCGAGCAGGTAGAGGTAGTCCTGCTCCAGCCAGGAGCGGAACACCGCCTCGTCGAGGTCGCCGCGGGCGATCCCCGCGACGGTCGGGTGCCGAAGCTGCTCCTCGACCAGCGGCCGGCCGAGCTCCTCCAAGTGCGCCGCAAGACTCATGCCCGGATTGTCCCATGTATGGGCCCGTCCCCCGCCGGAGCGGAACGGGACCGCCGCGATCGCGAGCGAAGCCGGGTTCGAGCTTGCGAGAACCTGATCGCGAGGCGAGCCCTCCGGGCGAGCCGGAGCGATGCAGCGATCGCCCGCGGTGCCCGTTGAAGGAAGGCCGCCTGGCGGCCTGACGCCGAGGGCGGCGCAGGAAGTAAAGACCAGGGCCCCGGCCGGGCGGTGCGGCCCGGCGGGGCCCTGATCGTGCGCCGATGTGCGGGTCGCCTCTCGGCGAAATGCGCAACACGGCTCCAGCCGAACGGTATTCCGTGAAGGCGTTAGGTGAGGCCCGGGGACACCAGGCACATCGGCTGTCCCGTACAACCGACGGGACACCCCGGATTGTTCCCGGCGTCCGGCGGTCTACGCGTGATTGGTCCTGCGAGGTCACCGGCTTTTCCCGCGCCGCCGGGACCGGCCGGTCACCCGGATCCGTCCCGGCGGATCGCCGAAGGCCCGGCGGCGCAGGGGAAATACCTGCACAATGCTGCGGGTGACAAGGAAGTCGCGGGCGGTGCCCACGGAGCGCGACGCCGAGCTGAGCCGCGCCCTGCGCGCCGCTCAGGACGGCGACGAGTCCTCCTTCCGGCTGCTGTACCGCGACGTGCAGCCCCGGCTGCTCCGGTTCGCCGCCGCCATGGTCGGCGCCGACGCCGAGGACGTGACGTCCGAGGCGTGGCTGCAGATCGCGCGCGACCTGCCCGGCTTCCGCGGCGACCTGGACGGCTTCCGCGGCTGGACCGCGACGATCACCCGGCACCGCGCCCTCGACCAGCTCCGCCGCACCTCCCGGCGGCCCGCCACCGAACTGTCCGACGACGTCCTGGCCGCGCTGACGTCCGACGGCGACACCGAGGCGGACGCGCTGGACGGCCTCGCCACCCGGGACGCGCTGCGGCTGATCGCCGAACTGCCCCCCGACCAGGCCGAGGCGGTGCTGCTGCGGGTGGTGGTGGGGCTGGACGCCAAGACGGCGGGCAAGGTCGTCGGCAAGCGCCCCGGGGCGGTCCGGACGGCCGCGTACCGGGGGCTGCGGCGGCTCGCCGACCGGCTCGCCGCCGACGCCGGCACGGACACCGGCACCGAGGCCGGCACCGGGGCCGGCGCACCCGCTCGCCCGCGCACGGAACCGCTCCCCCTCCTGCAGAGTGACAAAAGCGGCGGTACCGGCGCTGAAGGGGTGAGATGAACGACGACCGCAGGTCCGGGCGGCCGAACCGCCGGACCGCCGACCTCCTTTTGTCCGGGTCCGCCCCGGCCGGTGAGCACACCGCACTGCGCGAACTCCTGGACGCCGCCGCGGCGCCCGCCCGTCCCGCCGATCCGGCCGGCGAGGACGCCGCCGCGGCCGCGTTCACCGCCGCCGTGCGGGCGCGGCCCGCCGCCGAACGGCCGCGGCATCCCGTCCTGCGCCGGTTCGTGACGGTCAAGGCCGTGCTGGTCGCCGTGACGATCGCCGTGTGCGGCGGCGCCGCGATCGCCGCCGGCACCGGCAACCTGCCCGGCCAGGACGAGGGCGCCGACCCGTCGCCGGCGCCGAGGCCCGCGCGCACCGAACCGGCGATGCCCGGACGGCACCCGCACCCGGCCGCCCCGCCCGCGCTGTCGAGCCCGAACGCGCGCACGTCCCCGCCGGCGACGCCGCGGCGGTCCGCCGGACGGACGCCCGAGGGCGGGCGGTCGGCGAGCGCGCGGCCGTCGGCGCGGCCGTCCGCGACGCCGGGCCGGCCCGAGCAGTCCGTGCCGTCCGCGCCGTCCTCGCCCGGCCGTCCGAAGGACCTGCCGACGGGGCGGCCCGAGAACGCGAACCCGCGGGGGCAGGAGGCGCAGGGCGGCAAGCCCCGGCAGGGCCCGCCCGCCCAGAGCGGCGGCGGGCGGCAGGACCGGGCGCCGAGCCACTCCCGCAACTGACGAAAAAAGTTTTGGGGAAGGTGTCCATGGGGCGAGGTCCCGTTCGTAGATAAGACGTTGGGCAACAACGACACGGGAGCGAACACCATGAAGTACATGCTGCTGATCAACGCGGGTCCGGCGGACAGCGCGGAGGAGGCGGAGGCGCAGGCCGTCTGCGAGTTCTCCGACTGGCAGAAGTTCGACGAGCAGATCCAGGGCGCCGGCGTCGTCGTCGCCTCGCACGCCCTCGCCGACATGACCACCGCCACGAAGGTGCGGGTCACCGCCGACGGCGAGCGGGTCATCACCACGGACGGGCCGTTCGCCGAGGCGCGCGAGGTGCTCGGCGGGTACTACGTCATCGACGTCCCCGACCTGGACGCGGCCCTCGACTGGGCCGCCCGCTGCCCCGGGGCCCGCGACGGCTCCATCGTCGTCCGTCCGGTCACCGACGAGTACTGACGTGGCCGAACCGGACGCCCGGGCCTCGGTGGAGGCGGTCTTCCGGGAGGAGCGCGGCCTGCTGCTGGCCGCGCTCGTCCGGCGGTTCGGCGACCTCGACCTGGCCGAGGAGGTCACGTCGGAGGCGATCGAGGCGGCGCTCGTCCACTGGCCGGTGCACGGGGTGCCGCCGAGCCCGGGCGCGTGGCTGATGACGACGGCGCGCCGCAAGGCCGTGGACCGGCTGCGGCGGGACCAGGCGTACGCGGCGCGGCTCGCGGTCATGCAGGTCGAGGCGGAGCGGGCCGCGCCCGCTCCGCCGCCGGCCCCGGACGGCGGGCTCCCCGACGAGCGGCTCCGGCTGTTCTTCACCTGCGCGCACCCGGCGCTGGCCGCCGAGGACCGGACGGCGCTCACCCTGCGCTGCCTCGCGGGCTTCACGACCCCCGAGGTCGCGCGGGCGTTCCTCGTCCCGACGGCGACGATGGCGAAGCGGATCGTCCGGGCGAAGCACCGGATCCGCGAGGCCCGCATCCCGTTCCGCGTCCCCGGCCCGGACGAGCTGCCCGCGCGGCTCCCGGGCGTCCTCCAGGTCGTCTACTCGATCTACACCGAGGGGTACGCCGCCGCCCGGTACGACCTCGCGGCGGAGGCGGTGCGGCTGGCCCGCATCCTGCGGCGGCTGCTGCCGGACGAGCGCGAGACCGCGGGGCTGCTCGCGCTCGTCCTGCTCACGCACGCGCGGCGGGACGCGCGGGTCGGCGCCGACGGCGGCCTGCTCCTGCTGGACGAGCAGGACCGCTCCCGCTGGGACCGCGCGCTGATCGAGGAGGGCCGCGGCCTGGCGGAGGCCGCGCTGACCGGCGGGCCGCCCGGCCCCTACGGGGTGCAGGCGGCGATCGCCGCGCTGCACGACGAGGCCCCGGACGTCGCGTCGACCGACTGGCCGCAGATCGTCGCGCTGTACGACGTCCTGCTCGCGCTGACGCCGTCGCCGGTGGTCGCGCTGAACCGGGCGGCGGCGGTGGCGATGCGGGACGGCCCGGCGGAGGGGCTGGCGCTGCTGGACGGGCTGGCCGGGGAGCCGCGGCTGCGCGGCTACCACCCGTACGCGGCGGCCCGCGCCGACCTGCTCCGCCGCCTGGGCCGCCTCCCGGAGGCCGCCGCCGCGTACCGGGAGGCCCTCGGCCTGTGCGAGACCGACGCCGAACGCGCGCTGATCCGCCGCCTGCTCGGCGCGGTGGAGGCGTCCGGCTGAAAAAGGGGGAGGCGCGGGCCCGGACGGTCCTGCTAGCGTCGGGCCCGGCGAAAGGAGGAGGTGAGTCGATGACCGTCGTGCGTGCCGCCGTGCGCGGCTTCCGAGTCGTCCTCACTTCCCGGGCCGCGGCCTGACGCAGGCCGCCCGGCCCCCTTTCCTTTCGAGGTTTTCCAGTTGTCTTCGCACCACATCATCGAGGCGGCGTTCGCCTTGCATCACGGGCTGCCCAGGCAGGGCCCCGGTTCCGACGCCACCACCCGCCGGCTGCTGGCCCTGGCCGGTCCGCTGCCGGACGCGCCGCGCGCGCTCGACGCGGGCAGCGGCCCCGGCCGGTCCGCGCTGCTGCTGGCGGCGGAGGCGGGCGCGCGGGTCGACGCCGTCGACCTGCACGAGCCGTTCCTCGCGGAGCTGCTCGCCGCCGCGCGGCGGCGCGGCCTGCACGACCGGATCCGCGCGATGCGCTGCTCCATGGACCGGCTCCCGTTCCCCGACCGGACCTACGACCTGGTCTGGAGCGAGGGCGCGGTCTACAACATCGGCCTGGACGCCGGGCTGCGCGGGTGGCGGCGGCTGCTCGCGCCGGGCGGCGTCCTGGTCCTCACCGAGATCGAATGGGCCACCGCGTCGCCGTCGGAGGAGGCCCGCGCCTTCTGGGACCGGGTGTACCCGGTCCGCACCCCGGCGGAGAACGCCGCTGCGGCGCGGGCCGCCGGGTACGAGGTCGTCGCGCACCTGCCGCTGCCGGACGCCGACTGGTGGGACGAGTACTACACGCCGCTGGAGGAGCGGCTCGCGGCCGCCGATCCGGACCGGCCCGGCATGGCCGAGGCGGCGGCGGCCGCCCGGGAGGAGATCGCGCTGCGCAGGGCGCACGGCGGCGACTACCGGTACGCCGGGTACGTCCTGCGGCCCGTCCCCGGCGAGCCCGCCGGGGCGCCCGCCTGGACGATCCGCGCGGAGGCGCCCGCCGACACGGCGGGCATCCGGGAGGTCCTGCTCGCGGCGTTCCCCACGCCGGAGGAGGCCGACCTGGTGGACGCGCTGCGCGCCGACCCGGCGTGGATCCCCGGGCTGTCGCTGGTCGCCGAGACGCCGGACGGCCGCCTGGCCGGGTACTCGCTGCTGACGCGGTGCCGCGTCGGCGGGGAGCCCGCGCTGGCGCTCGGGCCGGTCGCGGTGCGGCCGGACCTGCAGCGGACGGGCGCCGGCGCGGCCGCCGTCCGGGCGGGGCTGGAGGCGGCGCGGGCGCGGGGCGAGAACCTGGTGCTGGTGCTCGGGCATCCCGAGTACTACCCCCGGTTCGGCTTCGAGCCCGCGTCGGGCTTCGGGATCCGCGCCCCGTTCGAGGTGCCGGACGAGGCGATGATGGCGCTCGCGCTGGACGCGTCCCGTCCGGTGCCGGCCGGCGTCATCGCGTACGCGCCGCCGTTCGGTGTGTGACGGCGCCGAGCTGAGCGGCCCCGGGCGGCGGACCGGAAACGGCCCGCCGCCCGGGGCTCAGCCCGCGACGGTTCCGGGCAGCACCTGCTCGGTGAGGAGGCGGCGGAGGCGGTCGCGCCGGTCGGGACCGGTGAGCACGCCGTCCAGGATCCGGTGGCCGTGGTGGTAGCCGAGGACGTAGACGCCCATCGCGGGCGCGTGCAGGGACGGGACGAGCGCGGCCGTCTCGGCGTCGTCGAGCAGGGCCCATCGGGACAGGTAGGCGGCGGTCTCCGCGTCCGGGCGTCCCTCGTCGGCGAGGAGGGCCGCGTTCGCCCACGCGCCCCACAGCAGGTTCACCGCGCGGTGGACGGCGGCGAAGTCGCTGCCGTCGGGCCGGATTCCGAGGGCCGCGAGGACGTGCTCCTCCAGCCACGCCTGCGCCGCCCCGCCGGGGAAGACCACCTCCTGGGCGTGCAGCCCGAGGCCCTCGCTGACGACGAACGACGGCGCGATCATGAACCGGACGCGCTGCTCGGGCCGGCCGCCGCCGATGAGGTGGACCTCCTTCAGCAGCGACTCGGCGATGTGCCCCGGGTGGCCCTCGTGGGCGACGACGTAGAGCAGGTCCGCGAGGTTGAACGGCAGGTCGCGGTTCACGAAGATCGTCGACCGCGGCCCGCCGTCGTGGTGCCCGGCGGCCCGGTAGCGGACGCCCGACGCGAGCCGGCAGTCGACCTCCTCGGGCGGCAGCGGGACGAGCGCGGCGGTGCGGGCGCGGCATTCGGCGTCGGCCCGCAGCACGAGTCCGGGCAGCAGGTGCATCCGGTCGGGCGGCAGCGCGTGCGCGGCCCGCCAGGCGTGCAGGCGGTCGGCGAGGCTCCCGGGCCGGGCGGGCAGCGCCGCGTCCAGCAGGTCGTGCGCCTCCGCGAAGGACGACTCGGGCACCGGGGACGCGTCGACGCCGAGGCATGCGCGGGCGTACTCGGGCAGCGGCGTCCGGTCCCCGGCGAGGCGGCGGGCGACGGCCCGCAGGGCCCGGACGTGCGCGGCGAGGTAGCCGGCGCGGGCCCGGTCGCCGAACGGGAGGCCGTCCAGGAGCCGGTCGGCGTCGTCCGCGAGGCGGGCGGGGGGCGGCGGCTCCTCCCGGTCGACGGCGGCGCTCCACTCGGCGGGGCCCCGGTAGATGAGCAGGGTGCCGCTCCAGGTGTCCCGCACCAGGCGGTCGAGGCGGAGGGCCAGGGCCGCGTAGGCGTGCTGCCATTCGTCCTCTTGCCATTCGTCCTCTTGCATGGGGGGTCCTTCCGGGCGTACGGGCGGGGAGACGCGGCCAAGCTACGTGTACGGTTTTCCGTACACCGCACGGAAGGGGCGCCGATGCCGGATCGCCCGGTGTGGCTGCGCGGCGAGCCGCGCCCCCGCCGGCCGCGGCTGTCGCTGGAGCGGATCGTCGCGGCGGCCGTCGGGCTCCTCGACGCCGAGGGCGTGGACGGCTTCTCGATGCGGCGCCTCGCCGCCCGGCTGGACGCCGGGACGATGTCGCTGTACGAGTACGTGGCGGCGAAGGAGGACGTGCTCGACCTCGCCCTCGACGCCGTCCTGGGCGAGATCGACCCGGGCGCGGGCGGCTCCGGCCCGGACGCCGGGGCGTGGCGGGGCGCGCTCGTCCGGCACGTGGAGCGGAGCAGGCGGGTGATGCGCGCGCACCCGTGGGTCCCGGCGCTGGTCGGGACGCGGCCGCTGCTCGGGCCGAACGCGCTCGCGGGGTCCGAGCGGGTGTTCGGGATCCTCGCGGGGGCCGGGCTCGCCGGGGACGAGCTGACGGCGGCGGCGAGCGCGGTGTCGAGTTACGTCACGGGGTTCGCCGTCACGGAGAACATGTGGCGCGCGCGGATGCGCGACCCGGCGGACGAGGCGGACCTGCGCCGCGGCACGTCCGAGTACCTCGCCGCGCGGGCGGACGCGTACCCGGTGCTGGCGGAGCACTCCCGGCCGGAGGACGCCGACTTCGACGCGGGGTTCCGGCGGGGCCTCGACATCGTGCTCGACGGGATCGCGGCGCGCACGCGCGGCTGAGCGCACGCGCGGGACCTTGACCTCAATCAATGTTGAGGTCTCAGAGTGGGGTGCGGGCCGGTCGTCCGGCCCAGTCATCTGACGGATTCCCGGCCATGGCGGGTCTCCGTAGCTTCGAGGACATCACGCAGCGCCCCGCTCAAGGAGAGAAGATGACCGACACGCCGCTCCGCCTCGCGATCGTCATCGGCAGCACCCGGGAGGGCCGGTTCGGGCCCACGGTCGGCGGCTGGTTCGCCGAGCAGGCCCGGCAGCGCGACGACCTGGTCGTGGACGTGCTCGACGTCGCGGCCGCCGAACCGCCGTCGTCGCTCGGCACGCCCCCGTCCGACGGCTTCGCCCGCGCGACCGAGGTGCTCGCCGCCGCCGACGCGTACACCGTCGTGACCTGCGAGTACAACCACAGCTACCCCGGCACCCTGAAGAACATGATCGACCACCACTTCCACGAGTGGCGCGCGAAGCCCGTCGGGTTCGTGTCGTACGGCGGGCTCACCGGCGGCAAGCTCGCCGTCGAGCACCTGCGCGGCGTCTTCGCCGAACTGCACGCCGTGACGGTGCGCGACACGGTGAGCTTCCACGGCCCGTGGAACTGGTTCGACGAGGACGGCCGGCCGGTCGACGCCGAAGGGGCCGCGGGCGCCGCGAAGGTCATGCTCGACCAGCTCGCCTGGTGGGGGCACGCGCTGCGCGACGCCCGCGCGGTCCGGCCGTACGGGGGATGAGATGGCGACCACGACCGCCCCCAGGGCCGTCCCCGCGACCGGGACGGCCCCCGGGCCGATGACGATCGCGCTGGTGCTCGTCCTCGGCTCGATCATGATCAGCCTGGACATGACGGTGGTGAACGTCGCCGTCAGCCGGCTGTCGCAGGAGTTCACCGCCCCGCTCGCCACCATCCAGTGGGTCGCGACGGGGTACTCGCTGGCGCTCGGCGCCGTCATGCCGACGACCGCGTGGGCCGTCGGCCGGTTCGGTGCCCGGCGGCTGTACCTCGTCGCGATCGCCGCGTTCGGCGGCACGTCCGTGCTGGCCGGGCTCGCCTGGAACATCGAGTCGCTGATCGCGTTCCGGGTGCTGCAGGGGATCAGCGGCGGCCTCGTGATGCCCGTCGGCATGACGATCCTGCTGCGCAGCGCGAGCCGCGACGAGCTGGGCAGGGCGATGAGCACGATGGGCCTCGCCATCCTCGTCGGGCCGCTCGCGGGGCCCGTCCTCGGCGGCTGGCTCATCGACGAGGTGTCGTGGCGGTGGATGTTCTTCGTCAACGCGCCGATCACGGTCGCGGTGGTGCTGCTCGCCGCGCGGCTGTTCCCCCGGGACGCCCCCGGGGAGCGGCGCCCGCTCGACGCCGTCGGCCTGCTGCTGCTCTCCCCGGGCCTCGCGGCGCTGCTGTACGGCGTGACGAGCGGCGGCGAGCGCGGCGACGTCGCGGCACCGGCCGTCCTGGTGCCGCTGCTGGCGGGCGCGGCGCTCGTCGCGGGGTTCGTGGTGCGGGCGCGGACCGCCGCGCACCCGCTGATCGACCTGCGCCCGTTCCGCGACCGGACGTTCGCGACCGCGACCGCGACGCTGACGCTGTTCGCCACCGGCTACTTCGGGTCGATGCTGCTGCTCCCCCTCTACCTCCAGGTGGTGCGGGGCGAGTCGGCGACGGTCGCGGGGGCGCTCGGCATCCCGTTCGCGCTCGGCTCCGGCGTCGCGATGCAGATCGCGGGCCGGATCGCCGACCGGGTGCCGCCGGGCCGGCTCGTCCCGGTGTCGGTCGCGACCGGACTCACCGGGTTCGCGCTGTTCGCCCTGCAGCTCGACGCGGACGCGCCCTACTGGGCGCTGTGCGCCACGATGGTGGTGATGGGCGCGGGCGGCGGCGCCACCATGATGCCCGCGATCACGGCGGCGACGCGCGGCATGTCGCACGAGCAGGCCCCCGCCGCGAGCACCACCGTCAACCTGGTCAACACGACCGCCGGGGCGATCGGGACGGCGCTCGCGTCGGTCGTCCTCGCGACGCGGATGGACGACCTCGTGCCCGCGGCGGACGAGGGCGGCGCGCTCCAAGCCGTCCACGGGCTGGACGCGGGCGCCCGCGCGGCGCTCGCCGGGCCGCTCGCCGGCGCCTTCCAGCACACCTACCTGTTCGCGGTCGCGCTGATCGCGCTGGCGCTCGTCCCCGCCCTGCTCCTCCCGCGCCGCCGCCCCGCGGACCGGGAGTGACCCCGGACGCCCCCGGCCGGCGCGGCCGGGGGCGGCGCGGCGGTCAGATCTCCTTGAGGAACCCGCCGTCGACGGCGAGCTCGGCGCCCGCCGTGCTCGCCGACCGGGGCGAGGCCAGCAGGGCGACGGCGTCCGCGACCTCCTGCGGGTCGACGAGGCGTCCGGTGACCAGGTTCATCATCTCGGCGGCGCCGCCGTCGAGGATCGCGTCGCGGTCGGCGCCGGTCGCGCCCGCCAGGATGTCGGCGGCCCCGCCCTCCTCCGTCCACCACGCGGTCCGGACCGGGCCCGGCGACACGGTGTTCACCCGGATGCCCTGCGGCCCGTACTCCTCCGACAGCCCCTTCGCCAGGTTGTTCACGGCGGCCTTCGCGGCGTTGTAGTCGAAGTTCATCGGCCCCGGCCGCCGCGCGTTCCCCGACGACACGTTCACGATCGCCGCCGCCTCGGAGTCCAGCAGGTGCGGGAT
Organism: Actinomadura rifamycini DSM 43936; assembly: GCF_000425065.1. GTDB lineage: Bacteria > Actinomycetota > Actinomycetes > Streptosporangiales > Streptosporangiaceae > Spirillospora > Spirillospora rifamycini. The sequence continues at coordinate 66,146 of NZ_AULB01000037.1, forward strand.
CGCCGCCCGCACCGTCCGGACGAGCGCGAACAGGTTGAACTCGAACATCGCGTGCCAGTCGTCGTCCGACGGGGTGAGGAACCCGAACCGCGGCAGCGACGCCCCGGGCGGCGGGCCGCCCGCGTTGTTCACCAGCACGTCCAGCCCGCCGAACTCCTCGACCGTCCGGCGGACGGCCTCGGCCGGGGCGGCCGGGTCCGTGAGGTCGGCCGGGACGTGCAGGAGGTTCGGGCCGGCGAGCGCGTCGAGGTCCGCACCGGACTTCCGGGAGACGGCGGCGACGCGGGCGCCCTCGTCCAGCAGGGTCCGGACGACGGCGAGCCCGATCCCCTTCGACGCGCCCGTGACGAGCGCGACGCGGCCGGTGAGCTGCAGATCCATGAGGGTCCAATCGTCGGTGCGCACGCCCCCTCCGGGCGTGCGGCATCTGAACGAACCCCGCGACCGGACGTCCGGTTGCACCCGGACACGAACACCGCCGAGACCTTTTCGAGTCCGGCGTCAGTGCTCGGGGTGCCAGGTGGGGGTGCCCGCGGTCTCGTGGACGCGGCCGAACTGGACGTCCGCGAAGTGGATGCCGAACGCGAGGGTGCGGCCGTCGCCGAGTTCGTCCGCGAGGCGGCGGCGCAGCGCGGCGGCCTGCTCCGGGTCGGCGTCGACGGCGACCCTCCAGCCGGGGTGCTCGATCTGGACGGGCGAGTGGAAGGAGTCGCCGAGGGCGAGGAGCCGCGCGCCGCCCGACTCCAGGACGTAGGCGGTGTGGCCGGGGGTGTGGCCGGGGGTGGCGAGGACGCGGACGCCGGGGAAGATCTCGTCGCCGTCGGCGACGGTCTCGACGCGGTCGGCGACGGCGTCGAGTTCGCCGTCGCGGTGCTCCCATTCGGGCGCGGCGACGAGGTGGCGGGCGAACCGGTCGGACCAGCCGATGTGGTCGGGGTGCAGGTGGGTGTAGGCGACGGCCTCGATCCGGTCGGGGGTGCGCCCGAGCGCGGCGAGGCCGTCGAGGAGGGCGCCGCCGCGGATCGCGCCGACGTGCGGGTTCGCGGGGTCGTCGGGCTGCCGGACGGGTCCGATGCCCGCGTCGATCAGCAGGGCGCGGTCGCCGCGCTCGACGAGGAGGCCGCCCATGCTCGCCGCGAGGCCGCCCGAGGGGCCGAGGACGTCCTGGTGGCGCGTCCAGTCGGCGTCGGTCGTGTCGGGGAACCAGCCGCGCGAGCGCAGCCACCCGACGCCGTCGGGGACGTAGCTGGCGCGCAGCTCGCCGATCTCGACGGTGCGGATTCCGGCTTCGGTGTTCCACCTGCCCATGGCATGCCTCCACGGTGATCGGGGGGCCGCACGCCGCGGCCCCGGCACGCCAGGACGTTACAACTGAAACTATTAAAGCTGCAACCTTTGTCGGGTGCGTACACTGGCCGGGTGGAAGCGCACGCGGAACCGCACGCCGTGGCCGAGCAGGAGATCTGCGGGCTGGTCAAGGGCCTCGCGACGCAGCTCGAAGTGCACGTCCGCGAGCGCGCGGTCAACCTCGACCTGACCGCCCCGCAGGCGACCGCGCTGCGCGAGCTGGCCGGCCCCATGACCATGCGCGACCTCGCCGACCGGATGAGCTGCGAGCCGTCCAACGCGACGTTCATCGTCGACCGGCTGGAACGGCTCGGGCTCGTCGAGCGCCGACCCCACCCCACCGACCGCCGCGCCAAGATCCTCGCGCTGACGCCGCACGGGACGGACGTCCGCGCGCGGCTGCTCGCGATGCTCACGGAGAACTCGCCGGTCACCCGGCTCACGCAGGAGGAGCAGCGGACGCTCCGCGAACTCCTCCTGCGCGCGACCGGCCGCGCCTGACGCCCGGAACCCCCGGGAACGGGTCAGGAGACGACCTGCAGCGAACGGACGATCTTGTTGACGTCCGACCAGTACCGCTGGTGCGTGTTCGGGATGTCGATCCACACGCTGGACGGGCGCACCTGGCCGGTGTCGACGACCACGACCACCGACAGGTCCATCGTCGCCCGCAGGTCCGGCTGCCGGAAGTGCAGCTCGCGCACCAGCACCCACGCCGGACGGCCGCTCACCTCGAACGGCTGGGACGCGACGTCCCGCCCGGTCGTCCCGTCGCGGAAGTTGTCGAACTGGCGGGCGTCCTGGATCGCCGCGGCGACGTCCCGCAGCCGGTTCGGGCCGCTGTAGGAGCCCATGACGCCGTCGTCCACGACCCGCGACCCGAGCATCGCCTGCCACTCGGCCTCGGTCTCGAACTTCTGGCTCCCCGTGTACGGGCCGTACGGCTCGGTGCTGAACGGCTCCCACGGCCGTCCCAGCTCCGCGTACGACAGCCGCGCCTCGGGGTCGGTGACCCGCCCGACGACCCGCGCCCCGGCCCCCGGGTAGCGCTTCATCTCGACCGTCTTCTCCAGCCGCCGCACCTCCGGGGCGACCGCCCCGGTCAGCGGCGGCAGCTTCGCGCCGGCGATCGGCCGCAGCCGCTTCGCCGTGCCGCTGCACGATGCCTCGCTCGTCCCGCTCGCCCGGTCCTGCTCGACGATCCTGCCGTCCACCATGATCGTGCAGGTGAGCGCGCCGGGGGTGCCGTCCTCGTCGTTCCGCGCGGCGATCCGCAGGTACTCGTCGCCGTCCGCCTGGAAGTCCATCCGGAACGGCAGCAGCGTCCCGGCGACGGTGTCCCTCTCGATGGTGTCCGGCGTGTAGTAGGTCAGCATCGCGTCGGAGCTCTCGCCGGTCACCAGATACGTGACCTTCTTGGGGTCGCCGATCGTGTTCGACGCCCACACGATCGCCGCGATGCCCTGGCTCAGGAGGAGGCACACGCCCACGACGACCACCCACTCGGGGAGGTTCTTGCTGATCCGCTGCGCGCGGGGCGACATCGCGCTCACTTGCGCGCCTCCCCACCCGCGGGGGCGGCGGCCAGCGCCGCCCCGGCCTCCCGGACCTCCGCCAGCCGCTCCTGGAGCTGCTCGTCGGTGCCCGCGCCCTTCTGCAGCGCCCAGTAGACGTGGTCGGCGGCCTGGACCGTGCTCCCGTAGGCGTTCAGCGCCGCCACCCGCTCCCTCATCCGATTGCGCGCCTCGTTGACTTCGCGCCAGCGCGGTTTGAGCGCCAGCCGCAGGGCGTCGTCGCCCCGGTTCTCCTTGGCGAGCCTGCGCAGCGCCCGCTTCTCCACGGTCACCTCCCGGCAGCCGACCGCGATCTCCCACTCGATCGCCCGGACGTCGACGCCGTCGCCGTCCAGCAGTCCCGCCTTGTGAAGGCCCGAGGCCAGGACGGTCTCGGCGGCGCGCTGCGCCCGCACGACGTCCGGCACGGCCCCGCCGAGGTCGTCGGTCAGGAAGTACCGGCCGTGGTGGACGCGGCCGAGCCGCTCCCGCTCGCCGTCGCCGCAGCACGCGTACAGCACGAGCCACGACACGACCTGCAGGGCGGTCCCGCCGCCGAGGAACGCGCCGAACCCGAACCGCCACCACAGCAGCGCCGTCCCGACCTGCGCCAGGACGCCGAGCAGCGCCCCGATCCCGCCGAGCAGCCACGGCAGCGTCGCGGCCGGCGCGAACCCGCACGCGGTGGCGACGCCGAGCGCCCACCACCGGTCGGCGGAGGTGCGCCCGCCGGACTTCGGCGGTTCGTCGCCCGCCGCGGTCAGCCCGTCCGCGCTCTCCGCCAGCATGTCCCGATCGCCGGGCGGCAGGGACGGATCCACCACCGGCCTCAGCAACTTCTCCGCACTCATCTGGATCTCCCCGCCTGGTCCGGTCCGGAGTGATTATGGCGAGTAACCCCGGGTGTCCGAAACCCTCACAGGGCGCGATCGATGCGGAGATCGGGCGGAGATCGGGCGGATGCCGCCGGCTCGGCCCGGTCAGTCCCCGGCGGACGTCCGGACGTTCGCGCGGAGCAGCGCCAGGAAGGCGCGGAAGAGGCCCGGCATGTCGATGTCGTCGGGGGCCAGCAGCCACTGCTGCTGCAGCCCGTCCATGACCGCGAGGAGCAGCGGCGCCGCCTGCTCGGGGGTGACGCCGCCGGGCAGGTCGGGGCCGCACTCGGCGCGGACGAGGTCGGCCATCCACCCCCGGGCCGCGCCGTAGCGGTCGCGGAAGAAGTCCGCCGCCGGATGGTCGTCGAGGACGCTCTCGGCGGACAGCACCGTGAACGACTGCACGATCCCGCGCCGCTCCCGGTTGTACTCGATGATCGCCGAGATCGTGTCGAGGGTGATCGTCCCGCCGGAGCCGCCGAGCGCGATGACGTCCAGTCCGCGCTCGTCCCGCAGCCGCAGGACCTCGGCGAGAAGCCGTTCCTTGCTGGGGAAGTAGTGCAGGACGCCCTGCTGCGACAGGCCGACGCGCTCCGCGACGGCGGCGATCGAGGCGCCCGTGTAACCGCGCTCGCCGAAGACGTCCAGGGCGGCGAGAAGGATCTCTTCGCGACGGTTGCGGGGCATGGCGCTCAGAATAGACCCGGCAATTTATAACAAGCAAGTAACATCACCTACCGATCACTCGGTAGCGCGGTCTACCGTGGCGCCACCCGCCCTTCCACCGGAGGTACACCGCCGATGAACCTGGACCTGGACGCCAAGGCCCGCCTGCTCGCGGGCAAGGACATGTGGACGCTGCCCGCCGTCCCCGCGCTCGGCCTGGCGCCGATCGTGATGTCCGACGGGCCGATCGGCGTCCGCGGCGTCGAGTGGTCGGCCACCGACCCGTCCGTCGCGCTGCCCAGCCCGACCGCGCTCGCCGCCACCTGGGACACCGCCCTGCTGCGGCGCGCCGGGGCGCTGCTGGCGCAGGAGGCGCGGCGCAAGGGCGTCCACGTGCTGCTCGCGCCGACCGTCAACCTCCAGCGGTCCCCGCTCGGCGGCCGCCACTTCGAGTGCTTCTCCGAAGACCCGCTGCTCAGCGGCCTCCTCGCCGCCGGGTACGTGCGCGGCGTGCAGGGCGGCGGCGTCGCCGTCACCGTGAAGCACTTCGTCGCCAACGACTTCGAGACCGAGCGGATGACCGCGGACGTCGTCGTGTCGGAGCGGGCCCTCCGCGAGCTGTACCTGCGGCCGTTCGAGATCGTCGTCCGGGAGGCCGCGCCCTGGGGCGTCATGGCCTCCTACAACAAGGTCAACGGCACGGCGATGAGCGAGAACGGCCTGCTGCTCGACCGGGTCCTGCGCGACGAGTGGGGCTTCGACGGCTTCGTCGTCTCCGACTGGTTCGGCGCCCGCGACACGGTCGGCGCGGCGCGCGGCGGGCTCGACGTCGCGATGCCCGGCCCCGACACCGTCTACGGGCCCGCGCTCGCCCGCGCCGTCCGCGACGGCGAAGTCCCCGAGGAGGTCGTGGACGCGCACGTCCGCCGGGTGCTCGACCTCGCGCGCCGCACCGGCGCGGCCCCCGGCGGCGCCCGGCCGTCCGTCCCGGACGAGGAGATCGACGGGCCGGCCCTCGCCCGCGAGATCGCCGCCCGCTCGTTCACGCTGCTGCGCAACGACGGGATCCTGCCCCTCGCCCGGGACGCCCGGATCGCGCTGATCGGCGGGCTCGCCACCGACGCCCGCGTGATGGGCGGCGGCAGCGCCCAGGTGTTCCCCGCGCACGTCGTCTCCCCGCTCGACGGCCTCACCGCCGCCGGGCTCGACACCGTGTACGAGCGCGGCGCCGACCCGAGCGTCCGGCTGCCCGCCGCGCGGTTCCCGCTGCGCGCCCGGGCCCGGGACGCGGGCGGCGCGCTCCTCGGCGAGGTCCCGCTGGCGGACGGCGAGCTGCGCTGGATCGGACGGCTCCCCGCGGGGATCGACTTCGCCGGCCTGCACACGGTGACGGTCGACGGCGCGTTCGTCCCGGAGGAGAGCGGGACGCACCGGTTCGAGGTGCAGGGCCTCGGCGCGTTCCGGCTCGAGGTGGACGGCGAGGTCGTGCTCGACGCCGAGATCGAGCCGGACAGCGACGACGTCTTCGCCGCGTTCCTGTTCCCGCCGCCCCGCACCGTCCCCGTCGAGCTGGACGCGGGCCGCGAGGTCGCCGTCCGCCTCACCCACACGCTGGACGGGCCGCGGGGTCCGTTCCCCGCCGTGAGCTTCACCCTCGCGCACCGGGAGCCGACCGCCCCGGCGGACGAGCTGATGGAGCGGGCCGTCGCCGCCGCCGCGGCCGCCGACGTCGCCGTGGTCGTCGTGGGCACGTCCGCCGAGGTCGAGAGCGAGGGCTTCGACCGCACGTCGCTGCGCCTCCCCGGCCGCCAGGACGAGCTGGTCGCGCGCGTCGCCGCCGCCAACCCTCGCACCGTCGCCGTGGTCAACGCGGGCTCGCCGGTCGAGCTGCCGTGGCGCGACGGCGTCGCGGCGCTGCTGCTGACCTGGTTCCCCGGGCAGGAGGGCGGGCACGCGCTCGCCGACGTCCTGCTCGGCGACCGCGAACCCGGCGGCCGGCTGCCCACCACCTGGCCCGCCGAACTCGCCGACTGCCCCGTCGCCGACGTCACCCCGGCCGGCGGCGTCCTGCGCTACGACGAGGGCGTCTTCGTCGGCTACGCCGCCTGGGACCGGGCCGGGACGAAGCCCGCGTTCGCCTTCGGGTCCGGCCTCGGCTACACCACCTGGTCGTACGAGGAGGCGTCCTACGCGGAGACGGGGGACGGGGACGGCGAGCTGACCGTGCGCGTCCGCAACACCGGCGACCGGCCCGGACGCGAGGTCGTGCAGGTCTACCTCGCGCCCGCCGAACCGGGCCCGGACCGTCCCGCCCGCCGCCTCGCCGGCTTCGCCGTCGCCGAAGCCGGCCCCGGCGCGGACGCCACCGTCGCCGTCCCGATCCCGCGCCGCGCCGCCGAGACCTGGACGGACGGCGGCTGGGCGCTCGTCCCCGGCGCGTACCGCCTCGACACCGGCCGCTCCCTCGACGACCTCCGGCTGAGCACCCCCCTCGCCTTCTAGGCGACCGGAGGGGTCCCCTGCGGGACGCGGCCGGGATACATCTCGGCGATGAACGCGCGGTCACCGGCGGACAGGTCCCGGTTCCAGCCGATGCTGAAACCGCCGAGCGTCAGCTCGGCCGGAACCGGGTACTGCATGATCGAGTCGGGGTCGTACGAACTGTGCTCGACGTCGCCGCCGGAATACCGGCGGAGCACGTTCGCGAAGGTCGTCGACCGGTCCCAGCCCTGCCAGCGCCGGTAGTGGTCGTAGACCTTGTCGACGTCCCACGGGATCTGCACTGCGGGACTGGCCTGCTCGTGCACGCAGCCGAGGGCATGGCCGAACTCGTGCAGCACCACGCGCCGCAGTTCGCTTTCGTCGGTCGCGTCGTCGAAGCCGTCCAGCACCATCGTCGGTTCACCAGGAGGCACCCGGAGTGCGTCCGTCCCCACGTACGACCAGTAGCCGTTCCCCTGGCAGGAGATACGAATCTCCGCCCTGGCGAAGTTGCCGAAGCTGAATTTCACGTTAGCGAACTCCAGCCACTTCTCCGCATGCTGCTGGATCCTCCGCCGGACTCCCGGACCGCCATCGAGGAAGCCGATCCGCAACTCCTGCCCCGCCTGCCATTTCCGCATCCTCGCGACGGCGAGCTCATTGCGAGAATCGACCGTGCGTTCCTGCACGTCATCGGCTTCCGGGGGGACGTAGCTTTCGCCGGGCGGGTAGACGTCGACGCACAAGCCGTGGGGGTTGCTCACGATTCTCCTAGACGTCCGGGCCGAACTGGATGTTCCGGCTCGCCAGCTCTTGCATTATCGGCTCGATCCGGCGGCCCTGGTTGTACCAGAGCCTTCCGGAACCATCGACCGCGGCGGTGGGCGCCTCGGCCTGATGCAGCGCTATCACGTGCATCTTCTCGTTGAAAACCGGCGAACCCGAGGAGCCCTGCTGGGTGTCCGCCACGTACTGGATTCTGAGTTCGTCCACGTAACGGATCGCCAAGGGCTCGAGAGCGAACTGCTTGAACGCTCCGTGCGGGTGCTGGATGATGACGACGAGGTCGTCCACGCCGATGTCGAACGGCGTCCCGAGTCTCAACGGCACGCGATCGACCGGCGACTCCAGCATCAGGACCGCCCAATCGCCGTCCGGACTGGAAAGGCACGGTTCCACGTTCACCCGGCGCACCAAGGGCGTCTCGTGCTTCCCTTGATCGTGGTCGAACTCCGCGACGACCGACGTCGCCGGCCCGAATTTCTCGTGGACCACGTTATGGAAATTGGTGAGCAGCAGGCCGGCGGCGATCAGGAACCCGGTTCCGTGCCCGCGCTCGTCACCGAACCGCAGCGACAGCCTCGCGACGCTCCGCGCCGCGCTCACCACTTCCGCCGCGAGTTCGACCTCCATCAGCCGGCTGCGCGGATGCATCAGGCGCTCGCGGCGCAGCCGGGCCTCGGCTCCGGCCGTCCGGTCGGCGCCGCGCCACCAGTCGCCGTCGCCGGACGCCTTTTGGGGTGGAGCAAGCACCGGGGCACCGGAAAGCAGTTCGCCCAGCCGCTCCTTGTAGGCGGCCCTCGCCGGATCCCGCATGGCGTTCTCCACCAGGGCCGCGAGCCTGCCCTGGTCGCCGAGCACGCGGATCAGCGCCGTCCACGTCGTCCGCATGTCGTCGCGCTCGGGAAATGTTCCGGGAACGAGACCGGCCGCCTCCGCCAGAGCGGCGGCATCCGCGCGCCGCGGGTACGCATGGACGAGAACATCCCGCAGAGCGGAATACTCGGGCCGCGTCCAGTTCTGAGGTACGTCATCAAGGTAAGTCATCGGAGTGATCTTTCTCCGCTCTGCCGGAACACACCCGTGCGGGGTATTGTATCGGCCATGGGCTTGCTTGATCGGCGCTCTTTTCATCTCGACACCAAGGAAGCCAAAGACCTCTGGTCGACGCTGACCGAAGCGTATTCGGAGGTGACGGATTCAAAGATCCTCATCTCCGGCGCAGGGATGGATCCCTCCGGTCTCTCCTGGACAGAGGGGATGAAAAACGGCTGGTTCTTCATCCTGGGCGAGGCCGCCGGGCAGGGGAAGCTCCGCCGGCTCGTCGAAGAGGCCGCGAACGATCCGACCAGGGCGGCTTACCGCGAACGGTTCCTCACCTTTCTCGACGCGTCGCAGAATTCTTCTGCGTCGGCGCAAGGGGCCCGACCAGCCGATTGCGACCCCTTCCAACTCGGCGTCCATCGCCCGATCACGGTGGTCGGTCCGCCCGTCCCCCCGCTGACCTCTTACATCGAGCGTCACCACGACGGACTCCTGCGCGATGTCCTGCGGCAGAACCGCGGAGTCATGATCGTTATGGTCGGGGACCCGGCGACGGGCAAGACCCGCGCCGCTCTCGAGGCGGCACGGAACCACCTGTCCGACTGGACGCTGGTGCACCCCGTCGACGCGGCCCACCTCATCGAGACGATCGACGCGCGGGACATCGCACCGGAGACCGTCCTCTGGCTGGACCGACTGGAGCTGTACCTCGGCGGCAACGAGGAGGTGGCGTCTCTGCTGCGGCGCCTGCTGACCGAGGCGAATGCCACGCCGGTCACGATCATCGGCACCGCCTCCCCGGAAGACCTCAAGGCATGGACCGAGGAAGCACCGGAAGAGCACGTCCATCTCCGCGCCCTCCTGCGAAGCGCGCATGTGCTCACCGTGCCGAGCACGGTCCCGGTCTCCGAACGCGACGCGTGGTGCAGGCCCGACCTGGACGATCCCCGGCTGACCCTCGCCTGCACGAGCGCGGGCGCCGCGGGCGGGATCGTCCAGGCGCTCACCGGAATGACGGCGCTCATCGAGCGCTACACGTCACCGGTCGGCCCCTCCGGAACGTCCGAGCAGACCGTCATCACGACCGCGATCGATCTCCGGCGCCTCGGGGTGGCGTCGCCCCTCCGCGAAGACCTGCTGGCCGCCGCCGCCGAGGAGTACACCGCGGCGAAGCCGCACGCGGACTGGTTCCGGCAGGGTCTGCTGGCGGCGCTGCGCCCGGTCCACGGCGTCAGCCCACTCGAACGGCTCCCCGGCACGCCCCACGACGGCTACGTCCTGCACACGTCCGTGGAGCAGTACGGAAGATCGAGCCGCCAGGGAGCCGTCGTCCCTCCCGGGGTATGGGACCGGCTCCTGCAACACACGCTCCCAGCGGAGGACGCCCTCCGGATCGCGCGCGAGGCTCACCGGCGCGGACTTCACCGCCACGCGGCGCACCTCGCGGCTCCGCTCGCCGCCGGAGGCCGCGACGCCGCCACGGTCCTGCTCGCTCCCTGGCTGGAACGAGCGGGTTTCGCGGACGAGGCAGGCGAGATGCTCGCGGCCTCGGCCGACGCGGGCGACCCCCGGGTACTGCGCTGCTACGCGGAATGGCTCGCCCGGCGCGGAGAGAGCGACGAAGCCGACGGCGTCTGGCGCCGGGCGGCCGCGGCCGGCGACGCCACCGCTCGCGTCCATGCGGCCGCGCAGTACGCCGAGGCCGGCGACTTCGCCCTGCTCAAAGAACTCTGGCTGGAGGGCGCCCGGAGCGGCGATCACGAAGCACGGCACAGGCTCATCCAGATCCTGCATGAAGACAAGGACGAGCCCGGCGTCGAGAGATGGCTCAAGATCGGCGCCAGATCGGGCGACCGTCCCGCCCTCGAACACCTCGTCCTGCTCCTCGATCGGTCCGGCCGCGGCGATGAGGCCGACCGCCACCTGCGCGCGTCGCTGGACGGCAAGGCGTCGCCCGTGCTGATCGATCGCCTGGTCAGAGCGGGCCGCACTGACGAGGCGCTGGAACTGGCGTGTGACGTCGGCGGCGCCGAGACGAGCCTCCCCCTGGCGGACGCCCTCAGGCGAGAAGAGCGCCTCACCGAACTCGAAGACTACTTGGCCGCTCGGGCCGCCATGGGCAACGCCTTGGCCGTCCTGCGCCTTGTCGCCCTGCTGGATGACACCGACCGCGAGGGCGAGGCCGAAGCCTTGCTTTACCGCGGGATGGCCGCGGGGGACGACCACAGCCTGACGCTGCTGGTGATGCGCCTCGATCGAGCCGGGCGGCGGGACGAAGCCGATGACTGCCTCCGCCGCCTCGCGGAGTCCGGACGTCCGGCCGCGATGCGCATGCTGGCCCTGCGCGCGACGCGGGCCGAGGTCATCGACGACTGGCTCCGTCGCGCCGCGGAAGCGGGCGACGCCGACTCCCTGCGCGAACGCGTGCAGCGATTCGTCCGCTCCGGCCGGACGGGCGAGGCCCGCTCATGGCTGGAGCACTCCGCAGAACAGGGAAGCATCCTCGCGGTACGGGAACTGCTGGGCCTCCCCGGTCGAAGGGACGAGTGCGAGCGCTCGCTGCGCCGAGCGATCGAGTGCGGCGTACCGAACGCCATGACCGATCTGGAGCAGCTGCTGTCGGACACGGGCCGCCGAACCGAAGCCGAGCGACTGCGCAGATATGGCATCGCCCCCGGAGGAGGCACCAGCGCCGCCTGGACGGCGCCCCCGCAGATCACCGCGGGGCGAAGAGATGGCGTACCGCGCTGACCAGTTCGTCCTCCAGCGAGTCGAAGAAGTCCGACCGCTCCTTCAACAGACCGGCCAACTCCTCGAAAGACTGGTCGGTGCCCGCCGCCGAATCGTAATCCAGAGCGTTGCGGATGCAGTCCAACGACCACGACGCCAGCGTGTCCTGACGCGACGGGTTCTTGCTCGGGGCGCTTTTCTGCCCGTAGAGCATCGTCGCGCTCAAATCCTGGGTGGCCGCGTCACGGAACTGCTTGAGATCGGCTCCGTCGAACATGGCCGTCCCGACCCGCAGCTTCTGCAGAGCCGGAACGTGGCGCAACTCCCTGGCGATACGACTTGCCGCCTCCCACGGCTCGACGACCGAGTCGACCACCGAGTCGGAGAACACGGTGGGCTCCTGCGCATTCAGCCTCGCCAGCGCCGCCCGTCCCTTCATGGCGAGGAACTCCGGACGCCTCGAAAGGTAGGGAGGAAGGACGGCGAGCAAGGATTCCACTTCATCAACGCGTTCCAGCGCGAGCAGAGCTTCGAGCTTCGCGTACAGGGCCGCGCCGTCCGTGGGCGAACCGGCCAGTCTGGCCTCGGCGACCCGGAGCACTTCCTCCAGCCGTCGTCGGCGCTCCCCGCCCCGGAGATTGACGGCTCTCCTGATAAGAGTGCGCAGCGACGGTTCGGCGGGCTTGGGGGGAAGCGCGGTCGCGTCCTCTTCCGCCACCCTGTCCGCCGTTGGCTCGGGCTCGGGCTCGGCAGACCCTGCTCCAACGTCCGGCTCGGATGGTGAAGAGACGTCGTCTTGCTCTCGGTACACCGTCGCCGCCTCAGCCGATCGTCCGGTGGCCTTGAGAACCCCCGCCAGACCGCTACGAGCGAACGCATCCCCGCGATGGCGGGTGAGGCTCTCCCGATACATTGCCTCGGCCTCTTCCAACCGGTTCGCCGCCTTGAGCACACCGGCCAGACCATTACGAACGGTGTTGTTCCCCGGGAAAATGCTGAGGCTCTCCCGATAGACCGCCTCGGCCTCTTCCAACCGGTTCGCCGCCTTGAGCACACCGGCCAGACC
>NZ_AULB01000038.1:0-76271 GCF_000425065.1 Actinomadura rifamycini DSM 43936
ATGCCCTTGGCGCGCAGCGACCCGAGGATCCGGCGCACGAGCACCGGATTGCTCTCCAGACTCTCCGCGATCTTGTTGGACGACTGGAGCCCGTCGTCCTCCCACCGCGCGAGGAACGTCAACGCGTGGATGGCCACCGCCGTCCTGCTGCTGACCTTCATACCCCCACTCCCACGAACCGCAACTGCAACTGCAACTGCAACTGCAACTGCAACTGCAACTGCAACTGCAACTGCAACTGCAACTGCAACTGCAACTGCAACTGCAACTGCAACGAGGTTAGTTACAGTTCGCCCGCGGAGTCAACGCGCGGCGGGAGGGGTCCCGGGCGGCTTGAGGCACAGTGAGTCCCGCGCGCCCGCGAGACGCGATGTTCGGCGCCGAGGCACTCCACCCGCCCGGGAAGGTGATCCGCATGCAAAAGAAGTCGCTGTTCAATAGATTCCGACGGGATCGACACAAGGTAGGCGCCAAATCGGGCACGTATCGCGTTTCCTGGCCTCCCGGATATGCGGACGGCCGGCCTATCCGCGAGGTCAACCAGCCTTCGGGCCGCTACCTCATCGAGAGTTTCGGCAGCAGAGCGGAAGCCCTCGACTTTCTGCGCGGTTGCGAGGTGCGGGACGAGAAGGTCTACGTCATCGCGGAGACGCCCGAAGGCAACCTCGGCAAAGACCTCATCATGATTTTCGAGGAGGACGACGGAGCGTTCGTCGAGCTCGCCGACCGGAAGGCGCTGCCCGATCCTGCCTTCTCCCGGGAGAACTGCGCCCGCTGCGGCTATTCGGTGATCCCCGCGGCGGCGTTCCCTTCCGTTGAAGGCGCCGATGTCTCCTACCATCTCAACCTCGAAGACATGGAGATGAACGGGACCGGTTTCCAGTGCTCGTCGTGCAAGGGGCTCGCCTGTGCGCGGTGCTATCGGGCGACACTGCACAATCCACGTACGCAGGCCCCTTTGGACCTGCGGTGCTGGCTGTGCAACAGGGAGACAGAACTTTTCGCCCAGTGACCCCTTCGCGCCCGCAGGACTCGACCCGGCCGGCGGCTCAGGTGAGGTGGAAGGTGCGGACCAGAGGCGCCTGCCGGTGCGAGCGGCAGCGGCAGCGGCTCCTCGACTCCATGCAAACGACGGGCGAAGCGCTCCTGCGCGTCCGCGCCATCCTCGTCCCGCGGCCTCAGTGACCGTTGGGCTCGTCGCTCGGGCGCCCGGCCGGTTCCAGTGGCGGTAGCGCGTCCAGCCGTGCGTGGACCAGGCCGTCAGGGCATTCCTGCCCTGAGCCCGAACCATGACGGCAGGGCGAGCCGCTCGGCCCGCCTCGCCATCATGTACAACCGGGCGTGCGTCCGCTGTTCCTCACGCACCAACGCGAACCCCTGCGTCCGGTTGTAGCGGGCCACCCGCTCGGAGTGGCAGTGGCGCCGAACCCACGGCACCTCCAGCCGAGCGGCCCTATCGACCGCCCACCATGCCATCAACGTGCCCGGCTTCCGCTCACGCAGTGCCGGATCGGTGATCGACCCCGACAGGTACAACGCCGGCTCGTCGCGCTCCTCGTCGGTCCACCCCCACGGCGGGCCTTGCTCCTGCACGAGCATCTGCCCGACGACACCGTGCTCACCGTCCTGCAAGATCCACACGTCCCCGACAGGGTTGTCGCACTGTGCGACCAGGTCGTCCAGCGCGCCCCGCCAGCTCGCCAGTCCCCGATGCTCCAGCCAGGCACAACGAGCCTCCACCATCCTGGCGACCTCAGGACGATCGGCGCTCACCGCTGGACGCATCTCCATCACCGGCCACATTGTGCAGCAGCCGAACGTCCGCCGCGCAGGCGACCGGCGGGTGACCTGCGGCGGCTCAGCCGTGGCGGAAGGTGAGCAGGGTGGTGCCGTGGGCGGCGGCGAGGGTGGAACCGTCGCTGTCGAGGGCCCATTGCTCGTGAGAGGCAGGGACGCTTACGGGGTGGTTCCAGACGAGTCGTCCTGTCTTGGCGTCCCAGGCGTAGAGGCCCGAGTTCGCGGTGCCCGCCACGCCGATGAAGACCAGGCCGCCGGCGACGGTCACCTGGAGGACCTCGGAGGCGGGGGTGTCGGCGGACCAGAGGCGCCTGCCGGTGCGGGCGTCGAGGACGACGAGTCGCGGCGCGTCGAGGAGGTAGACGCATCGCTCGTCGACCGAGTAGTTCCGCGTCCAGTCGTCAGAGGAGGCCGACGTGTGGCTCCACCGCTGCCGGCCGGTGGACGCGTCCAGGGCGTAGAGGGTCGACCCGTTCACGTAGACCAGCCCGTTGGCCACGGTCACGTTGAGCTTGAGGGCGTCCTCGAAGTCGGGGTCCGCCGCGGCGTCGGGGAGTTCGGCGCTCCAGACCTTCCGGCCGGTCCCGGACGACAGCGCGTCGAGAGTGGTGCGGGAGGAACTGCTGAAGATCAGGTTGCCTTGCCGCGGCATCAGGTTCAGCGTCTCGCGCAAACCGGACCACCGGACCGCGCCCGTCGCGGTGTCGAGCGCGAATTGGCGGACGCCGCCCGTCTCCTCGTCCACTCCGACGAGGAGGGTGCGGCCCTGGAGGCCGTGGAGGACGGGGGGCGACTCCTGCGGCCACTCTCGGGTCCAGAGCCGGCGGCCGGTGGCGGGGTCCAGGCCGGTGACCGTCCCGTCTCCGGTGAGGGGCAGCAGGCCGCCGGCCGGGGCGAAGAGCTCGGGGAACTTGGATTTCGCCGGTGGCCGGTAGGTCCACTTGACCGCCTCGGTCTCGTCCATGGCGGTGACCGAGCCGTCGGAGGCGGCCAGCGTGTAGAGGAGCGTCGGTCCTGTGACCAGTTGGCCCGCTTCGGCCCAGATCTGCCGCTTGGTGGCGAGCGAGTAGCAGCGGATGTCGTCCTGGAAGACCTTGTGGGCGAGCACGATGACCACTCCGGGGCGGACGATGAGTTCGGTCAGCTCCTCGTCTTTGATCGTGGTGCGCCACAGCGGCTTCGGCGGGGCGAGCCGGTGCTCGTCCCGGCTCTGCGTGGCGGCGAGGGCCGCGGCGGTGCCGCCGCCGATGGCGGCGAGTCCGGCGGCGGCGGCACCGCCGAGCAGGAGTCGGCGGCGGGTGCGGGCCGCGGCGGCCGTCCGCAGGTCCAGGACGAGGGTGTCCTCCCGCCGCCGCAGCTCCTCGCCCATGTCGCCGGGGAGCCAGCCGGGCGCGACCGGCTCGGCGGCCAGCAGCGACGGCAGCAGCTTCGCGGGCGGACGCCGGTCGGGGTCCCGGCCGAGGCAGGCGGCCACCATCTTCGCCAGGGGCTCCGGGACGCCCCGCAGGTCGGGCTGTTCGTGCAGGGTCCGGTGGACGATCGCGGGGACCTCGCCCCTGCCGAACGGCGGACGGCCGGTAGCGGCGAAGGCCAGCACGGCGCCGAAGGCGAACACGTCGGCGGCCGGGGTGAGGCCCGTCCCGCGGATCTGCTCGGGGGCCATGTAGCCGGGCGAGCCGATGAACTGGCCTTCCGCGGTGAGCGTGGCGGAGTCGGCGGCCTTGCTGATGCCGAAGTCGATGACCTTGGGGCCGTCCTTGGCGAGCAGAATGTTGGCCGGTTTGAGGTCGCGGTGCAGCAGGCCCGCTTCGTGGATCGCGATCAGGGCCTCGCCCAGCCCGGCGCCGAGGGTGCGCAGCAGCGGCTCGGGCATGGGCCCGTACCGCTCGACCGCGTCCCTCAGGTTGAGCCCGTTGACGTACGCGACCGCCAGCCACGGGACGGTCCCGTCGGGTTCGGCTTCGACGACGGGGCCGGTGAACGCGCCGCTGACCTTCTGCGCGGCCTCGACCTCGCCCCGGAACCGGGCGCGGAAGTCGGGGTCTCCGGCGAGTTCCGGCCGGACGACCTTGACGGCCACCGCCCGTCCCGCCGGGGACGCGCCGAGGTAGACGACCCCCATGCCGCCCTCGCCCAGGCGCCGCAGCAGGCGGTACCGCCCGATGCGTTCGGGATCGCCAGGCTTCAGGTCCGACGCCGTCATTGCACCGCCTCGAATCGGTAGAGCCGCTTGTGGTCGGTCGCGAAGACGGACGAGCCGGACACCGCGACTTCCCAACCGTCCTCCCCGCCCGACTGTCCCTGGTGCGCCCACAGTGCCCGGCCGTCCGTCCCGGCGACGTAGACGCCCTCGGCCGATCCCGCCGGCGCCTTGAACGTGGCCGCGATGAGAGCGTCGCTCGCCGCGAAGGGCCTCAGAGAGACGAACGGTTCCGGTGCGACCAGCGTTCGCCGGTGAGCACCGGTCGCCTGGTCGAAGACCTCGATGACCTCGTTCTTGAAGGCCACGTCGGGGCCCGCGGGGACGACGGCGACGTACTGCTCGGCGGTGTTCCGCGACCACACGGTCTTCCCGTCGGCGGCGTCGACCGCCTGGACGGTGTCGCCGAAGTTGCCGAACACCCGCCCGCTGGCGAGGGCGATGTCCAGACTCCCCCTGTCCGGGCGGTTCTCGGGCCAGGTGCGGACCCAACGTTCGCGGCCGGTGCGAGGGTCGAGGCAGGTGAGAGAGGGGTCTCTGCTGAGGTAGACCCCGGACCGGTCGACGGTTCCCGACACGGCCTCCTCCTTCGGGACGTGCCACCGGACGTCACCGCTGGTCAGGTCCAAGGCCCAGAGGTCCTCCAGCGAATACACGAAGAGCATGTCGTCGAGGACGCCGAGGGGGGACCTGGGGAAGACGTCGAGCGGCCAGGGGAACTCCGTGGCCCTGCCGGTCCGGGTGTCCAGCAAGGTGACCTTCTGGTCACCGAGATTACCGGCCACGCCGCCGACGACGACGAAACGCGACCCGCGGGCGGTACCGTCCGCGTATGCGGCGCTGGCCTCGGCCTTCGTCCACAGCCGCCGCCCGGAGCCGGTGTCCACCCCGTACATCTCGTTCGCGCCGCCCCACAGAACGATGCCGTCCGCGACCAGCAGCTTCGAGGTTTCACCGACGGGCCGGGGCGGGTCGAACGTCCACACGGGCGGCGGCGCCGAGGCGAGGGGCGTCGCGCTTGGGGCCGGCTCGGCGGACGCGGCGGGCGCGGGGTCCTCGCGGGTCATCGCCCATCCCGCGGTCCCCGCGCCGATGCCCGCGACGGCGACCGCGGCGGCCAGTCCCAGGACCCGCCGCCGTCCGACCCCGCCGTCGACCCGCGGCGTCGGCGGGGGCGGCGCGACCGGCCGCGACGCCACCCGGTTCGCCTCGGCCTCCCGGTCCGCCACCTCCTGCCGCAGCAGCGGCGAGTCCAGCGCCCGGGGATCGGCGGGGGTCAGCGCGGCGAGCACCGACTCCAGCGCGGGACGTCCGGACGGGTCCTTGGCGAGGCAGGCGGCCAGCAGGTCGCGCAGCGACGCGGGGACGCCGTCGAGGGACGGCTCCTCGTACATGACCTCGTAGACCACCGCGGCCGAGTCGCGCTCGCCGAACGGCTTGGCGCCCGTCGCCGCGTAGACCAGGACGCCCGCGAGGGAGAACACGTCCGCCGCGGCCCCGGCGTCCTTGCTCTCGGCGATCTGCTCGGGCGCCATGTAGGCCAGCGTGCCGATCATCGCGCCGGTGCGGGTGACGCGCGTGGCGTCGGCGGTCCTGGCGATCCCGAAGTCGATGATCTTGGGGCCGTCCTCGGCGAGCAGGATGTTGCCGGGCTTGAGGTCGCGGTGCACCAGGCCGGCCCCGTGGATCGCGCGCAGCGCCTCGGCCAGCCCCGCGCCCAGCGCCCGGACGGCGGGCTCGTCCAGCGGCCCTCCCCGCGCGACGGCCTCGCCCAGCGTGGGCGCGGGGACGTACGCCGCGGCGAACCACGGGTGCGCCGCGTCGCCGTCGGCGTCCAGGATCGGCGCCGTGTAGAGCCCGCTCACCTTGCGCGCCGCGGCGACCTCCCGCCGGAACCGCGCCCGGAAGGCCGCGTCGTCGGCGAACTCCTGCCGGACGACCTTCAGCGCGGCCAGCCGCGCACCCGGCGACCGCGCGAGGTACACCGTCCCCATCCCGCCCGCCCCGAGCCGCGCGAGGATCCGGTACGGTCCGACGCGCGCGGGATCCCCTGGTCGCAGCGGCCGCACGTCCACCTCCCGGGCAAATGAACAGGTGCGGCTATTCAATCAGGCGGCCACGGCGCAACGCCCTGCCCGACGTTCGTGCGAACTCGTGCGTGCGCCGGTTCGGTGACGGACGTCCGGCGGTGGGTCACTTCTTCGAGGTGAGCACGATCATCCGTGGCACGTCCCCGCCGCCGGCCTCGACCGGGCCCAGGGCGCCTCGGTCGACGAAGACGCCGCCGCCCTTGACGAGGGCGTCGGGGAGCACGGTTTCCGCGGGCAGGGTGGTGATGGCGCCGGTGGCGGCGGCCACGGAGATCGGCACGGCGGGCTCGTCCCGTTGTTCGGGGCCCGCCGTGCCGTAGGCGACGCCGTCGTCGCCCACCGCGAACAGGGTGATCTCCTTGGCGCCTTCCTCTTGGCCGAGGCAGTGGCCTTTGCCCTGGCCGAGGTCGAACAGGGTGGCGGCCGAGGAGAGGTACGCGCCGTTGGGTGACAGGGCCGGCAGCCGCGGCAGCCGCCGATCGGGGTTGGGGATGTCCGCTTCGTAGTCGTGGGGCTCGGTGGCGCAAGGCGCGGTGGCCCGTACCTTGCCGTCCGCCGACTCGTGCACGGCCGTCAGCAGCTCCCGCCCGCCGGAGTGGGCGGCTTCGTCTCCCTTGGTCCACGTCGCGATCAGGTTCGTGCCCGCGGAGCCGACGAGAAGCCCGTTCGGCTTGCGGTCCGAGCCGCTGCTGACACTGGTCCAGGTCAGGACCGGGGCGGCGCCGGGCGGGGCGACCTGCGTGCTGTGCCACCCTCCGGCGGCACCGAATCCGCCGCCCTCGTAGGGGTCGTTCTGCTCCTCGGCGTTGGTGATCAGACCGCTCCGGCCCGCGTACGCGAAGGCGGGGTCGGGGTCGACCGCCTGGTTCCCGATCCGCACCTTGGCCGTCTCGCCGGAGACGGACACCTTTCCGTCCGGCGAGATCAGGTGGGTGTCACCGATCTCGTGCGAGACGACGATGCCGGCGCTCCCGGGGAAGACGTAAACGCGATCGTGTTCGACGCCGACGTCGGCGGTACCGGACGGAGCGACGTTCTCCCCGGACGCGTCGACCGGGTAGAAGGCGACGGAAACGACGGACCGCGCCTCGTGCAGTTCGTCTTCGGCTTTCTTACCGGCCATCCATACCGCGAAGTACTCGCGGGCGCCGCCGCTCACCAGGGTGATGACGGGCACGGCGGGAAAGGAGCCGGGCTTGCTCGCGATCTGGTCCTCCGTGACCTGCGGCGACTTCCACGGCCGGGCGGACGCCAGCAGTTCGCCCGCGGCGTCGCGCACCTTCAACGTGAAATCGTCCCGCCCCTTCTCCAGGTAGGCGATCCTTCCGCTCTTCGGCGAGACCGCGTACGGGAAGGGCTGCTCGGGCGCCAGCCAGCGGGCCTGGATCTCCCACCCGGCGGTGGCGTCGAACGCCGCGGGCGGCCGGATCCTGCTCTTCAGCGCCGGCTTGTCACCGCCGGCGCCGCCACCGCTTCCGCCGCTGCTCGCGCCCGCCGCCGCTTCCTCTCCGTCGCCCGGCGAGCACCCCGCCGATCCCGCGGCGAGCACCCCCGCGAGCGCGAGGACGGCGACGGCCTTGCTGGCTGCCATTCTTCTCCTTCGGCGACAGGGACGGCCCGAGGACCGGGCCGTGGAGGCAGGCGGCTGCCCCAAGATCGTTACCGGCACCAGGAAACCAGAGTGAGGCACCCGCCCGACACACCCGATCCCGACGCGCACCGGAACGATCCGGTCACCTCTTGGGCAGGGCGAGTGCGCAGAGGGCGAAGGCGATGGCGAACGCGGCCTGGACGAGCATGCAGACGGCGAGAGCCGTCGCGTAGACCTGCCCCACCGCGACCGCGCCCGATCCGGCGACGGCCGAACCGAGGAGTCCTCCGGCGACGGCGACGCCCAGCCCCATGGCCGCCTGCTGCACGGTCTGGATGACGCCGGACGCCGCCCCCGCGGAGGCCGCCGGGACATCGGCGATCATGGCTCCGACCAGCGGTCCGAACATGAGGGCCTGGCCGACGCCGACACCGACCAGCAGCGCGGCCAGCGTCCACGCGTCCAGGTCGTCGCTCTGCACGAGGACCGACCATGCGGTGACCGCCAGCATCACGGCCTGGACGATCCCGCCGATCGTGAGCAGGCGGCGGAACCCGAAGCGGGGCGCGAGCCTCCCCGACCAGATCGACGCGGCGAAGAAGCACAGCGCGAACGGCAGGAGCACGAGGGCGGCGTTCATCGGCGACCAGCCCAACCCGGTCTGCGTGGTCAGCGCATAGAGGAAGGTGAACGCGCCGAAGGCCGACTGGAGCATCAGCGCCATCACCAGCCCGAGCCGGTAGGGCTTCAGCCGCAGCAGCGGAGGCGGCACGAGGGGGGCGAGGTCGCGGCGGTGCAGCCGGTGCTGGCGCGTCCAGAACGCCGCGAACAGCACCGGGACGGCCGCCAGCAGGACCCGGCTCCACACCGGCCAGCCGAGCGCACCGCCCTGGGACAGCGGGACCAGCAGCGCGAGCAGCCCCGAGCCGAGCAGCGCGGTGCCGATCAGATCGAGGGAGCGGCGCCCCGGGGCGTCGGTGCCGGGCATCCAGCGCAGGGCGGCGAGGAACGCGACGACGCCCATGAGGACGCTCATCGCGAAGACGGTGCGCCAGGGCGCGCCGACCATCGGCACGGACAGCAGCACACCGCCGAGGACCTGGCCCACGGCCGTCGCGCCGCCCGCGGTGGCCCCGAACAGCGCGACGGCGCGGGCGCGCTCGCGCCCCTGCGTCGAGGCCGTGATCGTGGCCAGCACCTGCGGCACCATGGCCGCCGCGGACACCCCGGCGAGGGCGCGGGCGACGATCAGGACGGTGATGGTCGGCGCGAGCATCGAGGCGAGCGAGGCCGCCGTGAACCCGGCCATGCCGAGCAGGAAGAGCCGCCTCCTGCCGTACAGGTCGCCCAGCCGCCCGCCGACGACCATCGGCGCGGCGAACCCGAGGGTGTAGACCGACACCACCAGCGACTGCTCGGCCGCGGTCGCCCGCAGCGAGGCGCCGATGTCCGGCACGGCGATCCCGGTGGCGGCGAAGCTCACCACCGACAGGAGCAGCGCCGACAGCGCCGTCAGCAGGCCCGCCATGCCGAGCGTCGGGGAGGGCGCCTCGCCAGCGGTGGCCTTGTGGCGGTCTCGGATGTTCGGTGGAAGCGCATCGTTCTGCGCCGTCGGTCTCGAAGGCATGCTCCGACCCTGACGGCGCTCTTATCCAGGTACCAGGAGCCTGTTTATGGGGGTACTGGACGAACCTGGATGAGCTCATGCGGGTCCTGCAGGATGGGAGCATGACCGGCGTGCGACCTCCTGAGACCCGACGAGAGCTCGGTGCGTTCCTGCGCTCCCGGCGCGAACGGCTGACCCCGGACCGGGTCGGTCTCCCCGCGACCGGTCGCCGCCGCACGCCGGGTCTGCGGCGGGAAGAGGTCGCCGTGCTCGCCGGCGTGGGAGTCACCTGGTACACGTGGCTCGAACAGGGGCGGCCGATCAACGTCAGCACGCAGGTCCTGGCCGCGGTCGGCCGAGCACTGCGCCTGGACGACGCGGAGAAGCGGCACCTGGAGCGCCTCGCCGGCGTCCGGTCCGAGCCGAGCAGGCCGCCGGCGCTGGACGCTGCCCTGTCGGCGGCCTACCAGCCGGTGCTGGACAAACTCGACCCGTTCCCCGCGTGCCTGCAGACCAGTGCGTTCGACATCGTCGCCTACAACCGCGCCTACCGCTTCCTGTTCACCGACATGGACCGGATACCACCGCCCGAACGCAACTGCGCGCTCCAGTTCTTCACCGACGCCGAATGGCGGAGCCGCTACGTCGATGACGACGTCGTCGCTTCGCGGATGGTCGCCCACCTGCGCGCGGTCGTCGGCAGCACCGCCGGTTCCGGCGCGGTGGAGACCATCGAGAAGCTGCGGGGGCGCTCCGAGGAGTTCTCGGAGCTGTGGGACCGCCACGACGTCCTGCTCCAGCACCTGGAGACCAAGCGCCTGGACAGCCCTCTCGTCGGCATGCTCCGGCTCAACTTCGTCTCCACCAACGTCGCGGAGACCGGTCACCGACTCACCGTGATGACCCCGGCCGACGAGCCCACCTCGGAAAGGCTCGCTAAGCTGCCCGACCTGATCGCCGACACCGCACCCTGACGCCGTCCGGTCGGCATGGGCCGATCGCCCGGCCGGGGCGGCCTGTCAAGTAGACATCCGTGTCTCTTAGGACGATCATGTGGGCGGGACTCCGGCTTCGAAGCAGCGCCGCCCCGGACGTCCGTCACGGCGAGTGGCTGGGGGGACGCATGCCCGAGTGGACGCCTCTGCTGCCCACGGATCCGGCCGAGGTGGGGCCCTACCGCATCGAGGGTCGGCTGGGCACCGGCGGCCAGGGCGCCGTCTACGTCGGCCGTACCGCTTCGGGCGAGCGTGTGGCGGTGAAGCTGCTCCATCCGCATCTGGTGATCGACGAGCGGGCTCGGGCGCGCTTCCTCAGAGAGGTGGAGATCGCCAAACGCGTCGTGCCCTTCTCCACGGCACAGGTGCTCGACAGCGGCGTGGTGAACGGACAGCCCTACATCGTCAGCGAATTCGTGGACGGGCCGTCGCTGCACGAGTCCGTGCGCGGGACGGGGCCGCGCGGCGCAGCCGCGCTGGAACGGCTCGCGCTCAACACCGCGACGGCTCTGGCGGCGATCCACCAGTCCGGCATCGTCCACCGGGATTTCAAGCCGGGCAACGTCCTGCTCGGCCCGGACGGCCCGGTGGTGATCGACTTCGGGATCGCCCGAGCGCTGGACGTCAGCCGGTCGCTGACCGCGGGCCAGATCGTCGGCACCCCGGGCTACATGGCGCCCGAGCAGTTCTCCGATCACGAGGTCGGGCCCGCCGCCGACCTGTTCGCGTGGGGGGCGACCATGGTCTTCGCCGCCACCGGCGAGCCGGCGTTCGGCGGCGACTCGCTCCCCGCGGTGATGCGGTCGATCCTCGAGGACGAGCCGCACCTGGACGGACTGGACGGCCGGCTCGCGCCCCTCGTCCGCGCCTGCCTGGCCAAGGACCCGGCCGACCGTCCCACGTCCGCGGAGGTCGTGGACAGCCTGCGTGCCCTGCCGGGCCAGGCCCGGCAGCCCATTGGCCCACCGCCGACCAGGCAGGACACGGCCGCACTGTCCCCCGAACCCGCCGAGCCCGCCGAACGGCCCGGGCACAGTGACGCGCCCACCGTGGCGGACGAGCCTGGCGGGCGGCGCGGGGACGCTCCCTCGGACGCCGAACCGGACCGGGACGCCACGACGACTCGGCCGTCCGGTAACGCCGGGGTCCACCGCCGGGTCTGGGCGGGCCGCGGCCTCCTCGCCCTCGCCCTGCTCGCCGTGCTCGGCCTCGGCTACGTCGTCTTCCCCGGTCTCGGAGGCGACGACGGGGCGGAGGCGGCCCCGCTCGTCGGCGTCACCTTGCCGCACCCCTTCTCGGAACGCTGGACCAACGACGGCGACCGCCTGAAGTCGAAGCTGGAGCAGCTCGGTTACCGGGTCGACCTCCAGTACACCGACGACGCTGCCGCCCAGGCGGACGAGATCGACGACCAGATCGGCGAAGGCGCCCGGCTGCTGATCGTCGCCTCGGCCGGCGACCCGGCGATCGCGGAGCGGCTGCGGGCGGCGGCCGGCAAGAACATCCCGGTCATCGCCTACGATCTGCTCGTCCGCGACTCTCCGGACATCGACTACTACACGTCCTTCGACCAGCGCGAAGTCGGGCGGCAGCAGGCGACGTCCCTGCTGGTGGGGCTCGGGCTCAGAAAGCCGGACGGTTCGGGGGGCCCGGCACGAGGCTCCTTCGCCATCGAACTGTTCGCCGGTTCGCCGGAGGACCCCAGCGCACGGAGTTTCTTCGACGGCGCGATGGACGTCCTGAAGCGGTACATCGACTCGGAACGGCTCGTCGTCGAGAGCGGCCAGACGGACTTCGGCACCGTCGCGACAATGCGCTGGGACGCGACGACGGCGGGCAAGCGGATGGACGACCTCATCACCCGCCACTACGGCGGCGGGACGACGGTCCAGGGTGTGCTGTCGCCGTACGACGGCCTGTCGAGGAGCATCCTGTCGGCGCTGGAATCCCGCGGCTACGGGACGCGCGAACGGCCGTACCCGGTCATCACCGGGCAGGGCGCCGAGGCGGAGTCCGTCAGATCGATCATCGCCGGGGAGCAGTACTCGACGGTCCTCAACGACACGCGGCGGCTCGCCGACACCACGGCGAAGCTCGCCGACACCCTCCTGAAGGGGGACGAACCGCAGGTCACCGGCACCCAGGACAACGGGGCGAAGACCGTCCCCGCCTACCTGCTCGAACCGGTCACCGTGGACAAGGGCAACTACGAGCAGCAGCTCATCGCCACGGGCTACTACACCGAAAGCCAAGTGCGGTAAACCCCGTGTCGGGCCCGTCCGTGATCCGCAGCACGGTGGCACCGGCTTTGACCAGCCGTTCCACCGTGGCCTTGACCCGCTGTACGCGGACGTCCAGTGGGACGTCAGGTCCCCCGCCGACCTTCAGGTCGAAGTGCCAGCGGTTCTTGGCGACCTTCGGCTCCGGAACCTGCTGGAACCACACCCTCGGGCCGCGCCCCGCGGGATCGATGATCGACTCCGGCGTGTCCCCGGCACCGGGCGGCAGCTCTGCCTCGGGCACTCCCGCCGCCGCCCAGTGGGCACGCCACGTGGCGTGCCCGCCCGGCGGAGGCTCGGGCACGTAGTTCAGCGCCTCGGCCCAGAAAGTCACCATTTTCTGCGGATCGGAGCAGTCGATCGTCAGCTGCACTGTCATCTCCATGCTCGAAGCATCCCAGGCAGCTCTGACAGACAATCCGCTTTCGCGACAAGCCTCAAAAGACGCCGCTCGCGTCCGGGCGTCTATCAAGCCGCACTGAAACAGCCGCACTGGTCGCGGGGTAGAGGTTTCAATGCGCGGCCAGACTTATCGTTCCACGCAGACCGTGTGGGGTGGTTCGGGGTAGGCGAAAGCGACCGGTTGTGTCGGGTCGGCCGGACGGGCGGCGCCCTGAGCGCACGCGTCCTTGTCGGCCCTGCCCGGCACCACCGCCACGACCCGGTAGCTCGCCGACGGCCCGCACGCCACCTTGGTGACCGTTCCGGTGGGAAACCCGATCTCCTGGTGGAAGCAGTCTCCGACCTTCGCGTTCAGCATGAGGCACAGTCGCCAGCCATCGCCTCTGCTCGGCGAGTTCCTGACGTATCCGTAGGTGTTGTCGCCGCAGTGCTCGTTGCCGTCCAGCCGCATGGCCACCTTGTAGGCGGCGTCCGGCGCGGTGCAGGAAACGATGCGGGCCTCCTGCGGCGAGCCCAGCTTGCCGCCCTGCTCTTCCGCCGCCACGCAGTCTCCCGGCGCGGCGCGGCTGAGGGCGTCTTCAGCCGCGCAACCGGCCAGGACGGCCGCGA
This sequence comes from Actinomadura rifamycini DSM 43936, assembly GCF_000425065.1. Classification (GTDB taxonomy): domain Bacteria; phylum Actinomycetota; class Actinomycetes; order Streptosporangiales; family Streptosporangiaceae; genus Spirillospora; species Spirillospora rifamycini. The sequence continues at coordinate 13,570 of NZ_AULB01000038.1, forward strand.
CCGGCAGGGCGGCGACGGCCGCGCGGGCCGTCAAGCCACCGGTCCGCCGGAGCCGAGCCCGGATCGCGCCGAACATTCGCACCTGCTGAAGGTGGGCCTGCGACATCGCTGCATTACCGCTTTCGTTGAACTTTCACGGACCGATCGTCGACCATACCGCGACCGGATTGGCCGGTCGACACATCGGGCTGCGTCTTCTCCGCCGCCGATCCCCCTTACGTGGAAGGGGTCACTCCCCTTGCGCGGGAAAGTGCGTGGCTACACTTGTCCTAGGGCTCGCCGATATGACGAGACAAGCGGCGCGCAGCCTGGATCAGGGGCCTCTCCCAGACCCACTACGTGATGACCGGATACCGGATCGAGCCCCGGCGGCCGACCGCTGCGGGCGCCGCGCCGCAGCCGGTGGCGGGCCTGGTCGGCGGGCTCGTGGCCGCGATGCCCCGCCGCCGCAGATCGCGGCGGATCGCGCGGGACGAGAATCGCCTTGTCGGCCCGCACCCGTCCGGGCCGCGTGCGCGGGTGCCCGCCGCCGCTCCGGACGACCCGGATCCCGGCCATGACCGCCTCGACCTGCGGTGCGTCGCCACGCCGCCCGGCGGCGACCACCAGCGACAAGGGTTCGTGTCCCTGCTCGCAGGCCGGGTGCAGCTTGGCCGACAACCCGCCCCGCGACCGTCCAGGGCGTGGTTCCGCCGGGCGGTTCGGCCTGCTCGTCGCCGTGGCGGCGGGCTCCGGCGACGTGCTGGTGGGCGTGCAGGACGGTGGAATCAAGGCCGATCCGCCAGCCGATCAGCCCAGCGGCGTCGGCCCCGGCCTGCGGCCCGGCCAGGACGTTCGCCCAGGCCCCGCCGCGTTGCCGGCAGGGCGGGCCACTTCAAAACAGGCTTTAGGCGCGTCCTCCCGGATAGGGCGTGGGCGGCTCGGGCTTCGGTCGGGGGCTCCGGTAGCGTGGCGGCCTAACGCTTGCTCGGGAGGCGGCCATGGGACAGGTGGTGGAGGAGCGGCTCGGGGTGGGGGTGCCCACCCGGGTGTTCACCTTCTTCTTGCGGTTCTGGTTGCGGCCGCTGATGCGGTATGTGCTGTTCACTCCGTTCGGGATGCGGTTGTGGAAGGTGCTCGACCCGCTGTGCGTGGTGATGGTGACGCCGCCGGGGACACGGCGGGCCGCGGTGCCCTTCGACGGGTTCGCCGCGGAGTGGGTGCTGGGGCCCGGGGTGAGCGCGGCCCGCGGGCGAGGACGGGTGATCCTCTACCTGCACGGGGGCGGGTTCGTGGTCGGCAGTCTGCGGACGCACCGGCGGATGGTGGCGCGGTTGTCGGCGGCGTCGGGGGCGCCCGCGCTGTCGGTGGCCTACCGGCAGTTGCCCGGCACGTCGCTGCTCGGGTCGATCGCCGACTGCGTGGCGGCGTACGAGTTCCTGTTGGACGAGGGGTACCGGGCGGACGAGATCGTGATCGCCGGGGACTCGGCGGGCGGGTTCCTGACGTTCGCGACCGCGCTCCAGGCCGTCCTGGACGGGCTGCCCGCGCCCGGCGGCCTGGTCGCGATGTCGCCGCTGACCAACCTCGACCACGCCGACAAGCTCGCGCACGCCAACCTGCCGCTCGACCCTTACATCCCCGGCGCGCTGCTGCCGGAGCTCACCCCGGTGCTGCTCGGCGGCCTCGCGCTGGAACCGCTGCACTCGCCCGTCAACGGCGCCCTCGCCGCGATGCCGCCGACCCTGATCCACGTGGGGTCGACCGAGGTGCTGCTGGTGGACGCCGAGCTGATGGCCCGACGCCTGTCGGACGCCGGGGTGCCCGTCACCCTCGTCGTCTGGGACCGCCAGCCCCACGTCTTCCAGATCTTCGCCGACTTCTGCCGCGAGGGCCTGCGCTCCATCGAGGAGATGGGCGCCTTCGTCCGCGACCTGCCCGCCGCCGGCGAGAAGGCCGCCTGAGCCCACCGGCAACGCATGCCGACCGGCCGACCGGTCGCTTTCCCGGGATGGACCGAGGTGTCCTGGGCCCGGTCGAGGCCGGCGGCGGGACGCGCCACGCGCGCGCCCCCCGGCAACGCCACGTGGGACAGACCGCGCGCAGGCACCCGGGCCGGACGGACCCGATCGACATCCTGGCCGCCCCGGCACCGACGCACGCCCAGGCGGCCCGGACGGCGTCGCTGATGGCGTTCGTCCTGCTCGGCGGCACGCTGCTGCCGATCGACCGGGTCACCACGGACCGCCCTCCCGCTCGGGGAAGCCGACGAAACGCGAGGTGAACGGGCGGGTCCTCGCCGATCCGGCCGGGGGGCTGCTGCGGGCTTCCCCGGCCCCCTGCCCCCGGCTGTCCACGACGTCCGCGCGGCCCGAGAACCCGGCGTGATCGACGCCCGGGCCGACAACGGCGTCCCCTGCTGGGCCGACCATGCCTGCCAGGGCGCCGGGCGCCGAGGGCCGTCAGCTCTCCGTTTGCTCGGCGGGCGGGAGCGCGGCGCGCGTCGTGAGGCTGGGCCGGGCGGGTGGGGTCAGCGGGCGGGGGCCGGGAGGTGGAGTAGGGCTCGGAGGCGGGTGAGGAAGCCTGCGGGACGGCGGTGGGTGGCGGCGTGGCGGTGGTGGTCGGTGGGGCGGCGGCTCGGTCGGCGTGAGGTCGGGGACGTCCCGGCGTGTGGGACCGGACGGGGTCGGGGACGGACGGGCGGGCGGGGTTCGAGGCGGGGGCGCAGCTCCGGCGGTGGCACCGGACGGGACGGTTGCGCCGGACCGACCGGGACCGGGACGGCGACCGGGCTCGCCAGCGGCGCCGGGGACTCGGGCGGGGCCGGGGCCCTGGACGGGAGCGGGGTCGCCGCCGGAACCGGGCGCGGGGGCGGGGGTGCTGGCGGGGCCGGGCGCGAAGGTGGTGGGCGGGTGGCGGACAGGGCCGTCTGGATCATGTCGGCGAGGGTGGCGGGGCAGGCGGCCTCCAGGAGGCGGTCGCCGACCATCGACCACCAGGACCCCGTCCACTCCCCGTGCCAGGACGGGACGCCGGGGAAGCGGCGGGCCAGGGCCGCCTGGACCTGCTCGGGATCGTGGTCCAGCCAGGCCGGGAAGGGGCCTGCGGCTGCGTTGTGCTCGTCGTGCATGGATCGGACCTCCGTTTTCCGATCGGGCCCCCGGCCCGGCGCCGTCCTCGTCGACGGCACTCGCGGACATGCATGCGCGGGGGGCTCACACCTGCGCCACCACCTCGAACCGGCCCGGACGGGCGGACGTGCGGCGGCGGGACGCCTCGGCAGACGTGCCCGGACGGGCTGGGCCCGGCGGCGGCGAACGCCTTTCCGGCACCCGGGGATGACGCCAGGGCACCGGTCACGCCGGTCGAAGCTGCGGGCGAGGAAGCGGAGGGACGGTGCGGACGTGAGGGGGCCGTCCCCCCGCTCACGACCTCACGGGTTCAGAACCGCGAAGACGACCTTGCCGGTGTTGCCGGACAGGGGACGCACGCCCCAGTAACGCGTGTACTGCTCGACGACGAACAGGCCGCGCCCGGACTCGCCGTCCAGGTCGGCCCGCTGCACGCGCGGCTCCTCCCAGTGGGAGTCCTGGACCTCCATCCAGAGCGAGCCGTCCTCGTTGTGCCCGAGCCGGAACGTGACGTCGTCCGGCCCGGTCGTGTGCCGGATCGCGTTCGTGACCAGCTCACTCGCGACCAGGCACGGGACGAAGTCGTCCACCCCGGACGGCGCCAGCGTGAGCCGTATGAACCCCCGAACCTCCGCGACCGACCCGAGGTGGCGCTTGACCACCATCTCCGCATGCGTCGCCTCGATCATGCGCCCAGCTCCCATCACTGTGTGTGGTGAACACCACACATTCAGCCACTTTCGGAGCTACGATCGGCATGCCACAGCAAAGTGGCGACCAAGAGCACGGCCCCCGCCGTAGGTGCAAATTACCGGGAGAGGTAAGTGATCATGGCGGTACGGCGTCAGCGTCCCCAGGAATCCCCCGCCCTCGTCGCGCTCGGACGTCAGATGCGGCGGCTCCGCGAGGCCAAGACCATCAAGCAGGAGACGATCGCCAACCTGACGAAGGTCAGCCCCGCCCAGGTAAGCCGGATCGAGGCCGGTAAGAAGCGCGCGACCCGCTCCTACGTCGAGCTAGTGGACGACTACCTCGAAGCGGGCGGGGCGCTCATCAGCCTGTGGGCGGACCTGAACAAGGACGGCCATCCGGTTCCGATCTGGTTCGACTGGCCACAGGTCGAAGCCGACGCCATCGAGCTGGTCACATGGCAGCACACAATCGTCCCCGGCCTCTTGCAGACCGTCGACTACGCTCGCGCCTTTCTGAGCAATGACGAAGCCGTAGAAGCCCGCATCGCACGTCAAAGCATCCTCACCAGGGAAGAACCGGCCCCCACCATCCTCACTGCCCTCTTGAGTGAGGCCGTGCTCCACTACGCCATCGGCTCAGCCAAGGTGATGCAAGAGCAGGTTGCACACCTCATCGCCCAGAGCGAACTCCCGAACGTCGTCATCCAGGTCGTACGAAATAACTGGCGTCCAGCCGGAACGGGCGGCGCCTTCGTGGTGGCTACCATGGAGGACCGCAGCGAGGTGGCATATATGGAGACGGTCGTCCGCGGTATCACGACCGACAACCCGGCCGACCTGACGCCAATCTCAGCCGCACTGAGAGAGTTGCGAGCGAAGGCGCTCCCAGAGGACATGTCACGCGATGTGATGAGAGAGGCGCTTGAGAGATGGACCTAAGCAAAGCGACCTGGCGCAAGGCAAGCCGGAGCGGCGAGAACGGCGGCGACTGCGTCGAACTTGCCGCGCTTCCCGGCACGGTAGCCGTCCGGGACAGCAAGGACCCGGACGGGCCGGTTCTCTTGGCCCGCCCGTCCGTGCTGCGCGAGGCCGTCCGGGCCGCCTCGGACGCGCGCTGAGCAGAACTCCCCCTCACTCCCCTCGGCCGCCGGTGTGGACGACGGCGCCGACCACGAGCTTGCCGATGCCGTCGCGGTCGGCGTCGCGGCGCAACCGTTGACCATCGATGCACGGGGCGGTGGTTACGGTGCGAACGTAGTCGGCGTGGACGTGGATGCGGCGGCGCCGCACGTCGGGGTCGAGTTGCCCGTGTGGCGGTGACGGCTCCATTACGTTGGTGGACGTCTCGCAAGCACAGCGGCAAACGAAGGGACCTCCATGGCGTCGCAGCAGTTCGAACCGCCGTCGGGGACGCGGGACTTTCTCGCGACCGACCTCTATCAGCGTGAACGGGTCTTCGAGGCGGCACGGTCGGTGTTCACCCGGTACGGGTTCGAGCCGCTGCAGACCCCGGCGTTCGAGCGCCTGGAGACCCTGACCGGCAAGTACGGGGACGAGGGCGACAAGCTCATCTTCAAGATCCTCAAGCGTGGTGCGCACGAGGCGAGCGGCGAGGCGGACATGGCGCTGCGCTACGACCTGACCGTCCCGCTGGCACGGGTGGTCGCCGCGCACGGCAGCCGCCTCCCCACCCCGTACAAGCGGTACGCGATCGGGCCGGTCTGGCGGGCCGACCGCCCCGGCAAGGGCCGGTTCCGCGAGTTCACCCAGTGCGACATCGACATCGTCGGGTCGTCGTCGCCCCTGGTGGAGGCCGAAGTGGTGTGCGCGGGGGCGGACGCGCTCGACGCGATGGGCGTCCGGGACTTCACGATCCTCGTCAACAGCCGGCGGGCGCTGTCCGGCCTGATGCAGGTGTACGGCGTCGCCGCGGACCGGGCGGCGGGCGCGCTGATCACCCTGGACAAGCTGGACAAGCAGGAGCCGGCGTCCGTGGTCGCCGAGCTGGTGGAGGCGCGCGGCCTGGACCGGGGCATCGCCGGGGAGCTGGTCCGGGACGTCACCGCCGACGACGCCGTGGAGCGGATGCGCGCGGCGCTGAAGGACAACGCGGACGGCCGCGAAGGACTCGCCGAGGTGGACCGGCTGCTGGAGCTGGCGGGGCCGCACGTCGGCGCGGCACGCATCCGGTTCGCGCCGAACCTCGTGCGCGGGCTGGACTACTACACCGGGGCGATCTGGGAGGTGGTGTCGCCGGGGATGCCGGGCTCGATCGCGAGCGGGGGCCGGTACGACCACCTGATCCGGACTCTCGGCGGCCCGGACGTGACCGCGTGCGGGTTCTCGATCGGGGTCGAGCGCATCATCGGCGCACTGGGAGACGCCGACGATGGGACGGACCGTATCGACATTGCGGTCACGATCATGAACGACGACTACGCCACGGACGCCCTCGGTTTCGCGCAGGGGTTCCGGCGTGCGGGGTGGCGGGCGGAAGTCTTCCTCGGCACCAGCAAGAAGCTGGGCAAGCAGCTCAAATGGGCGGCCGACCGTCGCGCCCGGTTCGCCTTGCTGCAAGGCGACAGCGAGCACGCCGAGGAAGCGGTCACGATCAGAAACATGGAGACCGGCGACCAGCAACGGGTTCCGGTCACCGACCTCTTCACAGCCCTCGATTCCGAACTCAGGATGTAGGTGCACCTCGCACCGTCCGAGCATCGGAGGCAGGCATGGGAGCGCAAGGAGATCGAATCTTCGCCGCCGTGGCTGAGAGGGGGTTCCCTGACCCCTGGAACGCCTTCGGCGAACACCTGTCGTGGGAGGCCGCCTACGCCGTCCACCTCAAGGCGGCCATCGATGCGGCCCGCAAGGAGCCTGCTGGTCCGGCGGTCGAGGAGGCGCTGGCGCTGTTCGACCGCAAGGCCGCGAACCTTGAGGCGGCCTCGAAGCTGCTTGCAGAGGTCACCGCCGAGTACGATGCCTCCGGCATGTGGGCCGTCCTGGACGAGCGTGCGACCCGCCTCGACGTCGCGGACGTGTCCGAACGCTGGGCACAGGGACTGGTCACGCACCCGTTCCCGATCGCACTGCGGTCCCTGGAGTTCAACTGGGGCTACATGCGGGAACACGGCGTCAGGTCGTTCTACGAGATGACCGCCCGCTACGTCGCCGACCTCACCGAGAACACGGTGCGGTGGCGTGCGGCCTTCGAGGCCGAGCGCGAGAGCGGTGTCATCGACCGCATCACCACCGTCGAGGCCGATCTCGCGAGCGAGGAGGCCCCCATGCACTGCGACATCTGCAAGAAGACCATCACGGCGCTGTTGTACCTGGACGGGTAGGGCAAGGCCGGAGGCGCCCCTTGTGCGGCCCCTCCCGGAGGAACGAGCGGGCGGATGGCACCGGGCGCGACGGGCGGGGAGCCTTCGGCGGTTGGCCGGGGTGCGCCCGAGTGTCCATCACGGGGCGGGGGTGGTGAGGGGGCGGGTGCGGTCAGCGGGCCCCACGGCACTTCCTCGCCACACCACCTCCCCGGCCGGGCCCTGGGCCCCTGAAGGTGGGCGAGGCCCGGCCGGGCGGAACCGGGCGGGCCTCGCGCGTGGACGGCGGGTCAGTTCTCCACCCAGGGGAGGGTGAAGCGGGTGAAGACGATGCCGCCGGTGTCGCCGATCTCGTGGAGGGCGCCCACGGAGCCGTCGGCGAGGACGGCCATGGTGGAGTAGCCGGACGCGCCGGGCTTGATGAGGGCGTGGCGCGGCCAGCTCACGCCGTCGTCCCGGCTGAGGCGGACGGTCAGGTCCGTGCGGGACGTGTCGGCGGTGTTGCTGTGCAGGGCGGTGCCCGTCAGAGCCGGGGTCCCCGGGACGGGCCGCAGGTACGAGATCTCGTCGCCGTTGTTGCCCGGGTCGATGAGGCCGCTCTTCCAGGCCGTCCCCCACGGGGCGGTGACGTCGTCGGCCATCGCGTACCAGCGGTCGCCGCCGGCGTCGTGGCGCAGGTTCTGCGCGACGCGGCCGGTGGCGCGCTGGATCACCTTGCTCTCGTTGACGCCGGCGGCGGCGGTGGTGCCGTTGTGCCAGGTGGCGCCGTGGTCGTCGGAGTAGATGTTCGCGGCGTGAGACCGGTTGTTCAGGCGGTAGACGATCGGCTGGACGAGGCGGCCGGAGTCGAGCTGGACGCCGTGCCCGGACGACGCGAACATGCCGCCCCACGCGGGGTCGCGGACGACCGGGTTGAGGTCGACGGGGTCGCTCCAGGTGGCGCCGCCGTCGGTCGAGGTGATGTAGGTGATGTGGGTGTTGGTGGTGGAGTTCTCGGAGGTGTCGCCGGGCTGGGAGCCCCAGAAGCCGACGCCGGGCGCCGGGGCGTAGGTGAAGAAGCAGAAGATCTTGCCGGTCTCGCGGTCGACGAGGAGGCTCGGGTCGCCGTAGCCCTGGGAGGTCCTGGCGGGCTTCGCGATGATCTTCGGGCGGGTCCAGGTCGTGCCGCCGTCGGTGCTGCGGGTCATCGCGATCTGGATGTTGTTCGTGCCGCCGCCGAGGTCGTAGCTGCCGTCGACGCGGGCGTCCATGACGGCGACGACCGTCCCGTCGTTGGCGACGGCGAGGCCGGGGATGCGGACCGACTTCGGCGCCTTGCCGAGGCCGTCGATGACGGTCGAGGTGGTGAGGACCTTCTGCGCGTTCATGCCGGGCTCGCCGGAGTCGAGGCCGCAGCCGGACGTGCCGGACACGGACTTCGACCAGGAGCCGGACGACACGTTGAACGTGTACGGGGTCCCGTCGGGGACCGTCCAGTAGAGGCTGTCGTCGCCGGAGCGGGCGGGGACGTCGACCGTCCAGGGGGAGCCGGAGCGGCCGGGCCAGGCGACGGTGAACCGCTTGGCGGTCTCCGAGCGGTTGTCGAGGACCAGGCGGAGGCGGTGCGGGGCGGCGCAGTCCATGGCGGCGCGGACGCTGAGCGCGCCGGAGCAGTCGAGGACGCCGGAGTCGGTCTGGTCGAAGCCCTGCGGGGTCGTCGTGCGGAACGTGTAGGCGGTGCCGGACGGCTTGGTGAAGTGGAAGTGGGCGCGGTCGCCGGGGGCGACGCGGGCGGTCCAGGTGCCCTGGCCGGGCCAGGTCAGGGTGAAGGTCGTGGCGGACGGCGTGTCGTTGACGACCGTCTCCTGGATGCGGCCGGACGTGCAGTCCTGGGAGACGACGGCGGACTGCCCGGTGGCGGCGCGGGCGGGCGGGGCGGCGAGGGCGAGGGCGGTGACGGCGGCGGCGCCGGCCGCCGCGGCTCTGCGGGCTGTGGCGCGGGGGCGCGGGGGCATGTCTTACCTCCGATATGGGACATGGGATGTCCTCTCGCGGGGTGAAGTTAGGCGCGGACGGCGCCCGCGTCAACCCTCGCGCCGCGGCCGTCCCCCGGGCCCCGTGGACGCGCTTCGGGGTTTTCCTGGGCGTCCGCCGGATAGGGAGGCGATGTAACGAGTCGGACGACCACCGAGCGTGACCACGGTGAACGGGGAGGGCCACATGAGCATGCCGCATCGGGCAGCGCGTCGACTGGGGGAGATGGAGTCGCTCGACCGCGTCGCCGAGCCCGCGACCAAGGCGGCCGGACGGGTGGTGCGGCCGAAGGCGGTCCGCAACCTGCTCAGCGGGACGAGCCTGGGGCATGCCCTGCACCCGGCGCTCACCGACGTCACGATCGGCGCGTGGAACATGGCCGCGCTGCTGGACGCCATCGGGGGGCGCGCCGCCGAGCCCGCGGCGGACCTGCTGGTGAAGGTCGGGATCGCCAGTTCGGTGCCGACGGTGCTGACCGGGGTGAACGACTGGTCCGACACCATCGGCCCGGAGCGGCGGGTGGGGCTGGTGCACGCGCTGGTCAACGACACGGCGCTGGGCCTGTTCGTCGCCTCGATGATCATGCGCAAGCGCGGGAACCGCCGCGCGGGACGGGCGCTCGGCTGGGCCGGGGCCGGGGTGCTGGGGGTCGGCGGCTACCTGGGTGGGCACATGTCGTTCGTCCAGGGCGTCAACGTCAACCGCACCGCGTGGCAGCAGGAGCCGGAGGCGTGGACGCCGCTGCTGGACGACGCCGAACTGGCCGAGGGCGCGCCCCACCGGGTCGAGGTGAACGGGACGCCGATCCTGCTCTACCGGGACGGCGGGCGGATCTTCGCGCTGGGCGCCACCTGCACCCACATGGGCGGCCCGCTGGAGGAGGGGACCTTCGAGGACGGGTGCGTCACCTGCCCCTGGCACAGCAGCACGTTCCGGTTGGAGGACGGCGGCATCGTGCGCGGACCGGCGAGCACGCCGGAGCCGCACTACCAGACGCGGGTGCGGGACGGGCGCATCGAGGTCCGCGTCCCGCCGCGGGGCGTCCCGGCGGAAGGCGCCGAGGAGGCCGTGGAGCGGCCGCGGCGGAAGGTCCGCGGGGGCCTGGCGCGGGCGTCCGCCACCTGACCCGCGAGCCGCCCGGCCCGCGGGCCCCCGCCGGCCCGCGGGCGGCGGGCGTCAGTGCCCGGCGGCGCGGAGTTCGAGGCGGTCGCGGATGCCGCGGAAGTGGGCGGCCATCGCGGCGGCGGCCGCCGACCGGTCGCCCGCCCGCAGCGCCTCGTAGATGTCGCGGTGGCGCGCGGCCACGTCGTGCGACTCCTGGACGACCGGGGCGAGGTCGTGCTGCAGGGTGCGGTAGACGTCCCAGAACGCGCCGAGGAGCTGGTTGACGATCGGGTTCGCGAGGGGCCGGTAGAGCAGCTCGTGGAACAGCCGGTCGGTCTCGGGGGTGACCTGCCCCGCGTCGGCCTCGACCTCCATCCGGCGCATCACCTCGTCGAGGTCCGGGGTGCCGGAGTTCAGGCCGCGGTCGATGACCTGATCGATCAGGCCGCGTTCGAGGATCTCCCGGACGTCGACGAGGTGCGCGAGGTCGTCGCGGCCCTGCCGCTTGGAGATGCGGGCGTGGAAGGTCAGCTCGTCGACCAGCGCGCCGAGCGACATGCTGCCGACGTACATGCCGAAGCCGTGCCGGATCTCCACGATCCCGACGGCCTGGAGGGCCTTGAGGGCCTCGCGGAGCGAGTTGCGGCTGACGTCGAGTTCCTCGACGAGCTCGAACTCGGTGGGCATCGGGTCGCCGACGGCGAGGCCGCGCTCGAGGATGAGCTGCTTGACCCGCTGCTGCACCTCCTCGGTGCGGCTGTTGCGGCTGCTCGTGGTGCGTCCACGCGTGCGACCGACGGTCATCGCGTCCCGTTCCCCCTTCGCGTCCGGTGCGTCCGGGTTGCTCCCGGGCGCCGCGGCCGGCTCGACACTTGACCGGGCCGTTGCCGACGCCTACGGTACACCGACGAGCGACGTTGGATGTCCTACATCCTCCCTCCGTCGCCCTCCCACCCCTCCGACCCCTGGAGACGTCGTGACCGATCTCCCGCGCGGCGCCGGCCTCAACCGCCGCGACTTCCTGCGCTACACCGGCATGCTCGGCGCCGCCGCGGCCATCACCGCAAGCCTGTCGGCCTGCAGCGGCCCGTCCTCCACCGGCGGCTCCGGGAGCGGGACCGGCATCCAGGCCGCCCTCTCCTACGCGCTGTCCGGCGGCTTCGACCCGATGACGTCCTCCAGCGCGGTCGCCACCGCCGCGAACCAGCACGTCCTCGAACCGCTCGTCGACCTCGACCCGGTCACCCGCAAGCCGTTCAACGCGCTCGCCAAGGCCGACCCCGAGCAGGTCGACGACACCACCTACCGGGTCGCGATCCGCGACGGCGCCACCTTCCACGACGGCTCCAAGGTGACCGCCGACGACGTCGTGTTCAGCTTCGAGCGGGTGCTCGACCCCGACAACGAGTCGCTGTTCGCCCAGTTCCTGCCGTTCCTCGACGGCGTGAAGAAGGTCGACGAGCAGACCGTCGAGTTCACGCTCAAGTACGCGTTCGCGCTGTTCGGCGAGCGGCTGTCGGTCGTCCGGATCGTCCCCAAGAAGATCGTCGAGGCGGACCAGAAGAAGTTCGACGCGCTGCCCACCGGGTCCGGCCCGTTCAAGCTGACGGCCGCGAACGCCGGCAGCGGCCTGAAGTTCGAGAAGTTCGACGCGTACAACGGGCCGCGGCCCGCGAAGGCTCCGACGATGACGTGGCTGCTCATCACCGACCCGTCCGCGCGCGTCACCGCCCTGCAGTCCAAGCGCGTCCAGGTGATCGAGGCCGTCCCGTACCTGAACGTCGAGGAGCTGTCGAAGAGCATGGACGTCGAGTCCGTGCAGAGCTTCGGGCTGCTGTTCCTCATGTTCAACTGCAAGAAGAAGCCGTTCGACGACGTCCGCGTGCGGCAGGCGCTGCAGTACGCGATCGACACCGGGAAGATGATCGACACGGCGCTGCTCGGCAACGCCGCCGCCGCGACCGGGTTCCTGCCCGAGGGCCACCCCGACTACGTCCGGGCGTCCACCGTCTACGGGCACGAACCGGCGAAGGCGAAGAAGCTGCTGCAGGAAGCGGGCGTGAACGGCCTGGAGGTCGAGCTCGTCACCACCGACACCGACTTCGTGAAGGACTGCGTCCCGCTGATCAAGCAGAGCTGGGACGCCATCGGGGTGCGGACGACGCTGAACGTCGGGCAGTCCGGCGGCCAGTACGCCAACAAGATCGACAACGGCAAGTACCAGGTGATGGCCGCGCCCGGCGACCCGTCGGTGTTCGGCAACGACGTCGACCTGCTGATGCGCTGGTTCTACGTCGGGACCTGGCCGGAGACCCGCAGCTACAACTCCGGCACCGCCGAGGCGAAGAAGGTCGTCGAGCTGCTCGACGACGCCGCCCGCGAGACCGACGAGGCCGCGCGCAAGCGGATGTGGGCCGAGGCGATGAACATCGTCGCCGAGCAGGCCGCGCTGTACCCGATCTTCCACCGCAAGCTGCCGACCGCATGGAACGGCGACGCGCTGAGCGGCTTCAAGCCGCTCGCCACGACCGGCCTGTCGTTCCTCGACGTCGGCCGCGCGTGACCGCCTGACCGCAGACGAAACGGACATCGATCCATGGCCACGATCCTGCGGATGGCGCTGGGCCGGCTGCTGCTCCTGGTACCGATGGTGCTGGGCGTCACGCTGCTCGTCTTCGTCGTCCTGAGGTTCTCTCCGAGCGACCCCGCCTACAACGCCCTCGGAGAGGGCTCGACACCCGAGGCGCGCGCCGCGTACGCGGAGGAGAACGGGCTGAACGACCCGCTCCCCCTCCGGTACGCCCGCTTTCTCGGCGACCTGCTGCAAGGCGACCTCGGGGTGACGGCGGCGCCGAGCCGCCCCGTCACCGAGGCGGTCTCGACCGCGTTCCCGCTGACGCTCCAGCTCGCGGTGCTGTCGGTGCTGCTCGGCGTGCTCGTCGCGCTCGCGCTCGGCGTCACGGCGGCGCTGTTCCGGGACCGCTGGCCCGACCAGGTCATCCGCGCCGTGTCCATGGCCGGTGTCGCGATGCCGTCGTTCTGGCTCGGCATCCTGCTGATCCAGTGGTTCGCGCTGCGCCTCGGCTGGTTCCCGACCGGCGGCTACGTCAACCCCGCCGACTCGGTCGGCGAATGGCTGCGCAGCCTCGCGCTGCCCGCCGTCGCGGTGGCGCTGCCGGTCGGCTCCCAGCTCGCCCGCGTCGTGCGCACCGCGATGGTCGAGGAACTCGACCGCGACTACGTCCGGACGGCGGTCGGCGGCGGGCTGCCGCGGTCGGTCGTCGTCGGGCGCAACGTGCTGCGCAACGCGCTGATCACCCCGCTGACCGTGCTCGGCCTGCAGATCGGCTACCTGCTCAGCGGCACGGTCGTCATCGAGGCGATCTTCGGGCTGCCCGGCCTCGGCACGCTCATCATGCAGGCCGTCACCGCCGGGGACCTCGCCCTCGTGCAGGGCGTCGTGCTCTGCGTCGCGGTGAGCTTCCTGCTGGTGAACCTGCTGGTGGACGTCCTGTACCTGTTCGCGAACCCGCGGCTGAAGGGAGCGACGCGATGAGCGGTCCGCTCGGTGCGGCGACCGGCGCGGCGTCCCGCGCGGTGCGCCGGCTGCGGCCGGCGTCCCGGGCGGCGCTGGCGCTACTCCTGCTGATCGTGCTGGCGGCGCTGTGCGCGCCGCTGGTCAGCGGGCACGACCCGCTCACCACGGGCGTCGCCGGGCAGGCGCCGTCCGCCGACCACTGGTTCGGCACCGACCGCGTCGGCCGGGACGTCTTCGCCCGCGTCATGTACGGGGCGCGCTGGTCCCTCGCCATCGGCCTCGGCGCCGCCCTGCTCGCGCTGGTCGTCGGGGCGCTGCTCGGCTCGCTCGCGGCGACGTCGCACCGCGCGGTGGACGAGCTGGTCATGCGGTGCCTCGACGTCGTGATGGCGTTCCCGGCCGTCGCGCTCGCCGCGGTGATCGTCACCGTGTTCGGCAAGAGCCTGCCGGTGCTGATCTGCACGATCGCGTTCCTGTACGTGCCGCAGGTCGCGCGGGTCGTCCGCGCCAACGTGATGTCGCAGTACGGCGAGGACTACGTCGCCGCCGAGCAGATCATCGGCGCCGGGCGCGCGCACATCCTGAGCCGCCACGTGCTGATCAACTGCGCGGCGCCCGTCCTGGTCTTCGTCACGATCATCGTCGCGAACGCGATCGTGTTCGAGGCGAGCCTGTCGTTCATCGGCGCGGGCGTGCAGGACCCCGACCCGTCCTGGGGCAGCGTCATCGCCTACGGCAAGGCGCTGGTCCTGTCCGGCGGCTGGTGGGCGACGTTCTTCCCCGGCCTGTTCATCCTCGTGACGGTGCTGGTGCTGAACATCCTGTCCGAGGGCATCTCGGACGCCTGGGCCGCGCCCGCCGACCGCTCCGCAGCGGCGAAGGACGGCGGCAAGGACGGCAAGGGCGGCGACGCCCGCACGGCGGCCCCGTCCGCCGAGCGGGCGGCCGAGCCCGCGCGGGTGCTCAGCGACGGCCTGCACGAGGCCGGGCGGCGCCTCGCCGCACGCGCCCGCCCCCTCCCCGACGGCGAGCCGCTGCTGCGCGTCGAGGACCTCACCATCGCGTTCCCCGACCGCTACGGCGACGTCGACGTCGTCGACGGGGTGTCGCTGGACGTGCGTCCCGGCGAGGTCGTCGGGCTCGTCGGCGAGAGCGGCTGCGGCAAGAGCCTCACCAGCCTCGCGATCATGGGCCTGGAGCCGCGCGCCGCGAAGCTCGGCGGACGGCTGCTGTTCGACGGCCGCGACCTGCGGACGATGCCCGCCCGCGAGCGGCGCGGACTGCTCGGCCACGACATGGCGATGATCTACCAGGACGCGCTGTCGTCGCTGAACCCGGCGATGACGATCCGGGCGCAGCTCCGGCAGCTCACCCGCCGCGGCGGCACCCGCACCCCCGAGGAGCTGCTGACCCTCGTCGGCCTCGACCCGCACCGGACGCTGCGCAGCTACCCGCACGAGCTGTCCGGCGGCCAGCGGCAGCGGGTGCTGATCGCGATGGCGCTGTCGCGCGACCCGCGCCTCGTCGTCGCCGACGAGCCGACCACCGCCCTCGACGTCACCGTCCAGGCCGAGGTCATGCGGCTGCTGCTGCGGCTCCG
Organism: Actinomadura rifamycini DSM 43936; assembly: GCF_000425065.1. Taxonomy (GTDB): domain Bacteria; phylum Actinomycetota; class Actinomycetes; order Streptosporangiales; family Streptosporangiaceae; genus Spirillospora; species Spirillospora rifamycini. The sequence continues at coordinate 28,947 of NZ_AULB01000038.1, forward strand.
CGAGGAGCTCGGCTTCGCGCTGATCCTCGTCTCGCACGACCTCGCGCTCGTCGCCGACGTCACCGACCGCGTCGTCGTCATGTACGGCGGGCAGGTCGCCGAGGCCGGCGCCACCTCCCGGGTCGTCGCCGCGCCCCGGCACCACTACGCGCGCGGCCTGCTCGGCGCGGTGCTGTCGCTGGAGACCCCGGACGCGCGGCCCGTGCAGATCCCGGGCGTCGTGCCGTCGCCGTCCGGCTTCCCGCCGGGCTGCCGGTTCGCCGACCGGTGCGCCGCGGCGACCGCCGCGTGCGCCGAGCGGCCCGAGCCGTCCGGCACCCCGGACGGGCACGCGTTCGCCTGCCACCACCCGGCCGGCGCACCCGCCGACGCACCCGCCGACGACGCGGCCGGGCATGTTCCGGCCGAGACGGGAGAGCAGCGATGACCACCCCCGTGATGGAACTCCGCGACGTGCACGTCCGGCTGCCCGCACGCGGCGGCTCCCCGTTCCGGCGGGACGTCGTGCACGCGCTGACCGGCGCCGACCTCGCCGTCGCGCCCGGCGAGACGGTCGGGATCGTCGGCGAGTCCGGGTGCGGCAAGTCGACGCTCGCGAAGGTGCTCGTCGGGCTGCTGCGCCCGACGTCCGGCACCGTCCTGTTCGAGGGGGACGACCTCGGCGGGCTCCGCCGCGCCGAGCGGGCCGCCCGGATCGGCGCGTCCGTCGGGATGGTCTTCCAGGACCCCGCCACCGCCCTCAACCGGCGGCTGCCCGTCCGCACGATCCTCCGCGACCCCCTCGACGTGCACAAGCGCGGCACGCCCGCCGAACGGGACGAGCGCGTCCGGGAACTGATGTCGCTGGTCGGGCTGCCGCCGTCGACCGCCGCCGCGCTGCCCGCGCAGCTGTCCGGCGGGCAGCGGCAGCGCGTCGCGATCGCCCGCGCGCTGATGCTCGACCCGTCACTGCTCGTCGCCGACGAACCCACGTCGGCGCTCGACGTGTCCGTCCGGGCGCAGATCCTCAACCTGCTGCTCGACCTCAAGGACCGGCTCGGGCTGTCGATGGTGTTCGTGTCCCACGACATCCAGACCGTCCGCCGCATGTCCGACCGCATCGTGACGATGTACCTCGGCCGGATCGTCGAGGAGGCGCCCGCCGGGACGGTCGCCGCCGACGGCACCCGCCACCCGTACACCCGCGCGCTGCTGTCCGCGACGCCGAGCCTGCTCGACCCGATGGAGCCGATCCGGCTCGACGGGCCCGTCCCCTCGGCCGTCCGGCCCCCGTCCGGCTGCCCGTTCCGCACCCGCTGCCCGCGCGCCGCCGCCGACTGCGCCGAGGCGATGCCCGCCTTCGAGTCCGCGGCCGACCCGCTGCACCGGTACCGGTGCCTGCACCCCGTCACCGACCCGTCCGACCTCGCCGTCCCGACCGCCTCCCTGGAGAAACCGTGACCACCGCTCCCGCTCCCACCCGCCTCGGCGGCGTCGTGCCGCCCGTCTGCACGCCGCTCACCCCCGGCCTCGACGTGGACGTCCCGTCCCTGGAACGGCTCATCGACCACCTCGTCGGCGCCGGGGTGGACGGCCTGTTCGTCCTGGGCTCGACGAGCGAGGTCGCGTTCCTGCCCGACGGGCACCGGCGGACCGTGCTGGAGACCGCCGTGAAGCACGCCGCCGGGCGGGTGCCCGTCCTCGGCGGCGTCATCGACATGACCACCCCCCGGGTGATCGAGCACGCCCGCGCCGCCGCCGAGGCCGGCTGCGCCGGGGTCGTCGTGACCGCCCCGTTCTACACGCGCACCCACCCGGCCGAGATCGAGGACCACCTGCGCCGCGTCGCCGCCGCCGTGCCCGTCCCCGTCTACGCCTACGACCTGCCGGTGTCCGTCCACACCAAGCTGGACGGCGCGATGCTGCTGCGGCTCGCCGCCGACGGCGTCCTCGCGGGCGTCAAGGACTCCAGCGGCGACGACGGCGCCCTGCGCACCCTCCTGCTCGCGCAGCGCGACGCCGGGATCGACGGGTTCAGCGTGCTCACCGGCGCCGAACTGACCGTCGACACGGCCGTCGCGATGGGCGTCCACGGGGTCGTCCCGGGCCTCGGCAACGTCGACCCCGCCGGGTACGTGCGGCTGTACCGGCACTGCGCCGAGGGCCGGTGGGACGACGCCCGCGCCGAGCAGGAGCGGCTGCTGCGGCTGTTCGACATCGTCAACGCGGGCGCGACCGACCGGATGGGCCGCGGCTCGTCGGCGCTCGGCGCGTTCAAGGCCGCGCTGCACCTCCTCGGCGTCATCGACCACCCGGTCACCGCGCCGCCGCAGGTGCAGCTCGACGCCGCCGAGACCGGACGGGTACGGGAGCGGCTCGCCGCCGCGGGCCTGCTGTGACCGCCGTCCGGTACGCCGCGCTCGACATCGGCGGCACCAAGGTCGCGGCCGCGCTGGCGGACGCCGAGGGAACGGTCCTGCACCGCGGCCGCGTCCCAACTCCCGAGGGCGGCGGGCAGGCCGTCCTCGCCGCCGCCGCCCGGCTGCTGGACGGCCTCGCCGAGGACGCCCGCGACGGGAGCCGCCCCCCGGGCGGCGGCACCGGCGACCGGCTGCGGGCAGCCGGCGTCCGCGCGCTGGGCGTCGGGGCGCCGGGGGTCGTCGACCCGGCGACCGGGCGCGTCGTGTCCGCGACGGACGTGCTGCCCGGCTGGTCCGGGACGCCGGTGCGGGACGTCCTCGCGGACCTGACCGGCCTGCCCGTCGCGGTCGCCAACGACGTCCGCGCGATGGGCCTCGGCGAGGCCCGGCGGGGCGCGGGCGCCGGGTACCACCGCGTCCTGCACGTGTCCGTCGGGACCGGCGTCGGCGGCGCGCTGACCACCGGCGGACGGCTCGACGGCGGAGCGCACGGCACCGCCGGGGAACTCGCGCACCTGCTCGTCCCCGAACGGGGGCCGGTGCCGTGCGGCTGCGGGCGGCGCGACCACCTGGAGGCCGCGGTGTCCGGCCCGGCCATCGCGGCCACCGGCGACCCCGGCCGCGCCGGGGCGCTGCTCGGCCGCGCGCTCGCCGGGCTCCTCGCCGTCCTCGACCCGGACGCCGTCGTGGTCGGCGGCGGCGTCGCCCAGGTCGGCGCGCCGTTCCTCGACGCGGTCACCGCCGCGTTCCGTGCGGAGGCGCTGCCGCCGCTGCGCGCCACACCGATCCTGCCCGCCGCGCTCGGCACCGACGCGCCGCTCACCGGCGCCGCGCTGCTCGCCCGAGCCGCCACCGACCACGAGGGGGATGCATGACGTCCGAGGAGTTCGCCGCGCTCGTCCGGAACCGGCTGATCGTGTCCTGCCAGGCGGGGCACGGGCACCCGCTGCGCGACACCGCCGCCCTCACCCGGTCGGCGCGGGCCGCCGAGGCGGGCGGCGCGGCGGCGATCCGCTGCGGCGGCGTCGGCGGCGTCCCGGACGTCGCCGCCATCGCGGACGCGGTCGCCGTGCCCGTCATCGGCCTCACCAAGGACGGGACGGACGGCGTGTTCATCACCCCGACCGTCGAGGCGGCCCGCGCGGTCGTCGCCGCGGGCGCCGCGGTCGTCGCGGCCGACGCCACGTTCCGCCCCCGCCCCGACGGGCGCCCGGTGGCCGAGTCGATCGCGGCCGTCCACGACGCGGGCGCCCTGTTCATGGCGGACGTCGCGACGCTGGAGGAGGGCGTCGCGGCGGCCGAGGCGGGCGCCGACATGGTCGCCACCACCCTCGCCGGCTACACCGGCCCCGGCCCGGTCCCGGACGGCCCGGACATCGGCCTCGTCCGCGCGCTGCGCGCCGCGCTCCCGGGCGCCCTGCTCATCGCCGAGGGCCGCTACCACTCGCCCGACGCCGCCGCGGCGGCGATCGAGGCGGGCGCGACGTCGGTCGTCGTGGGCACCGCCATCACCGACCCGCGGTGGATCACCGCCCGCTTCGCGGCGGCCGTGTCGTCCTAGCGGAGAGCGGAGAGGCCCGGCCCCCGCGGGGACCGGGCCTCTCCGCCTACCCGTCGAGGAGGTCGCGCAGGTCGGCGGTGGCTTGGGCCGCGGCGGCCTCGGCCGTCGCGGAGACCCCGCCGAGGCCGAAGAACCCGTGGTTCAGCGTGGGCCACGTCCGGTGCACGACCGGCACCCCGGCGTCCCGCAGCGCCGCCGCGTACGCGTCGCCCTCGTCGCACAGCGGGTCGTACCCGGCGGTGTGGACGACCGCGGGCGCGACGCCCGCCAGGTCGGCGGCCCGCAGCGGCGAGACCCGCCAGTCGCCGCCGGGCCCCGCGTACAGGCCGGCGAACGAGCGCATGCCGTCCAGCGTCAGCCCGTACCCCTCCGCCCGCTTCGCCCGGGACGGGTACCGCGCGTTCACGGCCGGGTCGGCGTAGCCGCCCGCGACGTCCGTCACCGGCACGACCAGCAGCTGGCCCGCGAGCGGCACCCCGGCGTCCCGACACGCGATCGCGACGGACGCCGCGAGCTGCCCGCCCGCACTGTCCCCGGCCACGGCCACCCGCCTGTCCCGGGCCATGTGCAGGGCGGCGGCGAGGCAGTCGTCGAACGCGGCCGGGTACGGGTGCTCGGGGGCGAGCCGGTAGTCGACGCCGACGACCGTCCGTCCGGTCCCGGCGGCGAGGCGGCGCATGTGCTGGAGGTGGGTCCGCAGGTCCCCGGCGATCCAGCCGCCGCCGTGGAAGAACAGGATCGCGGTCTCGTCGACCCGCTTCACGGGCTCGATCACCCGCACCGGCACGGCCCCGTCCGGGGCGCCGATCCGCTCGTCGCGCTCGTCCGCCGGGGCGAACGGGTCCGCGAGCAGCGCCCGCGAGCGCTCGTTCACCGCGACCGCGTGCCGCCGCGCCCCCTCGACCGACGCGTCCGCGGCCGTGGGATCCAGCGCCCGCGCCCGCAGCCACGCGGCGACGTCCGCATCGAACTCGACTTCCGCCATACACCCCTCCCTAGGACATGGGACATCCTACATTGCAGATCACATCGCGCACCTGCTGCGCTCCCCGGCCAACATGCGCCGCCTCATGTCGGCCTACCAGCACGCCCTTGAGGGCCGCCACGAGATCCGTGAGCCGATCGACCCCGACGGGGATCAGTGAAACCGTCCTTCACCCCCGAAGGGTGGGAGGACTGCACCTCCTGGCTCTCCAGCGATCGGCAGGTCCTGGAACGGATCAACCGCCTCATCGACGACGCCCTGCGCGACCCGTACGAGGGCATCGGGAAACCCGAACCGCTGAAGCATGCGCTGCAGGGTGCCTGGTCCAGGCGAATTACGGAGGAGCACCGTCTCGTCTATCTCCCGCGAGACGACGAACTCATCATCCTGCAAGCCCGCTACCACTACTGACCAAGGGCGAGCCGCCTCTCGACCGGCGCGGTCCCGGCGCGCGAAGGCCCGGCCGGACGCCGTCGTCCGGCCGGGCCTCGGCGCAGGGGCGGTCAGTCTTCCTTGGGGGATGCGGTCTTGGCGATCTCGGCGGGGAGGGGCGTGTCGGGGGCGTGGCCGTTGGCCGCGGGCTGCGCGGCGGGGGTCGCGTTGAGGTTGCCGAGGAGCTGGCGGGCGACGCCGAGCCCGGTGCCGCCGAGGGTGAGGGCCTTGGCGAGCATGTCCTCGACGCCCTGGGCGCCGTTGAGGACGACCATGTTGTCGACGTTGCCGAACACCTCGGCGCCCGCCTCGACGATCTCCGGCCACTTCTCCGCGAGCTGCTGCGCGATGACCGCGTCGGTGTTCTCGGCGAGGGCCTCGGCCCGCGCCTTGATGGCCTCGGCCTCCGCGAGGCCCTTCTGGCGGATGGCGTCCGCCTCGGCCTGGCCGAGGATGCGGGTGGCCTCCGCCTCCCGCTCGGCCTTCAGCTGCACCTCGGTCGCGGCGGCCTGCGCGTAGGCGATGCGCTCCTCGCGCTCGGCCTCGGCCAGCTTGACCTGCTCGTACGCGCGGGCGTCGGCGGGCTTGCGGACCTCCGACTCGAGCCGCTTCTCGGTGCGCTCCGCCTCCAGCTCGGCGTTGCGGGTCTCGCGGAGGATGACCTCCTGGCGGGCCTGCTGCTCCGCCTGCTGGACCTCACCGTTGTACTCGGCCTTCTTGATCTCCGTGTCGCGGATGACCGCGGCGTTCTCCCGCTCGGTCTCCTGCTCGCGGCGGGTCGCCTCCTGGTTGCGCTCCGCCTCGGCGATGCGGGCCGCGGACGAGACGCGGGCGGCGTGCGGGCGGCCCAGGTTGACGATGTAGCCGGTCTCGTCGTCGATCTCCTGGATCTGGAGGGAGTCGACGATCAGGCCGAGCTTGCTCATCTCGTCGGCGGCCGACATGCGGGTCTCGCTGGTCAGCCGCTCCCGGTTGAGGATGAGGTCCTCGACGGTGAGGTTGCCGATGATCGAGCGCAGGTGGCCGGTGAACAGCTCGTGGATGGCGCCGTCCATGGACGCCTGCTGCTCCAGGAACCGGCGGGCCGCGTTCGCGATCGACACGAGGTCGTCGCCGACCTTGTAGATGACGACGCCGCGGACGTGCACCGGGATTCCCTGCTGGGTGACGCACTGCACCTCGAGGTTCCCGGCGCGGCTGTCGAGGCGCAGCCGGCGGGCGGTCTGGAAGCCGGGGAGCACCGCGGTGCCCTTCCCGGTGACGATCTTGAAGCCGAGGCTGTCGAGCCCCGTCTCGCTCTTCGAGCGCGCACCGAGACCCGAGATGATCAGCGCCTCGTTCGGCTCGGCCACCTTCCAGATGAGCTTGAACAGGATGATCAGAACGATGAGTCCGACGACGACCGCACCGATGATGATGGCCATCCGGCCCCCTTCCGTGCTCGGGCGGCGGGCCCGATACGGGAGGGCTCGTCCGCGTTACCGATGGGACGCGGCGGAAGCGCGAACGGTTTCGCCGACACGGAAGTTCCCGGCGAACGGGACGAACGTTCACTCGCGCGCGGTCGTCCGTTCCCGGTGCGTTCCGTGCGTCAGCCGAAGGCGGGAGCCACGTAGACGGTCCGCGGGGGCTGGTGCTCGACGACGATGACGAGCGTGCCGACCGAGATCTCGTCGCGGGGGTCGACCGGGTGCGCGTAGAACGCCTCGACGCCGCCGCGAATCGGGATCATGACCTCGCCGACGAGCCCGGGGCCGATCTTGCCGGTGACCCGGCCCTGCTTGCCGATCAACAGTTCTCCCGCCCGTCTTCCGCACTGCCGCTTAGGGGCAGATTATCCGGTGCGCGCCGCGGGTGTCAGGGGAGGAACCGCCCGGCGTGCTCGCGGGCCTCGGCGGCGATGCGCTCGGCCTCGTCCCGGGACGCGTTCGGCCCGACGACGGAGATCGTCGCGAGGTAGTCGCGGCCGCGGAAGACGACGTACCACGCCTTCGTGTGGGCGGTGCCGGCGATCGTCGTGACGCCGACGGTGCGGGAGCCCTGGCCGATGGCGCCGCGCGGCGACTCGGTGACGCGGTGCTCGGCCCACTTCGACCCGAGCCGCGTCCGGAAGGTGAGGCAGCCGGACGGGACGCGCGCGTTGACCTGCTCCTCGGCCTCGTCCGCGGGCATCGCCATGAGGGTCTGGGTCGCGGTCTGGCCGTTGCCCTTGGCGAACGTGACGAGCGCGGCCGGGACGTTCGCGGGGATCCGGCCGCCGGGGCCGCCCGCGCCGTTCCCGCAGCGGGGCTTGTCCAGCTCCACGCCGTCCTGGAGGCGGGCGGCGTTGCGGATGGCGCGGAGCGTCCCGTACTCGCCGAGGTCGGGGTCGCCGCCGCGCTGGTAGCCGGTCAGCTCGGTGAGCAGCGCCTGGGCGAGCTGGTCGGAGGTGTAGCCGATGCCCGCGACCGCGACGCTCCCGCCGCCGCCGGACGTCCGGGCGGGTTCGTCGCCGCCGCACGCGGACGCCGCCGCGGCGGTCAGGGCCGCCGCGAGGACGAGCGGGAGGAGCCGGTGCGCCATGCCCGCGACCTTACGGGCAGGGCGGGCGAAACCGGCCCGGCGACACGCCCGGCGCGGACACCCGGCGGGCGCGGAGACCCCGGCGGGCGGGCGTCAGGTCTGGTGGTCGGCGCGCTCGTTGTAGCAGCCGGCGTAGTCCTGCCCGGAGAGCTTCTGGATGGTCTCGACGATCTCGTCGGTGATGGCGCGGCGGGCCTTGGCCGGGGGCAGGTCGGCGTAGTGGGAGAAGTCCATCGGGGGGCCGATGCGGACGGTCGGGCGCGGGCCGAAGAACCGCGGCCAGGAGGCGCCGATCGGCTGGATCTTCTCGGTGCCCTCCAGGCCGACGGGCAGGACGCGCGCGCCGGACTCCAGGACGAGCCAGCCGATGCCGGTGCGGCCGCGGTAGAGGCGGCCGTCCTGGGAGCGGGTGCCCTCCGGGTAGACGGCGAACGCGCCGCTGTTGTCGAGCACCTCGGCGGCCTGCTCCAGGGCGCCCATGGCGGCGCGGCGGGCGCCGCGCCGGACCGGGACGTGCCCGAGGTTGGTGAGGAACCAGCGGACGAAGCCCTTCTTCAGCCCGCCGCCCTCGAAGTAGTCGGCCTTGGCGATGTAGGTCACCGGGCGCGGCACGGCGAGCGGGATGATGAAGCTGTCGATGAACGACAGGTGGTTGCTGGCGACGATGAGGGGCCCGTAGCTCGGCACGTTCTCCCCGCCCTCCACCTTGGGGCGGAAAAGCAGCCAGAGGATCGGACGCACCACGCGCGTCATGAACGTGTAGAACATCCAGCCTCCCGATTTCGCCAACGCCACTGTAACGCCCGGGTCGATCCCCGCCCGTGCGTCCGCCCCGATTTTCTCACCACGGAGTGAGGGGGAATGGTCGCGGCCCTGGTCAGGGGTCGCGCGGAAGCGAGTTCCCGGGTAGCGGCACCGGTTCTGTGAGATCTATCCCATTGGACGCGGCGCCCATCCGGCCGGCCATTCATTACTGCAAGGTAAGTTTCTGTTGAGTAAGTTTTTGCCCGCGCGGGCGCGCGGCGCCCCCCTCCCGGCGTGTTACGGTCCCGGGGACAAGCTCGGGCGACCTGGCCCTTTCACCGGCAAGCCTTGGATTGCGGGCGCCGAGTAGGTAATGCTGAGGAGTCACCTGAGAGGCCCTGGGGGGACCTCGATGAGCAGGGGCGCGTGGAGGTGACCATGGACTTCGACATCAACCTCATGCGGGACGACCGCTGCACCCTCGTCCGCGTCAAGGGCGACATCGACGTGGTGTCGCGCGAACGCTTCGAGGAGACGCTGCTCGAGGTGGTGGGCGCGGGCGGACCGGTCGTCGTCGACATGCGCGAGGTCACGTTCTGCGACTCCACCGGCCTCAACGTCATCGTCGTCGCGAACCGGCGGGCCCTGGAGCGCGACATCTACCTGGCGCTCGTCGCGCTCCCGCAGCGGGTGCAGCGGGTCTTCAGCATCACCGGCGTCGACAAGTACGTCCCGGTCCACGACACGCTCCGCGAGGCCCTCGCCGCCATGCCGTCCGCCACCCGCGGCTGACCCGGGCCCTTTCCCCGGACCGTCCGTCCGGGACGGGCGTCACGAGCAGCCCTCGAACTGGGGGACGCTCGTCGTCAGGTCGAGCCCCGACTCGCCGAACCACTTGCGCAGCAGCCGCTCCGCCGTCCCGTCCTGGTACATCCGGGTGATCGCCCGGTTCACGGCCGCGCACCCCTCCAGATCGCCCTTGCGCACCCCGACGCCGTACTTCTCGTCCGTGAACGGGTCGTTGAGGATCCGGCCCGGCCCGTCCCCCGCGAACCCCGCGAGGATGAGGTCGTCGGTCGAGACGGCGTCGAGGTCGCCGCGCGCGAGCGCCTCCATGCACGCCCCGTACGTCGGGTACCGGACGGGCACGGCCGCGACCTCGCGCTCCTCGATCACGCGGCGCCACGAGTTCGACCCCGTCACCGCGCAGATCTCCCGCCCCGCGAGGTCCCGGACGTCCTCGACGCCCGGCAGCCCGGGGCGGACGAGCGTGTCCTGGTGGGCCACGTAGTACGGCCCGGCGAACGCCACCTTCCGCTTGCGCGCCGCGGTGATCGAGTACGTCGCGACGATCATGTCGACGCGGCCCGCGGCGAGCGCCTCCTCCCGGACGGACGAGTTCGTGGTGGTGAACGTGATCCGCTCGGGCGGCACGCCGAGCCGTCCCGCGATGTAGGTGGCGACGTCGACGTCGAACCCCGCGTACGTCCCGTCGGCGCGCTTGACGCCGAGGCCCGGCTGGTCCTCCTTCACCCCGACGACCAGCCGGGCGTTGTCGGCGATGGTGCGCCGCTGCGGGCCGCCGATGCCGCAGCCGGCGGCCGGCAGGACGGCGAGGACGGCGAGGGCGGCGGCGAGGGCCGGGGCGGCGGGTCGGGTCGCGCGCACGGGGTCCTCCTGGGTCCTGGTGGCTCGGTCAGCGGAACTCGGCGAGCCGGGGCCGGACGCCGGCGACGGCGAGCAGCGCGGTCGCGGCGACGGCGGCGGCCGGGACGGCGGTCCAGCCGCGCAGCCCGCCGTCGGCGGCGGTGACCGCGTCGTCGAGCGCGTCGCGGTGCACCGACGTCAGCGCGTCCAGCGCGGCGTCGTAGGCGGCGAAATCGTGCAGGGCGCCGGCGGTGCGGTTCATCCGCAGCCCGATGGCGGCGGCCCGGTCGCCCTCGGCCGCGCGCCGCCGGATCTCCTCGTCGGTCCGCTGGACGGCGAGGTAGGCGGTCAGGGTCCGCTTCAGCGCGTCGGCCTCGCGGCCCCGCCGGGCGGCGCTCGCCGCGTCCCCGAAGAAGCCGAGGAACGGGGCGTCCCGCCCGGTGCCCGGCTCGTACGCCGCGAGCGCGCCCTGGAGCGCCGCGTAGTAGTTCTCCAGGTTCAGCGGCCGGTCGCCCATGTCGGGGTAGACGACCGACAGCGACTTGTCGAGGTACACCTGGTCGTAGGTGTCGGCGCGGCCGGGGTCGAGCAGGAAGCGGCTCTCGTCGGCGAACGCGTTGTGGCTGATCGCGCGGGCCCGCGACAGCGCGAGGATCGAGTCGAACCCGTCCTCCTTCGCCCGCTCGATATGCCCGGCGTGCGCGGTCAGCAGCGCGGCGGCCACGGCCGTGAGCACGACCGTCCCGGCCGTCGCCAGGACGAGCGCGGGGTTCAGCAGGCGCCGGAACGTGCGCGCCAGGTACACCTGGAGCGCCAGCAGGAGGCCCAGGGACACCGCGCCCAGCAGCAGCAGCCACGCCCTCCCGGCCAGGACGTCCGAACGCTCGGTCTCGTACGCCTGCTCGACGCGCGCGCCGCTGTCGAGCGTGATGTTGTACGCCTTCGGGAGGATCTCCAGCTTCATCAGGTCGGTCGCCTGCCGGTACGCGTCGACGACGTCCGGCGGGAGCTCCCCCGGCGGGTGCCCCGCCTGCTCGCTGAGCTGGAGCGCCCGGCCGACGAGCCGCTCGTACCGGCCGAGGCCGTCCAGGACGTCCCGGACGGTGCGGCGCAGCGCGGGGTCGCCGCCGGCGAGCTGCGCGGCCTGCACCGCCGCCGCGTCCGCCTGCGCCCGGCGCTCCTCGTAGATCCGCAGGCTCTCCGCCCGCCCGATGCCGAGCCCGTGGTCGGCGCCGATCAGCAGGACGTTCGACACCTGCGCGTCCATGTCGCTGAGCGCGAAGTACAGGGTGCCGGTGGCGACGACCTGCGGCCCCTCCTCGTGCCCGATCATCCGGACGGAGTCGCGGGCGTCGTCGACCGCGACGGCGAGCACCGCGAGCAGCCCCGCCTGGGCGAGCAGGACGAGCGCGAGCTGCAGGCGGATCCGGCCGGGGATCGTGCTCGGCGTCCGCCGCGTCCAGCCCGTCCGGGCCGGCTCGGACGGGCCGGACGGCGCGGGCCGCGCGGGGGGTTCGGGCGGTTCGGGGGGTTCGGGCGGCTCGTCGGGCGCGGAGTCGCGCGGGGGAGTGGCGGTCATGGCCCGCCCCGCCTGGTCAGGGTGATCGTCGTCCAGGCGCCCACGTGGATGCGGTCGCCGTCCCCGACCGGCACCGGCACCATCGCCTTCAGCGGCTCGACCTCGCCGTTCATGGTGGTGCCGTTGCGGGCGCCGTGGTCGGTGAGCGTCCAGGTGCCGTCCGCGTGCGCGTTGAGGACGGCGTGCAGGTGCGACACGCCGGGATCGGCGGGCGGCTCGCCGAGGTCGATCGCGGGGGCGATGCCGCGGGACGCGCTGCGCCGCCCGATCCACACCTCGCCGTCGCGCAGCGGGATCCGGCGCTCGGGGCAGTACGGCGGGAAGTCCAGGTCGGGCGCGTCCGGGCCCAGTTCGGCGATCACGGAGTTGTAGTAGGCGCGGTCGGCGCCGACCACGGCGACCCAGCCCTGCGGCGCGCTGACCGGCGGCCGCGGGCCGGGGATGCGCGGGAGGCCCCGGCCGCCGGCGGACGCGCCGTGCTCGGGGGGCCGCGGCTCCTCGAACCGCGTGCCGCAGTTCTCGCAGAAGCGGGCGTCCGGTGTCCGCGGCGTGCCGCAGTGGCGGCAGAACCCGGCGATCGTGCTCGCGGGGATCGTCGCGTCCATCGGACGGCCGCACACGTCGCAGTACTCCGCGTCGTCGGACCGGTGACCGATCGGGCATACCGGCATGGCCTCAGCTCCCCGCCTCTCCCGGCGGCCCCGCCTGCTCGGCCCGGCGCGCCTCGTCCGATTCGCCGGAATGTTCCGGTTCACTGCCATGATCCCCCGCCGGACCCGGCCGTGTCCGCACCGTCCGCACCGTCCGCACCGACCGGGTGTCGAGCGCCATCTCGTCCGCCTTCGCCACGCCCGACCGCAGCCGCACCGTCCCCGACTCGCCGTCCACCACCTCCACCACCCGGTCCAGCAGCCCCGCGATCTGCTCGTTCCCCACCTCGCGCGCCAGCACCACCGCCCGGCCGAGCCGCCGCGTCGCGGTCTCCTCGTCCCCCGCCCGGCGCGCCTCCAACCCCTCCCGCACCGCCTCCGCCAGCTCCGACTGCCCCGTGTGGTGCGCGACCCGCCGGTTGATCCGGGTGGACCGCGCCTCGTCGTCCGTCCACTCGGCCAGCACGTTCCCCGACGCCAGCACCGCGCCGCCCGGCGCCACCAGCTTCACCCACGCCGCCCGCATCCGCTGCCCGATCGCGCCCGCCGGGACCCGCACGCACAGGTGGTACTCGCGCGCCTCGCTGCCCCACGCGCCCACCGGGTAGTCGCCCGTCCGCTCCCCGGACGCCACGCGGCGCGCCGTCAGGTCCTCGACCGCCGGGACCATCTGCTTCACGAACCGCAGCTCCGCGGCCTGCGGCGTCCACACGCGCAGCGCCACGTCCGCGACCCGCTTGCCCATCGCGGTGCGCGCCATCGCCCGGAAGTCCGCCTCCAGGTCGGCCGGGTCGGGGACGTCCAGGAACCCGCCCAGCAGCGCCGACGCGATCTTGCGCAGCTCCGCGACCTCCCAGTCCGTGCCGACGCCGCGCGCGTCGCACACGAACCGGCCCGCGCACCGCCGCAGCACCGCGTCCAGCTCCGCCGCCGACTCGTGCTGGTTCTTGCCGTCCGTCAGCAGGATCGCGTGCCGCACCGCGCCGTCGTGCCCCGCCAGCAGCCGGTCCGCGAGCCGCAGCCACGACCCGATCGCCGTCCCGCCCGCCGCGTCCAGCCGCCGGACGGCGCGCACCGCGCTCTGCCGCGTCCGCGCGTCCGCGCGCACCAGCCGCTCCCCCTGCGGGAAGACCATCCGGGGCCGGTTGGCGCCCGCGACGACCGCGAAGTGCACGCCGTCGCGCAGCACGTCGACCGCCGTGGCCGCCGCGCGCTTCGCCGCGGCCATCTTGCCGCCGAACGACATCGACCCGGACGTGTCGATGACGATCACCTCGGCCGCCGCTGCGTCCGTCCCGGCGCCGCCCCCGCCGGGCGCCCGCGCCTCCACGGACACGATCGCGTGCATGTCCCGCCCGCCGTCCGGCAGGTACGGGTTCTGGTCGACGCTGATCCGGAACTCGGGAAGGTCGCTCATCGGGCGGGCTCCCTGGTCGGGGACGGGGGGCGGGGCGGCGGCGGGGGGCGCGTGAGGCGTGGGGGGCGTGGGGGGCGTCATCGGCTACAGCAGCGTTCTCGGGCGGACGGCGTTGGCCCGCCGGACCATCGCGTGGCGGACGTCCCGGGTGTCGGCGAGCTTGGCCAGCAGCCGGTACGTCTCCTCCAGGCGCGCGCGCAGAGCGGGCTCCCGCAGCGGCGTGCCGAGCAGCCTCCGGCCGGACCGGAACCGCGCCGCGGCCGACCCGCCCGCGTCCCCGCCCGCGCCCGCCCGCACCCACGCCAGCGCCGCCTCCAGCACCTCGGCCGTGAACGCGGCGCGCCGCTCGGTGTCCAGCCGCAGCGACTCCAGCCGCCGCCCCGCCGCCAGCAGCGCCGCCGCCGACAGCGCGCCCGGCTCCCGGCCCCGCACCGTCGCCGCGACCGCCGCGAGCTGCGCCGCCAGGTAGTCGCTGGAGATGCGCGGCACCGCGTCCAGCACCCGCTCCGCGCCCGCCCGGTCCGCCGCCGCGAGCCGGACGCGCGCCAGCCCGAACGCCGCGCTCACGTGCGTCGGGTCGGTCCGCCACACCGTCTCGTAGTAGGGCCCGGCGGACGCCGCGTCGCCCCGGCACTCGTGGCAGAACGCCAGCGCCAGCTTCGGCGCCTGCTCCCCCGGCATCAGGTCGTACAGGCCGTTGAACGCGCGCGCCGCCGCCGCCGCGTCGCCGCCCGCCAGCGCCCGCACCCCCCGGTACCAGTCGACCCGCCAGTCGCCCGGCCGCTCCGCCTCGATCTCGTCGAGCAGCGCCGCCGCGCCGTCCGGGTCGCCCAGCCCGATCCGCGCGCGCGCCAGCGCCAGCCTCACCTCGGGAGACGCGACCGGCGCGGTGCTCAGCGCGGCCGCCAGGTCGCCCGGGTCGCGGGCCGTCAGGCCCGCGAGGAACGCCGACGCCGGATCCGCCGCCGGGACCAGCGGGGCGGGCAGCGCCGCCGCCGCCGCGGCCGGCTCCGGCACCCGCAGCACCCGCGCGGGCGCCGCACCGCCCGGCCGCGCCGCCTCGACCTCCGCGCCCGCCGTGTACTGCTCGGGCCCGAACATCGACGACGGCGCCGGGCGCGGCCGTCCGTCCTCCGCCGACAGCACCTCCCGGAGCACCCCGGTCAGCTGGTCCGCCATCTCCGCCGCGCTCCGGAACCGGCGGGACGGGTCCGGGTGCGTCGCGCGCCGCAGCACCCGGTGGTACGAGTCGTACCGCTCGAACAGCGGCACCTCGCGGCGCGGCGGCAGGCTCCGCAGGTGCCGCGCCGTGTACCCGCGGAACGGGAAGCTCAGCACCGCCAGCGTCCGGCCCACCGTGTAGAGGTCCGACGCGACCGACGGGCCCCGCGACGCCACCTCCGGCGCCTGGTAGCCCGGCGTGCCGAACACCGGCCCGTCCGCGTCCGACATCCGCCGCACCCCGCCGAGGTCGATCAGCTTCAGCTGCTCCTCCGACTGGATCGCGTTGTCGGGCTTGAAGTCGCAGTACAGCAGCCCCACCCCGTGCAGGTAGCCGAGCGCGCTCAGCACCTCCAGCCCGTACGCGATCACCTGCCCGAGCGGCAGCGCCGCGTCCTCGCCCTCCGCGTCGCGGCGGCTCAGCAGGATGTCCTTCAGCGACCGGCCCCCCACGTACTCCATCACGATGTAGCCGGAGTCGCCGTGCCGCACGAAGTTGTAAATCTTGACGATGTTGGGGTGCTCGACCTCCGCGAGGAACGCCCGCTCGGCCGCCGCCGCCGCGAGCGAATCCGCGTCCCCGGCGTCCAGCAGGCCCTTCAGCACCACCCACCGGCCGCTCACGTTGTGGTCGCGCGCCAGATACACCCAGCCGAGCCCGCCGTGCGCCAGGCAGCCCAGCACCTCGTACTGCCCGCCGAGCAGATCCCCGGGGCGCAGCTTCGGCGTGAACGAGAACGCGTGCCCGCAGCGCGCGCAGAACCCCTCCGTGCGCCCCGGGCGCCCGTCGCGGCTCCGCCCCACCTGCTCCCCGCACCGGCTGCAGAACCGCCGGCTCTCCGGCACCACCGGGTTCCGCATGACCGCCGACGCCGGATCGCGCGCCGGGACCGGCGGCACCTCCACCAGCCCGGCGCCCAGCATCCCGCGCCGCCCCGACCCGCTCCCGCCCGACCCGCTCCCGCCCGACGGCGCCTCCGGGCCCCGCGCCCCGCCCGGCCCGTGCGCCCCGCCCGGCATCGTCGCGGCCGAGCCGAGGGACGCACCGGACCCCGACGGGTCCGGCGGCGGCTCGTCCGGGGGCGCCATGCCGCAGACGTCGCAGAAGCCGTCCTCGTCCACGACGCCCGCGCAGCCGGGCTGGGCGCACCGGATCATCGGGCGGCCTCACCCGCCCGGACCGTCCGCTGGTACTCCGCCAGCAGCGCCGTCGCCCGGCGCAGATCGCACGGCGCCGTCCACAGCACGTCCCGCGCCTCCTCGTACAGGGCGCTCAACCGCTCGTCCTCCGCCAGCCCCAGCCGCGCCGCCTTCGCCCGGTACGCGTCGAGCCGCCCCCGCAGCTCCGCCCGCCGGTCCAGCAGGCCCGTGCTCAGCCGCAGATCGCTGCGCGCCCGCTCCAGCGCGTCCTCCGCCGTCCGCTCCAGCTCCGCCACCCGCCCCGCCAGCTCCACCCAGCGGCCCGCCTCCCGCAGCCGCTCCAGCGCCGCCAGCCGGTCCCGCAGGCCCGCCGCCAGGCCCCGCGCCGGCTCCGGCACCGTCGACGACCCGATCTTCACCCGCACCGTCGCGTACGCCTCGGCCGCCTCCGCCTCGACGCCCGCGACCTCCTCGACCGACTCCGCCAGCCGCGCCGCCACCCCCGCGTAGCCGTCCCGCATCCGCGTCACGCCCGCCAGCTCGTCGCCCAGCGCCCGCAGCGTCCCGCACAGCCGGTCGAGCCGCGACGTGTCCGCGCGTCCGTCCCGCACCAGCGACAGCGGATCGGTGCGCACCACCCGGCCCAGCGCCGTCAGCTCCCGGCCCAGCCGGTCGAGCTCCGGATGCCGCGTGCCGTCCAGCGCGTGCGCCAGCTTCGCCGCGTCCCGCCACTGCGCCTCCGCCTCCTCCAGCGGCAGCAGCAGCGCCGACCACGCCGCGTCCGCCGCCGCGACCTCCCGCGCCACGAACTCGAACGCCTCCGACATCAGCGCCACCGCCTCGTCCAGCGGGACGCTCCGCTCCCGCGGCCCCAGCAGCGTCCGGTCCGCCAGCGGCACCTCGCCGCCCGGCAGCGGCACCGACGCCCCCGACAGCAGCCCCGACAGCTCCGCCAGCGTCGCCACGTCCGGGCGGGACGACCGGTCGCGCAGCCCCGACGCCTCGTCCAGCACCCCCCGGTACGCCTCGAACAGCCGCCACAGCAGCTCCAGCCGCGCCCGCGCCGCCTCCCAGCGCCGGAACGTCTCCCCCGTCAGGCGGGCGCCCTTCAGCAGCCGCAGCCCCTCGTGCCCCTCCAGCTCCACCAGCGACGCCGAGATGCGGTCGCGTTCCGCTTCGAGCCCGCGCAGGGCATGGTCGACCCCCTCCCGGCTCATGGGCGCGGCGGCCCCGGCCCCGCTCTCGTCCACGTCAGCCCCGCGTCTTCTCTAGGTCCCCGTGGGGGCGCGTCGCCCGACCGTGCGTCTGGGAGCACGGATCGCACCAGGATCGGGCAGACACTCCCCATCAAGTGTGATCCGTGACACTAGGCGAGACAAGCTTCTTTCTCCACAGGCACCCTCCCCGCCGCCCCACGGCTTCCGGCGTTCGAAAGCCGTGGCCGTACTCTTTCCACCGGGAACGTCATGGCGCAAGATGGCGTTACCCAGATGAGCCTCAGCTGAAAGGAGCAGTGAGTCCGCAGTGTCGGACCCCAGTCATAGACCCGGTGCATCGTGGTAACCGCTGTACTGGGTGTGCTCGCGGTGATCGTCCTCACCGCCGCCACCGGCTATTTCGTCGCACAGGAATTCGCCTTCGTCGCCGCCGACCGCGCGGCGCTCGAACAGGCCGCCGCACGCGGCGACACCTCCGCCAAACGGGCCGTGAAGGTCATCGGCCGCGTGTCGTTCATGCTCTCCGGCGCCCAGCTGGGCATCACGATGACGACCCTCGTGGTCGGCTTCATCGCCAAGCCCGCCCTCGCCGAACTGATCGAACCGCTCCTCGCCGTCACCGGAATCCCCGAAGGCGCCACCGGAGCGATCGCCCTCGCCACCGGATTCGTCCTCGCGACGCTCATCCAGATGCTCCTCGGCGAACTGTTCCCGAAGAACCTCGCGCTCGCCCGCGCCGAATCCCTGGCGCGCGCTCTCGCCGCGTCCACCCTCGTCTACCTGACGGTCTTCGGGCCGCTGATCCGGCTGTTCGACCGTTCCGCCGAACGGCTCCTCCGCGCCGTCGGCGTCGAACCCGTCGAAGAACTCCACAGCGGCGCGACCCTCGAGGAACTCGGGGACATCATCGGCAAGTCGCACAGCTCCGGGCACCTGCCCGCCGACCTGTCCGGCCTGCTCGAACGCGCCCTCTCCTTCGGCGACCGCACCGCCGACGAGGTCATGGTCCCCCGCCCCCAGGTCCGCTCCATGCCCGCCGACGCCACCGCCGGCGACCTCATCGCCCTCATCCGCGACACCGGGCACAGCACCTACCCCGTCTACGGCACCGAGGTCGACGACATCGTCGGCGTCGCGGGCGCCCGCGAAGTCGCCGACGACTCCCTCGACCCCGCGACCCCCCTCGCCCGCATCGCCCGTCCCGCCCTGCTCGTCCCCGGCAGCCAGCCGCTGTACGGCGTCATCGAGCAGATGCGCGAGACCGGCGAGGAGTTCGCGTGCGTCGTCGACGAGTACGGCGGCCTCGCCGGCATCCTCACCTTCGAGGACGTCGCCGAAGAACTCGTCGGCGAGATCGCCGACGAGACCGACGCCCACGAGGACGCCCCCACGTCCGCGCCCGACGGCTCCTGGCTCGTCGACGCCGGCCTGCGCGTCGACGAGGTCTCCCGGCTCATCGGCCTCACCCTCCCCGAAGGCGACTCCTACGACACCCTCGGCGGGCTCGTCATGGCCGAACTGCGCCGCCTCCCCGCCCCCGGCGACCGCCACCCCCTCGACCTCGGCCTGCCCGTGTCGCCCCGCGCCCCCGGCGGCCGCGTCGAACTCGAAGTCGTCTCGATCGCGCGGCGGGTCGCGCAGAAAGTGAAGATCAGCGTGGCGGGTGACGAGGCCGCCGCCGACGCCGCCGACGCGGACGCGGACCGTCCGGAGCCGGCCCGCCGGGAGGCCGTCGACCAGGAGGCCGCATGGACCCGCTGACCACCCTCCTGATCACCGTCCTGCTCCTCGCCGGCAACGGCTTCTTCGTCGCCGCCGAGTTCGCGCTCGTCGCCGCGGGCCGCCCCCAGCTCGAACGGGCCGCCGCGTCCGGCAGCCGCCCCGCCGTCGCCGCCCTCGCGGGCGTCCGCGAACTGTCCCTGATGCTCGCCGGCGCCCAGTTCGGCATCACGATGTGCTCGCTCGGCCTCGCCATCGTCACCGAACCCGCCTTCGAGCACTTCCTCGAACCGCCCCTGCACGCCCTCGGCGTGCCCGAAGCCGGCTCGAAGGCGATCGCCCTCGCGTGCGCCCTCGCCGTCGTCACGTTCCTGCACATGGTCATCGGCGAGATGGCCCCCAAGTCCTGGGCGATCACCCACCCCGAGCGGGCCGCGCTCCTCCTCGCGCTCCCGTTCCGCGCGTTCGCGAAGGTCTCCCGTCCCGTCCTGGCCTCGCTCAACGCGACGACGAACGCCCTGCTGCGCCTCTTCCGCGTCACACCGAAGGACGAACTCGACGAGCACACCGACCCCGCCCGGCTCAGCCACCTCCTCGGCGAATCCCGACGCCTCGGACTCATCGGCCGGCACGACCACGAACTCCTGCGCCGCGCCATCTCCGCGCGCGAAGTCACCGTGGGCCGCCTCGTCGTCCCCGCGACCGCCGTCACCACGATCGCCCCGGACGCGACCGCCGCGCAGATCCGGCGCGTCGCCACCGCGAGCGGACACAGCCGCCTCCTCGTCCGCGGGCCCGACGTCCCCGGCATCGTGCACGTCCGAGCGGCGATCACCGAACCGAACGGCGACCGCCGCGCCGCCGACCTCGCACACCCCGCGCCCGTCCTCACCGCCGAGACCACCGTCCTCGACGCCGTCAGCCGCCTCCGCCGCACCCGCGCGCCGCTCGCCGTCGTCCACGACGCCGAGGGCGAGTTCACGGGCATCGTCACCCTCGACGACCTGCTCGCCGAACTCCTCGCGACCAACCCGCACTGACCCGTCCGCCCGTGAAGATCATCACGCGCCCGCACTTTCGGCGGATGTGAGACGTTAGACAGGAGCAGAAGAGGAGAGAAACGGCCGCGAGGTCGATCGGGACGGGGATGGCGTCGGTGAACAAGTCAACGAGCGGACCGGGGGACGAGCCCGTCCCCACGTACGTCCCCGAGTCCGAGATCCCCACGGCCGTCCTCCCCCTCCCCACCCCCGCGGCCGACGAGGCGGCGGAGGCGGAGGAGCCGTCCAGCACCCCGGCGAACGACGACCCCGCAGGCGACGCGGAGCCCGCCGACGAGGACTGGACGACCACCGCCACGGACGCGCCCCCGGCCGCCAACACACAGGACGCCCCCGAAGCCCCCACAAGCAAGTCCGCACCGCCCGGCGCGTCCGGCATCACCCCGGCCCCTCAGCGTGCGACCGAGCCCCAAGAGGCCAGCAGCGACGCACAGGACGTACCTGCAACGGCGCCACCGACCGGCGGCGGCATTCGCGCGCAAGACGACCCTGAAGACGCGCAGGCGCCCCACCACAAGACGTCCGGCCAACGAACCGCCGAAGAAGCCAGCGCGGCCATCGACGCGGACGTCGACCCTCGGGACGACGCCAACTCCGACGACTCCCAAGCGGTACCAGGCGAATTTCCGGCGCCCGGCAGCCAGGCGGAAGACGTCTCCGCGAGCGAGCCCGCGCCACCCTCCGCGTCCGGCATCACCCCGGCCACGGAACATGCGACCGAGCCCGAAGAGACCACCGGCGACGGCCAGACGTCCGGCACCACGAGCACGGACGACAACACACCCCTCCCCGAACCGACAGCGGACGAGCCCACCGCCGCAACCACCAGCCAGACGGAAGACGTCTCCGCGAGCGAGCCCGCACCGCCCGCCGCGTCCAGCATCACCCCGGCCCCGGAACGCCCGAACGAGCCCCAAGAGGCCGGCGCCGACCACCTCCCCCCGACCGGCTCGGAAACCGACGACACCGGCGACAGCCCGACGTCCGGCATCATGACCACGGACCACGACACGGCCCTCCCTGAACCGGCAGCGGACGAGACCACGGCAACCGCCAGCCAGACGGAAGACGTCTCCGCGAGCGAGCCCGCACCGCCCGCCGCGTCCGGCGCCACCCCGGCCCCGGAACGTCCGAGCGAGCCCGAAAAGGGCGCCGACGACGACCTCCCCCCGACCGGCGGCGGCATTCGCGCGCAGGACGACTCCGAAGACGCGCAGGTGCTCCACCACGAGACGTCCGGCCCACCAGCCGCCGAAGAAGAAGGCGGCGCGGCCATCGACTCGGACTTCGAGCCTCGGGACGACACCGCCGAAGCGGTACCGGACGAGCTCGCGGCAACCGGCAGCCAGGCGGAAGACGAATCCGCAGGTGAGCCGTCCCCGCCCGGCGCGTCCGGCTTCACCCCGGCCCCGGAGCGTCCGAGCGAGGCCGAAGAGGGCGCCGGCGACGACCTCCCCCCGACCGGCTCGGGGAGCGGCGACACCGGCGGCCATGGCGACGCGCGGGCGCTCCGCCACGAGACGTCCGGCCTGCCAGCCGCCGAAGAAGAAGCCGGCGCGGCCATCGACTCGGACTTCGAGCCTCGGGACGACGCCGCCGAGGCGGTAGCGGACGAACCCGCGGCAACCGGCGGCCAGGCGGAGGGGGCCGCGCCGCCTGGGGCGTCCGGCAGCGCCTCCGCCTCGGGGAGCGACAGCGGGCGGGCGCAGCCCGACGACGCCGCCGGGTCCGGGCGGACGTTCGACGGCCACGGCAGTGGGGACGGGGGCTCGGACGGCTCGGGGGACGGGGCCGGGGGGTTCGATGAGGGCGTCGAGCGGGTGTGCGCGGCGCTGATCGACGTGTACGAGAGGCTCGAGGAGGCGCCGCGCGGCGAGGGGACGGTCGGCTGGGCGGGTCAGCTCGCGGCCCTGCGGGCGTTCCGCGAGCGGCGGGTCGCGGGGGATTGGGACACCCTCGCCCGGTTCGTCATGGATGCGCGGGACGGGACGGACGGGGTCCGCATCGTGCCCGTGTCCGAGGAGGCGCACGTGGCGGCGGCCGTCCGGGAGGTCGTGGACGGCATGCTCGCGGCGGGCGAGCGGGCCCTCGTGCTGGCGCCGACGGCGCTGCAGGCGGCCGCGGTGCTGCGCGGGTTCGAGGACGACGCCGGGGTGTTCGCGCTGGCCGTGGACACCGAGCCGGGGGACGCGCCGCCCGAGCCGCCCCGGAAGCCGCCGGCGCGGCCGAAGCCGCCGCACGGGACCGTCGAGTTCAAGCGGGCGCCGGACGTCACGCGGGCGCAGGAGCTGCCGGTTCCGCCCGCGCCGGAGACGTGGGTGCGCGGCGCGGTGCTGCGGGCGAGCGGGGCGGCGTGGCGGCAGTCGTGGGACACGGAGCTGCGGATGCTCCGGCGCGGGCTGCTGTGGCTGGAGCAGTGGCCGCGCGACCACGCGACGCTGGAGTCGGTGCGGGCCGAGAACGTGCGGCGGCGCGAGGCGTTCGAGGCGGAGCGGGCGGCGCTGGCCACGGCGATCGAGGAGGCGCGGGCCGCGGCGGAGGCCGCGGAGGGCGCGGCCGCCGAGGCGGCGGCGGAGGCCGAGCGGCTGGACGTCGAGCAGCGTGCGGCCGAGGCGGAGCTGGCGGGCCCGCAGGCGGAGGCGGAGCGGCTGCAGGCCGCCGCGGACACGGCGTCCGCGCAGGCCGGGGAGCTGACGCGCGTCGCCGACGCGGCCCACGCGCGGTGCATGGAACTCGGCCAGCGGGCGCAGGCCGCGCAGGGCGAGATGCAGGCGGCGCGGCAGACGGAGGAGTCGCTGGCGGACGAGTTGCAGCGGGCGCAGGAGGCGCTGCCGGCGGCGGTCCACGAGGCCGAGCGGGCGGTGGCGGCGGACGCGGACGCGGCGGCGGAGGGCCACGCGAGCTACTACCGGCTGGTGTCGGCGGAGTCGGCCCTGTCGGCGATGCAGAAGAAGATGTCGCTCGGTCAGCGGCTGCACGTGGCGTCGCCGCCGTCAGGGCTGCGGAGCATGCGCGCCGAGGTGAAGGCGCGGCGGCGGGAGGCGGACGAGGCGGCGAAGCGGGCGGCGGAGGCCCGGCACGCGGCGGAGGAGGCCGACCGGCTGCGGCGCGGGCTCGACCAGTTCGTCACCGACGGCAGCGCCCGGATCGGGGCGGCGCGGGAGGCGCAGCAGCGGCTCGGCGAGGAGCTCGCCTGGCTCGCGACGGAGCGGGAGCGGGCGGACGCCGAGCACCGCGAGCAGGCGCGGCTCGCGGCGGAGGCGGTGCATCGCGCGACGGAGGCGGGCCTGGAGGCCCGGATGGCGAAGCAGGCCGCGCGGAAGATCGAGGAGCGCGTCGAGGCGGCGCGGGCCGCGCGGGAGGAGGCCCTCGCCGTGGCCGAGCGGGAGGGCGCGGCCGGCGAGGAGGCGGCCCGGCGCGCGGCGGACGCGGCGGCCGAACTGGAGCGCCGTTCCACGGAGGGGCAAGACGAGTTCGCCGCACGTGACGCCGAACTGCAAGCGGCCGAGGACGCGGAGGCGCGCGCGCGAGAGCACGTGGAGGAGATCTGCGGTTCCGACCCGTCGGTCGAACCCGACGCGATCGCCGCGCACCAGTCCCGGGCGATGGCCCGCATCGAGGAGCTCACCGCGTATCTGGACGGCCGCGCGCCCGACGGCGACGTCCTCCTGCGCACCGCCGACGTGGTCGTCGGGACGCCCGTCGCCGCGGGCCTCGCGCTGGACGACGCCGAGTTCGACGCGCTGATCACCGCGGGGGACGTCCGGGACGCGGACTTCCTCGTCGGCGCCGTCCGCACCCACCGCTGGGTCCTGGTCGGCCCGCCCGGCGCGACGCCGCCCGCCCACCGCGAGTACGCCGGCGAGGAGCCCGCCGACCGCCTGACCCGCGGCCCGCTCAACCGCGCCGCCGTCGCACCCCGAACCCCGCACCCCGAGGACGGCCCCGGCTCGTCGCCCGACGCCACCTCGACCGTGGACGCGCCACCCCGCACCGCCGCACCCGAGGACGCAACCCACGCGGACACCACGCTCAACGAACCGCCCGCGTCCAGCGAACCGGACGTCGCAGACGAAACGCGCCTCGACAACACGACCGACGAACCGGACGGGACGCGCGTGGAGTCCATGCCCGACGAACCGGCCGTCCAGGACGTGACCCGCGCCGACAACACGACCGCCGACGGGCCACCAGCCGCGCGCGACCAACCAGACGAAACCCGCCTGGACCACACGACCGCCGAACCGTCCGCACCCGACGAACCGGACGGGACGCGCGTGGAGTCCGCACCCGACGAACCGGACGTCGAAGACGCGACCCGCGTGGACCTCAGAACCGCCGAACCTGTCGCCGAGGACGAGACGCGCGTCGACCACGCGCCCGGCGGGTCGTCCTCCGCGTCCGACTGATCGGACGAGCAGGCCGCCCCGGCCACTGGCGCCACCGGCGCCGGCCGCCGGTGGCGAGGGAGCATGGGGGAGTCGGGAATGCGGGGTGCCCGAGGAGCGGGCGGGCGTCCTCGGGCGGTTCGGGGGCGGGCGGGTCAGTCGTCGTCGTCCACGAACAGGTTCAGCACCCAGCCGACGACACCGACGACGATCGCGCCCCAGAAGGCGGGCCAGAAGCCGTCGACGTGGAAGGGGAGTTCGAGGCGCGCGGCGACCTCGCTGGTGAGCCAGAGCAGCAGCGCGTTGACGACGAGGCCGATGAGGCCGAGGGTGAGGACGTAGAAGGCGCAGCCCAACGTCTTGACGATCGGCTTGATGATCGCGTTGACGATGCCGAAGACGACGGCGACGCCGAGGAGGGTGAGCGCTCGTCCGCCGGCCGTGTCGCCGACGCTCGAGACGCCCTGGACGGTGATGCCGTGGATCAGCGCGGTGGCGGCCCACAGGGCGACCGCGGTGATGCCCACCTTGAGAAGAATGCGCACATCACCAGGGTGCGCGGTCGACCCCGGGGCCGCCATCAGTCCCTGCGGCGATTCTGCGGGGTGCGTCGATCACCGTCAGGTAGGAGACGGCCTCATTCGCTCCGGTCGAAGAAGGGCGACGTGACGGACGGTCCGCGCCCTGCGGGGGCGGGGGCGGGGGCGGGGGCGGGCTCGGGGCGCGGCGGCCACACCTGGGGGCCGGGGCGTCCGGGCTGCCGCTCGGCGGGCGGCGTCCCGCCCTTGCCCTGGCGGGCGCGCGCGAGTTCGCGCTCGAGCCGCCGCTTCTCCATCTCGAGGGTGGTGAGCGACTCCTCGTGCTCCTCGCGCAGGTCGCGCAGGTCGCGGCGGGCGCGCAGGATGCGTCCGGCGCCCATGAACGTGAACATCATGCCGATGACGAAGACGGCCGCGACGGCGGCCCCGGCGACGAACACCTGCCATTCGTTGCCGACGACGGGCACGTCCTGGCCGAAGACGACCAGTCCGGCGGGGTCGTTGTTGGCGAGCAGGACGCCCGCCCCGACCGTGATCGCCGCCGCTACCAGGAGGAATCCGACGAAAACCATGTGCAGAGCTCCTCTGCTGTGACTCCGGAGGGGGTACGGAGGAAACCCACCATGCCAGACACCCCCTACCGAGAACCGAAAAATCAGCATTCGTCCGAATCGGGTTCCGCTCCCCTCGCCCCGGGTACCCATCGAGGACGCCGAGGCCGCGCGGGCCGTCCGCGCGGTCCCGCGAGAACGGCCGCGGCTTTCGAGACATCCGACACACCAGACGCACCCGCGAAGATCCGGAGGACGACCATGCCCCTGGAGGCCATCGTGTTCGACCTGGACGGGGTCCTGATCGACTCCGAGCCCGTCTGGGAGGACGTCCGGCGGGCCTACGTCGCCGAGCTCGGCGGGCGCTGGCTGCCGGACACGCAGGAGCGGCTGATGGGGATGAGCACCGACGAGTGGGCCGCGTACATCGCGTCCGACCTGGTCGACGGGGTGTCCGCGGAGGACGTCGCGTACGCGGTGATCGACCGGATGTCGCAGCGGTACGCTGCGCACCTGCCCGTCCTGCCGGGCGCGCGCGACGCCGTCCGCCGGATGGCCGCGATCCGCCGCCTGGGGCTCGCCAGCTCGTCCCCGCGCGCGCTGATCGACATCGTCCTCGGCCGGCTCGGCGTCGACGCGCTGTTCCCGGCGACCGTCTCCACCGAGGAGGTCGACCGGGGCAAACCGGCACCGGACGGCTACCTCATGGTCGCCGCGCAGCTCGGGGTGCCCGCGGACGCGTGCGTCGCGATCGAGGACTCGTCCAACGGCCTGCGCTCCGCGCACGCCGCGGGGATGCGGGTGGTCGCGATCCCGCGCCCCGCGCACCCGCCCGCGCCGGACGCCCTGGAGCTCGCCGCCCACGTCGCGGACGATCTCGACGGCCTGACGGAGGAGGTTATCCACAAGGTGGCGAAGTGACGCACCGTGTCGGCGGCGGCTCCTAGTATGGGCGGATGTCCTCCCCCGAGACTCCCGAGTCCTTCGTGACGGACGAGATCGACGAGACGCTGCGGCGCGTGTTCGGCTACGACACGTTCCGGGACGGCCAGCGCGACATCGTCCAGCACGTGGTCTCCGGCGGGGACGCGCTGGTCCTGATGCCGACGGGCGGCGGGAAGTCGCTCTGCTACCAGATCCCGGCGCTGGTCCGGAAGGGCACCGGCATCGTGATCTCCCCGCTGATCGCCCTCATGCAGGACCAGGTGGACGCCCTGCGGGCCCTCGGCGTCCGCGCGGGCTTCCTCAACTCCACCCAGGACCTGGACGAGCGCCGCATCGTCGAGGCGCAGTTCGCGCAGGGCGAGCTCGACCTGCTCTACCTCGCGCCCGAGCGGCTGCGGCTGCCCGCGACCGTCGAGCTGCTCGACCGCGGCGACGTGTCGCTGTTCGCGATCGACGAGGCGCACTGCGTGTCGCAGTGGGGGCACGACTTCCGGCCCGACTACCTGATGCTGTCCGGGCTGCACGAGCGCTGGCCGGACGTCCCGCGCATCGCCCTCACCGCGACGGCGACCGAGGCGACGCGCGCCGAGATCGCCTCCCGGCTCGGCCTCGACCGGGCCCGGCACTTCGTCGCGAGCTTCGACCGCCCGAACATCCAGTACCGCATCGAGCCGAAGACCGACGCGAAACGCCAGCTCCTGCGGCTGCTGCAGACCGAGCACCAGGGCGACGCGGGCATCGTCTACTGCCTGTCGCGCAACTCGGTGGAGAAGCACGCGCAGTTCCTCACCGAGAACGGCATCGAGGCCGTCCCGTACCACGCGGGGCTGGACGCGGAGACGCGCGCGACGAACCAGTCGCGGTTCCTGCGGGAGGACGGGCTCGTCGTCGTCGCGACGATCGCGTTCGGCATGGGCATCGACAAACCGGACGTCCGGTTCGTCGCCCACCTCGACCTGCCCAAGTCGGTCGAGGGCTACTACCAGGAGACCGGCCGCGCGGGACGCGACGGGCTCCCGTCCACGGCCTGGCTCGCCTACGGCCTGCAGGACGTCGTCAACCTGCGCAAGATGATCGACTCCGGGGAGGGCGACGCGGCGTTCCGGCGCCGCCAGGCGACCCACCTCGACGCGATGCTCGCGCTGTGCGAGACGCCCGGGTGCCGCCGCGTCCAGCTGCTGAACTACTTCGGGCAGGACGCCGAGCCGTGCGGCAACTGCGACACCTGCATCACGCCGCCCGAGACGTGGGACGCGACCGTCCCGGCCCAGAAGGTCCTGTCGACGGTCGTGCGGCTGGAGCGGGAGCGGCGGCAGAAGTTCGGCGCCGGGCACATCATCGACATCCTGCTCGGGAAGAAGAACGCGAAGATCATCCAGTTCGACCACGACTCGCTGAAGACGTTCGGCATCGGCCCCGAACTCCGCGACGTCGAGTGGCGCGGCGTCGTCCGGCAGCTCCTCGCCCAGGGGCTGATCGCCGTCGAGAGCAACTACGGCGCGCTCGTCCTCACGGACGCGAGCGGCGAGGTGCTGCGCGGCGCCCGCCAGGTGATGATGCGCCGCGAACCCGAACGGACCGCCGCGAAGGCCGCCAAGTCCGCGAAGGACCGCAAGGCGCCCGTCGAGCTGCCCGCCGAGGCCGCGCCGCTGTTCGAGCGGCTCCGCGCCTGGCGCGCCGCGACGGCGAAGGAGCAGGGCGTCCCGGCCTACGTGATCTTCCACGACGCCACGCTCCGCGAGATCGCCACCGTGCGCCCGACGACCCTCGCCGAGCTCGGCGGCGTCGGCGGCGTCGGCGAGAACAAGCTGGCGAAGTACGGCGACCAGGTCCTCGAAACCCTCACCGCGACCGACTGACCCCGTCCCGGACAAGCGCCCGGCGTGGACGAGCCCCGGCGCCGAGTCGAACACCCCGCGCCCGCCCCGGACGGACGGGGCGAGGCGGGTCTCCGTCCCGCCGCCCGGACGGACGACGGGTGGTGGGGGATGTCAGGTCAGGGGGTGGGCCTGGATGACTCCGCCCGGGCCTTCGGCGAGCACGGTCGGGCGGCCGTCCAGGCTCGTGATCAGCACGGACTCCGCGGCACCCGGCAGCGGGTCGCCGACCTGCGCGCCCTCGGCGAGGTCCCAGATCCGGACGGTGCCGTCCTCGGAGCCGGTGACGGCGAGGGGGCGGCCGCCGACGGTGGCGGCGTCCAGGGCGTTGATGGGGTCCGGGTGGGCCGGGAGCGTCGCGAGGAGCGGCCGGTCGCCGTCCAGCGCCCACACCCGCACCTCGCCGCCGTCGCCTCCCGCGACCGCGACCGGGCGGTCGCCGAGCCGGGTCAGTGCGACGCCGCGGACGGGCTCCCCGTCCCCGGCCCGCCACCAGGCCGTCCGCCGCCGGGTGCGCAGGTCCCAGACGCCGACCATCCCGTCGTAGCCGCCGGCGATCAGTGCGGGACGGTCGCCGGCGGTGCCCGCGGCGAGGTCGAGGATCGCCTCCTCGTGGTCGACGGCCAGTTCCGCGGGCTCGGCCTCGGACGGGTCCCACAGGGCGAGCCCGCCGCCGTAGTCGCCGGACGCGAACACCGTGGCGCCGTCGATCCGGGCGGCGGCGACGGCGGTGACCGGGTCGTCCTCCTCGTCCACCTGCCGGAGGACCTCGCCGGTCCGCAGGTCCCAGGCGGCCATGGCGTGGTTCTCGCTGCCGCCCACGATGACCAGCCGGTCGCCGTGCGGCGCCGCGGCCACGCAGTCGAAGTCGGGGTCGGCGTCGGGGTACTCGTCGAAGTGGGGCCGGAGCGGCGCCTTGGCCCAGACGTCCCCGGCGGGGTCCCACGTCCAGGCGCCGCCGTACTCGGCGACGACGACCAGGGACCGTCCGTCCGCCTCGATCACACCGATGTCGCTGATGGGCCGCCCGGAGGGCAGGGGGCTGCTGATGATCATTGCGCGACCCTAACGACCGCCGGTGACACCGACCGCCGACGCGCGTCTTCCGTTCGCGTGCTACTCGTAGACGGTCACGGGCACGCCGCGGTCGGTGAGCCGCCGCTCGATCAGGGGCTCCACCCGCTCCCAGCGTCCGCCCGCGAGCCCGCACCCGATGCGCGGCATGTGGACGCTCGCCGACAGGTCCAGCGCCTTCGCGCCGAGGGAGTCCAGTGCCCGGTCGAGCGCCTCGTACCGGATCGGCGGCCCGTTGCTGCTGGGCCTGATCCCCCGCTGGGCGACCATGTTCGCCACCCACACGTACCGCTCCACCTGGACGTACTGGACGGCGCCCAGCGCGAAGTCGTTCTTCGCGCGCCCGCGGTGCCACTCCCGGTACCGGGCCTCCGGCTCCTTCCAGCGGCGGGACACGGCGAGGACGAACCCCTTCCCCCAGCCGCCGAGGTCGTTGCACACGTGCGCGATGACCTTGACGCCCTTCGCCTGCGGCGAGGTCGCGTCCCCCTTGATGTACTGGACACCCATGGCCGCACCGTAACCGCGACGTCCGACAGTCCTCAGTCCGAGAGCAGCCGGACGAGGTCGAGGTCGTCGCCGTGCACGTCGGCGAGCCACGCGTCGTGGACGTACGCGAACCCCAGCGTCTCCGTGTCGAGCACCCCGATGCTCCCGGGCATGACCTGCTGCCGCGGGTTGCAGGGCTCGCCGCGCTTCGCCTTCGGCTCCACGAGCTGCCCCAGGCAGTACGACACCGTCGCCCCGTATCGCCGCGGCCCGTTCTCGTGGTGGTAGTGGCCGCTCACGTGCACGCGCGGCCGGAGGCGCTCGATGAGCGCGGTCAGCTTCGCCGACCCCTGCACGGCGCCCCGGTAGCTCGACATCGCGTGGGGCCCGTCGTGCGTGACGAGCACGTCGACGGTGCCGGGTTCCACGTCGAGGAGCTTCGCGTAGGCGGCGGCGTCGAAGTCCATGTGCTCGGACTCGATCAGCCCCAGGAACGCGAACGTCAGGCCCGCCACGTCCGTGATCGTCCCGCACGGCATGTGGACGAACGCGCCCAGCGGGTCCACGGGCCCGTCCATGCCGGCGAGCCACGCGTGGTCCTCGTGGTTGCCGCTCACGAACAGGACGGGCGGGATCCGCGCCAGCGCCAGCCGCACGCCCTCGGCGATCCCGGGCGCGGGCTCCAGCAGCCGGAAGAAGTCGTGCTGCGCGGGATGGTCGGCCCCGTACCGCCGCGACCCCTCGTCCCACCTGTCCGCCGAGGGGAACGCCCCGAGGTCCCCGACCTGGACGACCGCGTCGAGCCCCCCGCGGGCCTCCGCGAGCCGCGCGACGGCCCCCAGCGCGTGCAGCACGCACCCGTGCACGTCCCCGACGAACGCGATCCTCATCCCCGCCTCCGATCTCCTGTCCCGGTATCGAAACGGGAACCGGGGGCCGTCCGCAACGTCTGCCGGTCGATGGCGGTGACGGTGCGGCGGGTGAGGTGGGCGGCGGCGCCCGGCCGGTCAGCTCCGCTTCCCCGCGCCCAACTGCTCCTTGGTGAGGTGCGGGTAGTGCAGGTCGAAGGCGGGACGTTCGGTGCGGATCTTCGGGACCGCGTTGAAGTTGTGGCGCGGCGGCGGGCACGACGTCGCCCATTCGAGGGAGTTGCCGAACCCCCACGGGTCGTCGGTGCCGACGTCGCGGCCCTTCCGGGCGGTGCGCCAGATGTTGTACAGGAACGGGAAGGTCGACAGGCCCAGCAGCGCGGCACCCGCCGAGGAGACGAGGTTCAGCGTGGAGAACTTGTCGGGGTAGTCCGCGTACCGGCGCGGCATCCCGTTCACGCCCAGCCAGTGCTGCACGAGGAACGTGGTGTGGAACCCGATGAACAGCATCCAGAAGTGGATCTTCCCGAGGCGCTCGTCGAGCATCTTCCCGGTGAACTTGGGCCACCAGAAGGCGAACCCCGCGAACATCGCGAACACCACCGTGCCGAACAGGACGTAATGGAAGTGCGCGACGACGAAGTAGGAGTCGTGCGCCTGGAAGTCCAGCGGCGGGGACGCGAGGATCACGCCGGTCAAGCCGCCGAACAGGAACGTCACCAGGAACCCGATGGCCCACAGCATCGGCGTCTGCAGGACGATCTGGCCGCGCCACATGGTGCCGGTCCAGTTGAAGAACTTGATGCCGGTCGGGATCGCGATCAGGAACGACAGGAAGGAGAAGAACGGCAGCAGCACCGCGCCCGTCGTGAACATGTGGTGCGCCCACACGGTCATCGACAGGCCCGTGATGGCGATGCTGGCGAAGACCATCCCGATGTACCCGAACAGCGGCTTGCGGGAGAACACCGGGATGACCTCGGTGACGATCCCGAAGAACGGCAGCGCCACGATGTAGACCTCGGGATGCCCGAAGAACCAGAACAGGTGCTGCCACATGAGGGCGCCGTTGTGGGCCGGGTCGTAGATGTGGGTGTCGAAGGCCCGGTCGGCGTACAGGGCGGCGAGCGCCGCCGCGATGACCGGGAACGCCAGGACCACGAGCGTCGAGGTGAACAGGACGTTCCACGTGAAGATCGGCAGCCGGAACATCGTCATCCCGGGCGCCCGCATCGTGACGATGGACGTGAGGAAGTTGACCGCGCCGAGGATCGTCCCGACACCGGACATGATGAGCCCGAGCGCCCACATGTGCCCGCCGGGCCCGGGCGACCGCATGTCGTCCGACAGCGGCGGGTAGCCCGTCCAGCCGAAGCTCGCGGCGCCGTCCTGCGTCAGGAACCCGGAGATCGCGATGAGCGCGCCGAAGAGGAACAACCAGAAGCTCAGCGCGTTCGTCCGCGGGAACGCCACGTCCGGCGCGCCGATCTGCAGCGGCATGATGACGTTGGCGAACCCCGCGAACAGCGGTGTCGCGAAGAAGAACATCATGATCGTGCCGTGCATGGTGAACATCTGGTTGTACTGCTGGTTGCTCACCACCTGCAGCCCCGGCTCCGCCAGCTCGCCGCGCATCACCAGCGCCATCAGCCCGGCGAGGGAGAAGAAGCTGAACGACGCGATGAGGTACATGTAGCCGATCTTTTTGTGATCGGTGGTGCTGAGCCAGTCCGCCAGAATCTTGCCGCGCGTCGTCCGGGCGGCCGGGATCGTGGAATCCGCCCGTCCGGACGGGCTTCGCACATCGGTCATCGTTGCTCCTGGGATGCGGGCATGGGCGGCGGACGTCGGGTCAGCAGGTCCGGGACGGGCCGGACGGCGCGGGCGCCGGCGGTTCCGCGGCCGGGCTCGCCCCCGGCCGCGCCCCGGTGGCCGCCCCGCGGCACGGCGGCCCGATGGACAGCACCGTCAGGGCCGTGAGGAAGACCGCCGCGGCCAAGCCGACAGCGGCGATGACCACCGCCGCGCGGGGCGGCCGCCACGCCACCGGCTCGACCGGCTCCGCGCCGGGCGGCGCGAACGCGGCGATGCGGCGGGCGAGCCGCGGGTCGTCCCGCTCCAGGCGGGCGTCGATGCGCCGCAGCAGGACCTGCTCCCGCCGTGACAGACCCATGACGCCCCCACCCGCCGAGTCCCGCGCGAACACCGTGCCGCCGATCGCGGTCGATGCTGCTCTCCCCCGCTGATCAGCGGAGACACCCGGCCTACGGAGCCATGACGCGACCTTGAACCGCGCCGCACCTTCAGGCGCCGCGCGGCACCGGCCCGACGCCGGCGCGGCGCCCCGGGCGCGCCGCGGCGTGGCGCTGCCCCGGCCCCGGACCCGACCGGGCCGCCAGCGCGTCGGCGACCAGCCCGGTCGCGAACGCGTAGACGGACTTGTGCAGCAGGTCCACCGCCAGCTCCCGCCGGGGCCACGTCTGCGGCGGGGCGCCCACGCCGGTCGCGTTCTCGAGGATCTGGTCGGCGGTCACCCGCACCACCGCGAACTTCGCCGACGACCACGGACCGCGCAGCCCCGCGTGCGCCATCACCGAGCGCAGCACCCCCAGCGCCGCCGCCTGCCCGACGTGCATGGCCCAGTTCGCCGCCGCGGGCCGACGGTCCGGCGGGTCGGGCATGCCCGTCAGCCGCCGCATCGTCCGTCCGGGGACGTGCGAGTCGGGACGGCCCGTGCACCACTGCTCGACGCGCTCGCCCGCGGTCATCACCGCGACCCCGGCCGTCCCGGCGACGAGCCCTTCCCCCAGAGTTCGCAACATGCGACGTCAGATACCCCGAGGCGGCGGCCTACTCCTCGCCGGGCGGGCTCTCGTAGTAGGCGGCGATCGCAGCGGCGCGGTCGCGGAGGGCGTCGCGCAGCCACTGCGGGGACAGCGCCTCCGCGCTCGCGGCGAGCCGCCACAGCGCCCACAGGGCGTGCCGCGCGTCCTGGAACGACATCTCGAGCCGCAGCCGGCCGTCCGGGTCGGTCTCCTCGGCGAGGACGGCCAAGGCGGTGCCCGCCGCGTCGTCCCGCCGCGCCGGGTCGACGCGCGCCAGCACGACCACCTGGTCGCCGCCCGTCCGGAACCGGGTGCTGCGCTCCTGCCAGGCCCGGTCGAGGTCGACCCGGTCCGGCCGCTGCGCGGGTTCGGCGAGCTCCTCGGCGGCGCGGATCCGGGCCAGCCGGTAGGTGCGGTCCGCGCCGGACCGCGTCGCCAGCAGGTAGCCCTGGCCGCGCACGGTGACCAGGCCGATCGGGTCCACCGTGCGCCACTTCGGGGCCTGGTCGGCGGCCGCGTAGTGGATCCGCAGCCGGCGCCCGGCGAACACCGCGCGCCGCACCTCCGCCGCCACGGCGTCCGGCACCTCCTCGTCGGACGCCCGGCGGGCCAGCAGGTCGGTCTCCGGCTCGATGAGCAGCCGCCGGGCCGCACCGGCCGCGGCGTCCCGCTGGCTCTCCGGCAGCGCGTCGACGACCTTGAGCATCGCCGACGCGAGCGCCGAGCCGAGCCCGAACACCTGCGCGCCGCGCCGCGACCCCGCCACCAGCAGCGCCAGCGCCTCGTCGTGGTTGAGGCCGGTCAGCTCGGTCCGGAAACCGGGCAGCAGCGCGAACCCGCCGTGCCTGCCGCGTTCGGCGTACACCGGGACGCCCGCCGCGGACAGCGCCTCGATGTCGCGCAGCACCGTGCGCGTCGACACCTCCAGCTCGCGGGCCAGCGCGCCCGCCGTCAGCCGGCCGTGCTGCCGCAGCAGCAGCACCAGCGAGACCAGCCGGTCGGCGCGCATGCGCGAACGTTACCGAAATACACGACAGAGGATGTCGTGATTCGCTGGAAGGCTCCTCCACGCGACCGGGAAGCGGCGGCCGCCGGGCCCCCGCACGCCGGTGAACCGAATGGAGAAGACATGGCATTGGAACGTACCGCGGTCAACCCGTGGCCGTGGTCGACGGAGCTGGGCTACAACCAGGGCGAGGTCGTCACGGGCGACACCCGGACGCTCTACTGCTCCGGGCAGACCGCGATGAGCGGCGAGGGCAAGCCTCAGCACCCCGGCGACATGGCCGCGCAGCTCGCGTTGAGCCTCGACAACCTGGAGGCCGTGCTCGGCGAGGCCGGCATGTCCCTCGCGAACCTCGTCCGGCTCAACGTCTACACCACCGACGCCGACCGGCTGTTCGAGCACTACGGCGTCCTGGCGTCCCGGCTCGGCGCCGCCGGGGTCGCGCCGACCACCACGATGCTCGGCGTGACGCGCCTGGCGATCCCCGACCTGCTGGTCGAGCTCGAAGGCACCGCCGTCGCCTGACGTCCCCCCGCCGCCTCCGGCCCGCGCCGGAGGCGGTCCCGGCGCCGGGTCAGGCCGCGCGGCGGTGGTTCTGCGGCGCGATGCCCAGGACGTCGTAGAGGTGCAGGCCGCGGGCGGCCCAGTCGGTGAGGGACGCCCGGTCGATGAGGTGCATGCCGGCCATCGCGGCGAAATCCCGGGCGGGCTTGGTGTAGACGTTCGTGGTCACCACGAGCGTCAGCCCGGCCTGGTAGACGGGACGGGCGGCGCCCGCGACCCTCTGGACGTCCTGGGAGCCGACCTTCGTCTTGGGGCCGTAGTGCTTGGCCTGCACCATCCAGGTCTCGCCGAGGACGGGGTCGAACCCGACGACGTCGCCGGAGAAGTCGCCCGGCTTGCCGACGTGCTCGGCGGCGACGCCGTCGCGGCGCATCAGGTCGCGGACGGCGAACTCGAAGTCGAGCCAGGACATGGCGTCCAGCTCGCCGATCGTCCACGACCGGTCGGCCAGCCGGGCCCGGCGCGCCTGCTCGGCCGCCCACCGCGCCCGGCACCAGCGGTCGGCCGCCCACCACAGCACGGCCAGGACGGGCAGCGACACGTACCAGTGCTCGACCGCCAGCCGCGCCGACACGATCGCCAGGACGGCGACCGCGACGCCACCGAGCACCGCGCAGGCCCAGCCGTTCGCGCTGCTGGGCGGCGAGAGCCGCGCCGCCCAGCCGGGGACCAGCCACCGGTGCCGGTCCTCGTCGTACGGTTCCGGCCGCTCCCGCATCCGCCCGCCTCCCCTTTCCCGCAACGCCCTCACCGTTGAGGGAAGCACGGGTCTTCGGCGTGTTCCGCGGACGATGCCGCGCTCCGTCCGCATCCGGCCACGGGCACCGTCCGGTCCTGCGGCACAATTCCGCCATGTCGCCCACCGCCGAACTGATCGCGGCCGTGCGCGGCCGCGATCCGCGGACGGCCGAGGAACTCCTGCGCGCGGGCGCCGATCCCGACGCGGTCGACGGCGGCGGCACCGCCGTCCTCGGACGGGCCTCGGCGAACGCCGACGCGGCGACGGTCGGCGTCCTCCTCGCCGCCGGAGCCGACCCGGACCGCCGCTCCCGGGGCGGCGGCGCCCCGCTCATGCTCGCCGCGGACGCGGGCGCCGTCGAAGCCGTCCTCGAACTCCTCGGCGCCTCGCCCCGGCCGTCCCTGCGGGACGACCGGGGCCGCACGGCGCTCGACCTGGCGCGGGCGTGGCTCGGCGTCGACCCGGAGGCGGAGCTGCGGCGGCGCCTCGGCGCGGACGCCGCGGACGCGGTGGGCGGTAGGGTCGCGGGGTGCGCATCGTTGCGGTCGCCGACACACACACGTACCACCACGAACTCGACGTCCCCGAAGGCGACGTCCTGGTGCACGCGGGCGACCTGTGCCGGCGCGGCGAGGACCTCCGGGAACTCGAGGACGCCGCCGACTGGATGCACGCCCTCCCGCACCGGACGAAGGTCGTCGTCGCCGGCAACCACGACCGGATGTTCGCCGACGCCCCCGCACGCGCCCGCGCCGTCCTGGCCGAGCGGGGGATCGTCTACCTGGAGGACGGCGGAACCGAGATCGACGGCGTGTCCTTCTGGGGCAGCCCGTGGCAGCCGGAGTTCAACGAGTGGGCGTTCAACCTGCCGCGCGGCCGTCCGCTGGCGGACAAGTGGGCCCTGATCCCCGACGGGGTGGACGTCCTGGTCACGCACGGCCCCCCGCTCGGCATCGGCGACGCCGGCGCCCTGCCCGGCCGCGAGGGCTGCGCCGACCTGCGTGCCCGGGTGCGGCGCGTCCGTCCGAGACTGCACCTGTTCGGGCACATCCACCAGGACGGCGGCCTCTGGCACATCGACGGGACGGCCTTCGCGAACGTCACCACGTGGGAGTGCGAGCGCGGCCCGACGGTCGTCCGGCTGGACGCCGGAGGCGCCGTGGGCGAGGCCGTACCCCCCGCACGCGCCCGCTGACCCGGCCGGACGACGGCCGCGCCCGCGCCCGTGTCAGGAGCCGTTCTCGTTCTTGACCGTGTCGAAGACGAGCGTCCGCCAGTCCTCGGGGAGCTTCTCGACGACGCCGACCTCCTTCATGAACTCGCCGATCTTCAGCAGCGAGTGCGGGGTCGTCGTGAACTCGATGCCCTTGTAGGTCAGGTACTCCTCGTACTCGGCCGGGGCGATCTTGCCCTTCTCCGCCTTCGACAGGATCCGCGCGGCCTCGGCCGGCGACTCGACGATGAGCTCGTTGGCCTTGGCGAGGTTGCGGTGCACGGCGTCCAGCACGTCCGGGTTGCGCTCCGCGTACTCCTCGGTGGCCACCAGCGTGTTGAAGCCGTGCCGCCCGAACAGGTCGTAGCTGTCCACGAGCTTGCGGGCGCCCTGCTCCACGGCCTGGAACTGGAACGGGGGCGAGGTGTAGGCGGCGGCGATCTGCCCGCCGATCAGGGCCTGCAACGCGTCGGGATGCGCCATCGAGGCGATGTTCCTGTCGAGCGCGTGCGGGTCGCCGAGCTGCTGCTGGGCGGCCTTCTGCAGCATGACCGACTGGATCGAGCCGGGGGCGATGGCCGCGATCCGGTCGGTCGGCCGGAAGTCGCCGAGGCCCCTGAAACGGGGGTCCTTGGCGACCAGCCAGAGCGGCATGTCGTTCAGCGACGCGATGATCTTCCACGGGACGCCCGCGCCCCAGCCGATCAGGAACGGGCCGATGCCGCTGCTGCCGAGGTGCAGCCGTCCGGACACGAGCCCGTCCCGGGTGGCCGCGCCGCCGCTGACCGTCCGCCAGCCGATCGTGCGGCCGGGCAGGTCCTTCTCCAGCCAGCCCTGGGACCGGATGATGATCAGAGCGGCGTAGCTGATCCCGGACCCCTGGGAGATGATGACCTCCTTGCCGGACCCGGAGCCGCCCGCGCCGCCGCACGCCGCGGTCAGCGCGAGCGCGCCGAGACCGGTCGCGCCGAGGCGCAGCGCGTCCCGCCGGCCGTAGGACGGCGGGACGCCGCCGCGCAGGGGCACACGTACGGGGGACCGGGTCATGCCGTCGAGCCTTCTTTCATTCCCCAGCGGACGACCGTCCGCCGTTCGATCACGGTGAAGACGAGGTCGAGCGCGATGCCGATCAGGGCGATCACCACCAGCCCGGCGAACACGTCGGGGATCAGCGCGTAGAAGCGTGCGTTGTTGATGAAGAAGCCGAGCCCGCCCTCGGTGCCGGCCGCGCCGAACACCAGCTCGGCCGCGATGATGGTGCGCCAGCCGAACGCCCAGCCCGTCTTCAGCCCGGCGATCGCGTGCGGGAGGGCGGCGGGCATCAGCACGTGGAAGGCCAGCCGCGGGCGGGACAGGCCGAGGTTCCGGCCCACCATGACCAGCGTGGCGGGCGTCGTGCGCAGCCCCATGCCGACGCTGACGGTCATCGGCCACAGCACCGCGTTCGCCGTCACGAAGACCAGCGCCGTGTCGGTCAGCCCGAACCACAGCATCGCCAGCGGCAGGATCGCCACCGACGGCAGCGGGTTGATCATCGACGAGACGAGCGAGAGGACGTCGTCCCCCAGCGTGGTCGTCGTGGCCAGCGCGGTCAGCACGACGGTGAGCGCGACGCCGATCGCCATCCCGGTGCCGAGCAGGCGCAGCGTCGTCAGCGTGGAGGCGGCGATCTCCCCGTCGGCCACGCCCTCCACGAGCGCCGCCGCCACGTCCCACGGGCCCGCGAACACGAACGAGCTGACGCCCGACGCCGACGCGTAGAGCTGCCAGATCCCGATGAGGACGGCGAACACGACCGTCCGCCGCAGCCACGTCGGCAGCCGCGACCAGCCGCCCGGCTCCCGCCCGGCGGCGGGCGCCGCCGGGCTACTCGTAGACGCCGCCAACGACCTCCCCCTCCTCCGCGAGCAGGGACCGCAGCCGGTGCCGCGCGTCCGCGAACCCCGGCGCGTCCGGACCGTCCAGCCCGGCGACGTCCACGATCTCCGCCACCCGCGACGGCCGTCCGGCCAGCACCACGACGCGGTCGCCGAGCAGCACCGCCTCGTCGATGCTGTGGGTGACGAACAGCAGCGTCGCCCGCGTGCGCGCGATGAGCGCGGCCAGTTCGCCCTGGAGCCGCCCGCGCGTCTGCGCGTCCAGCGCGCCGAACGGCTCGTCCATCAGCAGCATGAGCGGCCGGACGGCCAGCGCCCGGGCGATCGCCACCCGCTGCTTCATCCCCCCGGACAGCTGGTGGGGGTGCCTGTCGAGCGCGTCCTCCAGCCCCATCAGCTCGAGGTGCTCGACCGCGCGCCGCCGCGCCTCGGAACGGTCCACGCCGGTGACGCGGAGCGCGTGGACGACGTTGCCCAGCACCGTCCGCCACGGGAACAGCTGGTCGAACTCCTGGAAGACGCAGGCGCGGTCGGGACCGGGCCCCGGATTCTCCCGGCCCCCGACGACGACGCGTCCGGCGGACGGCCGCAGGAACCCCGCGACGGCCTTGAGGATCGTCGACTTCCCCGAGCCGGACGGCCCCAGCAGCATGATCCTCTCGCCGCGCCGGACCTCGAAGGTCGCCTCCGCCACGGCGGGCACCGTCCGGCCCCGCCGCCGGTAGCCGATCGCGACCCGGTCCACCAGCAGCGCGCGGTCGTCGCCGCTACCGCCGGCCCGGTCCGCGGCCTGCGGCGCGGGTTTCACCGCGGCCCCCCTCGTTCTCGCACTGGCCCTCCTCCTCCGATTAGCCGCTATTCCTACCAAGAAAGACGGAAATGTGCCAACGCGTCCGGCCCTCCGGTCTCAGCCGACGCGCCCGGCGCCAGGACCGGCGCGTCCACCTCGACGGTCCCCGGGTACTTGATCCCGGCGCCCGTGTTGAGCACCACCACCCGCTCGTCCGCGCCGATCCAGCCCCGCTCCCGCAGCCGCCGCGCCGCCGCGAACGCCGCCGCGCCCTCCGGGCACACGAACACCCCCTCCAGCTCCGCGACCCGCCGCAGCTCCGCCAGCAGCTCCCCGTCGGAGACCGCCACCGCCGTCCCGGACGTCTCCGCCAGCGCGTCCAGGACGAGGAAGTCGCCGAGCGGCTTCGGCACGTTGATCCCGAACGCCGCCGTGGACGCGCCGTCCCAGTGCCGGGTCTCCCGCTCGCCGCGCTCGAACGCCCGCACGACCGGCGCGCACCCCTCCGCCTGCACCGCCACCAGCCGCGGCGGCGGACCCGAGATCCAGCCCAGCTCCCGCAGCTCCCCCAGCGCCTTGTGGATGCCGATCAGCCCGACACCGCCCCCGGTCGGATACAGGATCACGTCGGGCTGCTCCCACCCGAGCTGCTCGACGATCTCGATGCCCATCGTCTTCTTGCCCTCCACCCGGTACGGCTCCTTGAGCGTCGAGGCGTCGAACACCCCGTCACCCGACGCCACCAGGTCCGCCACGATCCGCCCGGCGTCGCCGATCAGCCCGTCCACGAGCCGCAGATCGCCGCCCGCCGCCGCGACCTCCCGGCGGGTGATCTCCGGGGCGTCCACCGGCATGACGATCACGGCCGCGAGCCCCGCCCGCGCCCCGTACAGCGCCCACGCCGCGCCCGCGTTGCCGTTCGTCGGCATCGCCAGCCGCCCGACCCCCAGCTCCGCCGCCCGCGACACCCCGACGGCCGCGCCCCGCGCCTTGAACGACCCCGACGGCACCAGCCCCTCGTCCTTCACCAGCAGCCCCGGCAGGCCGATGCTCCCGCCGTACCGGGGCAGCGGCAGCAGCGGCGTCATGCCCTCGCCGAGGCTCACCGCGGCCGCGGGATCCGCGACCGGCAGCAGCTCGTGGTACCGCCACAGGTCCGGCGCGCGCCCGGCGATCTCCTCCGGCCGCACCGACGCCCGCACCGCGGCCAGGTCGTAGCGGGCGAGCAGCGGCGACCCGCACTCGACGCACAGGTTCTGCCGGACCCCCGCGTCGTGCCGCACCCCGCAGCGCCCGCACTCCAGATGGGACAACCAGCTGTAGCTCATGCGTTCTCCTTGTCCGGTACCGAGGCACGAGGGTCGCCGGACTGGACGCGCGCGGCTCCGACGCCGCCGCGCCCGCGCCGACATTCCCTACTTATCCGATTGACTTGATCTGCTTCAGTGGGTCACGATCCTAGGGTGAATCCGAGTGAGGTCCTCACCGCACGGCTCCACGTCGATCTCCGACGGCAGGCCGGCGCGCTGTGTCCGCGCCGCTGACCCGCAGCCGTGTCCGACCTTCCGGAGGCCCCTCATGACCACCATCCACCGAGCACGCGCCGACGAACCGCGCCTCCTCGAGAACCCCCGCCTGGAGGACCTCGAGGAGTACCTGCGCGACCCCGAAGCCGACGTCCGCCGCGCCGCCCTCACCCGCCTCATCGCGAGCGCCCGCCGCGGACGCGGCCCCCGCGGCACCGGCGACGCCCTCGCCTGGGCGCTCGCCGACGAGCACCCGGCCGTCCGCCGCCTCGCCGCCACCGCCCTGCGCGACCTGCCCGAGATCTACCTCGGCGACGACGGCGTCGAAGCCCTCCTCCTCGCCGCCGCCCGCGGCCGCGACCCGTACGTCCGCGACACCGCCGCCGGCCTCCTCACCGACCTCACCGAGGGAGCCGGCGAACTCTACGCCCGCGGCCTCGACGACGGCGACGTCCAGGCCCGCGTCCAAGCCGTCCTCGGCCTCATCGCCCTGCACGCCGCCGCCCGGATGGCCGAGGCCGCCCACGACCCGGCCCGCGAAGTCCGCGTCGCCGTCGCCGACGGCCTCGCGCGCCTCGCGCACCCCGCCGGCCTCCCCGCCCTCACGCGCCTCCTCGCCGACCACGACCCCGTCGTCCGGACGGCCGCACTGGACGCCGCCGCCGCACTGCGCCCGTCCGGCCCCCTCGCCGACGCGGTCGCCGCGGCCCTCGACGACCCGAACCGGCAGATCCGCCGGCACGCCGCCGCCGCCCTCGCCCAGGCACCCCCCGACGCGGCCATCCCCCCGCTCGTCCGCGCCCTGCACGACCCCACGGTCGACGTCCGCCGCGCCGCCATCCGCGCCCTCGCCCCCTGGACCCCCACCCACCCCGAAGCCCACCGGGCCCTGACCGAAGCCCTCAACGACCCGGACCCCGGCCTGAGAGCCCAAGCCCGCCGCTCCCTCCCCTGACCGCGCCGTGCTCACTTAGGGCTTGCCGGTCGGCGATGAGGCCGGCCACGCGGTGCCGTCGACCGCGAGCCATGGCGCGGAGGCCAGGGCAGTGGGCGTCAGGCCGGTGAACGCCTTGACCTCGCGGTGGAGGTGGGACTGGTCGACGTAGCCGCTCCGGGTGGCGACGTCCGCGGTGGGGTGGCCGGCCGCGAGAAGGTGGGCGGCGTGGTCGAAGCGCACCAGCCGGGCGGCGTGTTTCGGCGTGATGCCGAGCTGGGACCGGAAGCGCGACCAGAGGCGCTTGCGGCTCCAGCCGACCTCGTCGGCCAGGCGGTCGACCCGCACCCGCCCCCGGCGGGCGAGCGTCCGCCGCCAGGTGCGGGCGACCTCCGGATCGACCGGGGGACGGGCGCCGAGGCGCCGGGCGAGAAGGTCCGCGGCGATCGCGAACCGCTCGTCCCACGACGGGGCGGCGCGCAGCCTGTCCTCGACCCGCGCGGCGTCGCGGCCCCAGATGTCGGCGAGAGCCGCCAGGGTACCCGTGAGCTCGGACGACGCGCCGAGCACCGCGGCCGCCGCGTCCGGCTCCAGGCGGATCTGCAGGCACTCCCCGGTCCCGCGGCCGGTGGTCCGGAGATCGCCGGGGAGCAGGCCGACGACGACGCTGCCGCGCTCCCGCCGACCGGGTCCGTCGTGGACGATCCCTTCTCCGGCGGCCAGATCGATGAGGAGGGTGACGGACGGGTGCGCGACCATGGCGATGTCGACGCGTCCGGGGACCCGGTGGCGGAACCCGGCCATGCTGATCCCCGGCAGCCTGTGCGGCGAGCGCGGGACGGCGACTTCCACGTCCGCCCAGTCGAAGGGGGTTGGGGTCGGCGGCACCGCTCCAGCTTATGGCCGCCGCGCGAGGAGGCCGGGCGTCAGCGCCCCGCGAATTTCAGCAGCAGTTCGCTGGTGGCCTCGGGCGCTTCCAACATCGGCATGTGCCCGACGCCGGGCAGCGTTTCGACCCGCGCGCCCGGCACCGCGCCGTAGCGGTGCGCCGACGACGGCTCCCAGCGGGGGTCGGCGGCGCCGAAGATCACCAGGACCGGGAGGCCGAGAGCGGCCAGGCGGTCGGGCAGGCTCCGTTCGGCGATGTAGGCGGTGTTCTTGCGCAGCGCCGTCCGGAATGTGCGGTAGGTGGTGCTCCGGAGCTCGGCGACCATGTCCTCCGAGACGTCCACCGGCCGGGCGGCCGTCGCCTCGATGCCCCTG
This sequence comes from Actinomadura rifamycini DSM 43936, assembly GCF_000425065.1. Taxonomy (GTDB): domain Bacteria; phylum Actinomycetota; class Actinomycetes; order Streptosporangiales; family Streptosporangiaceae; genus Spirillospora; species Spirillospora rifamycini. The sequence goes on from NZ_AULB01000038.1 coordinate 72,750, forward strand.
CGGATCATCGCGTCCGAACGTCTCGACCACAGCAGCGGGCCGACGGGCGGCCCCAGCAGCACCCGCAAGACGAGCGGCTGCGGAAGGAGCGCATCGGGGGACGGCCCGGTGCTGATCAGCGCGATCGACCGCACCAGGTCGGGACGCCGTTCGGCGAGCGCGGTGGCGACGTAACCGCCGCTGGAGTGCCCGACCACGGTGACGCCGTCCACGCCGAGATCGTCCAGCACCGCCGCCACCCGTCCCGCGTGGTCGGGCACGTCGTGCGACTCCGCGGGCGGGGACTGGCCGCACCCCGGCAGGTCGACCCGGATGAGGTGATGGTGGCCGACGAGAGCCGGGACCACCGGACTCCAGGAACCCCCCGAAGCCCCCGACCCGTGGACGAGCAGCAACGGCGCCGCCCGGCGCGAACCGTCATGAACCACATGCATCCGATACGAGCGCTCAACCCCAGACTTGCTCATGCAAAGCACGATGCACCGGCGCTCGCCCACCTGTCTTGGACAAATGTTCCCGCCGGGTCCACTGCGGCACAGGGGCCGAACCGGCGATCATCGACCGGGACCCGGTGTCCGGTCCGGGCACGGCCAGTCAAGTCGGGCGTACCGGGCGCCAAAGTACGTCGGCGCGGATTCGGCGGTGGTCGGGTTCGAGCGGTACGGAGTGTCCGCGTGACTCGCCGAGAACGTCGCCGAAGGCTAGGCCGCGGCGGGGGAGTCGCTCGTCCGGTGGTAGAGGTGCCCGGTGTCCCCTGGAAAAGGTTCTGTTTCTGTCCTGACGTGGATTCAGGCCCACCATGGCCGGGTGCCCTCGCGGGCGACGTAGTCACGAAAGTCCATGTTGGCGATTTGTAGGTTGCACGCCATCGAACCGACCCTGTGCCAGGGCAGCACCGCGAGCTGCCCTGGGGTGTCGTACAGGTCGACAACGGTCAGCGGACGCCCAGAATCGGTGAAGGTCCTGGTGTCGGCGAGTGCTACGAGCGTGGGGGGATTCCCAGGCGGGACCAGTGCCGGGACCTGGCCAGGGTGCAGACCTTCGAAAGTCCGATCGTCGACGACCAGGGCCGCCAGCGGGTAGTCCTCCACGTCGAAGTCGCTCGGGTCCAGATCCGCGCCGACCCAACCGTCCTCGTCGATCCCGCCGAACTCGGCGAGCAAAGCCTGCCAGCCGTCCTCGACCTCGAACGAGGTGCGAACAAGAAGAGCTTCGGCCGTTGAGGGCAGCCCCGGAAAGTTTCGGTGCGGCTTCCACACCGGAGCGGGGAAAGCAGGGCGACCGTCGCGCCCCTGGTAGGTGCCGCTGGTGTCCATATCGCGCACCAGATCGTCGAACGTGAGCGCGCCGTCCAGCATCGCGGCCAAAACCTCGCGCAGACTGTCCGACCGAACACGGACAGCGCGACCAGGAATCAAAGCCAGGTCCACAAGCAGTGGGCCACCACCGCCATAGACCATCCGATCGTCCACCAACACGACGACCGGCGACGCCGCCCCTTCGGCCGGGACGAGCGCCGGCAAGTTCCCTCCATACAGGAGGCCCCACCCCGTGTTCGCGACCAACCTGAGCCGCACTTCGCCGCTTCCCAATACGAGCACGTCGCCGTCTCGGCACCCCGCGACCTCGCCGAGCACCCCTCCCCACTGCGCCTCTTCACCCGCGTAGCAGCTCGAGACCAGCAACACCTCACCGTCCGCAGCGGGGGGAAGCTCCGGAAACGACACGACGTCCCTCCAAACTCGCCGGCGGCCACCATGGTGACCGCCGGGTAGGACAGTCGGGCCTACCGACGCCGCCAAGCCGCAGCGCATACCTCGATCCAGGCCGCAAGGTCGGGCACACCGTCGATCGTGAGCAGCGAGTACGGCGGAGAACCGTCCAGTGGCGTGACATCGTCGAATGCATGGTCCGGCGCGAAAAGAAGGAGCCGGCCACTGTCTCGATGCGCCAACGTGAGATTCCCATTCGCCTCCACGGCAACGGCGTAGTACTCATCTGGATCGATGGGAATCTTCAGGCCGTCGTTTTCCCAGAGCCACGCGTAATCAGCCAGAACGTTCGAGACTCGTATGCGTGCCACCTCGGCCGTCAGCACCTGGTCCTGATTGCACCACCAAGTGCTGGGCTCGCCGAACCTCTCGACCATCCCGCCACAGAGCGTCCAGAAGCTTCCCTGCACCTGCGGGTAAGACGCTCCGTCCACATCCTCGGGCGGGCGGCAGAGCCATCCCCGTCGGCCGTCCGACGGCCCCCACGCCAGCAACTCGCACGCAGCGTCTCCGACGGAGACCGGGGTGAGAGTCGCCGAATCGAGCAGTGCCGACAGCTCAGGCAGTCCTTCGGCCGACCCGCGGTCCCACGGCCGCGACTCGCCCACCACGACGCCGTCTCCCGGCTCGAGGAACCACGAGACTTCCTGGAGAAACAACTCCCAGTCGCTCATGCCCCGATGATGGCAGGCCCGCTTCCCCCAACCGCCCAGGAAGCCCGCGAGCCGACTCCCCACCTCAAGGACGACGGCAGCGCCGCGACCTCTCGTGCCCACCACGCGCTATCCAGCACCCACGAAACGGACATCTGGAACGCGACAGGGGCTCCGCCGAAGATCTCGTCTTCGGCGAAGCCCCTGGTCAAGCGGCGGAGGATCGGGGATTTGAACCCCGGATGGGCGTGAACCCAAACCGCATTAGCAGTGTCCTAATTCGGGTGGTTCAAGATCCAACCCTGTGGTCCATAATCCCATATCCCCAGGTCGGAAGGTAAGTGCATGCATGGGGGTCCGGTCGGGTCCTAGCCGGTCCGGCCCCCCGTCGGCCCCCCTCATGGCCCCCACAACGCTAGCTTCAACGTCGAGCGCGTGAGCTGGTCGTCTTCGTTGGCGACGACAAGCCCACGGACCACGAATGCTCCGTCAACTCGGGCCCCGGCGGAGCCGCCGCCCGCCCCCGCCGTCACCGCTTTATCGGTCTCATTGCGGGCCTCGTCCGCGAACCGGAACCATCCCTTAGCTTGTCCGCTGCGCGAAGAAGAGCGAGATCGACCAGCCTGTATCGGCTGGGTATGTTAGTCATCCTTTGCCGCTAACGACCCGGGCGGCTTCGTGATCAGACAGTGATTAGGTTGCGAAATCCAACTAAATGAAAACCGGCCATGCTCTTGGTAGAGTCCCAGGTCAGGAAGTGTCGGCCCCGCACCCGCGGGGATGGTTCTGGACACGCCGGCAGACCCCGCGCGCCGCCGTGGTCGGCCCCGCACCCGCGGGGATGGTTCGCGTCGGACGTCGTCGGCATCATCGCCGTCGTCGTCGGCCCCGCACCCGCGGGGATGGTTCGTCCTCGGTCTCGTCCGCGGCCTGCGGGGCGCTGTCGGCCCCGCACCCGCGGGGATGGTTCAGCGGCTGGTGCAGGTGCGGCCGGGGCACACGCGGTCGGCCCCGCACCCGCGGGGATGGTTCCGGTTCGGGGAACATCGCGACCCACGCGCCGTCGTCGGCCCCGCACCCGCGGGGATGGTTCCTGT
>NZ_AULB01000038.1:76281-76927 GCF_000425065.1 Actinomadura rifamycini DSM 43936
CGTCGGCCCCGCACCCGCGGGGATGGTTCCTGTCGACGTATGCGGAGATGGCCGCCCGGACGGTCGGCCCCGCACCCGCGGGGATGGTTCCTCACCTGGCAGCACGACGAAGGACGTACGGCCGTCGGCCCCGCACCCGCGGGGATGGTTCCAGCACTTCGACGACTTCACCCCCGACGCCTGGGTCGGCCCCGCACCCGCGGGGATGGTTCCGACCAGCCCGCGCTCGTCCTGACGGTGGGCAAGTCGGCCCCGCACCCGCGGGGATGGTTCGACGCCGCCATGGTCGAGCAGCTGCTCGCGCCGGTCGGCCCCGCACCCGCGGGGATGGTTCACGGCCGGAGCGCACCGGGCGCGGCGGGCGGCCTGTCGGCCCCGCACCCGCGGGGATGGTTCCTGCTGGTGCGGCCGCGCCGAGGACCACCGCCAGTCGGCCCCGCACCCGCGGGGATGGTTCCCAGCCGCGCCCCGACACGGGCCGCGCGGAGCCGTCGGCCCCGCACCCGCGGGGATGGTTCGATCTGGCGGACGCTGCGGCCGTCCGGCGAGGAGTCGGCCCCGCACCCGCGGGGATGGTTCCGCCGCCGAGAGCCTCGCCAACGTCTACAGGGTGTCGGCCCCGCACCCGCGGGGATGGTTCCTGGAA
>NZ_AULB01000039.1 GCF_000425065.1 Actinomadura rifamycini DSM 43936
CGGGTGCGGCCGCCCGCCGACGCCGGACGGGCCGCGGCGCTCACCGAGCTGCGGGCCCGCAGCGCGGCGCGCACCGCCGCGACGGCGCGGGGCGTCCCGGCGCCGGACACCGCCGAGCTGGCCGCGCTGGAAGCGGCCGTCGACGCCCGGACCCGGCGCCGCTCCCCCGCCGCGCCGGCGTCCGGGCCCCGCGCCGCGCCGCCCGCCCGGACGCCCGGCGCCACCGAGATCGCGGCGGCGCTGGGCGACCGGGCGCTGGTGGAGCTGATCGCCGTCGGCGCGGAGCTGCACGCGGTGACGATCGCGGACGGGCGCCTCCGGCGGCACCCGCTGGGGCCCGCGGACGGCGCCCGAAGCGCCGCCCGGGTGCTGCACCTCGCGGCGCGCCGCCTCGCCGCCGCCGACGACCCGGGCGCGGCCGAGGCGCTCGCGAGCGCCGCCGGACGGCTCGACCGGCTCCTGCTGGCCCCGCTGCGGGCCGCCCTCGGCGACCGCGACCTCGTGCTGGCCCCGGCCGGGCCCCTCCACGGGGTCCCCTGGTCCGCGCTGCCGTCGCTGGCCGGCCGCCCCGTCGCGGTCGTCCCGTCCGCGCGCGCCTGGCTGCGGGCCCGCACCGCCGCCGGGCCGCGCCCCCGCGGGCACGTCCTGCTCGCCGCCGGTCCGGGGCTGGAGCACGCCGACCGGGAGATCGCGGCCCTGCGGCGGCTCCACCCGGGCGCGCGCGTCCTGCACGGGCCGCGGGCGCGCGCCGAGACCGTGCGGGACGCCCTGGACGGCGCGTCCCTCGCGCACCTCGCGGCCCACGGCGAGTTCCGCGAGGGCAACGCGCTGTTCTCCCGGCTGCGGCTGGCGGACGGGCCGCTGTTCGTCCACGACCTCGACGCGTTGGCCGCGCCGCCGCGGGTGGTCGTGGTGTCGGCCTGCGACATCGGCCGCGGCGACGAGGGCGACGCCGTGCTCGGCATGGCGGGCGTCCTGCTCGCCCTCGGCACCGCCACCGTGGTCGCCAGCGTCACGCCCGTCCGGGACGCGGCCGCCCCGGCGTTCATGACCGCCTTCCACCGCGGTCTCGCCGCGGGCCTGCCGCCCGCGCGCGCCCTCGCCGCCGCCCCGCGCACGCCCGGCGTCACCGGGTTCGTCTGCATGGGCGGCGGCTGAGCACCGGCCCCCGGCGTCAGCCGGGGCCGGTCGCGACCGGGTTGGCGGGGTCGGCCACCCAGTTCGACCACGAGCCGACGTAGAGGGCGGCGGGGATGCCCGCGAGGTTCAGCGCGAGGATCTCGTGGGCGGCCGTCACCCCGGACCCGCAGTAGGCGCCGACGTCGGCCGCGTCGGTCGCGCCGAGCTGGCCGAACCGCTCGCGCAGCAGCCCCGGCGGCAGGAACCGCCCGTCCACGCCGACGTTCCCGGACGTCGGCGCGCTGCGGGCGCCCGGGATGTGCCCGGCGACCGGGTCGACGGGCTCCTGCTCGCCGCGGTAGCGCTCGGCGCTGCGCGCGTCGAGCAGCACCCCGCCCCGCGCGAGCTCCGCCGCGCCCTCGGCGTCCAGCACCGGCAGCCCTCCCGGGGCCGCCAGGAAGTCCCCCGGTTTGGCGTCGGGTTCCTCGGTGGTCACCGGGCGGCCCGCCTCCGTCCAGGCCCGGTAGCCGCCGTCCAGGACCCGCACCCGGTCATGGCCGAAATAGCGGAGCGACCACCAGACGCGCGCCGCGGCCGTCGAGTCGGCGTCGTCGTACACCACGACGAGGCGGTCCGACGACACCCCGGCGCGCCGCATCGCCGCCTCGAAGTCCCCGGCGGCGGGCAGCGGGTGCCGCCCGGCCGGGCCCGGCGGCCCGGTCACCTCCCCGTCCAGGTCGACGAAGACCGCGCCGGGCAGATGGCCCTCGCGGTAGGACTCGATCCCCGGGGGGCCGGCCAGCCGCCACCGCGCGTCCAGCAGCACCACGGGCGCCCGCCGCCTGATCAGCCGGTCCAGCGCGGGCACGTCGATGAGGGGGTTCACACCGCCAGTCTGAACGCCGTCGCCCGGGTTGGGGAGAGGTGAATCCTGGTTCGTCACAGTCATCCAGGCTACGCAGTTCCTCCGCTCATGTCGGCCCGGACACGGTGAGCATCGGCACCAGCCGCTCCGCCGCGATCATCGAGCCGTGCATGCCGACCATGCGCTCCAGCCACGGCTCCCGCTCGGACGCGACGATGGCCAGACCCCCGTGCGGGACCGCGACCACGTCCCCGATCCGCTCGGCCATCCCGGGCGCCACCGGGCCGAACCAGCCGTCCGCGACGGCCTCCTCGCGCGGCACCACCCACGCGCGGTCGCCCACGACCGCCCGCCACGCCGCGAGGACGTCGTCGCGCGCCCCCGGCTCGGCGTACACGTAGCGGCAGCGCGCGTCCCCGCCGAGCATCGCGACACCGTCCAGCAGCGCGGGCGTCCGGTCGACGTCCAGCCGCTCCCCCGGGTCGACCATCCCGTGGTCGGACGTCACGCACAGCAGCGCGCCGGGCGGCAGCACGCTCGCGATCCGCTCGACGAGCAGGTCGACGAACCGGAGCTGGAACCGCCACTCCGCCGAACCCACGCCGCGGCGGTGCCCGGTCGCGTCCAGGTCGGAGTGGTACACGGTCACGTACGCGCGGTCGCCCTCCCGCAGCGCCGCCCCCGCGCGGCCGACGAGCTCGCCCAGGGCGTCCGCGGGAAGGTACTCGGCGCCGCGCGACGTGGCGCGGCTCAGCGGGGTGCGCCGCAGGTTCCACAGCCCGATGTACCGGACGGCGACGCCGTCGGCGACGGCCCGCTCGTACACGGTCGGCACCGGCTGGAACTCGCCCGGGTCGACCCCGGCGTCGTCGCTCCAGCGCAGCAGGTTCAGCAGCCCGCCCGCCTCCGGCACCGCGACCTGGAGGCCGAGCAGCCCGTGCCCGCCCGGCGGCAGGCCCGTGCCGAGCGACGCGATGCTGGTCACCGTCGTCGCGGGCAGCCCGGCGTCGATCGCGCGGCCGCCCAGCGAGGTGAGGAACGGGGCCTCGTCCGGGTGGGCGCGCAGCTGCTCCCAGCCGAGCCCGTCGACCAGCAGGACGCAGACGCGCGCGGCGGGCGGCAGCCCCAGCACGTTCGCCGCCCCGGGGACGCCCAGCGCCGCCAGCACCGACGGCGACACGTCGGCGAGGGTGCCCGTCCCGTAGCGCGGGACGGGCGGCGGCGGTGCGGTCACCGGGCGGTCGCGGTGGACAGCGCCTCCGCGAACGCCAGCACCTGCCCGACGGCGTCCGCGCCGTCCGCGGCCTCGCTCACCCGCAGCGACAGGTCGTCGGCCGTGACGCTGCCGGTGTAGCCGTGGTCGGCCTCGCAGTTCTCGTCGCCGCAGGTCGCGGGCTCGAGGTCGATGTGGGCGATGGCGCCCCACCCGATCGTCAGGACGACCTCGGTGGGCGGCACGCCCGGCACGTACGACGCGGGGTCGGGGACGACCCGCGTCACCGCCACGGACTGGACGCGGTCCAGCTTGACGGCCTCGGTGGTCGTGGAGGCGTGCGGCCGGGGCATGCCCTCGCCCGGGGGGTGCTCGTCGGTGTGGCACACCAGCAGCCGGCTCGCGGACAGGACCAGCACGGTCACATGCCGGCGCACCTCCATCGCCGGGTCGAACGTCGCCTCGTGGTGCACCACGTAGGCGGTGACCGGCTCGTCACCGACGGCCGACTCGACCGCGTCCGCGACCAGGGCCGGGTAGTAACCGCTGCGCTCGATGGCCGTGCGCAGCCCGTTGGCGGTCGCTCGCGTTTCCCTCATGGCCCCATCCTGCCTTGTTCGGGCCCGGACGTGCACACGACCGGGCCCGGCGACGCACCCGGCGTCCGCCCGCGCGGTCATCGCCGCCCCTCCGGGGTACGAAACGGACATGAGTGACAAGGATCCGATGCCGGGCCCGCCGCCGGTGCCGCCCCCCACGCCCGACCCGGCGCCGCCGCCCCAACCGCCCGTCCCGCCCGAACCGCCCCCGGGCCCGACCCCGGGGCCTCCGCCGCGCCCACCGGGCCCCGTCCCGCCGGGCCCCGCCCCCGACCCCGTCCCGCCCGGCCCACCGCCGGAGCCGACACCACCGGGCCCCGCCCCGGACCCGAGCCCACCCGTCCCGGACCCCGACCCGATCCCCCCAGGCCCCGAACCCGCCCCACCCGAACCAGGCCCAGCCACCCCCACCTAACCGCCGGGCCCCGCGCCGCCCGGCCACGCCGCCGGGCCGGGCCCGCCTGCCCACCGAGCTGCCCCACCGCCAGACCACCGGGCCGCCGCGCCAACGGGCTGCCGCGCCGGGCCACCAGGCCGCCGCGCTGCCGGGCCACCGCGCCGCGCCGCAGGCTTCCATGCTGCCGCGCCGCCACGCCAGCGGGCCACCAGGCCGCGGGCCGCCAGACCGCCAGGGCACCGCGCCACCGGGCCTCCGCGCCGCACCGGGCCACCGCGCCGGGTCGCCGGGCCGCGCCGCGTCAGGCCGCTAAGCCGCCGCGCCGCTGGGCCTGCAGGCTTGGCCGCTTCGCAGCGTCGGCGTCGACACTCCGCTGCGCGAGGGCGCCTGGGTTGTGGACTCGGTCGTTCCGTAGTGCCGGCGTCGACGCTTCGCGACGTACGAGGGGCCGGGGCCTGTGGGTGTGGTCGTTGTGCCTCGTCGGTGTCGGCGCGTCCACGGCCCCGGACGGTCGTCGGGCGGGGGTGGGCGGTCAGGTGATCGGGGCGGTGTCCGGGCCGCGGAGGCGGCGCGGGCCCAGTTCGGGGCGGGGGCCCAGCGGACGTTCGAGGCGGAGCGCGACATCGCGGACGGCGGCGCCCGAACCGTCCGCGACCACCGGGTTCAGCTCCAGTCGGGCGACCTCGGGCAGGTCGAAGCCGAGCCGCGACACCCGCATCACCAGCTCCTCGAGGGCCGACACGCGGACGGGTTCGGCGCCGCGGTGGCCGAGCAGGAGCGGGGCCGTCCGGATCGCGCGGATCAGCTCGGCGGCGTCCACGTCCGACAGGGGGCCGAGGCGGTAGGCGCGGTCGTCCAGCAGCGCGGCCGTCTCGTCGGCGAGGCCGAAGGAGACGACGGCGCCGAACGACGGGTCCTCCATGGTGACGATGCGCGTCGGGACCCCGGCGCGGGCGTCGTCCCGGTCGACCTCGATGCCGTAGCAGGCGAGCAGCTCGGCGGCCTGCTCGGGCGTCGCGTGCACGGGCGCGCCGCCGTCGAGCCAGCCCTCGACGAGCGTCCGGGCGCGGCGGCGGTCGGCGCCCTCGAACTCGGGCATCGACCCGGCGGGGCGGCGCCGCCACTGGGCGTAGCGGATCACGTAGGCGAGGGCCCGGACGGCGTCCTCGGGCGCGGGGTACGAGGGCACCGAGCCCTCGGCGGGCGACCCGTCCGGCGCCGTGATCCGCAGGTCGGCGGGCATGCCCTCGGAGCCCAGGTACGTCGCCACGACCGGTTTGGGGCTGGCCGCGGCGAGCCGGAGGATCTTCTCGGGGACGCGCAGGTCGTAGCCGCCGATCGTCGGCGGGGTGAACAGCGCGACGACCGCGTCGACCGCGTCGTCCTCGAGCGCGGCCGCGAGGCCCGCCTCGAAGTCGTCGGCGTCCGCGCGCGGGCCGAGGTCGATGCGCGGCCGGACCTGGAGGCCGAGCGCCGTCGCCGCGTCCTGCGCCAGCAGGCCGAGCGAGTCGGAGTTGTCGATGATCGCGATGCGGTCGCCCTCGGGCAGCGGCTGGTAGGCCAGGAGCTGCGCGACGTCGAACAGCTCGGACAGGTCCTCCACCCGGATGACGCCCGCCTGCTCGAACAGCGCGCTGACCGCATGGTCGGGCAGCGTGAGCGCGCGCGCGGCGTGCCCGATGGGGACGCCCTGGGTGCTGCGCCCGCTCTTCACCGCGACGATCGGCTTGCGCCGGCCGAGCCTGCGCGCCAGCCGCGCGAACTTGCGGGGATTGCCCAGCGACTCCAGGTAGAGCAGGACCGCCTTGGTGGCCGGGTCCTCCTCCCAGTACTGCATGAGGTCGTTGCCGGAGACGTCCGCCCGGTTCCCCGCGGAGACGAACGTGGACAGCCCGAGCCCGCGCTCGGCCGTCCGCTGCAGGATCGCGATGCCCAGCGCGCCCGACTGCGAGAAGAACCCGATCGGGCCCCTCCCGGGCATGGTCGGCGCCAGGGTGGCGTTCAGCCGCACGTCCGGGTCGGTGTTGGCGATCCCCAGGCAGTTGGGCCCGACGACCCGCATCCCGTACGCGCGCGCCATCCGCACGAGCTCGTCCTGGCTCGCGCGCCCCTCCGGCCCCGTCTCCCCGAAGCCGGACGACACGACCACCAGCCCCCGGACGCCCTTCGCCGCGCACTGCTCCACGACCTCGTGGACGGCGTCCGCCCGCACGGCCACGACGGCGAGGTCGACGTCGTCCGGGATCTCCAGGACGGACGCGTACGCGCGGACGCCCGCGACCGCCGTGGCCGTCGGGTGCACCGGGTACACGGGGCCGCTGAAGTCGCCCGCCAGCAGGTTCCGCAGGACGGTCTGCCCGACGGTGTGCTCGGCGCGGCTCGCGCCGATCACCGCGACCGACCCCGGGAACAGCAGCCGCTGGATCGACCGGGACTCCGCCCGGTGCTCGCGCGCCGCCATGACCTCCATCGACGTCTCCGTCGGCTCCAGGTCGAGGACGAGCTCGATCACGCCCTCCTCGAACCGCTGCTCCGCCTGGTAGCCCGCCTCCCGGAACACGCGGGTCATCCGCCGGTTGTCGGGCAGGACGCTCGCGACGAACCGCCGCACGCCCCGCTCCCGCGCCGCCGCCGCGATGTGCTCCAGCAGCACCGCCCCGATCCCCCGCCCCTGGTGGGCGTCCTCCACGAGGAACGCGACCTCGGCGGTCTCCGGCGCGTCCGCGAGCCGGTCGTACCGGACGACCGCCACCATCTCCTCGCCGATCGTGGCGATCAGCCCGACCCGCCGGTCGTAGTCGACGCCGGTGAAGTGCTCGATCTCCCGATCGGTCAGGTAGGGGCGCGGGGAGAAGAAGCGGTAGTAGATCGTCTCCGGGGACAGCCGGGCGTAGAACACCCGCAGGCGCTCGGCGTCGTCGCGCCGGATGGGGCGCAGATGGGCGGTCCCGCCGTCGCTGAGGACGACGTCCGCCTCCCACTGCACCGGATAACCCTCGGTCACGTAACCGAGGGTAAGGCACGCCGAACCGGCGCCCGCTCCAGGGAAAAACACGGGTTCCTCGTTTTCGCTGCGCGTTCGAGACCTCAACGGGGCTCCGGAGCTGTTAACGTCGAGCCACGCCCAGGATGCCGCTCGCGCGGGCCGTGTTGATCGAGGTGATGACTCCATGACGCGCGTGGTCGTGGTCGGCGATCTGATGACAGACACCGTGGCCCGTGCCGCGTTTCCCCTGGCCAAGGGGAGCGACACGCCTGCCGCCGTGACGACCCACGGAGGCGGTTCGGGCGCCAACGTGGCCGCCTGGCTCGCCGTGGAGGAGGAGGTCGAGGTGGCCTTTGTCGGCCGCCGAGGCTCCGACATCGCGGGCCGGAACCGGGACATGGAGATGATGGGGTACGGCGTCGACGCCCGCCTCGTCATGGACGCCGAACGTCCCACCGGCACCTGTGTGGTGATGGTCACGCACAAAGGCGACCGCACCATGCTGTCGGACCCCGGCGCCAACGGCGCGCTGCTGCCCGAGGACATCGAGCGCTGCGGCGACCTGTTCGTCCAGGGCACCCATCTGCACCTCTCCGGCTACTCGCTGATCAACGAGGGCTCCCGGAAGGCCGCCATCGTCGCGCTGGACATGGCGCGCAAGGCGCAGATGTCCGTCTCGGTCGACGGCGGCTCGTTCTCCCCGCTCAAGCGGATGGGCGCCGAGCCCTTCCTGGAGTGGACGCAGGGCGCCCGGCTGCTGATCGTGAACGCCAAGGAGGCGGAGATCCTCACCGGCCGGGACACTCCCGACCAGGCCGCCAAGGTGCTCACCGCCTGGTACCCCCAGGTCGTGATCAAAGACGGTGCCGACGGCGCCCTCTGGTACACCAACGGCCGCCCCGAGCCGGTCACCGTCGCCGCCGAGCCCGTCGACAAGGTCGTGGACGGCACCGGCGCGGGCGACGCGTTCGTCGCCGGGTTCCTGCCGCCGTGGCTGGACGGCAAGCAGCCCGCCGACGCCCTCACCGCCGGCTGCCGCCTCGCCGCCCGCGCCATGCGGCACCTCGGCGCGCGCCCCACCCTCGACGTCGTCGACAACCAGATCTGACGACCGCCGCGGCCCGTCAGGCCAGCGGCGTGTAGGTGCGGACGTCCTCGCGGACGGCCTCCCACAGGCGGTTCAGCGGGTGGTCCGCGCCGTACCGCTCGAGGTCGGCGCGGCGCACGAACGCGCCGGTCATCAGCTCAGCGGGGGGCTCCATGTCGTCCTCGAGCCCGATCGCGCGCAGCGGCACGGCGTCCGGGTCGTCCCGCCCGGCCATCCCCCGGCCGATCGACCCGGTGACCACCATGCAGCCGCGGACGAACCCGGACCGCAGCAGCGACAGCCCGTAGTGCACGTCGTCGATGTCGGCGACGACGTTCAGCCGCTCCCGGTAGTTCGACCCGTACCAGGTCGCCAGCAGGTCCGCGACCAGGCCCGCTGGCGGCAGCACCAGCGGGACGCCCGGCAGCCGGCTCGTCCGGACCGGGGCGTCGGGCAGCTCGCGCTCCGGCAGGTTCGTCAGCAGCAGCGCCTGCCCCCGCGCGTACTCGACGACCTCGTACTCCTTGAGCCGCCGGTCCCCCTCCGGGGTGCTGACGATGCTCCCGCACACGAGGTCGACCTGGTTCGTCTCCAGCCGCGACCACACGTCCTTCGTCCGGACGTGCGCGACCTTGAACTCGACCTCCCGCTGCCGGAACTCCTCCGACACCCGGTTCCACGCGCGGGACACGATCGGCAGCGTGAACTCGGTCGTCCCCACGGTGAGCATCCGGCCCAGCCGCCGCCTGCTGCGGTGCACGGCCTCCAGCCAGCTCTCGAACGTCCCGCGCGCCAGCTCCACGGTCGCCTCGCCCGTCGGGGTGAACAGGAAGTCCTTCCCGCGGCCCTGCCGGACGGTCAGCACCTCCCCGCACAGCGCCTGGCTGTTGCGGTTCAGCGTGTCGAGCTGCTTCTGGACGCTCGACTGCTCGCGCCCGAGCGCCCGCGCCGCGCGCAGCGCGGACCCGGTCTCGTGCACGACGAGGAGCGTCCGCAGCTGGTCGAACGTCATGTCCAGCAGTCCGGACGGGCAGTCGAGAAGCTCGTCGAGGGGCACGGGACCGGACATTACTACCTGCCGCCCGGCCGTCGCCGAAATGACCTCCCGCACACTCCAACGGGAATTGATGACACTTCCGCTCCAACTTATCTTGAGATGTTCTCTCAAACAGCTGGACAGAGTTTTCTGACCTCTAGAACACTTTCCTCTCGTCCGAACCCCCGCCGAGGAAGCACCGTGAGCCGTTCGACCCCTCCCCACGCCGCCGCGTCTCCTCCCGGACGCCCCGGCGGCGCTCCCGGGCGCGTCCCGGCGACCGTCCTCGCCGGGACCGCCGCCGGGGAGCGGGTCCACCGGTTCCGGCACCGATGACCCCCGTTCGCCGCGGCTCTTCTCCGCCGCGGCGCCGGGTCGGCCGTCGGCCCGTGCGCGGGGCCGCGCGCACGGGCCGGCTCGGTTGCGCCGCCCGCGCCGACAGGGGCGCGCGGGCGGCCCGCAACCCCTGACCGCCCCCCCCCGCACGCCCGCGGCTGACCGCCGTCCGGAGCACACCGGACGCCGACGGCGACGCGGAGACCGCGCATCCGATCCCGGCCCAACCCGGCCGGGCATTCCGGCATCTCACCAGTGGATCGATCGGGCAACGGGAAGGACGTGCGGTGGGCGGCTGGCGGATCACAGGCTTCGACGAGGTCGCGGAACTCGGCCGGGGCGCGCAGGGACGCGTCGTCCTGGCGCGGCACACGGAATCGGGCGCCCCGGTCGCGATCAAGTACGTGGACACGGCGGCCGGCGCCGACACCGCCCGGCTCCGGCACGAGGCCGCGCTGCTCGGCCGGGTCGCCGACCCGCACGTCGCGCGGCTGTACCGGCTGGTGGAGAGCCCGCACGGCGCCGCGATCGTGATGGAGGCGGTGAACGGCGTCCCGCTCAAGCGGGTCTTGGCCGAGCACGGCTCGCTCACCCCCGAGCAGGCGCTGACGGTGCTGAAGGGGTCGCTGAGCGGGCTCGCCGCCGCGCACGCCGTCGGGGTGGTGCACCGCGACTACAAGCCCGCGAACGTGGTGGTACGCGCCGACGGACTCAGCAAGCTGATCGACTTCGGCATCGCCGTCCCGGCGGGCGGCGGGGACCGCTCGGGAACTCCCGCCTACATGGCCCCGGAGCAGTGGCGCGGCGAACCCGTGTCCCCCTCCACCGACGTCTACGCCGCCACCTGCGTGTTCTTCGAGTGCCTGACCGGACGGCGCCCCTTCGGCGGCGACCGGGCCGCGCTGATGGCCGGGCACCTGACCGCGCCGCCGCCGCTCGACGGCGTCCCCGCGCCCGTCCGCGACCTGGTGGCGCGCGGCCTCGCCAAGACGGCCCGGGAGCGTCCCGCGGGCGCCGAGGCGTTCGTCCGCGAACTGGAGGACGCCGCAGCCGGGGCGTACGGGGGCGACTGGGAGGAGCGCGGCGTCCGCGCCCTCGCCGGAGCGGCGGCCGCCTTCGCCGCGCTGTTCCCCCTCGCCGCCGCCGGCATCCCCGCCGCGGCGGGCGGCGCCCTCGCGGGCGGCGCGGCGGCCGGTGGCGCGGGAGCCGCCGGGGCGTCGGCGGGCGGCACGGCGGCCGGTGCGGGCGCGGCCGGCGGAGCCGGGGCCGCAGGCGGAGCCGGGGCCGCAGGCGGGGCCGGCGCGGGCGCCGCGACCGGGGCCGCAGGCGGAGCCGGGGCCGCCGGCGGAGCCGGGGCGGGCGTCGCAGGCGGAGCCGGGGCCGCAGCGTCCAGCGTGGGCGCCGCCACCGGTGGCGCAGGCGGGGCCGGGGCCGCCGGAGCCGGCGCGGGCGCGGGCGCGGCGGCCAGTGGCGCAGGCGGGGCCGGTGCGGGCGCCGCAGGCGGGGCCGGTGCGGGCGCGGGGACGGCCGCGGGGGCCGGGGGCGGTGCGTCGGCGGCCGGGTTCTTCGCGAGCGTGGGCGGGAAGATCGCCGTCGGCGTCGCGGGGGCCGCGCTCGTCGGCGGCGGCGTGAGCGCCTACGCCGTCGGCCGCGACACGCCCCCCGAGCAGCCGCCGACCCGCCCGGCCGCCGCGGCGGTCGCCGTCCAGAACCAGCGGATGGACGGCCTGCCGATGGTGGTGCGCTCGCAGTACGTGCGCGTCAGCGGCCACCGCGACCCCGCCGTCGAGCAGCGGATCAACCAGGCGCTCCGCTCCCCGGTCGACTGGACGATCCAGCGGGTCCGGGCCATGACGCAGCAGATGGCAACCGGTTGCACCCAGGACGCCGTTGTGGAGCTGACCGCACGGATCGGTATCAGGAACTCGTCCCTGATCTCCGTGCTCTATCCCGACAACAAGTCCGTCCTGTGCTTCCCCGCGGACGGTGAGCTCGCGGGCTGGGCGGTCACCGTGGACGCGGAGACGGGCCGCGCCTACACGGCCGACGACATCTTCAAGCCCGACACCCTCACCCCGACCGGGATCAGCACGCTGCTCGACCGACTGGCCTACGTGACCGATGAAACCGTCACCCACATGTGGGGCCCGAACGGCTGTGCGCGGAACCGGCCGCCGGAACGCTCCGACTTCTTCCCCGAGCAGAGCCCGGAAGGCATCTCCCCGGAACAGATTCCGCCCGCCGCGACGGTCTTCTTCGCTCCCGACCGGTTGGTACTGAACTGGTCGACCGAAGGAAGCGGCTGCATGAAAACCCGCCTCGCCGCCCCCTACGCCAAGGTCCGCGACCTGCTGAAGCCCGACCTCGCCGCCCACCTCCCGGCCTGACCCGGCACACCGCCCCGGGCTCCGCCGCAACCGAACTCGAGCCCCCCGCGAGGACGCACCGCGTCGTCCTCGCGGGGCCGGGTCATGCGGGGGTGGCGAGGGTCAGGGGGAGGACGGCGGGGGCGCCGGCCTGTCTGAGGAGGCGGGCGGCGACGGTCATCGTCCAGCCGGTCTCGATGCGGTCGTCGACGAGCAGGACGGGGCCGGGGGCGGTGGCGAGGGCGCCGGAGAGCGCGTCGGGCAGGGCGAGGCCGTGCCAGACCGAGCGGAGCCGCTGGGCGCTGTTGTGGCGCCGGGGGACGGGCTCGCCCGCGGGGGCGAGTTCGCCGAGGTACGGAAGGCGGCCGATCTCGGCGATGCGGTGGCCGAGGCCGGTGACGAGGCGGGGCCGCGACCGGGAGCCGATGGTGACGACGCCCGCGGGCCGGGCCGACCAGTCCCAGGCGGACAGGACGGTGACGACGGCGTCGAGCATGTCGGGAGGAACGTCGGCGTCGCCGGCGGCGAACAGGTCGCGGAGGCGGTTGCCCCAGCCGATGTCGGTGAGGCGGCCGAGGGCGCGGCCGGTCTCGGCCTGCTCGCCGGGGGCGATGCGGCCGGCGACGCCGAGGTCGTCCTTGACGCCGGTCGGCCACATGCGGCGGGGCGGCACGTCGACGCCGGGGCGGTGGAGGCGGTCGCGGGCCCGGGCGGTGCTCTCGGCGGCGACGTCGGCGGACCGGTGCTCGCCGGTGCAGTTGTCGCAGCGGCCGCAGGGCGCGGCGGCCGGGTCGTCGAGGCGGCGGCGCAGGAACTCCTCCCGGCAGCCGGTGGCGGCGATGTAGTCGAGCATGGCGCGCTGCTCGCGGCGGCGCTCGGCGGTGACGCGCTCGTAGCGTTCGCGGTCGTAGGTCCAGGGGACGCCGGTCGCGGTCCAGCCGCCCTTGACGCGGCGGACGGCGCCGTCGACGTCGAGGACCTTGAGCATCATCTCCAGGCGGGAGCGGCCGAGGTCGACGCGGGGTTCGAGGGCGCCGAGGGAGAGCGGGCGATCCGCCTCGTCGAGGACGCGGAGGGTGTCGCGGACGACGTCCTCCGGCGGGAAGGCCATGCTCGCGAAGTACTCCCAGATCTCGCGGTCCTCCCGGCCGGGGAGGAGGATGACCTCGGCGCGGTCGACGCCGCGGCCCGCGCGGCCGATCTGCTGGTAGTAGGCGACGGGCGACTGCGGCGCGCCGACGTGGACGATGAAGCCCAGGTCGGGTTTGTCGAAGCCCATCCCGAGCGCGCTGGTGGCGATGAGGGCCTTGAGCTTGTTGTCGAGGAGGTCCTGCTCGGCCTGGAGCCGCTCGGCCTGCTCGGTCTGGCCCGAGTAGGCGGCGACCTCGTGGCCGCGGTCGCGGAGGAACGCGGCGATCTCGTGCGCGGCGGCGACCGTGAGGGTGTAGACGATCCCGGAACCGGGGAGGCTTTCGAGGCGTTCGGCGAGCCAGGCGATGCGCTGCTCGGCCGTCGGCGTGGTGACGACGGAGAGGTGCAGCGACTCGCGCTCCAGCGGGCCCCGGAGGACGAGCGCGTCCCCCGCGTCCGGACGTCCCTCCCGGTGGGGGGACACGGCGAGCTGCTCGGCGACGTCGCGGGTGACGCGGGCGTTGGCGGTCGCGGTGGTCGCGAGGACGGGGACGTCCGGCGGGAGGTCGGCGAGGAGGGTGCGGATGCGGCGGTAGTCGGGCCGGAAGTCGTGGCCCCAGTCGGAGATGCAGTGGGCCTCGTCGACGACGACCAGGCCGGCGCCCGCGGCGAGGCGGGGCAGGACGAGGTCGCGGAAGTCGGGGTTGTTGAGCCGTTCGGGGCTGACGAGCAGGACGTCGACCTCGCCCCGTTCGACCTCGGCGAAGACGCCCTCCCAGTCGTCGGTGTTCGCGGAGTTGATCGTGCGGGCGCGGATGCCGGCGCGTTCGGCGGCGTCGATCTGGTTGCGCATCAGCGCCAGCAGCGGGGACACGATCACGGTGGGGCCGGCGCCGCGGGCGCGCAGCAGGCGGGTGGCGACGAAGTAGACCGCGGACTTGCCCCACCCGGTGCGCTGGACGACCAGGGCCCGCCGGCGCCCGACGACGAGGGCGTCGATCGCCGTCCACTGGTCGTCGCGGAGCCGCGCGTGGTCGCCGGCGAGGGCGCGCAGGGTCCGTTCGGCCTCGTCTCGGAGGTCACTGGGAGAGCTCATGCCACCTTGGTACCAACGATGCGTTGACCGTCACACCAGAACTTGCTTTTGGGGATAACCCCGGTGGACGTGTCAGCTCCCGGCCGTGGGTAGCCTGCGGGCGAGATCGGATCTTGCTGGAAGGACACAAGCGCGGGATGAGCGCGACGCAGCGCCCGGAGACCCCGGGCGCGGTGGAACGGCTGCGGAATTCGGCCGCCGCCGACCGGCTGCGGCGGACGTGGCAGGTCCTGATGGACGGCTCTCCGCCGGAGCCCCCCGAGGAGGAGCCCGGTGAGGTCGTCGATCCGCGGGCCGTCGACCTCGTGCTGCGCGTCGGGGAACTCCTGCTGGCCAGCGGCGAGACGACCGAGCGGGTCAACGAGGCGATGCTCGGCCTCGCGGTGGCGTTCGAGCTGCCGCGCTGCGAGGTGCAGGTCACGCTGACGAGCCTGCTGGTGTCGGCGCATCCCGGCAAGGGCGCGCCGCCGGTGACGGCCGCCCGCGCCATCCGGCGCCGCACGCCCGCGCACTGGCGGCTGACCGCGCTGCACGACCTCGTCCAGCAGGCGTCCATCGGGATGCTGGAGCTGGAGGCGGCGCACCGGCGGCTCGCGGAGATCAAGCGCGGGCGGGGCCCGTACCCGCCGTGGATGATCGTGCTGGGGCTGGGCCTGATCTCCGCATCGGCGAGTGTGCTGTCCGGCGGCGGGCTGCTGGTCGCGCTGACCGCGTTCGCTGGAACGGTCCTCGGCGACCGCGCCGCCGCCTACCTGGCGCGCCGGGGCGTCGCGGAGTTCTTCCAGCTCACGGTCGCCGCCGCGATCGGCGCGACGGGCGCGATCATCGTGGTCGCGACGGGCAGCCCGGGACCGGCCGCCTCGGTGGTGACCGGGGTGATCCTGGCGCTGCTGCCCGGGCGCCCGCTGGTCGCCAGCATTCAGGACGGCATCACCGGCGACCTCGTGAGCGCCGGGGCGCGCGTGCTCGAGGTGTTCTTCATCATCGCGGCGCTGGTCGCGGGGCTGGGCGTCGTCGTCTACATCGCGGTCAACTTCGACGTCGCGATCGACGTGCGGCACCTGCCGAGGGCCAGCGAGACGCTCGATTCCGTCCAGATCCTCGCCGCGGCGGCGGTTTCGGCGACGTTCGCGCTGTCGCTGGCGGCGCCGCGCGCCGTGCTGGCGCCGGTCGCGCTGGGCGGCGCGCTGATCTGGGTGCTGTTCGTGCTGATGCGCGGCTGGGACATGCCGCCGGTGCTGGCCTCCGCGGTGGCCGCCACGGTGGTGGGGACGCTGGCGAACGTGGTCGCGCGCAGGCAGGGCGCGCCCGTGATGCCCTACGTCGTCCCGGCGATCGGGCCGCTGCTGCCGGGGACGCCGCTGTACCGGGGCATGGTCGAGCTGAACACGGGCGCGCCGCAGGACGGCATCCTCAGCCTGATCTCGGCGCTGTCGATCGCGCTGGCGCTCGGCGCCGGGGTGAACCTGGGCGGTGAACTCGTGCGGGCGTTCCAGCGGGTCGGCCTCACCGCGTCCGGCCGCTGGGCCCGTCCGGCCGCCCGCCGGACGCGCGGTTTCTGACCCCCGCGGGCGCCCGTCCGGCCGGTGCCGGGTTTGTCGGTGCCGGGCGCTACGTTCGCCGCATGTACCGACAGGGAGACATCCTGATCCTGCCCGTGGCCGAAGCGGACGTGCCGCCGTCCGTCCGGGCCCTGCCGCCGGCGCCGCGCGACGGACGGGGCCGCATGGTGCTGGCGCTCGGCGAGGCGACCGGGCACGCGCACGCGCTGGCCGCGCCGGGCACGCTCCTGCGGACGCCCGACCCGCGCACCCCCGACCACCTGCACCTCCCGTCGGGCGGTCGGCTGGTCCACGAGGAGCACGCGGCGATCTCGCTGCCGAAGGGCTGGTACCGGGTGATCCGCCAGCGCGAGTACGTGCCGGGCTCCGTCCGGGTCGTGGCGGACTGAGGCGGCGGGCATGACGACCGAGACGCACACCGAGACCCCGCGCCCCGCGCACTTCGTCGTCGGCGACTGGCAGTCCGCGGCGTTCGCCGCGACGCCCGCCGACCGGCCCCGCGCCGAGGCGGGGATCGCCGCGGCCTACGCCGCCGCCGGGCTCCCCGCGCCCGAGCGCGTCCTGTGGGTGCCGTCGCCGCTGCGCGGCGCCGTCGCGGCGGCCGTCCTCGCCGGGCACGAGGAGGCGCTGCGCGCCGCCGGAGCGGCCGAGCAGGTCGACGCGGCCCTCGCCGACCTGGGCGCGGACGCCGACGCGGGCGCGAGCGTCCGCGACGCCGTGCGGACCCGGCCCTGGGAGGCCGAGCGGGCCGCCGCCGCGGCCGAACTCGGCGCGGAGGGCTGGCCGCGGGCGTGGGCCGACAGCGGCGGGCTGCTCTGGAGCCAGGTGCAGTCGCTGGTCACCCGGGTGCGGGCCGCCGCCGGCGCCGCCGCGGCCCCCGACCCGGAGGAGGCGACGGACGAGCAGCAGCGCGCCGAGTCGCTGCTCCGGGCCGCCACCCTCGACGCGGTGCTGGGCCAGCACGACGCGCCGTGGCTGGCGCTGTTCGAGTCGCTGGGGCGGCTCGACGGCCGGCTGTCCGGCCTGGCCGAGGTCGCCCGCTCCGCCGGCTGGTGGTGGCCGTACGAGCGGCTGGCGATCTGCTGCGAGCGTCCGTCGGAGCTGCACCGGGACGAGCCGGGGCGGCTGCACCGCGGGGACGGCCCGGCGCTCGCGTACCCGGACGGGTTCGCGCTGCACGCCTGGCGCGGGATGCCGATCCCGCCCGACTTCGTCGAGTCGCTCACCGATCTCCACGCGAACCGGATCCTGCGCGAGGAGAACGCCGAGCTGCGCCGGGTCATGCTGGAGATCTACGGCTACGACCGCTACCTCGCCGACGTCGGGGCGAAGCCGGTCCACCAGGACGAGACGGGCGTGCTGTGGTCGATCGACCTGCCGGGCGACGAGCCGGTGGTGATGGTCGAGGTCGTGAACTCCACCCCCGAGCCCGACGGGACGTACCGGACGTACTACCTGCGCGTCCCGCCGACCACGCGGACGGCGCGGGAGGGCGTCGCCTGGACGTTCGGCGTCGACGAGGCCGACTACCGCCCCGAGAAGCAGACCTGAGCGGTCCCCCCGAGCGACCGGTGGTTCCGGTCCCCCCGGCGGGCGTCCGTTGGCAGCACTTCCCCAGTCGCCAACGGGCGCCCGCCGCGTCACGCCGGTCGGGCGCGGTCCCCCAGCAGGGCGGGGATGCGTTCGAGGACGCCCCCGGCGAAGGTGTCGTAGAGGCCGAGCGGTTCGAGGTGGACGTAGCCGATGTGGCAGTCGCACGTGGCGAGGGGGCAGGGGCGGGGGCCGAGGGCGGCGCGGAAGGTGCCGTCGTAGAGGTTGCCGAGGACGGTCGGGACGAAGTGGCAGCGGCGCACGGTGCCGTCGCCGTCCACGGACACGACGGTGTCGCCGGTGCGGCAGGCGCGGCCCCGGCTCGGGTGCGGGTGCCGGCTGACCGGGAACAGCGGGTCGACGGCGGTCCACGCGTCGGCCTCGGCGTCGTCGTAGACGCGCCCCTCGGCGGCGTTGACCCACAGGTAGGCGTCGGCGGGCAGGTCGGCGCGGAGGCGGCGGGCGGCGTCGAGGTGCTCGGGCTGCCCGACGATGCCGACGCTGAACCGGACGCCGCGCGCGTGCAGGTCGCGGCACTTGCCGAGGAAGCGCTCGTACGGCACCTGGCCGGGGTGGTAGGTGGCCCACAGCGCCAGGCGGGACGGGTCGGCCTCGGACGTCCAGGACGTGCGGTGGCTGAGGTTCGTCTGGATCGCGACGCGCCGGACGTGCGGGAGGTGGCTCAGCTCGACGAGGGCGCGCCGGTACCAGGAGCGGACGAGCCCTTCGCCCCACGGCGTGAACAGCACCGAGACCGGGTGCTCCCGGGCGGCGACCCAGGCGGTGAAGCGTTCGAGGGCGGCCCGGTCGGCGCGGAGCTGCTCGGTCGTGTCGCGGCGCTTCGCGAAGGGGCAGTACGGGCAGTCATAGTCGCAGCTCGCGAGGGGCCCGCGGTACAGGATCGTCAGGTGGTCCATCAGCGCGCCTCGTAGGACGCCATGAGGGACCGCACGTGTTCGGAGAACAGGGCGGGGCCGATGGCGTCGGAGTGGGCGAGCCCTTCGGGGGTGAGGCGGAGCGTGTCGGCGGACGGTTCCAGCCAGCCGCGTTCGCCGAACGTGCGGAGTTCGTCCGGGAAGTGCGCGGACGGGTCGTCGCCGAAGCGCGCGCGGTAGGCGGCGAGGTCGAGGCCGTCCGCTTGCAGGAGGGACTGGAGGAGGTGTCGGCGGCGGCGGTCGTCCGCGTTCATGGTGAAGCCCACGCGGGCGGTGCCGAAGTCGGTCTCCCGCACGTAGTCGTCGATGATCGAGCGGACCTGGGACGCCCCGACGGCGTACTCGAACGAGTAGTGCAGGCGGGTCGTGTAGGAGCGGGCGCCGCAGCCGAGCCCGACCATGCCGTCGGTCTGGCAGCAGTACTCGGTCCCGTTCGCGGACGCGCCGGGCAGGCGGAACATGCGCATGGACACCTGCTCGTAGCCCTCGGCGAGGAGGTGGTCGCGGCCGAGCCGGTAGAGGGTGAGGCGCTGGTCGTCCCAGTCGCGGGCGCGCCGTCCGAGCCCGGTGAGCGGGCGCACGTACAGGGGGTAGAGGTAGAGCTCCTCCGGGCGCCACGCGAGGGCGGCGTCGAGGGAGTGCTTCCACGTCTCGGGGGTCTGCCCGTCGATGCCGTAGATGAGGTCGATGTTCAGGGTCGGGAACCCCGCGGCGCGGATGCGGTCGAGCGCGGCCTCGACCTCGGTGCGCTTCTGCGGGCGGACGGCCGCGCGGGCCTCGTCGTCGAGGAAGCTCTGCACGCCGATGGAGATCCGGGTGGTGCCGCGCTCGGCCAGGACGGCCAGCCGGTCGGCGGTGGCGGTCGCCGGGGACGTCTCGACGCCGAGCGGTCCCGTCCCGAACCCGGGGAAGCGGCCCGCGATGTCGCAGAGCCGTTCGAGTTCGGGGGCGGTGAGGTAGGTCGGGGTGCCGCCGCCGAAGGCGGCGGTGGCGAACGACGCGCCGTCCAGGCCGTCCAGCGCGTCCAGGACGGCCGCGGCCTGCCGGTCGAGCGCGTCCAGGTAGGCGCCGGTGAGCTCCTCGGGCGCGCCCGTGCGGGTGAACAGGTTGCAGAACCCGCACCGCATCTCGCAGAACGGGATGTGCAGGTAGAGGAAGAGCGCGCCGAGCGGTTCGCCCGCCCAGACGTCCCGCAGGGCGGGCGCGGGGTCGAGCGGCCGGTAGGCGGTCTTGTGGGGGTACGCGTAGACGTACCCCTGGTAGGGCGATCCGCCGGTCCGGGGGCCGGTCGGGGGGCTGGTCACGTTGATCACTGTCAAGGCAGAACGAACTCTCCGTACGGAACGGTCCACACGACCTCGTGGCCGATGCGGTGCCCGGTGTGGCCGTCCTCCCCGTACGCCGTGCCGTGGTCGGAGCACACGATGACGAAGCAGGGGCGGCGCATGAGGGCGAACAGGCGCCCGATGTGGGCGTCGACGTGGCGCAGGGCGGCGGCGTGGCTCGCGCGGGTGTCGCCGTCCGCGCGGGACGCGCCGTCCAGGTAGAACCAGTTCGGCTGGTGCAGGGACGCGACGTTGACCAGCAGGAACAGCCGGCGGTCGGGCGGCAGTCCGGCCACCACGGCGGCGGCCCGGTCGATCTGGTTGGGCAGCGCGTCCGGGTCGGTCACCCCGAACTCCGGTTCCCAGTGGCTCTCGGCGAACAGCGCCGGCAGCGCGGAGCCGAGCGGGGTGCGCTTGTTGAAGAAGCCGACGCCGCCGATGCAGGCGGTGCGGTACCCGGCGGCGGCGAGACCGGACGGCAGGTCGGCGGCGTCGAACGTCCAGGTGCCGGGCGCGGTCGTCTCGCTGCCGGGGAAGGCGCCGGCGAACAGGCGGGGGTGCGGGCCCGGCTCCGCGGGGGTCGGCAGGAACCCGGCGAGCATCGCCGCGTGCGCCGCGTAGGTGAAGCTGCCGGGCGTGTGCCGGCGCTCCCAGCGCCCGTCCGGCAGGTACCGGACGAGCGTGGGCGTCTCGCCCGCCGCGGCGAGTTCGGCGGCTACGTCGTACCGGAGGGTGTCGAGCGTGACCAGCAGCACGTCGTGGGTGCCGATGATCCGGTTCATGTCACGCACGGGCGCCGCTCTCCGCGAGGAGGGCCCGGACCTGGGCGGTGTAGGTGTCGACGCCCTCGGCGGGCCCGCCCGGGAAGCCGGTGAGGCGCGGCAGGAGGTCGCCGAACGCGTTGACCTCGCACACCGCGAAGCCCCGCATGCGGTTCAGGACGAGCAGGTCCACGCCGACCATCGGGCTGCCCGGGAAGCACGCGGCGGCCCGCGCGCACACGTCCATCGCTTCGTCCCAGCCGTCCGCGCCGAGCGCGCGCCGGACGGCCTCCAGGTCGCCTCTGGCACCGCCCAGGTGGAGGTTGGTCATGGGGTGGCGGCTCGTCCGGACGACCGCGTGGGCGGGTTCGCCGCCGATGACGACGACGCGCAGGTCGAACGTCCGTCCGCCGGTCGTCGCCTTCGGCACCCAACGCTCCACGTGCAGCCCGTCGGGGGCGAGCGCGTCGATGAGGGAGGCGACCTCCGGCTCGGTGAGGTAGGTGCGCACCCGCAGCGAGTTGCGCAGCCCGTCCGGGGTCATCGCCGCCGAGGTGACGGCGCGGACCCGGCCGCCCGGCGCGGTCTGCAGCGCCACGACCCCGGACGCGGACGAGCCGTGCGCGGGCTTGGCGAACACCCGCCGCTCCCCCGCCGCGTCCATCGCGTCCCGCAGCGAGGCGTAGTCCCAGCCGGGCACGTCCCCGGGCACGCCGCCGGGCGCTCCGGCGGGCGCGAGGGCGGGCGGCACGGGCCCCCCGGCGGCCAGCATCCGGGCGTGCGCCAGCCGCTTGTCGAACATGGCGGCGATGTCGCCGACGTCGCCGGCGATGCGGGCGCCCGCCGCCGACGCCGCCGCGTCGATCCGGCGGAGCGCGGCGGTGAACGCGCGGTACCAGCGGGCGCCGCCGCCGACCCGGGTCGGGTCGCCGGGGCCCCGCAGCAGCGCGTCGGCCTCGGCGTCCTCGCCCGGCGAGTCGATCCGCACGAGGTCGCCGGGCCCGAAGGGGAGGTCGCCGCCGCGCAGCACGTCCGTCCAGGGGACGACGCGGGGTTCGGGCAGCCCGCACGCCCGGCACGCGTCCGCGAACAGCACGTGCCGCCGGTCGCCGGGCGTCGCGACGACGGTGAACGCGGCCGTCATTCCGACACCGCGACGTAGTACTGGCGGTCCCCGTCGTCGTCGCCCCACGGGAACTCGGACGCGGTCTCGAGGTCGAGGGCGACGCCGGGCAGTGCGGCCTTCAGCCGTCCGGCCGCCTTCTCGCTCAGGTAGCTGCCGCTGAGGTCGAGCCTCCGCAGGTGGGTGAGCGGCTGGCCGGTCAGCAGCGCCTCGGCGCCGCGGTCGGTCAGCGTGCCCAGCGCGAGGGCGAGCGACTCCAGCCGCGCCACGGCCGGCGCGGACGCGACCGCCCCCGCGAGTTCGTCCAGCATCGGGGTGTTGAACAGCCCGAAGTGCCGCAGCGAGGGGAACCGGGCCCCGTCGAGGAGGGGCGCGAGGTCCTCGGCCGTCGCGTCGCCGCCCCGGTGCTCGACGCCCAGCCACAGGTCGAGGTGCTCCAGGTTCGGCAGGCCGCTCGCCCCCACCGCACGCACCACGTCCGCCGGGAGCCCGGCGGACTCGAACCGCAGCACCCGCAGTGCGTCGCTCCGGAACGGGCTCAGGGACAGATCCTCCGCGCCGCGGACCTCGAACCGCTCCAGGCCCGGGAACGCGTGCAGCACCGGCGTGATGTCGGTGTGCTGGATCCAGGAGAGGTGCGCCTCCTCCTCGATGTCGATGTCGCCGACGAACAGCGCCCGCAGGTTGGGGAAGGCGGCGGCCGCGTCGGTCAGCACCTTCACCGGCAGCGGCTCCATGTCCCAGAAGCCGATGACCAGCGCGGTGACCGCCGCGGTGTCGACCTCCTCGACGAACGCCGCGAACCGCTCGTCGAAGTCGGGACCGTCGTAGGAGGTGGCGACGCGCCACGCCGCCTCCCCGGCCGCCGGCCGCTCGCCTCCCGCGCCGTGCGTGACCACGGGCAGGCCCGCGTACTCGGTCAGCGGCTCATAGATGTCCATGGTTCCCTTTCACGCTCTTCGCGCAGATCATTCCGACACCGCGATATAGAACCCATCCGGAGGCCACGCCTCGTCGAGCGTTTCGTCCTCGGGAAGGCGGAGGTCGACGTCGACGTCCGGGAGTTCGGCCGTGAGCCGTTCCATCATCGCCGCGGACAGGAAGTGGT
This sequence comes from Actinomadura rifamycini DSM 43936, assembly GCF_000425065.1. Classification (GTDB taxonomy): domain Bacteria; phylum Actinomycetota; class Actinomycetes; order Streptosporangiales; family Streptosporangiaceae; genus Spirillospora; species Spirillospora rifamycini. The sequence continues at coordinate 22,636 of NZ_AULB01000039.1, forward strand.
GGTGCAGGTCGAGCTTCCGCAGGTGCGTGAGGGGCTGCCCCGCCAGCAGCGCCTCCGCGCCCCGGTCGGACAGCGTCCCCATCGCCAGGCTCAGCGACTCCAGCCGCGCCACCACCGGCGCGGACGCCACCGCCTCGGCGACCTCGTCCTGCATCTCCGAGTCCTCCAACCCGAGGTGCCGCAACGCCGGCAGCCGCTCCCCCGACAGGATCGGCGCCAAGTCGTCCACGGACGCGTCACCGCCGTAGTCCGGCGTCCCGAGCCACAGGTCGAGGTGCTCCAGGTTCGGCAGGTCGCACTCCCCCACCGACCGGACGACGCCCGCCGGAAGCCCGCCGGACTCGAACCGCAGCACCCGCAGCGACGTGCTGCGGACCGGTTCGTTCAGGTGGCCGACTCCCCGGACCTCCAGCCGCTCCAGTTCCGGGAACGCCCGGAAGAACGGCGCGATGTCGCCGTGGTCGATCCACGAGATCTCCTGCTCGGGGATGTCGCCGAGGTAGAGCGCGCGCAGGCGGGGGAACGCGTCCGCCTTCTCGGCGAGCTGCCGTGCGGCGCTCGGCCGATGCCACCAGCCGCTGACCAGATGGGTGACCCGCGCCGTGTCGACGTTGTCGAGCAGCCAGTCGAGGCTCGCGCCGGCGTCGTAGGACCGCCAGCCGCGCTGCGCCGGGTACAGGCCCCACGCGGCGTCGCCGGGTTCGGGCGGCGCGTCGGAGGGCGGCTCCATCTCGATCTGGACGACGGGGAGTCCGTCGAACTCCTCCAAGTACTCGTTCATTCGGAGACCCTGATGTAGAAGCGCTCGAAGTCGTCCGCCACCTGCCGGTCACCGAGATCGACGTCGACGCCGGGCAGCGCCGCGCGCACGCGCTCCATCATCGCCTCGGACAGGAAGTGGTGGTGCAGATCGAGCTTCCGCAGGTGCGTGAGGGGCTGCCCCGCCAGCAGCGCCTCCGCGCCCCGGTCGGACAGCGTCCCCATCGCCAGGCTCAGCGACTCCAACCGCGCCACCACCGGCGCGGACGCCACCGCCTCCGCGACCTCGTCCTGGATCTCCGAGTCCTCCAGCCCGAGGTGCCGCAACGCCGGCAGCCGCTCCCCCGAAAGGATCGGCGCCAAGTCGTCCACGGACGCGTCACCGCCGTAGTCCGGCGTCCCAAGCCACAAATCCAGGTGCTCCAGGTTCGGCAGATCGCTCGCCCCCACCGACCGGACGACACCCGCCGGAAGCCCGCCGGACTCGAACCGCAGCATCTTCAGCGAAGCACTCTCGAACGGGTCCAGGTCGAGGAGGGTCGCGCCGCGCAGCTCGAACCGCTCCAGGCTCGGAAACGCCCGGAAGACCGACGCGAAGTCCTCCTCGTTCTCGTGCTCGACCCATGAGATCGGCACTCCGGACATGAGGTCGCCGACGAACAGGGTCCTGAGCCGGGGGTAGGACGCGGCCCCGGCCAGACTCGACGCCGCGAGCGGCGTGTCGTCGGAATAGCCGCCGAGGATCACCGCGACGACCTGGGCGGGGTCCACCAGCGCCGCGAAGGCCGCGAAGGCGTTGTCGTACTTCCCCCCGTCGTCGCCCTCGACGCGCCAGGCGACCTCGCCCGCCGGCGCCGCGCCGGCCGGATCCGCGGCCTCGGGATCGAACGACACCACCGGCAGGCCGGCGTAATGCTCCAGGCGGTCCAGATAGCTCATTCCGACACCTCGACATAGAAATGGTCATCGACCTCGGGTTCCTGCCGGTCGCCGGTGGCGCAGGTCGAGCCCGCGCAGGCCGCCGCGTCCGCCGCCGGAGCTCACTCGGAGACTTCGATGTACGGGTCATCCCGCGGTGCGGGCTCCAGCGCGATGTCGACGCCGGGCAGGGCCGTGCGGATCCGCTCCTGGAGCGGCGCGGAGATGAAGTGGTAGTGCAGGTCGAGCTTCCGCAGGTGCGTGAGGGGCTGGCCCGCCAGCAGGGCTTCGGCGCCGCGGTCGGTCAGCGTCCCCATCGCCAGGCTCAGCGACTCCAGCCGCGCCACCACCGGCGCGGACGCCACCGCCTCCGCGATCTCGTCCTGCATCTCCGAGTCCTCGAGACCGAGGTGCCGCAGCGACGGCAGCCGCTCGCCCGACAGGATCGGCGCGAGGTGGGCGACGGTCGCGTCGCCGCCGTAGTGCGGCGTCCCGAGCCACAGGTCGAGGTGCTCCAGGTTCGGCAGGTCGCTCGCCGCCACCGCCTCGACGATGTCCGACCCGAGCCCGCCGGACTCGAACCGCAGCACCTTCAGCGCCTCGCTGGCGACGGGTTCGAGTATGAGATCCGAGGCGCCCCGGACGTCCAGCCGCTCCAGCTTCGGGAACGCGCGGAGCAGCGGCGTGATGTCCCCGTGCTCGATCCAGGAGATCTCGGACTCCATGTACGTCAGGTCGCCGAAGAAGATCGAGCGCAGGTTCGGGAACGACGCCGCGGACTCGACCAGGTGCGGCACCGGGTAATCGGCGTGCTCGTCGTAGCTCGCGCCCCAGTAGCCGATGACCAGCGCCGTCACCCCGGCGGTGTCGACGGTCGCGCAGAACCGCTTCCAGATATCGCCGAACCGCTCCGCGTCGTACTCGGACGCCACCTTCCAGGCCACCGGCCCGGCGGGCGGCTCCTCGCCCGTGTCCGCCTCGAAGCCGACCACCGTGAGGCCGACGTACTGGTCCAGGTTCTCGCCGATCATGCCGTCCCTTTCATGTTTTGTCCGCCATGTCTTATCAGGAGGGGCGGACAGCTCCGGCGCTTCCGCTCACTCCGACACCGCGACGTAGAACTCCGGTTCCTCGTCCCCCTCGTCCGGCTCCCGCCGGTCGCGCAGATCGACCTCGGCACCGGGCAGCGCCTCCGCGACCCGCCGCATCATGTCCTCGGACAGGAAGTGGTGGTGCAGGTCGAGCTTCCGCAGGTGGGTGAGCGGCTGCCCCGCCAGCAGCGCCTCCGCGCCCCGGTCGGTGAGGACGCCCATCGCCAGGCTCAGCGACTCCAGCCGCGCCACCACCGGCGCGGACGCCACCGCCTCCGCGATCTCGTCCTGGATCTCCGAGTCCTCCAGCCCGAGGTGCCGCAACGCCGGCAGCCGCTCCCCCGCGAGGATCGGCGCGAGGTCGGCGGGCGTCGCGTCGCCGCCGTAGTAGTCCTCCCCGAGCCACAGGTCCAGGCGCTCCAGGTTCGGCAGCTCGCTCGCCCCCACCGCCCGGACGACCGAGGCGGGCAGCCCGCCGGACTCGAACCGCAGCGTCCGCAGCCCGGCGTGCTCGACCGGCTCCAGGACCAGCCCGTTCGAGCCGCGGACGTCCAGCCGTTCCAGCTTCGGGAACGCCCGGAGCAGCGGCGTGACGTCGGCGTGCTTGATCCAGGACATCTCGGCTTCGTCGACGGTGATGTCGCCGAGGAAGAGCGACCGCAGGTTCGGGAAGTCGGCGGCGGCCTCGGCGATCCACGGCACCGGGTACAGGCGGCGGATGCGCTCGCGTCCCCAGGAGGCGATGACGAGTGCCCTGACCTGCGTGGTGTCGACCGCGCGGCGGAACCGCGCCCACGCGTCGCCGAACTCCTCCTCGCCGTCCACCGCCACCCGCCAGGCCGCCCGTCCGGCGGAGGACGCGGGCGGGCCGGCGGCGTCCCGGCCGCCGAACCGCTCCACGGGCAGTCCGGCGTACTCGTCCAGGTGGTGGACGATCATTACTCGGACACCTCGATGAAGAACCACTCGCCGTCCGGCTTCTGCCGGTCGTCCAGGCCGACCGTGACATCGGGCAGCGCAGCGCGCACGCGCTCCATCATCGGCTCGGACAGGAAGTGGTGGCGCAGTTCGAGCTTCTGCAGGTGGGTAAGGGGCTGCCCGGCGAGGAGCGCCTCCGCGCCCCGGTCGGTGAGGATGCCCATCGCGAGGCTCAGCGACTCCAGCCGCGCGACGACGGGCGCGCCCGCGACCGCCTCGGCGACGTCGTCCTGGATCTCCGCGTCCTCCAGCCCGAGGTGCCGCAGCGCCGGCAGCCGCTCGCCCGACAGGATCGGCGCGAGGTCGGCGGGCGTCGCGTCGCCCCCGTAGCCGGCGGTCCCGAGCCACAGGTCGAGGTGCTCCAGGTTCGGCAGGTCGCTCGCCCCGACCGCCCGGACGACCGCGGCGGGCAGTCCGCCGGACTCGAACCGCAGCGTCCGCAGCCCGGCGTGCGCGACCGGCTGCATCGTCAGGTGCTCCGCGCCCCGGACGTCGAGCCGCTCCAGGTTCGGGAAGGCTTCGAAGATCGGCGTGATGTCGCCGTGGTCGATCCAGGAGATCTCGGACTCCTCGGCCGTGATCTCGCCGATGAACAGGTGCCGCAGCGCGGGGAAGGACGCCGCGGCCTCCACCAGCACCGGCACCGGGTAGGTGTAGTCCGAGTCGTACTCGGCGCCCCAGTAGCCCAGCATCAGCGTCGTGATCCCGGTGGTGTCGACGGTCTCGCGGAACAGCTTCCAGACCTCGTCCCACGCTTCCTCGTCGAACTCGGTCGCCACGCACCACGCGGCGTCCCCCGGGGCGGGAAGCTCGGGGAGCCCCTCCGCGTCCTCGTCGAGCCGGCTCTGATCGAACCGGAACACGGGCGAACCGGCGTACTCGTCGCGCAAATCGTAGATACCCAAGGCTCCCCCTGAACGGATTTGTCCGCCTGTCCTATCAGGACAGGCGGACAAATCAGCGCGTTTCAGCGGAACGCGGGTTCAGGCGCCGCCGATCAGGAGGCGGCCTCGGCTTCCCCGGTCGCGATCAGGACCGAGCCGTTGTACTTGCCCTCGACGAACTTCGCGACCTCCGGGCCCTGCAGCAGCTCGACGAGCTTCTTCACCCGCGGGTCGTCCTTGTCCCCCGGCAGCGTCACGATGCCGTTGGCGTACGGGTTGCCCTCGGCCTTCTCGGCGGCGAGCGCGTCGTCCTTCGGCGTCAGCCCGGCCTCGATGGCGTAGTTGCCGTTGATGACCGCGAGGTCGACGTCCGGCAGCGAGCGGGGCAGCTGCGCGGCCTCCAGCGGCTTGATCTCGAGCTTCTTCGGGTTGTCGGTGATGTCCTGCTCGGTCGCGCTCGTCGGGGCGTCCGCCTTCAGGGTGAGCAGCCCGTTGTCGGCGAGCAGCTTCAGCGCGCGGCCCTGGTTGGCCGGGTCGTTCGGGACGGCGACGGTCGCGCCCTGCGGCACGGAGTTCAGATCCTCGACCTTCTCGGAGTAGACCCCGAGCGGCTCCAGGTGGACGGGCGCGATCCACTCCAGGTCGTCGCCCGCCTTCTTCTCGAACTCCTCCAGGAACGGCACGGTCTGGAAGTAGTTGGCGGTGACCTGCTTCTCCACCAGCGCGGTGTTGGGCTGGTTGTAGTCGTTGAAGGTCACGATCTCCAGCTCGAGGCCGGCGTCGGCGGCCAGCTCGTCCTTGACGTACTGGAGGATCTCCCCGTGCGGGACGGGGTTGACCGCGACCTTCAGCGGCGCGTTCGGGTCGTCGGACGCGCCGGACGAGCCGCAGGCGGTGAGTCCCGCGAGCAGCCCGAGGGACGCCAGCGCGACGGAAATCTTGCGAAGCACGACAAGTGCCTTTCTCTAGCGGTGGGTGAGGCGGCGGGCGACGAAGTCCCCGACCGCCTGGATGACGAGGACCAGGACGATGAGCAGCACCACGGTGGCGACCATGACGTTGGTCTCGAAGCGCTGGTAGCCGTAGACGACGGCGAGGTTGCCCAGGCCGCCGCCGCCGACCGTCCCGGCCATGGCGGTGTATCCGATGAGCGCGATCACGGTGACGGTCAGCCCGGACACCAGGCCGGGCCGCGCCTCGCGCAGCATCACCTTGCGGACGATCTCGCGGCGCGTCGCGCCCATCGCGTCCGCTGCGGCGATGACGCCGGGGTCGACCTCGCGGAGCGCGATCTCCACGAGGCGCGCGTAGAACGGGATCGCGCCGATGGTGAGCGGGACGATCGCCGCCTCGTTGCCGATGCTGGTGCCGACCACGATCCGGGTGAACGGGATGATCGCCACCATCAGGATCAGGAACGGCAGCGACCGCCCGATGTTGACGACGACGCCGAGCACCTTGTTGACCGGCCGCGCGGGCAGCAGCCCGCCGCGCTCGGTGACGACCAGCAGGACGCCGAGCAGCAGCCCGAACACGGCGGTGAACAGGGTGGCGACGCCCGTCATGTAGAGCGTCTCCCAGGTGGCGGGCCACAGCAGCGGCATGACCTCGTCCCACGTCATCGGGCGTCCTCCTCGGCGGTCTGGGGGGCGGCGGGCTCGCGGACCTCGACGGACAGGCCGGCCTCGCGCAGGAACGCGAGCTGCGCCGCGTTGTCCGACGGGTCGCCGGGCAGTTCGAGCTGGAGGCGTCCGACGCGCTCGCCGGCGACCGTCTCGACGGCCCCGCCGAGGATGTTGACGTCCAGCGAGTACTTGCGGGCCAGCGCGGACACGAACGGCTCGTCGGTGGCGCCGCCGACGAAGGTGACCTCGACGACCGTCGAGCCGGGGCGGGGCTCGGCGGGCGGCAGCGGGAACAGGCCGCGGGCCAGCTCCGATCCCGGGCGGGCGAGCAGTTCGGTGACCGGGCCCGACTCGGTGAACCGGCCCGCGCGCATGACGGCGGCCGAGTCGCAGATCCGCTTGACCACGTCCATCTCGTGGGTGATCAGCAGGACGGTGAGGCCGAGCCGCCGGTTGAGGTCGCGCAGCAGTTCGAGGATCGAGGCGGTGGTCTCCGGGTCGAGCGCCGAGGTCGCCTCGTCCGACAGCAGCACCTTCGGGCGTCCGGCCAGGGCGCGGGCGATGCCGACCCGCTGCTTCTGCCCGCCGGAGATCTGCGCCGGGTACGCCTTCGCGTGGTCGGTGAGCCCGACGAGGTCGAGCAGCTCGGCGACGCGCGCCGTCCGCCGGGCCCGCGGGACGCCCATGACCTCCAGCGGGAACGCGACGTTCCCGGCGACCGTGCGGCTGCCGAGCAGGCCGAAGTGCTGGTGGATCATGCCGATGCCCTGGCGGGCGCGGCGCAGTTCCGCCCCCCGCAGGGCGAGCAGGTCCGAGCCGTCGACCACGACGCGTCCGGAGTCGGGGCGCTCCAGCAGGTTGACGCAGCGCAGCAGGGTGCTCTTCCCCGCGCCGCTGCGGCCGAGCACGCCGAACACCTCGCCCTCGCGGACGGTGAGGTCGACGCCGTCGACGGCGGTCACCTCGCGTCCTCGGGCGCGGTAGACCTTGCGGAGTTTTTCGATCTGGATCACAGAGAATCAACCCGTGCGGACAGGCGCCGCCGGTGGGCGGCGGTGCGTGCGGATGAGGCGTGCGGAGGGTGCCGGTCCGGGACGAACGGCGCCGCGCGGCACGCGGGTGTGCGGGCGCGGGCGTCCCGGCTCCTGCGGACGGACGCTCGACCGGCCCGGTCAGGCGAGACCGGGCGGGTACGGGGCGTGGCTCAGCAGGTGGCGTTCGATGATCATGCGTGACTCGGGTGTCGGGGTTCGCTCACTTCGGGGCGCGAGACTCAGGCAGGGGCCCTCAGCGGTCACACATTCGACGGCAGCGCGTACACCGCGGGGCCCGCGTCATCTGCGGACGGCGCTCCTGGCACGGGCGTACGGCGGTCATGTCAGCAGTTAAGCCGCGAAAGACAGATGACGCAAATCGATCAGGAGGGTGGCGAACCGCATTTCCGCCGGACATCCCGCCATAGGGGGACGACTCCACGTGACCACCCTCACAACGGGAGAGGACGGGAGAGAATCGTCACAAACCCCCACATCGCCCACCGAACAACGATTCGGTGACGGACCGCTTGCGAAGCGCTGACGTGTGTGGGCCAGACGGATGAAACCAGACGAGCCGGACCTCTAGAGTGATGCTGACGCCGGGGTCCCCGCGCACGCGGACCCGGTGCCCGGGCGGCCCCCGCATGCTCGACCGCCTGCATCAATCCCGTCTGCGTCAATGCCCCGCCCGCACGATCAGAGGTCCCCCACCATGTACGACCACACTGTGCACGAGGAGTGCCTGCGGCTCCTGCGGGACGGCCTGCCCGACCCCGCCCCCCACGCCGCCGGCGACGGACTGGACTTCCTTCCCCTGGGAGTCGACCGCGACGGCGACATCGCCGTCGTCACGTTCCTCCAGTGGGGCGACGGCGGGACCGTTCCACTCATCGAGGGCTGGACGTTCCACCAGCGCGACGGCGAATGGATGGAGATCGGCGGCGCCGCCGGCTCCGCGCCCGACGAGCCCCTCGCCCGCCGGTCGTCCGGCGAGATGGGCCGGCACCTGCAGAAGTACGGTTCGGGCCGGACGGTCCGCAACGCCAACCGGCTGCTGCCGTGGGGCGCCAAGTGGGTGAGCGAGGCCCGGCTGCGCGCGTCCGCCGAGGTCGCGCGCGTCCGCGTGGGCAAGCGGCTGCTCGTCGTCCCGCCGCACGGCCACGTCGCCGTCGTGTGGGGCGCCCGCCGCGCGCCGGTGGTGGAGGCGCTCGACGCCGACGGCTCGGTGCTGGACACCCTCGACCTCGCGCCCGCGCCCGCCCCCGCCCGCTCGCAGTCCTGACCGCGCGGCGACGCTTCCGCGCGTCCCGGTCCGGGCAGACTGCGGACATGGCCGTGACGCCCGACTACGACGCCGACCCCGAGCGCTTCCGCCTCGCCGCGCGGGTGACCCGCCGGTACCTGATCGGCGCGCGCAGCCTGCACGACCACGTCGCCGCGAAGCTGCGGGCGGCGGGCGCGTCGCGCGTCCTGGACGTCGGCTGCGGGGAGGGCGCGCTGAACGGCGCGCTGCCCGACCCGCCGCCGTTCCCGCTCGTGGGCCTGGACGCGTCCGCGGCGCTGCTGCGCGCCCACCCGGGTCCGGCGGTGCGCGGCGACGCGGCGCGGCTCCCGTTCCGCGACGGCGCGTTCGACGCGGTCACGGCCGTGAACATGCTGTGCCACCTGGACGATCCGGTACCGGCCCTGCGGGAGGCGCGGCGCGTGCTGGCGCCCGGCGGGCTGCTGCTGGCGTCCGCGATCAGCCGCGCCGACAGCCCGGAACTCGCGCCCGTCTGGTCGCCGCCGCGCACCCCGTTCGACGCCGAGGACGCGCCCGCGCTGGTGTGCGCGGTGTTCGGCGAGGTCGAGGTGGAGCGCTGGGACGCCCCGCTGCTCACGCTCCCGCACCGCGCGGCCGTCCGCGACTACCTGATCGCGCGGCAGGTCGCCCGCGCGGCCGCGGAGGAGGCCGCCGCGCTGGTGCCGACGCCGCGCCCGGTCACCAAGCGCGGCGCCCTCGTCGTCGCCCGGCGGTGACGGCGGCCCCGTACGCGGCGAGGCCGCCGAAGTCCGGTTCGGCGGGGGTCAGAGCCAGCCGAGGTCGCGGGCGGAGCGGACGGCGGCGTGCCGGTTGTCGGCGCCCAGCTTGGTGACGGCCGCCGACAGGTAGTTGCGGACCGTCCCCTCCGACAGGCCGAGGCTCCGCGCGATCTTCGACACCGGGGCGCCGTCCGCCGCGGCGCGCAGGGCGTCCAGCTCGCGCGGGGTCAGCGGGCACTCCTCGGCGGCGAGCGCGTCCGCGGCGAGCTGCGGGTCGATGTACCGGGCGCCGTCCGCGACCTGCCGGATCACCTCCGCGAGCCGCGCCCCCGGCGCGTCCTTGCCGAGGAACCCGCGCACCCCGGCGGCCATCGCGCGCCGCAGGTTGCCCGGGCGGCCGTGCGCGGTGACGATCACCAGCCGGCAGCCGGGCAGGTCGCGGGCCAGCCGCTCGGCCGCGGCGAGCCCGTCCAGCCCCGGCATGTCGATGTCGAGGACGGCGACGTCCGGTTTCAGGGCGAGGGCCCGGTCGACGGCCTCGTCGCCGCGCCCGACGTCGGCGGCGACCTCGATGCCGTCCTCGGTCTCCAGCAGCAGGACGAGCGCCTCCCGGATCAGGAGGTGGTCGTCGGCCAGCAGCACCCGGATCATGCGTCTCCCTTCCCCGCGCCCGGCGCGGGCGCGGCGGGCAGCGCGGCCGTGACGCGGAACGTCCCGTCGCCGCCCGGCCCGGCGCGGAACTCGCCGCCCGCCGCGGCGATCCGCTCGGCGAGGCCCGGCAGGCCGCTGCCGCCGTCCCCGGCGGAGCGCCGCCCGGCGCCGTCGTTGACGATCTCGACGCGGACGCCGCCGCCGTCCGCCCGCACGCTGATCTCGCACCACGTCGCGGCGGAGTGCCGCAGGACGTTCGTCGCGGCCTCCCGCGCCACCCAGCCGAGCGGTTCGTGCACGTGGGCGGGCAGCGCGGGCGACACCTCGGGCGGCTCGCACCGGATCCCCGCCGCGCGCAGCACCGCCGACATGCCGTCCAGCTCGGCGGCCAGCGACGTCGCCCGGTAGCCGCGGACGACCTCGCGCACGTCGCGCACCGAGTCGCGGGCCATCCGCTGGATCTCGGCGAGCTCCTTGCGGACGCGCCCGCCGTCGCGGTCGAGGAACCGCTCGGCGACCTCGGCGCGCAGCGCGACCGCCTGGAGGCTGTGCCCGAGCACGTCGTGCAGGTCGCGGGCGAACCGCTGCCGCTCCTCCCCGACCGCCGACCGGGCCAGCTCGGCGCGCGCCTCCCGGAGCTCCTGCACGACATGGAACAGCCAGACCGTGACGTATCCGGAGAAGGCGCCCAGCGGGACGCCCGTCACCTCGTACAGGACGGTCAGCGCGGGCAGCCCCAGCAGCGTCCCGTAGACCGGTGTCAGGACGGTCGCGGCGGCGGCGACCGGGACCGCCTCGCGTACCGGCAGCACCACCGCGATCAGCCCGGACGGCACCAGCAGCGCGTTGCCCCAGCCCTGCTCGACGCCCAGCAGCGGCGCCGTCCAGCACGCCAGGGCGATCGCGGCGAGGCCGAACCGGTGCGCGGGGCGGGTGCGGCGCATCAGGTTCAGCCACAGCAGCCGGGCGTACCCGGCGAAGACCGCCGCGACACCGGCGAGCCCGGCGGCGAACGCGGCGGCGTCGCGCGTCCCGACGGCCTCGTTCCACAGCGCGGGCACCATGAACCCGCTCAGCGTGAGGACCGTCATCCCCACGATCGTCGCGGCGATCACCGTGGGCCGCGGAATCCAGGGCTGCACGCGCCCAGCGTACGTGCCGGCCACGCGCCGGGGTCAGGCCGCGCGCGGACCGGTCGAGCGGCCGGACGAGCGGCCGGACGAGGCGCCGGAGAGGCGGGCGGAGTCGCGGCCGGTCAGCAGCCGCCCCTCGTCGAGGACGCCGACCCGGTCGGCGCGGCACGCCTCGCCGGGGTCCCGGGTGGCGAGCACGACGGTCGTGCCGCGCGCGGCCAGGTCGCGCAGCACCGCCCGCACCTCGCGGGCCGGGCCGTCGTCGAGGCCGGCGGTGGGCTCGTCCAGCAGCAGCAGGTCGGACCGGCCGACGAGGGCGAGCGCCAGGTCCAGCCGCCGCCGCTGCCCCTGCGCGAGCCGCTCGAACCGCACCCCGGCGGCGTCCCCGAGGCCGACGCGGTCGAGGACGTCCCCGCGGGCGAGCGGGTCGAGCGTCCAGCGGCGCCACGTGTCGACGACCTCGGCGACCGTCAGCCCGGGGAACAGGCCGCCGTCGCGCCAGACGGTCCCGCTGCGCGCGGCGTCCCGGTCGGCGTACGGGTCGGCGCCGCGCACGCGGACGGTCCCCGCGGCGGGCCGCCGCAGCCCGGCGAGCACCTCCAGCAGCGTCGTCTTGCCCGCGCCGTACCGGCCGAGCACCGCGTAGACCTCGCCGGACGCCACGGTGAACGCGACGTCCCGCACGCCGCCGCGCGCGCCGCCGCCGAGTTCCAGGTCGCGTACCTCGATCACGGGTGCCTTCATACCGTCCATGCTTCCCGCGCCGCGCGCGGACGTGCAGTCACGGGCATCAGGAATCGGCGGTGAGGAACGCACCGGTCGCCCGTGACAAATGTCAGACGGCGCCGTCACGCGCCGGCGAGGACCTCCCGGACGAGTTCGTCCGGCCGGGCGATCCCGGCCAGGGCCATCGTCAGCTCCATCTCCGCCTGGAAGCAGCGCAGGACGTGCTGGACGCCGGCCTGCCCGCCCAGCGCGAGCCCGTAGGCGTACGGGCGCGCGAGCAGGACGGCCCGCGCGCCGAGCGCGAGCGCCTTCACCGCGTCGGCGCCCGTGCGGATCCCGCTGTCGAACAGCACGGTCGTCCGGTCCCCGACGGCCTCGACGACGCCGGGGAGGGCGTCCAGCGACGCGATCGCCCCGTCCACCTGCCGTCCGCCGTGGTTGGAGACGATGACGCCGTCCATGCCCGCGTCCGCGGCCCGCCGGGCGTCGTCGGGGTGCTGGATGCCCTTGAGGGCGATCGGGCCGTCCCAGTGCTCGCGGAGGAACGCCAGGTCGTCCCAGGTCAGCGACGGGTTCCCGAAGTTCGCGACCCAGTGCAGCAGCGCGGTGTCGCGGTTGGCGTCGGTGACGGGCCCGCCGACCGCCCGCTGGAAGACGGGGTCGCTGAAGTAGTTCGCGACGCCGATGCCGCACAGGAAGGGCAGGTACGCCTGGTCGAGGTCGCGGGGCCGCCACGCCATCGTGAACGTGTCGAGGGTGACGACCAGGGCGGTGTACCCGGCGGCCGCGGCCCGCTCGAGGAAGCTGGCGGCGAGGTCGCGGTCCTTGGGCCAGTACAGCTGGTACCAGCGCGGCCCCTCGCCCCCGGCCTCGGCGACCTCCTCGATGGAGTGGGACGCCGCCGTGCTCAGCACCATCGGGACGCCCTCGGCGGCCGCCGCGCGCGCCACCGCCAGTTCCCCGTCGGGATGCAGGATGGACAGGACGCCGATGGGGCCGAGCAGCACGGGCGACGGCATCGCGGTGCCGAGCACCGTCACCGACAGGTCGCGCTCCGCGACGTCCCGGAGCATTCTGGGGACGATCCGGTGGCGGTCGAACGCGGCCCGGTTGGCGCGCGCGGTCGCCTCGCTCCCGGCCGAACCCGCGACGTACCCGAACGCTTGGGCCGACAGCGCGCGCTCTGCGCGGGCCTCCAGTTTCGTGAGGTCCGTGGGGAGGGCGGGAGTGACGTCACCGAGCCCCTGCAAGTAGATCGAGTTCTGGAAGTCGGCCAGTCCGCTCACGAAGCGTCCTCCTCGCGGTCCGTGTCAGCCGCCCCAACCTACCGCCGCCCGCCCGCATACCCGGAGAACCGGCGGATTCCGTACCGACCTGCACGGGCACGGCTCGTCCCGGGGCGGACGCCGGCCGGGATGTCCGCCTTCCGCGGACGGCGCCCGGGTGGCATGTGCACAACTGTCTCTGGGACCGGCCACAATAAGGCGCATGGCACGACGCGGATCCCAAGCCCCTCCCCCGCCGCCGGACTTCGAAGAGAACATCGTCGACGTCGATGTCTCCGAGGAGATGCGCGGCAGCTTCCTCGAGTACGCCTACTCGGTCATCTACCAGCGGGCGCTCCCGGACGCGCGCGACGGGCTCAAGCCCGTGCAGCGCCGCATCCTCTACTCGATGAACGAGATGGGGCTGCGTCCCGACCGCGGGCACGTCAAGTGCGCCCGCGTCGTCGGCGAGGTCATGGGCAAGCTGCACCCGCACGGCGACAGCGCGATCTACGACGCGATGGTGCGGATGGCGCAGCGCTGGGCCATGCGGATGCCGCTCGTCGACGGGCACGGCAACTTCGGGTCGCTCGGCGGCGACGACATGCCCGCCGCCATGCGGTACACCGAGGCGCGCATGACCCGCGAGGCCATGCTGATGGTCGGGTCCATCGACGAGGACACCGTCGAGTTCCGGCCCAACTACGACGGCCAGGAGCAGGAGCCCGAGGTCCTGCCCGCGGCGTTCCCGAACCTGCTGGTCAACGGCGCGTCCGGCATCGCGGTCGGGATGGCCACCAACATGGCGCCGCACAACCTCGGCGAGGTCGTCGCCGCCGCCCGGCACCTCATCGACCACCCCGACGCGACCCTCGACGAGCTCATGAAGTTCGTCCCCGGCCCCGACCTGCCCACCGGCGGCAAGATCGTCGGGCTGGACGGCGTCCGCGACGCCTACGAGAAGGGCCGCGGCACCTTCCGCACCCGCGCCACCACGACCATCGAGAACGTCACGCCGCGCCGCAAGGGCATCATCGTCAGCGAGCTTCCGTACGCCGTCGGGCCGGAGCGCGTCAAGGCGAAGATCAAGGAACTGGTCAACGCCAAGAAGCTGCAGGGCATCGCCGACCTGAAGGACCTCACCGACCGCACCGTCGGCCTCCGCCTGGTCATCGAGATCAAGAACGGCTTCAACCCCGAGGCCGTCCTCGCCGACCTGTACAAGCTGACGCCGATGGAGGAGACCTTCGGCATCAACAACGTCGCCCTGGTCGACGGGCAGCCCCGCACCCTCGGCCTCCGCGACCTCCTGCAGGTCTACATCGACCACCGCATCGACGTCGTCCGGCGCCGCTCGCAGTTCCGCCGCAAGAAGCGCGAGGACCGCCTCCACCTCGTCGACGGCCTACTGGTCGCCCTGCTCAACATCGACGAGGTCATCCGGATCATCCGGGAGAGCGACGACGCCGCGCAGGCCAAGCGGCACCTGATGGACGTCTTCGAGCTGTCGGAGATCCAGGCGCAGTACATCCTCGACACGCCGCTCCGCCGGCTGACCCGCTTCGACCGGCTCGAACTCGAGAAGGAGAAGGAGCAGCTCGCGAAGGAGATCGCGAAGCTGACGGCGATCCTGGAGTCCGAGCGCAAGCTCCGCAACCTCGTCTCCCGGGAGCTCGGCGAGGTCGCGAAGGAGTACTCGACGCCGCGCCGCACGGTGCTGCTCGAGGCGTCCGGCCAGACGTCCGCCGCGGCCGTCCCGCTGCAGGTCGCGGACGACCCGTGCCTCGTGCTGCTGTCGTCCACGGGGCTGCTCGCCCGCACCCACGACGCGTCCCCGCTGCCCGACAGCGGCCCCCGCGCGCAGCACGACGTCCTGCTCTCCGCCGTCCCCTCGACCGTCCGGGGGCAGATCGGGGCGGTGACGAACCTCGGGCGGATGATCCGCATCGAGGTGGTGGACCTCCCGGTCCTGCCGCCCACCGCGGCGCCCCCGTCCCTGGCGGGCGGCGCGCCCGCGACCGAGTACGTCGACCTCGAACCGGACGAGACGATCGTCGGCGTCGCGGCCGTGAACGAGGCCGGCGGGGGCCTCGCCCTCGGCACGGTGCAGGGCGTCGTCAAACGGGTCGTCCCCGACTTCCCGCACAACCGCGAGGAGTTCGAGGTCATCACGCTCAAGGACGACGACCGCGTCGTGGGCGCCGTCCAGCTGCAATCCGAAGACGACCACCTCGTCTTCATCACGAACGACGCGCAGCTCCTGCACTACGCGGCGTCGCTCGTCCGCCCGCAGGGCCGGATGGCCGGCGGCATGGCGGGCATCAAGCTGGGGGCCGGCGCGCGGGTCCTGTGGTTCGGCGCGATCGACCCCGCCCGCGAGGCCCGGGTGATCACGGTGTCCGGGTCGTCCGAGGCGCTGCCGGGCACCGAGAGCGGCGCGATCAAGATCGCCGACTTCGCCGACTTCCCGTCGAAGGGCCGCGCCACCGGCGGCGTCCGGTCGCACCGCTTCCTGAAGGGCGAGGACGTCCTGCTGCAGGCGTGGGCGGCCCCGACGCCGCTGCGCGCCGCGGGCCCCAACGGCAAACCGGCCACCCTCAACGCGCCGCTGGGCCGCCGCGACGGCTCCGGCGACCCGCTCGACACGACGATCACCACGATCAGCGGGCCGCTGGGCCCGCCGCCCGCGGACGCCGCGGAGTGACGGCCCGGGGCCGGGCGGCCCGCCCGGCCCCCCGCGCCGTCTGCGACGATGACCCCATGGACGAGGAAGTCATCCCCATCCTCCGCGTCGCGGACGCCGCCGCCGCCGTCGGATGGTACGAGCGGCTCGGCTTCACCCTGCGCTGGGAGCACCGCTTCGAGCCGCGCCTCCCCGCGTTCGTCGAGGTCGCGCGGGGAGACGTCCGGCTGTTCCTGTCGGAGCACGAGGGCGACGCCCGTCCCGACACCCTGGTCTATTTGCGCGTCCGCGACGTCGACGCCGTCGCCGCCGAGTTCGGCGCGGAGGTCGCGGACGCCCCGTGGGCGCGCGAGGTCGAGCTGCGCGACCCGGACGGCAACCGGCTCCGCATCGGCACGCCGACCGGGTGAGCGGCGTCCGGATGTGACAGGAGCCCGTCATGGCGGCCGCCCGCACCGGGCGGCGACAATGAAGGCATGTCCGCTCCGCACCGTGTCGTGATCGCCGTGTTCCCCGGCGTCGACCTCCTCGACGTCACCGGGCCCGCCGAGGTGTTCGCCGTCGCCGGGCGGGAACTGCCCGGGACGCCGTACCAGGTGCTGCTCGCCGGGGCCGACGGCGGGACGGTGCGCACCGCCGCCGGGGTGCGGGTCGCGACCGACCTGACGTTCGCCGAGGTCGGCGACCGGGTCGACACCCTCCTCGTGCCCGGCGCGCTGGACGCCGCGGGCGCGCCGGTGATCGACCCCGACCTGGTCGCCTGGATCGCCGGGACCGCCGAGCACGCCCGCCGCGTCGCCTCGGTGTGCGTCGGCGCGCACCTGCTCGCCGCCGCCGGGCTGCTGGCGGGCCGCACCGCCACCACGCACTGGGCCACCGCCGACCGGCTGGCCGCCGACCACCCCGACGTCACCGTCGACCCCGACCCGGTCTACGTCCGGTCGGGCGACGTGTGGACGGGCGCGGGCATCAGCGCATGCATGGACCTCGCGCTCGCCCTCGTCGCCGAGGACCACGGGGAGCGGGTCGCGCTCGCCGTCGCGCGGCAGCTCGTCATGTACCTGAAGCGGCAGGGCGGGCAGAGCCAGTTCAGCGTCCCGCTGTGGGAGGCCCCCGCCGGGCGCCGCGACCTCGACGAGCTGCGCGCGTGGATCACCGCGAACCTCACCGCCGACCTGTCCGCGGCCGCCCTCGCCGACCGGATGTGCCTGAGCGAACGGCACTTCGCGCGGGTGTTCCGCAGGGAGACCGGGCGCACCCCCGCCGCCTACGTCGAGGCCGCGCGGGTGGAGGAGGCCCGGCGCCTGCTGGAGGGCACCGACGAGCCGCTCGACCGGGTCGCCGCCGCGTGCGGGCTGGGCTCGGCGGAGACGCTGCACCGGGCGTTCCGGCGGCGGCTCGGCACCACCCCCGCCGCCTACCGGCGCCGCTTCCGCGTCGCCGCCTGATCTTTCCCCGCACGCCCCGGCCGTCCGGCCGGTGGTCGCCCCTGCCCTCCGAAGGAGCACACATGTCCGTTTCGACGACCCTGCGCGACGTGATCGGCCTCGACGGCGCCCTGCCGGCGCTGTCGTCCGGGACCCTGGTCCTGATCGACTTCCAGAACACCTACCGCACCGGCGTGATGGCGCTGCCGGACGCCGACCGCGCGCTGGCCGCCGCATCCCGCCTCCTGGAGCGCGCCCGCGCCGCCGGGATCCCGGTCGTCCACGTGGTCCACGACGGCGGCGAGGGCAGCCCGTACGACGTCCGCGCCGAGAGCGGCCGGGTCGCGCCGCCGGTCGCGCCCCGGGACGGCGAGCCGGTCGTGGTGAAGCGCTTCCCGGACTCCTTCCACCAGACCGGACTCCAGGACGTGCTGCGGCGCCTCGGCGCCGGACCGGACCTGATCCTGGCGGGGTTCATGACGCACATGTGCGTCCAGTCCACGGCCCAGGGCGCGTTCTACCTCGGCTACCGGCCCACCGTCGTGGCCGAGGCGTGCGCGTCCCGTCCGCTCGCGGGCCCGGACGGCGCGCCGCTGCCGGCGGACGTCCTGCACACCGCCGCGCTGACCGCGATCGGCGACATGTTCGGCCTGGTCGCCGCCCGCGCGGACGTCCTGCCCGACTGACGTCAGAAGCCGACGACCGCGAACACGATGCCCCCGATGACGTGCGCCAGCACGGTCACGACGAGGACCGCGATGAGGACGTACTTGGCCGTGGGGTGATCGAACTGCGAGCCGGGCGGGTTGCGGTGCGCCGAACGGTCCTGGGCCCGCCGCTCCAGCTCGTCCAGCGAGGGCAGGAAGGACGGTCGTCTGATGGGCATGCGATCCTCCTCGGTGTCCGTCCCGCCGCCGGCCTCTCCGGCGGGTCCGCCGAACACGGGGCCTCCCGACGATCGGTGCGCGAATCGTCGCCCTGCTTTCGTTATAACCGCAGACCGAGCGGGCCGGAGGTCCCGTGCCAGGTGATCCGAGCAACACCCCGCCCGGGCCGTCACCACCGCGGGCGGCGGCGCCTGCCAGCCTCGTGATCATGGTCTGCTTCATCCGGCTTCGCACCGTCTGAGACGGAGCGCCCCGCCGTTCACGGGCGGGGAACCACGCCTCGGCGCCGCGGCCCGCCGCCGCAGCTTCGCCGTCGTCCGCCGCCTCGCGGAGCACGGGCCGGTCGTGCTCGTCGGCGCCAGCCTCGGCGGGACCACCATCACGGGGGTCGGCAACCAGGCCCCCGACAACCCGTACGACGTCCGCACCCTCGACACGTCCCACGCCGGCTTCATCTTCCGAGCCGACGAGGTGGCAACCCTCCTCACCACCCTCCCCCTCTAACCGAACGGCGAACCCGCCGCGCCTTTCCGGGCGGGGCGGGGGCTTGATCGGAGGGGCGGCCGTCGGGGTGTCGGTGCACCTCGGCGGCCGCTTCTCACTGCTCGCCGAGCATCTGCCGCAGCAGGTCCGCGTCCGTGGGGCTCGCCCAGTCGAGTTCGCCGGACGCCAGGCGCGCGACGAGCGCCCGCAGCCAGCCGAGCTCGGCCCCGACCACCGTCCGCTCGTAGTCGAGCTCGATCGTCAGGAGGTCGGGGAGGCCGCACTCGCGGACGGCGGCCAGGTGGCCGTCCGTCTCGGCCAGCGACTCCTCGAGCGCCGCCGCCCTGGTGCGCAGCGACGTCAGCGCGTCGGCCAGCGGGAGGACGCCGATGAGCGAGACGGCCGCGGTGAAGGTGCGGCGGTCGGGCCCCGGCGTCTCGAGCAGCTCCCGGAGCCGCGTCGCCAGCTCGCGGCGGCCCCGGTCGGTGATCTCGTAGACGGTGCGTTCCGGCCGCCGCCCCTCCCGGACCGTCTCGACCGGCGCGATCAGCTCCTCGCCGGCGAGCCGGTCGACCGCGTGGTACAGGCTCCTGGGCAGGCCCGTCACGTAGTCCTTGTGGGTATCGACGATCAGCCTGTGCAGCTCGTACGGGTGGCTCGCCCGGACCGTGAGCAGGGCGAGCACCGTCAGGCCGACCAGATCGGCGCGCCGGGCCATGCGCCTCCTTTCGTAGTGCGGCTTGCACTATAGCGAAGTGCGTCTCACCATAGAGCACGTTGCACTATGGAGAGAGGCATCATCATGCGGATCCTGGTCATCGGCTCGACGGGGCGGACGGGCGTCCACGTGCTGACGCAGGGGGTCGGCCGGGGGCACCGGATCACCGCGTTCGCCCGGCGTCCCGAACACCTCCCCGGAGGCGTGGCGCTCGCGGGCGTCCATCGCGGCGACGCGCACGACCCGGCCGCCGTGCGCGACGCCGTGCGGGGGCAGGACGCGGTGATCGCGGCGGTCGGCGGCAGCGGCATCGCGAGCACGCTCATCACCGCGATGCACGAGGAGGGGGTGCGGCGCCTGGTGATGACGAGCAGCCGCTCGGTGCCCGCGACCCGCCCGCGCCTCGCGGTCGGGCTGGCGTGGATCCTGCTGCGCCGGGCGTACGCGGACCTCGCGCGGGCGGAGGGCATGCTCCAGGTCAGCGGGCTCGACTGGAGCATCGCGCGGGGCACGCGGCTCACCGACAAGCCGCCGGCCGGACGCGTCCACATCGACTTCGAGGACAACGCGACGGGCGGCGCGCCGCAGCTCTCGCGCACCGACTACGCGATGGCGCTGCTCGACATCGCCGAGGACCCGGCCATGATCGGCAAGGCGCCGGGCATCTGCGGCCCGTGAGCCCGCGCGGGATCACTGGCGGAAGCGGCGCGTCCGCCCTAGATTGGTCAAGCGCTTAAAGTTAAGCAAACGACCAACACGGAGGTCTCGCGTGGAGATCGTCAAGACGCCCGCACCGCCGTCGGGCGTGCGCCGCCTGCTGTGGCGCCTGCCGATCCACTTCTACCGGTGGCGGCTCGGCGTGCTCATGCCGCCGCGGATCATGCTGCTCACCCACATCGGCCGCACGTCGGGCATGCCGCGCCGGGCGGTGATCGAGGTCATCGAGAGCGGCCCGGACGGGTACGTGGCGGCGTCCGGGTTCGGCGTCCGGGCCGACTGGTACCGCAACGTCCTGCAGACACCGGACGTCACGGTGCAGGTGGGGCGGCGCGTCGTCCCGGTCACCGCGGTGCCGATGCCGCGGGAGGAGGGCGCGGAGCTGATGGCCCGGTACGGGCCGCGGTACCCGCGGACCGCCCGGCGCCTCTGCGCGATCATGGGCTACGCCGTCGACGGCAGCGCGGACGACTTCCGCGCCGTCGGCGAACGAACCCCGTTCGTCCGGTTCGTCCCTCGGGCGGGACGGTCCGGCTGACCCGGCCCGGCGGTCAGGACTCGACGTCGGTCGGGCCCCAGTGCGCCCGCATCGTCTTGATCTTGCCGTCGTCGTCGAACGTCATCACGTCGATGACGCGGATGCGCAGGTCCGGCATCTCCACGGTGAAGGCCATCGCCGCGGCGTTGCCGTGCGAGCCGCGGATCGGTCCGTCCAGGGAGAGCTTGGCGCCGGCCGCGACGGAGTTCGCGTAGAACTCGGCGATCGCGTCCCGCCCGGTGAGGGGCGCGTTGCCGACCGGGTCCTCGACCGTGGCGTCGTCGGCGAAGAGGGCCACGACGGCGGCCGGGTCGCCGGCGTTGAAGCCGTCCACGTAGCGCTGGAGCGCGGCCTTCATCTGCTCTTGAGAGGGCATGGCGGGAGGTTAGCAAGCGATGGGTCGCCCGCCGCCGGCCGTTCCCGGTGGGCGGACACCGCCGTTCCGCGCGGCCCGGATCACACCATTCGAGTTACACAACCCGAGTTACACGGCCTGAGTTACACCGGCCCGAGTTACGGCGGTGTGGTCAGTCGGCGAGGCCGTGCTTGAAGGCGTAGGAGACCGCCTGGGCGCGGTCGCGCAGGTTCGCCTTCGCGAACAGGTTGTTGATGTGGGTCTTCACGGTGGCCTCGCTGATGAACAGGTCGCCGGCGATCTCGGCGTTGGACCGGCCCCGGGCGATGAGGGCGAGCACCTCGCCCTCGCGGCGGGTGAGGCCGTCGGGGAGGCCGGTGCCGGACGCCCGCGGGCGGTCGCCGGCCGCGACCGCCTCGATGAGCCGCCGCTGGACGGACGGGTCGAGCTGGGCGGCGCCGTCCCGGACGGCCGCGACGGCCTGCGCGATCTCGTCGGCGCCGGCGTCCTTGGTGAGGTAGCCGCGGGCGCCGGCGCGCAGCGCGGCGAAGATCGACTCGTCGTCGGCGTAGGTGGTGAGGACGACGACCTCGGTGTCCGGGTGCTCCGCCCGGATGCGGCGCGTCGCCTCGACGCCGTCCATGCGCGGCATGCGCAGGTCCATGAGGACGACGTGGGGGCGCTTCTCGGCGACCATCGCGAGGGCCTGCTCGCCGTCCGCGGCGGAGCCGGCGACCTCGATGCCGGGAAGGAGTTCCAGGAGGAGGACCAGCCCCTCGCGGACCACGGTCTGGTCGTCCACGACCAGGATTCTGGTGCTGCTCACCGCTCCCTCATCCCACCGGAAGGCGGAGGGCGACCCGGAAGCCCGGTCCGTCCGGGCCCGTCTCGAGGGTTCCGTCGATGAGTTCCGCGCGTTCGCGCATCCCCACAAGGCCGTATCCGCCGCCGCCCAAGTGTAGGCCGGGCTCCGTTCCGCCGGTGTCCGTTACTTCCAGTTCCACGATGTCCTTCAGGTAGCGCAGCGAGACGTGTGCGCGCGCGCCCGGAGCATGCTTGCGGACGTTCGTGAGCGCCTCCTGCGCCGTCCGGACGACGGTGAGCCCGGCCTGCGGGGACAGTTCGCGGACCGCGCCCGTGACCTGGACGTCGCAGGGACGGCCGGTGGACACGTAGAAGTCCTCGGCGAGTTCGGCGATCACCTCGCGGGGTTCGGGGACGTCGCCGCGGAGGGTGGCGAGGGCGCGGCGGGTCTCCTCGAGGCCGGTGCGCGCCAGGTCGCGGGCGCGCTCGACGCGGTCGAGGGCCTGCACGCGGTCGCCGTCCCGGGAGAGCAGCAGCCGCGCCCCCTCCAGGTGGACGACCTGGGCGGACAGCGAGTGCGCGAGGATGTCGTGGATCTCACGGGCGATCCGGGACCGTTCGGCGAGCACGGCGTTCGCGGCCTCGGCGCGGCGGACGGCCTGCTGGGCGGCCATGCCCTGCCGGGTGGCGACGCCGCCGAGGACGATCCCGGCGAACGCGATCAGCAGGCCGAGGTCGGCGCCGTCCCCGACGAGGTGCCCGAGGGCCGCGACGGCGGCGGCGAGGAGCGCTCCGCTCGCCAGCCCCCAGTACAGGGGCATCCGCATGCTCAGCGCCCAGAGCGCGGGCATGCACAGGTAGAAGGCGCCGTCGTAGTCCGGGTTGACGACGAACAGCGCGGCCGCGACCGGGAAGGCCGCCACCAGGCAGGGGATCAGCGGCCGGCGCGCGCCCGCGGCCGCGTCCCGCCGGCCGCGCAGGCCGCAGATCAGCAGGGCGAACAGGGCGATGTTGAGCAGCAGGACGGCGATCCCCGCGCCGTGGAGGCCGGGCGCCGGGTCGGTGGTGAAGAGGCGGTAGACGTAGGAGCCCACCCCCCAGCCGATGAGGCCGCCGACGACGAGCAGCCGGGCGGCCCGGTCGAAGCGCCGGGCCGCACCGCCGCAGTTCACGGACTCGTCCATGAGCACGACGCTAGGCGTTCCGGACGGCGGTGACCATCGGCGCACGGCTGGACCGCGGCGTCCACCGCCGGGTGGAGGCCGACATGACCGGATACCGACATGACCGGATACCGACATGACCGGATACCGACATGACCGGATGCGGCCACGTCGGCGATCTTGTTCGAGAAACTTTCAGGTTTTTGAATCAATGGTCCAGTAGCGACTGGATCGCTCCAATCCCCCCACGGAAGGCCGACGAACAGCCTTGAAGAAACGACTCCTCTCCGCCCTGATGGCGGCTCCGCTCGGCATCGCCCTGGCCGCGCCGCCCGCGCAGGCCGCTCCGGCGGCTCCCGCGGCCCCGGCGGCGACGGCCCCTTCGATCGACTTCACCTCCGAGTGCCCGCCCCTGCCGGCCGGGCAGGACCCCGCCCTCGCCACCTGCATGGTCATCGTCGTGGCGGGCGGGTCGATGAAGCTCGGCGGCATCACCCAGGAGATCAGCGAGGAGATGCGGATCGTCGCCCAGGCGACCCAGACCTCCGTGAGCGCTCCCCTGGAGTTCACGAGCGTGCGGCTCACCGGTAAGCCGATGAAGATCCCGGGCGGTGTGTTCGGGCTGCTCGGCTACCCGATCCCCGCGATCGAGGACTGGCCGCTCGTCAAGATCGAGGTGAAGCCGGAGTACGTCGGCGGCTTCAGCTTCCAGCTGCCGAAGGTCACCCTCGACATGAAGATCGGCATCCTCAACACGCTCGCGCCGCAGGGCTGCGCGATCGGATCCGACCAGGACCCGCTGAAGCTCGACCTCGGGGTGGACGTCACCGGGCTGGAGGTCGTGGACCCGGGCGACCCCGGCAACCCGTACGAGCGGCCGACCATCCTGCGCGCGCCGGCCGGCGACTCGGCGTTCGCGGTGCCGAAGACGTCCGGGTGCTGGCTGCTCGGGCCGATCACCGACGCCCTGGCCGGGCTGCCGTCGGCGCCCGGGAACAACACCGCGGCGTTCGACACCTACCTGGCCCTGGCCACCTACGACTCGGCCCCCGCGCAGCCCGCGGACCCGGTGCAGCGGCTGAAGAACCTCCGCATCGGCGGCTGACGCCGCGAGCCCGGGGCCGCGACCGGCCCCGGGCTCCCCGCCGTTCCTCGATCCGCCGGCCGGCGCGCGGATCAGACGTCGATGCGCTCGGCGTCCAGCTGGGACGCGCCCGCGGTGATGAACGCCCGCCGCGGCGCGACGTCGCTGCCCATCAGCAGGTCGAACGTCTGCGCGGCCTCCTCGGCGTTCTCGACGCGGATGCGGCGCAGGATGCGGTGCCGCGGGTCCATCGTGGTCTCCGCGAGCTGGTCGGCGTCCATCTCGCCGAGGCCCTTGTACCGCTGGACGGGCTCCTTCCAGCGGCGGCCCTTGCGCTCGAACTCGACGAGCTTCTGCCGCAGCTCCGCGTCGCTGTAGCAGTAGACGTACTTCTCCTGGCCCTTGCGCGGCTTGACCAGCTCGATGCGGTGCAGCGGCGGGACGGCCGCGTAGACGCGGCCCTCCTCCAGCATCGGCCGCATGTACCGGTAGAGCAGCGTCAGCAGCAGCGTCCGGATGTGGGAGCCGTCGACGTCGGCGTCCGCCATCAGGATGATCCGCCCGTACCGGGACGCCTCGATGTCGAACGTGCGGCCGGAGCCGGCGCCGATCACCTGGATGATCGCCGCGCACTCGGCGTTCTTCAGCATGTCGGCGACGGACGCCTTCTGCACGTTCAGGATCTTGCCGCGGATCGGCAGCAGCGCCTGGAACTCGGAGTCGCGGGCGAGCTTGGCGGTGCCGAGCGCGGAGTCGCCCTCGACGATGAACAGCTCGCTGCGGTCGTCCGTCGTCCGGCAGTCGACGAGCTTGGCCGGGAGCGCCGAGTTCTCCAGGGCGTTCTTGCGGCGCTGGTTGTCGCGCTGCGTGCGGGCCGCGATGCGGGTCTTCGCCGCGCCGACGATCTTCTCGAGGACGGCCCGGAGCGCCTGCTTCTGCGCGCGCGGCGGGTTCTCGAAGATCGCCCGCAGCTCGCGGTCGACGACCTTGGAGACGATGCGGGTCGCGGCGGAGGTGCCGAGAATCTCCTTGGTCTGCCCCTCGAACTGCGGCTCGGGCAGCCGGACCGTGACGACGGCCGTCAGCCCCTCCTGGACGTCGTCGCGGATGACGTCCTCGTCGCCGTTCTTCAGCAGCCGGGCGGCCCGCAGCTGGTCGTTGATGACCTTGACCACGGCCTTCTCGAACCCCCGCACGTGGGTGCCGCCCTTGGGGGTGGCGATCACGTTGACGAACGAGCGGGTGGCGCCGTCGTAGCCGCTCCCCCAGCGCAGCGCGATGTCGACCTCCAGGTCGCGCTCCACGTCGGTCGGGGTGAGGTGGCCCTGCTCGTCCAGGACGGGGACGGTCTCGGTGAAGTGGCCGCGGCCCTGCAGGCGCAGGACGTCGATGAGCGGGGCGTCCTTGGCCAGGTAGGTGCAGAACTCGCCGATGCCCCCGTCGAACCGGAACGTCTCCTCGACGACCTCGTCGCCGCGCTCGTCGCGGACGTCGATCGCCAGGCCGGGGATGAGGAACGCCGTCTGCCGCATCCGGTCCATGACCAGGTCGCGCTCGACGGTGGCGTCCTTGAGGAAGATCTGCAGATCTGGCCAGAACCGGACACGGGTACCGGTGACGTTCTCGGCGACCTTCGCGGTCTGCCGCATCCCGGACTTCTTCTTGAAGCGCGCGTTCGGCCGCCCGTCGTCGGCGAACTCGCCGGGCAGCCCGCGCCGGAAGCTGATCGCGTGCGTGTGGCCGTAGCGGTCGACCTCGACGTCGAGCCGGGCCGACAGGGCGTTCACGACGGACGCGCCCACGCCGTGCAGGCCGCCGGACGCGGTGTAGGACACGCCGCCGAACTTGCCGCCGGCGTGCAGGCGGGTCATGACCAGCTCGACGCCCGGCAGGCCGGTCTTGGGTTCCAGGTCGACGGGGATGCCGCGGCCGTCGTCGGCCACCTCGAAGGAGCCGTCGGCGCGCATCGTCACGCTGATGTGGGTGCAGTACCCGGCCAGCGCCTCGTCCACGCAGTTGTCGACGATCTCCCACAGGCAGTGGGCGAGGCCGCGGCTGTCGGTCGACCCGATGTACATGCCGGGTCGCTTGCGCACGGCCTCCAGCCCCTCCAGCACCGAGAGGTGCCGGGCGGAGTAGCCGTGCGGGTCTTCGGTCGTCACTTCGGCGGTCGCGGCGGTCAACGTGCGTGTGCTCCTCGGGGGTAGGACATTCGGCACGAGGGTACCCCCGGAGGCCGACAATACGGCGAATGGCTCGCCGTCGGGGCGGGCGGGACGGGCGGGGCGACGAGTTCTGGAACCGTGGGTGGACATCGGAAATGTCCACCTTTGGTCGGGTGTGCGGGGCGGGGCGGCTGCTTAGTGTCCTCGGCATGGCGCACACGATCGAGGTCTCGGGCCTCCACAAACGCTACGGGGACGTCCATGCCGTGGACGGGGTCACGTTCGATGTCGGCGAGGGCGAGTTCTTCGGCATCCTCGGTCCGAACGGGGCCGGGAAGACCACGACGCTCGAGATCATCGAGGGGCTGCGGGAGGCCGACGAGGGCGACGTCTCGGTCCTCGGGGCGGCGCCCTGGCCCCGAAACCCCCGGCTGCTGCCGCGCATCGGCGTCCAGCTGCAGGCGTCGTCGTTCTTCGAGCGGCTGACCGCGCGGGAGCAGCTGCGCACGTTCGGCTCGCTCTACGGCGTCCCGGCGCGCCGGGCGGACGAGATGCTCGAGACGGTCGGCCTGGACGACAAGGCGGACGTGCGCGTCGAGAAGCTGTCGGGCGGGCAGGCGCAGCGGCTGTCGATCGCGTGCGCGCTCGTCCACGACCCGGAGCTCGTGTTCCTGGACGAGCCGACGGCCGCGCTCGACCCGCAGTCGCGCCGCAACCTGTGGGACCTGCTGCGCGGCATCAACACCGGCGGCCGCACGATCGTGCTGACCACGCACTACATGGACGAGGCCGAGATCCTCTGCGACCGGGTCGCGATCATGGACGGGGGGCGGATGCTGCGGCTGGGCCCGCCGGCGGTCCTGGTCCGCGGCCTGGACGCCCCGGCGCGGATCAGCGTGCCGAGCGGGGTGCTGCCCGTCGAGGACGCCCGGCGGCTGCCCGCCGCGGACGAGGCGGGCGACGACGGCGTGTCGCTGACGATCTCGACGCGGGAGCCGTCCGCGGTGGTCGCCGCGATGGCCGCGAAGGACGCGCTGGACGGCGTCCAGATCCGCGGCGCCACCCTTGAGGACGTCTTCCTCGACGTGACGGGACGGGAGTACCGGGCATGAGCGGCTACGCGAGTTTCAAGAGCCTGTCACGAGCGATGCTCCTGGGGTTCCTGCGGGACCGGGGCGCGCTGGCCTTCACGGTGCTGTTCCCGCTGATGTTCCTGGTGGTCTTCGCGGGGGTCTTCGGGAACGAGTCCACCGCGAAGGTGGAGGTGCTGCGGGTCGGCTCGGTGCCCATCGTGGAGCGCGCCCTGGCGGAGGCGCCGGACGAGCTGGGCCAGGTGCTCGAGGTGACCGCGGCGCCCGACCGGGCGAAGGCCCTGCGGGACGTCGGGAAGGGCGACGCCGCCGCGGTGGTGGAGCAGCGCGGCAACGAGCTGGTCGTCCACTACTCCGCCGCCGACCAGGTGCGGGCGGGGACGGTGCGCAGCGTGATGAACCAGATCGTGCAGTCGTCGAACGTCGCGGCCACCGGGCGGCCGCCCGCGTACTCGATGTCGACGCAGCAGGTCGAGGACGAGTCCCTGAACGCGATCCAGTTCTTCACGCCGAGCCTGCTCGGGTGGGCGCTGGCGTCCGCGGGGGTGTTCGGGGCGTCGCAGACGCTCGTGACGTGGCGCACGAAGGGCATCCTGCGGCGGCTGCAGCTCTCGCCCGCCCCGATCCCGACGGTGTTCGCGGCGCGCGTCGCCGTCAGCCTCGGGGTCGCGCTCGTCCAGTTCGCGCTGTTCGTCCTGGTGGCGCAGCTCCCGATGTTCGGGTTGCGGTTGAGCGGGGCGTGGTGGATGGCCGTCCCGCTGGTCCTGTCGGGCGTCCTGGCGTTCCTGTCGATCGGGATGATGGTCGGCGCGTGGGCGAGGACGCAGGAGACCGCGCAGGCCGTCACCCAGCTCATCGTCCTGCCGATGGCGTTCCTCGGAGGGTCGTTCTTCCCGCTCGAGGCGTCCCCGCAGTGGATGCGGATGCTCTCGTACGTCTTCCCGCTGCGATATCTGAACGAGGGGATGCTGAACGTGATGGGACGCGGTCTCGGACCGATGTCCGCACTGCCGCAAATCGGCGTTCTGCTGGGCGTCGCGGCCGTCGGTGCGCTGATCGCCGTCCGGCTGTTCCGATGGGACGACGCCTAATGTGATGTCGGTCACTAATAGGCCCATTCTGCTGTGGGCGTACGAACAAGCAGGTTGGGAACGTCCACGTCGGGTTAGATGTTGTCCTAAGTACCGACCCCGAGCATGAGGAAGGTGCCGTGACTGGAGCCCTTGCCCCGACCAAGCCGCTGACCGTCGCCGACCGATGCGACCGCTGCGGCGCTCAGGCCTACGTCCGTGCGGTCCTTGTAGGCGGCGGCGACCTTCTGTTCTGCGCCCACCACGGACGCAAGTACGGTGAGGCTCTCCGCTCCAATGGGGCCGACATTCAGGACGAGACCGACAGGCTGAACGAGTCCCCGGCTACGGCTCGCGAAGACGAGCGGTAAGCCTGTCCATAGAAACGACCCGAGGACGGCGGTCACCGGAGACGGTGGCCGCCGTTCACCTTTCCCGGTCGAACGCATAGTGTAATTGACTGATCACGATATGCGATTACGGCCTGTCCGGTGCAGTGATGAAGCGCCGGAATTTCCCGAGGAAGCGGCGTTCCGCACCCGATAGCGATAACCGCCCTTTCCGCGAACCCGCGCCCCGCCGCGTCCCCGCGGCGGAGGCGCCGGCCGTCACTAGGCTGGACGGTCGGGGCGGGCCGGGCCGCCGCGACCGGCTCGCCCACCGGGCACACCGCACCACGCAGGAGGAACGTGCTTATTCTGCTGCCGCCGTCGGAGAAGAAGGCCGCCGCGGGGGACGGGCCGCCGCTCGACCTCGGGACGCTGAGCTTCCCCGAGCTCACCCCCGTGCGGGAACGCGTCCTGGCGGCGCTCGTCGAGACCTCCGGCCGCGACGACGCCGCCGACGTCCTCGGCCTGCCCGCCGGGCAGCGGGACGAGGCCCTCGCCCGCAACCGGGCGCTCCGCGAGGCCCCCGCGCTGCCCGTCGCCCGCCTCTACACCGGCGTCCTGTACGACAACCTGGACCTCCCGAGCCTGGACGAGCACGCCGCGGCCGACCGGATCATCGTGTTCTCCGGCCTGTGGGGCGCGCTGCGCCTCACCGACCGCATCCCGCCCTACCGGCTCGCGATGGGGGTGTCGCTCCCGCCGCTGGGCCGCCTCGCCGCCCTGTGGCGTCCCGCCCTGCGGCACGCCCTGTCGACCGGCGGCGACCTCGTCGTCGACATGCGCTCCGGGCCGTACGCGTCGGCGTGGAAGGCGCCGCGGCCCGCCGTGGCGGTACGGGTGTACCGGGAGCGGATCGTCGGCGGGGCGCCCGCGCGGTCGGTGGTCAGCCACATGGCCAAGGCGACCCGCGGGGAGATCGCCCACGGCCTCCTCGCCGCCGGCGCCGACCCGCGGACGCCGGAGGAGCTGCTGAAGGCCGTCGCCGACCTCGGCCACACGGCCGAACTCAACGACGGCCACCTGGACGTCGTCCTGCACGACTGACCCGGACCGCGTCCGGGCATGCGAAACGGCCCCGCCGGGTGGGCGGGGCCTTCGCGGGCCTGCCGTCAGTCCAGGTAGTCGCGCAGGACCTGGGAACGGGACGGGTGACGCAGCTTCGACATCGTCTTGGACTCGATCTGGCGGATGCGCTCGCGGGTGACGCCGTACACCTTGCCGATCTCGTCGAGGGTCTTCGGCTGGCCGTCGGTGAGGCCGAACCGCATCGAGACGACGCCCGCCTCGCGCTCGCTGAGGGTGTCCAGCACCGAGTGGAGCTGCTCCTGCAGGAGGGTGAAGCTGACCGCGTCGGCCGGGACGATCGCCTCGGAGTCCTCGATGAGGTCGCCGAACTCGCTGTCGCCGTCCTCGCCCAGCGGGGTGTGCAGGGAGATCGGCTCGCGGCCGTACTTCTGCACCTCGACGACCTTCTCCGGGGTCATGTCGAGTTCCTTGGCGAGCTCTTCGGGGGTGGGCTCGCGGCCCAGGTCCTGGAGCATCTGCCGCTGGACGCGGGCGAGCTTGTTGATGACCTCGACCATGTGCACCGGGATGCGGATGGTGCGGGCCTGGTCGGCCATCGCGCGGGTGATCGCCTGCCGGATCCACCAGGTGGCGTACGTGGAGAACTTGTAGCCCTTGGTGTAGTCGAACTTCTCGACGGCGCGGATGAGACCGAGGTTGCCCTCCTGGATCAGGTCCAGGAAGAGCATGCCGCGGCCGGTGTAGCGCTTGGCCAGCGACACCACGAGCCGGAGGTTGGCCTCCAGCAGGTGGTTCTTGGCGCGGCGCCCGTCCTCGGCGATCCACTCGTAGTCTTCGAGGTCCTCCTCGGAGAGGGCGGGGCCGTCGGCGGCGAGCCGCTCCTCGGCGAAGAGCCCGGCCTCGATGCGCTTGGCGAGCTCCACCTCCTGCTCGGCGTTCAGCAGGGGGACCTTGCCGATCTGCTTGAGGTAGTCCTTGACGGGGTCGGCGGTCGCGCCGGCGGCGGCGATCTGCTGCGCGGGCGCGTCCTCCTCGTCGTCGCTGAGGGTGAAGCCCTCCTCGTCGTTCGAGGACGCGGTGCCGGGCTTGGCGGCGGGGGCCTTCGCGGGCTCCTCCTCCTCGGCCTCCGGCGTCTCCTCGGCCTCGGCGGCGTCGTCGACGAGCTCGACCTCGAGGTCGTCGCCCATGTCCTCGAGCTCGACGTCGACGTCGTCCTCGAGTTCGGCGTCCTCGCCGGCCTTCTTCGTCGCGGCCTTGCCGGCGGCCTTCTTCGGGGCCGCGGCCTTCTTGGGCTTGGCGGCGGCCTTCTTCGGCTTCGCCTGCTTGGCGGCGGGCTTGGCGGGCGCCGGACGGGCCGGACGCTCGGCCTCGGGCGCCCCGCCCTCGGCGTCGCCGACGACGGCGGTCACCGTGTCGGGCTGCTCCTTGGCCGCGGCGGCCGTCCGGGGCCGGCGCGTCGCGGGCGCCGCGCGCTTGCGCGAACGCTTGGGCGCCGCGGAGTCGGCAGCGCTCACCATGACGATCACACCCTCCTTGCTGACGCTCCGCAGGATGTCACGGCCCGCCGACACCGGAATGTTGGCTTCCTCGAACGTGCGGCGGATGTCGTCGGCGTCGAGGCGATTTCCCTGGGACCGTCCACGCTCGATCAGTTGCGCGATGACGTGATCGTGCAGATCTGACGCTTTCGAGGTCGAGCTAGCAGGCGACACAAATACCTCTCGAACGAACGTGTGGCTTGGATATACCCAAGTGCCCTGACGGGCCCGGCCTCACACGGGGTGGGACCTCACACTGGACGGGACCTCCGGTGCGGACCCGCAGCGTACCCGCTCTCACTGGGTCAAGCATTCTGGCACGGCTGCGCTTTCCGCCTCTGACGTCCTACCCGGTAACTCCCCACCTTAGATGGCTCGGGACGGTCCTTCGTACGTACGGCTCCGTCTTCGTGACGTCTTCGCGTCGTGTCCGGACGATCTCACGCGGGCTTGGGCGGGACGTGCAGGGCGAGCACGGTCACATCGTCTACCTGCTCGTATCCGGCAAGCATCCGATCGACCAGGAAGTCGACGAGTCTCTCGGGATCTCCTACCACTTCGGGTGGGGCGTCCTCGGCCACGGCGACCAGCTCCTCCAGACCTGCGTGCACCCCACGTCTACGGTTCTCCACAAGTCCATCGGAATAGAAGACGACAGTGTTGCCGGTTTCGATGGAAAAACTTGTCTGCTCTCGCGGGCTGGGCCAGCCGAGCGGGGTCCCGGCCTCGTCCTCGCTGACCTTCGCGGGCGCGTCCGGCGAGATCAGGAGGGGCGGCGGGTGCCCGGCGTTGCTGAACGCGCCGCGCCCGGTCTCGGGGTCGATGACGACGTACGCGACCGTGGTGAACTGCTCCTCGTCCTCGGTGGCGCTGAACAGCCGGTCGAGCCCGGCGAGGACGGCGGCCGGGCGCGGGTCGTTGAGCGCGAGGGCGCGCAGCGCGTTGCGGACGCGGCCCATGCCGGCCGCGGCGAGGACGCCCTTGCCCATGACGTCGCCGACCGCGACGGCGAGCCGGTCGTCGGGCAGCCGGAACACGTCGTACCAGTCGCCGCCGACCTGCACGTGGCGCGTCGCGGGGTTGTAGCGGGCGGCGAGCACCATGCCGGGGAGCTGCGGCAGGTCGCTCGGCAGCAGGCTGCGCTGGACCTCCTCCGCGGTCTTGTGCTCGCGCTCGAACAGCAGCGCCCGCTCCACGGCGAGCGCGCACTGGCCGGCGAGGGCCTCCAGGAAGACCCGCTCCTCCTCGGTGATCTCGCGGGGGCGGGTGAAGGAGAACCGCAGCGCGCCGATCGGGGCGCCCGCGGCGAGCAGCGGCAGGCCCACCCAGGCGCGCTCCTCGGTGTGCCGGGCGAACAGCCCCTTCTCGTCGCGGCCGAGCTGGAGGCGGAGGCTGTCGGGGTGCTCGGCCAGGAACGGCCGCCCCTCCCGCACCGCGATCGACATGACCGTCTGGTCGCTGACCTTGATCTCGGCGGCGTCGTGCCCGGCGTCGTCCTCGCCGCCCGGCTGGGACGGCGTGACGATGCTGAGCCGCAGCTTGTCGTCGTCCAGCAGCGCGACGGCGGAGTAGTCGGCGCCGATCGCCGACCGCCCCACCTCGGTGATCACCTGGACGACCTGGGAGACGGTGAGCGCCTCGGCGAGCATCGAGGTGGCCTGCTGGAGCCGGGCGGTGCGCAGCGCGGCGGCCGACAGCTGCTCGGTCAGCCGGCCGCGCATCTCCTCGGCCTCGCGCTGCCCGGTGACGTCGGTGTTGGCGCCGACCCACTCGATGACGGCGCCGCCCTCCCAGATCGGCACGGCGCGGACGTCGAAGTGCCGGTAGGCGCCGCTCTTGGTGCGGATGCGGTAGTTGGTCTCGAAGACGCGGTTCTCCTCGACGGCCCCGCCCCAGATCGTCTCGATGCGGGGGCGGTCCTCGGGGTGGACGACCGACAGCCAGCCGCCCTCGGCGTACTCGTCGGGCGCCTGGCCGGTGATCGCGCGCCACTCGGGCGCGTCGTCGAGCACCCGGCCGTCCGCGGCGGCCACCCAGACGACCTGCTCCCCGGCCTCGACGAGCGAGCGGTAGCGCTGCTCCTTGCGGCGGACGATCTCCTCGGCGCGGCGGCGCTCGGTGACGTCCAGGACGGCGAGGACGACGCCGGGCGGCTCGCCGCCGGGGCGTTCGCCGCCGGGGCCGCGCGCGGGCAGCCAGGCGCAGGCGAGGACCCGCTCGCCGACGGCCGCGGCGGGCGGCGCGTCGACCGCCCCGGCGGCCGCCTCCGCGGCGGGCCCGGCGTGCTCGGCGTGCTCGGCGTGCCCGGTGTGCCCGGTGTGCTCGGTGTGCCCGGTGTGCTCGGTGTCGGGCGCCGGGACGACGAGTTCGTCGTCCAGCGGGCGGCCTTCGGCGAGGACGGTGCGCAGCGCCGTCTCGAACGCGGCGGCCAGCGGCTCGGGCAGGCACTCGGCGGGGCGGCGCTGCTGCAGGTCGCGGACGGGCCGGCCGAGCAGCGCGGCGAGCCCGTCGCTGGCCCGGCGGCAGCGCAGCTCGGCGTCGAAGAAGGCGAGGCCGCCGGGGGCCTCCTTCAGCAGGGTCGCGTAGAGCGCGGCGTCGGACGCATCCATGGGCTGCTCCTCCACCCCTGAAACGCGGGGATGCGGGACGGACGTCTCAGTGCTCACGGACACCACCTCCGCCCCGAAGATCCCGTACCGCGCGGCAAGTTTTCATCACTATGAGTGAATGGGAGCAGGTTAGCGCTCCCGCCTCCATCACAACACCGGTCGGAGTCAGGTACTCATCATCCCGATGGTTCGCCGCCTGCGGAACCCCCGGACGCATCGTCGTCCTCCGGCCATGGGCGACCTCCTCGGGCTGCGCGCCGGTCCGCGGCGCGCCGGCGGCGCCCCATCGGATCGGCGAGTAGGAGATGTTACGGTGCGCGGGCACCGAACGAGGGCATCTCGGGTCCTTCGGCGAGTCCGCGCGGGCCCGCGCGTCCGCCGTCCGTCCGGCCCGTCCCACGGGGGCGTTACCCGGACGCCTTCGCGGCCTTGGCCGCCGCCTTCGTCTGCTGCTTGTACGCGCGGACCTCGGCCAGCGAGTCGGGGCCGGTGATGTCGGCGACGGAGCGGCGCGATCCTTCCTCTCCGTAGTCGCCGGCGGCCTCGCGCCAGCCGTCGGGCCGGACTCCGTACTGCTTGCCGAGGAGCGCCACGAAGATCTGCGCCTTCTGCTTGCCGTAGCCCGGGAGCGCGTTCAGCCGCTTGAACAGTTCTTTACCGTCGGCGACGTCCTTCCACAGCCGCTCGGCGTCCCCGTCGTAGTGCTCCACGAGGTACCGGCACAGCTGCTGGACGCGCTTGGCCATCGACCCCGGGTACCGGTGGACGGCCGGCTTCTCCGACAGCAGCGCGGCGAACCGCTCGGGGTCGCAGGCGGCGATCTCGTGGGCGTCCAGGTCGTCCGCGCCGAGGCGCTCCATGATGGTGTGGGGCCCGGAGAACGCCCATTCCATCGGCACCTGCTGGTCGAGGAGCATGCCGATGAGCGCGGCGAGCGGGCTGCGCCCCAGCAGTTCGTCGGCCTCGGGCCGCTGTGCGAGATGAACCTTCGTGGCCATGCCCCTCAGCTTAGATCTGTCGGAACCCTTACGGCTGCGGCTCGGGCCTGTTCGCGCCCGCGTCGTGCTGCCTTAATGGGGACGTGAACGAGGAGGAAGCGACAGAAGGCGCACCGGTCGGGCGGCGGATCGTCCTGGGCATGCTCGGGCTGGGCGCGGCGGGGGTGGCGGTGGGCGCCTCCCTGCAAGACCGGGTGAGCCGGGCGCTCGCGCCCGTCGGGACGATTCAGGACGTCCTGCCCGCGGCGGGCGGGTTCCGCTACTACTCGGTGACGCCGAGCGTCGACCGGCGCACCGCGGCGTCGTACCGGCTGCGCGTCGGCGGGCTGGTGGAGCGGCCGCGGACGTTCCGCATGGCGGATCTCGCGCGGCTGCGCCCGACGGCCTTCACCCGCGACTTCCAGTGCGTGACGGGGTGGCGGGTCGCGGACGTGCGGTGGGCGGGCGTCGCG
Organism: Actinomadura rifamycini DSM 43936; assembly: GCF_000425065.1. Classification (GTDB taxonomy): domain Bacteria; phylum Actinomycetota; class Actinomycetes; order Streptosporangiales; family Streptosporangiaceae; genus Spirillospora; species Spirillospora rifamycini. The sequence goes on from NZ_AULB01000039.1 coordinate 57,922, forward strand.
CTGCCCGATCTGCTGGACGCGGTCGGGGTGGCGCCGCGGGCGCGCGCGGTGCGGTTCACGTCGTTCGACGGCGTCTACACCGAGTCGCTGACGCTGGAGCAGGCCCGCCGCCGGGACGTCCTGGTCGCGACGCGGATGGAGGACGGGCCGGTCACGCACGACCACGGCGGCCCCGTACGCCTTTACGTCGCGCCCATGTACGGCTACAAGTCCCTCAAGTGGCTGGACGGCATCGAGCTGACCGACGAGGTCGAGCCGGGCTACTGGGAGGAACGCGGGTATGACATCGACGCCTGGGTGGGGCGGTCGAACGGACGCGACGATGTACCCACCTGAGCCGTACCCACCTGAGCCACGCGAGCCTGGGCGGGGCGAGGCGTCCGCGCGGCGGCTCGTCCGGTTCACCAGGGCGGAGCGGTCCGTTCATCATGTGACCGGGCTGCTGATGCTGGTGTGCCTGGTGACGGCCGCGCTGCTGTACTTCCCTTTCCTGACGACGTTCGTGGGGCGTCGGGAGATGGTCAAGACCGTCCACGTGTGGTGCGGGTTCGCTCTGCCCGCGCCGATCGTGCTGGGTCTGCTGTCGCGGGCGTTCCGGGCGGACGTCCGGCGGCTGAACCGGTTCGCCCCGCACGACTGGGAGTGGCTGCGGCGCCGGGACCGCCGGGATGTGCGCGGCGGGCGCGGGATCCTGCCGGTGGGGAAGTTCAACGCGGGCCAGAAGCTGAACGCGTCGTTCACCCTCGGCGCGATCCTGATCATGCTCGCGACCGGAGAGATCCTCACGTTCCCCGGGCCGTGGCCGGACGCGTGGCGGACGGGCGCGACGTTCGTCCACGACTGGCTGTTCCTGATCGTCCTCGTGGTCACCGCCGGGCACCTGTGGATGGCGTTCGGGGACCGGGAGGCGCTCACCGGGATGCGCACCGGCCGCGTCGACGCCGGCTGGGCGCGGCGGCATCACGCGGGCTGGGCGGACGCCGCGGGGGCGCGTGCCGGACGGGCGGGCGACGCGCACGGGGCGGAACACGAAGAAGCCGGTCCAGAATTTGCGGAACGACCACCCGGCATGCCTTGACTCTCCCCGCAAAAAGGCTGGAATGGGACATCGAGGCAGGTGCGGGCGGGCGACCCGCGCGCCGTGATCGGCGCGGGCCGGACGGACGCGCGCCGCGCCTCGCCCGGCGAGCCGTCCCGCCGCCGGAACCCCGTGCGCGGAGGTGTGCGCAGATGCCTGCACAGTTGCCTGCACCGGCCGGTCACCGGAGCGACGCGCTCGCCCGCCGGCTCTCGGACGAGTTCGCGAGCGTCTCCCCGGACGCCGTGCACCGCTGCGTGGCGGACGTCCAGGCCCGCATGTCCCACCTCGGTCTCGAGCCCACGCCGCCGCGCGTCGAGCGGATGGCGCGCGAGCACCTGACGGGCATGCTGAAATCCGAGCCGCCCTCGGGACGCTCCCCCGGCGGCGTCGACGGCTGACCCGGCGGGCGGACCGCCCGGACCGGCCGCCGGACCGCGGGCGCGTTCCGGAGACCGGCCGCCCGGAATCTGACAAGCTAGGTGCGTGACTCCCCGCAGCCGCCACCGCTCCCCCGGGGAACCGGCGCAGGACGCGCCCTCCGGCGAAGTCGCGGAGATTTTCGACGGCATGCTCCACCACGCCCGCGAGCTGCTGGCCGTCCGCAGCCCGCTCGACGCCGAGCTGATCGTCAGCGAGATCCTCGGATCGTGGTGGGGCCACCGCGTGCCCGGCGGCGACGTCGAGAAGGTCATCGGCGAGGCCCTCATCGGGTACGCCGAGCGCGCCGCGACGCCCGCCGCGCTCGCCCTGCTGACCGGCGTCGCCTACCTCGGCACGCCCCGGCAGTCCGCGCTGGCCGAACGCGCCGCCCTGGGGCTGATGCGGCGCGGCGTCGCCCGCCCCGGCTGGGCCGACCGGGTCGGGACGGTGACGCCCGAGCAGTGCTTCGCGTCCCGCGACGTCTACGGCGACCAGGACTCGATCGTCTGCGTCTACTCCTACGGCGACGCCGAACGGCACGCGCTCGTCGTCCTGGTCGACCGGACGAAGGCCGAGACCGTCCCGGACCCGGGCGAACCGCCGGGCGTCCGGCGGGGGCGCCCGCCCGCGAGCGGGATGGTCCGGGACGCGTGGGTGTCGTCGCAGGTCGACAAGCTGCTCGACCACTGCCGCACGGAGGGCCGCGACAACCCGCTGATGCGGTTCGAGCAGCTCGACCCCCGCGACACCAAGGCGCTGCTGCAGAGCGCCCTGGAGCTCACCAACGAAGTCGAGGACCCGCCCGTCAACGACAACTTCGGGTCGTACCACGCGTTCGTCCGCGCGCGCGCCGGGATCCTCCCGCCCGGCGGGCGGCTCCCGCAGCCCCCGGTGTACGGGCGGGACCGGCGCGCCACGCTCGCCGCGCGGTTCCTGGCGTCCGACGAGGCCGAGGAGCTCTCGGACCGCTCCGCCGCGAGCCGCTGCGTCGACCGGATCATCGAGTACGGCTGCGCGCACGACTTCGGGCGCCCGCTGCGGGTCAGCCCCGTCAAGTGCGAGATGTTCCTGCTCGACTGGCTGCCCCGCAAGGTGCTGCTGTCCCCGAGCGAGCAGGAGGCCGCCCCGCACGTCCTGGCCGCGTGGGTGCGGTGGGCCGGGCGGCGCACGGGCCTGCCCGAGGAGGGCGTCCGCGCGACCCTGGACGCCGTCTGGGACGCCACCGCGACGTTCGCCGACGCCTACCGCGACCCGTCCGCGTTCGGCCTCGACCGGGAGATCGTCGACCGGCTGCTGCCCGACGGCGACCTCGAGGCGCTGCCCCGCCGCGCGTTCGCGCTGCCGTTCCTCACCGGCACCCACCGCAGCTCCGGGCGGCACGGCGCGATCGACCTGTCGGCCCTCGACCCGTCCGACCCGGACGACCGCCGCGTGATCCTCGAGTTCGAGCATCCCAGCGCGGGCGACGAGCACCTCGACGCCCACGAGCGCGTCACCGCCCGGCTGTGGGACGGCGACCCGCCCGAACTGTGGGAGACCGCCCAGGCGCTCCTGGACGACGGCTGGCCGCGGCACGAGATCCTGCACCGCCTCATCGACGCCGTGGACGACCACGGCGGCGACCCGCGGGCCCTCCGCGACGCCCTGCGTGGGCTGCGTCACGAACCCCCGCCGGGGTGACCCGCCGGTTTGCGCGCGGCGGCCCCGGCGACAATCATCGGTTTCCGGGCACGGTCTCCAGGGGGCGAGAGACCGGCCCCCGGCCGTAGGGAGTGATCTTGTTGGAGTGGTCCGAGTTCGGCCGGCGGCTGGCGCGCGAGCTGGCGGCGCTCGAATTGGACACGATCCTCATCGTCCGGGAGCGGGACGAGAGCCGGCACTACGTCCAGGCCATGCGCGAGCCCGACCGGCTCTACGCCGAGGCCGTCAGCAACAACTTCCTCGTCGGCCCGCTGCTGCTCACGCCCGCCGACGAGGAGGTCATGAGCGAGGCGGGCTGGCGGCCGCCCGCCGAACCGGCCCCCCGCAACTGGTGGACCGAGCTGCCCGGCGGCGGCCTGCCCGGCGACTTCGCGCGCCTCGCCGACGTGATGGTCACCGCGCTGCGGGACGTCCAGGGCGTGCGGCGCCCGTCCGAGCTGGTGTACGAGTCTTTCCACCGGCACGGCACCGGGCTGATCGAGCTGCCCGGCTTCGGCATCGACATCGCCGACCCGGCCCGCATCACCCGGCGCCGCGACGCCCACCCCGACACCGCGGCGGAGGCGTCCGCGCTCCCCGCCCTCCCGGCCGGGGGGCCGCCCGGCGCCGACTCCGACGGGCTGGAGCCCCTCCTCGCCGACGCGAAGGAGCGCGGCGACCACGGCACGTACTTCTCCCTGCTGGGCCGCGCCGACCTCGTCCTGCCCGCCACCGGCCCCGCCGTGGAGGACCCCGACCGCGCCGAGCTGCCCACGATCACCATCGGCACCGGCACCTACGTCACCGTGTTCACCTCCCCCGGCGCCCTCGCCCGCACCGGCGACCGCCACCCCGGCCTGTACCGCCGCACCTCGTTCGCCGCGCTGTCGGCCGGCTGGCCCGACCCGGCCTGGCAGCTCGCGATCAACGCGGGGCTGCCGAGCGAGGTCCTCCTCGACGTCACCGCGCTCGCCCGGCTCAGCGCCGAGCACGGCTCCCCGTCGGTGAACGGCGAGCAGGAGGTCCCGCAGACGACGATCGACGCCTACTCCGTCGAGGACCTGCAGAAGGCCCTCGACGCCGGGACCCCCTACTTCGACGCCGCCCCCGAACCGGAGGCGCTCGGCGCGCCGCCCCGCGCCGCCGAACCCGCGGGCGTCCCGATCCGGCCGCCGCACGGCACCCGGCTCTGGCGGTGGAACGGCACCAGCGACCAGTCCCCGATGGCCGTCTACGACGCCATCGGCGGCGTCTGGGCGCCCGCCCGTGCCGACGCCGTGCCCGCGCCCCGCTCGGACTGACGGCCCGCGCGGCGCCGCATCCGCTAACGTCTTACTACCGCCGGGTACGGCGGCCCCCGCCCCCACGGACGTGAGAGTGGACCCGAGTTGGACTGGAACGACTTCGCCAAACGGCTGACCCTGGAACTCTCCCGTCTCCCCGTGGGGTCGTTCATCATCGTGCAGGCGCCGTCCGGCATGCCGTACGTGCAGGCGATGCGCGGCGAGGAGGGCATGGACGCCGAGGCCGTCGGCAGCGCCTTCCTCCCCCGCCCCCTCGGCCACCTGCAGGAGCGCCGCCTGCGGTCGCTCGGCTGGGAACCCCCGGACGACGCCCGCCGCCGCAACTGGTGGGACCACTTCGACGTCCGCGAGCCGGGCCGCCGCGACCGCGACGGCCGCGCCGCCGCCGAGCGCCTCGAGGCGTGCGCGATGCTCGCGGGCCGCATGGTCGGCGCGTTCCGCGACGTCTACGGCATCGGCTCCCCGCTCGAACTCGTCTACCAGGCCGCCCGCATCGGCAAGGACGGCGGCCCCCTCGCCCTGCCGGGCCTCGGCATCCCCGTCGCGATCCCCGACGGCGGCGAGCGCCTCGCCGAACGCCCGTCCGGCTCCGCGCTCGAAACCGCCCTCGCCGACGCCCGCGAGCGCGGCGACCAGCGCGGCTACCTCGAACTGCTGGCACGCGCCACCCTCTACCTCCCCGCCCCCGGCGACGCCGACGCCGCCGACCAGCAGTACGCGACCGCCCGGTTCGGCGACGGCACCTTCATCCTCGCGTTCACCTCCCCCGAGGCCATGGAGCGATCGCTGCAGGGCCAGGCCGTCCACCACCGGGAGGCGTCCCTGGCCCGGCTCGCCCGCCACTGGCCGAACCCGCGCTGGCAGCTGGCGGTCAACCCCGGCCTGCCCAGCGCCTCGTACCTGGACGCCAACGCCCTGTTCGAGCCCGAGCACCCCGACCCCCCGCGCCCGTCCCGCCGTCCCCGCAAGACCGGCCGCCGCCGCGCCGCCCCCAGCGAGCCCCCGACCGACCCCGTCCCCGCCCGATCCCCAAGCGAGCACGGCCGCATCCCGAGTGACGCACCCGCCGGTACCACCCCGGGCACGCCCCGCCCGCCCGCAAGCACGCGCGGCCACGCCCCAGGAGACGCGCCCGGCGGGCCATTGGCCCCCGGCGGCCCCGCCGACCCGCTCTCCACCGGCCCCACGCACTCCCCGGGCGGGCCCCGGCCGCCCGCAAGCACGCGCGGGAGCACCCCAGGAGACGCGCCCGGCAACGCGTCCGGTGG
>NZ_AULB01000040.1 GCF_000425065.1 Actinomadura rifamycini DSM 43936
CGCACTCCCCGGGCGGGCCCCGGCCGTCCGTAAGCGCGCGCGGAAGCGCTTCAAGCAACGCGCCCGGCGGACCGACGGCACCCGGCGCACCCCAGGCGCCCCCACGCGAGCCGGGAGCACCCGGCGGGCCGACGGCCCCTGGCAGCGCCGCCGATCCGCTCGCGACCGGCCCCACGCACGACCCGGGTGCGGCTCGCCCGTCCGCGGGGACGCGCGGAAGTGTCCCAGGCGACGCACTCGGCAACGCGCCCGGCGGGCCGACGGCACCCGGCAGCGGAGCGCGCGAGCCGGGCGCGCCCCGGCCGTCCGCAAGCACGCGCGGCGGACCGGCGGCACCGCGCGGCGCCGCCGACCCGCTCTCCCCCGGGCCCGCCCACGAGCCCGGTACGGCTCGGCCGTCCGCAAGCACGCGCGGGAGTGTCCCAGGCGGCGCGCTCGGCAATGCGCCCGGCGGGCCGACGGCCCCTGGCAGCGGCGCCGACCCGCTCGCGACCGGCCCCACGCACGCCCCGGGCACGCCCCGGCCGTCCGCAAGCGCGCGCGGGAGGGCCCCGGGCGACGCGCTCGGCGGACCGGCGGCACCCGGCGGCGACCCGCTCTCCGTCGGGTCCGCGGGCGAGCCCGGTGCGGCTCGGCCGTCTCCGAGCGCGCGCGGGGGTGTCGCAGGCGGCGTGACCGGGGCGGCGGCCTCTGGCGGCGACCCGGGCGGGGTGGACGAGGTCGCGGCGGGGCAGTCGGTCGTGGTGATGCAGAAGGTCGTGCGCGGCGACCATGTGCGGCACTACCTGGAGGGCGGGTACGACCTGGTCGCCGGGTACGTGCACCGGTTCGAGGACGTGCGGGGGCTGGGCACGCCGGCGGCGGTCGTGCGGGCGCTGGGGCTCGTGTACGAGGGGTCGCCGTTCAGTCCGGCGGACGAGCAGGTGTTCGTGATCCGGTGGGCGGCGGCGAAGCCCGGGTTGTTCCGGCGGCCGCTGGGCGGGATCGACGAGTGGAGCATGGGGATCGTCCCGGGCGGCTGGGTGATCGAGAAGGCGCCGTTCCCGGGGTCGGGGTACGCGCCGGGCGAGGGGCCGTCGATCCCGGAGTTCAAGATCGACAGTCAGCGGCTGCCGCACGGGGCGGAGCTGTACCGGCTGGACGCGCAGGGGGCGGAGCGGCTGGTGGCCGTGTTCGACGCCGATCTGCGCAGGTGGCACGTGAAGCTGCCGGGAGGACGGGCGTGATCAGGCACGGGTACTACGCGGGCTGGCGGGGCGCCGAGTTCGAGGCGAGCCCGGACGGGGACCTGGTGCGGCTGTACGCGGACCGGGCGGCCGAGGGGTTCCGGCAGATCACCCCCGACCGGTACCTGCGGGTGGTTCCGGCGGCGGAGGTGGACCGCCTGCACTACGTCACGACGCGGTGTGTCTGGCGCGGGGAGCCGTTCGTGGTGCTGGGCGAGCAGGACGGGTGGCTGCGGGTGGAGTACACGGGCGGGAAGGCGCCGGTGGCGGAGCGGCTCGAGCTGGAGACGTTCGACCGGGGCGTGTACCAGGCGTGGGCGTCGCGGCACGAGGTCGAGGACGTCCGCGAGGAGATCGTCTGAGAAGGTCGTGGCATGGCGGTCATCGACATCAACGCCGACCTCGGCGAGGGGTTCGGGATCTGGGAGCTGGGCGACGACCTGGCGCTGCTCGACGTGATCACCAGCGCGAACGTGGCGTGCGGGTTCCATGCGGGCGATCCGCTGATCATGCGGCGGGTGTGCGCGGCGGCGGTGGAGCGCGGGGTGGCGATCGGCGCGCAGGTGTCGTACCGGGATCTGGCCGGGTTCGGGCGCCGGGAGATGGACGTGGCGGCGCCGGAGCTGACGGCGGAGGTGCTGTACCAGCTCGCGGCGCTGGACGGGATCGCGCGCGCGGAGGGCGGGCGGGTCGCGTACGTGAAGCCGCACGGGGCGCTGTACAACCGGGTGGCGCGCGACGAGGTGCAGGCGCGCGCGGTGGTGGAGGCGGTGCGGGCGTACGACGCGTCGCTGCCGCTGCTGACGCTGCCGGGGTCGGCGGTGCACGGGGCGGCCGGGGGGATGACGGTGGTGGCGGAGTGCTTCGCGGACCGCGCGTACACCCCGGAGGGGCGGCTGGTGTCGCGGCGGGAGCCGGGCGCGGTGGTGCACGACGCCGGGGAGGTCGTGCGGCGGGCCGTCCGGATGGCGGTGGACGGCCGGGTGGCGGCGGCGGACGGGAGCGATGTGGAGCTGCGGGCGCGGTCGATGTGCGTGCACGGTGACACGCCGGGCGCGGTGGAGCTGGCGCGGGCGGTGCGGGCGGCGCTGGCGGACGCGGGCGTCGCGCTGGAGCCGTTCGCGTGAGGGTGCTGCGGGCGGGGGACGCGGCGCTGCTGGTGGAGGCGGACGATCTGGCGAGCGCGCACCGGCTGGACGCGGCGCTGCGGGACGCCCGTCCGGCGGGGGTGGTCGACGTGGTGCCGGGCGAGCGGACCGTGCTGGTGGTCGCCGAGCCGGGCACGGACATGGACCGGCTCCCCGGTGTGCTGCCGGACCTGCCGCGGCCGGGCGGCGCGGCGGCGGGCGCGGAGCCGGTGGAGATCCCGGTCGTGTACGACGGGGCGGATCTGGCGGAGGTCGCGGAGCTCACCGGGCTGTCGGAGGAGGAGGTCGTGCGGCGGCACTCGGACGCCTGGTACACGGTCGCGTATCTGGGGTTCTCGCCCGGTTTCGGGTATCTGACGGGGCTGGATCCGGCGCTGCACGTGCCGCGCCGGGAGTCGCCGCGGACGGCCGTCCCGGCGGGTTCGGTGGCGGTCGCGGGACGGTACGCGGCGGTGTACCCGTCGCGGTCGCCGGGCGGCTGGCGGCTGCTGGGGCGGACGGCGGCGGTGCTGTGGGACGTCGAGCGCGATCCGCCGTCGCTGCTGCGGCCGGGGACGCGCGTCCGGTTCGTCCGTTGATCGAGGTGGTCCGGCCGGGGCCGCTGGCGACCGTGCAGGATCTCGGCAGGCCCGGCCTGGCGCATCTGGGGGTGCCGCGGTCGGGCGCGGCGGACGAGCGGGCGTTCCGGCTCGCCAACCGGCTGGTGGGCAATCCGGAGGGCGCGGCAGGCGTGGAGTTCACGCTGGGCGGGGCGGTTCTGCGTTTCCACCGTGCGGCGTGGGTCGCGGTCACGGGCGCGGCGCTTCCCGTGAGCGTCCGGGGGCGCCGGTGCGGGACGAACGCGCCGTGCCGTGTGCCCTCGGGTGCGACCGTGGAGTTCGGCACGCCCGTTTCGGGGTTGCGCAGTTACCTCGCCGTGCGGGGTGGAGTCGCGGTGGGGGCGGTTCTGGGGAGCCGGTCGACGGATCTGCTGTCGGGTCTTGGTCCGGAGCCGCTGAAGGCCGGCGACCGGATTCCCATGGGGCCTGCCACGGGCCTTGACCCCATCACCGTCGACATGGCTCCCGTTCCGACCGCGCCGGAGACGCCGGTACTGCGGATCTTGCCCGGCCCCAGGGACGACTGGTTCGCGCCGGACGCACTGCGCACGCTCACGTCCGCCGTGTACCGGGTGTCGCCGGACAGCAACCGCGTCGGGGTCCGGCTGGACGGTCCGGCGCTGCGGCGGTCGCGGCAGGGGGAACTGGGCAGCGAGGGGATGGTCACCGGGTCGGTGCAGGTGCCGCCGAGCGGGCTGCCCATCGTGTTCCTGGCCGACCACCCGACGACCGGGGGCTACCCCGTCATCGCGGTGCTGGCCGCCGCGTCCGTTCCGGACGCGGCGCAGCTGCGGCCGGGGCAGCGGGTGCGGTTCGCGGTCTAGGTGAGCGGGGCGGGCGCGGACCGGTCCAGGTGCGCGACCTCGTTGAACCCGCGGATCTGGGCGAGTCCGCCGAGCCTGTACAGCCGGGAGATCGACCCGTTGTCGGGGGCGAGGAACGCGAAGGGGCGGGCGCCGGTCGCGGCGGCGAGGGCCTGCGCGATCACGCCGCCGTGGGTGAACACCGCGATGCGGCCGCCCGCGTGCTTCGCGGCGAGCCGGGTGAGGGCCTCCTCGACCCGCGCGGCGAACGCGTCGGACGCCTCGGCGCCGGGGATGACGTCCCAGCGCTCCTCGGCGAACATCCGCTGCGCGACCGGGTCGTTCTCGGCGACCTTGCGACGCAGCGCGCCGCCCTCCCACGCGCCGAGGTGGACCTCGCGCAGCCCCGGTTCCACGACGGGCTCCATGCCGAGCCGGCGGGCGAGCGGCGCGGCCGTCTCGTGCGTCCGGCGCAGCGTCGTCACGTAGAGGGCGTCGAACGCCTCGCCGCCGAGCCGCTCGCCGACCTGCTCCGCCTGCTCCCGCCCCTCTGGCGCGAGCTCGGGGTCGCCCTGCCCGTCCACCAGCGGGAACGGGGCGTCGGCGCGGGCGGGAGCGGACGCGCCGTGCCGGATGAGCAGCACCTCGGTCGCGCCGTCCGGGGCTTTATACCGCGTCTGCCGGTATTCGACCGGCGCATCCCGCTCGTCCACGGAACGCACCCTAGACGACCCCCGGGAGCCCCGCCCGCGCCGGGGCGTCCGCTACGCCAGGGCGCCCCCGTCGATGTCCAGGGCCGTCCCGGTGATGAACGACGCGCCCGGGCTCGCGAGGAACGCGACGCCCGCCGCGATCTCCTCGGGGCGGGCGTACCGGCCGAACGCGTTGAGGCCGCGCTGGAAGTCGGCGGTGGGACCGTCCGCGGGGTTCATGTCGGTGTCGGTCGACCCGGTCCGGACGACGTTCACGGTGATCCCGCGCGGGGCCAGGTCGCGCGCCGCGCCGCGGCTGTAGCCGAGGACGGCGGCCTTGGTGGCGGCGTAGTCGGCCACGCCGGACGAACCGGTGCGGTGCGACAGGTTGGAGCCGATCGTGATGATCCGGCCGTCGTCGGCCAGCAGCGGCGCGGCGGCGCGGACCGCGGCGACCACCCCGCGCAGGTTCACGTCGTACATGCGGTCGAACCCGGCGACGTCGTCGCCCTCCGCGCCGACCGGCCCGTAGGAGATCACGCCCGCGTTGTTGACCAGCACGTCCAGCCGCCCGAAGTCGGCGGCGACCGTCCGGACCAGTTCGGCGACCTGCGCGGGGTCGGCCATGTCGGCGCGGTAGGCGCCGCCCCGGCGGCCGGCCGCCTCGACGTCGCGGACGACCTCCTTCGCGCCGTCGGCGGACGCCACGTAGCCGACCGCGACGTCCGCGCCGCGCGCGGCGAGGGTGCGGGCGATCGCCGCGCCGATGCCCCGCGAGCCGCCCGTCACCAGTGCCACCTTGCCGTCGAGTTCCATTGCGACCTCCTATTGTGTACCGATCGGTATTGAACGAGACGATACTATACTGATCGATACACAATCGACCGGTGCGCGGCACGAGGGAGGAGACGCCGATGGCGACCGGACGTCCCCGCGAGTTCGACGTCGACGAGCGGCTCGACCGCGCCCTCGACGTCTTCTGGCGGCAGGGCTACGAGGGCACCGCCCTGTCCGACCTGACCGCGGCGATGGGCATCAACCGGCCGAGCCTCTACGCCGCGTACGGCAACAAGGAGGCCCTCTTCCGCAAGGTCCTCGACCGGTACGCCGAGGGGCCCGCCGGCTACGTCCGCGACGCCGTGGCCGAACCCACCGCGCGCGCCGTCACCGCGGCGATCCTGCGCGGCACGATCGAGGTCGTCACCGGCGGCCCCGGCGGCTGCCTGTTCGTCCAGGGCGCGCTCGTCACCGGCCGGCAGAACGACGGCGCGCGCCGGGAGATCGAGGACCGGCGGCGCTTCTCGGAGCACATGCTGACCGGACGGTTCGACCGCGCGCGCGACGAAGGCGACCTCCCGCCCGGCACCGACACCGCCGCCCTCGCCCAGTACGTCTGGTCCGTCTCGTACGGCCTGTCGGTGCAGGCGGCCGGCGGCGCCTCACCCGACGACCTGCGGCGCGTGGCCGACACCGCCCTCAACGCCCTGCCCGGCGGCGCGTCCGGCGGCGCGCCCGCCGACCCCCCGCCGGACGCCTGACCCCGCCGACGCCTCAGGGCAGCAGCGCGCGCACCCTCTCCCGTTCGGCGTCGAGCAGGTCGGCCGGGACGTCCTCCCAGGCGGTGACGGACACGTCGCCGTCCTCGGGCTGCCAGACGCCCGCCACGCGCCCCTCGTGCAGCACGACCGGCGAGATCCACCCGGCCGAGCGGCTCACCTCGCGCCGCCGCTCCGCCGGGACCAGGTACGTCGCGTTTGTCCCCGCACCCAGGACGTACTGGTCGAAACCGCCCAGCAGCCGGACGGGCGCCGCCGGTGCGGCGTCGAGCAGCTCGTCGCGGTGCTCGGCGAGCAGGTGCATCGGGACACCGTCCACCTCGACCGTGCACAGCTCGTCGCCCAGAGCGGCGAACCAGCCCCTGACGTCCTTCTTCCGGTTCGCCTTCCGGGTGAGCCAGGCGTCGAACATGTCGGGCGTGGCGGGCCCGTGGGCGCCCAGGAAGGCGCGGACGACCGTGCGCGCGGCCTCGTCGATCGGCGGGAGGCCCTTCCACCCCGGCAGCCGCCCCTCCGGGGACGCGAACGTGACGCGGGAGCCCTGCGCGGGCCCGTGGCACAGCACGCCCCACCACGCGAGCGGCTTGAGGAGGATGCCCCAACCGGACCCCAGGACCTCCCGCAGATGCTCGGAACCGGTGTCCTCGACGACGGCCCGCGTCAGCTCCTCGCGGGTGAGGACGGCCCCGCCCGCGAGCGCGCGCGACGCCGCCCCGGCGATCGCCTCCAGGTCGGCGGGCGTGGCGCCGAACGCCCGCTGCCAGCCCGGCTTCTCCCAGTGCCGCGCCGCCCCGCACAGCACCAGGTACGCCGCGGCCTCGTCGGCGGGCAGCAGGTGCAGCGTGCCCCGCATCGCCCACGTCTTGACGAGCGTGCGCTCGTCCAGCAGACCCCGCGCGACCTCGTCCGGCTCCGGCTCCGCGCGCCGGACCGCCACGGCGAACTTCGCGGACGACGCCACCTGCGCCTGCACGCCGCCGAGACGGCGCGCGACGTCCACCGCGGACGCCGCCTCCGGACGCTCGACGAACTGCCGCCGCATCCGCCAGGCGAGGACCCGCTCCCATGTCATCGAGGCCATCCCCCGATTCAACCGCACACCACCGACACTCCGGACGCCACCGACACTCCGGACACCGCTCCGGGCGGCGCCTCAGGCGAGCCGGTGCGCCAGCTCCGCGAACGCGTCCCGGACGTCCTCGGCGGTGAGCACGGTCAGATCGGCGGCGGTCGCGGCCGACCCCAGCTCGGCCGCCCGCAGCGCCCGGCACGCGCACGCCTTCTCGTACAGCGACCGCGCGAACCGGCCGTTGCCGAGCTCGTCGATGCGGCCGGTGCCGCACGCCCGCTGGAACACCAGCGCCAGATCGTCCAGCGCGCGGTCCTCCCACTGGTCGCCGCCCTGCTCCGCGAGCCGCTGCGCGATCCGCAGCAGCTCGTCCGGCCCGTACGACGGGAAGTCCACGCGGACGTCGAACCGGGACGCCAGCCCCGGATTCGACGCCAGGAACCGGTCCATGTCCGCCTCGTACCCGGCGAGGACGACGACGAGCCGGTCGCGGTCGTCCTCCGCCCGCTTGAGCAGCACCTGCACGGCCTCCTGCCCGAACGCGTCGCCGCCCGAGTAGCCCGGGTTGCTGAGCGCGTACGCCTCGTCCACGAACAGCACACCGCCGAGCGCCGAGTCGACGACCTTGTTCGTCTTGAGGGCGGTCGCGCCCAGATGCTCGCCCACCAGGTCGGCGCGCTGCGCCTCCACCACCTCCGGCCGGGCCAGCAGCCCGAACGCCGCGAAGATCCGCCCGAGGACGCGCGCCACCGTCGTCTTGCCCGTCCCCGGCGGCCCGGTGAACACGAAATGCCGGGTCGGCGGACGGGTCACCAGCCCCTGCTCCTGCCGCATCCGCGCCACCTGCAGCTGCGCGGCGATCTCCCGGACCTGCCGCTTCACCGGCCCCAGCCCGATCATCGCGTCCAGCGACCCCAGCGCCTCCTCCAGCGTCGGCGTCTCGGCGTACCCGCGGAACCGCTCGGTGACCTCGGCGAACGCGGCCTCCACGTCCTCCGCGCGGAGCGTCGTCAGATCGTCCGCCGTGGGCCCCGGCCCCTCCCCGGACGACGCCGCCGCGTCCACCACGCGGACGTCCCGGGCTCGCGCCGCCGCCTCCATCAGCGACCGCACGAACCGCCCGTTGCCGAGGTCGTCGACGATGCCGCGCCGCTCCACCTCCTCGAACCGCGCGGCGAGCCGGCGGCGGGCGTCCGCGTCCAGCCGGTCCTCCCGCCGGGACGTGTGGTGCTCGGCGATCCGCAGCAGCTCGTCCGGCCGGTAGGACGGGAACCGGACCCGCGTCCCGAACCGCGACGCCAGCCCCGGGTTCGTGTCGAGGAACTCGGCCATCTGCGCGTCGTACCCGGCGAGGATGATCACCAGGTTGTCGCGGTCGTCCTCGGCGCGCTTCAGCAGCGTCTGCACGGCCTCGTCGCCGAACCGGTCGGGCTGCCCCTCCCCCGAGTTGACCAGCGCGTACGCCTCGTCGATGAACAGCAGCCCGCCGAGCGCGGAGTCGATCAGCCGGTTCGTCTTGATCGCGGTGGCGCCGAGGTACTCGCCCACGAGATCGGCGCGGTGCGCCTCCACGACCGTCGCCTCCGGCAGCAGCCCGAACGCGTAGAAGATCTTCGCGAGGACGCGCGCGACGGTCGTCTTGCCCGTACCGGGCGGGCCCACGAACACGAAGTGCCGCATCGGCTTCTCGGTGGGCACCCCGGCGGCGGCGCGCAGGTGCGCCGCCTCGATCGACGCGGCGATCGAGCGGACCTGCCGCTTGACCGGCTCCAGCCCCACCATGGCCTCGAGTTCGGCGAGCGCCTCCTCCACCGAGATGTCCGGACGCTCCTCCGCGCGGCGCCCGCCCGGCGCCTCGGGCTCGCCCGGCCGCGCCGGGTCGGCGGCCCGCGCCGCCGCGCGCTGCTCGTAGGCGGCCCGGGTCGCCGCGGGCACCCCGGCGGGCTGCGCCGGACCGTCCCCGCCGGACGCCCCGTCGTCGTCCCGCCGATCACGCCGGTCCGGACGGTCCGAGCGGTCCGGGCGGTCCGGGCGGTCGGCCCGCGGGCCGCCGGGGCCCGCGGCGGGCGGCACGTCCTCCTTCGGCGGCTTGGACCCCGCCTGCTCCTGCACCCACCCGGTCTCGTACTCGTCCGCGGGCACGCTGCGGCGCGCCTGATCCCAGCGGTAGGCGAGGACGGCCAGCGCCGCGAGCCAGCCCGGGGCCGCGCTCGCCTGCGGCAGCGGCTGCGCCGCCGCGGCCGTGACCACCCCCGCGGCGCCCAGCGCGAGCACCGCCGTCCGCCACGGCGCGTAGCCGCGCAACCGGAACGCCACCCCCGCGACCGGGACGGCCAGCAGCGCCAGCAGGAACTCCGACGCCAGGTAGGGCGGGCGGCCGTCGTCCGGGTACAGGCGCCCCAGCGGGATCGACAGCGCGAGCCAGCACGCCACCACCGCGACGACCGCCATACCCGTCGGCGACCGCAGCGTCAGGTGCACGACGACGAGCAGGATCACGGCGAACGCGGCCGTGCCCAGCACCGGCCCGCCCAGCACCACCATCGCCGACAGCACCAGGCCCACGAGGAGCAGCCCGCCCAGGAAGCGGAGCCCGGGCGGGACCTGGAAGTAGCGCCAGCGCAGGCGCTCGAAAAGATCCCGTGCCGCGACGCCGGTCGCCGGGCGGGAGCGGGACCTGTCGAACGAATCCATCAAAAGCGAGTAAAGCGCAGTGGCGCGCCGAACGGGACTCCCATGGCGCGGTTCGTCGTCTCTTACAAAGACACTTGCATCACCTTCCGGCAACCGAATGGAGCGTGCCCGGCCGACCGGACCAGGACATTCGTCGCCCCGACGTGCCCGGACGCGCGCCGGCCGCACCGCGCCCTAGGATCTGGACGCCGGGCCGCGCCGACGCGGACCGCCGACCGCGCGCCGAACCAGGGGGACCCCAGTGACCGACCCGACCGGTGCCCTGCCGGGCCTGGACGACACCGACAGCGCCACCGACAGCGGCACCGGCCCCGCGCCCGTCCCGCGCGCCGCCGGGTACGAGATCGAGCGCGAACTGTGCGCGGCGCTCGGCTCCGGCGGCCGTCCCGTCCGGATCGCCGGGGTGGACGAGGTCGGCCGCGGCGCGTGGGCGGGACCGGTCGTCGTGTGCGCGGCGGTCACCGACCTGAGCGCCCCGCCCGCTCTGCCCGGCCGCGGCGGCCGCACCGTCGCGCTGACCGACTCCAAGCTGCTCACCCGCGCGCACCGCGAGGCGTTCGCCGAGGTCCTGCCGGGCTGGCTCGCCGGGCACGCCGTCGGCGCGGCCGCCCCCGAGGAGATCGACGAGGTCGGGATGACCGAGGCGCTGCGGCGCGCGGCCGTCCGCGCGCTGGAGGCGCTGCCCGACCCGCCCGACGTGGTGATCCTGGACGGCAAGCAGGACTTCCTGCGGCCGCCGTGGCGGGTCCGCTGCGAGATCAAGGCGGACCAGCGGTCGGTGACGGTCGCGGCGGCGTCCGTCCTGGCGAAGGTCCACCGGGACCGGCTCATGGCCGGCCTCGACGCCGCGTTCCCCGGCTACGGGTTCGCCGACGGCGCCGGGTACCCGTCGCCCGCCCACCAGCGGACGCTGGCGGAGTCGGGGCCCACGCCGCACCACCGGCTCTCGTGGTCGTACCTGGACGACCTGCCGCGCTGGCGGCACCTCAAGAAGCACCGCGACCCGCTCGCCGGAGAGGGCCAGCTCAGCCTCCTCTGACCGCCCGCACCGCCCCTTCACGTCCGGAATGAGTCATCTCCCCCGGTCCGGGTAGGGCCGGTCGGACGGGAGGTGGTCCCATGGACGCTGTCGTGAAGAAGCTGCTGCGCGAGTCCGGGGAGACGTTCAGCGAAGAGGCCGGGTTCGAGCTCAAGGACGCGCCCGCCGCGCTGTTCAAGCTGCTCGTCCTCGCCAACCTGCTCAGCGCCCGCATCTCGTCCGGCATCGCGCTGTCGGCGGCCCGCGAGCTGTTCGCGGCCGGCGGCGGGACCGCGCGGGGCATGGCCCGGCTGACCTGGCAGGAACGGGTGGACGCGCTGGGCCGCGGCCACTACGTCCGCTACGACGAGAGCACCGCGTCCCGGCTGGGCGACACGGCCGGGATCGTCCGGGACAGGTACCGGGGCGACCTGCGGCGGCTCGCCATCGAGGCGGGGCGCGACCGGCGGCGGGCCGGCGAGCTGCTCCGGGAGTTCCCCGGGATCGGGCCGACCGGCGCGGACATCTTCTGCCGCGAGGCCCAGGCCGTGTGGCCGTGGCTGCGCCCCTACGTCGACGACCAGGTGAAGAAGGGCGCCGAGCGGCTCGGCCTGCCCACCGACCCCGACGACCTCGCGGGCCGGGTCGCCGGCAAGGACCTCGCCCGGCTCACCGCGGCGCTCGTCCGCGTCGGCCGCGACAGGAAGCTCGCCGACTCGTTCAAGGAGGCGGCCGCGGCCGGCCGCTGAACCCGCCCGCCGCCTTTACACAGTACGGTAACCGCGGGTCGGCGGGCCGTCACCCCTTGCCGCGGGAGGCGACCCACTCCAGGTTCCAGCCGTACGCCTGATCGACCGACATCTTGCCCCAGCGGGGACGGCCGGCCGGCGGCAGGACGAACCGGCCCTCGCGGTGCACGACCAGCTCCCCGTCCACGTTCTCGATGAGCGCGAGGACCGCGTCCCGGGAGCGGTCCACGCAGTCGTCCATCCGCATCTCGATCGGCGGCGAGCCGACCGGGTAGAGGGTGGCGATGGCGTCCAGGCCGCGGAAGTCGTCGGCGCCGTCGTAGATCTCGGCGAACACGAGGATGCGCTTGAAGTCGGCCGTCCGGTCCAGGTTGATGTGGAGGTTCTCGCCGGACTCGACCGCGCCCGTCCGGTCGTCCTTGTCGAGCCGGATGTACGGCGGGCGGTCGAGGGCGCCCATGTCGCCGAGCGCGTGGATGATGCCCTTGCGGCCGTCCCGCAGCTCCCACAGGCAGCACAGGTCCAGGTCGAGGTCGACGCCGCGGCGGCGCTTGCCGAACAGGCCCGTGGCGACGCCCTCGCGCGCCGTCCAGTTGAGGTTCACGCGCATGTGCCCGGACGTCGCGCCGTGCTTGGTCAGCGACACCGACGGGGCGCTCTTGGTGAGCGAGATCTTCCCGCCCTGCACCTGCGGCGCCGGCGCGGGAGCGGCGGGCGCGGGCGGCGCCGCCGGGGCGGCGGGCGCGGCCGCGGCCGCGGGCGGTTCGGGGGCGGGCGCCGGGCCGGGGTCGTCGACCGAGATGCCGAAGTCGGTCGCCAGCCCCGCCAGGCCCGAGTCGTAGCCCTGGCCGACCGCGCGGAACTTCCACGCGCCCTGCCGCCGGTACAGCTCGCCGAGCACGAACGCCGTCTCCGTGGTGGCGCCGCTGCTGTCGAACCGCGCGACCTCCGCGCCGCCCGAGGCGTCCACGAGCCGCACGTAGAGCCCGTCGATCTCGCCGAAGGTCCCGCCGTCCGCGGACGCCGCGACGACGATCCGCTCGACGGCCGGCTCGACCCGGTCGAGGTCGACCGACAGGACGTCCAGGACGGTCGCGCCGCGCTGCTTGCCCTCGTGCTTCACCGCGCCGGACCCGTGCACCGGCTGGTTGTAGAAGACGAAGTCGTCGTCGGACCGGACCCGGCCCGTGCCGGCCAGCAGGAGGGCCGACGCGTCCGCGTCGGGCGTCCCCACCCCGCTCCGCCATCCGAGCTCGACCCGCACCGCCGACGCCCCGACCGGGGTGTTGGCGCCCTTCTGCATCGACATGACACGTCCTCCTCCGCGCTGCCCCGAACCCTACGGCCGGACGCGCGGGCCCCGCGACCTGCCCCGACTCCTTGACGCTCGGCGGCGCGCGAGAGTTCCGCCGGTCAGGGCACCCGGGCCGTCCACGCGGGCGTGGTGAACTTGTCCGCGACGTACTTGTCGGCCAGCCGCAGCTCGTCCTCGGTGGGGCGGTCGGGGGCGAGGCCGTACCGGGTGCGGAAGTGCCCGATCATCCGCTCGATGATCTCCTCGCGGGGCAGGCCGGTCTGCCGCCGCAGCGGGTCCACCCGCTTGTTCGCGCTCGCGATCCCCTTGTCGGAGATCTTCTCCCGCCCGATCCGCAGCACCCGCGTCATCTTCGCCGCGTCGATGTCGTAGGCCATCGTGACGTGGTGCAGGACCGCCCCGGCGGCCAGCCGCTTCTGCGCCGCGCCCGCGATCTTCCCCTGCTCGGACGCGATGTCGTTCAGCGGCCGGTACCACGCCCGCACGCCCAGATCACCGAGGGCGCCCAGCACCCAGTCGTCCAGGAACGCGTAGCTCTCCGCGAACGACATGCCCGCGACCAGCGACTCCGGCGCGTACAGCGAGTAGGTGATCGTGTTGCCCGGCTCGACGAACATCGCGCCGCCGCCGCTGATCCGCCGGACGACGTCCACCCCGGCGCGCGCCGCCTCCGCGGCGTCCACCTCGTTGCGCAGCGACTGGAAGCTGCCGATGATCACCGCGGGGGACGCCCACTCCCACACCCGCAGCGTCGGCGGCCGCCGCCCCGCGGCGACCTCCTCGGCCAGCACCTGGTCCAGCGCCATGTGGACGGCCGGCTCCTGCGGCCCCTCGTGGATCAGCCGCCACTCGTGGTCGCGCCAGTCGGACGCGCGCGCCACCGCCCGGCGCACCGCGATGCCGACGGCCTCCGCGGTCAGCCCGAGCAGCACCGTGCCGGGCGGCAGCCCCGCCTGCACCCGGGCGCCGATCTCGTGCGCGTCCAGTCCCGCCGGGAGCCCGTCCAGCGCCGCGTCGATCGCGGCGAGCGCCTCGTCCGGTTCGAGGAAGAAGTCGCCGCTGATCCGCGGGCCGCGCAGCAGCCCGTCCACGACGTCGACGTCGGCGACCACCAGCTTGCCGCCGGGAACCTTGTACTCACCGTGCATCACATCAGGGAGAACCCCGCCGCCGCTGCCGCGATTCCGCCGCGGCGACCGCCTGCACGATCGCGGCGAGCAGCAGCGCCCCGGCGGCGATGCCGAGCCCGTGCTGGACGACCGCGACGACCGGGCGCTCGGCGGGCGCGTAGTCGCCGGGGCGCAGGAAGACGAGAGGCAGCTTCCACGCGCTCCACGCGAACAGCGAGCCCGACGCGGTGAAGCCGAGGGCCATCGGCAGCCAGGTCGGCGTGTCCGGACGGCGCGCCGCGGCGGCCCACGCGCCGGCGAGCGCCCACAGCGCCGAGTTGCCGAGCAGGAGCCGGGCGTCCGCGGTCATCGGATCGGTCCGGTCGGGATCGAGGCCGAGCGTCCCGCCGGCCGCCCAGTACGCCCACGCGGCGGCGAGGAGGAGGCACATGCCGAGGACGGCCCGCGTCCGCGCGCGTCCCGCCGCGGCCCGCGGCCCGCCGCCGAGCCGCCCGACGAACGCCGCCGGCCACCGTTCCCGCAGGAGGACGGGGAGGGCGATCGCCAGCCCGACGGCCATGCCCAGGAACCCGACGGCGAGGAACGCGCCCTCCCAGGCGGGCACGGTCGTCCCCTCGTCCGGTTCGGTGGTCCGCCCCGCGTCGAGGAGGGTGCTCAGCAGCATGTAGGGGATCATCGGGACGAGGAATCCGGCGGCGATCCACGCGACGAAGACCAGCGGCACGGCCGGCGCCCCGCGCCCCCGGTCGCGGGCCAGCGCGACACCGAGCGCGATCCCGACGGCGGCCATCACGACCGTCACCGCGTTCAGCACGATCCAGTCCGCGCCGCCGACGTCCGACGGCACGGAACCGAGGAGCCCCGCCGCCACCCAGACGACCTTCACGAGCAGGTACAAGGACAGGCTGGCCGCCGCGCCGTACCCCGCGACGCGCCGCGCCGCCGTCCACCGGCGGCCCACCGGGCCCGGCGTCACTTCCGCTTCCATGATCGGGATTCTTCGCCGCGCCGGTGCGCGCCGCCTCCCCCGCGCGGGCGAGGCGCCTCCCCCGGACGGGCGGGGCGGCGGGCGTTCAGCCGGCCACGGGTTCGTGGCGCACGGGGAAGTTCACCGAGTTCGCGATGAAGCACAGCTCGTGGGCCCGCGCGTGCAGCCCCGCCGCCTCGTCCGCCCGCGCGGGGTCGTCCAGCGTCACGCGGGGGCGCAGCACGACCTCCTCGAACCGGCCGCCGCCGCCCGCCGTCTCCACCATGGTGCCCAGCGGGTCGTCGGTGTAGGCGGTGACGACGATGCCCGCGGTCGCGCACAGATGCAGGAACCACAGCATGTGGCACTCCGACAGGGACGCCACCAGCAGCTCCTCCGGGTTCCAGCGGGCCGGGTCGCCGCGGAACGCCGGGTCGGAGCTGCCCGCGATGGGCGGCTTGCCCGCCGCCCGGATCTCGTGGGCCCGCTCGAAAGCCCGGTACGAGCCGGTGCCCGCCCCCGTGTTGCCCGTCCAGGTCACGGACACCTCGTAGCGGTGCGTCTTCGGCATTCGCCTCCTCCTTCCTTCCGTGCGCGGCCGTGTCACCGCACGGCCGCGCCGGTCGCGCGGGCGTGGTCGCCCGCGATCCGGCCCGCCGCCGCCCGGTCGCCGTCCCTGATCGCCCGCAGCAGCCGCCGGTGCTCGGCCGCGACCTCGCCCGGGCGTTCCGGCGGGACGAGCGACGCGCGCGTCGACACGACGATCCGGTCCCACAGCCGGTCGAGGGCCTCCAGCGCGACCGGGTTGCCGGCCAGTTCGGCGACGCCCCGGTGGAACCGGCGGTTCAGCTCGATCGCCCCGTCCAGGTCGCGGTCGGCGGTGACCCGCTCCAGGGCGTCCGCGTCCCGGTCGAGGGCCGCGAGGGCGGCGGGGGCGAGGTGCCCGGTCCGCTGCCGGTCCGCCGCGAGCTCCGCGGTGAGCGCCTCGAGCGCCGCGCGGACCGCGTAGGCGTGGGCGAGCTCGTCCGTCCCGAACCCGCGCACCACCACGCCGCGGCCGGCGCCGCGCACCAGGCCGTCGCTCTCCAGCCTGCGCAGCGCCTCGCGGATCGGGGTGCGCCCGGCCGCCAGCGCCGCGCTCACCGACGCCTCGGTCAGCCGCTCGCCCGGCGGGTACTCCCCCGCCACGATCAGCTCCCGCAACCGCCGGTACACCGCTTCCGCCTGCATGGCCCTCCTTTGCATGCAAAGCATACATTGCATGCAAAGCGCGTAACGGCCGGGAAACGCCCGTCCCGCGACACTCCCCGCCATGCCCAACGACACCGCCCCGCCGGACCGCGCATGAGGCGCCGGTGGCCGATCGTCGCGCTCGTGATCGCGTGCGCCGCCGTCCTCGCCGTCCTCGCCGCGGGCGCGCCCGTCCCGCCGCGCCCGCGGCACCCGGCCGCCGTGCTCGCCGTCGCGCCGCCGCCCGCGCCCCGCCCGGCCCCGCTCCCCGGCGCGGCCGAGCGCACCGAACTCACCCGCGCCCTGGACGCCTACCTGCGCGAACGTCCCGGCTCGGTGGCGCTCGCGGTGCGCGACACCGAGGGCGGGGTCGCCTACTCCTACGGGGACGCGCTGCGGCCCGCGACGGCCAGCATCGTCAAGGTGAACATCGTCATGGCCCTGCTCCTGCGGGCCCAGCGCGAGGGCCGCGCGCCGACGTCCGCCGAGGAGGCCCTCGCCGAGCGCGCCGTCACCGTCAGCGACAACGACGCCGCCACGGCCCTCTGGCACGCCGTCGGCGGCGCCGACGGCCTCGCCGCCGCGAACGAGGACTTCGGCCTGCGCGACACGGTCCCCGGGCCCGGCGGCTTCTGGGGCTCCACGACGACCACGGCCGCCGACCAGGTCGCGCTCCTCACCGCGCTGGTCTCCCCCGCGAGCCCGCTGTCGGCGGCGAACCGCCGCCGCGTCCGGGACCTCATGGCCGGCGTGGTCCCGGCGCAGTCGTGGGGCGTGAGCGCGGCCGGCGGGGACGCGGCCCTGAAGAACGGCTGGCTGCCCCGCGACGCCCACGGCGGCCGCTGGACGGTCAACAGCATCGGCCTCGTCCGCGCCTCGGGCCGCCTCCTGCTGATCGCCGCGCTGTCCGAGCGGAACGCGACGATGGAGGCCGGGATCGAGACCGTCGAGCACGCCGTCCGGACGGTCGCGGCCGCGCTCGACCGTCCGCACGAGCACCGGTGACCGCTCCTACCTGGGGCATTCGCGCGATTCGTCCGGATGCCGTCATACTCTCCGACGACCCGGGCCCACCCCCCGTGCTGAAGGAGTCGACGGCATGCGCTCTCGGTCACTGGTGTACGACGTCGCGGCCGTCCTCGCGCGGATCGGCGTGGGCGTCGTCTTCATGGCGCACGGCTGGCAGAAGATCGAGGCCGGCGTCACCGCGACGGGCGAGTCCTTCGACGCCCTCGGGGTCCCGCTCCCGACCGCCGCGGCCGTCTACGCCGCGTTCGTCGAGCTGCTCGGCGGCGCCGCGCTGATCGCCGGGCTGGCGCTGCCGGTCACCGGCGCCCTCCTGTTCATCGACATGCTCGGCGCGTTCCTGTTCGTGCACGCCGACCAGGGGCTGTTCATGGTGGACGGCGACCGCGCGCAGAACGGCTACGAGCTGGTCGTCGCGCTCGGCATGGCCGCCCTGCTGCTGGCCGCGGGCGCCGGGGGGCGGCTGACGCTCGACGCGTGGATCGTCCGGCGGCGCGCCGCGGGCCCGGACGACCCGGGGGACGAGGACGACGAGGACGACGCGGAGAGCTTCGTGGAGTCGCTCCGGCAGGCCGAGACCAAGCCCGTCGAGCCCCCGGCGAAGAAGGCCCCGGCCCGCCGGTCCGCGCCCAAGGCCGCCCCGAAGGCCGCCCCCGCGCCGCCCGAGCCCGCCGCGCCCCCGGCCCCGCCCGCCGGCACCGAGGACGACAAGCCCGTGGCGGGCCGCCGGAAGGCGGCGCACCGCCGCCGCTCCGGCGACACGCAGCCCGTCAAGCCGCCGACGGACGCCGCGGGGGACGCGCCGTCCTGACGCGGGTCAGCCGGAGTGGGCGCGCAGCGCCGCGATGAACCACTCGAACGCCGGGACCGCCGGCGGGGTCGGCTCCTGCCCGGCGATGACCGCCAGCAGGGTCCAGTAGCGCCCCACGCGGGCGTCGGTGAACGCCGCGATCTCGTCGGCGGCCGCCGCGCGGTCCGCGGCCGGGACGTCCGGGCCGGTGATCCGCTCGACCACGGCGCGGCCCTCCGCGCTCGTGCTCATGGCCCGACTGTGCACCTTCCAGCCGCTGGAAACTCAACCCCGTTCCGCCCCGGGGCGCCCGGAACGGGGAAGCGGGCGCCGGTGGACCCGGCGCCCGCTTCCCTTCACGTGCCGCCCCTCAGGGGGCGCTGCTTCAGCTGCAGCCGCTGGTGGAGCCGCAGCCCTCGCAGACGTAGCAGCTGCCGGCGGGGCGCATCTTCGTGCCGCAGGTCAGGCACAGCGGCGCGTCCTGCGTGCGGCCCTGGCGGCTCTCGATGGCCTCGACGGACGAGTGCGCGCCGTTCGACGCCGCGGGGGCCGCCTGCGGCGCGGCGGGACGCGCGATCTCCGCGGTCTGGGCGAGGGCGTCGTGCTGGACGTCGTCCTCGTGCAGGGACGCCGGGTCCTCGCCGTTGGCCTGCATGGCGCGCTCCTCGGCGGTGAAGATGCCGAGGCCCGCGCGCTCGTCGTAGGGCAGGTGGTCGAGCGCCAGGCGGCGGAAGATGTAGTCCATCACCGACGTCGCCATGCGGATGTCCGGGTCGTCGGTCATGCCCGCCGGCTCGAACCGCATGTTCGTGAACTTCTCGACCCACGTCTCCAGCGGCACCCCGTACTGGAGGCTGATGGAGATCGCCATGGAGAAGGCGTCCATCACGCCGGCGAGGGTCGAGCCCTGCTTGCCGAGCTTGAGGAACACCTCGCCGAGGCCGTCGTCCGGGTAGGACGAGGCGGTCATGTAGCCCTCGGCGCCGGCGACGGAGAAGCGGGTGACGGTCGCGGGGCGCTGCTTCGGCAGCCGCTTGCGGACCGGCCGGACCTCGGCCGCCGGCGCGGGCGCCGCGGCGGTCTCCGCCTTCTCCTTCTTCCCGGCGGCCGACAGCGGCTGCCCGACCTTGCAGTTGTCGCGGTAGATCGCCAGGGCCTTCAGGCCGAGCCGCCAGCCCTCGAAGTACACCTTCTCGATGTCCTCGACGGTCGCCTGCTCCGGCATGTTGACGGTCTTGGAGATCGCGCCGGACAGGAACGGCTGGACGGCCGCCATCATCCGCACGTGCCCCATCGGGCTGATCGCGCGCTCGCCCATCGCGCAGTCGAACACCTCGTAGTGCTCGGGCCGCAGGCCCGGGGCGTCCACGACGTGGCCGTGCTCGGCGATGTACTCGACGATCGCCTCGATCCGCTCCTGCTGGTAGCCGAGCTGCTCCAGGGCGCGCGGCACCGTGTGGTTGACGATCTGCATGGACCCGCCGCCGACGAGCTTCTTGAACTTCATCAGCGCGAGGTCCGGCTCGATGCCGGTGGTGTCGCAGTCCATCATCAGGCCGATGGTGCCGGTCGGGGCCAGCAGCGACGCCTGCGCGTTGCGGTAGCCGTGCTTCTCGCCGACCTTCAGGCACTCCTGCCACTGCTTGGCGGCGGCCGCGAGGATCGTCCGGTCCATGTCGTGGAGCGTGCGGACCTCGTCGTTGGCGGCGGCGTGCTTGCGCATCACCCGCTTGTGGCCCTCGGCGTTGCGCGCGTACCCGGCGTACGGGCCGACGACGCCCGCGATCTCGGCCGAGCGGCGGTAGGCGACGCCCGTCATCAGCGACGTGATCGCGGCGGCGAGGGAGCGGCCGCCCTCGGAGTCGTAGGCGTGGCCGGTCGCCATCAGCAGCGCGCCGAGGTTGGCGTACCCGATGCCGAGCTGGCGGTAGTCCCGGGTCGTCTCGGCGATCTTCTCGGTCGGGAAGTCGGCGAACGTGATGGAGACGTCCATCGCCGTGATGACCAGCTCGGTGAGCTTCACGAACCGCGCGACGTCGAACGTGCCGTCCTCGCCGAGGAACTTCAGCAGGTTGATGCTGGCCAGGTTGCAGGACGAGTTGTCCAGCGACATGTACTCCGAGCAGGGGTTCGACGCGGTGATGCGGCCCGTCTCGGGGTTGGTGTGCCAGTCGTTGATCGTGTCGTCGTACTGGACGCCCGGGTCGGCGCACTCCCACGCGGCCTTCGCCATCTGCCGGAACAGGTCCTTGGCCTTGATCTTCTCGACGATCTCGCCGGTCATCCGGGCGCGCAGCCCGAACTCGCCGTCCGACTCCACGGCGTGCATGAACTCGTCCGACACGCGGACCGAGTTGTTGGCGTTCTGGTACTGGACGCTGCCGATGTCCTTGCCGCCGAGGTCCATGTCGAACCCGGCGTCCCGCAGCGCGCGGATCTTGTCCTCCTCGCGCGCCTTGGTCTCGATGAACTCCTCGATGTCGGGGTGGTCGACGTCCAGCACGACCATCTTCGCCGCGCGCCGGGTGGCCCCGCCGGACTTGATCGTCCCGGCGGACGCGTCCGCGCCGCGCATGAACGAGACCGGGCCGCTGGCGGTGCCGCCGGACGACAGCAGCTCGCGGCTGGACCGGATGCGGGAGAGGTTCAGGCCGGCGCCGGAGCCGCCCTTGAAGATGACGCCCTCTTCCTTGTACCAGTCGAGGATCGACTCCATCGTGTCGTCGACCGACAGGATGAAGCACGCCGAGACCTGCTGCGGGGACTTGGTGCCGACGTTGAACCAGACCGGCGAGTTGAAGCTGAACATCTGGTGCACGAGCGCGTACTTCAGCTCGTGGTCGAAGATCTCGGCGTCCTCGTCCGACGCGAAGTAGCCGTTCTCCAGGCCCGTCTTCGTGTACATGCTCACGACGCGGTCGACGAGCTGCTTGAGGCTCCACTCGCGGGCCGGGGTGCCCACGGCGCCGCGGAAGTACTTGGACGTGACGATGTTGACCGCGTTGAGCGACCAGAAGTCCGGGAACTCGACGCCCCGCTGCTCGAAGTTGACCGAGCCGTCCCGCCAGTTGGTCATGACGACGTCACGGCGCTCCCAGGTCAGCTCGTCGTACGGATGCACGCCGGGCTTGGTGAAGATCCGCTCGACCTTCAGGCCCTTGCGCGCCCCCTTGCCGCGCCGCGCCGTCGAGCCGCTCACCGTCTCCGTCATGACCTTCCCCCTCTCGGGCCCTCCCGCCGGGCCCTGTCCAGGAACAACTCCGCCGCCGCGCGGGGCATGCCCGGCGCGGTGGCGCTTCACGTTCGATGCTTTGTGTTTCCGCCGTCCCTAACGGGACGGGCCGGGCTCCCCCGAGGAACCGGCATTCCGCAGTGTCTCGATCTCCCGGGCGAAGTCGTCGAGCGATTCGAAGCTCCGGTACACGGAGGCGAACCGCAGATACGCGACCTCGTCGAGTTCACCGAGCGGCCCCAGGATCGCGAGTCCGATCTCGTGCGAGGGGATCTCCGCCGATCCCGCCGACCGGATGTCCTCCTCGACCCGCTGGCCGAGCTTCGCGAGCGCGTCCTCGTCGACCGGGCGGCCCTGGCAGGCCCTGCGCACCCCAGCGATGATCTTGTCGCGGGAGAACGGCTCGGTGACGCCGCTTCGCTTGGCGACCATCACGAGGACATTCTCCTGCGTGGTGAATCGCCGACCGCATTCGGCGCACGAGCGACGCCGTCTAATGGCGCCGCCGTCGTCGGTGGAACGGCTGTCGATCACTTTGGTGTCGGGGTTGCGGCAGAACGGGCAGTGCACGTCTCTCCCCTCCCCGAACCGATTGGAGCGCCATCGCGAGAACAGTGCCACAATCACAAGTTGTGGTTAATCCCATCGATGTAACTACTAGATGTTGTGGTCAACCGTACGGGTCTGCAGACGCCAACGCAACCTGATCGACTGCCTCCCGAGTCACATCCGCCACGGACGCGCTGGTGGCGCGCGGCCGCGTCCCGCCACATCGGATCCGCGCTCCGGCGTGTCGCGCCCGGACGCCGGAACGGCGGCCGGCGACCCGGGATCGTCCGCCGCTCCGGCACCCTCGCGGCGTCCTGCCGCGCGCCGCCCGACCCGTCCGCAGGCGGGCGCGGATGGGGGCGAACTTCCCCGCGCGGGCGTACGCGAACGGCTGCCTCGGCGTGCGGGACCTGGACGACGCCGAAGCGGGCCGGACTTCTCGCCGCCCGCGTCCGCGATCCGCGTTTTCGATCGGATCCGGATCGCGGAGGGGGCGGGCCGCACCAGGGGCGTCCGCCCGATCCCGTGCCGTCCCGATGTCCGGCCCGGTCCGCTCGCTTCGGCCGGTCCCCGGCCGGGACGTCCGCCGCAATGGGAATCGCCGTCGACCCCCGTCACTCGCGCGTCCGCCGGAATCCGGCCGCGAGGCTGCGGGCGCCGCTTATACGGATGTCGCCGCGGCGATCGGAAACCGCTTCGGCCGGTCGAGGAACGCGGATCCCGAGCCCCCTCGCCAATGACCGCCCTCAGCACCCGGCGACGGCCGTACGCTGCGGTTTCGGGCCGGGCGCGACACGATTCTCCGCACCGGCGCCCACCGCTCGTCCGCCGACTCGGGACACCGCCCGTTCGTCCGGCATAGCGGATATGTCACTCAGCTCCCGGACTCCCATTTCCGGGTCGCATGGCGGTCGCGGACGCGCCTTCCTCACTCTCGGTCCGCCGTAACCGGGGCGGGCGGGGGCGATTCGAGAAGGCACCGAAGCGGCACCCCGGGAGAGGCGTCTTGCGCAATCGGTTCGGACGGGCAAACCGTGCGGTGCGTATCGGGTGAAGCGGCCATCTCGGGCCCCGGCGCGAGAAAATCCGATCGAACGCCTGTACGATGTTCTGTGGACGTCCTCAGAAAACACCTGAGCACTTCGAACAATTGTTTGATCGAGGCGCCCGGGCGCGATAACGTGCAGGGCCAGGAGTGATGAGATCGAGGCGCCCGGGAGGCGAGCGATGAGCAAGGTCCGGGAGCTGCCCGACGGGCCGATGGACGAGTCGGGGCTGACGCAGCGGCAGCGCATGGTGCTCGAGGTGATCCGCGACTCGGTGCAGCGCCGCGGCTATCCGCCGTCCATGCGGGAGATCGGCGAGGCGGTCGGCCTGACCAGCACGTCGAGCGTGTCGCACCAGCTCCGGACCCTGCAGCGCAAGGGGTTCCTGCGGCGCGACCCGAACCGGCCGCGCGCGGTCGAGGTGCGGGTGCCGGGGGCGACGCCGGTGCGCACCGAGCCCGAGACCCCGGACGGGACGGCGTCCGCCCAGACGCCCGCGTACGTGCCGCTCGTCGGCCGGATCGCGGCCGGCGGCCCGATCCTCGCCGAGGAGGCCGTCGAGGACGTCTTCACGCTGCCCAAGCAGCTCGTCGGCGAGGGTACGCACTTCCTGCTGAAGGTCACCGGCGACTCGATGATCGACGCCGCGATCGCCGACGGCGACTGGGTCGTCGTCCGCCAGCAGCCGGTCGCCGAGCAGGGCGACATCGTCGCCGCGATGATCGACGGCGAGGCCACGGTGAAGACGTTCAAGCGGCGCGACGGGCACATCTGGCTGCTGCCGCAGAACTCCGCCTACGAGCCGATCCCCGGCGACGAGGCGTCCGTCCTCGGCCGGGTGGTGGCGGTCCTCCGCAAGATGTGAACGAGCGACGGAACGGCCGCCGGGGCGCCCCCGGCGGCCGTTTCCCGTCTCAGCGCTTCGGCACGATGTTCACGATCTTCGGCGCGCGGACGATCACCTTCGCGATGTCCGCGCCGCCCAGCGCGTCCCGCACCTTCGGCGACGCCAGCGCCAGCTTCTCCAGCTCGCCGTCCGCGATGCCCGGGGCGACGTCCAGCCGGTCGCGGACCTTGCCGGCGACCTGGACGACGCAGGTGACCGACTCCTCGACCAGCAGGGCCGGGTCGGCGGCCGGCCAGCCCGCGCGGATCACCGGGGCGGTGCGGCCCAGCAGCGACCACGCCTCCTCGGCGGTGTAGGGCGCGAACAGCGACAGCAGCACCGCGATCGCCTCGGCGGCCTCCCGGACGGCCGGGTCGGCGGCGCCGGGACCGGAGTCGATCGCCTTGCGGGCCGCGGTGACCAGCTCCATGATCCGCGCGATCGCGACGTTGAACCGCTGCGACTCGACCAGGGTCGTGACCTCGTCGACGGTGCGGGCGGTGACGCGGCGCAGCGCGATGTCGCCGGACGCCGGGTCGCCGCCGGGGGCGGCCCCGACCTCGCTCGCGATGCGGTGCACGCGGGACAGGAACTTCGACATGCCGTGCGGGGACACGTCGGCCCAGTCGATGTCGTCCTCGGGCGGCCCGGAGAACAGGATCGCCAGCCGGACGACGTCCACCCCGAACTCGCGGATCTGCTCGCCCAGGTCGACGCCGTTGCCCAGCGACTTCGACATCGCCTTGCCCTGGTTGATCACCTGGCCCTGGTTCAGCAGCCGCGTGAACGGCTCGGTGAAGTCGACCATGCCCATGTCGTGCAGGACCTTGGTGAAGAACCGGCTGTACAGCAGGTGCAGGATGGCGTGCTCGACACCGCCCGTGTACTGGTCGACCGGCATCCACTTGCGGACCTGCTCGACGTCGAACGGGCCGCCCTCGTACCCCGGCGAGCAGTACCGGAAGTAGTACCAGGACGAGTCGACGAACGTGTCCATCGTGTCGGTGTCGCGCTTCGCGGCGCCGCCGCACTTGGGGCACTCGGTGTTCACCCAGTCGGCCGCGGCGGCCAGCGGCGACGTGCCCTTGGGCGCCAGGTCGGCGCCGCGCAGCCCGTCGGGCAGCCGCACCGGCAGCTGCTCGTCCGGCACCGGGACCTCGCCGCACGCGTCGCAGTGCACGATCGGGATGGGGCAGCCCCAGAACCGCTGCCGGGACACCAGCCAGTCGCGCAGCCGGAAGTTCACCGACGCCCGGCCGGTGCCGCGCTCCTGCATGATCTCGATGATGCGGGCGATGCCGTCCGCCTTGGCCAGCCCGTCGATCGGGCCGGAGTTGACCAGCCGCCCCTCGCCGGGGGTGGCGACGCCGGTGGCCGCCGGGTCGGCCTGGCCGGTCTCGACGACGACGCGGACCGGCAGCCCGAACTTCAGCGCGAAGTCCAGGTCGCGCTGGTCGTGCGCGGGGACCGCCATGATCGCGCCGTGCCCGTACTCGGCCAGCACGTAGTCGGACGCCCAGATCGGCAGCCGCTCGCCGTTCACCGGGTTGATCGCGTAGCGGCCCAGGAAGACGCCGGTCTTCTCCCGCTCGGTGGACAGCCGCTCGATCTCGCTCTCCCGGGAGACCTCCTCCCGGTACGCCTCGAACGCGGCCCGGTGGTCGGGCGCGCAGATCTCCTCGGCCAGCGCGGCGTCCGCGGCGACGACCATGAACGTGGCGCCGTACAGGGTGTCGGGGCGCGTGGTGTAGACGGTGACGGGCTCGTCGCGGCCCTCGATGACGAAGTCGACGTCGGCGCCGGTGGAGCGGCCGATCCAGTTGCGCTGCATCAGCAGGACCCGCTCGGGCCACTTGCCCTCCAGCTGCTCCATGTCGTCCAGCAGCCGGTCCGCGTACTCGGTGATCTTGAAGTACCACTGGGTCAGCACGCGCTTCTCGACCAGGGTGCCGCAGCGCTCGCAGTGCCCGCCGACGACCTGCTCGTTCGCCAGGACGGTCTGGTCCTTGGGGCACCAGTTGACGTGGCCGCCCTTGCGGTAGGCCAGGCCCCGCTCGTAGAAGCGCAGGAACAGCCACTGCGTCCACTTGTAGTACTCGGGGTCGGACGTGTGCAGCCGCCGCGACCAGTCGAAGGACGGCGCGTACCGCTGGAACGACGCGGCCTGGGTGTCGATGTTGGCGTACGTCCACTCGGCCGGGTGCGAGTCGCGCTTGATCGCGGCGTTCTCGGCGGGCAGGCCGAAGGAGTCCCAGCCGATGGGGTGCAGCACGTTGTGGCCGCGCTGGATCCAGTAGCGGGCGGGGACGTCGCCGATCGCGAACGCCTCCGCGTGACCCATGTGCAGGTCGCCGCTCGGGTAGGGGAACATGTCCAGCGCGTAGCGCCGCTCGCGGCCGTCGTCGCCTTCGGCGGCCTTGAACGGGTCGAGCTCCGCCCACCGGGCCTGCCACCTGTCCTGAACCGCCCGCGGGTCGTACTGCTCGTCGCTGCTCACGCTTACTCTCTCTTCCGTCCCTAGCGAGTCCCTGGCAAAGGGGCCGGGCCGTCCGCCGAAATGAAACGGCCCCTCGCTCAGGAGGGGCCGCCACGCTGACTTCTCGCGTCAGCGTGGCCGTTCGAGGAGCAGCCTGGCATGCATACAACAAGCGTAGCGCAACCGCAACCCCGGTCGCCCGGGGATATCGCGGGCGCCGCCCGGTCCGGCGGGGGTCAGTGGCCGGACGCCTGGCGGGCGAGGGACACGACGCCGGTGATCTGGACGCGGGTCAGTTCGAGGTCGGCGCCGACGGCGCCGAGGGTCTCCTCCTCGGAGACGCTGAGCGGCCCGTCCATGAGGGCGATCTCGGCGGCGGCGCGCAGGATGCTCTCCCGCGCCTCGGGGGCCAGCGCGGACGAGGCGCGCCCCATCTCGCGGCGCACGTCGTCGAACGGGCGGCCGAGGTCGGCGTTCAGCGCGCTCTCGTCGTAGCCGCTCTCGCCGGCCTGGCGGACGACGGCGACGGCGCGGGAGCGGGCGGGCGCGTGGGTGTAGTCGCCGGAGCGCAGGACCTGGGCGATCGCCATCCGCAGGAGCATCGCGGGCATGTGGGCGAGCTGCGCGGTCGTCGGGACCTCCAGGACGCCGGGCGTCCAGCGGCCGCGGCAGGTGCCGCACTCGACGATCTCGCCGCCGGTCTTGTTCAGGGGCAGCACCGGGATGAAGAACAGGGTGAAGAAGTTGCGGCCCTGGCGCCGGCGGTACTCGCGGTCGCCGCCGCACTGCGGGCAGTGGAAGACGCCCTTGCCCAAGGTGAAGAACACCACGCGCCAGCCGAAAATGATCACGACAATGCCCCCTTTTCCCGGAACGGTCATCGTAACGGGGACGGGGGACGGGCGCGCGCGGCGGCGCACCGCCCGGGAACGATCCGGCCCGGATCCGGACACGACCGGCAGGCCCGGGACGCTCCGTGCCCCTCCCGTCACGCCCGTCCCAGGGACCGGGCGGTCGGGACAAAACGGCACGTCAAAAAGGGCGTCGCACCATGGCGCGGACACGTCCGGATACAGCAGGATGAGCGGAACGATTCGTAGACTCGTCGGTAACAACCGGCCGGTCATCCGTTCCGCGCGAGGAGTGCCATGCTCAACCTGTCCGTGCTGCTGGAGGACGCCGCCCGCGAGACGCCGGACCGCGACGCCGTCGTGTTCGGCGACCTGCGGCTGCCGTACTCCTTCATCGACTCGGTCGCGAACCAGGTCGCGAACCTCCTGCGGTCGCGCGGCATCGGACCGGGCGACAAGGTGGCGCTGTCCAGCCCCAACCTGCCGTACTTCCCGATGGTCTACTTCGGGGCGCTCAAGGCCGGCGCGGTCGTCGTCCCGCTGAACGTCCTGCTGAAGCCGCGCGAGATCGCCTACCACCTGGCCGACTCCGACGCGAAGGCGTTCTTCTGCTTCGAGGGGACGCCGGAGCTGCCGCTCGGCGAGATGGGCAAGGCCGGGTTCGACCAGGCCGCGGAGTGCGAGCACTTCTTCCTGCTGCCGGCGAACCCGGCGGCGACCGAGTCGCCGATCGAGGGGGCGGAGCTGTTCTGGGCGGCGCTGGGCGGGCAGCCCCGCACGTTCGAGCCGCACCTGAGCGAGGCCACCGACACCGCGGTGATCATCTACACGAGCGGGACGACCGGGCAGCCGAAGGGCGCCGAGCTGTCGCACGGCAACCTGCTGATGAACGCGATGGTGGACGACACGCTGTTCACCAAGACGCTCCACGACGTGTCGCTGGTGACGCTGCCGCTGTTCCACATCTTCGGCCAGACGTGCGTGATGAACGTCGGGTTCTACCGGCGCGCGACGCTGGTGATGCAGCCGCGGTTCGACGCCGGGGAGGCCGTCGCGCTGATGGTCCGCGAGAAGGTGAACATCTTCGCGGGCGTCCCCACGATGTACTGGGGGCTGCTGACCCACGACACGTCCGCGGAGGACGTCGCGACGATCCGGGAGAACCTGCGGGTCGCGGTGTCGGGCGGCGCGGCGCTGCCGATGGAGGTCCTCAAGGGGATCAAGGAGAAGTTCGGCGCGGACGTGCTGGAGGGCTACGGGCTGTCGGAGACGTCGCCGGTCGCGTCGTTCAACCGCCCGGACCGCCCGACCAAGCCCGGCTCGATCGGGCTGCCGGTGTGGGGCGTCGAGATGAAGCTGATCGACGACGACTGGAAGGACGTCGAGGGCGAGGGCCCCGGCGAGATCGCGATCCGCGGCCACAACATCATGAAGGGCTACTACAAGCGGCCCGAGGCGACCGAGGCCGCGATCCGCGACGGCTGGTTCCGCACCGGGGACGTGGCCCGCCGCGACGAGGAGGGCTACTACTTCATCATCGACCGCTCCAAGGACATGATCATCCGGGGCGGCTACAACGTGTACCCGCGGGAGCTCGAAGAGGTCCTGATGACCCACCCGCAGGTGTCGCTGGCCGCCGTGGTGGGCGTCCCGCACGACAGCCACGGCGAGGAGATCAAGGCGTACGTGATCCGCACGCCGGACGCCACGGTCACCGAGGACGAGCTGGTCGCGTGGGGCAAGGAGCAGTTCGCGAACTACAAGTACCCGCGGATCGTCGAGTTCCGCGACGAGCTGCCGATGACCGCGACGGGCAAGATCCTCAAGCGCGAGCTGCGCTGACCCGTCCGCGAGCGGGCCCCGGCCGCCGGCCGGGGCCCGCTCCGCGCGTTCAGAACGTGTACGGCAGGCGCTTGATGCCGTTGATGAAGTTCGACTCCAGCCGCTCGGCCTCCCCGGCCCGGATGTCGGGGACGCGGCGCAGCAGCTCGCGGAACATCACGGTGATCTCGCGGCGGGCGAGGTGGGCGCCCAGGCAGAAGTGCGGGCCGGGGCCGCCGAACCCGACGTGCGGGTTGGGGTCGCGGAGGATGTCGAACTTCTCCGGGTCGGTGAAGACCGACTCGTCCCGGTTCGCGGACCAGTAGTACAGGACGAGCTTGTCGCCCTCCTTGATCTCGTGCTCGTTCAGCGTCGTGTCGCGGGTCGCGGTGCGGCGCATCCAGATGACCGGGGACACGTAGCGGACGATCTCCTCGACGGCGCCCGCGATGCGGCCGTCGAAGTCCTCGACCAGCAGGGCCCGCTGCTCGGGGTGCCGGGTGAACAGGTCGAGGCCGTGCGCGATCGCGTTGCGGGTCGTCTCGTTGCCCGCGACGACGAGCAGGATGAAGAAGGAGCCGAGCTCCTGGTCGGTCAGCGACTCCCCGTCGATGTTCGCGTTGACCAGCGCGGACGTCAGGTCGTCGGTGGGCTCGGCGCGGCGGCGGCGCCCGAGGTCCTCCACCAGGCCCTTGAGGGTCTCGCCGGCGCCGAGCAGCGCCATCGCCATCTCCTCGGCGCTGCCGGTGGGGAGGAACTCCGCGTCGTTGCCGGCGAGGATGACGTTGGTGGCGTCCAGGACGGTGCCGTAGTGCTCCTCGCCGATCCCCATCATGTCGCAGATGATCTTCAGGGGGAGGCGGGCGGCGACGTCCTGCACGAAGTCGCCCGTCCCGTGGCCGGCGGCGATGCCGTCCACCAGCTCGGCGGCGACCGCCTCGACCTTGTCCTCGAACCGCTGGATCATGCGCGGGGAGAACGCGCGGGAGACGATCCGGCGGATCTTGGCGTGCCGCGGGTCGTCCATGTTGATCATGGAGCCGAAGTACTCGTGCAGGTCGCCGGGCATGTCCGGAATGCTGATCGTGCCGCGCCCCGAGCAGAAGTCCTGGGGGCGGCGGGACGCCTCGACGACGTCGGCGTGCCGGGTCAGCGCGTAGTAGCCGGGGCCCTGCTCGACGATGACGACCTCGGGCTCGTCGTAGCGGATCAGCTCCCCGTGCCCCCGCAGCGCCTTGAACGCCTCATGGCGGTAGTCGTGGGGACGGCGCCAGAAATCCCAGTCCGTCAGGTTGATGTCCTCGGCCTTGAGCACGGTGTCACCTCATCATTCCGAATCCGATTCGGTTTACATGCACCCTCTCAGAGTAAAGTGCGGCGCGGCGAGTCCGCACGGCAATAGGTGACCCGGGTCACATCGCCGCCGCCGTCGTGATGAGAGGGTGGCGGCGCCACGAGGAGGCGAGCGCATGGGCGACTTCACCGACATCTCCGACGGGACGATCGACGCGAACGGGCTGACGTTCGGCTACCTGGAGGCCGGGCCGCCGGACGGGCCGCTGGCGCTGTGCCTGCACGGCTTCCCCGACTCCCCGCACACGTGGCGTCCCCTCCTCACCGACCTGGCCGCCGCCGGGTACCGCGCCGTGGCCCCGTTCATGCGCGGCTACGCGCCCACGTCCGTCCCGGCGGACGGCGCCTACCAGACGGGCGCGCTGGCCGCCGACGCCGTCGCGCTCCACGAGGCCCTCGGCGGCGGCCCGGACGCCGTCCTCATCGGCCACGACTGGGGCGCGGCCGCCGCCTACGGGGCCGCGAGCATGGCACCGGACCGGTGGCGCCGGGCCGTCGCGATGGCGGTCCCGCCGATCGAGGTGCTGGTCAGCTCGTTCTTCGCGTACGGGCAGCTCAAGCGCTCGTTCTACGTGTTCGTGTTCCAGACCGCGCTCGCCGAGACGATCCTGAACCGCGAGTTCGTGGAGGGGCTGTGGCGCGACTGGTCGCCGCCCGGCGCGCCCGCCCCGACGGCGGAGGTCGACCGCGTCATGGAATGCCTCGCCGCGCCCGGCAACATCACCGCCGCGCTCGGCTACTACCGCGCGATGCTCGATCCGGAACGCCACATCGAGCGCTACGCCGCCGCGCAGGAAGCGGCGGACGCGCGCGGCACCCGTCCCGTCCTCTACCTGCACGGCGACGAGGACGGCTGCATGGGCGCGGACGTCGTCGCGCCGGGCGGCGACCTCGCCCCGATCGTCGCCGCGCTGCCGCCGGGCTCCCGGGCCCGGCTCGTCCCCGGCGCCGGGCACTTCCTGCAGCGCGACCGGCCCGCCGAGGTCGGCCGGCTGGTCCTCGACTGGCTCGCCGGCTGACGCGGGCGGTCAGTACGGGTCGCCGAACGGCGGCACGTCCGACGGGTCCAGTTCCGCCCGCATCCGGACGTACCGGACGGCGTGCCGCCAGCGGCCGTTCTCCACGGCCGCGTCCGCGCTGAACTCCACCACCGTCTCCGGCTCGGTGCGGACGTACCGGATCGGCGGGTGCGAGCCGTACGGGCCGCCCGCGAACCCCGACGGCAGCTCCGCCGGCCACGGATGGTCGGGCGACCCCGGATGCAGCACCGCCGCCAGCCCGGTGCGCGCGGCGGGCGGCAGCGGCGTCGTCCGCGCGACCACCCGCAGCCGGCCGTCCGCGTCGAACCGGCCCAGGATCAGCGACTCCGGCGCCTGCCGCGTGCCGGTGACGCCGCCGACGATCCCCTCCGCCGTCGTCCGGCGCTTCACCTTCTGCCAGCGGCGCCGCCCCTCCAGGTACGCGCCGTCGGCGTCCTTGACGACCAGCCCCTCGATGCCCTGCTCGGCGAGCGCCTCGAACCACAGGCGCGCCTCCGCGACGTCCGCCGTCTGCGGCGACGCCACCACCCGCGCGGCGGCCGAGACGTCCCCGAGCAGCCGTTCCAGGACCGCGCGGCGCTCCCGCAGCGGGCGCCGCCGCAGATCCGCGCCGCCGGCCTCCAGGACGTCGAACACCACGTAGTGGCACGGTTCGGCCCGCGCCAGGTCCGGGCGGCGGCGCCCGGCGACGTGCCGGCGCTGCAGCGCGCCGAAGTCCAGCCGCCCGTCCGGACCCCACCGGACGATCTCGCCGTCCAGCACCGTCGCGGGCGGCACCAGCTCCGCCACCGCCGCCGCCACCTCGGGGAACGCCTCGTTGAACCGCGTGCGGCGGCGGGACGCCAGCAGCACCGCACCCGCCTCGTCCACGATCGCGATGGCGCGGAACCCGTCGAACTTCGGCTCGTAGCGGCACCCGCCGGGGCACGCCTGCGGCTCCGGCACGCGGTCCACGGCCGCCGCCAGCATCGGCTTCACCGGGGACCGGATGTGCATGGCCACGCGTCCCCCCAGCTCGACGTCCTGCCCCCCGCCTACCCCGTTCGACCTGCGGGGACCTCGGCGCGAGAGGAATCTTGACCGGGTTTAGACGCGCTTGAGCAGATCGTTGTCCAGGACCGATTCGACGAGCAGCTCGCGGTAGCCGACGTCGTCGAACAGGACGGTGACGCGGTCGCCCGCGCCCTCGACGACCCGTCCCCGCCCCCACTCGCGGTGCTCCACCCGCGTGCCCGTCGGGAACGTGCGGTTGTCCGCGCGCGTCTCGGCGCGGCCCGCCTCGCAGTTGTCGCAGTGCCCGCACGGCCGGTCGTAGGTCTCGCCGAAGTAGCGCAGCAGGAAGCGGCGCCGGCAGTCGGCCAGCTCGCAGTACCGCCGCATCATCTCGATGCGGGTCCGCTCCACGTCCCGCCGGTTCTCCGCGAGGCGCACCGCCTCCGCGACCGCCGCGTCCGGGGACGGCGGATCGGGGACCGGACGCACGCGCCGCCGCAGGCGCACCGCCCCCGCCTCGGCGAGCAGGTCCAGCAGCACCGCCAGCCTGCGGGCCGACAGGCCGGTGCGCGCCGCCAGCTCGCGGCGCGTCCCGGTCCCCGCGCGCACCGCCGCGTAGACGGCGCCGAGCGTCTCCTCGTCCGGCAGGCCGCCGGTGAAGAAGCGCGGCAGGCCGAGGTCCTCCGCACGGTAGAAGCAGACCGCCTCGGCCGGTTCGCCGTCCCGCCCCGCGCGGCCGACCTCCTGGTAGTACTCGTCCGGCGAACCGGTGACGTGCGCGTGCAGCACGAACCTGATGTCCGGCTTGTCGATCCCCATCCCGAACGCGCTCGTCGCGACGACGATGCGCGTACGTCCGTCCATGAACTCCGCCTGGACCGCGTCCCGCTCCTTCTTGCGCAGGCCCGCGTGGTAGGCGCGCGCGCTGTGCAGGCGCTCCGCGTACCTGGTCGTGTCCTTGCGCGTCGCCGCGTAGACGATGCCCGAGCCGTCCAGTCCCTCCGCGGTCCGCACGACGGCGTCGGCCTGCTCGTCCGGGTCCCCGAACCGGCGCACCGACAGCCGGATCCCCGGCCGGTCGAACCCACGGACCACCACCGCCGGGTCCCGCATGCCGAGCCGCTCGACGATCTCCGCGCGGACCGGCGGCGCGGCCGTCGCCGTCAGCGCCGCCACCACCGGACGGTCCCGCAGCGCCGCGACCACCGCGCCGAGCCGCAGGTAGTCCGGGCGGAAATCGTGGCCCCACGCCGAGACGCAGTGCGCCTCGTCCACGACCAGCAGCCGCGGCGGCGACTCCCCCAGCCGCGCCCGCACGTCCTCGCGGAGCAGCTGCTCGGGCGCCATGAACACGAACGCCGGACGGTCCGCGGCGAGGGCCGCGTCCGCCCGTTCGCGCCGCGCCCGTCCGGCCGCCGCGTTCAGGACGTGCGTCTCCAGGCCCGCCTCCCGCAGCCCCAGCGCCTGGTCGCGCTGCAGCGACACGAGCGGCGACACCACCACGACCGGGCCGCCCAGCAGCACCCCCGCCACCTCGTACACCGCCGACTTCCCCGACCCCGTCGGCAGCACCGCCAGCGCGTCCCGTCCCCCGGCGAGCGCCTCCATCGCCTCACGCTGCCCGGGACGCAGCTCCCGGACGCCCAGCAGCTCCTCGGCGACCTCCGCGACCCCTCTGCGACGCTCCACGCCTCGCCCGTCCCCCGCCAGGTGCCGTGTACACGCGCGCCGGACGCCTTGAGCGGACCCGGAAACGCGACGAGCCGACCGGTCAGCCGGTCGGCTCGTCGTTTCCGCGGGAGCGCCGCCGCCGTCACACGCCCCAGTCGGGACGCAGCGGCATGTGGGAGTTGCCCTTCTCGTCCAGCTTCACCCCGAGCGTCTGGTGCAGCTGGATCCAGTTCTGGTCGAAGCCGAGCACGCACCCCGCCATGTAGACGCGCCACACGCGGGCCGTGCCCTCGCCGACCTCGGCGACGGCCTCGTCCCAGTGCTCGTCCAGGTTGCGGCACCAGCCGGTGAGCGTGCGGGCGTAGTGCTCCCGCAGGTTCTCCTGGTGCCGGATCTCGAACCCGGCGTCGTTCATCTGCATCTGGACGTACCCCGGGCCCTCGAGCTCGCCGTCCGGGAACACGTACCGGTTGATGAACCCGTTCTCCTTGCGCGGCGGAGCCAGGTTGTCGGGCCGCGTGATGGTGTGGTTCAGCATCCGCCCGCCGGGCTTCAGCTTCCCGTACAGGAACGAAAAGTACGACGGCAGGTTCGCCTTGC
Organism: Actinomadura rifamycini DSM 43936; assembly: GCF_000425065.1. Classification (GTDB taxonomy): domain Bacteria; phylum Actinomycetota; class Actinomycetes; order Streptosporangiales; family Streptosporangiaceae; genus Spirillospora; species Spirillospora rifamycini. Next base: position 34,531 of record NZ_AULB01000040.1, read on the forward strand.
CGATGTGCTCGGTGAGCCCGATGGAGCTGACCGCGTCGAACCCCGACTCGGCCACGTCCCGGTAGTCCAGGTGCCGGACCTCCGCCAGGTCGGACAGGCCGCGGTCGGCGATCGCCTTCTGCGCCCACTCCGCCTGCTGCTTCGACAGCGTCACGCCCAGCGCCTTCACGCCGTACTCCTGCGCGGCGTGCATCACCATGCCGCCCCAGCCGCAGCCCACGTCCAGCAGCCGCATCCCGGGCCGCAGCCCGATCTTCTTGGCCACCAGGTCGTGCTTGTGGAACTGCGCCTCCTCCAGCGTCGCGCCCTCCGCCGGGTAGCACGCGCACGTGTACGCCATCGACGGGCCCAGCACCCACGCGTAGAACGTGTTCGACACGTCGTAGTGGTGCGAGATCGCCCGCGCGTCGCGCCGCTTGGAGTGCCGCAGCCACGACGGGATCCGGCTGAACGGCGCCTCCTGCGGCGGCGGGTCCAGCCGCCGCGACACCGCGCCGCGCAGCAGCGGGTCGCGCATCACCTCGGTGAGGATCCCCGCCTTCTGCCGCCCCGTCACCTCACCGAACAGCGCCTGCATCGTGGACAGCGCCGTGATCATGTCGCCGTGGACGTCGACCATCCCGGTCACGTAGGCGCGCGCGAGACCGAGCGCCCCCGGCGAATGCACCAGGTAGGACACCGCGTACGGCGAACGCACGTGGACCCGGATGTCGGCGCCGGGCGCCCCCGCCCGCGAACCGTCGTACGCCGTGAACTCCACTGGCGCCTGCGGCCCGGCGAGCTGCTCGAAGACCTTGGCCAGCGTCATCTTGTTCCCTCCTGTCTCTCCACCCGGACGGGCGCGTCCGCCGGCCGCCGACGCGGTCGGCCGCCGCTCGCCGCCGGGCCCCCCGAAAACGGCGGGCGCCAGGTCAGCGCCCGCGCACGCACTTGTCGTAGAGGTCCAGCAGCCGCCCGTCCGGGTCGTAGGCGCCCTTGAGCCGCCGGTAGGTCTCCCCGTCGTAGTAGCGCCAGAACTCGTCACGGCCGTAGAACGCCGTCGAGTAGAGCGACTTGTGCCCGTCCAGGGCCGCGACCCTGCGCTCGATCAGCCGGTTGTGGTACTCGGGGATCTGCCCCGGCGGGATCCGCACCGTCCCCCAGAACCCCGCGTTCACGTACGTCCGGCCCTGCTCGAGCGGGTACAGCGGCCACTGCTCCTTCACCCGCAGCGGGCACAGCCAGATCGGGCTCATCCCGATCTTCTCGTGGAAGAACTCCAGGAACTCCGGCAGCCGCTCCACCGGGACCTCGATGTCCTGGATGACGTCCTCGCGCGGCCGCAGCCCGCGCCACCGCTCCACCCGGGCGACGACGTGGTACCGCCGGTCGTACGCGACCAGCTTCCGGTACACGTCCGACCGCTTGGCCTTGTCGGGCCACACCCGCCGCACGAGCGGGTTCTGCACCCCGAACGCGCCCGAGCACCAGAACCAGTCGGTGTCCCAGCGCCAGATGTAGTCACGGATCGTCAGGAAGTCGACCGACCGCCGCTGGATCGACCGGTAGTAGATCTCCTGACCGGTGTAGTCGGACGTGTACGGCGCCTCGTCCGTGAAGAACCCCAGCGTGATGTACTGCTCCGACCCGCTGAACACCGTGCCGTCCATGAAGTCGACGGCCTCGCCCTCGTACGTCCGCGACTCGGTGATGTCCGCCATCGCCTTCGCGAGCGACGCCGCGTCGCCGAACCGCAGGTGCCGCAACCGGACGTACGGCCGCACCGGCCGCAGCTCGATCTTCAACCGCAGCGAGTAGCCGAGCGTCCCGTAGGAGTTCGGGAACCCGTAGAACAGGTCCGCGTGCTCGTTGTCGCGCGTCGCCGTGACGATCTGCCCGTCGCCGGTCAGGACCTCCATCTCCAGCACCGACTCGTGCGGGAGACCGTCGCGGAACGACGTCGACTCGATGCCCAGCCCGGTGACCGCGCCGCCCAGCGTGATCGTCTTCAGCTGCGGGACGACCGTCGGCATCAGCCCGTGCGGCAGCGTCGCGTCGACCAGGTCCTCGTAGGTCGTCATGCCCTGGACCTGCGCGGTCCGCTCGTCCGGGTCGACGCTCAGCACCCTGTCGAACCCGGACACGTCCAGGCCGGGGGCCGCCGAGGGGTCGCGCCACCGGAAGAGGTTCGAGGTCTTCTTCGCCAGCCGCACCGGCGTGCCCGCCGGGATCGCCGCGTAGGACCGCCTGAGCGCCTCCACCGCCCGCTGGTGATCGCCCTTGATCGCAAGCTCCGTCATGTACCCCTCCCGAACATAGTTAATCGATCATCCCATGTACGGTCCACATAACCCGGACGTTGTTGTCATCACAGGCAGGGAGGGGAATAAAGGCATGGGCACGCTGATCCATCTCCCTACGAGGCGGTCGGTCAACCTTTCCCCGTGGGGGCGCGCCCACAAACCCGAGTGCTACTTGACCGGGCGGAAGATCCACGGGTACCGGAACGGCTCCCCGGCCAGCGCGTAGATCGCCGCGACGACCGACGCGATCCACGCCACGGAGTAGAGCACGCCGCCGACCCCGAACGTCACGATCGTGATCACCAGGAGCGTCAGCTGCAGGTTCACGGCCTCCGCGGCCTGCCTGCGCACGTACTCCGACCGGCGGCCCCGCGTCAGCATCACCACCAGCGGCCCGACGAACAGCGTCAAGGCCCCCAGCCCGTGCGCCACCGCCGCCACCACCCGGTCGTCGCCCTGCACCGCGACGGCGCCCCCCGCCGCCGGCGCGGGCGCCAGGTCGCCCGTCGCCGAGGCCAGATCGTCCCGTGTCTTCGCCGTCAGCACCAGATGCGTGCGCATGTCGAACTCGTCGTGGTCGATCCGCCCCTCGGCGAACGCGTCCTTCAGCCGTCCGAGGGCGGGTTCACGCTCGGCGTCCGACACCCGCAGGTGGCCTTGAGTACTCATGTCCCCATAGTCCGCGCGCCCCGCCCGCCGGGCCATCAGGGAAGTCCCTGAGGCTGCCCTGATTCCCGCTCGACGTACTCCTCCCCGGGGGTGAGCCGCCCGTCGAACAACTCCGACACGGTGACGAACACGTACCCGTCGCGCCGCAACCGGTCGATGATCTCCGGCACCGCGTCGACCGTCGAACCGTGGATGTCGTGCATCAGCACGACCGCCCCCGGCCGCGTCCCCTCGACGACCCGCTCCTCGACCGACCCGGTGTCGCGCTCGCTCCAGTCCTGCGGGTCCACCGACCACAGCACCTGCGACAGCCCCGACTCCCGGGCCTCCCGCGTCAGCGTCTTCGACATCGAACCGTACGGCGGGCGCAGCAGCACGGGCGTGAACCCGCTGGCGCGCCGGATGACGTCCTGCGTCCTTCGCAGCTCCGACCGCACCCGCTCCCCCGAAGCGGCCCCCAGGTCCGCGTGCGTGTAGCTGTGGTTCCCCAGTTCGTGGCCCGCCAGGTGCTCGCGCCGCACCAGCTCCGGGTACTCCGCGGCCTTCTCCCCCACGACGAAGAACGTCGCCCGGACGTCCCGCGCCTCGAGCACGTCCAGCAGCTCCGCCGTCCCGGGCACCGGCCCGTCGTCGAACGTCAGCGCCACGCACTTCGCCCGCGCGCAGTCGACCTCCGGCTCCGGCGGCGGCGCCGGCGGAGCCGGAGGCGCCGCCGGCGGCGGCTCCTCCCGCACCGCCTGCACGGCCACGACCGCCACCGAACCGGCCGACGGCGCCAGCGTGCTGAGCCACCCGCACAGCGCGGCCGCGAGCACGGCCGCGGCCCCCCGCCGGACCAGGCCAGGCCCGTCCATCCGCTCCCCCCGATCTTCGAGCCCCGCCAGTCTAGATCGCGGAACCCCGCCCGTCCGGGACGCGACCGCCGTGTCGGGAACCGCCGCGAGCAAGCGATCGTTTATCGTCAGACCAGCCCCCGGGAACGGGGGGCGCCACCCAGCCGACAGGGCAGATCATGAGGTTCCGGGACCGGTTCGGGATCCGCAAGCACCGCGGGTCCTCGGTGACAAGGCTCGACCGCGAGGCCACCGACGCCGACATCGAGGCGCTGATCGCCTTCGCGCGCTCCCGCCGCGGCGTGGAGTTCTTCGTCGAGCCGGAGACCTTCGCCACCGACACCACCGCGGTCGCCGTCGCCCACGACGGCGAGTGGACCCGCCGCCGCGTCGGCGCCCCCGAAGTCATCGGCAAGGTCGCCCGCGACCTCGGCGCCCCCGTCTACGACGTCCAGATCGTCGGCTACCCCCCGCGGATGCGGGCCTGGAACGCCCGCAACCCCGACCGCCGCATCGACCCCGGCAAACCCGGCGAAGCCGTCTCCTGACCCAGGCGCCCCCGTCACAGGCACGCCAACCGGCACAAGCCCACGGAGCCGACAGGCGCACGCGGCCGACCAGCCGCCCCTCAACACGAACAAACACGCCCATGCGAAGTGCTCCCCAGTCGCCCGAGACCTCCACGCCCCCACACGAGGGCCTGATGCCCCGACGGCGGTCCGCAGAAGCCGCCGGGACGGGCCGACCCGCGTCGGCCGCGCGGAGGCTCAGCGGGCGGGCCGCCGCCCCACGCCGCGAGGCGTAGAGCAGGCAGGTGGGGAACGTTTCATCGCACCTCGCACCCGTCACGCACATCACGGGAGGCTGCCCGGCACCTCTCGGTGTTCGTGCTGGACGCGTGGGAGCGGCCGGGATTGTCGGGAGCCGGGTACGGATGGCTGCTCACCACCTTCGGGATCAGCGGGGGCCAAGGGTCGGCGGCCGCGTCGATGGCATGGGGCCGCCCCAACGGCCCGCCCTGGGCGTCGGGGACTGCGGGTTTGCCACGGGGCGGCCCCAAGGCGGGCTTATAGGCGGAGCCCTCACATATGTCCGGCCGTCTGTGACGGGGAGGGCGCGGGCCGCTGCGATCGTGCCGGTGGTGTCCGGCGTCCCCACGACGGTGTGGGAACGATCGCGGCGACCGCCCGCCCGGCGGCCCGCTCTCGATCACCTGACGGAACGACCCGCCGACACCCCCGCGCTACTCCATGCCACCGTCCGACCGCCCGCCGGGAGCCGCCGGAGCCGCCCGGAGCCGACGGAGCGGCCGAAACCGCCCGGAGCCGCCGATGCCCACGACGCCGCCGCTGCCGTCCGAAGCAGCCGGAGACGCCGGTGCAGGTGCAGTCGGGGTGCCTGTGTCGGTAGTGGCTTCGGTGCTCTGTTGCGGCTGGGTGGGGTTATTGCGGGGTGGATTGGGGCTTGGCGGGGGGCGGGGTGGGTGTGGGGTGGTCATCCGGCTTCCTTCTCCTCGTAGGCGGCGGCCAGTTGGCTGGGGGTCATGCGCATCTTGGCCTTGGAGGGCGGGATGCCCGAGGTGATGACCTGGCGCAGGAGGACGGCCATCGAGTAGCGGGGGTCGGCGTCGAGGGCCCGGTCGAGGGCGATGTTGGCGAGGCCGCCGTCGCCCGCGGCGTAGGCGGCGTAGGCGAGGAGGGCGGCGGGGCCGGCGGCGTAGGGGGCGCGGACGCGGCGGGTGACGTCGCGCCAGAACCGGATGTCCTCCGCGGGCGCGTCCTCGTCGATGCGGATCCACGCCTCGTCGCGGACGCGGCGGTCGGTGAGCAGCACGCCGAGCCAGGCGACCTCGTCGTCGGTGAGGTCGCCGGAGAGGGAGGCGATGAACGCGACCCCCTCTTCGGCGGCCTTGGAGCGGTAGCGGGCGGAGGGCTCGCGGGCTCGGGCGAGGAACCGTTTCTCGGCGCGTTCGGTGGCGGCGCGGAGGGCGGGGGTGTCCGGGACGGGCTGGACCGAGCGGACCAGTTCGTCCCGGTCGGCGAGGACGACGTGCCCGGCGAAGGTCGCCTGGGCGGCGACGACGCTGCCGGTGCTGTCGTAGGGCGTGCCCTCGGCCGGGCAGCAGTCGTCGTCGCAGGTCAGCGACCACCATCGGTGGGCGTCGACGCGGATGGCCTCGACGGTGTCGACGCCCGCGGCGGCGAGGGCCGCGCGCATGGCGACGGCGGCGGCGGCGACCTCTTCGGGTCCGCCGTACCCGAGCAGGAGGGCCCGGCGGAAGCCGTTGCCGGCGAGCATCCCGGCCGCCTGCCCGGCGGCGCCGTCCACCGGTAAATCCAGGCGGACGGCGCAGGTGTTCGGCGGCCCGTCGAAGCCGATCACGACGAGGCTGCGGGACGGGTGGAAGCCGAGCATGTACGGGACTGCGGCGATGGCGTCCTGGGCGGAGCGGATGACCAGTGGACTCATGCCATCGACGTTCGCAGGCGGACGTGCGGGGCCGTCGACGAACCGGGCCCTGTGGATAACTCAGGCGTCGAGGACCTGGTGGGGCTTGCTGACGACCGGGGGCTCGGTGGACCAGGGGAAGTTGATCCAGCGGTCGGTGTGCCGCCAGACGTACTCGCACTTGACCGAGGACGCGGGCTTCTCGTACACGACCGCGCAGCGGACGTCCGCGACGTGGTCGGCGCAGAAGTCGCGGACGAGCTTGAGGGTCGCGCCGGTGTCGGCGACGTCGTCGGCGACGAGGACCTTCGCGCCGGACAGGTCCACGGCGTTGGGGACGGGGGGCAGCATGACCGGCAGGTCGAGGCGCTCGTCGACGCCGGTGTAGAACTCGACGTTCATCACGTGCAGGTTCTTCACGTCCAGCGCGTAGCCGAGGGATCCGGCGACGAACAGGCCGCCGCGGGCGATGGACAGGATCAGGTCGGGGCGGTAGCCGCTGTCGGCGACCGCCTGCGCCAGCTCGCGGCTCGCGGCGCCGAACAACTCCCAGGTCAGGACTTCTCTTTCAGCAGACACGCCACCATCTTGGCCGACCCCGGCCGTGCATCGAACGCGAGCCCCCGCAAAGGGGGCGTCCCGGTTCCGGGACGGGACGCGGCTGTCGGCGGCGGACGGTAGGGTCGGGCGTCGTGCCCGCCCCAGAACTGCTCACCGGCAGCGACACCCAGATTCCGGACATGGCGACCCTGCTCGCCGCCGCCGTCGAGGCCATCGGGGGCGCCGAGCGCCCCGGCCAGACGGCGATGGCGGAGGCCGTCCGCAAGGCGATCGAGTCGGGCGAGCACGTCGCGGCCCAGGCCGGCACCGGCACCGGCAAGTCGCTCGCGTACCTGGTCCCGGCGATCCGGCACGCGGTGGAGAAGCAGACCACGGTGGTGGTGTCGACGGCGACGATCGCGCTGCAGCGCCAGCTCGTCGACCGCGACCTGCCGCGGCTCGCGGAGGCGCTCGGGCCGCTGCTGGGGACGGAGCTGCGGTTCGCGATCCTCAAGGGCCGGCGCAACTACCTGTGCCTGCACCGGGTGCAGACGGGCGTGCCGGACGAGGAGGACGGCGGCCCCGGGCTGTTCGACCCGCAGCAGCTGTCGTCGCTGGGCCGGCAGGTCAAGCGGCTGAACGAGTGGGTCGAGGAGACCACGACGGGCGACCGGGACGAGCTGGTGCCCGGGGTGAGCGAGCAGGCGTGGCGGCAGGTCGCGGTCAGCGCGAAGGAGTGCCTGGGGGCGCAGCGCTGCCCGCACGGGACGGACTGCTTCGCCGAGCTGGCGCGCGCGCAGGCCGGGGACGCGCACATCGTGGTGACGAACCACGCGCTGCTGGCGATCGACGCGCTGGAGGAGTTCCAGGTCCTGCCGGAGCACGACGTGGTGATCGTGGACGAGGCGCACGAGCTGGTCGACCGGGTGACGTCGGTGGCGACGGGCGAGCTGAGCGCGCCGGCCGTCGAGACGGCGGCGCGGCGCTGCGGGCGGCTGATCGAGGAGGGCCTCGCCGACCGGCTGAAGGAGGCGGGCGAGGGGCTCGGCGTCCTGCTGGAGGACATGCCGGGCGGGCGGATGGACGTCCTGTCGCCGGCGCTCGGCAACACCCTGGCCGTCGTGCGGGACGCGGCGCACGCCGCGATCACCGCGCTGGGCCCGGAGCGGAAGGACAACGACCCCGGCGACATGGCCGCGCGGAAGGCGGCGCGGTCGTCGCTGGAGGACGTGCACGACACGGCCGTGCGGCTGCTGGAGGCGTTCCAGCCGGAGATCGCGCAGCGGTTCGACGTGGTGTGGCTGGAGAAGCCGTTCGTGCAGGAGGGGCGCCCGAAGCGGCCGCCGGCGCTGCACGTCGCGCCGATCGGGGTGGGCGGGCTGCTCCGGACGACGCTGTTCGAGCAGCGCACGACGGTGCTGACGTCGGCGACGCTGACGCTGGGCGGGTCGTTCGAGCCGCTGGCCCGCCAGTGGGGCCTGCCGCCGCTGGGCGACGGCGCCCCGCGGGACGCGCGGACGGCCGCGGAGGGGCTCGCGGTCACCGCGGACAAGGACGCGAAGGAGAGCAAGGTCGCCTGGTCGGGCCTGGACGTGGGGTCCCCGTTCGACCATCCGAAGTCGGGCATCCTGTACGTCGCGCGGCATCTGCCGCAGCCGGGGCGGGACGGCCTCGCCGACGCCTACCTCACCGAGATCACCGAGCTGATCGAGGCGGCGGGCGGCCGGACGCTGGGCCTGTTCTCGTCGATGCGGGCCGCGCGGCAGGCGGCGGACGAGCTGAAGGACCACCTGTCGCATCCGCTGCTGTGCCAGGGCGAGGATTCGACGAGCCAGCTGGTCGCGCGGTTCGCCGAGGACGAGCGGACCTGCCTGTTCGGCACGCTGTCGCTGTGGCAGGGGGTGGACGTGCCGGGCCCGTCCCTGCAGCTCGTGATCATGGATCGGATCCCGTTCCCGCGCCCGGACGACCCGGTGTCGTCGGCGCGGTCGCGGGCGGTGGCGGCCGCGGGCGGCAACGGGTTCATGTCGGTGGCGGCGACGCACGCGGCGCTGCTGCTCGCGCAGGGCGCGGGCCGGCTGCTGCGGTCGATGGACGACCGCGGCGTCGTCGCGGTCCTGGATCCGCGGCTGGCGACCGCGCGGTACGGCGCGTTCCTGAAGAACTCGCTGCCGCCGTTCTGGGCGACGACCGACCCGGAGGTCGTGCGGGGCGCGCTCCGCCGGCTGGACGCCGCCGCCGGGAAGTAGTCCGCTTCATCCCGGTACGTGGGAGGCTGGGGAGGCGGTTCGAGGCGGGGCCTCACCGCCTACCGAGAGGGGTTTTGTGCGTTACCGAGTGCTGGGACGGACCGGTCTGCGCGTATCGGAGATCTTCTTCGGCGCGATGAGCTTCTTCGAGGACGGTCCCGGCCACGAGGCCATGCTGGACGTCTACGCCGACGCGGGCGGCAACGTCATCGACACGGCGTCGGCGTACGGGGAGAGCGAGGCCGTGCTGGGCGGGCTGCTCGCGGGGCGCCGCGACCGGTTCGTGCTGGCGACCAAGTACACGGTCTCCCGCGACCCGGACGACCCGAACGGCGGCGGCAACCACCGCAAGAACCTGGTGCTGTCGCTGGAGCGGAGCCTGCGGAGGCTGCGGACCGACTACGTCGATCTGCTGTGGGTGCACGTGTGGGACCGCCGCACGCCGATCGAGGAGACGATGCGGGCGCTGGACGACGTCGTCCGCTCGGGGAAGGTCCTGTACGTCGGGATCTCGGACGCGCCCGCGTGGGTGGTGTCGCGCGCGAACACGCTCGCGGAGTGGCGGGGCTGGACGCCGTTCGCGGGCGTCCAGGTGCCGTACAACCTGCTGAACCGGGACGCGGAGCGGGAGCTGCTGCCGATGGCGGACGAGCTGGGGTTGAGCGTCGCCGCGTGGGCGCCGCTGGCCCGGGGCGTCCTGTCCGGGAAGTTCTCCGGGCCGCGGCCGCCGGACGGCGCCACGCGCGTGGACGCGTCCGCGCTGGGCGAGCGCGACCACGCGGTGGCGCGTGCGGTGGTGGAGGTCGCCGGGGAGCTGGGCGTGCCGGCGTCGCAGGTCGCGCTGGCGTGGACGCGGGCGCGGTGGCCCCGGGTGCATCCGATCGTGGGGGCGAGGGACGCGGCGCAGCTCGCCGAGAACCTCGGCGCCGCGGACGTCGTCCTGCCGGCGGAGGCGGTGGCGCGGCTGGAGGCGGCGACGGGCTTCGAGCCGGGGTTCCCGGCCGAGTTCATCGCGCAGTGCGACGAGCCCGGGACGGGCGTGTACGGCAACGCCGAGGTGTACTAGCGGGATTCGAGGTCGGTCAGGAGCGCTTGGACGGCCGCGAGGTCGTCCTCGCCGAAGACGCGGACGCCCGCGCGTTCGAGGAGGGCGGTGGTGACGCCCTCGCCGGGCGTCGCGGCGCCGGTGAAGGTGCCGTCGTAGATCCGGTCGCTGCCGCAGGAGGGGCTGCCCTCCTTGAGGACGGCGACGCGGGCGCCGGCGCGGCGGGCGGTGTCGAGGGCGTGGCGGGCGCCGCGCAGGAAGGCGTCCGTCACGTCCTCGCCGGCGGCGGTGCGGACGGCGGCGGTGCCGTCGAGGACGGCCCGGCCGTCGCCGCCGACGATCTCGGCGGGCGGGCGCGGCACGGCGAGCCCGCCCGACACCTCCGGGCAGCAGGGGACGAGCCGGCCTTCGGCGCGCCAGCGCGCGAAGAGGCCGTCGTCGACCGGTTTGGCCGCGCCGTCGTAGCGGACGGGCCGCCCCGCGAGGCAGGAGCTGACCAGGATCCGTTCCACGCGCCCCAGCCTACGCGGGGCGCGCTACTTGCCCCCGCGGATGCGGCCGACGGCGAACTGCGCGACGCGCACGGCCCCGGACGGGCTGAAGCGGGCGCCCCGCCAGGCGGCGCGGCCGTGCCGGGGGGCGACGATCAGCGCCTGGTTGCGGTCGACGCCGCGCATGATGTCGCGGGCGAGCTTCTCGGCGGTGTAGAGGAACGGCGACGCCTTCTTGATGTCGCCGGTGGCGTCGCCGCTGAGGGCGGTCTCGGGCAGGTCGGGGTTGACGTTGGTGAGCAGCGGGGTGTTGACGAAGCTGGGGCAGACGACGCTGACCTTGACGCCGCGCCCGGCGGCCTCGGCGCGCAGGCCGAGGGAGAGGCCGACGACGGCGTGCTTGGTGGCGGTGTAGGGGATGCCGACGGGCATGGGGACGAGCCCGGCGAGGGACGCGGTGTTGACGATGTGGCCGCTCCCCTGCTCCAGCATGATCGGGTAGGCGGCGTTGACGCCGTGGACGACGCCCCTGAGGTTGATGTCGATCGCGCGGTTCCAGTGGTCGAGGGTGAGTTCCTCGGCCAGGCCGCCGACGGCGATGCCGGCGTTGTTGAAGACGCGGTCGAGGCGCCCGTGCTCGTCCTTGACGCCCCGGTACAGCTCGGTGACGGCGTCGGCGTCGGTGACGTCGAGGCGGGCGGAGGCGGCCTTGCCGCGGCCGAGGGTGTTCAGCCGCTCGGCGACGGCCTCGGCGCCGGCCTCGTTGACGTCGGTGACCACGACGGTGTCGCCGCGCGCCACCAGGGACGTGGCGATCGCACGGCCGATGCCGGATGCGCCTCCGGTCACGATCGCGATGCTCATTGCGCGCTCCGCTCGGTAATTGGATGATGTGTCGAATTGCAGGTGATTGTATCGGCGCGGGGAGCCCGCCGATATGGGCCCCGTCACGGAACCGCCGCTCCGCGCGCCGGCGCGTCCGGCTCGATCTCGAAGTCGGCGGGGTCGATGCGGCGGGTCCGCAGCCAGTAGGCGACGGTGGACGCGGGCCACGCGGCGCGGTTGGCGCCGTCGCGGTCGAGGTACCAGCTCGTGCAGCCCCCGGACACCCAGACGGCGCCCTCGGACTTCCGCCGCACCCACGCGTTGAACCGGTCCTGGGCGGACGGACGGACGGAGATGCGGCCCCCGCCGGACGCGTCGAGCATCGCGAGGCACTGCAGGACGTACCGGACCTGGGCCTCGATGATGAAGATCATCGAATTGTGGCCGAGGCCGGAGTTCGGCCCGAGCAGCAGGAACAGGTTCGGGAAGCCGGCCACGGTGACGCCGAGGTGCGCCTCGATGCCGTCCTTCCACGCGTCCTGGATCCGCAGTCCGTCCCGGCCGGTGATGCGGGCGTCGTCGAACGCGTCGGTGACGTGGAAGCCGGTGCCGAAGATGATCGCGTCGACCTCGTGCTCGCGGCCGTCCCGCGTCACGATCGACCGCGGGCGCACCTCGGCGATGCCCTCGGTGGTCAGCTCGACGCCGGGCCGCATGAGCGCCGGGTAGTAGTCGCTGGACACGAGCGTCCGCTTGCAGCCCATCGTGTAGTCGGGGACGAGCTTGCGGCGCAGCTCCCGGTCCGGCACCTGGCGCGCCAGGTGCCACCGGGCCAGGCCGCTGGCCAGCTTGAGCAGCCGTGGGTTCTTGAACCCGACGACGAAGCTCTCCTGCACCAGGTAAATGCCGTTGCGGTACCCGCGCTGCACGCCCGGGACGTGCCGGAAGAGCGCCTTCTCCAGGCCGGTGACGCGGCGGTCGGGTTTGGGCAGGATCCACGGCGGCGTCCGCTGGAACACCGTGAGGGACGCGGCCTTCTTCGCGATCTGCGGGACGAACTGGACCGCCGACGCGCCCGTCCCGATGACGGCGACGCGCTTGCCGGCGAGGTCGTAGGAGTGGTCCCACTCGGCGGAGTGGAAGGCGGCCCCCTGGAACGACTCCAGCCCCGGCAGGTCCGGGATGTTCGGCCGGTGCAGCGGCCCCATGCCCGCCACGACGGCCCGCGCCCGGACGATCTCGTCCCCGCGGCCCTCGCCGTCCCCGCCGTCCGGGCCGCCGGGCGCGACGGTGACCCGCCAGGTGCCGGTGGCGTCGTCGTACTCGGCGCCCGTCACCTCGGCGCGGAACCGGATGTGCTGCGCGAGGTCGTACTTGTCGACGACGTCCTTGATGTACTGCAGCAGTTCGCCCTGCTTCGGGAACATCCGGGACCAGTCGCTCTTGGGCTCGAAGGAGAACGAGTACAGCAGCGACATGATGTCGCAGGCGCAGCCGGGGTAGGTGTTCTCCCGCCACGTCCCGCCCACCTCGCCGGCCTTCTCCAGGACGACGAAGTCGTGGACGCCGGCCTTCTTCAGTCCGATCGCCATCCCGAGGCCGGAGAAGCCGGTCCCGATGATCGCGACCCGGTACGGTCCGCCGGGCCCCGCCGCGGGCGTGACCGCGGCGGGGCGCGTCTCGTCCGCCATGTCGGCGCCCGGACTCAGGCGGCCTCGGCGGACGGGACGGGGCGGCGCTCCTTCGGCTCGTCCCAGATCCCGAACGCCTTCCAGATCCGCTTGCCGACCGGGTCGATGACGCCCAGCTCGGCCATCAGGTCGCGGATCTTGCCGACCGAGTTGGCGATCTCCGCCTGGGCCGCCTCGCCGCGGTAGGCCGCGCGCACGACGTCCGGCGGGATGTTGAAGTGGCGGACCATCGGGCCGGGCGGGGACAGCATGATCCGCGCCATCACGCCGAGGACGACCGGGGTGAACAGCCCGAGGACCCGGCGGCGCACCGGGTGCATGCGCGGGACCCGGTGCTTGAGGTAGTGCCGGGCGAAGGAGATGTGCCGGGCCTCCTCCGCGATGTGGATCTTCATGATCGTCTCTTCGAGCGGGTGCTTGATGTGCCCGTTCTTGAGCGACCGGCGCTGCACGTAGTCGATGGGGTCCTCGCCGCCGAGCACGAACACGAAGAACATCTCCGTGCTGATCAGCGGGATCCACGGCGCGGCCTGCGCGACGAACGTCAGCGACTTCGGCATGCCGCGGATCGGCAACTTCGTCCGGTTCACGAACTCCTGGAACATCATGCCGTGGTGGCATTCCTCGGTCGTCTCGTGGTAGACGTACCGGAATTCGGGCCGCCCGTTCGGCAGCCAGTACGCGTAGTTGAGCAGCCCGCGCTTGAGCAGGTTCTCGAACTGCAGGCCGATCTTCATCGCGGTCGCGACCCGCCACAGCCCGATCTGCGCCCGGATCTCGGGCGGCTGCGAGCGGTACCACTCGGTCGCGCCGAGCCGGTCGAACTCCGGCAGGGTCCAGCGCGGGTCGTTCTTGTCGATCGCGAAGTCGGGGTCGTCCCACGGGATGTCGGCGTACGCCTCCCAGTGCTTGTCCACGGACGCCTTGTTCAGGCGGTCGATGACGCCGAGGTAGGACTTCCTGTCCTTGACCTGCTCGCGCACTTCGTCGGCGAGGTGGGTGGGGGCTTCAGGCATGGTGCGCTCCCTGGGGGGTGACGCGCCGGCCGGGCCGGCGGCACTTCGGGGGGTGGGGCTATGCGGTTGTGGGGGACGCGCCGGCCTCGGGGGCTCCGGGTTCCGGCACGATGAGCCGGGCGACGTCCTTGATCTGGCGCAGCACGGCGGCCTGGTGGCCGTCCGCGTCGTCGTCCAGCGCGTTCTGGATGGACAGGCCGATGAACATCGCGAACAGGCCGCGCAGCATCGTCGGGACGAAGTCGGCGGGCAGCGTGTTCGCGGGGAAGAGGCGCTCGAAGGTCTCGAGGATGACCTGCAGGACCCGCTCGTTGAGGTCCTGGCAGAGGGGGCGCAGCTCGTCGTCGGTGCGGGCCGCGACGGCCAGCTCGGTGAGGGCCTTGGCCGGACGGCCGCGGAACACCTGCCAGAGCAGGTCGAGGGCGCCCTCGACGTTGCGGCGCTCGGCGGGCAGCACCGCGAAGGCCGTCTCATACGCCAGCCGCTGCGCCTCCAGCAGGTGCTCCAGCGCCGCCGCGACGAGGACCATCTTCGTCGGGTAGTGGTGCTGCTGGGCGCCGCGCGAGACGCCCGCGCGGCGCGCGACCTCGGTAGTGGACGTCCGGGACCAGCCCAGATCGACGAGGCACTCCATGGTCGCCTCCAGGAGCCGCGCCCGGGTCCGCGACCGGCGCTCCTCCTGGGTGCGGCGGCCGCGGCCGTGGCGGCGTTCCGGGGGGATCCGTCGCCGCGCGCTTACTGACACGCCTCGACCGTACGAGCGCACTAACAAGCAATCAAGCCTGCATGTATGTTGCCCGCATCACAATTGGACGTCGCGTCTTATTGATCTTCGCGCAGGTCGCCGGGCCCCGCCCGCCGCGGCGCCGACCGCCCGTACACCGGAAGGCGTAGCCGGACGGCGGCGCGTGCTCCGCGGGGCGCAGCGGCGATGCATCTCCGGGCCCGACGACGTACCGGCCCTCCGGCCGGGAGCATCACGGCATGAGCGGATCAGCAGCGGCGCGGACGGCGTCCGGGGCGTCCCCGCGCGGCCGCTCCGGCGGCGCGCACACCGAGCGCCTCACCAAGGTGCACGGGTCCGGGCCGCTGGCGGTCCGGGCCCTCGACGACGTCAGCGCGGTGTTCCCGGCCGGGCGGTTCACCGCGATCATGGGGCCGTCCGGTGCGGGGAAGTCCACGCTGCTGCACTGCGCCGCCGGGCTGGAGGACGCGACGTCCGGCCGGGTGTTCGTGGGCGACGAGGAGCTCGGGACGCTGTCCGACCGGCGCCTCACCCGGCTCCGGCGCGAACGCATCGGGTTCGTGTTCCAGGCGTTCAACCTGCTCCCGGCGCTCACCGCGCACGACAACATCGTCCTGCCGGTGACGCTGGCCGGACGGGCGCCCGACACCGCGTGGTTCGACACGGTCGTCCGCGTCCTGCGGCTCGGCGACCGGCTCGCGCACCGGCCGGCGGAGCTGTCGGGCGGGCAGCGGCAGCGGGTCGCGCTGGCCCGCGCGCTCGTCACCCGCCCGGACATCGTGTTCGCGGACGAGCCGACCGGCAACCTCGACTCCCGCAGCGGCGCCGAGGTGCCGGCGCTGCTGCGCGGCGCCGTCGACGACCTCGGGCAGACCGTCGCGATGGTCACCCACGACCCGGCCGCCGCGGCGCACGCCGACGCGGTCGTGTTCCTGGCCGACGGCAGGATCGCCGACGTCATGGACGCCCCGACCGAGGGCCGCGTCCTCGACCGGATGCGGGAACTGGGAGGACGGCCGTGATCGGGCTCGCGCTCAAGGAGATCCGGGCCCGCCGGCGCCGCCTGGCGGGCGCGCTGACCGCGGTGTTCCTCGGCGTCGCGTTCCTCACCGGGACGCTCGTCCTCGGCGACACCCTCGCGAGCACCCTCGACTCCTCCTACTCCGGCTCCTACGGCCGGACGGACGTCGTGGTGCGGAACGCGACGGACGTGAGCGACTCCCCGTGGGGCTCGCGCGGCGAGATCGGCGCGGCGACCCTCGACCGGGTGCGGGCCGTGGACGGCGTCGCGCACGCGGCGCCGCTCGTCCAGGGGTCCGGGCAGGTCCTCGGCGCGGACGGCCGGGTGGTCGAGACCCGCGGCCCGCGCGACGCCGGGAACTGGATCACCGACCCCGCGCTCAACCCGTACCGGGTGGCCGAGGGCCGCGCGCCCCGCGCGCCGGACGAGGTCGTCGTGAACCGGCTGACCGCCGAGCTGGGCGGGCTGCGCGTCGGGGACCGGACGGCCGTCCTCACGCCGCGCCGGGTCCCGGTGACGATCGTCGGGATCAGCACGTTCGGCGACGAGAAGGCGTTCGGGGAGTCGGCGTTCACCGCGTTCACGCTGGAGGGCGCGCGCCGGCACGTCGCCGCGTCCCCCGGCCGGATCGCCGCCGTCCGGATCCGCGCGGCCGACGGCACCGGCCCCGCGGAGCTGGCCGCGCGCGTGGGCGCGGTCCTGCCCGCCGGGGCGGAGGCGGTCACCGCCGACGCGGCCGCCGCGGAGAGCCTCGGCGACGTCGAGAGCGGCATGCTCGGCACGTTCCGCGTCGTGATCGCCGCGTTCGGCGGCGTCGCGCTGCTCGTCGCGGCGTTCACCATCCACAACACGTTCGCGATCACCGTGGCGCAGCGGACCCGCGAGTCGGCGCTGCTGCGCGTGCTCGGCGCGGACCGGCGGCAGGTGCTCGCCCTCGTCGGCGCCGAGGCCCTCGCGGTCGGGACCGTCGCCACGGCCGCCGGGCTGGCGGGCGGCGTCGGGTTCGCGGCGCTGCTGCGGCGGGTGTTCGCCGAGTTCCGCATCGGGATCGCGATGGAGAGCCTGGCCGTCTCGGCGACCACACCGCTCATCGCGGTGCCGGTGGGGGTCCTGGTGACGCTCGCCGCCGCGCTCGGGCCCGCGCTGCGCGCGTCCCGGACGGCGCCCCTGACCGCGCTGCGGGACGCGGCGGCCGAGCCCGGCGGCCCCGCGGAGGCGCGCGTGATCATCGGCGGCGTGTTCGCGACGGTCGCCGCGGGCGCGGTCGTGACCGGCGCGGTCGCCGGGCGGACGCCCCTCGCGGGCGCCGGCGCGCTGCTGTTCGTCCTCGCGCTGGTGGTGCTGGGGCCGGTGGGGGTCCGCCCGGCCGCGGCGGCCGTCGGCGGCCCGGCGGCGCGGCTGCGCGGCGTCACGGGCGCGCTCGCCCGCGCCAACGCGTGCCGCAGCCTCCGGCGGACGGCCGGCGCCGCGACCGCGCTGATGATCGGCGTCGGGGTCGTGAGCTTCTGCACCGTGTTCGTCGGCTCGCTGGGCGCGTCCCTCGAACGCGGCGTCGCCGGGTCGTTCACGGGCCGGTTCGTCGTCGACGCGGGCGGCAACGAGACCGGCGGGTTCGACACCCGGTTCGTCGAGGAGGCGGACGCGCTCCCCCAGACCGGCGCCGTCGCGGGGCTCGGCACCGGCACCGTCCGGATGGCCGGGGAGGTCGCGACCGTGAGCGTCGCCGACCCCTCCGCGCTCCGCCGCGTCCTGGACCTGGACGTCGTCCAGGGCGCCCTCGCGGACCCGCGGACGTTCGCCGTGTCGGAGGCCGCCGCGCGGGAGCGGGGCTGGCGGACCGGCTCCCGGGTCCCGGTGACGTTCGCCGACGGCGCCTCGCGGACCCTCACCGTCGGGGCCGTCTACGCCGCCACCGACCTCGCGGGCGACCACCTCGTCCCCCGCGCCGTGTGGGAGGCGCACGGCGGGCGGCCGCTCGCCCGCACGGCGTTCGTCGCCGTCGCGCCCGGCGTCCCCCCGGCGGACGCCCGCCGCGCCCTCACCGCGCTCGCGGCCCGGTACGGGGCGCCGGACGTGCGGACGCGCGACGAGTTCGTCGCGTCCCGGACCGAGCGGCAGCGCGCCTTCCTCCCGGTGATCTACGGGATGCTGGGCCTCGCGATCGTGGTGGCGCTGCTCGGCATCGCGAACACGCTGTCGCTGGCGGTGCACGAGCGGACCCGGGAGCTCGGCCTGCTGCGCGCGGTCGGCGCGACCCGCGCCCAGGTCAGGTCGATCGTCCGCTGGGAATCGGTGATCGTCGCGCTGTTCGGCACGGCCGGCGGGCTCCTGGTCGGGGTGTTCCTCGGCTGGGGCGTCGGCGGCGCCCTCGGCAACCCGTTCGCGCCGCAGCCGGTGCCGCTGGCGGTGATCGCGCTCGGCGGCGTCGCCGCCGGGACGCTCGCCGCGGTCCGCCCGGCGCGCCGCGCCGCACGCGCCGCCGTCCTGACCGCCGTCGCCGCGCCCTGACCCGCCACCGGACGGTCGCGCGGCGTGACGGCGCGCGCCGGGTGCGTCACCCCGCCGTGCGAATACCCGGCCCCCGCGCGGATATGGTGTGTCCATGCAGGTCAACCAGTCGGGCAAACTGAGCAACGTCTGTTACGACATCCGGGGGCCGGTCCTCAAGCGCGCCAAGCAGCTCGAGGCCCAGGGGCACCGCATCCTCAAGCTGAACATCGGCAACCCCGCCCCGTTCGGTTTCGAGGCGCCGCCGGAACTGCTCCAGGACATGATCCGCAACCTGCCGGAGGCGCACGGCTACAGCGACTCCAAGGGCATCCTCCCCGCCCGCCGCGCCGTCGTGCAGCGGTTCGAGGAGAACGGTGTCGGCGGCGTCGACGTCGAGGACGTCTACCTCGGCAACGGCGTGTCCGAACTGATCGTGATGACCCTGCAGGCGCTGCTCAACAACGGCGACGAGGTCCTCATCCCCGCCCCCGACTACCCGCTGTGGACGGCGTCCGCGTCGCTGTGCGGGGGCACGCCCGTCCACTACCTGTGCGACGAGGACGCCGACTGGGCGCCCGACACCGACGACATCGAGGCGAAGGTCACCGAGCGGACCCGGGCGATCGTTCTGATCAACCCGAACAACCCGACCGGCGCCGTCTACCCGCGCGAGGTGCTGACCCGCATCGCCGAGATCGCCCGGCGGCACAACCTGATCGTCTTCGCCGACGAGATCTACGACCGGATCCTGTACGACGACACCGAGCACGTCCCGATCGCGTCGCTGGCCCCCGACCTGCTGTGCCTCACCTTCGGCGGCCTGTCCAAGAACTACCGGGTCGCCGGTTTCCGCTCCGGCTGGGTGGTGCTGTCCGGCCCGAAGGAGCACGCCGAGTCCTACATCGAGGGCCTCGACATCCTCGCGAACATGCGGCTGTGCCCGAACGTCCCCGGCCAGCACGCCATCCAGGCCGCGCTCGGCGGCTACCAGAGCATCGACGACCTGGTGCTGCCCACCGGCCGCCTCGGCGAGCAGCGCGACCGCGCCTGGAAGCTGCTCAACGACCTGCCCGGCGTGTCGTGCGTCCAGCCGAAGGGCGCCCTATACGTCTTTCCGCGCCTCGACCCCGAGATGTACCCGATCGAGGACGACATGCGCTTCGCGCTCGACCTGCTCGAGCAGCAGAAGCTCCTCGTCGTCCAGGGGACGGGCTTCAACTGGCCGACCACCGACCACTTCCGCGTCGTCACGCTCCAGTACGCCGACGACCTGGAGGAGTCGATCAACCGCATCGGCACGTTCCTGGACTCCTACCGCCGCTGACCCCCGGACCGGCGCACCGTTCCCGGCCCCCCGGCACGCGCCCCGGACCGGCGGGTCCGCCGGGCTTGCCCCTCAAGCGGCTCGAGACTCGAGGGCCGTCGGCGTCGCGCCGTCCGGCGGGGCCGGGCTCGCCGTCTGCGACCACGGCGGCTCCGGCCCCGCGATCGTCCTTCTGCCCGGCGGCGGCCGCACGATGGACGACCGGCGGCTCGTCGTGCCGCCCCTCGCCTCCGCCGACCCGCGCGTCGTCACCGCCGTCCTGCGGGGGCACGGCGCGCCCCGGACGCCGCACGGGCCACCGCCGCACACATCTCCGCCGCGTTCGCCGCCGCCCATGGCCGCCGCGACGGGCCTGGTTCCGCCGCCGGCCCGCCGAACGCCTCCGCGTCGGCGCCGACGACCGCTTCCCCCGGTACTGGACGCTCATCACCGAGATCAACGGCGAGCCCGCGAAGTCCGATCCCCTCCCGGCCGGTCGGTGGTTCCTCGCCGCGCTCGACGCGGCGGACGTCCGTCCGCTCAGTCCATGACCAGGACCGTCTTGCCGCGCCCGTGCCCGGTCGCGACCTGCCGGTGCGCGTCGGCGGCCCGCGTCCACGAGTGGGCTCCCCGCACGTGCAGGTCGAGCCGGCCCTCCTCGTAGTACCGGACGGCCTCGGCGACGCGCGCGATCGTCCGCTTCTCCCTCGACACGAGCCGCACCCCGAGTTCCGCGGCGCGGCCGTGCTCCACGAGGGTGACGATGCGCCCGGGATCCTTCACCAGCTCGAGCGACACCGCGAGCGCGTCGCCGCCCGCACCGTCGAGCGCCGCGTCCACCCCGCCGGGCGCCGCCGCGCGCACCCGGTCCGCGAGCCCGTCCCCGTACCGGACGGGGGTCGCGCCGAGCGCCCGCAGGTAGTCGTGGTTGCCCTCGCTCGCCGTCCCGACGACCGCGGCCCCCGCGATCCGGGCGAGCTGGACGGCGACGGCGCCGACGCCCCCGGCGGCGGCGTGCACCAGCAGCGTGTCCCCCGCACCGACGCCCATGTCCTCGAGCGCGATGTGCGGCGTCATCACCGCCGCGGAGAACCCGCCCGCGACCTCCCACGGCATCGCGGCCGGCTTGCGGGTGACCTGCGCCGCGGGGACGACGACGAACTCCGCGTAGCAGCCGAGCATCGAGAAGCCCAGCACCTCGTCGCCCACCGCGACACCGGCGGCCCCTTCGCCGACCTCGTCCACCACGCCCGCGAACTCGTTCCCCGGCACCGGATCGGGCGCGGCGCCCGGCGGCGTGTACCCCGCGCGGACCGCCAGGTCGATCGGCTGGACGCCCGCCGCCCGCACCCGCACCCGCACGTCCCCCGGCCCGGCGTGCGGCGTCGGCGCCTCCGTGATCCGCAGCACCTCCGGCCCGCCCGGCTCGGCGGCGGCAACGACCTTCATGGTGATCCTCCCTGTCTCTCGAACGAGCCCCACGCTAGGACCTCGACCGAACTTGAGGTCAACCTGCGGTCGACCTTGGTCGGTACCGAACTCGCCCTAAGTCCGTCGCGGGCCGATGCCTCGGAACGCGAACCTTCCAGGGTCGGAAACAAGCAGAGGAGGAACAGGCGTGCGGAAGAGTACCGAGCAGGGCCCGGGCAAGGGCCGGGAGACCGTCCTGAGCGAGCCGGCGTGGCGCACCGCGTGCGTCTACGTCGTCTGCGCGCTCGTCGGAGCGGGGCTCGGCTTCCTCGTCGGTCCCCTGGCCGACTGGCTGGTGGACCTCCCCTGGGCGCCGATGCAGGGGCCGGCCGAACTGGTCGCCTCCATTCCGTCCCCGTGGCTCATCACCGCCGGTGCCGTCGCGGGCCTGGCCATCGGCTTCATCGCCCACTTCGAGCAGCTGACGCTCCGCCTCGTGGACGACCGCGTCATGCTCAACCGCAAGGGCCGCGACCACGAGTTCGCCCGCGCGGACGTCGCGTCGGCCTTCCGGGACGGCAAGCACCTCGTCATCCTCGGTCACAGCGGCGCGGAACTCTTCCGCGAGGAGTGCGACCTCGACTTCGATGGCGTCGCCGGGGCCTTCACCGCGCACGGTTACGTCTGGGCCGGCAGCGACCCGCACCGGGACGAGTTCCGCCGCTGGGTCCCCGGTCTCCCCGGCCTGCCGGAGGGCGCGAACGCCGTCCTCATGGCCCGCGCGGAGCCGCTGAAGGAGAAGGGACCGGACGCCGACGACGTCCAGGAGCTCCGCAGGGAGCTGGCCCGCCTCGGCGTCGTGGTCCGGGACGCGAAGCGGCGGCAGTACGTGCGAACGCTGCAAATCACGGACTGAGTCACGGCTGGATGGGAGCGCCGGTCTCGGGCGTCCGAAAAGGTTTGGCGGCGAGGCTGGACCGTTTCCTAGGTTGAGGGGTCGAAATCCTTTCTTCTCCCACCTAGGACCGCCGTGCCCCGCTGGTTGCTCGCGCTCGCGACAGGAGCGCTCGTCTTCTACACCGATGACTACGTCATCGCGGGAGTCCTGCCCGAGATCGCCCGTTCCCTCGATGTCAGCGAGGGAACGGCCGGGCAGCTCGTCACCGTCTTCTCCATGACCGTTGCGGTCGCCGCGCCGCTCGCCGCCGTCGCCACCGCCCGGCTTCCCCGCCGGACCGTCCTGGTCGCGGCGGCGCTCGTCTTCACCGCCGCGAATCTCGGCGCCGCGTTCAGCCCGTCCTTCCCGGCGCTGATGGCGCTGCGGGTCGCGGCGGCGCTGTCCGCCGCGGCCGCGACGCCCGCGCTCTTCGCGACCGCCGCGCGCCTCGCCGCCCCCGGACGCACGGGACGCGCCGTCGCCGCCGTCGCGTTCGGCGTCACCGGAGCGATCGCGTTCGGTGTACCCGCCGGTGCCTGGATCGGAGGAGCGTTCGGCTGGCGCGCGACCTTCGCGCTGATGGCCACCGCGGGCGCGCTCGTCGCTCTCGCGTTCGCGACCGCGCTGCCCCGCGCCGCCGGCGAGCAGAACGCCCTGCCGGTGCGCGACCAGATCGCCGTCCTCGCCCGTCCCGCCATCTCCATGGGGCTGGCGGCGAACGTCGTGCTGATGTTCGGCTCGATGATGCTGCTGACGTACCTGGCACCGTTCACCGCCGCCCTCGCGGACGCCGACGTCACCGACCGCGGCGTCCTGTTCGCCGTCTCCGGCCTGGCGGGCATGGTCGGCATCTGGGCGGGTGGACGCGCGACCGACGCCTGGGGTCCCGACCGCACCCTCGCCGCCGGTGTAGGGGCGTTCGTCGCGACCATGGCGGCGCTGGGCGCTCTGTGGCCGCTGCGCCCCGTACCGGTCGTCCTGCTCCTCGGCATCGTGACGGTGTGGGGCGGCGCAGCGTTCTGGAACTCCCCGGCCGTCCAGGCGAGGCTTCACCTGCTGGCCGGTCCCGTCGCCACGCAGGCTCTGGCGCTCAACACGTCCGGCACGTACATCGGCGTCGCGGTGGGTGGAGGTGTCGGTGGCGCCGTGCTGGACGCCGCCGGTCCCGGCCCGCTCCCCACCGTCGCCGGAGCCGCCGGCCTCGTCGCTCTCGGCCTTTTCGTCACTGCCGCCCGCCTGCAACACGCGGGGACCGACCAGGGGATGCCGGAGACCATCCGGAAATGAGAAAGGCCCCGCCGTAAACGGCGGGGCCTCCCCACAAAAAGAGTCCGGCGGCGTCCTACTCTCCCACACAGTCTCCCATGCAGTACCATCGGCGCTGAAAGGCTTAACTACCGGGTTCGGAATGGGACCGGGTGTTTCCCTCTCGCCATAACCACCGAACGCCTCACGCACCACCCCGAAACAACCAGGGCAGGCAAATCAACGTCCGAGCAGACAGCTCGAAAATTCACTTATCAAAACGGGTTCCCGTTTGTTTTCCAGGAACCACACAGGGACGCGAACAAACACACAGCGAGATGCTTTGAACGTTCAGTGTGTTCAAGCCACTCGGCCTATTAGTACCGGTCGACTCCACACGTTACCGCGCTTC
>NZ_AULB01000041.1 GCF_000425065.1 Actinomadura rifamycini DSM 43936
TTCTCTTCGCGGAGTTTGCGGTTCTCGCGTTCGAGTTCGCGTTCCCGGAGGCTCTTCGGGGCGCCGGCCGGTGTGGTGGACGCGTCGTCGCCGTGGCGTCTGCGGTAGTCCTTGACCCAGTTGCCCAGGGGGGTGTCGTGGATGCCGACCTCACGGGCCACATGGGCGATGGGGCGCGGGCCGTCCAGGACCATGCGGACGATCTCGTCCTTGTGCTCCTGGGTGAAATGCCGCCTCTGTCGTGCCAACGACCTTCCCTTCCGGTTCTCCCCAACTCTAGTTGGGGCCCTGTCCGGAAGATCCGTGGCACCTCAGTATCCAGTCGCCGAACGTGGCGGTGGACCATCATTTCGGCGAACTCGCGGACCCGCTCGCGTCGGACGGCAAGCTGCGGGCCGGCGTCGCAGAGGCTGTCGAGGCGGTGCCGGGTTTCGAGGTCCAGGCGGGGTTGCTCAAGAACCAGGCGGTGGCCTGGCGAACGGTCGGTGGCCGCGGGGCGGTCGGTGCAGGCAGTCCGGCCCGCCAGGGTCGAAGGCGTTGCCGGACATGGTGACGGCGCCGGGATAGCCGGGGGTGGTTAGTTCGTCACTCCTGCTCTCTACTGCGCGCCGAACCGGCCGTAGTCGTCAGCCAGCGGCGGACGTCGGCCAGCGCGGTGCCGTTGCTGTCGGCGTCGATGCCGGTGGCCAGGTCGGCGATGGTGATGGCGGACAGGGCAGCGGACCAGGCGTCCTGGGCGGCCGCCATGGCACGGGCGATCGCACACGGTTGCGAGCATTGATCGGCAGGGACTGCCAGTGGCCCGTTCTGCCGGATCTCGGTGCAGCGGTAGGCGGGCTCGGTTCCGTCGATGGCCTGGACGACTTCCAGGACGGTGATCGCGGACGCGGGTCGGGTGAGGGTGTAGCCACCGACCTGTCCCGCGGTGGAATGCACGATGCCCGCTCGGGACAGCCCCTGCAGGTGCTTGGCCAGGTAGGCGCGAGGGATGCCGTGCAGCTCCGCGAGTCGCGCCGCCGGCACCGGCTCCCCGGCCTGACTGAGCGTGACGCAGCCGTGGAGCGCCCATTCGACCCCGTTGGACAGCTTCATGCTGCCATCCTACCGATCTCGGACAAAGTTTGTCCGCGTTGTGATATATCTCGGATACTGATTGTCCGAGATCAACTGGAGCGGGCGTGACACAGACTCAGGAACCGGACGTCCAGGTGCGGACGGCCCTCGGCATGGCGGCCATCGCGCTGTTCGTCGCGGCGGCCAATCTCCGGCCGGCGATCGCCGCGGTGTCTCCGCTGGTGGACCGCATCCGAACGGATGTGAGCCTGTCGGCCACAGGAGTGGCGCTGCTGACGACCATCCCGACGCTGGCGATGGGGGTCTGCGCGCCCTTGGCGGCCGTGGTCGGCCGCAGGTTCGGGCTTCACGGCGGAGTCATGCTGGGGCTCGGCATCATCGCGGTCGCGACGGCGGCTCGCGGTTTCGGTGACTCGACGGTGCTGCAGATGAGCTGCGCCGCCGTCGTCGGGGCCGGCATCGCGATCGCGCAGACGCTGCTGCCTGCCGTGGTCAAGATGCGGTTCGCCGGGCGGGCCGGGCTGGTCACCGGTATCTACACCGCCGGTCTCGGCCTGGGCGGCGCGGTCGCCGCGGGTGTCAGTGCGCCGCTGGCCGACGCCCTCGGCTCCTGGCCCGGCGCGCTGGCGTCCTGGGCCGTGCTCGCGCTCGCGGGCATGGTGATGTGGAGGGCCGCCAAGGGCACACTCGCCCTGGACGGTGTCGCGGGCGCGGCCGGGCCGACCACGAGCGGGCTGCCGTGGCGCAGCGGCGCGGCTTGGCGCGTCACGGCCCTGTCCGCCGGAAACTCCGCGCTCTACTACTGCGAACTGGCCTGGGTGGCGCCGCTGCTCCACGATGACGGGGGGGGGCACAGCGAGACCGTCGCCGGCGCGCTGCTGACCGGGATGATCTCCATTCAGGTCGTCGCGATGCTGGCCGTTCCGGCCTTGCTGGGCGAACGGACGGACAAGCGCCTCGGGTTGGCGCTGACCACGGCGATGACCGCCATCGGCTTCGCGGGGTTGGCGGCCGCTCCGGGGACCGCGACCTGGGTGTGGATCCTGGCTCTGGGCATCGGCCACGGCGGCCTGTTCACGCTCGTGTTGACGCTGCCGGTGGTGATCGGCCGTGATGCGGCCGAGGCGGGGCGAATCAGCGCGATGGCTTTCTTCGTCGGCTATGCCTGTGCCGCGCTGGCCCCCGTGCTGATCGGCTTCCTGCGCGACAGCCTCGGCGACTTCCACCTGGCGTTCGGCCTCCTGGCCGTGCTGGCCGCGCTGATGCTGTCGGCCATCGCACCGCGCTTCCCGAAGCATTCCTAGGGCCACGCGTTTTCCGGACGACTTCTAAACCGGAACCTCTTCGCGGTGATACGTGGCCGCGAACGCGGGAGTGCCACCGACCACGAGGCAACAGCGAAACTTGTCCGCGTTCTCCACCAGCCCGGAGATGCTGGGCCTGCTTCGCTTCCGCGTCGGTCTCGGACTCGGCGGCGGCGTGTCCACCGCCGTCAGTTGAACAACGCGGTGATGTACAGCGGCTACTACTTCGGCGGCATCCTCACCGCGCTGGCAGGTCTGCTCCTGCTGCCGCACGTGGACTTCCGGGTCTTGTACGCGCTCGGTGCGCTGCCCACGGCATTCCTGTCCGCCTTCGCCGCATTGCACGACGAGGCCATGAAGCACCGGACTTCCCCCTCGCCCGCCTAGAGTTTTCTGCCGACTCCCCCGACGACGTCCATGGCCCGCGGGGCGTTGGGGTGGCCGAGTTCGGGGCGCCATAGCGGTACGGGAGCGACGCCCGGCTCGACCAGCTGCAAGCCTTCGAAGAAGCGGGCGATCTGCTCCGGGCTCCGCAACCGGTAGGGGACGGCACCGGTCTCGTCGTAGCCTTGCTGCGCCCGGTTGAATTCCTCGTTGGTGTCGGTGCCGTCGTTGAGGGCAAGGAAACTGCCCGAAGGCAGCGGGTCCAAGAGTTGCGACACGATCGTGCGGGCTTCGTCGTGGTCGGTGATATGGCCGAGGACGCCCATGAACAGCAGGCCGATCGGCTCGTCGAAGTCCAGCAGCCGACTGGCCTGCTCCAGGATCCGGTCGGGGTGGCGCATGTCGGCGTCGATGTAGTCGGTGGAGCCTTCCGGGGTGCCGACGAGGAGGGCATGGGCGTGGGCGAGGACGAGCGGATCGTTGTCGACGTAGACGACGCGGCATTCCCGCGCGAGGGTCTGGGCGACCTGGTGCGTGTTGTCCTCGGTGGGCAGGCCGGTGCCGACGTCGAGGAACTGCCGGACTCCCGCTTCGCCGACCAGGTATCGGATCGCGCGGCCGAGGAACGCCCGTTCTGTTTGCGCCAGGTCGAAAATTCCGGGGAAGAGGCGGGCGTAGTCGTCCCCCGCCTGCTGATCGACGGCGAAGTTGTCTTTGCCTCCGAGCCAATAGTTCCAGATGCGCGCCGAGTGCGGAACGCTGGTGTCGATCCCGCGCATGAGGTCCTTCTCGGCCGCTGCCAGGAAGTCTTCGTCGCTCGCCATGGTGATCTCCAGATCCGGGTCGCCTGCGCCGACCCTCCCATGACAGCAGATGCTCCGCCCTATGGCACGGGTCGGTGGCCTTCTGGCTGAGACCGGTCAGATGAGTTCACGCAGAAAGCGCACGCTTTCGCAGGGCGGTAGCGCCTCGACCAGGTAGGTGGAGAACACGGCAGCGAGATAGCTGACCTCGGGCTTGTGAGTGACATAAAACCCGTTGGTGCGATGTTCGAGGAACACCATGTCGTTGATATGGGAATCGGGGAACCTCATGATCGTGAGCGGACCGTCCTCCACGGCCCTGCTGGCCCTGTCGGCCGGTATCACCTGGATCGTGATGTTGCGCTGCTCCGCGAGCGTCAGGAGATGCCGCACCTGCGCCCGCAGCACCGGCCGACTGCCCAGGTCCTCGCGGAGGACGCCTTCATGGAAAACGATCCAGAGCTTCGGTGCATCCGGGCGGTGCAGGATTTCCTGCCGGCACAGCCGCAGCTCCACTCTGCGCTGCAAGGCTTCATCCGAGCAGTTCGGGAGGTCCGCGGCGATGGCGAGTCGAGCGTATTCGCCGGTTTGCAACAGACTGGGTATGCGGCGCGGAGCATACGTTCTGATCTCTGCCAGTTCCGGCTCGGCTGTTACGTAGAGTTCGAACCAGTCCGGAACGGCGTCTTGATAGGTTCGCCAGGGGGCGTGGTGACCGCGCCTTCGCAACTCGTCGATGAACTGATCGTCGACGTCTCGAACGTAGCGCCCACTCTGGACGCCCGGCACAGGCACCCCCGCAGGGAACCGAGGGACATTGAGGCCAGCTTCTGCCGCTTGCCATGAGTCCGCCGAGATGCCGGCGCCCGCGGGTCGTCCGTCCGCGCCCCGACCGCCTTGCCCAGGCGCCACAGCCTCGACCGGCGGAGCGTCTATGCGCCGGTGACGATCTCGCAGTTCGTCCAGCGTGATCATGGCGCTCGTGTCCCGCCCCCTCTCCTCGGCCAACCGGTACAGCGTCGCCCACAGGGACTCGAGCAGTTCCCACCTGGGGACGCGCCCCGCGGGCTTCCTCCACAGGTCGTTGGCCGTTGAGCGCGGAACCCGCTCGACCTGGACGCCGCACACGCGATGTCCGGTTTCCTCGAGTTCCCTCGATTTCTGATCGATCGCTGTAAAAGACACCGCCCCCACTATGTCGCGATTGTAGGCCAACACCCGAATCACTTCGTTACGGCAATATATGCGACCTTTGTCCATATTGACCGTCCTTGTCGCGGATGTTGCGGACCGTTGAAACCGGCATGATGCCAGCTCCACCCGGAACGGAACGGTCACATGACACATTCACGGTCCTGGGTGCGTACTGCCAGGTCTATGCCGATAGCGCATCAGGCGGTCAACTGTCACGCCCTAGGAGCATCCCGGATGAATCCCGGATGTACGTGACGGTAACTCGCGTCCATCCGAGATCCATCCGGGGTCCGTCCGGAGTCGGGCATTCTCCGGGTCTCGCGGGCGGCGGGCAGGCAGCGTGGTTCTCGCCCTGCCCGACCCCATCGTGGAAGGCCGACCGTTGATCGACCACCGGACCGAACCGTCCGCGAACTCCTCCGGCGACGACCCTCGAATGGACGACGACCGGACCGATGAAGACGCCTACCTGGCTCTCGCACTGGTCACAGTCTGGGCTCTACGCAGTGGACGGCCGCTGCCGGCCGTCCCCCTCGGCGAACTGACGACCGAGGAACTGGAGACCTTTTGGGCGGATGAGCAGATGCGTTGCGACAACGATTCTCACTATCCCTGCCCACACCATTGACGAGGGACGGCCCCACGCCCGTCCCCCGGCTTTCAGCAGGTCCCTCGAAACCTGTCGCACGCCACACCCCACTGCACTGCATCGACCAAGCGAGTTCACACCATGAATACGACTCTCATCGGCCTCGACATTCCGAACTTCGGCGACGAGCGCCGCACCCGCGACGTCCAGCAGTTCCTGCGCGGCAGCATGTACGACGTCGTCGCCGACTCGCTCGCCATCACGGGGCTGCACTGGCACGAGTGCCACCACGAAGACCGCGGCGACGGCGCTTTGATCATCGCGCCGCCGACGGCGCACGCCTTCCACGTCCTCGACCCCCTGGCGCACCACCTCACCGCCCGCCTGCGCCGCGCCAACCGGATCACCAACGACGTCGCCCGGCTGCGGCTGCGCGTGGCCGTCCACAGCGGCGACGTCCATTTCGACACGCACGGAGTACTCGGCCACGCGGTGACGCGTCTCTTTCGGCTGCTGGACGCTCCGGCGTTCAAGCAGGCGATAAGCGCCGCCCCGGACTCCGACGTCGGCATGCTGGTCTCCGACGACCTCTACCGCGCCGCCGTGGCCGACGACGCCGTCGACCGGGACGCCTACCGCCCGCTGTACGTGACCTGCAAGGAAACCCGCAACGTCCGGGCGCACCTCTGGATGCCGCCCCGGCACGCCCGGTAGATCGCCGCGCGTCGCTGGTCCGGCAGTCCTCGCTGTGCGGGGACCCCGCGCGGCGGAACCGGTGGCGGATCGCCGTCCGGCGACGCTGCGGTATCTCGGCAGGTCGAGGAGGGCGTGCCGAATCTGGACGCCGTCCGCGCGTTCGGGGACGACGGGACGGCGACGGTGAGGCCGAGCGCCGAACGCGGCAGGTCGTCGGCGACCAGGTGACCTCGTCGCGGGAGAGCCGGAACCGGCCGTGAGCTGGTTACCCCGGCGTCCGGGACCGGCCGTCGGGTTGCGGGTCGTTGCGAGTCATCTGATCGGTTGGTTGTAGATGAAGACCGACCCGTCGGCCATGACTTCCAGGCGGCTGGTGTCGCCGTCGACGGCCTCTTGCGCGGCTTTCCACACTCGCGGGTCGGGCTTGCGCACCGTCACAGGTCCCGAGCGGGCGGCTGCGGAACGCCGGGGCGGGGACGGCTTTTCGGCCGGTGCGGATCGCCCGGTGCGCCGGGCGGGCTCGGAGTCGACGTTCTCGTCGCCGAAGCCGGCCCGGAGAAGGTCGTACAGGTCGGGCTTGGACTTGCGGGTCATTGTTCTCCCTGGGGTACCGGTCAAGCTGGCGAGGCGCACGCATGGACGGGCCGCTGTCAGGAACCGTCTCACGGGTTGCTCCTCTCGTCACGATCATGGACCGTGACACGGCCTGATGCCGAATGGGCGCCCGGCTTGAACGGGTCGGCTGCGTCCGGGGCCGTGGTCCAGGCCGAGGATGCGGCGCGGGGCGCGGACCAGGAGTTGAGCGGAGCGACCCGGCTTGCTCGACCGGTGCCCGGAACCGGGCATGAGAGCAGTTGACCCTTTCGAGGGCTACTCCCGCCGACCGGATGAGGGACGCGGACCATGCCGCCGGCGCCCCGGCGGGCCCGGCAGGTGGTGCCGGGGCCGGCCAGGGCGTCGATGATGCCGACTATTACTGCGTCTCTCGGATCAGGGTCGCGGACTGGCCGGAGAACTCCACGACGGCATTGCGCGGTGCGGCCTGCACCCACTTCTCGAAACCGTCCATGTTGCACTTGCTGTCGCCGGGGGGCCGGCTGCCGTCCGGGCAGGTGTCATCGGCGACGTAGAGGACGGTGGCGTTGGCGGTGAAGAAGGCGACGCCGCCGACGGTGAACTTGCCCGGCGCCAGGTAGCGCAGCTGTCCCCACTTGGACTTGATCTGCCGGCCGCCCGGCGTCTCGCTCGAAGGCTCCTGGGCCGCCGGAGTGCCCTGCCCCTCGGGGGACGAGGCGTTCGGCGCGGAAGCGGCGCCGCCCGAGGTGGAGGTCTCGCTCGGGGCGGGCGTGGAAGCGCCGGACGAGGCGGGCGGCGCCGCCGCGGAGTCGCCGGTACCGGTGCCGTCGCAGGCCGTCAGGCCGAGCGCCAGCGCCGCCGCCAAGCCGGTGACCAGGATCTTCTGCATAGGTGCCGCTCCCATTTCCGTGCGCAGCCCCTGTGGCCGCGTTGTGAAGGGTGAGATGCGGGTGTGATCCGGGGAGTTGGCGCGCCCGGCTGTGATCAGTTCGACCCCGTCCGGCCTGAACTCGCGCGCACTTACGGACGTCCTGGGACTTACCGCGGCACGAAGAAGTTCGTGCGGTTTCGCATCTTTCGCCGTCCAGGACGATCGTGGGGGCCGGCGCGGTTTTCCGAGTGCTGGGGGACGGCCGGGAACTCGGCGCCGACGGCTCCCTGCCGGGTCGTGGTGGGCAACGCCGTGCCCGGATCCGGTTCATGGTCGGTCGGCGCGATGTGGCCCAGGTGGCGTCTCGCTGAGCGAGAATGCGCCGGGAACCATCGGTGTTGTGAAATATCTTCCGGCTGGTGGTGAACCGACAGCGAACGTTCCCGGCCCTCCTCTCGCCCGGCAAGATCGGGCCCATCGCGCTGGCCAACCGAGTGGTCCTCCCCGCGATGGACATGAACCTCTGCGAGGACGGTGAGATCCATCAGGGCGATATAGACCACTACGCGGCCCGCGCCAGGGGCGGCACCGGGATGATCATCACGGGCTGCTGCGCCGTCGCCTATCCGCAGGGCTGCACGAGCCGCAAGGAGCCGGGCCTGTCCGAGGACCGGTTCATCCCCGGGCTCAAGGCGCTGGCCGACGCGGTCCACGAGGCCGGCAGCAAGCTGTGCGTGCAGATGGTGCACCACGGCAAGGTCGCCCGGATCGACACGCTGGACGGCCGGCCGCAGCTGGTGCCGTCCGTCCCGAAGCCTCCCGGCGACATGAGCATGATGATCGACTGCACGCCCGAGGAACTCGGGAAGATGGCCGCGATCCAGGAGGGCAAGAAGGCCGCCCACCGTGAGGCCACCCACGAGGACCTCGCGTGGCTGGTCCGGATGTTCGCGGAGGCGGCGGGCCGCGTGAAGGCCGCCGGCGGCGACGCCGTCGAGATCCACTGCGCCCACAACTACGTGCTCGGCGGGTTCCTGAGCCGCTACTCGAACCAGCGCACCGACGAGTACGGCGGGACGCTCGAGAACCGGGCGCGGCTGTCGTGCGAGGTGATCCGCGCGGTCAAGGAAGAGGTCGGGGACGGCCTCGCCGTCATCGTGCGGCTGGCGGGCCAGGAGTACGGCGAGTCCGAGGGGCTGACGCCCGACGAGGCCGCCCGTGCCGCCGCCATGTTCGAGCAGGCCGGGGCCGACGCCATCCACGTCACCGGCACCGCGCTGAACGCGTTCGCGAACTTCACCGACGGCCCGCTGCCCGACAAGGTCGGCTTCTACACCGCCAACGCCGCGGTCGTGAAGCGGGCGGTGTCGATCCCGGTCATCACCGTCGGCCGCATGCTGCCCGAGGTCGGCGAGCGGATGATCGCCGAGGGGCACACCGACTTCGTCGCCATGGGCCGTCAGCTGCTGGCCGATCCGGACCTGGTCGACAAGCTGAAGGCGGGCCTCAGCGAGCAGGTCCGCCCGTGCATCAACTGCTATGTGTGCGTGCAGGAGAACTTCTGGGACGCCACCCCGCTGTGCGCGGTCAACCCCGCGCTGGGCGACGAGACGCTGCTGCCGTTCCCGCGCACCACGACCCCCAAGCACGTCGTCGTCGTGGGTGCCGGACCGGGCGGTATGGAGACGGCCCGGGTCGCCGCCGAGCGCGGCCACCGCGTCACCCTGCTGGACAAGACCGACCGTCTCGGCGGGACGCTGTGGTTCTCGACGCTGACCACCCCCGACAACGAGCGCCTGCTGAAGTGGCTCGCCCGGGAGGTGCGGCGGGCCGGTGTCGACGTCCGGTTGAAGACCGAGGCCACCGCCGCCACGATCAAGGCGCTCGCGCCGGACGCCGTGGTCGTCGCCACGGGTGCCGTGCGCGGACGTCCGGACGTGCCGGGCGGCGACCTGCCCCACGTGCACACCGGTGACAGCCTGCGCGACCTGATGACCGGCACCGGTGACGTCTCGGAGCAAAGGCCGCTCCTCCGGATCGCCGGCAGGCTCGGCGGTCTCGCCGGCATCACCAAGAGCCCCGCCAGGATCCGCGACCTGAGCCGCAGGTTCCTCAGGTTCCTGCCGATGAGCAAGGACGTCGTCGTGATCGGCGGATCGCTCGTCGGTCTCGAACTCGCGGAGTTCCTCGCCGAGCGCGGCAGCCGGGTGACCCTGGTCGAGGAGGGCCGGCAGCTCGGTGTGCCGATGGCGATGCCCCGCCGCTGGACGGCCGTCAAGCACGCCGGCGAGCTGGGCGTGAAGATCCACCGCAACGCGACCGTCGAGCGCATCACCCCGAAGACCGTCGAGTTCACGGTCGAAGGCGAGTCGCGGTCCGCGCCGGCGAGCATGGTCGTCGTGGCGGCGGGCGTCTCGGCGGCGGCGCCGCTCGCCGACGAGCTGGCCGGGGCGGGCATCGCGGTCCACCTCGTCGGCGACGCCGGCGAGGTCGGCTACATCGAGGGCGCGATGCACTCGGCGTGGAAGGTGGCCACCGCGATCTGACCGCGGCCGGCGGCGCCCTGCGGGAGCGGGACGATGGAGCGCCGCTGCTCAGACGGTGCAGGTCCGATCGCGATTGTTGACAGTATGCCCGGACATGACAGCATGCTGTCCGTTAGCGCCTCGGTGAACCTGGAGTACCGCATGCCCTCTGCATCCCGTCCGCTCCGAGTCTCGCGCGACATCGTCATCGCCGCACCGCCGTCGGCGGTGTTCTCGGTGCTCGCCAACCCTCATCGCCACCCCGATTTCGACGGTTCCGGCACCGTGCAGAACGCGATCTCGGGCCCGGAGCGACTGGCGCTGAACGACAAGTTCAAGACGGCCATGAAGATGTTCGGCATGCCTTACCGGATCGTCAACACGGTCGTCGAGTTCGAGGCGGACCGGCGGATCGCGTGGTGCCACCCCGGCAAGCACCGGTGGCGCTACGAACTCGAGGAGGCCGACGGCGGCACGCGCGTGACCGAGACCTGCGACTTCTCCACGTCGCCGCTGCGCGGCCTGCTCGTGCGCACGCCGATCCCCCAGCGGAACGCCGAGGGCATCGAGAAGACGCTGCCGCGGCTCAAGGCGCTGGTCGAGAACGGCGCCTGACCGGGACGGCCTCCGGTCGTCCGCGGAGGCCGTCCGGCTAACGTGCGGTCTTGGTGTCCGGTGCGGGGTCGGCTTCGGGCGCGGGGGTTCGCGGGGCGGGCGGGACCCGCAGTAGCCAGACGGCGCTCACGGCGGTCACCGCGGCCATGAGGAGGAGCAGGACCCGGTAGTCGACCGCCAGGGACAGGGCCGCGCCCAAGGCAATCGAGACGGTCTGCGGGGTGCTGACGACGCCCATCGCCGCGGACAGCGCCCGTCCGCGCAGGGCGTCGGGGGTTCGCCGCTGCACCGCCATGACCAGGCCGACGGTCGTCCAGGACATGCCGAAGCCGAACAGGAACGCCCCCGCCGCGACCGGGAGGACGGCGGGCGCCAGGTAGACGAGGGACGCCGCCGTCACCAGGGCGAAGCCCAGCATCACCGTGCGCAGGTCGCCCACGCGGCGGATGGCGGCGCCCGCCGCCAGGCCGGCGCAGATGGCGCCCGCGCC
Organism: Actinomadura rifamycini DSM 43936; assembly: GCF_000425065.1. GTDB lineage: Bacteria > Actinomycetota > Actinomycetes > Streptosporangiales > Streptosporangiaceae > Spirillospora > Spirillospora rifamycini. The sequence continues at coordinate 11,122 of NZ_AULB01000041.1, forward strand.
CTGCACGCTGCTCAGGACGCCGATGAACGCGGGGGCGCGGTGGAGCCCGTCGTCGACGATGGAGAAGACGAGGGTCTGCGAGAAGCCGGTCACCAGCATGCCCAGGCCCAGCGCGCCCACCAGCGTGCGCAGCGGCGGGGAGCGGTAGATGTGGCGCAGGCCGGACAGCACTTCTTCGCGCAGTTCCAGGGCACCGGTGACGTGGCGCTGGTCGCCGGGCGCCCGGATGAGCCACACGCATACCGCGGCCGCCAGGAACGTCGCCGCGTCCAGCAGGGCCACGACGTGGCCGCCCGCCACCGTGAAGAGCGCCGCGCCGAAGAGGGGGGCGAGGAGCTTCACGCCGTCGGCGGAGGTCTGCAGGAGGCCGTTGGCGTCGGGGAGCGCGTCCTCGTCCACGATCGCCGTGACGAGGGCGGCCTGGGTGGCGGTGATGATCACACCGGCGATGCCGTAGCAGAGGATGATCGCGTACAGCAGCCAGACCTGGTCCTCGCCGCGCACCAGCAGGCTGAGCAGCATGACGCCCGCCATCGCCAGGTTGGTCGCGATGAAGATCTGGCGCCGCGGGAACCGGTCGATGAGCACCCCGGCGAACGGGGCGAACAGGAACGGCAGGGCGACGAAGAAGAACGCGCCGCCCGCCGCGGCATTGCTGCCGGTCAGCTCCTTCACCCAGATGCCGAAAGCGATGATGAGCGCCCGGTCGCCCAGGGTCGATAAGGACTGGCCGGTGATCAGGAGCCGGAACCCGGGATTGGTCAGCAGAACCCTCACAGGCGGCCTCCTCGGCGGCGAGGCGGAACTACAAGACCATGCCATGGCGACGCGTTCAGGGAAATGGAAGACCGGTGGCCGGATCCGGCACTCGGCAATTCCGCATCGCCCATTTACCATCGGTAAAGATCATGTGTCGGACGATCTCCCGGACACCTGAGCGATGGCGCCGTCGTCCTCCCGGCCACCCGTACGGGACGCGACGAACGGGGCTCGAGGCCGCTCGCCGGTAGCCGTCCGTGCGAGGAGGTCGACATGTCGGAGGCGCCGGTCGCGGACCCGGCGGCGGGACTCGCGGAGCCCGCGGCGCTGCTGGATCCCTACTCCCTCTTCGGCCGCATGCGCGAGAGCGCGCCCGTCTACCGCAGCGCCTTCCTCGACTCCTGGGTGGTGACCGGGTACGACGGCTGCGCCGCGGTGCTGCGCGACACGGAGTCGTTCGCCTCGGACTGGCGCCGGATCGGCGAGGCCGTCCCGGAGCCGCTGCTGAGCATCCAGTCGCTCGACCCGCCCGAGCACACGGCCATCCGGCACTTCATGGTCGACGCGGTCCGCGGCCTCGACCCGGGCACGCTGCGCGAGCGCATCGCCGCGCAGGTCCGCGCCCGGGCCGGGCGGCTGCGCGCGGCCGGGGAGTTCGACTGCGTGTCCGACCTCACCGCGCCCCTCGCGCTGGACACCATCACCGCGGTGCTCGGGGTGCCGCCGATCGACGCCGCGTGGTTCCTGCCGGTGTCGCAGACGATCGTGGACGGCATGGACGCCGGCGTCTGGCCGGAGACCGCGGGGCCCGCCGTGCGAGCCCGCGCCGAGCTGGCCGAATACACGGGCCGCTGGCTGGACGACCCGCCGGCGGACGGGCTGGTGGCGCACGTGGCGGCCAAGGCGCCCGGCTCCGGCATCGCGCGTCCGGTGCTGCTGAACACGCTGCGGGCCGTCCTGCACGCCGGGTTCGAATCGGCGGGGCGGCTGCTCGGCAACGCCCTGGTCGTCCTGCTGGACGAGCCGGAGACTTGGGCGCGCTTCGCTCGGGCCGACCTGTCCCTCGCGGTGGAGGAACTGGTCCGGTACGTGACGCCGGTGCAGGCCGACGGACGGGCGTGCGTGCGGGAGGCGCGCGTCGGCGGCCATGTCATCGCGCCCGGCGAGGCGGTGACGCTGATGCTGGCGGCCGCGAACCGGGATCCGGCCAGGTTCGCCGAGCCCGACGAGCTGGACTTCGCCCGCCGCCCCAACCCGCATCTGGGGTTCGGCCGGGGCGCCCACGCGTGCCTCGGGCAGTCGCTGGCGGTCCTCCAGGCGCGGGTCGTCCTCGGCCTGCTCGCGACCGAGTTCCCGGGCCTCCGCCTCGCGGGCGAGCCCGTCTACCACCGGAACCTCACACTGCGGGGCGTGGCTCGGCTCAGAGCCCGGCTCGCCTGACCGACCTGGAAATCGTCTCGACAGAAAGGGGGTGGCACGGATGCGTTACCTCCACTGAGTGGCATAGAGGGTGCCCGGCATATCGGGGCACGCTTCCTACCTGCCCCGATATGCCGGGCATTCATTGATCATCAAGCGGCCCGGTTCAGAGGCTTTCAGCACATATCTACAAGGTTTTTGTTTCCGGGCACCACTTTTTCACTGGAGGGCTGTTGAGGGTGTTCGTGCGCACGAAAACCGCCTTGGCGACCGGCCTCGTCACCATGGCCGCCGCCGTCCTTTCGGCCGCTCCGCCGTCCGCCGCTTCCGCGGCCCCGCCCCACGCGGCACCGGCCCGGGAGGCGTCCGCCGGCGGGTCCGGGGAGCTCTGGCTGGCGCGGATGCTGGCGGAGTCCACCCGCGGCGGCGACGTGTGGCGGCACCTGCGTGCCTTCGACCGGATCGCCGCGCAGAACGGCGGGGTGCGCTCCACCGGCACTCCGGGGTTCGAAGCCTCCTCGCGCTACGCCGCCGAGGTGCTGACCGCCGCCGGCTACCGCGTCTACCGGCAGCACGTGCCGTACACCGACTACCGGGTCGACGCGGAGAGCGCGACGGTGACCGCGCCCGCCGTCCGGCAGGTGCGCGCGCTGGTCATGCGCTGGTCGCCCGGCACCCCGCCCGGCGGCCTCGACGCCCACCTCGTCGTGCCCCGGGCCACGACGGACGACGCCGCCGGATGCTCCGCCGCCGACTACGACGGGCTGCCCGTGGCCGGGTCCGTCGTGGTGGTGCGGCGCGGCTCCTGCGGCCACACGGCACAGCAGCGGGTCGCCGCCGGGCTCGGCGCGAAGGCGATGCTGATCTACCTGGCGACGCCGAGTCCGGACAACATCTACCGGCTGCACGGGTTCGACCGGGAGGCGTTCACCATCCCGGTGGCGAGCATCCCCCAGGCGGAGGCCGAACGGCTCGCCCGGGAGGCCGCGCGGCACCGGGTGCGGCTGCGCCTCGACCTGCGCGGGCACGAGGTCGCGGGAGTCACCACCAACCTGTTCGCCGAGACGCGCGGCGGCGGCGACGGCCGCACCGTCATCGCCGGCGCCCACCTGGACAGCGTGAGCGAAGCACCCGGCATCAACGACAACGCCGCCGCGGCCGCCGCGCTGATGGCGACCGCGCTGCGGCTGGCTCCCCACCAGGACAAGGTGCGGCACAGAGTCCGGTTCGCGCTGTGGGGGGCCGAGGAGCTCATCGACATCGGCTCCTACCACTACGTGCGCAACCTGACGCCGGACGAACGCGCCGAGATCGCGCTCTACCTCAACTTCGAACTGATCGCCGCGCCGAACGGGGTCCGGTTCGTCCTCGACGGGGACGCGAGCGAGCAGCCGCCGGGCACCCCGCCGGGCCCGCCGGGGTCGGGGGTCGTGGAGAAGGTCTTCAAGGACTACTTCGACCGCGCCGGACTCCCCTACGAGAGCCACGACCTGCGGGCCGTCGGCTCCGACCACGAGCCGTTCATGGCCGCGGGCGTCCCGGTCGGCGGCCTGAACGGCGGCGTCCTCGGGGTCAAGACCGCCGCGCAGGCGGCGCGGTTCGGCGGGACGGCCGGGCGGCTGTACGACCCCTGCTACCACCAGCCGTGCGACACGATCGGCAACCTCGACCGCCGGGCGCTCGGCGAGAACGTGCCCGCCATCGCGTGGGCGGTCGGCCGCTTCGCCCTCGACGTCTCCGACCTGCCCGCCACCGGCGCCCGGGAGCAGCGACCATGACGACGCACCACCAGGCCATCGAACCGCCGGCCGACCCGCCCGCCGACCCGCCCGCCGCGTACCCGCCGTCCGCGCCGATGCGGCTCGGCTTCGACGCCGAAGCGCTGCGCGCCGACCTCGACCGGCTGCGGCGCCGGCGGTGGCGCGCCCAGCGCCCTTACAGCCAGGACGGCGCCGCCGCGGAGTCCGGCGTGGACTGGCGCATCCTGCCGCTGCGCAGCGTCGGCGGCGACCCGGAACGGACCGACCCGGGCGGCGCGGGCCTGACCGACTTCGCCGACACTCCGTGGCTGGCCGAAGCCCCGGCCCTCGCCCAGGTCGTCGACGCCCTGCCGGCGCCGGTCCGGGGCGTCCGGCTGATCGCCCTGGGCGCGGGGGCGACCGTGCACGAGCACCGCGACTACAAGTACGGGTTCGAACGCGGGCTCCTGCGGCTGCATGTGCCGATCGACACCAACCCGGACGCCGTCGTGGTGATCGACGGCGTGTCCGAGCACTGGACGGCGGGACGGTTGTGGTTCGGCGACTTCGGCCGACGCCACTACGTGGCGAACGGCGGAGACCGCTCCCGGGTGCACATGGTGCTCGACTGCCTGGTCAGCCGCGAGATCGTCGGGTTGCTGCCGGACGAGTTCCGGGAGCTGCTGCCGCTGAGCGAGGTGATGTTCGCCCGCGATCCGGTGCCGCTCAGCGCGTCCGAACGCGACCGGCTGTGCTGCCGGTTCCGGCTGCCGGGCGACTTCGCGCAGTGGTCGGAGGAGGAGGTCGAGGCCAGGCCCGACGCCGACGCCGAGGTCCTCGCGCACGAGGACCGGCTCGTCCTCGCCATCGACGGCGAGCCCGCCTTCGGCCTGGTGCACGTCGGGCTGGGCGAGTTCCGCCTCACCGGCTGGAGCGAGGAGCGCACCATCGCCGTCGAGTCCGGCGGCCGGGTGCGGATCAGGGAACGCGCCGGCCGGGCCCTCCGCGAGTGGACACGCCCGGCGCGGTTCACCCGGGACGGCCGGACGACGTCGCCCGCGCACGACCTCCTGACGACGCGACCCCGTACCGACCAGACAGGCAGGTGACTCGCATGTCCTCCTTCGCCCGGGTCGCTCCGCTCGGCACCGACCCGTACGCCTTCCAGCCCGGTTACTACGACCTCTTCCGCGCCTCCCGCGGCGAGGGCGCCCTCCCCGACCCCCGGTTCTTCGCCGACCGCGCGCCCCGGGACGGGCACGCGCTGGAGATCGGCGCGGGCACCGGCCGGATCACGCTGGCCGTGGCCGAGCGAGCCGCCACCGTCCTGTGCCTGGAGCGATCGGCCACCATGCGCGCGGTGCTGCTGGCCAAGCTCGCCGAACGCCCGCACCTGCGCGCCCGCGTCACCGTGCTCGACCGCGCGGCGCCCCACTTCGACCTGGACCGCCGCTTCGACTTCGTGTACCTGGCGGGTGTGCTGGAGCACGTCCCGCACGCCGAGCGGCCCGCGCTCTTCGAGGCCATCGCCGAGCATCTGGCCGAGGACGGCGAGGTGGCGATGGACATGGTCCTGTCGGAACCGGTACCGGACTGGCCCGAGCACGTCGCCGACGTGGCCTCCCTCGGCGACTGCCGGTACGAGATGTCGTGCGAGGCGCGGCCCGACGGCGACGACCGGGCGCACCTGCGGTTCGTCTACCGCACGTACCACCGAGGCGATCCGGTGGCGACCGAAGTGGTGGAACGCGCCCACTACCTGCACCGGCCGGACGCCGTCGTCGCCGACCTGGCGGCGGCCGGGCTGACCCCGACGGCCGGAACCGCCCTCCGCCCCGTCGACGACGGCGAGGACCCCGGCACCCTGGTCGCCCGCCGGACGTCGTCCACTTCAACCTGAGGAGAGTTCGCGTGCAGGTCATCGGCGTCGGTTTCCTCCGAACGGGCACGACCTCGCTCGCGCTGGCACTCGACCGGCTCGGGTACGGCCCGTGCTACAACATGCGGGTCCTCAACGCGGAGCCGGAGCGCGCCGCCGACTGGGCCGCCGCGCTGGACGGGCGGGCGGTGGACTGGGGGAAGGTCTTCGCGGGCCACGGCTGCGCCGTCGGCTCGCCGGGCACCGCGTTCTGGCGCGACATCGTCGACGCGTTCCCGGACGCCAAGGTGGTGCTCACCGTCCGCGATCCGCGGCGCTGGTACGACAGCGCCGCGCAGACCATGTCCGCCGTGCTCGCCGAGCCGCCGCTCCTGGTGCGGGTGCTGAGCTGGCGGGGCCCGCGCCGCCCCGGGTCCGTGGCGGACGTCCTCGACCGCGTGCAGCGGACGACCTGGCAGCGCGAGATCGGCGGGGCGTTCGGCGAGCGCGCGGAGATGGCCGAGCGCTTCGAACGGCATGTCGCCGAGGTGAGGGCGCACGTGCCCGAGGACCGGCTGCTGGTGTTCGAGGTCAAGGACGGATGGGCGCCGTTGTGCGCCTTCCTCGGCGTACCGGTCCCGGACGAGCCGTTCCCCCGGGAGAACGACGCGGCCACGTTCAAACGGCGCCAGCAGCAGGCTCTGCAGAGAACGCTGGCCCCCCGGATCCGCATTCTGGCCACCACCGCGATGGCGACCGCCGCCGCGATCGCCTGGGCAGTACACCGCAGACGGCACCCGAGCCGGCCCAACGGGTGACCCGAGGCCCCCGGTCGGACCTCACGTTTCTCGACGCCGTCCGGCACTCCGTCTCATCGGCGAGGGCGTGGGTTCTGTGCCCCGAAATCCAGGACGGCTCGGGCGATCTGCTCGGGCTGTTCGTCGACCATCGATGTCGGCCACCGCCGCGACGCCGTCCTGGAAGTGCAGGTCGTAACGGGTCCGCCTGGCGAGCGCGGCGTCCGGCCGCAGGAAGACGCCCTCGTCGGTGGTGCGCAACGCCACCCGGACGGCCCCGGACAGCCCGTGGCCGCGCAGGTCCATGGCGACGACCCGGTGCGCGCCGGTCACGGACGGAGGAGGTGGTGACGCCACCGTCGGGGCGCCTGTCGAGTTTGCCGCGTTCGACCAGGTCGTGGACGCCTGCCGGGTGATGCCGAGCATCGCCCCCGCCGTGGCGTAGGACACGGCGGACGCCGCGGGGTGACCGGCCGTACGGGCCACGGCCCGAGCAGTTGGTCGGCCCGCACCTCGGCCTCCACGCGCAGCCGCGCCCTGATCGGGCCGAGGAGTTCGTCGGACGCCGGCAGGATTTCGAGCGGGTCGAGGATCGTCTCCAGTGGCTGGTCAGCCGGTGCGGAGGGGTTCCTTGGTGAGGCGGATGGTGCCGTCTTCGCGGGCGCGGGGAGCCGGCCGGTATCCCTCGCTCCGGTAGAGGGCGATGTTGTCCCGGCTGCCCGCTCCGGTGGAGAGCACGATGCGGCGGCAGGACGGGTCGGCGGCGGCCTCCGCCTTCCGGAGCAGCCAGCGGCCCAGGCCGCGCCCCCGCAGGTCGGGGGCGACGCCGAGCCGTCCGACGTGCCATTCCGCGTCGACGCGGCGGGTCCGGACCATGCCGAGGAGCCGGCCGTCCCGCCACAGTCCGACCGCGTGCCAGTCCGCGAGCCAGTCGCGCACCTGCTCCACGGACTCGTGCAGCGCGGGGACGGTCCGGGGGTCGTTGGCGAGGGCCTCGTCCACCCAGCAGCACCGCTGCAGGACGGTCACCTCGGGGGCGTCGTCGGGCGTCAATCGCCGCAGGTAGGAGCCCGGCTCGGGCCCGGCCGCGTTCTCGGGCCGCGCCTGCTCGCGCATCGGCCGGAGCGCGTGCGCGAGCCGGACCAGCTCGCCCAGGACGCCGATCGCGGCGTCGGCGGCGGCGGCGGGGGGCCGCACCTCCCCGTCGTGCACGGCGTCGGCGATGCGGAGCGCGACCGTGGCGCCCAGCGGCACCAGCCGCAGCGTGGTCACCACCTGCTTGGCGTGCTGCACGGCCCTCGTGCCCGCCGAGGTGTTGCCGTAGCCGACGAAGCCGACCGGCTTCCACGCCCATTCCCGGGACAGGTAGTCCAGGGCGTTCTTCAGGGACGCCGGCATCCCGTAGTTGTACTCCGGCGTCACGATGATGAAGCCGTCCGCCGCGTCCACCATCGCGCTCCACCGTCGCGTGTGCTCGTTCCGGTACACGCCCGACGACGGGTGCTCCTCCTCGTCGAGGAACGGGAGGCCGAGGTCGGCGAGGGCCAGCGGCACCAGTTCGGCGCCGAGGTCGGCGGCGCGGGGGGCGATCGTCCCGGTCAGCCATGCCCCGACCGCGGGGCCGAGGGCGCCGGGACGGGTGCTGCACACCAGCACGAGGACGCGCGTCTTGTTCGTTGACATGTAAATGAACCTACGGGATAGGTTGTTTACATGTCAAAGAGACCGTCGAGCGAACCCGTGCGCTGGCTGGACCCGGACGAGGAGCGAGCGTGGCGGGCCTTCCGCCGCATGGTGGTCGCCGTCCAGACCGGCACCGCGCGCGACCTCTCCCGGATCGGCCTCTCCGAGGCCGACTACGAGGTGCTCAGCACGCTGTCGGAACGTCCGGACCACGCCGGCGCCCTGCACGGGCAGGCGGCGAAGATGGGCTGGTCGCGCAGCCGGCTCTCCCGGCACGCGACCCGCATGGAGGCGCGCGGCCTCATCCGGCGCGCACCCGACCCGGACGACGGAAGGGGCTGCATCCTCGTTCTCACCGAGCAGGGCATGGACACCCTGATGGACGCCGCGCCCGAGCATCTGGAGTCGGTGCGCCACCACTTCATCGACCGCCTCGCACCGGAAGACCTCGCCGCCCTGGAACGCATCGCCGGGAAGGTGGAAGCCCTGGACGAGGCGCAGCGGCCGCCCCGCCCCTGAGCGCGCCCCGCCGGGAGGGCACGGCCACCGGGCTCGACCGGGGCGAAGGGGACGAGTCCTTCACCGTCCGCGACGAGGCGGCGGACGGGCCGTCCGCGGCGCCGTCAGGTCCGCTGCTCGGCGCGGCCGAGGCGGAGGGCCGAGATCAGGAAGAAGACGCCGCCGGGAACGGCGTAGCCCGGATTTGGTCTCCGAGACCTTCCTGCACGGGGTCGAAGGTCTGCTGCGGGCGCAGGCCGCAGACGGCCGCGCGGACCCGGAACCGGCCTGAACGCGGCGTGGCGGGGAAGAAACAGCCGCGGCGGCCGCGCGGAAGGAAGGGACCACCATGGCGCTCCTGCGGATGGACAACGTCCTCATCGTCGTCGACGACCTCGAGGCGGTGACCGAGTTCTTCGCCGAACTCGGCATGGAGGTGGAGGGCAAGGCGCCCCTGGAGGGAAGCACGGTCGACCGAGTGGTCGGGCTGGACGGCGTCCGCGCCGACATCGTCATGCTGCGGACGCCCGACGGCCACGGGCGCGTCGAGCTGACGCGGTTCCACGCCCCGGCGGCGGTCGCCGGCGTGCCGCCGGACGCGCCCTCGAACACGTTGGGCATCCGGCGCATCATGTTCGCCGTCGACGACCTCGACGACGTCGTCGCCCGCCTGAGCGGGCACGGCGCCGAACTCGTCGGGGAGGTGGCGCGGTACGAGAACGCCTACCGGCTCTGCTTTGTCCGCGGCCCCGAGGGGATCGTCGTCGGCCTGGCCGAGCAGCTCGGCTGACCGCGCGAGCGCCGCGGGGCGGGTGCGGACGTCACCGGGCGTGGCTCCCCGGGCCGGTCCGGGGGGCCGATGGCCACGGCGGCGCGGTAGCGGCCGCCCTCCATCACCGACATCGCGTCCAGGGCCGGGTCGGGCACGGGGAGGAGGTGGGCGTCGAGCCAGGTGTCTCCGGCGGCGTCGTTGGTCCACGGGTCCTCGAGGACGAGGGCGCCCGGTACCGCGGCGTGACAGAGGACCCAGTGGGGGACGGCGAACCCCTGCATCGCCTCCAGGGAGAGCAGCAGGAGGACGCGCGCGCCGTCCGCGAGCAGGGCGCGGACGCCGGGCAGGGAGAGGCGGCGCGGGTCGAGCGGGACTCCCGCGTCGGCCGCGTCCGTCCGGGACGCGCGCTGGAGGACGGCGCGCCATTCCCGTTCGTCCCCCGCGTAGGAGTCGAGGAGGACCGGGCGGTCGGTGTCGAGGAACACCGTGACCGGGGACGTCGGCCAGGCGCGGCGGACGGCGACGCCCAGGCCGACGGGCTCGCAGGCGGGGAAGTTCGTCGCGGCGCGCCACAGCGTGAGCTCCGCCGGACGGTCGAGGGACGGCGGGGGCACCGCGCCCGCCTGCGCCTGGGCGATCAGGGCGGTGACGGCGCCGCACGTGAAGTTCGTCGACTGCCGGTAGTACGGCGGCTCGGCCACGGCGCCGCCGGGACCGCCGGCCAGCCAGCGCACGTAGCCGGTGCGGGGCTCCGTCCCGGGCGGGGCCTGCATCGGGACGAAGCCGAGGGCCGCGGCGTCCGCGGGGTCCGCCGTCCAGCCCTCCCACTTGACCTGCGCGAGCCCGCGGTCCCGGGCGTGCGCGACGACCGCCCCGACGGCGGCGCGCACGGTGAGGACGTCGGCGGGGCGGCCCGCCGCGTGGACGCGGCCGGCGCTCATCAGCAGCACGGTGTCCGCGGCGCGCGCCGCGTGGTCGAGGTCGTGCAGGACGACGCCGACGGCGACCCCGTGGTTCTCGGCGAGGTCGCGGATCAGGTCGAGGGTCTCGACCCGGTAGCGGAGGTCCAGGTGGTTGGTGGGCTCGTCGAGCAGGACCACCCCGGTGTCCTGGGCGAGGCAGCGGCGAGCCAGACGCGCTGCATCTCTCCGCCGGAGAGCTTCCCCGCCGCCCGGTCGGCCATGTCCCGCACCCCGGTGGGGCTCATCGCGTGCTCGATCGCGCGCCGGTCCTCGGCGGAGAGCCCGCCGAAGCCGCGCCGGTACGGGTGGCGGCCGAACGCCACGACGTCGCCGACCGCCAGGCCGTCCGGGGCGGGCCTGGACTGCGCGAACAGCATGACCTCGCGCGCGAAGCGGCGCGCGCCGAGCAGGGAGATCGGGCGTTCCGGGCGGCCGTCGCCGCCGTCCAGCACCGCGCGGCCGCCGTCGATGCGGTGCAGCCGGGCGTGCTGGTCTGCGCGTAGCCGAGGCGCTCGGCGACGTCCTGCACCTCGCAGCCCTCGCCGAGCAGCGCGAGCGCCCGGTGGATGCGCAGCGACCGCCGCCACTGCGCGAACGACAGCCCGGTGGCGGCGCGGAAGGCGCGGCTGATCGTCCGGGGGCTGACGTCCAGGTCGCGGGCCCACTCCTCCAGCGAGCGGTCGTCGGCGGGATCCCGCAGCAGGGCCTCGGCGACCACGTCCGCGCGCGCGTCGCCGGGCATGCCCAGCGCGAGCGGCCGCCGCGCCGGCTCCAGCACGTCGAACACGACCGCCTCCGCCCGCGCCCGCGCCCCGGCGTCGATGTCCGGGCGGGCCAGGTGCGCCAGCAGCGACTCCAGCAGCGGCGTCACCGCGACGGCCGTGGGCCCCGCGAAGGCCACCGGCGTCCGGTCGGGGGCGAAGAAGGCGGTGCGCAGTTCGGCCTTCGCCGTCAGCCGGCCGGCGTGCACCTCCCCCGCGGGCATCCACAGGCCGCAGCCTTCGGACACGGTGAAGACGCGGTCGCCAACCCGGGCGGTCACCGCCCCGCGGCGCACGCACACCAGTTCGTGCGCGGGATGCGCGTGCGGCCGCCACTCGGTGGGCGCGCCCGGCACCTGCGCCTCCGTGACGATCACGAAGGGCGCCGCGGCCCCCTTCGGCAGCGGCGCGGCCCGCCGCACCCGCGTGCCCGCCTCGCGCCGCCCCATCCCCAGTTCCGCGCCCACACCGGACATATCTCCATTGTCGCAGGTAGCGCCGCCGCCGCGGCCGCCGCCCGCCCCTCGTTCAGCCGAACATCCCGTAATCGCCGAGCACCTCGAACGGCCGGGGCGCCGGCGCGGGCCCCGCGGCCCACTTGGTCACGGCCGCCTGCAGCTCGCGCGCTTCGGCGATGCCGGGCAGGGGGTTCTCCACCCCTTCGGCGAGCTCCAGCAGCGCGACGAACTCGCTGCTGCCGGCGCGGCGGAGGTAGGCGTACCGGACGCCCTCCGGCCGCTGCGCGTTCACGGCGGCGAACGCCTTCCCGACCGCCTCGGCGACCTCGGCGACCCCCTCGTCGGACACCTGGTACGTGAGCACGAAAACAGGCATGACACCCTCCCGAAGTCCCGGCGGGCCCGCCGCCCGCCTGCGTCACCGAGCCTCCCCGCAGGGACCGCCGCGCGTCCAATACCTGCATCGATAACCGATACGACATGGAACCCGCCCTACCCGCCAAGCCACCCCGGACGATCCACTCCCCACTGCCGGGTCCGCGGGAAACGGGACCGGGGGGCTGCGCCCTCCGGCGGGATGCGCGAGATTGAGGGGGTGCACGAAGACACCGCCGGCAGCGCCGAGCGACGGTTCTGGCGCGCGTACGAACCGGTTCACGCCGTCTGCTACTTCCATCCGCGGTTCGCCTCGGCCATGGCCGGGACCGGGCTGACCGGGTTTTGGAACGGCTACTTCGCGGGACGGGCCGCGCCGCTGGGGCGGACGCCGCCGGAGGCGGTCGCGGCGCTGTTCTTCGGCTTCTCGCTCCCCATGGTCGCCAAGGCGATCCCCAAGATCTGGACGCGCATCGAGCCGGAGGCGGCCGTCGGGGCGCGGCTGGAGGCCGCCGAGGCGGTCCTCGCGGAGCTGGCCCCGGAGGGGTCGCTCGCCGATCTGCGGCGGGTCGCGGACGGGCTCGACCGGGCCGTCGACGCGCTGCCGTTCGACGGGCGGGCCCTGGCCGGGGCGTGGGCGTCCGTCGAGCGGCCCCGGTCGCCGCTGGCCCGGCTGTGGCTCGCCGCGACCGTCCTGCGCGAGCACCGCGGGGACGGGCACGTGGCGGCGGCGACCGCGCACGGGCTCACCGGCCTGCAGGCGTCGATCACGCACGTCGCCACCGGACGGGTGTCGCGTGCGGCGATCCAGGGCAACCGCGGCTGGACGGACGGCGAGTGGGCCGCGGCGGAACGCGCCCTGGTGGAGCGGGGCGTGCTGGAGTCCGCCGAGCGGCTCACCGCGGACGGCGCCGCGCTGCGCGCCCGGATCGAGGAGGCCACCGACCGGCTGTCCGGCGCGGGCCTGCGCGCCCTGGACGACCCGGCGTGGACGGTCCGGACGCTCACCGCGCTGAGCCGCACGCTCATCGACCGCGCGGCGGTGCCGGTGTCGAACCCGATCGGGGTCGCCCGGCCGTGACCGCCGCTACGGCCGGTGCCTGCGCAGCTCGGCGGACAGTTCGGCGGAGAACTGCTCGGCGTCGGCCAGGCGGGTGCGGATCTTCGCGCAGCGTTCCTCGACGAGCGCGCGGTAGACGGCGAGGCGCTTGGCGAGGTCGGCGCGGGCGGCGTCGCCGGCGGACTGGAGCTCGTCGAGGATGGCGAGGAGGTCGCGCATCTCCTCCAGGGTGAAGTCGAGGGGCTTCATCCGCTTGATGACGAGGAGGCGGGCGACGTCGTCGTCGGTGTAGAGGCGGAAGCCGCCCTGCGAGCGCGCGGTGGGGAGGGCGAGGCCGACGTCCTCGTAGTGGCGGATGGTGCGCAGGCTCAGGCCGGTCCGGTCGGCGACCTCGCCGATCTGCATGTGCCTGCCGTCCATCGGGTTCCTCCTCGCGTCACCGGACGGTCACACCGGGGACGGGTGATCCATGACGTGCGTCCAGCTTGCCATCATCCGCCGGGTACTCCGGTCCGGCGGAAGCGCGCGGAATGTGCCCTAACGTAAGGGTAGCGTTCGATCGGACGGAGGGACGATGGTGCTCCACGGGGGGCCGCGGTGAGCGGCGAGGTCCGCGCGGAGGCGGCGCGGCGCCGGACGTTCGCGGTGATCAGCCACCCGGACGCGGGCAAGTCGACGCTCACCGAGGCGCTCGCGCTGCACGCGGCGGCGATCGAGCGGGCGGGGGCGGTGCACGGCAAGGCCGGACGGCGGGGCGTGACCTCCGACTGGATGGACATGGAGCGCTCGCGGGGCATCTCGATCACCTCGTCGGTGCTGCGGTTCGAGTACGGCGGGGCGCTGCTGAACCTGCTGGACACCCCGGGGCACGCGGACTTCTCCGAGGACACCTACCGGGTGCTGGCCGCGGTCGACGGCGCGATCATGCTGCTGGACTCGGCGAAGGGCCTGGAGGCGCAGACGCTGAAGCTGTTCGACGTCTGCCGCCACCGGAAGATCCCGGTGATCACGTTCGTGAACAAGTGGGACCGTCCGGGCCGCGAGCCCCTGGAGCTGCTCGACGAGGTCGAGCAGCGGATCGGGCTGCGGCCGGCGCCGCTGAACTGGCCCGTCGGGGTCGCGGGCGACTTCCGCGGGCTCATCGACCGGGACGCGGGGTCCTACGTGCGGTTCCGGCGGACGCCCGGCGGCGCGACCCGCGCGGTCGCCGAGCCCGTCCCCGCCGACCGGGCCGCCGCGGAGGAGGGCGACGCCTGGACGACCGCGGCCGAGGAGCTCGCGCTGCTCGACGAGATCGGCGCGACCCTCGACATGGACGCGTTCGCCGCCGGGACGTGCACGCCCGTGCTGTTCGGCGCCGCGCTGCCCAACTTCGGCGTCGAGGCCCTGCTGGACACCGTGCGCCGGCTCGCGCCCGCGCCGGGCCCGCGGGCGGACGAACGGGGCGTCGACCGTCCGGTCGAGGCGCCGTTCGCGGGGCAGGTGTTCAAGGTGCAGGCGGGCATGGACCGCGCGCACCGCGACCGGCTCGCGTTCGTCCGGGTGTGCTCGGGCCGGTTCGAACGCGGCATGACGCTCACGCACGCCGCCACCGGGCGCCCGCTGACCACCAAGCACGCGCAGACCGTGTTCGGCCGCGACCGCTCCACCGTCGACGCCGCCTACCCCGGCGACGTGATCGGGCTGCCGAACGCCGCGGGCGTCAAGGTCGGCGACACCCTCTACGCCAAGGGGCCGGTGGTGTTCCCGCCGATCCCGGCGTTCGCGCCCGAGCACTTCATGGTCGCGCGCGTCGACGACAACGGCCGCGCCAAGCAGTTCCGCCGCGGCATCGACCAGCTCGACAACGAGGGCGTCGTGCAGGTCCTGCGCAGCGACCTGCGCGGGGACGGCGCGCCGGTGCTGGCGGCGGTCGGGCCGCTGCAGTTCGAGGTCGTCACCGCCCGCATGGCCGACGAGTTCGGCGCCCCCGTCAACCTGACGCGCCTCGACTACACCACCGCGCGCCTCACCGACAAGGAGTCGGCGCCCGCCCTGGCGGCCCAGCGCGGCGTGGAGGTGTTCACCCGCGACCTGGACGGCGCGCTCGTCGCCGTGTTCCCCGACAAGTGGCGCATTCGCGCCATCGAGCGCGACAAGCCGGACCTCACCCTGATCCCGATGCTCGCCGCGGGCCTGCCGGACTGACCTGGACGGCCAGGCCGTCCGGGCTCGTCAGCCGCAGCCGCCCGCCCTCCCCGGCCACCGGTTCCGGCCCGTGCCCGCGGGCGGTGTCGAGGCCGTCACGCTCGTTCGGCGAGCCGAGGCGCGCTGTCACCTGGTGCTCCTGTCGGTGTCTCGGACCGGTCGGGGACGGGCCGGGGGGTGCGCCACCGAGCCTAGGCGCTGTGATCATGGTCGCGCCCGGCGGTCGAACGACTCTTCTGTCACGTTAGAGTAGGGATGCGCGCGGGGCGGTTCCGCGCGCCCGGCGGACGATCTTCCGGTGCCGCTCCCGGCGACGAGGCCGGGGCCGTCCGGTCCGCTCATCCGTTCCCCTTTCCGCCGCGCGCCCGTGCGGGGTGCGCGCGCGATCCCGTGTCTGGAGTGCCTTGTCCCTGCCTGCCGTCCTGGCGAGCCGCATGAAACCGAGCCGGCCGATCACCGCGGCGCTGGTCCGCACCGAGGTGCTGTCGGGGCTGGTGGTGGCGCTGGCGCTGATCCCCGAGGCGATCTCGTTCTCGATCATCGCCGGGGTCGATCCCCGGATCGGGCTGTTCGCGTCGTTCACCATGGCCGTCACCATCGCGGTCGTCGGCGGCCGTCCCGCGATGATCTCCGCCGCGACCGGCGCGATCGCGCTGGTCGTGGCGCCGCTGTCGATCAACCACGGCCTCGGGTACCTGGTCGCCGCGGTCATCCTGGGCGGGATCTTCCAGATCGTCCTCGGCGCGCTCGGCGTGGCGCGGCTGATGCGGTTCGTCCCCCGGTCGGTGATGGTCGGGTTCGTCAACGCGCTCGCCATCCTGATCTTCCTCGCGCAGGTCCCCGAGCTGCGGGACGTCCCGTGGCCCGTCTACCCGCTGGCCGCCGGGGGGCTCGCGCTGATGGTGCTGTTCCCCCGCGTCACCAAGGCAGTCCCCGCGCCGCTGGTGTCGATCGTCATCCTGACGGTGATCACGGTCGCCGCCGGGATCGCCGTCCCGACCGTCGGCGACAAGGGCGAGCTGCCGTCGTCGCTGCCGGCCCTCGGCCTCCCCGACGTCCCGTTCACGTTCGACACCCTCGCGCTCATCGCCCCCTACGCGCTCGCGTTCGCGTTCGTCGGGCTGATGGAGTCGCTGATGACCGCCAAGCTCGTGGACGACATCACCGACACCCGCTCGAACAAGACGCGGGAGTCGATCGGGCAGGGCGTCGCCAACATCGTCACCGGGTTCTTCGGCGGCATGGGCGGCTGCGCGATGATCGGCCAGACGATGATCAACGTGAAGAACGGGGCCCGCACCCGGCTCTCGACCTTCCTGGCGGGGGCGTTCCTGATGGTGCTGTGCATCGTGTTCGGGCCGGTCGTGTCCGACATCCCGATGGCCGCGCTCGTCGCCGTCATGGTGCTGGTGTCGGTCGGCACGTTCGACTGGCACTCGGTCCGGCCCGCCACGCTCAGGCGGATGCCGCTCGGCGAGACCCTCGTCATGGCGGTCACCGTCGCGGTCGTCGTCGCCACCCACAACCTGGCGATCGGCGTCGTCGTCGGCACCGTCACCGCGATGGTGGTCTTCGCCCGCCGGGTGGCGCGCCTGGTCGACGTCTCGTCCGTCACCGACCCCGACGGCGGGCGGGTCGTGTACGCGGTCACCGGCGAGCTGTTCTTCGCCTCCAGCAACGACCTCGTCCACCGGTTCGACTACGCGGGCGACCCCGGGCACGTCACCATCGACCTCACCGGCGCGCACATCTGGGACGCCTCGACCGTCGCGGCCCTCGACGCCGTCACCGCCAAGTACGGGCAGCGCGGGAAGACCGTCGAGATCGTCGGCCTGAACGAGCCGAGCGCCGAGATGCACGGCACGCTGTCCGGCGAACTCGCCGGGAGCCACTGAGGCCCGCGCTCACCCCGCCCGCGCGCCCTCGCGGGCGGGTTCCTCGGCGGCCCGGACGACGCCCCGGCACATGCCGCCGAACACGCGGTCGTGGAACGGCTTGAAGGCCCACCAGTAGAGGTGTCCGGCCAGCCCGCGCGGGTGGAAGAGGGCGCGCTGCGTGTAGCGGGTGCGGCCGTCGCGCTCCTCGACGCCCAGTTCCAGCCAGGCGAGGCCGGGCAGCCGCATCTCCGCACGCAGCCGCAGCAGCCGGCGGGGCTCGATCTCCTCGACGCGCCAGAAGTCGACGGTCTCCCCGATCCGCAGCCGGTGCGGGTCGCGGCGGCCGCGCCGCAGGCCCACCCCGCCGACCAGCCGGTCCAGCAGGCCCCGGACGCGCCAGGCGGCCGGGAACGAGTACCAGCCGCGCTCGCCGCCGATCCCCTCGACGACCGTCCACAGCCGCTCGGCCGGGACGTCCGCCTCGCACGCCCGCTCGTCGGTGTACAGGCTGCCCCCGGCCCAGTCGGGGTCGGTGGGCAGCGGGTCGCTGGGGGCGCCGGGGACGCTCGCCGACGACCAGCGGGTGGCGACGTCGGCGTCCCGGACGCGGCGCAGCGCGAGCGCCACCGCGCGGTCGAAGCCGGTCGGGCCGTCCGGCGGGGGCGGGACGTACCGGTCGATGTCGTGCTCGCGGCGGACCACCTCGTTGCGCAGCGACTCCACCAGCGGGCGCGCGAGGCCCCCGGGCACGGGCGTGATCGCGCCGACCCACAGGCTCGACAGCCGCGGGCTCAGCACCGGGACCGGGACGATCAGCCGCGGCCGCAGCCCGGCGACGGCCGCGTAGCGGCGCATCATCCCGGCGTAGGTGAGCACGTCCGGGCCGCCGATGTCGAAGCCGCGGCTCACGTCGGGGGGCAGGTCGGCGGCGGCGACGAGGTAGTGCAGGACGTCCCGGATCGCGATCGGCTGGATCCGGGAGTGCACCCAGCGCGGGGTGGTCATCACCGGCAGCCGCTCGGTCAGGTAGCGGAGCATCTCGAACGACGCCGACCCCGACCCGATGATCACCGCGGCGCGCAGCCAGACGGCGGGGACGCCCGCGTCCAGCAGGATGCGGCCCACCTCGGCGCGGGACCGCAGGTGCGGCGACGGGTCCTCGGCGGGTTCCATGCCGCCCAGGTAGACGAGCCGGCGGACGCCCGCGTCGCGGGCCGCGGCCGCGAACGTGCGTGCGGCCCGGCGGTCGGTGTCGGCGAACTTCCCGTGGCCGAGGGCGTGGATCAGGTAGTAGGCGACGTCCACGCCGGCCAGGGCGCGGCGCGTCGACTCGGGGTCGGTGGCGTCGGCCTCGGCGATCTCCACGTCGGCCGCCCACGGGTGGTCGCGGAGCCGCCGCGCCGACCGGGCCATGCACCGCACCGGGCGTCCGGCGCGCAGCAGTTCGGGCACCAGCCGCCCGCCGATGTATCCGCCCGCGCCCGTGACCAGGAACATCGTCCCTCCGTACCCGGTGCCGGGCGGTGCAAGCACCGCCGGTCCGGCGCCCGGATGTCACGGGCGCGGGCCGGGCGGTGTCTAGAGGGTGAGCGCGACGGAGGGAGACATCATGCACGTGGTCGTGATCGGCGGCGGGTACGCGGGAGTCATGGCCGCCGACCGGTTGACGCAGCGGGCGGACGTGACGCTGGTCAATCCGCGCCCGCGGTTCGTCGAGCGGGTCCGGCTGCACCAGCTCGCGGCCGGGACCGGCGACGCGGTGGCCGACTTCGGGGACGTCCTCGCGGACGGCGTCCGGCTGGTGGTCGGCACCGCGGCGGCGATCGACGCGGACCGGTGCCGCGTGGTGCTGGCGGACGGCGCCGTCCTGGAGTACGACTACCTCGTCTACGCGGTCGGCAGCGGCGCGGCCCCGGGCGTGCCCGGCGCGGCCGGGTTCGCGTACCCGGTCGCGAGCCTGGAGGAGGCGGGACGGCTGCGGGACGCGGTCGCCGGCGCGGACTCGGCGACGGTCGTGGGCGGCGGGCCGCTCGGCATCGAGACGGCCGCCGAACTGGCGGAGACGGGACGGGACGTGACGCTCGTCTGCGGCGGCCGGCTCGGCCCGTACCTGCATCCGCGGGGGCGGCGCGCGGTGGCCCGGGAGCTGGCGAAGCTGGGCGTGACGGTACTGGAGGAGGCGGTGGCGACGTCGGTGGACCGGGGCGTTGTGCGGCTCTCGGACGGGCGGGAGCTGCCGGGCGCGGTGCCGGTGTGGGCGGCCGGGTTCGCCGTGCCGGACCTGGCCGCGCGCAGCGGGCTGACCACCGACGCCGCGGGCCGCCTCGCCACCGACGAGACGCTGACCAGCGTGGACGACGTGCGCATCGTCGCGGCCGGGGACGCCGCGGCGCCGTCGGGCGCGCCGCTGCGGATGAGCTGCCAGGCGGCGCTGCCGCTGGGCTCGCACGCCGCCGACACGGTGCTCGCCCGGATCGCGGGCGAGGCCCCGGAGGAGTTCGGCAAGGGCATCGCCGCGATGTGCGTCAGCCTCGGCCGCCACGCCGGGGTGTTCCAGCTCGCCCACCGCGACGACACCGCGACGTGGTTCCACGTGGGCGGCCGGCTGGGCGCGAGACTGAAGGAGAGCGCGTGCGCCAGCCCGGTCAAGCAGCTCGCGAAGGAGGCGCGCGCGCCCGGTTCGCACACCTGGCCGGTCAAGGACGCTTCGCGGGGTCGGCCGCCGGCCGCCGGCGCGGCGGTCCGCTGAAGGGGGCGGTCGTGGACGCGAGTTCGACGGAGACGTTCGTCGCCCACCGGAACCTGCTGTTCACCGTCGCGTACGGGATGCTCGGGTCGGCCGCCGACGCCGAGGACGTCCTGCAGGAGACGTGGCTGCGGTGGGCCGGGGTCGACGCGGAGCGGGTGGCGGACCGGCGCGCCTACCTGGTGCGGATCACCACCCGGCAGGCGCTCAACCGGCTGCGCGCGCTGAAGCGGCGCCGGGAGGCGTACGTGGGGCAGTGGCTGCCCGAGCCGGTCCTCACCGCGCCGGACGTCGCCGACGACGTCGAGCTCGCGGAGAGCGTGTCGATGGCGATGATGGTCGTCCTGGAGCGCCTCGCGCCGACGGAGCGGGCGGTGTTCGTGCTGCGCGAGGTGTTCGACGTCGGCTACGGCGAGATCGCCGCGGCGGTGGGCAGGAGCCCGGCGGCGGTGCGGCAGATCGCGCACCGGGCGCGCCGGCACGTCGCGGCGCGGCGCCCGCTCCGGGCGGTGTCCGCGGCGGAGAACCGGGCGGCCGTGGAGTCGTTCCGGCGGGCGCTGGAGACCGGCGACCCGCAGGAGCTGCTCGACGTGCTCGCGCCGGACGTCGTCCTGCTGAGCGACGGCGGCGGCGTGAAGCAGGCCGCGCCGGAGCCGGTCGTGGGCGCCGACCGGCTGATCGCCTTCTACCGCGGCGGGCTGGAGGGCGCGCTCACCTGCGAGCCGGCGACGGTCAACGGGGGCCCGGCGCTGCTGGTGCGGCTGGACGGGGAGCTGGACGGCGTCATGGCGGTGCGGGTCGAGGACGGCCGCGTCGCGGGCCTGTACTACGTCCGGAACCCCGCGAAGCTGCGGCACGTCGCGGGCGGGACCCCGCTCGCGCTGCGGTCGGGGTAGCCGCCGCGGGCGGGACCGCCGCCGGGCCGCGCCGCGCGCGGGCCCGGCGGCCGGGTCCGGCGGCCGGGGCGGCGGTCAGCCGGCCGACATGCCGCAGTCGACGGCGATGGACTGGCCCGTGATGTGCCGGGACGCGTCCGAGCACAGGAACGCGAACGTCTCGGCGACGTCCTCCGGGTCGATCAGGACGCCGGTCGGGTGCAGCGCGGCGGCCTCCTCCGGGGTGAACATGCCGCCCTGGATCGCCTGGTCGAGCAGCGGGGTGCGGACGACGCCCGGGCAGACCGCGTTGACCCGGATGCCCTGCCGGACGTACTCGATGGCGGCGGTGCGCGTCATCGCCACGACGCCGCCCTTGGTCGCCGAGTAGTCGGAGATGCCGAGCGGCAGGCCCACCAGCCCGGCGACCGACGCCATGTTCGCGATCGTGCCGCCGCCCTGCGCGAGCATCTGCCGGATCTCGTACTTCATCGACAGCCAGACGCCCTTGAGGTTCACCGCGACCAGCCGGTCCCAGGCGTCCTCGGTGATCTCGTGCAGCGCCGCGCCCTGCTCCTCGACGCCCGCGTTGTTGACCGCGCAGTCGAGCCGCCCGTAGGCGTCCACCGCCGCGCGGACCGCGGCCTCCATGTCGGCGCCCGACGTGATGTCAGCGCGCACGAACAGCGCCTCGCCGCCGTCCTTCGCGATCGCGGCCGCGGTCTCCCGCCCGCCGTCCTCGTTGATGTCGGCGACCACGACGCGGGCGCCGCGCTCGGCGAGCAGCCGCGCGGTCGCGGCGCCGATGCCCTGCGCGGCACCGGTGACGAGGACGGACTTGCCGGCGAGCTTCGTAGGCACTGTCAGCTCCTAGGGGGAAGGGGTTGGGGGAACGGCCCGCCACGTGGGGGACGGCGCCGGCGGCGCGCTCAGGACCGCGCGCCCGTGGTCGTGGTGAGCACGTGCTCGATCATCGTGATCAGCACGTCCCTGGCGGAGTCCCGGCTGCGGACGTCGCACAGCAGCAGCGGGACGTGCTCCTCCAGGTCGAGCGCGATCCGCACGTCCCGGGGGTCTTTGCGCTCGGCGCCCTCGAAGCAGTTCACCGCGACCATGAACGGGGTGCCGCGGTCCTCGAAGTAGTCGACGGCGGCGAAGCAGTCGGCGAGGCGGCGCACGTCGGCCAGCACCACCGCGCCGATCGCGCCGAGCGCCAGCTCGTCCCACATGAACCAGAACCGCTCCTGCCCCGGCGTGCCGAACAGGTACAGCACCAGGTCGTCCTGCATGGTGATCCGGCCGAAGTCCATGGCGACGGTCGTGCTGGTCTTGCCGCTCACGCCGGTGGTGTCGTCGACGCCCGCGCCGCGGTCGGTGAGCATCTCCTCGGTGCGCAGCGGGCGGATCTCGCTGATCGAGCCGACCATCGTGGTCTTGCCGACCCCGAAGCCGCCCGCGACGAGGATCTTCGCGGCGATCGGCCGGCCGGCGCGTCCCGGCCGGAGAGCTCGGTGTCAGAGTGCACGGAGACCATTCAGCAGCTTCCTTAGTACGAGCTCATCCGGGACGTCGCCGGCCGGGGTCGGCTTCAGCACCCTGAGCAGATTCTCATCACGCAGGTCGTCGACCAGGACGCGCACGACGCCGACGGGCAGGTCGATCTCCGACGTCAGGTCGGCGAAGGTGATCGACCGCCGGCAGATCTCCAGCAGCCGCCGGTGCTCCGGGGCCAGCCGCGACCGCGCCGGGACCGGCACGCCGGTGGCCTCCAGGACGGAGATCAGGTCGAGGGTGTCGTCCCGGAGCCGGGTCCGCCCGCGCGTCAGGGTGTAGGGGCGGACGACGGGTCCCGCGTCGCCGTCGAGCCACCGGTCATCGCTCACCCCGGCTCACCCCGGGCCCGGCACCGACAGCCGGGGCAGGACCGGCGGGCGCTCGGCGAACCGCTCGGCCAACTCGGTCATCTCGTACGCGACCGCGCCGGCGTCGACGTCCGGCGGCCCCATCGCGACCAGGGACGCCCGGTCGCCGGCGGGGTTCATGAACACCAGCATCGTGTCCAGCTCGATGACGCTCTGCAGCAGCTCGCCGCCCGCGAACCGGCGGCACGCGCCGCGGGCGAGCCCCTGCACGCCCGAGACCAGCGCGGCGAGGTGCTCGGACTCCTCCCGGCCGAGCCCGGAGGACGCCCCCACGACCAGCCCGTCGTTGGACAGCAGGACCGCGCCGCGCAGCGGCGCCGCACGGCGCACCATGCCGTCGAGGAGCCGGAGCACCTCCCCTTCGGTGATCGGTGCCGCGGTCATCGCTCCCCTTCCTCCTCGGTCGGTTCCGCCGCCGGGTCCGGCGGCAGCGGCTCGGCGCGCCCGCGCTGCCAGCCGCTCTGCATCGACGCCATGACCGAGCGGGCCCGGGCGGGCGAGCGCACCGCCCGCCCGGACGCCCGCCCCTCGTCCGGGACGGACGGCGCGGCGGGCTCGGCGGGCGCGGGGTCGCGGAGCTGCGGGGCCAGGCTCGCGCGCCGCACCCGGCGCGGCATGCCCGCGTGGGTGCCCCCCTCCCCCGCGGCCCCCGCCCCGCCGGCGTCGGCCGCGGAGGCCGTGGGCGCGGGCGCGGGCGCGGCGGGCGCGGGCGCGGGCGCGGCGGGCGCGGCGGCCGCCGGTGCGGGGTCGGTCGACGGTGCGGGGTCGGGCGACGGTGCCGGGGCGGGCGCGCTGTGCCGTCCGGGGCGGGGCGCCGGTTCGGGCTCCTCCGCGCGGTGCCGTCCGGCGGGCTCCGGCACGGCCGCGGGCCGGTCGGCCTCGGCGGCCTCCGGCGCCGGGCCGTCGAGGGCCGCGTCCTCCTCCGCCGCGCGGTCCGCCGACACGACGATCGCGTGCGGCAGCAGCACGATCGTCTTGAGGCCGCCGTAGGCGTTCGGCTCCAGCGCCACCTTGATGCCGTGGCGGTGCGCGAGGCTGCCGACGACGAACAGGCCGAGCCGCTCGCCGTCGGTCAGGTCGAACTCCGGCTCGCGGGCGAGCTGCCGGTTGACGGCGGCGAGCTTGTCCGGGTCCATGCCGAGGCCGCGGTCCTGGACCTCCACCACGAGGCCCTGGCCCACCGGCCCGGCGTCGACCTCGACCGGGGTGTTCGGGGGCGACAGGGTCGCCGCGTTCTCGATCAGCTCGGCGAGCAGGTGGATCACGTCGGCGACGGCGGAGCCGACGATCGACTCCTCCGCCGTGCTGACCACCTCGACGCGGGCGTAGTCCTCGATCTCGCCGACGGCGCCGCGCAGCACGTCCAGCACGCGGACCGGGCGGCGCCAGCCGCGGCCGGGGGCGGCGCCGGACAGGATGATCAGGCCCTCGGCGTGCCGCCGCATGCGGGTGGTGAGGTGGTCGATGGCGAACAGGTCGGCCAGGGCGTCCGGGTCGGACGCCTTGCGCTCCAGCGTGTCCAGCATCGACAGCTGGCGATGCAGCAGCGACTGGTTGCGGCGGGCCAGGTTCTGGAAGACCTTGTTGACGGCCCGGCGCAGTTCGGCCTGGCCGACGGCGGCCTCCACGGCGGTGCGCTGGACGGTCGAGAACGTGGTCGCGACGTCGAACACCTCGGCCGTCCGGCCCACCTCCAGCGGCGGGGCCTCCACCGCCACGTCGACCTCGTCGCCCCGCTTCAGCCGGTCGACCACCCCGGGCAGCCGCTGCTCGGCCAGCGTGTGCGCCGCGTCCTGCAGGTCCCGCAGGTCGCGGCCGATCCGGCGGCCGAACCGGAGCATGAGCACCGCGGTGAGGACGATGGCGAGCAGGCCGATGCCGCCGACGAGCGCGAGCCGCAGCAGCGTCGCGTCGGAGGTCTTCTTCGCGTCGGCGGCCAGCACCATCCGCGACGCGCCGAGGGCGCCGTCCAGCGCCTTGATGTAGCCGCCCGCGGACGCCGTCCACGCGTCCGGGGTGAGCCGCAGCCGCGCCCCGGGCCGCGTCGCGAGGACGCGGTTCTCGGCGCCGGTGAAGCCCTTCGCGGCGGCGGACGCCAGCGCCCGCTCGAAGGGCGCGCCGTTGGCCGCGGTGAACTCGGAGAGGCTGGAGGTCTCCAGGTAGCGGCGCTCGAACACCAGCCGGGTGATCGCGGTGTGCTCGGCGGGGGTCGCCCGGCCGCCGCCGACCAGCACGCCGCCGACCAGCGCCGCCTCGCGCCCGGCCAGCTCGATGGCCCGCGACATGCCGGTCAGGTGGTACGCCTGCTGGTACCCGTTGTCGGCGACCAGCAGGTAGATGAACCGGAAGTGGGCGTCGACGACGTCGTTGTACGCCTCGAAGGCCGTGAGCTTGGTCAGCGCCCCGGAGTCGACCTGCTCCCGGATCTTCCCGATCTCGTTGAGCTTGCCGATCAGCACCGAGAGCCGCGACTTCATCGGGCCGTTCAGCGTGTCCTGGAACTCGTCGGAGCGCGCGGCCTCGTTCATCCGCACGATCGTGCCGTCCATCTTCCCGCGGACGGCGTCCATCGACGTGCGCGGCAGGCGCCCGCCGCCGCTCAGCCACACCACCGACTCCTGGCGCTCCTGCGCCAGGGTGACCAGCATCGGCTGGACGGCGTAGCCGTAGATCTCGTTGGCCGTGTCGATGTTGCGCTGCTGGAACGCCTCGGACGCGACGCCCTGCGCCGCGAACGCCCACAGCGTGACCAGCGACACCATGGGAATGACGAGCAGGCCGTAGAGCGAGAACCGGATCGAGCGCCGGCGGGGGCTTTTCACCGGGCGTTGCCACCGTGCGGAACGGGCACGTCGGTGATCACGTCGGTCATCTGGCCGTCTCTCTTACCTTCGGTGCGAAGCCGGGCTGGAACGGGGGACACCATAGCCACCATTTTGATCAGCTGTCGCCAGGTTGAGTGGATACGGATCGTCCTGGGATGGAATCATCCGAAGGGTCGGCCGACCCCGCCCCCGCCCCGAAGAGGAGAAACTCTCGTGACATCCCTGCTCGGCGAATCTTCCGACCGGCTGGACTGGCTGATCGACGGACTCGTCGAACGCGTGCCGCAGGTCACAAGGGCGGTTCTGCAGTCCGCGGACGGGCTGCTGCTGGGGGCGTCCTCCGGCCTGGACCGCGCGGACGCCGACTACCTCTCCGCGCTGGCCGCCGGCCTGCAGAGCCTCGCGCACGGCGCGCGGACCCAGTTCGGTGCGAGCGAGGTGCGCCAGACGATCATCGAGATGAGCGGGGCGTTCCTGTTCGTCACCGCCGCGGGCGAGGGCGCCTCGCTGACCGTGATGAGCGACGCCACCGTCGATCCGGCGCAGATCAGCTACGAGATGGCCACCCTCGTCCGGCGGGTCGGCGAGCACCTCGCGACCCGCCCCCGCGGGAGCTGACCCCGCCCCGGGACGGCACCGCCCGGCCGCCGGGGGGCGACTCCCCCGGCGGGGCCGAACGGCGGACGGGTCGAATGATTTTGCTTTCGCGTGCACAACCCCGATCTCACGCCGTTTCGTCATGACCGACGTCAAGGAACGGTCCAAAGCGACCGGTAAAGCGAAACGGCACCACCGTAGCTGATCATGCCGAATGGATCGGGCCAACGGCGTTGAACCGGAATGCCCGAGCCGTCGATGCCTTTCCCGACCGCATTCGATAGCGCAGGTCAGTGACCGGCCACCGGCGCCGGAGAACGTCCGGAAAGGACGCCTCGGGCTCCGCGATCCGCCGGACCGGCCGAGACGTCCGCGCCGGAACTCCTCCCCTCGTCTTTACCGCGTCACCGCATTCGCGTGCCGTGACTCCAGACCTTGACCCTGTGCCGTCGGCCCCATCCGAAGCCCCGCCCGGCACGTCCCGCCGCGCCCGTCCGGCCGGACGGGCGCTCAGTCCGAGGCGGCGGGGCGCCGGCGGGTGAGGCGGCGCTCGAGCAGGACGAGCAGGTAGTTGAACACCAGCCCGAGCACGGAGATCGCGATGATGCCCGCGTACATCTCGTGGATCGCGAAGTTCTGCTGCGACGAGCCGACCAGGAAGCCGAGCCCCTCCTTCGCGCCGACCATCTCCGCGACGATCATCACCAGGACGGACGTCGACCCGGCCAGCCGGATCCCGGTGAAGATCGCCGGGACGGCGGCGGGCAGGACGACCTTCTGGAAGACGCGCACCGCGGGCAGCCCGAGCGAGCGCGCCGACCGGATCAGCGTCGGGTCGACCGTGCGGACGGCGCCGATGGTGTTGAGCAGGATCGGCCACGTGCACGCGTACAGGACGATCGCCACCTTCGACGTCTCGCCGATGCCGAGGATCAGGACGAAGACCGGCAGCAGCGCGATCGCGGCCGTGTTGCGGAACACCTCCAGCAGCGGGTTGAGCAGGTCGGCGACCGTCCGGTACCAGCCGATCAGCAGGCCGAGCGGGACGGCGGCCGCGATCGCCAGCCCGAACCCGGCGAGCGAGCGGACGATGCTGGCGCGGGCGTTCTCCCACAGCCGTCCGCTCGCGGCGAGGTCCCCCAGCGCGGGCAGGACCTCGGAGAGCGGCGGGAGGAAGATCGGGTCGACGAGGTTCGCGCGGGGCGCGGCCTCCCAGAGGGCGAGGAACGCGGCGATCGCGACGGTGCCGCGGGCGGCGCGGGCCGCGGCGGCGCCGATCCGGCGGGCCGGACGGGACGCGCGCGGCGGGGCGGGCGCGGGGTCGGCGGGCGGGGCGGGGGCGGCGGCCCGGAGGGTGTCAGCCACGGGGGACCGCCTCCTCCCGGGGGCGCGGGACGCGGGGCGGGACGGCGCGGACCTCGTCCCGGAGCAGCGACCAGACCGCGTGCCGGTACGCCGCGAACTCGGGGGCGGAGCGCAGGTCGGCGTGCGCGTCGCGGGGGCCGAGGTCGATGCCGACGACCTCCTTGATCCGGCCGGGGCGCGCGGTCATGACGGCGACGCGTCCGCCCAGGTAGACGGCCTCGTCGATGCCGTGCGTGATGAACACGATGGTCTTGCCGGTCGCCGACCAGATGCGGACGAGTTCGTCCTGCAGCGCCTCGCGGGTCTGGGCGTCGAGCGCGGCGAACGGCTCGTCCATCAGCAGGACGCCGGGGTCGTAGGCGAGGCTGCGGGCGATCGCGACCCGCTGCTTCATGCCGCCGGACAGCTCGTGCGGGTAGCGGTCCTCGAAGCCGGACAGGCCGACGAGGTCGAGGTGGGCGCGGGCGATCTCGGCGCGCTCGCGGCGGCCGACGCCCTTGGCCTCCAGCCCGAACTCGACGTTGCGGCGGGCGGTGCGCCACGGGAGCAGCGCGTACTGCTGGAAGACGATGCCGCGGTCGAGCGCGGGGCCGGTGACCTCGGTGCCGTCGATCTCGACGCGGCCGGCGGTGGGCCGGGTGAGGCCGCCGATCAGGTCGAGGAGCGTGGACTTGCCGCAGCCGCTCGGCCCGACGACGGTGAGGAACTCGCCTTCGGCGACGTCGAGGGAGACGCCGCGCAGGGCGGGGAACCCGCCGCCGCCCCGGACGGGGAAGCTCTTGCCGACCCCGGTGATGCTGATCTTGGCGGTCACCGCGTGCCCCCTCCGGCCGCGTACGGGTTGAACTCGTTGGTGTAGAGGTCGCCGGGCGCGACCGTGGCCTCGGGGATCTGGCCGACCTCGGCGAGCCAGTCGCTCCAGGTGGTGAACTCCCGGTCGCTCATCACGCCGCCCTTCCCCGCGACGCCCCACGACAGCCAGTACCGGAGCGCGTCGCCGGTCTCGTTGCGGCCGCGGGCCTCCAGGATCCGCGTCAGGTGGGCGACGACCTCCTCGCGCGGGCGCTCCCGCGACCACTCGATCGTCCTGGCGACGCCCGCGGTGAAGGCCCGCACGGTGTCGGGGTTGCGCTCGATGAAGTCGTCCCGGAAGACGTACGAGCCCGCGGTGAACGGGCCGAGGAAGTCGACGTCGCGGAACAGCGGGCGGACGCCGCCGTTGTCCTTCGCCTTCTCCTGGAAGATCCCGGCGAGCGCCGCCACGTCGATCTGGCCCTGGCGGAGCGCCTGCTCCGTGGCGACGGGCGGCAGCGCGATCGGGCGGACCTCGGCGACCTCGGCGGCGGTGAGCCCCCTGCCCCGCAGGTAGAGGTCGAGGACGGCCTGTGAGTGGCCGCCGAGGGTGTTCATGCCGACCTTCTTGCCGAGGAGGTCCCGCGGGTTCTTGATCGGGCTGCCTTCCAGGACGAAGAAGCCCTGGTAGTACTTCGCGTCGGTGCCGTAGTAGCCGATGACGGACGTCAGCGGCGCGCCGGCCTCCTGGAGTTTGACGGACGCGCCGTTGAACGCGCCGCCGAAGTCGATCTGGCCGGTGGCGGCGGTCTGGACGTCCTGCGGCCCGCTGCCGGTGTTGCCGACCCACTCCAGCGCGACGTCGCCGAGGAAGCCGAGGTCGGCCGCGAGTTCGGGGAGCGTGACCGTCCCGGTCCAGCCCTGGTAGCGGAGGGTGCCGGTGCGGCGCGCCCGCTCGGACGCCCTGCCGCAGCCGGCCGCGAGCGGGGCGAGCGGCGCGCCGGCCGCGGCGGCCGAGAGTGTCGTGAGGAAGCGCCGGCGTGTGGTTCCCGTGATGCTGCTCAAGAATGCCCTTTCCCTGGACGCCTGTACTGCGGGTTCGTCAGGTGGCGGGGCGACACAGGGCGCCGGCCTGGCGCCGGAGGTCGACGTACAGGCGCGCGGTGAGCGCGTCGCGGAGCGAGTGGTGGGGAGTCACGGTTGCGACTATCGATCACGTTTCCCACTAAGTCAACAGCTTTGGTAGGAAATATTTCCTACTTCACAAGTAGGAATAGTTGACCGACTCGCGGGGGGCGTGCTTCGCTGGACGGACCGTCCCCCCTGCTCCCTGAGAGAGAGGTAAGCCGTGTCCGAATTCGACGTGCGCAAGATCGGCGGCCGCATCGGCGCGGAGGTCGTCGGCGTCGACCTCCGCGAGGTGTCCGACCGGGTCTTCGGCGAGATCAGCGAGGCCCTGCTGGAGCACAAGGTCCTGGGCTTCCGCGGCCAGGACCTCACCGACGAGGGCCAGCTCGCGTTCGCCGCCAAGTTCGGCGAGCTGACCGGCGCGCACCCGACCGTCCCCGGCGTCGACGGCCGGCGGGAGGTCCTGCCGGTCGACGGCGAGACGTCGCGCGCCAACCACTGGCACACCGACGTCACGTTCGTGCGGACCCCGCCGAAGATCAGCACCCTGCGCGGGCTCGTCATCCCGCCCTACGGCGGCAACACCCTCATCGCGAACAGCGCCGCCGCCTACCGCGACCTGCCGGAGGAGCTGCGCGCGTTCGCCGACCGGCTCTGGGCCGTCCACACCAACGACTACGACTACATCACCCCCGTGGAGTCCGGCGCCGACCCGGACAAGCGGGCCGAGCACCGCAAGGCGTTCGTGTCGCGCACGTGGAAGACCGCCCACCCCGTGGTGCGGGTCCACCCCGAGTCGGGCGAGCGGAACCTGTTCATCGGCGGCTTCGCGCAGAGCATCGTGGGCCTGCCGGGCAAGGAGGGCCGCGCGATCCTCGACATCCTCCAGTCGTACGTGACCCGCCCGGAGAACGTGCTGCGCTGGGTCTGGGAGCCGGGCGACGTCATCGTGTTCGACAACCGCATCACCCAGCACTACGCCCCGGACGACTACGGCGACCTCCCGCGCCGCCTGCACCGCGTCACCGTCGCGGGCGACGTCCCCGTCGGCGTGGACGGGCGGGGCAGCTACCTCGTCGAGGGCGACGACGCGGCGCACTACACGCCGAAGGTCGCCGCGGCCTGACCGCGAGCTCCGTCCGCGCGGGCCCGGGGCGGGGTGGGCTCCGGTCCCGCGCGGACGGCCCGGCCGAACCGCCGGACCGTCCGCGCGGTTCCCCGCACCCCCACCGACCTGCGGTGACGCCGTTCCGGGAGGGGGGTCACGCCACCTGGACGCGGTGCTGGACGGCCGCGTCGAACAGGTACCCGTCGTCGTTGGGGGCCGCCGCGGCGGGCTGGCGGACCCCCGCCGCGTCGACGGCGCGGGCGGCGAGCGTGACCGGGCCCGTCCGGTCGGGACACCACTCGACCTCCCAGCGGCACCACACGGCGCCGCCCTCCCGCAGGCGCGCGGGCCGCCAGGTCGCCCCACCGTCCACGCTGACCTCGACCGCCCGCACCGGTCCGTGCGGCGCCCACGACCGGCCGGTCAGGACGACCGGGCGGCCGAGCGGCACGCGCGCGTCCCAGGGCAGCTCGAAGGCGCTCTTGGCGACCTGCTCCGCCAGCGGGGGCCCGCCGGCGGCCGGGTACCCGGGACCGACCATCCGGTAGAAGCGGGTCGTCCACGGCGACGACAGCGGCCGGTCGGCGACCTCGATCTCCCCCAGCCACTTGATCGACGCGACCCCCACCCAGCCGGGCACCACCAGCCTGGCCGGGAACCCGTGGTCGGGCGGCAGCGGCTCCCCGTTCATCTCGTACGCCACCAGGACGTCGTCCAGGGCCTTGCCGACGGGCAGCGGCCGGCGCACGGGCCCGAAATCCTCGCCGTCGACGCGGTACGCCGGGTCGAGCCCGGCCGGGAGCACGTCCACCGCCTCGGGGCGGAGCCCGGCGCGCTCCAGGACGGCCGCCAGCGGGACCCCGCGCCAGCGTGCGGCGCCGACGGCGCCCAGGTGCCAGGGGACGCCCGGCTTGGCGGCGCCCTGCTGGCGCTCGAACAGGGCGCGGCCGTTCCCGGCGCACTCGATCACCGCGTCCAGGGTGCGGGACGGCATGTCGAGCAGGTCCGCGTAGCCGAACTCCACGGCCCGGGCGCGCGTCGGGGCGCCCCGCAGGCCGGTGCCGAACAGGCGCAGCCGCCACGTCCGCGCGTCGATCAACGGCGTCCGGGTGTGGTTGCGCACGAAGAAGCGGTCGTTGGGCACCAGGAGCCCTTGGCCGGGCATGGCGTCCCAGCGCATCTCCGCGTTGGGTCCGTGCACGACGAACCGGTCCGACGGCACCGGCTTGAGGATGCCGCTCGCCTGCCGAGTCCTCCGCATGATCCACCACTCCTCGTCCGGGGCGGTCTTCTCTGACGCTTGCCCACCGGCGCGACATGCTATCTCGCTTATTCCGATTGACTTAGTGGGAAACATGCGCGAGGATGCCGCCATGCATCGGGATCCGCCTCTGTGGCGACGACCGCACCTGGACCTCGGACGGCTCGCGAGCGGCCTGTGTCCGCCCTGCCCGGCCGGCGGCCGGGCACGGCACGCGGAACGGAACGGAACGGAGAGGACCCCGGCAAGTGACGACGAGCACGGCCGCCCCTGAGGCGGCCCGGCCCACCGCGATCGCGGAACTGTCCACGACGGTCGCGGAACTGGCCGCGAACCCCGACGCGTGGCTGCCGCGCGTGCGGCTCGACCCGCAGGGCCGCTGGTACGAGCGGCTGCACCGCGACGACGACCACGAGATCTGGCTGATCAGCTGGCTCCCGGGCCAGTCCACCGGGCTGCACGACCACGGCGGCTCGCGCGGCGCCTTCGCCGTCGCGCTCGGCACGCTCGAGGAGCGCGACCCCGGCGCGGCCCGCCGGCTGGCGGCGGGCGAGTCCCGCGCCTTCGGCGCCGACTACGTGCACGAGGTCCGCAACGCCTCCACCGCCCCGGCGATCAGCGTCCACGCGTACGCGCCGCCGCTGGCGTCCATGAACCGCTACGACCTCGTCGACGGACGCCTCGTCCGGCTCGCCACCGAGGAGGCGGGCCAGTGGTGACGCGGACGATCGACGACGTCCTCGCGGCGGCGCGCGCCCGGCTGCGGCGGCTCGATCCGCGGTCGGCCCACGACGAGTGGCGGCGGGGCGCGCTGCTGGTCGACATCCGGCCCGCGGCGCAGCGGGCCGCCGAGGGGAGCGTGCCCGGCGCGCTGGTGATCGAGCGCAACGTCCTGGAATGGCGCCTCGACCCGGCCTCCGACGCCCGGATCCCGCAGGCCGCCGGCCACGGCGTGCGGGTGATCGTGCTGTGCTCGGAGGGCTACACCTCCAGCCTGGCGGCCGCGTCCCTGCAGGACCTCGGGCTGACCCGCGCGACCGACGTCGCCGGCGGGTTCCGCGCCTGGCGGGCCGCCGGGCTCCCCTCCTCCGGGCGCCCGGCGGCGCCCGTTCCCTGCTCGTCCTGACCGGACGAGCCTCCCCGCTCCGGGGGCGGCCCCGCTGGAGCGCCGGGTCGTGCGGACGGCCCGAGCGGCTTCCCCCGGAACGCGGGTCCGGTCCGGCCTCCTACACGGCGCGGCGACCGGACCGGACCCGCGGCGTCACCGCGCGGTCACGCCGGAGCGGCGCCGGCCCTCCGGTCGCGCACCGCCCGGACCACGGCGGTCGTGACGACCGCGCCGGTGAAGAGGCCGGCGGACGCCATCAGGGCGCCGACCGCCCAGAGCCCCGTCGCGTCGTCCGACCAGTCGGCGCACAGCGCGGCCATGGTGCCGAGGACGGGCGCGGCGGCGGCGGTGACGGGATGGCGGAAGACCGCCGCGGCGACGGTCAGCGCGACGAGGACCAGGACCAGGCCGGCGACCTGCCACGGCTGGTAGGGGCCGGTCTCGCTGCCGTCGGGATGCACGTCGCGGCGCTGGTCCCAGCCGAGCCAGGCGGCCCAGTTCGCGGCGGCCGCCGCGGCCAGGAGGAGGAAGGCCGCCGCCTCGAACGCGGCGCGCTTCGGCGCTCGTGTCGTCATGCGTTCATGGTCCCGCCGGACGCGCCCCGGCCGACTGAGTACGGATACTCATCTCCGCGCGGGGCGTACCCGGGTCCGCGGTGCGCGGTAGTGCCTGCACTACTCCAGGTGGGCAACTGGCTGCATTGTCCCCGGTGAGCGGCCTCCCTAGCGTCGAAGGGCGTCGGACAAGACTCCCCTGGAAGGCACCCGCACCATGTCAATGACCCCAGCCGGCACGCCCGCGGTCGGCACGGCTCCGGGCGGGACGGCTCCGGCCGGCTCGTTCCCGGCCGACTGCGCCGTCAGCGTCGAAGGCGTCCGCAAGACCTACGGCGGCGAGCAGCCCGTCGTGGCGCTCCACGGCGTCGACACCCGGTTCCGCCGGGGGACGATGACGGCGGTGATGGGGCCGTCCGGATCCGGCAAGAGCACCCTGCTGCACTGCGCGGCCGGCCTGGACCGGCCGGACGCGGGCCGGGTCCGGATCGGCGGCACGGACCTGTCGACGATGTCGGAGAAGCAGCTGACGAAGCTGCGCCGCGACCGGGTGGGGTTCGTATTCCAGGCGTTCAACCTGGTCGGCGCGCTCACCGTGGAGCAGAACATCCTGCTGCCCGGACGGCTGTCGGGCCGGCGCCCGGAGCCGGCGTGGCTCGCCGAGGTGATCGACCGGGTCGGGCTGGGCGAGCGGCTGCGGCACCGCCCGGCGGAGCTGTCGGGCGGGCAGCAGCAGCGGGTCGCCATCGCCCGCGCGCTCGCCACCCGGCCGGAGGTGGTCTTCTGCGACGAGCCGACCGGCGCGCTCGACACGCAGACCGCCGCCGAGGTGCTGGCGCTGCTGCGGGCGGCCGTCGACGACACCGGGCAGACCGTGATCATGGTGACCCACGACCCGGTCGCCGCGTCCTACGCCGACCGGGTCGTGGTCCTCGCCGACGGCCGCATCGTCTCGGACCTGCCGCGGCCGGGCGTCCAGCGGATCGCGGAGCAGCTCGCGAACCTCGGCCGCCGCCCCGCCGCGCACCGGGAGGGCTGAACCGTGCTCCGGCTCGCACTGCAGATGCTCCGGCACCGCAAGGGGACGTTCGCGGCGACGTTCCTCGCGCTCGCCGCGGGCGTCACCGTCCTCACCGTGTGCGGCGTCCTCGTGGAATCGGGGCTCCGGTACAAGGGGCAGCCGCAGCGGTACGCCGCCGCGACCGCCGTCGTCGCGCAGCGGGACCTCACCATCACCAACGAGATGTTCGGCGAGACCGAGACCGCCACGCTGCCGCTGCCCGAGCCCGGCGGCGTCCCGAGCGAGCTGGTGCGGCGGCTCGCCGGGGTGCCGGGCGTGGCGCGCGCGGTCGCCGACCGCTCGATCCCCGCCGCGGCCGCGGACGCCCCGGAGGTGCCCGCCCAGGGGCACGGCTGGGGCAGCGCGGCGCTCGCCCCGTACCGGGTGGTGTCCGGCGCGCCGCCGCGGACGGACGGCGAGATCGCCGTGGACGCCCGGATCGCCGAGGCCGGACGGCTGCGTCCCGGTTCGGCCGCGACCGTCGTCGCCGGCGGGACGGCGCACCGGTTCACCGTGAGCGGCGTCGTCGACGCGGGCGAGACCCGCGGCGTGGCGGCGGCGCTGTTCTTCACCGACGCGCTGGCCGCCCGGCTCGACCCCGACCCGCGCCGCGTCGACGCGGTCGGCGTCCTCGCCGAGCGCGGCGCCGACCCGGCGGCCGTCCTGGCCGGGGTGCGCAAGGTCGCGGACGGCGCCGGCGCGACGGCGTACGCGGGGGACGACCGGGGCATCGCGGAGCAGCCGGAGGTGGGCGCGGCGCGCGACCTGCTCGTGCAGGCCGGCGGCGCGTTCGCCGGCTACGCCGCGCTGATCATCGGGTTCGTGGTCGCCGCGACGGTCGGGCTGTCGGTGCGGTACCGCCGCCGCGACCTCGCCCTGCTGCGCGCGATCGCGGCCGCCCCGGGCCAGGTGCGGGCGCTGATCCTCGGCGAGACGGGGATGCTGGCGGCGCTCGCGGCGGTGGTGGGCGTCCCCTGCGGCCTCGCCGCCGCCCGCTGGGTGGGGGGCGAACTGGTCGACCGCGGGTTCGTGCCCGTCACCTACACCGCGAGCGGCGGGCTGCTCGCCGCGCCCGCGGCGGTCGCGGCCGTGGCGGCCGTCGCACTGCTGTCCGCGGGGATCGCCGCGCAGCGGACCGCCGCGATCCGGCCCACCGAGGCGCTCGGCGAGGCAGCGGTCGAGCGCGGGCTCGGCGGCCGAATCCGGGTCATCTTCGGCGTGGCGTGCCTCGGCGGCGGCGTCGTCCTGATCTTCGTCACGGGCGGCGCGAACGGGCAGACGGCCATGGGCGCCGCGGTCGGCATGCTGTACACGTTCGTGCTGGCGGTCGCGCTGCTGGCGCCGTGGATCAACCGGGCCGCCGCGGCCGCCGCGGCGCCGGTGCTGCGGCTGGTGTGGCGCGACAGCGGGTACCTCGCCGCCGCGAACCTGCGGGCGAACGCCCGCGGCATGGTCGCCGTGCTGACCGCGCTCGTCCTGTCCGTCGGGTTCGGCGGCACCGTCTGGTTCCTCCAGGACAACCTGCAGCGCCAGACGGTCGAGCAGAGCCGGGACGGGACGGTCGCGCAGCACGCGCTCGTCGGCGGCGCCGGGCTGCCCGCGGCGGCGTCGGAGGACGCCCGCCGGATCCCCGGCGTGGTCGCCGCGACCGGCGTGCGCCGCACGTCCGTGATCGTCCCGTTCATGGGCGAGGGCATGGCGGTCGTCGCGCAGGGCGTCGACCCGCGGGGCGCCGCCGAGACCATGGACCTGGACGTCACCGAGGGCAGCCTCGCCGACCTGCGGGACGGGACGGTCGCGGTGTCGTCGTCGCAGGCGGGCACGTCCAAGTGGGAGGTCGGCGGGGACGCGCGGTTCTGGCTCGGCGACGGGACGCCCGTCACGCTGAAGGTCGTCGCCGTGTACGAGCGGAGCTTCGGGTTCGGGGACGTCACGCTGAGCAACGCGACGCTCGCCGGCCACACCGCGTCCGGGCTCAACGACCACGTCCTGATCCGCACCGCCCCCGGCGCCGACGCGGGCCCGGCCCTGGCGGAGTTGGCCCGCGCGTACCCGGCGAGCGCGGTGACGAGCACCGACCGGCTCACCGGGGAGCTCGCGAAGGACCTGGAGATCAGCGCCTGGCTCAACAAGATGCTGATCGCCGTGCTCGTCGGCTACGCGGTGCTCGCCGCCGCCAACACCCTCGTCATGGCGGCGCTGGCCCGGACCCGGGAGCTGTCGCTGCTGCGCCTGGTCGGGGTGACGACCGGGCAGGCGAAGCGGATGGTCCACGCCGAGCAGGCCACGCTGCTGGGCGTGTCGATCGGGATCGGCGCGGCGATCGCGGCGGTCACCCTCTCCTCGATCGTCAACGCGATCGCCGGGCAGCGCGTCCCGTACGTCCCGGCGCTCGGATGGGTCGTGATCGTCGGCGGGACCGCGGCGCTCGCGCTGGTCGCCACGATGCTGCCGATCGGCCGGCTGCTGCGCCGCACCCGCCCGGTCGAGGGCATCGGCATCCGCGAGTAGCCGGGCGCGCGCCGGACGCCCCGGGGGCCGTGCCCCCGGGGCGTCCGGCGTCAGAAGCCCTGGGCCAGGCGGTGGTACGCCTGGTTCCAGCGGAGCTCCTTCGCGAACCGCGCCGTGGTCGTGCCGGCGTCGATGACGGCGAGTTCGACGCCGAGCATCTCGGCCAGGTCGGT
This sequence comes from Actinomadura rifamycini DSM 43936, assembly GCF_000425065.1. Taxonomy (GTDB): domain Bacteria; phylum Actinomycetota; class Actinomycetes; order Streptosporangiales; family Streptosporangiaceae; genus Spirillospora; species Spirillospora rifamycini. The sequence continues at coordinate 48,352 of NZ_AULB01000041.1, forward strand.
GAGCTCCTCGGCGCCGACCGCCGTGGACAGGACGGTGTGGTGCGGGCCCCCGGCGGCGAGCCACGACTCCGTGGACGTCGCCAGGTCGGGGCGCGGCCGCCAGACGGCCCGCGCCACCGGCAGGTTCGGCAGCGGCGGCGGGACGACCACGTCGATCTCGTTCGCGACCAGCCGGAACCGGTCGCCGAGGTCGGCGAGGCCCACGACGATCCCGGGGCCGGGCTCGGCGTCGAACACCAGGCGCACGGGGTCCTCGCGGCCGCCGATGCCGAGCGGGTGGATCTCGCAGGACGGCGTGCCCGCGGCGATCGACGGGCAGACCTCCAGCATGTGGGCGCCGAGGATGAGCTGCTCCCCCGGCACCAGGTTGTAGGTGTAGTCCTCCATGAACGAGGTGCCGCCGCCCGGCGCCATCGCCTTGAGGGCCCGCAGCAGCGCGGCCGTCTTCCAGTCGCCCTCGCCGCCGAACCCGTGGCCGTCCGCCATGAGCCGCTGGACGGCCAGGCCGGGGAGCTGGCGGAGCCCGCCGAGGTCCTCGAAGTTGGTGGTGAAGGCCGTGAAGCCGCCGTCCGCGAGGAACCCGCGCAGCCCCAGCTCGATGCGGGCGGCGTAGCGCAGCGACGCGTGCCGGTCGCCGCCCGCGCGCAGCTCGGGGGCGACGTCGTAGGCGTCCTCGTACTCGGCGGCCAGCGCCGCCGCGCCCGCGTCGGCGACCGCGTCCACCGCCGCGACCAGGTCGTTCACGGCGTAGGTGTTGACCGAGACGCCGAAGCGGAGCTGCGCCTCGACCTTGTCGCCCTCGGTGACCGCGACGTCGCGCATGTTGTCGCCGAAGCGGGCGAGCCGCATCGTGCGCAGCGCCGCGGCGCCGGCGGCGGCCCGCGCCCACGCCTCGATCCGGGACGCCGTGGACGGGTCGGTGACGTGCCCCGCCACGGTCTTGCGGGCGACGCCCAGCCGGGTCTGGACGTGCGCGAACTCGCGGTCGCCGTGGGCGGCCTGGTTGAGGTTCATGAAGTCCATGTCGATGGAGCTCCACGGCAGCTCCACGTTCGCCTGCGTGTGCAGGTGCAGCAGCGGCTTGCGCAGCGCGTCCAGGCCCGCGATCCACATCTTCGCCGGGGAGAACGTGTGCATCCACGCGATCACGCCGGTGCAGGCGTCGTCCGCGTTCGCCTCCAGCATGACGCGGCGGATGGACGCCGCGTCGGTGAGCACCGGCTTCCACTCGACGCCGACCGGCAGCGCGTCCGCGATCCGCCGGGACTGCTCGGCCACCTGCCGCAGCGTGTCCGCGCCGTACAGCCCCTGGCTGCCGGTCAGGAACCATGCCGTCATCGCGTGCTCCTCTGCCCGTAGACGTTCTGGTAGCGGTCGTACAGGCGGTCGACGTCGGCCCGCGCGATCGGCAGCGGCTCGCCGAGCTGCCGCGACACGTGCACGGTGCGGGCGACGTCCTCGCACATCACCGCGGCCTTGACGGCGGCCTTCGGGGAGTCGCCGACCGTGAAGACGCCGTGGTTGCGCATCAGCACGGCCTTCGACCGGTGGCCGCGCAGCGTGGCGACGACGCCGCGGCCGATGTCGTCGCCGCCGATCAGCGCGAACGGCCCCACCGGGATCTCGCCGCCGAACTCGTCGGCCATCGCGGTCAGCACGCACGGGATCGGCTCCCCGCGCGCCGCCCACGCGGACGCGTAGGTGGAGTGCGTGTGCACGACCCCGTTCACGTCCGGCATGTGCCGGTACACGTAGGCGTGCGCGGCGGTGTCGCTGGACGGCGCCAGCTCCCCCTCGACGAGGTTCCCGTCGAGGTCGCACACGACGATCGACGCGGGCGTCAGGTCGTCGTAGGACACCCCGCTGGGCTTGATGGCGAACCGGTCGCCGCCGGGCAGCCGCCCGGACACGTTGCCCGCCGTCCACGCGACCAGGTCGTTGCGGACGAGTTCGGCGTGCAGGCGGCAGACGGTCTCCCGGAGCTCTTCGTCGGTCATCCTTTTCCCCGTGGGGGGACGACCCCCCACACCCCCCGGCGAATGCGGCCGCATTCCTTCACTCCAGTCGCTTCGCTCCTTGCGTTCGGTCATGCGGCGGCCTCGTTCCTGATCGCGCGGAGGCGGTGCAGCAGGCCGCCGTCCGCGAAGTGGTCGTGCAGCCGGCGGTACTCGGCGTACAGCCGGTCGTAGGCGTCGGCGCGGTCCGGGTCGGGGACGAACGCGTCCGGGACGCGCCGGCCCATGGCGGCGGCCGCGGCGGTGACGTCGGGGTGGGCGCCCGCGGCGACGGCCGCGTGGATCGCCGCGCCGAGCGCCGGCCCCTGGCCGGAGCCGATCGCCGACAGGGGGCGGCGCAGCACGTCGGCGTACACCTGCATGAGGAACCGGTTGCCGAGCAGCCCGCCCGCGACGACGACCTCCTCGACCGGCACCCCGGACGCCTCGAACGTCTCGACGATCGTCCGGGCGCCGAACGCCGTCGCCTCGATGAGCGCCCGGTAGACGTCCTCGGGCCGGGTCGCGAGCGTCTGCCCGACGAGCACGCCGGACAGGTCGTGGTCGACGAGCACGGACCGGTTGCCGTTGTGCCAGTCGAGCGCGACGAGCCCGTGCTCGCCGACCCGCTGCCGCTCGGCGAGCGAGGTGAGGTACTCGTGGGCGCTCATCCCCCGGGCGTCCGCCTCGCGGGTGTAGGACGCGGGCACGGACGTCTCGGCGAACCAGCCGAAGATGTCGCCGACGCCCGACTGGCCCGCCTCGTACCCCCACAGCCCGGGGACGATCCCGTCGCGCACCGCGCCGCACATGCCCGGCACCTCGGCGAGCCGGTCGGACGCCATGACGTGGCAGGTGGAGGTGCCCATGATGGCGACCATCCGGCCGGGCCGGACGGCGTCCGCCGCGGCGGCCGTGACGTGCGCGTCCACGTTGCCGACGGCGACCGCGATGCCCGCGGGGAGGCCCGTCCAGGCGGCGGCCTCGGCGGTCAGCCGCCCGGCGAGGCCGCCGAGGGGGGCGAGGTCGTGCCCGAGCTTGTCGGTGAAGTCCGCGAAGTCCGGGTTCAGGGCGGCGGCGAACTCCGCGGAGGGGTACCGGCCGTCCTGGTGGATGCCCTTGTACCCGGCCGTGCAGACGTTGCGGGACTCGGTGCCGGTGAGCTGCCAGACGATCCAGTCGGCGGCCTCGATCCACCGTTCGGCCTCCGCGTAGGTCGCGGGGTCCTCCTCCAGGAGCTGGAGCCCCTTGGCCCACTCCCACTCGGAGGAGATCTTCCCGCCGTACCGGGCGAGCCAGGGCTCGCCCCGCTCGGCGGCGAGCGCGTTGATCCGGTCGGCGTGCGGCTGGGCGGCGTGGTGCTTCCACAGCTTGGGCCAGGCGTGCGGCCGGTCCGGGTGCCGCTCGCACAGCGGCGTCCCGTCCGCCGCCGCCGGCAGCACGGTGCAGGCGGTGAAGTCGGTGCCGATGCCGACGACGTCCGCGGGATCGACGCCCGCCGCGGCCACCGCCGCCGGGACGGCGGCCCGCAGGACGCCGCGCCAGTCCTCGGGCGCCTGCAGGGCCCAGTCGGGCGGGAGCCGCGGCCCGCCGCCGGGCAGCCGCTCCTCGATCACCCCGTGGGCGTACTCGTGGACCGCGCTCCCCAGTTCGGCGCCGTCCGCGACCCGCACCACCACGGCCCGTCCGGACAGGGTGCCGAAGTCCACTCCCACCACGTACGCGTCTGCGCCCACACCGTCCCCTCTCTCGCTGTCGTCACTGTGACCGGTAACATGCGCCGCCGTCAACCCCCATGGACACCATCCATACTCGGGAGTATGGTTCCGTACCATGGGGTATGGAGATGACGTCACCGCCCGCGTGCGCGCCCTCGCGCCCGCGCTGTCCGACCGCGCCCGCGCCGCCGAGGAGGCGCGGCGGCTGCCCGACGAGACGATCGCCGACCTGGCCGCCACCGGCCTGTTCGGCACGCTCGTCCCGAAGCGGTTCGGCGGCGCCGAACTCGGCTTCGCCACGATGGCCGCCGCGTGCCGCGAGGCCGGCGCGGGCTGCGCGTCCACCGGATGGCTCTCCGCCATCTACACGCTGCACAACTGGATGGTCGCGCTGTTCCCCGAGAAGGCGCAGGAGGAGGTGTGGGCCGAGCGCCCCTACGCCCTCATCCCCTGCACCCTCGCCCCGAGCGGCACCGCCGAACCCGTCGACGGCGGCCACACGGTCACCGGCCGCTGGTCGTGGGGCAGCGGGGTCATGCACGCCGACCACGTCATGGTCCTCGCGCTCGTCACCGCCGGCGGCGGGATCGAGCCCCGCCTGTTCCTGCTGCCCCGCGCCGACGTCGCCGTCCACGACGTCTGGCACACCAGCGGCATGCGCGGCACCGGCAGCAACGACATCGAGGTCGCGGGCGCGTTCGTCCCCGCGCACCGGTCGGTGCCGCTGGCCGACCTCGCCGAGGGCCGCTCCCCCGGCTCCCGCGTCCACCCGGGCGTCCCGTACCGGACGCCGCTGGTCCCGGTGTTCGCGCTGGCCGGCGCGGCGCCCGTCCTCGGCGCCGCGGAGGGGGTGCTCGCCCGCTTCCGCGCGCGCATGGAGGGCCGGGTGATGTCGTACACGGGCGAGCGGCAGCGCGACCTGATGAGCGGCCAGATCCGGCTCGCCGCCGCGACCGCCGACCTGCGCGCCGCCCGGCTCCTGCTGGAGGACGCGCTGGGCGCCGCGTCCGGCGACGACGCCGCGGACCTGCGCCGCCGCGCGAACGCCCGGCTGGCCGCGGCCCACGTCGTCGCGACCGCCCGCCGCGTCGTCAACGACCTGTGCGGCGCCGCCGGGGCGAGCACCCAGCTCATCGACTCGCCGTTCCAGCGGGCGCAGCGCGATGTGAATACGATCTCCGGGCACGTGGTGTTCGACCCGGACGCGTCCTACGCGCTCTGGGGCAAGATCGAGCTCGGCCTGGACCCCGGCCCGGTCAACCTCGTGTGACCGCACGAACGATCGGGGGAGCGCGATGACGGCCCGCACGAAGGCGTCCAGGCGGGACTGGATCGAGGCCGCGTACGGGGAACTGGCCCGCACCGGCGAGCGCGGCGTGACGATCAACGCGCTCGCGGCCCGCCTGGGCGTCACCAAGGGCAGCTTCTACTGGCACTTCAAGGACCGCACCGAGCTGGTGCGGGCCCTGCTCGACCGGTGGGCGCACGAGCGGACGGACGAGATGCTCGGGCTCGCGCTCGGCACCACCGCCGACCCGCGCGAGCGGCTGCGCCGCGTCCAGGCGCTCGGCCGCGAGATCGCGCCGGTCGACCGCGCGATGCGGCTGTGGGCGCGGCGCGAGCCCGCGGCCGAGGAGGCCGTCCGGCACGCCGACCGCGCCCTCCTCGGCCACATCACCGCCTGCCTGCGCGATTTCGGCTTCGCCCCCGACGACGCCCGCCTGCGCGCCCTGCTCATGCTCCGCTCATGGGTCGGCGGCTACCTCGTCCCCACACCCCCGGACGCCCCCGACCAAGACGACCGCATGCTCGCCCTCCTCCTCACCCCCTCCCCAGAGGACTGAGGCCCGGGCTCGCGTCCGCCGTGACGGACGCGAGCCCGGGCCCCACCCGGCGCGGCTAGCTCAGCGGCGGCTCGACGTAGGCGTACTCGACGATGCTCGTGCCGTCGAGGGTCGCGGTCACCGTGGCGCTCTCACCCCATTCGGGGACGGGACCGACGGTCGTGCCGGTGAAGGCGACCGAGGAGGCCCCCGCCGGGACGGTCACCTCCGCGGGCACCCGCAGCGACGGAACGTCGCTGCTCAGCGCTACGGTGACGGCTTCGTCCGTCACCGCTCCCAGGTGCAGTGTCCCCTCGAACGTCTGGTCGGGGTAGAGCGGCCAGGGGAACTCGATGGCCTTCAGACCCGGGAGCACGCGGAACGTGTGGCTGCGCGTTCCGACGCCCTCCATCTCGGCGGTGACCGTGACGAGGCCGTTGATGTCATTGCGGAGAGACGGGCGCACCGCGACCTGCCCGCTGGTGCCCTCGTACAGCATGCGGGGCGAGGGGACGCCGACTCCCCGGTCGTCCGAGGTGAAGGTCACCTCCACCCCGTCGTGCGGGATGGGTTCCGGCAGATCGAGCGTCAGAGCAGCTCTGCCCCCGCCGCGCACGGTGTCGGGGCCGGTGAGGCGCCAGTCCGCGTCGTACCTCCACGCCTGCATAGTGACGACGGCGCTCATGCTCTGCCCCGGGAGCCTCGCCGTGACCGTGACCTCGGCGTCCTGGGGGATGCGGACCGACTTCCCGTGCCTTCCGGCCACCCCGAGCGCACCGTTCGGAATCTTGATGGGCCATACCTCGAGCGCCTCGTGGTCGCTTTCCATGTCGATCGTCAACCCCTCGGCCGGCGCCGTGCCATTGATACCGATGTTGATATCGACGTAGTCGCCGCTGATGAGAGGTGAGACCACCAGGAACTTCAGTCCGGGCAGAAGCCCGAGGGGCTTGGTCACCTCGTGCCCGTGCGCCGAAGCCGTGATGGCGACGTTGAAATCCCCGTATATGTAGTCCGGCTGGTGCGTCTGGATGGGGAAGGCGGCTTCGGTCTGCCCTGCCGGGACGACCAGTCGGGGCGGCACGCTCACCCAGGAGGCGTCCGCCGAGGCGAGAGCGACCCTGACGGGCCGGTGCCACGCGCAGTCCAGGCGGACCGAGCCGACCGCCTCGGCGCCGGAACGCACCTTCTCCGCGGGCAGCACCACGTCCGCGACCTGCGGGCGGCAGCCGGGCGTCGCCGTTGCCTCGGCGTTCGCCGGCGGGGCGACACCGAAAAAGACGATGAGGGCGGCGACGACGGCCGCCGGCCATGCTCTTACCGAACTCACTCCACGCTCTTTTCTCGCACTGCGCCATGGCCCGACAACGATGAGCAGCAAGAGCGGGGAGTTCTTCTGTTGGAACCGAGCCGTCCCGTGCAGACCTAGAACAGACTTTCGAATGGGACGTCGGAGATCATAACCGCTCCCCCGTCGCGCCGCTGTGACTGACGCTGATAGTTGGCCCTTGATGCTGCTAGTTGGCCCTGGGGTGTCGGCATGTTCATGAGGTGTTGATCGTGCAGAGAGCTAGCTGGTTTCCCTGCGGTCGATCTTGGCTGTCAGCTCGTGGGCGTAGGAGTGCAAGATCGTTGCGAGGGTTGCTGTCGGGCCCTTGTGGCTGGTGCGGATCCTGTAGCGGATCTGCTGGGTGTCGTAGGTGAGCATGTTGGTCTTGGTTCCGTTGGCTTTGCGGGCTTCACCTTGGAGGAGTGGAGCGAGGCGGTGGTCGCCGCAGGTGATCGTTGCCCAGATGATGACGGAGGCTGCGCGTCGTTTGCGGTCGTCCCAGATCGAGGATGGCGTGGCTGATCTGTTCCGATGTCGCATGTTGAGGCGCGAGATCATCTCTTCCCAGGTAGGGGTGGGGATCTCCCAGGCGGTGAGGGAAGCACGCCGGCGGCCGTAGTCGATGAGGTCGCTGGTTGTGTTGAGTTCGTCCCGGAAGGTGTGGATGGCGGTGGCGAGGGTCTTGGCGTTGGCTGGCTCGTTCTCCCAGACTCTCACTGTGTGCGTGCTGCTCGCGCTGGTGGTCGAGTTGATGCCGAGTAGCTCGCCGGCGGTGGCCACAGATCCGCCGCTGGACATCTGGACGAGGCGGATGGCGGCGGTTCGGCGCAGGTGGGAGGGATTGATTCCCTCTGGAGCTGCGAAGTGGCGTTCGAACCAGGCGTCGGTCATGTACTGGGGGATGTGCTGGTGGCCGAACCGGCAGTCTCCCGCGGGTGCGATCACAAGGTGGCCGTGCTGACGGTGGTGTTCTCGCCAGCCGTAGGCCTGGCCGAGGCCGGCGCGGTTGCGGCTGAGGAGGTTGGCGCCGCGTTCACGGGTTGGGTGCAGTTCCTGCATATTCGTTTCGATCACGGCGCTGAATGCTGCGGAGCAGAATCGTTTTGTTCTACCGACGAAGGTGCGGAAGTTGGTGATGTCAACGGCGTTGGACAGGAGTGGCCTGAGGTGTTCGCTGGCTGCCTCTCGGCTTGGCTGGCTGAGGATTTGATCGGCGATGGCGAGCAGGGCGCTGCAGGCTGCTGGGTCTGTGGGCGGGCTGCTGAAGATCGTGGCCGAACGGGGCCGCTTGCCCTTGGCCTTGAGATCGCGGATGAGGCTGTGCTGTCGCTGCAGGTGATCGTCGAGGCTGTCGGTCAGCGGCGGCGGGCTGTCCAGGTGGCGGGCCTGTGGCCAGGTGTAACTGATCAGGAAACACGCCAGTCGCAGATCCAGGAAGTAGCGGGAGGCCCGGGTCTGGTCTCCGATGCTGGACACGGTTTCGGGTGCATCGGGCTGCAGACGGGCGAGCAGCCGTTGCTGGAGGTCCAGCACGTGCTGGATGGTCGTGGTGTCCGTGGGCTCGTCGTCGGCGGTGTCGAGCCGGTGGCCGCACGGCTGTCGGCGCTTTCGTCGGTCGGGTTCAGTTCGTTTTGACGGGGCGCGGCATTGCGCCGGGTGGAGAAGTTCATTTGACTGCGGGATGAGCCCGGCGGCGCGCGGCCCGGCGTGAGCCGGTTGACCGCATTCTGGGCAGCGAGCGACAAGCAAGCGGTTATGGATGGGACAAGCGGAAACCAACGGCAGCCGCCAGGTCTTTTTCCAGGTTCCGTTGTAGAGGTATCCGAGGGAGCCGTCGTCACCGGCCAGGCAATCAGGGCAGTATCGCGTGTGCTGGGTGAACACCCAGCGCAGCAGCGCAGGGACCTGCTGGGTCTGCTGCAAAAAGATGCCGAGTTTGTGTTCGGAGATGGTCAGGTCGAGGGGCGGGTAGCGTTCGCCGAAGCTGGCCAGGCAGAGTCCGTCGGTCTCTTGTTGCGTGAGTTGGCAGGCGTGGGCGAAGCGGGCGGCTCGTTCAGGTTCGAGCTTCAGCAAGAACCGTGAGGGGATCCGGCCGCTCTGGTCGGCCAGCCCGGTGCGGGTGACGATCAGTGCGGGTGGCTGCTCCAGGCGGTGTGCCAGCCGAAGCAGATAGCCCGGCAACTCCTCGTCCGGGAGCGGGGTGAGGTGCCACGGATCTTCCGGACAGGGCCCCAACTAGAGTTGGGGAGAACCGGAAGGGAAGGTCGTTGGCACGACAGAGGCGGCATTTCACCCAGGAGCACAAGGACGAGATCGTCCGGATGGTCCTGGACGGCCCGCGCCCCATCGCCCATGTGGCCCGTGAGGGCGGCATCCACGACACCACCCTGGGCAACTGGGTCAAGGACTACCGCAGACGCCACGGCGACGACGCGTCCACCACACCGGCCGGCGCCCCGAAGAGCCTCCGGGAACGCGAACTCGAACGCGAGAACCGCAAACTCCGCGAAGAGAACGAGTTCCTGAAAAAAGCCGCGG
>NZ_AULB01000042.1 GCF_000425065.1 Actinomadura rifamycini DSM 43936
GTGCCCGATTTGGCGCCTACCTTGTGTCGATCCCGTCGGAATCTATTGAACAGCGACTTCTTTTGCATGCGGATCACCTTCCCGGGCGGGTGGAGTGCCTCGGCGCCGAACATCGCGTCTCGCGGGCGCGCGGGACTCACTGTGCCTCAAGCCGCCCGGGACCCCTCCCGCCGCGCGTTGACTCCGCGGGCGAACTGTAACTAACCTCGTTGCAGTTGCAGTTGCAGTTGCAGTTGCAGTTGCAGTTGCAGTTGCAGTTGCAGTTGCAGTTGCAGTTGCAGTTGCAGTTGCAGTTGCAGTTGCGGTTCGTGGGAGTGGGGGTATGAAGGTCAGCAGCAGGACGGCGGTGGCCATCCACGCGTTGACGTTCCTCGCGCGGTGGGAGGACGACGGGCTCCAGTCGTCCAACAAGATCGCGGAGAGTCTGGAGAGCAATCCGGTGCTCGTGCGCCGGATCCTCGGGTCGCTGCGCGCCAAGGGCATGGTCGACTCGGTCGAGGGCAGCGGCGGCGGCTGGCGGCTGGCGCGGCCCGCCGAGGAGATCAGCCTCCACGACGCCTACGCCGCCGTGGAGAGCGACGAGGCGCTGCTGCCGGTGCACGCGCACCCGCCGAGCCGGAACTGCATGGTCGGACGGCACATGCAGGCGCTGCTCGAAGAGGAGTTCGCGGCGGCGCAGCGCGCCCTCGAAGAGCGTTTGAGCCGGACGAGCGTCGCCGAGATGCTCGACCGCGTCATCGGCCGCGAGCGCACCGCCGTCCCGCCTCGCTGACCGGAACCGCGCGGGCGGAGAGCCACCTCTCCGCCCGTCTTTTTCGCCCATAACTGCAACTACACCGGTATCAGTTCCCTCGAGATCGGAGACCCCCATGCCCTCGGCCCCGGCGTCCGCGGCGCCCGCCGTGTCGATGCCTCGACTGCTGCTCGTGCTCGTACCGGCGATGCTCCTGAACATCACCGCCGCCGACATGGTCTCGCTCGTCCTCCCGCGCATCTCCGAGCAGTTCGCGGCGTCCACCGCCCAGGTCGCGTGGACGGTGACCGGGTTCCTGCTGGCGTTCGCCGTCGGCGTGCCCTTCTACGGACGGATCGCCGACCGGTACAGCCTTCGCGGCCTCTTCACCGTCGTGCTGGCGGTCTTCGCGGTCGGCGGCCTGATCAGCGCGCTGTCGCCCGGCCTGCCGGTCCTCGTGCTCGGCCGGATCGTCATGGGCATCGGCGGGGCCGCCGTCCCGGTCCTGGGGATCGTGGCCGTGATGCGGCTCCTGCCCGCCGACAAGGCGGCGGTCGGCGTCGGGTTCGTCGCCGCGGCCGCGGGCGTCGGAACCGCCGCCGGACCCGCCGTGGGCGGCATCGTCGGGGAGTACCTCGGCTGGCGGGCCCTGTTCTGGATCACGACCGCCGGTGCGCTGGCCCTCATCCCGGCGGTGCGCCGGGCCATCGCCGACGAGCCTCCCGGCGACTCCGGACCCTTCGACCTCGCGGGCGGCGTCCTGCTGGGCCTCGCCGCCGGCCTGCTGCTCTTCGGCGTCACCCAGTCCGAGGGGGCGGGCTTCGGCCACCCGCGGTCGTGGGGGCCGATCCTCGGCGGCGTCGTCCTCGCGGCGCTGTTCGCCGCACGCAACCGCGCCGCGGCGCACCCGTTCGTCCCGCCGTCGCTGTTCGCCGACCGCGCCTACGTCGCCGCAGTCCTCACCGTCTTCCTGGCGATGACCGCCAACCTCGCCACGCTGGTGCTGGTGCCGGTCCTCATCATCGACGTCAACGGCCTCACCCCCGGCCAAGGCAGCCTCGTCATGATCCCCGGCGGCATCGCCCTGGCCCTCCTGGCGCCACTGGCCGGACGGGTCGGAGCCCGCGGCCGCCACGCGCACCCCGTCCTCCTGGCGGGCCTCGCCGTCATGGGGCTCTCCACCCTCTTCCTGTCCACCGTCGCGGCCGGGTCGTCCCACGTGCTGGTCGGCCTGGCCGTTCTCGGCCTCGACGTGGGCTTCGCGTTCGTCATCACGTTGACCACCGGCGTGGTCGGCAGCGTCCTGCCGCCCCAGCACGCCGGCACCGGAGTGGGCATCTTCCAGGGAGCGCAGTTCCTGGGCGCGGGCACCGGCCCCGCCCTCTTCGGCGCCCTGCTCACCGCGCGGGAGTCCACCGGAGCCGGCGCGGTGAACCCCTTCTACACCGGCGACGCCCCCGCCTACTCCGACGTCTTCCTGGCCCTGACCCTGATCACCGCCCTGGCCGCCCTCGCCGCCCTCCGCCTGCGGACGGCATGGTCCCCGCAGCCCACGGCCCCTTCCCCTGTGGACACCGGCGCGCCGGTCAAGTAGCTTTGATGTCAAAGCCTTTGTTGTCAAAGCTATTGGAGGCGGCCGTGCCGCATCTGACCGTGCACCTTCCGGAGAACCGGCTGGCGGGCAAGGAGCCCGAGCTCGTCACCGCGCTCACCGACGCGATCGTCGGCGTCTACGGCGACTGGGCCCGCGACCTGGTGGGCATCCGGCTGGACGGCGTCCCGGCGGGGCGCCTCGCGCAGGGCGGCAAGGCGGTGGACGCGAGCGCCTCGGTGGTCCTGGGCGTCCGCGCCGGCCTCTTCGACCGTCCCGACGCCGCCCGGCTCACCGCCGACCTCGGCGCCGCCCTCACCGACGCCGTCACCGGCGTCCTGGGAGAGGACTTCCGCCCGGGCACCATGGTCGAACTCGTGGCGTCCCCACCCGAACGCACCTTCGTAGCCGGCACCCCCGCCGCCTGAACCGGACACACGGCCGCATGCGGCCCGTCCCGGAGGACACCCCACATGCTCGACATCCGTGAGCACGCCGCCGTCCTGTCGAGCCCGGCGGCGACGGCGGAGGCGGCCCTCTCGTTCTGAGGGCTCCGGGTCACGGCTCGGCGGACGGGTCCGGTGGCTCGACGTAGCGGGCGTCCGCGAAGTGGGCGAGCGCCGCTCGGAGGTCGACGATCTCCTCCTCCGCCATGACATCGCTGATCGAGCAGACGACGGTGCCGCCGTGGAGGTCGTCGCCTTCGATCGGGCGCTCGTCCCCGGCGTACCAGATGACGAGCTTGTGCTCGTGGCCGTCGCCGATCACGCCCACCTGCTCGACGAGGTTCCAGGGGACGAACGTGTCCGCGACGTACCGGAACGCGAGGCCGTCGCGGTTCAGGGTGAGGCGGTCCGAGGGGAGCCACAGGCCGAGGAGCGTGAACAGTCCGCCGCCGAGGACGCTGATCGCCGCCGCGGCGGCGATCCTGCCGGACGTCCCGAGGCCGTGGAGGACGGGCAGCGCGAACAGCGGGAGGAGGACGAACATCCAGGTGACGAACAGGCCGGCCGTGAAGTGCGTCGACACCTGCCACCGCCTGTCCCGGACGTAGACGGCCTCGCCCGGAATCCGTGCGAGGACGTCGCCGGGGGTCGGGCGCTCGGCGGGGTCCTTGGCGAGGCAGTCGGCGGCCAGGGCCGCCAGGCCGTCCGGCATTCCGGACAGGTCGGGCTCGTCGTGGACGACGCGGTGCAGGACGTCCTCGGCGGGGCCCGTCCCGAAGGGCGGGCGGCCCGTCGCGGCGAAGGCGAGGACGGCCCCGAGCGCGAACACGTCGCTGGGCGGGACCACGTCGTGCCCGCGCGCCTCTTCGGGCGAGACGAACGAGGGGTGCGCCGCGCCGGACTCGACGACGCGCGGCCCGTCCTCGGCGAGCAGCACCCCGGACGGGTGCAGGCCGCGGCCCGCCGGACTCCGTGCGAGCCGCCGGGCCAGCTCCGCCGCCAGCGCCGCGGCGTCGGCGGGCGCCAGCGGCCCGTACCGGTCGACGGCGTCCCGCAAGGACGCGGGGGGCGGGGTGCCGGCGAGGGCGTGGGCCGGCTCGGAGCCGTCGGTGTGGGTCACGCGGCGGGCGGGGAGTCGATCACGCTCATCGGGCTTCGGACCTCCTCGCGTACGGTGCCCCTAGATCTTCCACGGGCGGGACGGCGTCGGCAATCAGGTCTCGTCGTCGCGTTCGACGACCGCGGCGACGGCGAGGTGCAGCAGGGCCGCCAAGTGCGGTTCGAGCTCGTCGGCGGGGACGGCGCCGACGAGGGCGGGGAGCATGACCCGGTCGCGGGCCGCGGCGGCGGCGAGCACCCGCGCGGCCCAGCGCGCCGGGACCGGCGCCTGCTCGATGCCGGGCCGGATGCCGGCGGCCCGCGGGTGCTCGTCCAGGATCGCCCTGCACCAGACGGCGACGAGGCGCTCGACCGCGGCGGGGCCGCGGTGGACGGCGCGGGCGGTCAGGGCGCGGCTCCGCCGGTGCTCGCCGTAGACGGCGGCCGTCAGCGCCCGCCCGGCCAGCAGCCCGGCGTGCCAGCGGAGGGCGAGGTCGGCCGCCCTGGGCCGGATCGGCATCACCGACTCCCGGGGTCAGTCGCAGAGCGTGGGGCGCGGGCTGGTCAGGCCGTCGGTGCAGTCCTCGGGGACGAACCCGGCCCGCTCCGTCGGGACCTTCGGCCGCCACGTGTGGACGGCCTCGCCCGCGGCGTCGTAGCCGGTCACGGCCGCGACGCGGATGGTGGGCGAGGACATGGCGTCGGTCGACCCGCCGTCCCGCACCATCTCGGCGGGGGTCTGGGCGATGAAGAAGCCGTCGTGGACGACGGCCTGCGCGGCGCGGCCGCCGTCCCACGCCACGCCGACGCGGGTGACGCCGGGTTTGGCGCGGCCGACGACCACCGCGTGCAGTTCGTCCCACTTCAGGGCCTGCACCTGCCGGATGCCGTCCACGCGCAGCGGCGCGTCGAAGCCGAAGAGGCCGCCGTCCGTCCCGCCGGGCCAGGGGTGCACCTGCGGCGGTTCGGTGTTGTGGCCCCCGCCGGTCACGCAGAGGACGTAGCCGCGGGGGCCGCCGACCTCCACGAGCTGCCCGCCCGGCACCCGCTGCCGCGTCAGCAGCCGGAAGTCGGACGACGGCCCGTCGCGCAGGCACGCGCGGGTGATCGCCCGCTCGCTCGGGGTGTCGCCCGGGAGGGCGGGCGGCGACTCGCCGGGCGGGCCGAGGACGCCGGGGGCGGACGTGTCGGCGCCCGCGGCGAACGTCGCGGGCACGGCGATCGCGAGGGCGGCGAGGGCCGCGCCGGCGGCCGTCCTGCCCCGGCGGCGGCGGGCGGCGGTGCGGAGGGCGCGGTCGGCGAGGTCGGCGGGCGGCTCGGCGCGGTCGGCGAGCGCGGTGAGCGCGTCCTTGAGCATCCGGTCGGTCACGGTCGGCCTCCGGCGGGTTCGAGGTGGGCGGCCAGGTCGGGGGCGAGTTCCCGGAGCCGGGCGATGGCGCGGTGCGTCTGGCTGCGGACGGTGCCGACCGAGCAGCCCATGATCGCGGCGACGTCGCGTTCGGGCAGGTCCTCGTAGTAGCGCAGGACGAGCACGGCCCGCTTGCGCGGCGGCAGGGCCAGCAGCGCGCGTTCCAGCGTCAGCCGCAGGTCGACGTCCGGGCCCGGGGAGGGCAGGTCGGGAGGCTCCGCGACGACCGACTCGCGGCGCCGGCGGCGCCACCGGTTGACCTGCTCGTTGTACATGGCGCGGCGGACGTAGCCGTCCGGGTTGTCCCGCACGCGGCCCCACCGCGCGGCCGTCTTCGCCAGCGCGTTCTGCAGCAGGTCCTCGGCGGCGTGCTGGTCCCCGGCCAGCACGTACGCCGTCCGGATGAGGCTGCCGGACCGTGCCGCGACGAACGCGGCGAAGCTCTCGCGGGCCTCTCGGTTCAACGGACCTCCTCTGTGGTGTCACCCTCTGAGACCCGCGAACCCCCCGCGGCTATGCTTCCGCGCCCGATCTTTTTCCGCCGCCGGTCTGCGGGACGTCCCGGCCGTCCGGCGGTTGGCCGGTTCCGGCCTGCGCCGGGAGGGGCCGCGCCTTGAGGCGCTTCGGGGGGACGGCTACCTTGATCACCTTCTCTCTCGCGGTTCCGCGCGTGCGCGCCGAACCCCACCCCCTCTGGAGGACGTCCGTGCGTCAGTGGCTCCTTGTCGGCTCCATGTGCGCAGTGCTGGGCATCACCGGCTGTTCGGGCGGTGACGACCCGGAGCCGTCCGCGGGGAGCGGGCAGACGGCGTCGGCCGGGAGCGGGCAGGGCGGCCAGGAGGCCGCCGAGGCGGCCGGGGACGACCAGGCGTCGATCACCGGGACGTGGCGCGGGCCGAAGAACGGCGCGGACAACGAGACGTTCGAGTTCCGCGGCGACGGGACGGTCAGCCTCTCCAGTGACGGCGAGACCTGCGACGGGACCGTCGAGCCCAAGGGCGGGGAGCGGACGTACGCCTTCCAGATCGACTGCGGCGGTGGCCCGTTCCCGGGCACGGCGGTGGTGTCGCCGGACGGCGCGACGGTCACGCTCACCGACCCGGACGGCGAGAAGAGCGACTACGGCCGCGTGCCCGACTGACCCCACCCCGAAAACGTGCCACGGTTTACTGGCATGGACGGTGCGGATGTTGCATCGTGGCCTCTATGAGGACATTCCTGGTGAGTGCGGCCGTCGCGGGCGCCGCACTGCTGGCCCTGCCGGCGGCGGCGCACGCCGCCGAGACCGACCCGCGCACCGTGCCGCTGCCGTTCCTGTGGCCGCGCGCCGACCTCACCGCCGTCGCCCCGGACGGAGCGGGCGGCGTCTGGATCGGCGGCGGCCAGGGCGCCCACTGCCTGGTCGTGCTCAACCCGTGGTGCTACAACATCGGCAACCCGGTCGTGCGGCGCTGGACCGGATCGGGCTGGCAGGAGTACCCGATCCGCGGCTGGACGGGCAACGGGTTCGTCCGGCAGGTCGCGTCAGGGGCGGGCGGGACGTGGATCGGCGGCGTCGAGCAGGGCGCGGCCGGGACGAACCGGCTGTTCGCGTTCGACGGGACGTCCTTCCGTAGGGTCGAGACGCCGTCCGCCGCCGCTATCGGCGTGCTCAGCACCGGGCCCGCCGGGACTTGGATCACCCAGGACGTCCCCGCCGGTTCGGGCGAGCCGCACCTCCTCCGGCGCGACGGCGACGCCTGGACCGCCGTCGGCCTCCCCGACCCGGGCGCGCGGTTCAACGACGTCCGTGCGTCGTCCGCCGCGGACGTCTGGGCCGCGGGCTCCCGCCCCGGCGCGGACGGCGGCGAGCGGCGGCCCGCCGTGGCCCGCTTCGACGGCACCGCCTGGACCCGGCTGCCCGAACCCGACCTGCCGTCCTCCAACAGCATCGACCGGGTCGTCCCGCTGGCGCCCGACGACGTGTGGGTGTCCGCGAACGCGCACCTCGCCCATTGGGACGGCTCCGCGTGGACGACGATCGACGGGCCGGGCGGCCCCGTCGTCGACATCGCCGTCGACGGTTCGGGCGCCGTGTGGGCGGCGACCGTCCCGTCCGGCGGCACCGGGCTCGCGCGCTACGAGGACGGCGCGTGGCAGCCGGTCGCCGTTCCGGACGGCGCCGAACTGCACGACCTCGCGGCGGTCGGCGCGTCGACGATCTGGGGCGTGGGCCGCGCGAACGATGCCCCGATCGCGGTGCGCACAGGCTGACCCCGGGCGGGGAGCGTCACGCCTCGGCTCGTCGAACGGCCGGGCCGACGCGCGGGTCGCGGCGGAGTCGCGTCCGCGCGATCGTCGCGTTCCGGCCGGGTACGGGGGCGGGCGTCCGGGCATCCTCTGGACATGGGCGACGCGACCGCCGCCATCCGGCCGTTCCGCCCCGGCGACGCCCGGCAGGTCGCCGGGCTCGTCCGGCGGTGCCTGCACGCGGTGAACGGCCGCGACTACCCGCCCGACGTCATCGACCGGATGTGCGCGCGGTTCACCGCCGAGCGGTTCGTGGAGCTGTCGGCGGTCCGCCGCGTCTACGTCGCCGACGACGGCCGGGTCGTCGGCACCGTCTCCCGCGACGGCAACCGCGTCTACTCGCTGTTCGTCGATCCCGGCGCGGCCGGGCGGGGCCTCGGACGGCGGCTCCTGCGGCACGTCGAGACGCTCGCCGCCCGCGAGGGCCACGCCCACATGGAGACCGGCGCCACCGTCACCGCCCACAGCTTCTACCTGCGCCTCGGCTACCGCGACGCCGACACCGGGCCCGGCTCCGACTACCTCCTGCGCAAGCCGCTGCCCCCGGCCGGGGGTGCCGGGGGTCAGCGCTCGCGGTAGAGGACGAGGTGCTCGTGGTAGAGGACGCCGTCGCGGACGTCGCCGGTGGCGGTGAAGCCGAGGTCGTCGAAGTAGTCGATGTGGTCGCCGGTGACCGTGTAGCGGCCGGTGTAGGCGCGTTCGCGGCCGTCCCGCGCCTCCTCGTAGCGGCCGTCGGGCAGGAGCTCCTGCCGGATGCGGCCGTCGGCGGTGACCCACATGCCCACGTGGGGATGCGGGGCGGTCTGGGGGCGGCCGGGTCGGTCCTGCTTGCAGGCGGACGCGGCGAGGACGGCGAGCAGGCCGAGGGCGACGGCGGCGGTGCGCGGCATGGCGGGCTCCTTGGACAGGTTGCTGGGACGGGCTGCTGGGACGGGCTGCTGGGACGGGCTGCTGGGGACACCGTCGAGTCTGCTGCGGCGCCGGTGCCGGGGGCAGGGCGCGGTCTTCCTGGGAGGGCCGCACCGAGGAACGCTCGGGGACTCCCCGGCGTGGTCGCCGCGTGACAAGATGTCAGTCAAAGGAACAGGTTTGTTCTCAATAAGGGCGGAGGCGCCGGGTGGCGGTCGCACCGGTGAAGACGGACGATCCGGAACGGGTCGGGCGGTACCGGATCGTGGGGCGGCTCGGCCAGGGCGGCATGGGGCGCGTGTACCTGGGGCTGTCGCCGGGCGGGCGTCCGGTCGCGGTGAAGGTCGTGCGGGACGAACTCGCGGGCGACCCGGGCTTCCGCGGCCGGTTCGTCCGTGAGGTGGCGGCGGCGCGGCTGGTCGCGGGCTTCTACACCGCCGAGGTCGTGGACGCCGACCCGGACGGCGACCCGCCGTGGCTCGCGACGCGGTACGTGGCGGGGCCGTCGCTGGAGGCGGCGGTGGCGGCGCACGGCCCGTGGCCGGAGCGGTCGGTGCGGGCGCTGGGCGCGGCGCTGGCGGAGGGGCTGGAGAGCGTGCACGGCGCCGGGGTGGTGCACCGCGACCTGAAGCCGTCGAACGTGCTGCTGGCGGCGGACGGCCCGCGCCTGATCGACTTCGGGATCTCCCTCGCGGCCGAGGGCACCCAGCTCACCGAGACCGGCGCGGTGATCGGGACGCCCGGCTTCATCGCCCCGGAGCAGCTCGTGCGGGACGAGGCGTCCGCGGCGAGCGACGTCTTCGCGTTCGGCGCCGTCCTGGCGTTCGCGGCGACCGGGAGCGGGCCGTTCGGGGGCGGCCCGGCGCACGCGCTGCACTACCGGGTGGTGCACGAGCCGCCGGACCTGGCGGGGCTGCCGTCCGGGCTCGCGGACGTGGTGGGCCGCTGCCTGGCCAAGGACCCCGAGGAGCGTCCCGCGGTGTCCGAGCTGGTCGCGGAGCTGGGCGGTGCCGGGGACGGCCCGCTGCCCGACGCGGTCGCGGCCGACATCGGGCGCGCGGAGGCCGCCCCGGTCCTGGTACCCGCCGGGGCGGTGGCCGAGCCGCCCGCGGAGCCGACGGCCGTCGACCGCCGCGCGCGGGCCGGGTGGCGCAGGCCGCTGCTCGCGGGCGTCGCCGTCGCCGCCACGGTGTCGCTCGTCGCGGCGGGGGCCGTGCTCGCGGCCCGGACGTCCGGGGACGAGCGGGACACCGCCGGGCCGCCCGCGTGGAAGGAGCGCTGGTCGTTCCCGCTGGACGGCGACCTCGAACTGGTGCGCGTCACCGAGAGCACGGTCTACCTCGGCGACCAGGACGGCACCCTGGTCGTGCTCGACGCCGCCGGCGGCGCGGAGCGGTGGCGGAAGCGCTACCCCGGGGAGTACCCGGCCCTCGAGGAGGGGAGCGACGAGATCGCGTACTACGGGGACGGCACGTACACGTACGCCCTGGACGCCCGGAACGGCCGGGAGCTCTGGAAGGAGAAGGACCACGGCATCACCGGGCCGTCCAGCACCGTCGGAAGCACCACGTACAAGGCGTTCGCCAACTGGCTGTTCGAGATCGACGCCCGCACCGGCGACAAGCGCTGGGAGAAGCGCACCGAAGGCGTGATGTGGGACACCCCGGTCGCCGCCGGCGGGACCCTCTACGTCGTGGACGGCGAAGCCGCCCTGCACGCCGTGGACGCCGGGACCGGCGACGGCCTGTGGCGGTTCGACGCCGGGAGCGAGATCGAGGCGCTGCCGGTCGCCGCGGACGGCATGGTCTACCTCGCCACCATGGACGGCGCGGTGCACGCGGTGGACGCCGACACCGGGCGGGAGGCGTGGAGCCGGGAGTTCGACGGGCCGGAATGGGACCCGGCCCTCGCGGCGGGGGCCGGATACCCGATCGCCGCGGGCCGGGTCGTCTACTTCGAGAACGACGCCTACGTGTGCGCCTTCGACGCCGGGACCGGCGAACTGCTGTGGAAGCACGAACCGGGCCCGGACAAGGAGCTCGTGCTGCTGGAGGCGATGGACGGCCAGGTCCTCTTCAACGAGGTCCCCGACAACGACGGCGACGGCGAGAACGAGACCGTGCACGCCCTCGACGCCCGCACCGGCGAACGGCTGTGGACGGACGTCCTCGGGGAGAGCACGACGATCGTCGGCGGCACCGTGTACTACGAGGACGGCGGGCGCCTGCGGGCGGTCGAGGCCGCCGGGTGAGCGCGAGGAGGAGCAGGGTGGGTGCGCGCGCGCCGCTGGAGGCGGACGATCCGGAACGGGTCGGGCGGTACCGGCTCGTCGGCCGGCTCGGCCAGGGCGGCATGGGACGCGTCTACCTGGGGCTGTCGCCGGGCGGCCGGGCGGTCGCGGTGAAGGTCGTGCGGGACGAGCTCGCGGAGGACCCGGGCTTCCGCGGCCGGTTCGTCCGCGAGGTGAGGGCGGCGCGCCGGGTGACGGGGCTGTTCACGGCCGCCGTCGTGGACGCCGACCCGGACGGCGACCCGCCGTGGCTCGCCACCGAGTACGTGCCGGGGATGTCGCTGCGGGAGGCGGTGGCGGCGCACGGCCCGTGGCCGGAGCGCTCGGTGCGGGCGCTGGGCGCCGCGCTCGCCGAGGCCCTCGAAGCCGTGCACGCGGCCGGGGTGGTGCACCGCGACCTCAAGCCGTCGAACATCCTCCTGGCGGAGGACGGCCCCCGCCTCATCGACTTCGGGATCTCGCTCGCGGTCGAGGGCACCCGGCTGACGGTGACGGGCGCGGCGCTCGGGACGCCCGGGTTCATGGCGCCCGAGCAGCTGCGGGGCGGCGACACGGGTCCCGCGGGCGACGTGTTCGCGCTCGGCGCCGTCCTGGCCCACGCCGCGACCGGGGACGGGCCGTTCGGCGGCGGGTCGGCGCACGCGCTGAACTACCGGGTGGTGCACGAGCCGCCGAACCTGGCGGCGCTGCCGTCGGACCTGGCGCACCTCGTGGCGCGCTGCCTCGCCAAGGACCCCGGCGCCCGCCCGGCGGTGTCCGAGCTGGTCGCCGAGCTGGCCGCGGACGGGCCGTCCGGCGGGTCCCTCGCGGAGGAGGGGTGGCTGCCCGGGCCGGTGACGGCCGAGCTCACCCGCGAGTACGCCCGCCCGTCCGTCGAGCCCGCGCCGACCGTCGTCGAGACCGCCGTCCTGCCGGACCCGCCGCCCGCCGGACGGCGCAGGTGGGCGCGGCGCCCGCTGCTCGCGGGCGCCGCCGTGGCGGCCGTCATCGCGGTGGTCGCGGCCGTGGTGCTCGTGTCCGGCGGCTCCGGCGCCGGGTCGTCCGGGGCGTCCGAGCCGTCCGCGAGTCCCGATCCGCCGAAGCTGACGCAGCTGTGGTCGTACGAGAAGGCCCCGTCCGATCCGCCCGTCGTGGCGGACGGGACGGTGTACTTCGACAGGGACTCCGTCGTGTACGCCGTGGACGCCCGCACCGGCGGCCTCCGCTGGACGTTCGACCGGACGGGCATCCCGCTGGGCTTGACCGTCGTCGGCGGCCGGCTCTACTTCGAGAGCGGCCACAACGACGACGGTGGCCGCGTGTACGCGCTCGACGCCGGGACCGGCAGGCAGGTGTGGGAGCACCCGGTCGGCAGCACGGTGACCGAAGGGCCCATCGTCGCCGACGGTGCCGTGTACTTCGGCACGTCGGAGTTCGGCGAGGGGGGCAAGGGGGGTGTCCACGCGGTGGACGCGGCCACCGGGCGGAAGATGTGGAGCGCTCCGGCCGGGCTGGTCGGCGGGCTGGCCGTCGCCGACGGCGTCGCCTACTTCGCCGAGGTCGGCAAGAAGGGGCGGGAGCACCGCATCCACGCGGTCGACGCCCGCACGGGCGAGGAGCGCTTGAACCTGCTGGACGGGAACGTCCGCAACCGGCTGGCGTCGCTGACCGCCGCGGACGGCGTCCTCTACGCCCTCAGCGATTACGGCGGTGTCCTCACGGCCCGGGATTCCGGCGGGCGGGTCCGCTGGCGGATCGAGACCGAGATCGAGGAGTTCGAGAACGTCGAGTTCCCGACCGTGCGCGGCGGCGTCCTCTACCTCGGCGGGAACGACTACAACGAGCACAACGGCACGGTGCTCGCCGTCGACGCGCGGACCGGCAAGGAGCTGTGGAGGGAAGAGACCGCCGACGCCCTTACCGCGCCGCCCAGGCTCGCGGACGGCATCGTCTACGTGAGCACCAAGGAGGGCGACCTCCACCTGCTGGACGCCCGCGCGGGCGACTCGCGCGGGACGGTGCGGCTGGCCGACGGGTCGGACGCGTCCCCGGCCGTCGTCGGCGGGACCGTCTACTTCGACGGCGGCGACGGCCGCCTGCGCGCCGCGGAGATGGCCCGGTGACGCCCCCGACCCCGGCGGGCACGGGGGCACCGCCGGGGCCGGGGCCGCGCGGGGGCGGGCCGGGACGGTAGCGTTCGGGTCGGACGATCGCTCGCGGCCCTGGTCCGGCCCGGTATGGCACGTTCCAGGCCGGACGGACCCACGGAACGGCCGGACGTCCGCGACGCACCCGGTTCGAGGAGGAAACGCGTGCCCAACGCCAGCCCGGCCCCCGCCCCCGCCGACGCCCCCGCCGACGGGTTCGTGGAGGTGCGGTCGCCGGACGTCCTGCGGGAGATCCTCGGCGAGCCGCTCCCGATCGTCATCGACAAGGTGCACGACCGGCTCACCCCGGACGACGCCGACATCCTCGCCCGCGCCCGGCTCGCGCTCCTCGCGACGTCCGACGCCGCCGGGGAGCTGGACGTCTCGCCGCGCGGCGGGAAGCCCGGGTTCGTCCGGGTGCTGGACGACCGGACGCTCGTCCTGCCGGAACGCGTGGGCAACCGGCGCGGCGACACGCTGCACAACATCCTCGCGCACCCGAACGTCGGGATGCTGTTCGTGATCCCGGGCGACACGCGGGTGCTGCGCGTCAACGGCCGCGCCCGGATCCTGCGGGACGCGCCGTTCTTCGCGGAGATGGCGGAGAAGGGGACCGCGCCGAAGCTGGCGGTCCTCGTCGAGGTCGACGAGGTCTACCTGCACTGCCCGGCGTCGCTGCGGCGCGCCGGGCTGACCGGCTGACCGGCTGACCGGCACGGCCCCCTCCTCCTGACGGGCGCTCAGGCGAGCAGCTCCGCCAGCTCGCGGGCACGGGCGTGGCGGCGCAGGCTCGTCATGCCCTTCTTCTCGAGCTGGCGGATGCGCTCGCGCGTCACCCCGTAGTTGCGGCCGATCTCGTCGAGCGTGCGCGGCCCGTCGCCGTCCAGCCCGAACCGGAGCGTCAGCACGGCGGCCTCGCGCTCGGGCAGCGTCGTCAGCACCGAGTCCAGGTAGCCGCGCAGCAGGGACGACGCTACGGCGTCGGACGGGTCGGGCGCGTCGTCGGGGACGAGGTCGCCGAGTTCGCCGTCGCCGTCCTTGTCGGCCGGCGCGTGCAGCGACACCGGCTCCCGGGCGTCCCGCAGCACCCGCTCGACCTTGTCGGCGGGCACGTCGAGCGCGGCGCCGATCTCCGCGGCGGTCGGCTCCCGGTCGAGGTCGGCGAGCAGGGCGCGCCGGGTGCGGGTGATCCGGTTCAGCAGCTCGACGACGTGGACGGGGAGCCGGACGGTCCGGCCCTGGTCGGCCAGCGCGCGGCCGATCGCCTGCTTGATCCACCAGGTGGCGTAGGTGGAGAACTTCAGGCCGCGCGTGTGGTCGAACTTGTCGACGGCCCGCATCATCCCGATGTTGCCCTCCTGGATCAGGTCGGCGAGCGGCAGCGCGCCGCCGGCCGCGTAGCGCTTCGCGATCGACACGACCAGCCGCACGTTGGCCCGCACCATGTGGTCGCGGGCGCGCTCGCCGTCGGCGGCGGCCGCTTCGAGCGCCCGCCGCTCGGCGCCGTCCGGCGGGGCGTCGCCGTCGGCCAGGCGGCGCCGGGCGAGCCGTCCGGCCGCCATCCGCTCGCCGAGTTCGCGCTCCTGCCCGCCCGTGAGCAGCGGAGTGCGGCCGATGCCGTTCAGGTAGTCCCGCACCGCGTCCGTCATGCCGACCGCCTCTCTCCGTCGCCGGTGCCTTCGGACCTAAAGTTAGAGCTGACCCAAAAAGAAGTCAAGCACAAATTTCGGTCGAGCCCATGTATGGTGGGGGCATGAGCGAGCAGGCGATGGGCTTGAGAGAGCTGAAGAAGCGGCAGACCAGGGAGAACATCTCGAACCACGCGACCAGGCTCTTCCTGGAGCGCGGCTTCGACAACGTGACGATCGCGGAGGTGGCGGCCGCCGCGCAGGTCGCCAAGATGACCGTCACGAACTACTTCCCCCGCAAGGAAGACCTCGCCCTCGACATGCGGGACGCCTTCGTCCAGATGCTCGCGGAGACCGTCCGGGACCGCGGTCCGGGCGAGTCCGCGCTGGCCGCGCTGCGCCG
This sequence comes from Actinomadura rifamycini DSM 43936, assembly GCF_000425065.1. Taxonomy (GTDB): domain Bacteria; phylum Actinomycetota; class Actinomycetes; order Streptosporangiales; family Streptosporangiaceae; genus Spirillospora; species Spirillospora rifamycini. The sequence continues at coordinate 14,922 of NZ_AULB01000042.1, forward strand.
CGCCTTCCTCGCCGCCGTCGCCGAGCGGAACCCCGTCGCCGGCTTCTCCGGCCCCGCGTTCGCCCGCATGATCACCGGCAGCGCGGCGCTCGTCGCCCGGCTGCGCGAGTTTCACGACGAGCGGGAGAAGGCCCTCGGCGACCTGCTCGCCGCCGAGACCGGGGCCGGACCCGACGACATCGCCCCGCGCGTCGCCGCCGCCCAGCTCGGCGCCGTCCACCGGCTGCTGTTCGAGGAGATCCTGCGCCGCACCCTCGACGGGGACGGCGACGACGCGGTCGCGGCGGCCGTCGGCCGCGACGCCCGCATCGCGTTCGACGCCCTCGAACCGTCGCTCGGCGGCTACGCCGTCCGTCCCGCGGACTAGCCGACTGGACGTCCCGTATGTCCCGTACGTCCGGTACGGGAACGGGTTCGGAGGGAGCGGCGAAGGCTCGGTGACGGTCGACCCTTCGAACGGGAGGCGCACATGACGAGACCGCTCACGAGACCGCTGCCGGGACCGGCGACGTGACCGCCGACGTGACGGCCGCCGAGGACCGCCGCGCCGCGGACCGCCGCGCCGGGGACGCCGAGCTCGTCGCCCGGTTCCGGCGGGACCCCGACGCGTTCACCGCCGTCTACGACCGGTACTTCCCCGAGGTGTACCGGTACGCGGTCGGACGCCTGGACGTGCAGACGGGCGAGGACATCGCCGCCGAGACCTTCTGCGTGGCGTTCGCGCAGCGCGACCGCTTCGACCCCGGCCGGGGCGGCCTGCGGCCGTGGCTGTTCGGCATCGCCACCAACCTGATGGCGCGGCACCGGCGCAAGGAGGCCCGCCACTACCGGGCGCTGATGCGGACGGACGCGGCCTCGTCCGTCGAGGGGCACGAGTCCCGCGTCGTGACGTCGCTGGCCGCGCGGCGCCTCCAGCCGCGGCTCCTCAAGGCGCTCACCGGACTGAACCAGGGCGAACGCGACGTCGTCCTGCTCATCGCCGTCGGCCAGCTCAGCCACGAGGAGGTGGCGCAGACGCTCGGCATCGCCGCCGGGACGGTCCGCTCCCGGCTCAGCCGAGCCCGCGCCAAGTTCCAGAAGACGATCGACCGGGAGGCATTCCATGGATGACGACCTGCGGCTCCTCGCGGCCGCGCTGGCCAAGCCGGAGCCTTCCGCCGACACCGTCGAGCGGCGGCGGCACCAGCTCCGGAACACGATGCGGGAGCCCGCGCGGGCGCCGCGGCGGCGCCGGTCGCGGCGGCCGCTCCTCGCGCTCGGCACGGCCGCGGCGACGGCCGCCGCGGCCGTCACCGTCATCGTCGCGTCCGACACGGGCCCGTCCGCCCCGCCGCCGTCCCGCAACGGCACGGCGGTCGCGGAGATGTCCGGCCCGCAGGTGCTGCTCGCCGCCGCGACCGTCGCCGAGGCGCAGCCCGCGACGTCCGGCACCTACTGGTACGTCAGGAACGCGGGCCGGTCGGGCACCGCGAACGCCGGCACCTACGAGTCGTGGACCACGGCCGACGGCCGCAGGTGGTACCGCGCGGAGGGGAAGGCGGTCACCCGGCTCCCCGGACGGCACCCCATCGCGCTGGAGCGCGCCGGTCTGGAACTGGCGGAGATCGAGCGGCTGCCCACCGACCCGGAGGAGCTGAAGAAGGCGCTGCTGGAGGGCGCGTCCGGCGTGCCCGCCGCGGAGAAGGGCGACATCACGCAGGAGACGCTCATGCTCATGCTGCTGTCCGACCTGCTCGTCGAACTGCCGGCGCCGCCCAAGGTCCGCGCCGCGGCCCTCCGCGCGCTCGCCGCACTGCCCCACGTCGAGAACAAGGGGGCGGCGCCCGGCGGGCAGAGCCTGCTGTTCGCCGGCGACGGCGGCGGGACGAAACTGCTGGTCGACCTCGAGAACGCCGCGGTGCAGACGGAAGGCTACGCCGACGTCAATGGGAAGCAGGAGTCCATGGGCGTGCGCACCACCACGGCCCGGTGGACCGACGAACCGCCCCGCTGACCCGGCGGCCCGGCGGCGGCCCGGCGGCGGGCACGGCGAGATCCGCGGGACGGCCCTGGGAGTGCGCCGGGGCCGATAAGTTCGGTGGCATGTCCGTCCCGCGGCTCGCCGTCTCCGTCGACCTCGTCGTGCTCACCGTGCGGGCGCAGCGGCTCTGCGCGCTGATGTGGCGGCGCGACCGGGCGCCCTACGACGGCGCCTGGTCGCTGCCCGGCGGATTCATCCAGCTCGACGAGGACCTGCCCGTCGCCGCGTCCCGGCTGATGGCCGAGCGCGCCGGGCTCGCCGACGTCCGCATCCACCTGGAGCAGCTCGCCACCTACGGGTACCCCGACCGCGACCCGCGCCAGCGCGTCGTCAGCGTCGCCTACCTCGGCCTCGCCCCCGACCTGCCCGCCTCCAGCCGCGCCCAGGTCCTGTGGACGGCCGTGGACGACCTCCTGCACCACGACCGGGCCGCGTTCGACCACCGGCGCATCCTGTGCGACGGCATGGAGCGGGCGCGGGCGAAGCTGGAGTACACCTCGCTCGCCGCGGCGTTCTGCCCGCCCGAGTTCACCGTCGCCGAGCTGCGCCGCGTCTACGAGATCGTCTGGGGCACCGCCCTGGACCCCCGCAACTTCCACCGGAAGGTCACCGGCGCCGACCGGTTCCTCATCCCCACCGACCGGACGACCACCCGGGACGGCGGCCGCCCCGCCCGCCTGTACCGGCGCGGCGACGCCGAGCAGCTCCGCCCGCCGATGCTGCGGCCCCGCGGCTGAATAAGCTGGGGCGCATCACCCCTGCGCACCCTGGAGGACAACGGTGTCCGAGGCAACCACTCCTCGCTTCCGCTCCGTTCTCGACCGGTTCACGGCTTACAAGCCGGGCAAGGTCGTCACGTCACCCGACGGGCGCTCGTTCAAACTGTCGTCGAACGAGTCCCCGGAGGGGCCGCTCCCGTCCGTGCTGGACGCGATCGCGGACGCGGCGCGGAACGTCAACCGCTACCCCGACAACAACGCGACCGCCCTCACCGAGGCGATCGCCGGGTTCTGCGGCGTCCCCGCCGACCACGTCGCCGTGGGCTGCGGCTCCGTCGGCGTCTCGCAGATGCTCCTCGAAGCCGTCGCCGAGCCCGGCGCCGAGATCGTCTACGCGTGGCGGTCGTTCGAGGCGTACCCGCTGCTCGTCGCGCTGTCGGGCGCCACGTCCGTCCAGGTGCCGCTGAAGGACGAGACCCACGACCTCGCGGCGATGGCCGACGCCGTCACCGAGCGCACCCGGCTGATCTTCGTGTGCAACCCGAACAACCCGACCGGCACCGTCGTCCGGCGCGCCGAACTGGAGGCGTTCCTCGACCGGGTGCCCGCCGACTGCCTGGTCGTCCTCGACGAGGCGTACCGCGAGTACATCCGCGACGACGCGGTGCCCGACGGGCTCACGATGTACGGCGACCGGCCGAACCTGGCGGTCCTGCGGACGTTCTCGAAGGCGTACGGGCTCGCGGGCCTGCGCATCGGCTACCTCGTCGCGCACCCCGAGGTCGCCGCCGCGATCCGCAAGACGTTCCTGCCGTTCAGCGTCAACTCCGTCGCCCAGGCCGCCGGGATCGCGTCGCTGGACGCGACCGGCGAGCTGCTGGAGCGCGTCGAGGCGACGGTGAAGGAGCGCGACCGGGTCCGCGGCGCGCTCGTCGCCGACGGCTGGACCGTCCCGCCCACCGAGGCCAACTTCGTGTGGCTGCGGCTCGGCGAGCACACGATGGACTTCTCCGCGGCCTGCGACGCCCAGGGCGTCAGCGTCCGCCCGTTCGACGGGGAGGGCGCGCGCGTGTCGATCGGCTCGCCCGCGGAGAACGACGCGTTCCTCGCCGTCGCCAACGCCTACCCGCACCGCGTCTGACCCGTCCCTGACGCCCGCAGGCCCCGGACGTGCGCGCGTTCGCGCGTCCGGGGCCGTGCGCTCGCGGGCGGCCCGCGACCGGGACGTCCGCGGTCAGGACGCCTTGGACGGGCCCAGCTTCTCCACGATCAGCCGGTACAGCTGCCGGGGGCGGCCGGGTTGCGGCGTGCGGTTGGGCGGCAGCGGCCACGCCAGCCCCTCCTCGACGAGGGTGCGCAGCAGCCGCCGCGCGGTGCGCGGGGTGACGCCGAGCATGCGGCCCGCGTTCTCCGCGTCGACGATCAGCGGCTGGTCCTGGTCGCCGAGCTTGTCGGCGAGCCGGGCCAGGATCTCCAGGCCCTTCGGTTTCGCCTGCGGCTGCGACCGCGGCGGCGTGCGCGGCGCGGGGACGAGCGCGCGGCCGTCCCGGTCCAGCGCGAACCCCTGCGACCGCTGCGAGCTCTGCGAGCGCGCCAGCGCCGCGCGGGCGTGGTTCTCCGCCTCGTGCGCGGTGCGGCCCATCCCGATGCCGACCTCGATCGCGAGGCCGAGCTCCTCCCGGACGCGCTCCACGAACGGCGGCGTGCGGAACCCCTCGGTCGTCGCGGTCACCGAACCGCGCGTCGCGATGACGAGGTAGCTGTGATCGTCCAGCGGCCACACCGACGCGTTCATGCGGTGCGCCTCCTGCAGCAGGACGCGGTGCAGCGCCAGCTTCAGCTCGTCCCGCCAGTAGCGGGGCGTGACGCGGCGGGGCGTCTCGCGCAGCGTGGGGACGTCCACCAGGACGACGACGAGCTGCGACTCCTCCAGCCGGTGGTGCGCGCCGAGCAGCGCCGCCGTCTGCAGGGAGCTGCGGATCGCCGCGCCCGTCGGGCGCACCCGGATCGTCGGGACGCCCGCCATCTCCATCCGCTCGGCCGTCGCGTGCACGCACGTCATCGCCACGGTCGTCGCGCCGCGCCGCCACAGCCGCTCGTGGAACGCCGCGAGCGTCCCCGGGCCGGCCGACTCCTCGCGCAGGTGCACCTGCTCGGTGCCGAGGCTGATCTCCGCGTACGCCTCCTCGACCTCCGCGCGGCCCAGCACGTCGATGCTGACCCGCGCCGGGTCGTAGCGCTCGTCGAGGGACGCCCGCAGCAGCGCGCCCTGGAGGGCGGCGCCGTTCAGCGGGACGTACGTCGCGGGCATCGTCAGCACGCCGGCCTTGCGGGCGAAGTCGTACGGGACGGGACTGGCGAACAGGCACACGTCCACCCCCGCCCCCAGCCGCACGACCTTGTCGGCCGCCTCCTGTTCGTCTCGGTACGCGGCGGCCACCAGCCGGCTCGGCACCGGCGTGGGGCCGTGGCCCATCAGCATGACCCGTTCGACCAGGTCATGGGGGCCCACAACCCCGATCGTGAGATCGGGCGTGACCGATCCCGTTCGTGCGGCCGTCATCGATGTTCGCTCGCTTCCGGTCCATCCTCTCGGCGGGGGGCCCGCCCCGGCCATGCGTTCGCGCACGTTCCGCCCAACGGTTGACTCATGTCCTCTTGCCCTGCTTCAGACTCGGCACCGCAGACCCCCGTGCGATTCGCTCCCTCGTTGCCCTCGTGGGCTGATCGGGTCGGGACGACGCCGTGTGACGTCCAGACGCGAAATCGAATCAAGAGTGCGGCGAAAAAGTAACCTACGCGACCCCCTAGTCAGTAATTTGTCACCATTCGGCCAGTCATGATCCTGCATCTTCGGGTGTCCGAAGTTCAAACACAAGACCCGAAATCACGGCGGGTCACCCGCTGTGACCCGGTCGCCCACTGAGGAGACCCCTCCGTCCGGCGATCGGTTTACGCGAGGGCCGAAATGCGGACGTCCCGACGCCGCGGCGCCCGGAAAGACGACGGATCCGGTTCGGCGCTCGCGGCGCTCACTGCCGGTGATTTTTTGCCGCGTTACGGTCGGTCCCATCCGGACCGTTCCAGCGCCTATTCCCCCAGCGAGGAGGCGTGTCGGACGGCCGAAACTCGCGACGGCGCGAAACGCCGAGTGATCATCCGGTGACCGATTGCTGATCGCTTTCGGAGCTGTGCGTGACAACGCACGTCAGATGGCACGCCGAAGTTGGTCAGGAGGAACCCGAATGGCGGCACCAAACCGCCCAGTCGCATCGAGAAGTCCGGCACGGACGGCCCGTTCCGTGCGGAGGTACGTCACGCGGGGGCCCGGCCGGGTGCCGAATCCGCGTGCGGCCGCGCGCCGCGCACGTCCGTCCGGTCCGAAACGCAGAGCACCCCCGCGCTCACCGCCGGTCGTACGGGCGGTGACCACGGGGGTGTTCCGCTGAGCGGCCCGAAGTCGGGGCGGCCGGCCGGGCGGGCGCGGCCGGCGGGTCAGGAGACTTCGCGGACGATGTCGGCGCCGAGCTGCGACAGCCGCTCGGCGGTGTGCCCGTGGCCCCGGTCGAGGTAGTAGGCCGACGTGATCGTCGTCTCGCCCTCGGCGGCGAGGCCCGCCAGGACGAGCGCGCTGCCGCAGCGCAGGTCGTGCGCCTCGACCTCGGCGCCGCGCAGCGCGCGCGGCCCGTTGACCTTCGCGCGGTTGCCGTCGACGTCGATGTCGGCGCCCATCTTCCGCAGCTCGTCGGCCAGCTTGAAGCGGCCGTCGAAGATGCGCTCGTAGATGTAGGACGGGCCGTCCGCGAGGCACGACACCGCCATGATCGGCGACTGGAGGTCGGTCGCGAAGCCCGGGTACTCGTCGGTGATGACGTTGATCGGCCGCAGCGTGCGCTCCCGCCGGACCTGGAGCACCGCGCCCTGCTGGTGGAACTCGACGCCCATCTGCTCCAGCTTGTCGGCGGCGACGCCGAGGTGCTCGAGGGTGGCGCCGACGAGGTTCAGGTCGCCGCCGGTGATCGCCGCGGCCATCACGAAGACGCCGGCGTCGATGCGGTCGGGCATCACGGTGTGCTCGACGGCGGTCAGCTCGTCGACGCCCTCGACGGTGATGAACCCGGTGCCGCCGCCGCTGATCTTGGCGCCCATCGCCTGGAGGATCGCGATGTTGTCCAGGACCTCGGGCTCCAGCGCCGCGTTCTTGATCAGCGTGGTGCCCTGCGCGAGCGCCGCCGCCATGATCAGGTTCTCGGTGCCGGTGTGCGACGGGGTGTCGCAGTACAGCGTGCCGCCGCGCAGGTCGCCGGCCTTGATGTGGATGACGCCGTCGCCGTCGTCGCCGACGTTCTCGGTGACGGTCGCGCCCATCCGCTTGAAGCCGTTGTAGTGGAAGTCGAGGTTGCGGGACCCGAGGTTGCAGCCGCCCACGCCCTCGATGACCGCCTCGCCGAGCCGGTGCAGCAGGGCGGGCACGAACAGGAACGAGCCGCGGAACCGGGACGCGATGTCGGCGGGCAGCACGGGGCTGCTGAGCGACGAGGCGTCGATGACGAGGGTGCGCTCGGTCTCGTGCAGCTCGGCGCGGGCGCCGACCGCGCGGGCCAGCTCGACGGCGCGGCGGACGTCCTCGATGATCGGCACGTTGCGCAGCACGGTCCGCCCCTTGGCGGCCATGAGCGAGGCGCCGATCATCGGCAGGACGGCGTTCTTCGCGCCCTGGATGAAAACGGTGCCGTGCAGCTGCCGGCCGCCGCGCACACGGTAACGAACCTCGTGGCCCATGCTCATGCCGCGATACTCCTTTGGATGCGGGAAAACCTGCCGGATCGTGTGGGACCGCCTGGGCCGTGCGCGCCGAACGGCGTCCCCCTTGCGTCTGCCGCGACGCGTCCCCAGTAAACCACCGTGCCGAGGGTGCGGCGCCCGGAGCGACGTCCACGGAGCGGTTCGCTCGTTGAGATGTCCATCGAACGGAAAAAGTTCGCTTGCCCAACCGGACGGTGCAACCGCCACTATGGTGATCAATATGGACGAATCGCCAGGGTGGGACGCGATCGACGCCGCGCTGCGCAACGTGTACGGGGATGTCGCGCCCAAGCGTTGGGGAACCGTCCACCCGTGGGCGCTCGGCGGACCCGACCCGCTCGACGGCATCAGCGCCTACCCGCGCACCGACCCCGTACCGCACTGGCATTTCGTCTCGTACGGCATGAGCGAGCTGTACGAGAAGAGTTCGTCGGACCCGGACGAGTCGGGCTGGGGATTCGAGTTCACGTTCCGCGTGGCCAGGGATCCCGCGGACGAGATGCCCCCGGTCTGGGCGGCGAGCATGCTGCAAAATCTCGGTCGGTACGTGTTCAAAACCGGCAACTGGTTCGAGCCGGGGCACAAGATGAACGTTAACGGGCCGCTCCAGGCCAGTCGGCAGGAGTCCGACATCCGGGCGGTCACCTTCGTCGTGGACCCCGAACTGGGCGACATCGACACCCCGCACGGGTCGCTCCGGTTCCTGCAGGTCGTCGGACTGGCGAGCGAGGAGTACAGGGCCGCGGGCCGGTGGAACGTCGACTCGCTGATGCAGGTCCTCGCACCGCACCTGCCGCTGTTCGTCACCGACCTCGACCGCCGGTCCCTGCTCGACGTCCCCGAGGTCGCCCGCGCCGTCCAGCAAGGCATCGAACGCGACGGATCCAGCGCCGGCATGCAGTTCGTGTCCACCGCCCACTGGGAGCGGGGACCCGACGGCACCACGATCAAACTCGGCGCCCTGCAGGCCCCCGGGCTCGCCGGCGCGCTGCGCGGGCGGCTCCCCTTCGGCCGCGACCTGGTCCTGAAGAGCGACGACACGTTCCTGCTCTTCGAGCCCGCCGACGCGTTCGAGATCGAGGAACCCGGCACGGGCGGCCTCGTCCTGCGCGTCCCGCCCGGCGCCCTGGACGACCTCCTCGCCACCCTGGAGCCCGCGGCGGGCCGCAGGCCCGTCCCGTCCCTCCCGGGCCTCACCGTCGAGATCGTCCCGACCGCGATGAAGGACGCGTACGGCAACGAGACGGGCGAAGTGGTCGGCTGACCCGCGCTCAGCGGCTCTCGACGATCTCCACCGGGTCGCCGACCGCCAGCGTGCCCACGGTGCGCGGAACGCAGTTCTGGCCGAACAGCAGCCCGCCCTCCCCGGACCGGTAGGCGGCGAGCGTCCGCAGCGGCTCACGGCCCCGCTCGCCGGTCTCCTGGTCGGTCGTGGTGATCACGCAGCGGGTGCACGGCTTGATCGCCTCGATCAGCGTCCCGCCGATCCGCAGCAGCCGCGCGCCGTCCTCGCCGAACGCCCCGAGCCCCTCGACCACGAGGCTCGGCCGGAACCGGTTCATCGGCAGCGGCTCGGCCAGCCGCCCGTTCAGGTCGTCCAGCGACTCCTTCGAGATCAGCAGCAGCGGGTACCCGTCCGCGTACTGCACGACCCCGCCGCCGCGGCTCGTCTCCCGCCGGCCCGCGAACCGGACGAGCCGGCACTCGCGCCCGAGCAGGTCCGCGAACCACGCGGCGGCCTCGTCGCCCTGGTCGACCCCCCGGCACTCCTTCCAGTGGACGAGCACGTCGCGCGGCTCGCCGTCCCCGGTCAGCGCCTTGTGGACGAGCGGCGCCGCGCCCGGCGCCGTCACCGTGAGGACCTCGCCGTCGAACGACGGCCGCATCAGCGCCATCGCCCCCGAGTCGCGCTGCGTGAGCGACCGGCCCTCCGCATTGACGAGCATGAACTCCCGGTCGTACCGCAGGCCCGTCGGCAGCAGCTCGGCGGTGCGCAGCGCGGTGCCGCCGCCGCTCTTGACGGGGTAGACGTTGAGTTCGGTGAGCGTGGCCGGCACGGCTCCTCCGGTCGTTTCGGTCGGGTCAGGTGAGGTCGGCGAGCCGGTCGAACACGGGGCCGAGCCGCTCGACGAACCGCTCGGGACGGCACACCTCGTCCAGCCGTCCCTCGTCCAGGGACAGCCCGGCCTCCGCCGCGTGCCGGCGCAGCGTCTCGCGGAACGGCACCCCGGTCTCCCAGGTCTCCATGGCCGCCTTCTGCACCAGCGGGTACGCCTCGTCGTCGCGCGACATCCCCGCCTCGACCAGCTCCAGCAGGACCGTCGACGTGTAGATCAGCCCGCCCGTCGACTCGAGGTTCTCGGTCATCCGGGCCTCGTCCACCACCAGGCCCGACATGAGGCGGTTCGTCAGGTTCAGCATGTAGTCCAGCGCGACGGACGCGTCCGGGAGCGCGATCCGCTCGGTCGACGAGTGCGAGATGTCCCGCTCGTGCCACAGCGGGATGCCCTCCAGCACGGGCACGATCTGCGCCCGCACGATCCGCGCCATCCCCGCGAGCCGCTCCGAGATGATCGGGTTCTTCTTGTGCGGCATCGCCGACGAGCCCTTCTGGCCCTTGCCGAACGGCTCCCACAGCTCCCGCACCTCGGTGCGCTGCCCGTGCCGCACCTCCAGCGCGATCGCCTCGCACACCGTCGCCATGATCGCGAGCGCCGACACCCACTCGCTGATGCCGTCCCGCATGACGACCTGCGTCGACACGTCCGCGCACCGGAGCCCGAGCTCCCGCGCCACGTGCGCCTCGATCGCGGGGTCGATGTTGGAGTACGTCCCGACCGCCCCGGAGATCGCCATCACGCCCACCGACTCGCGCGCCCGGCGCAGCCGGTCGCGGGACCGCGCCATCGCGAACGCGAAGTCCGCGACCCGGTGGCCCCAGACGTCCGGCTCCCCGTGGATCCCGTGCGTCCGGCCCACCCGCAGCGTCCCCTTGTGGGCCAGCGCGTGGTCCCGCAGCGTCGCGACCAGCGCGTCCGCCTTCGCCAGCAGGATGTCGGTCGCCTCGACTAGTTGCAGCGCGAGCGCCGTGTCCAGCAGGTCCGACGACGTCATGCCGAAGTGCACGTACCGCGCGGCCTCGCGCGGCTCGGTGTTGTCCGCCCACGCCGACAGGAACGCGATCACGTCGTGCTGCGTGACCGCCTCGATCTCGTGCACGGCCTCCGGCGTCGGCGGCGGCGCCTTGCGCACCGGCTCCACCACCTCCGGCGGGACCGTGCCGGCCGCGGCGTGGGCCTCGACGACGAGGACCTCCACCTTGCACCACAGCTCGTACTTGTGCGCGTCGCTCCAGACGCGCCCCATCTCCGGAAGGGTGTACCGCTCAATCACGCGACGATTGTCCCAGGTCCAGGAACACGATGACGCGGCGGCCTGAAGTTCGCTCGTGCGCGGGCGTGTTCGGTCCCGGGCCTGCGCGGGGGCCTTGGTGCGGGCGCGGGGCCGGGGGGCGGGGCTCGTGGGCGGTGTGCGGGTCAGGCGGGGGTCGGGGCGGGGTGGTGGTCGGGGTGGTCGGTCCGGCTGCGGCGGGGGTGGCGGCGTTCGAGGAGGACCGCGGCGGCGAGGACGAGGATGAGGGCGGCGATCTCGGCGGCGGCGAGCCAGAGGCCGAGCGGGACGGTGGCCAGGGCGGCGACGGCGGCGCCGAGGCGGATGCCGGACGGGCCGATGCGCATCACGCGGCGGAACAGGACGTCGCCCGCGAGGTAGAGGGCGACGCCGCCCGCGATGGCGAGGGCCGTCCCGGGCTTGAGGTGCTCCCAGGCGTGCTCGACGGCCTTCTTCATCCCGGCCGCCGCCACGAGGACGCCGATGATCAGCGGGATGTGCGCGTAGAAGTAGCCGAACATCGTCATCTGGACGCGGCGGACGTCGTCGGCGGCGGCCAGCGACGCCTCCGCGCGCTCGTCGTCGCCGGTGAAGTACGTCCACCAGACGGCCGCGGCGAGGGCGAGGCCGAGCAGCGCGGCGACGACGAGGCCCGCGTCCAGCTCGGCGTGCGCGGCGCCCGTCCCCACGGAGATGATCGACTCGCCGAGGGTGATCATGACGAGCAGGCCGTGCCGCTCGACGATGTGCTCGGGGCGGATGCTGAACAGGCCGCCCGCCGGGACGATGTACGGCTGGACGATCGGCACGACCAGCGCGAGCGTCCACAGCGCGTACACGACGGGGCCGCCGTCGAGCAGGCCGGCGACGATGATCAGCACGGCGGCCAGCAGGTTCGCGGGGAGGACGCGCAGGATGTTCGGGTTGCCGCGGGCGTACAGGACGACGTGCGCGAGGACGAGCAGCAGGTAGCCGAGGCCCCAGACGAGCCCGCCGCCGCCGGTGAACGCGGTCGGGGTCCCGATGGCGACCATGAAGAACCCGCCCATGCCCGCGAGGATCAGCAGCCGGTGGGGCGTGGTCCTCGGCGCGGTCATGTTCGTCAGCCAGGCGTACCCGCCGTACATCCACCAGAGGACGCCGAACATCAGGACGATCTGGAAAACGCCGAGCGGGGTGAACTCGCCGATCAGGACGTCGGTCAGCCAGATCAGCGTGAAGACGAACACGAGGTCGAAGAAGAGCTCCAGCGTCGTGACGCCGTAGACCTCCTCCTCGTCCGTGGGGGTGGGGGAGGAGGTCATGAGCCAGCCTTTGGGGGTTATGTCCGTGTAATCATGTAATCATGACACGGCTTCGGCGGCCGTGCGGGCGATATCGGTCCGGTGGTGCGAGCCGCGCAGGCCGATCTTCCCGACCGCCTCGTACGCCGCCGCGCGGGCCGCCGCGAGGTCCGCGCCCGTGCCGACGACGCTCAGCACGCGGCCGCCGCTCGCGACGAGCCGTCCGGAGTCGAAGTCCAGGCTCGTGCCCGCGTGCAGGACGTACGCGCCGTCCACGGCGTCCGCCTCCGCCAGGCCCGTGATCGTGTCGCCCTTCACCGGCGACGCCGGGTAGTCCTCGGCCGCCACGACGACCGTGACGGCGGCGCCCGGGTGCCACTCGGGCCGGGCGTCGGGGTCGAGGCCGCCGATCGCGCACGCCTGCAGGAGCGTCGCGACGGGGGTGGCGAGCCGGTCCAGGACGACCTGCGTCTCGGGGTCGCCGAACCGCGCGTTGAACTCGACCACGCGGACGCCCTTCGACGTCAGCGCGAGGCCCGCGTACAGGGTGCCGACGTACGGGGTCTCGCGGCGGCGCAGCTCGTCCAGCGTCGGCTGCACGACCGTGGCCATGACCTCGTCGACCAGGCCCTCCGGCGCCCACGGCAGCGGCGTGTAGGCGCCCATGCCGCCGGTGTTCGGGCCCGCGTCGCCGTCGAGGGCGCGCTTGAAGTCCTGCGCGGGCGGCAGGGGCACGGCGTGCCGGCCGTCGCACAGCGCGAACAGCGACACCTCCGGGCCGTCCAGGAACTCCTCGATCACGACCCGGTCGCACGCCTCCGCGTGCGCCAGCGCCACGTCGCGGTCCTCGGTCACCACGACGCCCTTGCCCGCCGCGAGCCCGTCGTCCTTCACCACGTAGGGCGGGCCGAACGCGTCGAGGGCCTCCTCCGCCTCCGCGCGGGACGAGCAGACGCGCGCGTCCGCCGTCGGCACCCCGGCCGCCGCCATGATCTCCTTGGCGAACGCCTTCGACCCCTCGATGCGGGCCGCCTCCCGGTCCGGGCCGAAGCACGGGACGCCCGCCGCGCGCAGCGCGTCCCCGACGCCCGCGACCAGCGGCGCCTCGGGCCCGATCACCACCAGTTCGGCGCGCAGCCGCGCGGCGAGCCCGGTCACCGCCGCGGGATCGGACGGGTCGAGCTGGTGGTTGTCCGCGATCTCCGCCGTGCCGGGGTTGCCCGGGGCGCAGTGGAGGGCGGTGACGGCAGGGTCGCGGTGCAGGGCGCGGGCGAGCGCATGCTCGCGGCCACCCGATCCAAGGACGAGTACTCGCACGTCACGCGAGCTTACCGATCCGGCGGCCGCGGGGCGGTTCGTCCGATGAGTCCGCCGTCACACCGGGGTGCGGTGAACTTCCCCGAACCTCACGACGTCCTAACGATCGGCTGGTACGCTGCGATCGGCCTTGACAGACCGTGGTCGTGGTGTGTCCGGAAGGAGGTGGTCGGGATGAGTCCTGGTGATCCTTGCAGTTCGCCGGAGAACCCTCACAGTCCGATGACTGTCCGTCCGTCCGCCTCCCTCTGGCGTCCGGCCGCCCCCGCGCGCTCCCTCTAGGGTCGAGCGCGCGATGCGCGCGTGGCCGGCGGTTAGGAGCACCTCATGGCCATGACGCGAGTCCGTCCCACCCGCGCGCTGTTCAAGGCGCGCCGCCCCCAGGGCACGCCGCGGCAGGGCCCGCCCCGGGGCTCCGCCGTCATCGACTGGGCCGCCTACATCGACGGCCACCGCGTCTGCACCGACACCGTCGGGGACGCCGTCCGCCTCATCCGCGACGGCCGCCTCACCCCCGAGGGCGACAGCGCCGGCTTCGTCTGGGTCGGGCTGCACGAACCGTCCGCGACCGAGCTGGCCGACCTCGCCGAGGTGTTCGGGCTGCACCCGCTCGCCGTCGAGGACGCCATCCACGCGCACCAGCGCCCGAAGCACGAGCGCTACGACGACGTCCACTTCGTCGTGATGAAGACCGTCGGCTACGTCCCGGGCGAGGACGGCTCCGAGGTCGTCGAGACCGGCGAGATCATGATCTTCTGCGGGCCCGACTTCGTCGTGACCGTCCGGCACGGCACCCACGGCGAGCTCGCGCCCGTCCGCACCCGCCTCGAACGCGACCCGTCCCGGCTCGTGCACGGCCCGGCCGCCGTCCTGCACGCCGTCACCGACCACGTCGTCGACGGGTACGTCAACGTCGCCGACGCCGTCCAGGAGGACATCGACGAGGTCGAGGAGGCCGTCTTCTCGCCCGAGCGGACGGACGAGTCGCGCCGCATCTACCGGCTCAAGCGCGAGGTCATCCAGCTCAAGCGGGCCGTCGGCCCCCTCGCGGGCCCGCTGCGCAGCCTGTCCGGCCGCCGGTTCGTCCCGGCGGAGATCAAGGAGTACCTGCGCGACGTCGAGGACCACCTCACCCGCGTCCGCGAGCAGGTCGAGTCCTACGACGAGCTGCTGAACCCGATCCTGCAGGCGCACATGACGCAGGTGACGGTCGCCGACAACCAGGACATGCGCAAGATCTCCGCCTGGGGCGCGATCTTCATGGTGCCCACCGCCATCGCGGGCATCTACGGCATGAACTTCGACGTCATGCCCGAGACCGACTGGCGGTACGGCTACTTCATGATCCTCGGCGTCATCGGCCTCGCCTGCCTGTCCCTCTACCGCGGGTTCCGCCGCAACGGCTGGCTCTGACCCGCCGGTTCAGAGCTGCCCGAACACCCAGCCGACCGCCTGCCGCCGCAGCTCCTCCGCGATGACGGAGTTCCCGCCCGGCGGGGCGGCGGTGTCCCGCGGGACGGGCGCGGCGTACGACACCGTCGGGCCGGCCGCGGCCTCCGGATCGGACGGGTCGGCGAGCACGCCCCCGAACCGCAGGTCGCCCGCGAACCACAGCACCCCGTATCCGTCGGTCAGCGACATCCACGTGCGGTGCTGGAGCCGGGTCTTCAGCACCGCCGCCGTGTTCTCGTTCGGGTCCAGCAGGAACACGTGGACCGTCGCGCCCCACGTGTGCGCCTCGACCTGCTCCACGCGGCACGGCCACACCTGCCACGGCTCGCGCTCGAGGACCGGCGCGAGCGCGTTCGCCTCCGGGCCCGTCAGCGACCCGACGGACGGCCGGTCGTTGCGCTCCATCACCCACATGAAGAGGCAGAACACGGGCATGACCACGCAGGCGACGGCGACGAGGGCGGCGCTCTCGAACTGCACGGCGAGCACCACCGCCAGCACCGCCGTCCCGACCACCGCCAGCACGACCATGAAGCGGCGCATCCTGCGCGCCCTCTCCATGGGCGGGCGAAGCTGCTCCAGTACCGCGGGAGTGGTGGCCGCGGCCGGTTCGGGGGAGACCGCGTAACCGAAGCGCCTGGCGAGCATCGAAGCCTCCAACGACCGGGCACCGTACCGGTCGCCGATCATCATCCTCAGAACGCCCGGCCCCCGGCAAGCGCGGTCCGGGTGCGGCCGTCCGGCGATCAGTTCCGCGCCGCGCGGGGGGTGCCGCCGTCCGGGGGGAAGAGGGCGGCTTCCAGGACGGCGACGAGCGTGTCCGCGGCGGCCGCGGTGTCGTAGCCGTCGTCGCGCAGCCACTCCCCGACGATCCCGTCGATCGCGCCGCCCGCGATGATCGCGAGCGTCCGGGGGTCCGGTCCCGGCCCGAGCCCGCGAGCCCCGCGGGCGGCCGCGAGGAGGCCGGCGAGAGGCCCCCAGCGCGTCTCCCCCGCGGGCGGGCCGGCGGCGGCCATCGCTTCGGTGATCATGCGGGCGTGGTCGCGGTGCTCGGCCAGGTGCCCCACCATCCGCCGCACGTACACGGCCGGGGCGCGGTCGGCCGGGGCCGCGTCGACGGCCGCGCCGACCTCGGCCACGAGCGCGTCCAGGACGTGGTCGAGCGCCGCCGCCACGACCGCGTCCCTGGACGCGAAGTGGTACAGCACCGCCCCCTTGGTGATCCCCGCGGTCCGCGCGATCCGGGTCAGCGACGCGGCGGCGTACCCCTCCTGCGCCACCAGGTCGATCGTGATCCGGATGAGCTGCTCGCGCCGCGCCCGCTCGATGAAGCTGCGCGTCTCGTCCGTCTTCCCGGGTGCGGGTCCCCTGGCGGTCATGGCAGGACGCTACCCCATCCCGCAGTACTGTTGAACGACGGTGAGAAATTTGACCGCTGTTCAGAAGGAGGGGCGATGGCCGGGAGCGAGCAGGCCGGGAGCGAGCGGGATCCCCAGGCCGCCGGGGAGGAAGCGGCGCCGGCACGGCGGACCGGGAGGCGCCGCCGCCGGCTGAAGATCGCGGCCGGGGCCGTCGCGGCCGTCGTCGTGGTCCTCGCGTTCGCCCTGCGCGCGCCGTCCCCGGTGGGCCACTGGAACGGCGCCGAGGCGCGCGCGGAGTTCCTGGCCGCCTACGACCGGGCGATGGCCGCCATGCCGCGGCCGGCCGCGACGCTGGACGTGCGCACCGACTTCGGGTTCGTCCGGGTCTACCGGTTCGAGGGCACCGCGGACCGGGCCGAGCCGCTGGTGCTGCTGCCCGGCCGGGCGTCGGCGTCGCCGGTATGGGCCGACAACCTGCCGCACCTGCTCGGGGTCGGCGACGTCTACACGCTCGACCTGCTGGGCGAGCCGGGCCGGAGCGTCCAGGACGCGCCCATCGCCTCCGCCGCCGACCAGGCCGCCTGGCTGCACCAGGTACTGGAGCGGCTGCCGGAGCACTCCTTCCACGTGGTCGGGATGTCGATCGGCGGGTGGACGGCCGCGAACCTCGCGGTGCGCGAACCGGCGAAGGTCGCCACCCTGACGCTCCTCGACCCGGTGTACACGTTCACCGACATACCGATCGGGACGGCGGTCCGCGCCATCCCGGCCTCGGTGCCGTGGCTGCCGAAGTCCTGGCGCGACGCGTTCAACTCCTACACCGCCGGCGGGGCTCCGGTGGAGGACGTGCCGGTGGCGGACATGATCGAGCGCGGCATGAAGGGCTACACCCTGCGGCTCCCGCAGCCGTCCCGCATCGACGAGCGGGCGCTGCGCCGCATCGGGACGCCCGTCCTGGCGCTCCTCGCCGGCGAGTCGGTGATGCACGACCCCGGCGCGTCCCGGGAGGTCGCCGAACGCGCGCTGCGGAGCGGCACGGTGAAGGTCTACCCGGACGCCTCGCACGCGATCAACGGGGAGTACCCCGAGAGGGTCGCCGCCGACATCGCCGCGTTCCTCGACGCCGCCTGACGCCGCCGGACCCTCCGGCAGGCGCGCGCAGAGCCGGCGGGCCCGGAGGCCGGAATCGCGCGCCGCGTCCGCGCAACCGGTCGGGGCGGGTCGGGATAGAGCAGGGTGTCAGCACTCCCCAGACGTGGAGGACCCCATGAAGGGATACCCCGGCCCATGGCCACGGTGAGCCCCGCGAGGGACGGACGGGACGACGCGCGGATCGTCGCGGCGTCCCTCGACGACCCCGAGGCGTTCGGCGAGCTGTTCCGCCGGTACGGGCCCCGGATCCACGCGTACGTCCGCCGGCGGCTCGGGCCCGTCCTGGCCGACGACCTGCTGTCGGAGACGTTCGCGACCGCGTTCCGGCAGCGGGAGCGGTTCGACGGCCGCGCCGAGTTCGGCGCCTGGCTGTGGGGCATCGCGAGCAACCTGATCGCGCGGCACCACCGGCAGGAGACGCGGATGTACCGCGCGTTCGCCCGCACCGGCGTCGACCCGGCGGAGGACGGCGTCGCCGAACGGGCGAGCGAGCGCGCGACGGCGGCCGCCCTCGGACCGGCCATGGCGAAGGCGCTCGCGTCGCTGACCGTGAAGGAGCGCGGCCCCATGCTGCTGCTGGCCTGGGGCGAGATGTCGTACCCGGAGATCGCGGCGGCGCTCGACCTGCCGCTCGGAACGGTCAAGGCCCGCATCCACCGGGCCCGCAAGAAGCTCCGCAAAGCCCTCCCGGAGGAGAAGAACCATGGATGAGATCGACGCCCTGCGCGGCATGCGGACGGCGCTCGCCGAGGAGGAGTCCCCCGAGGCGCTCGCCGCGCGCATCGACTGGCGGACCGACCGGCGGGCCGCGCCGCCGAAGCCGGAACGGCGCCGGCCGCGCTTCGCGCTCCCGCTGGTGGGCGTGGTCGCGGCCGGCGCGGCGGCCGCGGCGGCCGTGGCGCTCGTCCCGGACGGCGGGGGCGGCGGCGAGGTCCGCGCGGAGCCGGGGAACGTGCTGCTGGTGGCCGCGGACAACGCGCAGAAGGCGCCGACCGGGAAGTACTGGCACGCCGAATGGGTGCTGGGCGACGTCTACACGGTCGGGAAGACGGCGGAGAACCACTACAAGGTCGATTCGCGGCAGCGGCTCATCAGCTGGGTCGGCCCCGACGGCAAGGAGCGTGCGGGGAGGCAGGAGGAGACCGACCGTCCGCTGACGGACGAGGACATGCGGAAGTGGCGGGCGGCGGGGTCCCCCGAGTGGCTGGACGTGCCCGACCCCGTAGGGCCCGGGCAGATCGGCCTGTGGATGGCGGAGCCGGAGTCGCGCCAGCTGTTCCCATGGGACCTCTACGAGGGTGCGTTCGGCCTGTCCGTCCAGGAGATCGAGAGCATGCCGACGGAGGCGGGGGCGCTGAAGAACACGCTGCTCGGTCTGAAGGGCAACTGGCACGCGTACACGTCCGGTGACACCGGGAAGGAGCCGATCCGGGCCCTGGAGGGCGCGGAGCGCGTCCGGGCGTTGAGCGAGGTGGCGGGGACGCTGCTGTCGAGCGCCCCGGCGCCGCCGAAGGTGCGTGCGGCGGCGTTCCGGATGCTCGCCGACCTGCCGGGAGTCGAGGTCGGGGGCGAGGCGGCCGACCGGATGGGGCGCAAGGGGACCGTGGTCTCGCTGCCACTGGAGACGACCATGCCGCTGGGCCTGTACACCGCGCCGAAGCAGCTCGGCACCTACGAACGGCAGTTCATCGTCGACCCGGCGAAGGGCGCCCTGCTGGAGATCCGGGACGTGGTGGCCACGCCGCCGAAGGGGTCCCGGACGCTCCCGCCGGGGGACGACGGCAAGCCCCGCAGCCTCCGGGCCGAGAACATGCCCGACCGGTTCCACAAGCCCGGTGAGCTGGCCGGATACCAGCTCTTCACCGTGGCCGAATGGACGGACGAACGCCCGGAGTGAGCGCCGCCCGGTCGGCCGTGCGGCCCTCCGGCCCTGCGGCCGACCGGAGGTTCGAGGTATGGCCCGCCCTACCGTGAAGAGTCGGTCTGGCCCTGATGCTTCGCGCCCTTCGATCACTTAGCGTTATCTCAGGTGACGGAACGGGGAGGACCGATGAAAGCGCGGAACGTCTACACGCGGACGACGGCGGTGGCGGCGGCAGCGGCCGCCGCCCTGGCCCTGGCGGCGGCGCCCGCCGACGCCCGGACGGCGGAGGGCTCCGCCCTCCAGCGCGATCTCGACGCGCTGCGGAGAACCGGGGTGACCGGTACCTGGGCCGAGGCGACCGCCGGGCGGCGCACGCTGACCGCCCGCTCGGGCGTCGCCGACCTCGCCACCGGACGTCCGGTGCCGCGCAACGCGCACTACCGGATCGGCAGCACCACCAAGACCTACGTCGCCGTGGTGGTCCTGCAACTGGTCGCCGAGGGCCGGATCGGCCTCGACGACACCGTGGAGCGGTGGCTGCCCGGCGTGGTCGCCGGCAACGGCAACGACGGGCGCAAGATCACAATCCGGCAGTTGCTGAGACACAACAGCGGCCTCCACGACTACATCCTCGACCAGCCGATGTACAAGGCCGCGGTCACCGAGGGGTACCGGGGCTTCGTCCGGGAGCGGTTCCGGACCCACCGCCCCGAGGAACTCGTGGCGATGGCCATGGGGCACCGCCCCCACTGGATCCCCGAGGGGCCGGACGAGCAGCGCTGGTCGTACTCCAACACCAACTACATCCTCGCCGGAATGATCATCGAGAAGGCGACCGGGCGCGACTGGAAGGAGGAGGTGCGCACCCGGATCACCGGGCCGCTGGGCCTGCGCCGCACCGCCGTCCCGTTGGACCCGCGGCGCTTCCCCAGCCCGCACGCGACGGCCTACCAGCGCTTCCTCGACGACGACCGGCTGTACGACGTGACGCTCACCGCCGACGCGTACGCCGACGGCGGCCTGGTCGCCACCACCGGCGACGTCGGCCGGTTCTTCCGCGCCCTCATGCGCGGCGACCTGCTGCCCCCGGCGCAGATGGCCGAGATGAAGGAGACCGTCCCGATGCGGGAACCGGGCGGCGCCGGGACGGTCGAGGGCCGGTACGGGCTCGGCCTCGAATGGAGCCCGCTGACCTGCGGCGGCGGCTACTGGCACCACGGCGGCGACTCGCTCGGCGTCTCCAACCGCCTCGGAGTCGCCCCCGACGGCCGCCGCAGCGTCGTCGTGGCCATCTCCACCGAGACCCTCGACGAACACACCGAGACCACGAAGGACGCCGCCGCCGCCCGCCTCATCGACCGGGCCCTGTGCGCCCCCACCGGAGACCGCTCCTCGTGACGCCCCATGGCCGGGCCCACGCCTCCCGACCCAACGGAGCACCACGCGCTCACAGGCTGTGAGCCCAGCGGTGGAGTTCGACGGCGGCGCGGGCATCGGCACCTTCCTCGCGTGGCACGTCGCCTCCCGCGTGTTCCCGCCCCGGTACGAAGTGGGCGCGGCCGTCCTGGTGGGACGGCCGCGCCCGGTCGGCGGAACTCGGGGGCTTGCGGGGTGGTGAAGACGGACGTCTTCGCCTTGACCCGGGTCCTGCGTAGCTATTCGTTGTTGCCGGTCGCCGGGGTTCGGGGGGTGGGGCGTGCGCGGATGAGGAGGGCGATCGCGGCGCTGAGCAGGACGAGCGCCGTGACGAAGAGCCAGCCGTTCTCGAAGGTGTCGCGGGCGCCCGCGGTGTGGACGTCCGCGGTGGTGCGGGTGCCGAGGATCGCCACGAGGCCGGCGACCCCGAGGGCGTAGCCGGTCTGGCGGGCGGTGTTGACGATGGCGCTGCCCGTGGCAGCCTGGGCCGGGGCGAGGTCGGCGGTGGCGGTGCCGAGGAGGGTGGGCATCGCGATGCCGATACCGACGCCGATGACGATCCAGCCGGGGAGGACGTCGGTCGCGTAGTGGGTCGCGCCCTGGACGGCCAGGAGCAGCGACCCCGCGGCGAAGACCGCCAGTCCGACCGCGATGACGAACCTCGCCGGCACGTCCCTCGCCCAGCGCTGGGTGAGGGCCGCGAAGAGCGGCACGGCCAGCGGACCGGGCAGCAGCGCCAGTCCGGCCTGCAGCGGGTCGTAGCCGGCCGCGGTCTCCAGCCAGAGCGAGACGCCGAGGAAGACGGCGCTGAAGGCGCCGGTGAAAAGGAGGGTCGCGACGTTGGCGATGGTGAAGCTGGGCACGCGGAACAGCCGCGGGGGCATGACCGGCTCCGGATGGGTGCGAATGCGGTGGAGCAGCACCAGCACGGCCAGCACGGTGATCGCGGCGGCGAGGAGCGTTCCGGGGGCGAGCCAGCCCCGGTCTTCGGCCTTGACCAAGCCCAGTGACAGGGCGCCCACCGCGGCGGCGATGGCCAGCGCCCCGACCGGGTCGGGGACCCGCGTGCGTGCGGCCGGCGGGGATGTCGGGAGGAGGCGTGCGGCCATCACGAACGCGACCAGGCCGATGGGGAGGTTGAGCAGGAACGCCCAGCGCCACGAGCTCTGGGCCAGGAGCCCGCCGATGACCGGGCCGGCCGCACCCGCGAAGGAGGAGCTCGTGGCCCAGATCTTCACGGCGCCGGCGCGGCGCGCCTCGGGCAGGACGCTCAGGATCAACCCCAGGCTGGCCGGGGTCAGCACCGCGGCGCCGACGGCCTGGGCGACCCGGAAGGCGATGAGGAACTCCAGCGTGGGCGCGGCGGCGCAACCGACGCTCGCGATCGTGAACAGTCCGAGGCCGACGAGGAATCCCTGCTTGCGGCCGTACCTGTCCGCGAGGCTCCCGGCCGGGATCAGGCAGGCCGCGTAGACGACGGTGTAGGCGTTGAGGATCCAGCTGAGCCCCGCCAGGGAGGAACCGGAGTAGGTCTCGCCGATCGACCCGAGGGCGACGTTCACGATGAACAGGTCGAGCATCGTCATGAACGCCGCCGTGCACAGCAGCACGATGGTCCAGGTGGCCGCGTGCTCCGGGACCTCGGCCGTCGGCGCGGGGGCGCCGCTCGACGCGGGCGCGCGGGTGCTCACCGGCGGTCCAGCCTCTCGATGATGGCGGCGTCGGCGAGCCCGCCGGCCTCAAAGGCGTCGATGTCGTCGACGCTCAGGACTTCGGCGCGGCGGTCGACCGGATGGACGTCGGCGTGGGCGGCGCCTGGCTTGCCCTTCGCCAAGGGGGTGCGGACCGCATCGGTGATCACGGCAGCGGGCATGGCAACCTCCGGGGGGTAGGTTGGTAAATCAAACTGACGTCAGTGTGCAGTAGTCGGTTTGGATTCACAACTCACTGCCGCGAGAATGTGAGCATGCCGACAGCACCCGCGGAGGAAACACCCAGGGACTGCACGATCGCCGACGCCCTCGAAGTCGTCGGGGACCGCTGGAGTCTGCTCGTGGTGCGCGAGCTCTTCTACGCCCAGCGGAGGTTCACCGAGATCGCCCGCAACACCGGCGCGCCCCGCGACATCCTCACCACACGGCTGAAGAAGCTGGTCGAGCACGGCGTGCTCGCCCGCGAGCAGTACAGCGAGCGGCCGGTCCGCTACGAGTACCGCCTCACCGACAAGGGCCGCGCCCTCTCACCCGTGCTGCTGACCCTGAAGCGGTGGGGCCACGAGCACGTCAGGCAGGAAGAGGACCCCGTCCGGTTCGAGCACACCTGCGGGCACGAGTTCGTCGCCGAGGTGCACTGCACGGCGTGCGGCGACGCGCTCGGCCACGGGGAGCTCACCCTGGACCCCAAGCAGTAGGCGGCCGAGCGCCGCTCGGGATCAGGCCGGGACCAGGGCGCGGGCGGCCATGTCGGGGTAGTCGGTGACGATGGCGTCGGCGCCGTACTTCACGAAGCGGGCCATGTCCTCGGGGTCGTTCACCGTCCAGACGGCGACGGCGAGGCCCGCGTCGTGGGCGTCGTCCACGAGCCCGGGCGTGGTGATCGCGTGCTCGGGGGACAGGGCGGTCGCGCCCGCGGCCGCCGCGGACGCGACGGGGTCGCGGGAGGGGAGGCCCGCGAGCCAGCGGGTGCCGGGGGCGAGCGTCTTGCGCTCGATGAGCGCGACCCGGCCGAACTCGCGCGGGGTCTCGGTGAGGACGCGCCAGTCGAAGGCGAGCAGGCGGCTGCGGGCGGCGAGCCCGGCGGTGCGCAGGACGTCCGCGACGGCGGCGACGAACCGCGCCACGTCGGCGTCCGGCCAGGACGGGTCGGTCTTGAGCTCCACGGCCAGCGCGGCGCCCGACGGGGCGACGAGGTCGCAGACCTCGGCGAGCGTCGGGATCCGCGTCCCCGGGGCCGCCCGCTGCGTGACGGCGAACGCGTCGGCCGTCCGGCGGGTGCCGGCGTCGAGGGTGCGGAGCTGCGCGAGGGTGAGGTCGCGGACGGCCTTCCCCACGTAGGGGAACGCCGGGTCGCCCGGGTGCGCGGGCGCGGTGTCGGCGAGCGTCACCGCCGACAGGACCTGGTCGTGGCCGAGGACGACGACACCGTCGGCCGACAGGCCCACATCGAGTTCGACGGCGTCGACGCCCAGGTCCAGCGCGTGCGCGAAACCGGGAAGGGTGTTCTCCGGAAGGAGGCCGCGGGCGCCGCGGTGGCCGTGCAGCTCGGCGGTACGGATCACGGTGAGCAACCGTACCCGCCGAACCGCAATGGCCGGTGACGGGAGTCAGACGAGCGGGCGGAGCTGCAGTGTCTGGTCCCGGCCGGGGCCGACGCCGATCGCGGAGATCTGGGCGCCCGACATCTCCTCCAGGGCCCGGACGTACGCCTGCGCGTTCTTCGGGAGGTCCTCGAAGGTCCGGGCGGCGGTGATGTCCTCGCGCCAGCCGTCCAGGTACTCGAGGATCGGCTTCGCGTGGTGGAAGTCGGTCTGCGTGGTGGGCAGCTCGTCGACCCGCTCGCCGTCCACGTCGTACGCGACGCAGACGGGGACGCGGTCCAGCCCGGACAGGACGTCCAGCTTCGTGAGGAAGTAGTCGGTGACGCCGTTGACGCGGGTGGCGTAGCGGGCGATGACGGCGTCGAACCAGCCGCAGCGGCGGTCGCGGCCGGTGGTGACGCCGTACTCCCCGCCGGTCTTGCGGAGGTACTCGCCCTGCTCGTCGAGCAGCTCCGTGGGGAACGGGCCCGAGCCGACGCGGGTGGTGTACGCCTTGAGGATGCCGATCACCCGGTTGATCTTCGTGGGGCCGACGCCGGAGCCCGCGCAGGCGCCGCCCGCGGTCGGGGACGACGACGTCACGAACGGGTACGTGCCGTGGTCGATGTCGAGGAGCGTGCCCTGCGCGCCCTCGAGCAGCACGACCTTGTCGTCGTCCAGGGCCTTGTTCAGGACGAGCGTGGTGTCGGTGACGAACGGGCGGAGCCGCTCCCCGTACGCGACGTACTCCTGGACGATCGGGCCGGTGTCGATGCGGCGCCGGTTGTACACCTTCGTGAGGACCTGGTTCTTCTCGCGGAGCGCCAGGTCGAGCTTCTGCGTGAGGATGTTCGGGTCGAACAGGTCCTGGACGCGGATGCCCATCCGGTTGATCTTGTCGGCGTAGGCGGGGCCGATGCCGCGGCCGGTCGTGCCGATGCGGGCCTTGCCGAGGTAGCGCTCGGTGACCTTGTCGAGGGCCCGGTGGTGGGGCATGATCAGGTGCGCGTTGCCGGAGATGAGCAGGCGTTCGCAGCTCACGCCGCGGGCGCGCAGACCGTCGATCTCCTCCAGCAGGACGGCCGGGTCGATCACGACGCCGTTGCCGATCACGGGGACGACGTCGGGGGACAGCACCCCCGAGGGCAGCAGGTGCAGTGCGTAGCTCTTGTCGCCGATGACGACGGTGTGGCCCGCGTTGTTGCCGCCCTGGTAGCGGACGACGTAGTCGACGTCTCCGCCCAGCAGGTCGGTGGCCTTGCCCTTCCCTTCGTCTCCCCACTGAGCCCCGACCAGAACGATCGCCGGCATGAAGATTCACCCTTCCCACGACGAAAGGCCCCTGAATCGCAAGTGCGAAAGGGGCCTCTTGCGGTCAGATCGTACCCGCATGCGGGCGCCGAGAAAACCCCGGGCCGGGCGGCGACCCTGGTCAGCGGCCCTGGACGGCCGCGCGCCGGGGCCAGTGCCGGTCGGCGAACAGCCGCGCGACCAGCTCGCCGCGGCTCGACGCCCCCGTCTTCCCGAAAATCGCTTTGACGTGGTCGCGGACGGTGTGCGGGGAGATGACCAGTTCGGCGGCGATGTCGCCGGTGGGCAGTCCCCGCGCGATCAGCTCGGTGATCTCCAGCTCGCGCGGCGACAGCCCGTAGGCGTCCGCGATCAGCGGCGCGAGGTCGGGCCCGGCGGCGGGCTGGACGACGACGGCGGTGGGGCCGGGCGCGCCGCCCGGGCCCTCGGTGCAGGTCGCGTGGCAGACGAGCCACCGCCCGTCGCGGGTGCGGACCCGGATCCGCGCGTCCTCCCGGTCGTGCCCGGACGCGACGGCCCGCGCCTGCGCGGCCGTCCCGACCAGCCAGATCGGCAGCGGCGGCCCGAGCGGGGACGGTACCGACGGCCCGGCCGCGACCCGCGCGAGGTGGTACCGGGCCTCATCGTTGATCGACAGCGGCACCCCGGCCGGATCGAACAGCACGAGCCCCGGCCCCGGCCCGTCCGCCCCTCCGCCGCCGGTGGGGACGGCGAGGGTGCGCAGGCGGGTGGCCAGGGGCGCGGAGAGGCCCGCGACCAGCGACACCTCGGCGGGGGTGAAGGGGGCGCGGCCCTTCTCCCGGAACAGGCTGGCGACGCCCCACGGGCGCCCGCCGACGCGCAGCACGGCGCGCAGCTCGTCCCCGACGCCCTGCCGGGCGAGGAGCTTGCGGAACTGGACGCTGCGGGCGGGCAGGTCGCCGGTCGCGGCCCGCAGCCCGGCGGCGGGCACGGCGGCGCGGGCCAGCTCGCGGAACGGGAGGACGGTCTCCTCCAGCAGCGCGGTCTCCCAGTAGGCGAAGCAGTCCTCGCCGCGGCCGAGGTTCTCGACGTGCATCGGCGCGGTGACGAGCCCGGTGCCGGGGTCGGTCGCGGACCAGGCGGCGGCCTGGAAGCCGACGAGCCGGCGGAGCCGCGCGGACACCGCACCGAACAGGGCCGCCGCGTCGGGTGCGCGTTCGGCGCCGTCCAGCAGCGCGCGTCGGTCGTCCATACGGCCAGTCTGCCCGGGGACGGACGCGCCCGGACCCCCTCGAACGGGGGGTCCCGGGGCGGGCGGGTCCCCCGCGCCGGGGGATGGGCCGGACGGCGCCCGCCGCCGAAGCTCGACCGCATGCAGATCGCGATCATCGGGGCGGGGGCGTCGGCCGTCGGGCTGCTCGACTCCCTGGACCCCGCCGCCGTCGAGTCCGTCACCGTCTACGACCCGGCGCCGCTGCCGTGGCGCGGCCGCCCCTACGGGCCCGACCTGGAGTCGGTGCGCGTCAACGTGCCGCCGGAGATCATGTCGATCCGGGCGGGCGACCCGGAGCACTACGGGAAGTGGCTCGGCGGGACGGACGAGCACGACGACCCGTGGCTCGGCCGTCCGGTGCCGCCGCGCGCCGTGTACGGGCGGTACCTGGAGGACACGGCGGCCGAGGCCCTCGCCCGGTTCGCCCGGGCGGACGTGGTGCGGGCGGCCGTGACCGGCCTGCGCCTCGGCGCGCCCGGGGGCCGGGTCACGGTCGAGACCGCGGGCGGGAGCCGCACGGCCGACGCCGCCGTCCTGTGCGTGGGCGGCGGGACGCCCCCGGACCTGTACGGGCTCGCGGGCGCGCCCGGGTTCGTCCTCGACCCCTACCCGCTGGAGCGGACGCTCGACGGCATCCCCCGGGACCGGGACGTCGCCGTGATCGGCTCCGGGCTCACCGCCGTGGACGTCGTCGTGTCGCTGGCGGCGCGCGCGCACACCGGACGCATCAGCCTCGTGTCCCGCAGCGGGACGCTGCCGCACGTCTGGCAGCGCCCGGTGCGGACGGACGTCCGGTACCTCACGCCGGACGGCCTGCGGGCCCTCGACGGGCCGGTGACCCTCGCGCGGCTCGAAGCGCTCGTCCGGCGGGAGCTGGCCGACGCCGGCGACGCGTGGGAGGACGTCCGGGCGCTGATCGCCCGGTCGATGACGGGGGACCCGGCGGCGACCCTCCGGGAGCAGTTCGCGCTGACGGGCGATCCGCTGCCGGGCCGCCGGATCGTCCGGACGGCCACGCACACGGCGGGGGCGGTCGCGTGGCGGCGGCTCCCCGCGGCGGACCGGGCGCGGCTGCGGGCGCACGCCCGCGCGATCACGGTGCAGGCGTCCCCGATGGTGCCCCGCAACGCCGCCGTCCTGCTCGACCTGCTCGGCGCCGGGACGCTGGAGATCCTGCGGGGGGCCGGGGAGATCACGGCGGCGGGGGGCCGGTTCCGCGTCGGGCACGCGGGCGGCGTCCGCGCCGCGGACGCGGTGGTCAACGCCGTGAACCCGCCCGCGCACGCGGTGCCGGGGGCCGCGGTGCCGCTCGTGTCGTCCCTGCTGGGGCAGGGGGCGGCCCGGCACCCGGACGGCGGTCTCACCGTCGATCCGGGCACCGGGCGGCTCGTCGTCGGCGGCCGCCCCGACCCGCGCGTGCTGGTCGCGGGCGACCTGGCGGGCGACGGCCCGTTCCTGACGACCTCGATACCGGGCCTGGCCGCGCTGGCGGCGCGGGCCGCGGCGGCGCTCGTCAGCCCCCGTTGAGGGCGTCGGCGGCCTCGGCGCTGCTGTCGCGCAGGAACCGCTTGCAGCGCTCGGCCTCGTCGTCCTCGCCGATGGCGGCGGCGGCGCGGCCGAGCGCGTGCAGGGCGCGCAGGAACCCGCGGTTCGGTTCGTGCTCCCACGGGATCGGCCCCTGGCCCTTCCAGCCCGCGCGGCGGAGCTGGTCGAGGCCCCGGTGGTAGCCGGTGCGGGCGAACGCGTACGAGTCGATCACGCTGCCCTTGGCGAAGGCGCGGTCGGCCAGTTCGGCCCAGGCGCCCGGGTGGTCCGGGTGGCGCGCGGCGACCTCGAACGGGTCGACGCCGTTCTCCAGGGCCGTGCGGGCCTCGGTGTTGTCCGGAAGTTCGGTCGGAGGCGGGCCGCCGAGCAGGTTCTGGGTCATGCGGCTCATCGTAAATGGCCACTACCTGTGCGTATCAACCCGGGCGCCCGGGGAGCGGGAGTACGTACCGGGCGAGCCCGTCGCGGTATGCCGGGACCGCGTCCGGCCACACGCCGTGCAGCGCCAGCACCGCCTCCCGGTTGTCCGGCAGGACGTCCGCGCCGAACGCGCGGACGCCGCGCCGCCCCGCGAGCTGCGCCAGGTACCGGACCAGGACGGTCGCGACGCCGCGCCGCTGCCACGGGTCGCCCACGAGGACGGCGAGGTCGGCGAGGCCGGGGCGGTCCGCGTCCCGGCAGTACTCGGCGATGCCGATCATCTCGCCGTCCCGGAGGGCGACGAGCGCGTCCCGGTCCCAGTGGTCGAGACCGTTCATGATCGCGACGTAGTGGTCGGGGATGCGGGGCGTGCCGGAGAAGAACCGCGCGTAGAGGCTCCGGGTGGAGAGGCGGTCCGACAAGCCGCGCAGCCGCGCGCCGTCGGCCGTCCCGTACGGACGCACGCGGACGTCGTCCAGGGGGCCGGTGCGCGCCGCGCCGCGCACAGCGAGTTGCGTCATGAAACCTATTGGAGTGCACGCGGGTTTCATGACGCAACCCTTTGGGGGCGCCGATCCGCCGGACGAACGGCCGGCCGCGGCCGTCAGGCGCGGCGGGCGGGGGCCGCGCCGAACTCCTCGGCGAGGAAGTCCTCCCAGGTCCGGGCGCCGAAGTCGGCGCCGTCCAGGGACAGGTTGTCCTCCGCCTTGTACGCGCGGCCGACCTTGCCCGGCACCCGGATCGGCAGCATCAGCCGCCGCTTGCCGCTCGCCCGCAGGTAGTCGCGCTCGAGCCGCGCCATCTCGTACACCTTCGGGCCCGCGAGGTCGGGGACCATGCCCGCGGGCTCCCCGAGCGCCAGCTCGACGAGGCGCTCGGCGACGTCCCGCACGTCCACCGGCTGCCACCGCATGTCGCGCGGCGCGGGCATCACCGGCGACTTCGCCATGCCCCGGACGGCGTTGAGCGCGAAGCCGTGGAACTGCGCCGCGCGCAGCGTCGTCCACGGGACCCCCGACTCGGCGACGATGCGCTCGGCGGCGTACTTCTGCCGGAAGTACCCCAGCGGCACCGCGTCCGCGCCGATCACCGAGATGTACACGAGGTGCCGCACCCCGGCGGCCTTCGCGGCCCGCACCAGGTTCCGCGCCGCGTCGTCGTCGCCCTTGCGGCCGCCCGCCAGGTGGAGGACGGTCTCCACGCCCGCGACCGCGCGGTCGACGCCCTCGTCGCGGACCAGGTCGCCGGTGACGAACTCGACGCCGTCCCGCGGTTCCCGCGCGCTGCGGCTCAGCACCCGCACCGGCCGTCCGGCGTCGCGCAGCAGCGGCACGACCCGGCGGCCCAGGGCGCCCGTGCCTCCGGTGACCAGGATGGGTGACGTCATGGCTCCTCCTCCAGTGTGGATTCGCCCGAACGACGGGAGCCCGCCGGGGAATGTGACATCCCGGCGGGAAAAACTTCGGCGGGGCCGCCGGTTCCCCGGCGGCCCCGCCCGAGCGGGCGCCTAGCGCCTCTCCTTCGTTCGCCCGGCGAGCCCTTCGGCGACGCCGATCAGCAGCACGGACGCGATCACCGCGACGACGAACCCGAGCACGTTGAGCTCCCAGATGCTCCCGGTGCCCAGCATGTTGGCGATGGTGCCCCCGATCACGGACCCCACCAGCCCCAGCAGGAGCGTCGCGATGATCCCCATCCGCTGCTTCCCGGGCTTGATCAGCCGCGCCAGCGCCCCGATGATCAGTCCCGCGATGATGAAGCCGATCATGGACGGTCGTCCCCTTCCTGCCGCTGCGCGTAGAGCGACGTTCGATCGGCGGTCTGCCCCGACAAACAGCGACAAAACCGACAATGATCGGCGTCACACGACGCCGGACGGCGTCACGCGGCGACGCGCGCGTCCCAGTCGATCGTGTACCGCTGCTCCGGACCGAGCGTCCGCTCCGGAGACAGGAACGTCCGCGTCATGACCGGCATCATCAGCCGCATCATCGTCCGCCCCACCGGACCGACCGTCTTGCTGTTGTTCGTCCGCTTCCCGCGGTCGATGACCCGCTCCACCCGCGCCCGCCGCAGCCGCTCGTAGGCCGCGAACGCGCTCTCCGGATCGGGCAGGTCGCGCAGGCAGCGCGCCAGCTGCACCGCGCTCTCCACCGCCAGCGACGCCCCCTGCCCCGAGCTCGACGACGGCGCGTGCGCGGCGTCGCCCACCAGCACCATCCGGCCGCGGTGCCACCTCGGCACCTTCGGCATGCTCTCCATGGACCCCAGCACCACCAGCCCCTCCGCGTCCGTCCGGGCCAGGACGTCCCGGGCGGGCTCGTCGTCCGCGTACGCCTCCCGCAGCCGCGCCAGCCACTCCGCCCGGGGCACCGCCCGCGCCTCGGCCGACGGCACCGGCCGGTCGTGCGGCAGGTTCGCGAACCACGCCGTCCGGTCGTCCGGCTGCACCCAGTACCCGAAGAACCCGCGCCGGCCGAACACGAAGTAGGACGAGTCCCGCCGCCCCGGCGCCGCGACGTCCGCGGCCCCGCCGAAGTTCAGCAGCCGCGCGGCCACCGGCTCCGGCGCGTCCGGATCGATCAGCGCGCGGACCGTCGAACGGATCCCGTCGGCGCCGACCAGCACGTCCGCCTCGGCCGTCGTGCCGTCCGCGAACAGCGCGACCACCCTGTCCGGGTGCTCCTCCACTCCCGCGAGCCGCTTCCCGTACCGGACGTCCACGCCCCGGGCGGTCGCCGTCTCGTGCAGCACCCGGCACAGCTCGTGCCGCCACAGGCCCAGGCTGGGCGGCAGCCCCGCGGGCCCCGGCATCTCCCCGATCCGCCCGCCGCGGCCGTCCCGCATCTCCGCGCGCACCAGCGGCTGCCCGATGCCGCGCACCGGCCCGTCCGCGTCCACGACGCCCAGCGCGTCCAGCCCGTTCGGCGCGACGGTCAGCGTGACGCCGACGCCGTCGGCCGGGCTCGCGTACGCCTCGTACACCGCGGCCTCGATGCCCGCCTTCCGCAGCGCCATCGCGGTGACCGGCCCGGCGATGCCGCCGCCGATCACGAGCGCCGTCCGCGCCGCCCTCATGCCCGGTCCCCGAACATCTGGTGCCAGCCCCGGACGTACTCGGGCTCGCGCAGGGCCTCCATCAGCTCGCCGACGAAGCGGTGCTCGGCCTCGATCATGGCGATCCGGTAGCGCTCCTCCACCAGGAACACCCACCCGACGCCCTGGTCGGACGCGGCCTTCACGCGGTCGCGGGTCTCCACGAGCTCCGCGGCCAGCGCGTCCGACCGGGTGTCCAGCAGCTCCACGGCCCGCTCCGGGGACAGCACGCCCAGCAGCGACAGCGCCACCCCGAAGTGCGGGTACTCCTGGCGGGGCCGCGCCACCAGTTCGCCGAGCCAGTCGTACAGCTCGGCGCGCCCGGCGTCGGTCAGCGCGTACACGGTCCGCTCGGGACGCTGCGTGTCGCGGACGGTCTCGTGCTCGACGATGAACCCGGCCTTCGCCAGCTGCTTGACGACCATGTAGAGCGAACCGCGGTTGTACTTGACGCTGCGGTCCTGGTCGCTCTCCTCGAGCCGGCGGCCCAGCTCGTAGGGGTGCATCGGCTCCAGCATCAGCCAGGCGAGCACCGCCAGCGCCAGCGGGTTGCCCACTGCGCGTTTCTCGCTCACGGGCACCTCCTTCAGTTAGCTGATTCTGATTATCAAGGCATGACTAGTCAGCATCAACTATGTGGCCGCACCCGGCCGCCGCACGTCCGGGACGGGAGGTCAGCCGCCGCGCGGGGCGTACATGATCAGGGCCATCCCGGCGAGGCACACGAGCGCCCCGGCGACGTCGAACCGGTCGGGGCGGTAGCCGTCCGCGACGACGCCCCACACGATCGACCCCGCGACGAAGACGCCCCCGTACGCGGCCAGCACCCGTCCGAAGTGCGCGTCCGGCTGCAGCGTCGCGACGAACCCGTACGCCCCCAGCGCGATCACCCCGGCGCCGATCCAGATCCAGCCCCGGTGCTCCCGCACGCCCTGCCACACCAGCCACGCCCCGCCGATCTCCAGCAGTGCGGCGAGGACGAACAGCGCGACGGAACGGGCGATCAGCACGGCGAGGGCTCCAGGAGCGTCGGGCGGCGGGAACGCTCCAGCCTACGGACCGGCCCTCAGGCCCCCGCGAGGGACTTCGTCATGAAGACGCTGTTCGGATCGGGACGGTAGTTCCCGAATGGCTCGCAGTAGTCGAACCCGAACTTCTCGTAAAGCTTTCTCGCGGGCTCGAAGAACGGAGCCGAACCGGTCTCGAGACTCACCCGGAGGAATCCCATCCGCGCCGCCTCGCCGATGATGTGCGTCAGCAGCAACGACGCGACTCCGCTCCGTTTCCGGGCGGGCGCCGTTCGCATCGACTTCAGTTCCGCGTGCTCGCCGTCCAGCCGCGACAGCGCGCCGCACCCCACGATGACCTGGGCGTCCAGCACGGACCAGAAAGTGACGCCCGGGCGGCGCAGAGCGTCGATATCGAGGGCGTGCTTGCTCTCCGGCGGCGTGATCGACCGCATTTCCCGGACGTGCCCCTCCAGGAACTCGGCGATCTCCGGTCCGGTGAGATCGTCCACGACGATGTGCATCTCGCTCCCCCAAAGTGACCAGCCGGGCATCACGGTACCGGGGGACCCGAGGGACCCGTGCGGAAAGCGGGCATTTCTGGTTGGATCCCGAGTCATGCGGGGAAGATCGTGATGGAGCGCCGGGACGGCCCGGGCCGCGCGCCGGGACGGCACCGCTCGCCGGAGAAGCCGCCCCCGGCCGGACGCGGGCGCCTGCTGACCGCCGCCGTCGTCGCGGTCGTCCTGGCCGGCGGCTCCCTCGTCGGCTGGGCGCTGCTCAACGAGTCCCCGCCCGAGCCGCGCGCCTCCGGGTGCGCGCCCGACTGCGCCGTCGCCGCGCCCCCGGAGCCGTCCGATCCCTCCCGGCGCCCGAGCGCCCCGGGCGAACCGGTCGCCTCGGACGCCGCGCCGTCCCCCACGCCCTCTACGTCGCCCACCCGGACGCCGACCGCCCGGCCCTCCGCGACCCCGGGCGGCGACGACCGCGGGCGCGGCCGGGACGGCCGCGGCGACCGGGACGACGGCCGCCGGGGCTCCCGCCATGGCCTGCGCGCCGACTACAGCACCCGGGGCGACTGGCGGACGAACTTCATCGGCGCCGTCACCGTCACCAACCTCGGCGGACGTCCCGTGGACGCGGGCGACCTGGTGTTCGGCTACGGCCGCGGCGTGCGGATCACGTCCGCGTGGGGCGCGCCGAGCGAGTGGTCCGGCGGGAGCGTCGTCGCGCGCCTGGGCGTCCTCCCGCCCGGCGGCCGCGCCACGGTGACGTTCCAGGCCGCGGGCGACGCGTCCTCCCCCGACCACTGCACCCTGGCGGGCCGCCGCTGCTGACGTCCCGCCCGCCCGGCCTCGCGGCGGCGCCCTGACCCGGCGGTCACTCCGGGTCGGCGAGCCGGGCGAGGGCCCGCAGGCCGGCGAGCACCTCCGCCGCCGTGGGGGCGTTCTCGGGATCGCCGAGCACCTGGATCATCACGCCGGACATCAGCGCCGTCTGCAGCATCCCGAGGGTCCGGGCGGCGCCGTCGGACACCTCCTCCTCGGGGACGCTCTGCAGGATCGCGGCCATGCCGCGCCGGCCCTCGCCGAGGCCGTCCGCCAGGCGGGTCCGCAGCGCGGGCTGGCGCTGCGCCTGGAGGAACAGCTCGACGCTCGCCAGCCACAGGTCGGGGTGGGCGGTGAACTGCTCGATGAGCCCCTCCCACATGCGCGCGAAGCCGTGCGCCGCGTCGTCCCCGGGGTCGGGGGCCAGCGCGCGGCCGAGGCTGTCGCCCCACTCGTCCAGGATCGCGAAGAGCGCCTGGGTCAGCAGCGCCTCGCGGGAGCCGTAGTGGTAGCCGATCGCCGCCGTGCTGACGCCGGCGGCGGTGGCGATGTCGCGGACGCTGGTCCGGTCGTAGCCCTTCTCGCGCAGGCACCGCATCGCGCCCGCCAGCAGGTCCTCGCGGTTTCCCATGGCGCGGGAGCCTAGCACCGGTTTGCTCGATCGTTTCGCGCACCCGTTTCGCGCGATCGTTTTGCGCGGACGTCTTGCGCGATCGTCTTGCGCGATCGTGCAAACGTCGTCTACGGTCCTCGCATCGGCTCGATCGACAGGAGACGGACGGATGAAACGACTCTCGGCGGCGGCGCTCGGCGCCGCGCTCATCGCAACGCCGGCGCTGCTCGCGCCGGGCGCGACCGCCCGCGCGGACACCGACCGGTCGGTCGTGGTGACCTCCCAGGGCGCCGTGCGCGGCACCGTCGGGGAGAAGGCGCGGTCGTTCCAGGGCATCCCCTACGCCACCGCCGAGCGCTTCGCCGCACCGCGCCCGGCCGCCGGCTGGACGGGCGTCCGGGACGCCACCGAGCCCGGCGCGCCGTGCGCGCAGCCGGCCGGCTACCCGATCGGCGAGTACAGCACCGCCGAGGACTGCCTGAGCGTCAACGTGACGACGCCGGCCGCCGCGAAGGGGAAACTCCCGGTCATCGTGTGGGTGCACGGCGGGAGCCTGATGTACGGCATGGGCGACCTGTACGGCGCCGAGCGGCTCGCGGCGGGCGGCGCCGTCGTGGTGTCGATGAACTACCGGCTGGGCGCCGCGGCCTTCCTCACCCACCCGTCGATCCCCGAGTCGGGCGGGCTCGCGCTGGACGACCAGCGCGCCGCGCTGCGCTGGGTGCGCGGGAACATCGCGGCGTTCGGCGGCGACCCGCGCAACGTGACGCTGATGGGGCAGTCCGGGGGCGGCTTCGCGGTCTGCGGCCACCTCGCGTCCCCGGCGTCCGCGGGGCTGTTCCACAAGGCGATCGTGCAGAGCGCGCCCTGCGGCGTCCCGGGCAACGCGTCCCGGACGCGGGCGGAGGCCCTCGCCGAGAGCGAGCCGGTGGTCGAGAAGCTGATGGAGGAGTGCCCGGACGGCGTCGGCGCGGCGCGCTGCCTGCGCGAGACGCCCATGGAGTCGCTGCTGAAGGCGTACGGGGAGGGGGAGCCGCGTCCCGTCAGCGGCACGCCGCAGCTCCCGCTGCCGGTGGACGAGGCGTTCCGGACGGGCCGGTTCAACCGGGTGCCGGTGCTGATCGGCGTCAACAGCGACGAGGAGAACGGGCGGGTGCTCGGCGAGGAGCTCGCCACCGGTGAGCCGATGGCGGACGACGCGTACGAGAAGGCGATCCGGGACGGCTACGGGCGCCGGGCCGCCGCCGTCCTGCGCCGCTACCCGCTGGGCGACTCGGCCGGGCGGTCGCTGGCGCGGGTGAAGACCGACGAGGTCTGGGCGGCGCCGACCCTCGACACCGCCCGGACGCTGGCGCGGCGGACGCCCGTCCGGATGTACGAGTTCGCCGAGCAGGACACGCCCTGGTACGCGGGCTACCCGGCGCCGAGCTTCCCGGCCGCCGCGCAGCACATGGCCGAACTGGCGTACATCTTCGACCTGGACCTGTTCGAGGACCTCACCGCGGAGCAGGCCGCGCTCGGCGACCGGCTGATCGGCGCGTGGACGCGCTTCGCCGCGACCGGCGACCCGAACGGCGGCGGCGAGGCGGCGTGGCCGCGGCTGCGCGACGACCGGGGCCGGGCGGGCCGGTACGTCCAGTCGCTGACGTCCGGCGCCTGGGAGCGGGCGGACTTCGAGCGCGACCACGAGTACCGCTTCTGGAGCCGCGGCTGACCGTGCCTCGAAAACTTGCCGATCCGGAATGATTGCCGGATCGGCAAGTTTCGTCTAGGGTCCCCCGCATGGCTGTGGACGGCGGAGGGCCCCGCGAGGCGGGTCTGCGGGAGCGCAAGAAGCGGGAGACGCGGGACGCGCTGAGTGCGGCGGCGATCGGGCTGATCGTCGAGCGCGGGTGGAGCGCGGTGACGATCGAGGACATCGCGGCGGCGGCGAACGTGTCCGTCCGCACGTTCCGCAACTACTTCTCGGGCAAGGCCGAGGCGGTCGCCGCCCGGCACGTCGACCGCATGCGCCGCATAGCGGACGGCCTGCGCGCGCGCCCGGCAGACGAACCCCTGTGGGACGCCATAAGCGCAGCCGTCCAAGAGCAGTTCGCCCCCACCGCAGACGGCCCGGATGTCCCGGGCGCCCCGGGCGGTGCGGGCGTGCCGGGCGGTGCGGGCGTGCCGGGCGGCGTCGGCGGCGCGGGCGTGCCGGGTGGTGCGGGCGTGCCGGGCGGCCCGGACGCCCCGGATGTTCCGGGTGGTGCCCCCAGCGCAGACGTCCCGCACGGCCCGGACGGGCCGGACGGGCCCTACGGCGCGGGTGTGCGGCGGCGGGTGGACGGGGTTCGGTTGATGCTCACCGAACCGGCGCTGGCGGGGGAGTTGGCGAAGGCGCACGCGGCGGTCGAGGCGGAGCTGGCCGCCGCGATCGCCGCGCGCACGGGCACCGACCCCGGCCGCGACCTCTACCCGGGGCTCGCGGCGGCGGTGCTCGGCGCCGCGGTCGGCGCGGCCGTCGCGCACTCCCTGCGCGGCGAGCGGCCGGCCCCGCCCGGACCGGTCCTGCGGGACGCCCTCGAACGGCTCGCGGCCGGCCTGCCCACCCCCTGACGGAAGGGACCCACATGGACACGGACACACGAACGGACGCCGACGTCGTCATCGTCGGAGCCGGGCCCAACGGCCTCATGCTGGCCTGCGAGCTGGGGCTCGCCGGGCTCCGGCCGGTCGTCCTCGAACGGGCGCCCGGACCGGACGGCGAGCCGAAGGCGAACGGCCTCGTCGGGCAGGTCGTGCGGATGGTCGACCGGCGCGGCCTCTACGAGCGGCTCGCCGGGAAGGCGCGGCCGGAGCCCGCGCCGTTCTCCATGTTCGCCGCGCTGCCGCTGAACCTCGGCGTCTTGGACGAGAGCCCCGTCCACACGCTGCCGGTGCCGCAGCCGCGCCTCGTCCGGGTCCTGGCCGAGCGGGCGGCCGAGCTGGGCGCGGACGTCCGGTACGGGCACCGGCTCGCGGGGCTGGAGCAGGGCGGCGGCGCCGTGGTCGCCGACGTGGCGGGCCCGGACGGGACGTACCGGCTCGCCGCCCGGTACCTGGTGGGCGCGGACGGCGGGCACAGCACCACCCGCAAGCTGTGCGGCATCGGCTTCCCCGGGATCAGCCATGACCGCATCACCCGCAGGTGGGGCGAGGTCACCGTGCCGGACGCGTGGATCGACGCGGCGACGGGCGGGCTCGACGTCCCCGGCCACGGGCTCGTCCGGCCGTTCCTCGGGGAGCGCACCGAGCACGGCGGGTTCTCGTTCGCGCCGCTCCCGGGACGGCCGCCGACGGTCGCCACGATGGAGTGGGACCGGCCGGGGGACGGGCCGATGACGCTGGACGAGCTGCGCGGCAGCGTCCGCCGGGTGCTCGGCGCGGACGTGCCGATCGGCCCGCCGGACGGCGCGGGGCCGCACGCGCTGCGGCGGATCACGGGCGGCAGCAACCGGCGGGCGGAGCGGTTCCGGGACGGGCGGGTGTTCCTGCTCGGCGACGCGGCCCACGTGGACCCGGCCGGCGGGCAGGGCCTCAACCTCGGCATGCAGGACGCGCTCAACCTGGGGTGGAAGCTCGCGGCGGACGTCCGCGGCGACGCGCCCGCGGGCCTGCTCGACACCTACGACGCGGAGCGGCGACGTCACGGGCCTGCGCGAGCTGTTCGGGG
>NZ_AULB01000043.1 GCF_000425065.1 Actinomadura rifamycini DSM 43936
TTCGTCCTGAGCCAGGATCAAACTCTCCATTAAGGTCTTACCGACCCTTCGGGGGCGAACCCGAAGAGCCAAACCTTGGAAACAATCCCGGCAATGCACCACTCGGGTGCTTGCCTCAAAGAAATCCCCAGCCTCACATCCCCTGACGGGGATGCAGGGCCTCGGGGGTGATCCGGCCTGCCGGCCGAATCGTTAAAGGCACTGGCTTTTAACACGCTGTTGAGTTCTCAAGAAACGGACACCCACCGTGCTCGACCGGCTTTCGCTGGTCTCGCCCCGGGGCGACTGTTCTTACTTTATCGGTTCCGGCCGGCTTGTCAATTTCCGGCTTTTCCCGATGCCTTTCGGGTTCCGCTTGCGCGGTTCCTTCCGGGCGGTGGTGCTATTTCATCAGATCCGGCCGGTTTGTCAAAATCGGCTGTTTCCGACCCACCACCGATCGGCGGACACGGCGGAGCCGCATCTGCTTGGTCGGGTGTGGTTCCCCTTCGGGCCGGCCGCCTCTCGGCGTCCTGGCTCCCCTGTGGGGCGGAGAGAACATTATGCCCCCGGGGTCGGAACGTCAAACCAGCGCGCGGGGATTTTTCTCCGGGCCGGTCGGCGGGTGCCGGAAAAGTCCCGGAGGCGGGCCGCTCACCTGCGCTGATGCCCGAAAACGGGCGTCAGGCGGACTGGGCCAAGTAGCCGCCGAGGAACAGGATCCCCTCGGCGCCCACCCAGAGGAACGCGGCGGCGGTCAGCATCATTCCGAGCCGGTCCGGGTGACGCCGGACACGCGGCAGCGCCAGCGCGGCGAGCGTGATGGCGACCGCAGGGATCACGACGGCGAGCGACGCGAGGACGGAGTTCTGGAAGCTCGTCGCGCACGCGGGGTCGTGGACGCCCCCCGCTTCGCAGAACGCCTGCTCGCCCCAGCCGCCGAACGCGGTGAACGTCCAGAGCGCGGCGAGCACCACGTCGGCCACCGCGGGGATCGCGGGCGAGATCCACCACTCGCCGGTACGTCTCGGAGCGACTTGCACGTCGCCTTATCTACCCCGCCACGGCCTGTTCCAAAGGGGGTGCGCGGCACCGAAATAGGCCCGTATCGCGGGCCGCCACGGGTTCGCCGGGACGCCCGGGTAGAGGACGGCCACGGCCACGCAGTACTTGCT
The DNA here is from genome assembly GCF_000425065.1 of Actinomadura rifamycini DSM 43936. Classification (GTDB taxonomy): domain Bacteria; phylum Actinomycetota; class Actinomycetes; order Streptosporangiales; family Streptosporangiaceae; genus Spirillospora; species Spirillospora rifamycini. Next base: position 1,155 of record NZ_AULB01000043.1, read on the forward strand.
GATCCTCACCGGACGGACGCCCTGGTCACGCAGGATCCGGTCCACCGGGGCCTCGCCGCCCGCGGACTTCGACTCGATGAGGACGACGCCCGGATCGGCGGCCATCGTGGTGCCGGCGCCGTCGGCGCACGTGAGGGCGGTGTCGAAGGTCACGCGTCCCGGACCGGACAGCTGGACGAGCGTCGAGCGCAGGTAGTCGGTCGTCGCGCTGGTGACGACGGCCCGGGGCGGGTTCGTCCGGTACGCCGACAGCAGGACGTCCTGCAGGAAGGCGCGCGCGGTGCCGTCGAGGGTCGCGCGGCGGGCGGCGTCGTAGGGCATGCGGCGCTTGTCGGTGGCGTTGCGGGCCCCCGACAGCTTCACCTCGAACATGCACTCGCCGCTGTCCATGTAGGTGCGGGTCCGCATCTTGTAGCGCTGCCGGCGGCCCTGCCGGTGCTGGCGGAACGTGAGGAGGTTCGGGGTGTCGAAGTAGGTGGAGGAGTAGCGGAAGGCGCGGCGCCCGTCGATCTCGAGGGCCGCGTACTCGCCGTCGAGGCGCGGGAGCATCGCGGCGCACAGCTCGGCGGGCACCAGGTACTTGCGGTCGACGCGGGTCTGGAGTTCGGCGCGGTCGAGGACCTGGGCGAGGGACATGGACGGCAGCGCCCCGGTGAGGCGCGCGACCGCGGCGGTCCCGTCGACGGCCAGGTCGGTGAGGACGGTCATCGCGCTTCGCCTCGGACGGACCACGCGGGACGCGTCGGGTACGGGGTGGCGACGTCGGCGGGGCGCGGCTTCTGCTCCGCCCGCCGGTACCGGACGTCGACGATCGAGACGTCGCGCACGTAGTCGACCTCGGTCACGGTGCAGGACAGGACGGTTCCGCCGAGGCGGTGCTCGAGGTCGGCGTGCAGGGCGGCGGGGTCGGCGTGGACGACGTCGAGCGTCACGACCCGGCGCTGGGTGCGGGGCGCGAGGCGGGGGTGGTCGGCGACGTACATCATCGCGAGCAGCACCGCGTCGAGCAGGACGGCCAGCCACGGGATGACGGCGGCGATGCCGTTGACCAGGCCGAGGGCGAGGGCGACGAAGTAGTAGCCGACCTCCTCCTGGGTGATGGCGTCCGAACGGAGCCGGATGATCGACAGGACGGCGAAGAGCCCGAACCCGACGGCGACGTCGGCCCGTTCGGCCAGCAGCAGCGAAACCACCGTGAAGACTCCGACGTTGACCGCTATGTAGGCCAGCCGCAGGTCCTTGCGGTGGTGCCGGCGGAAGTAGATCACGTGCGCGAGCACGGTGATCGCGGTCAAGTTCGCGGCGAGGCCGTACAGGACGTGTTCAGCCACAGGTTCCTCCTGATTGCGGTCCGGTTCATGGAGTACGGTCCCCGGCCGCGATGGGAGTCGGGTGAGAGCTGCATGAAAGAGCGTTCATGGAGCGCGTGGCCTGCGGGGCGGCGCCTCGGGCGGATGAAAGCCTTTTCATGCGCGCTTAACCGTGGGTTCGGCGGCCGCGTGCGAGGTTGGCACCATGTCGGTTTCAGTACGCAGGTGGTGCCTGGGCGCCGCGGTGGGCGGGGTGCTGCTCCTCGCGGCGCTGGTGGGGGTCGTCCAGGCGCGGGAGAGCACGCCGCCGTCGCTCGGCGGGACGATCGAGGTCAGCAGGTCGCCGGGGACGACGGGCGGGCCCGCCCCGTCCGGCCCGGCCGGGGCGTCCGGCGGCGGGGGCGGCGGGGGTTCGGGGACGTCGCCGGGCGGGGGCGCGGTGCCGGTGCCGGGCGAGGGGCCCGGCGGGGGGCCGGGCGGGCAGGCGGTGTCGCCGCCGCCGGTCCAGCCGAGCGACGACGATGACGACGGGCCCCACGGGGACGACGGAGCGAACGGGGCCAATGGGGACGACGGAGTCAACGGGGACGACGACCGCGATGACGGGTGAGGTTCGGGCGACCGCGCGGGCGCGGATCGTCGGCTGGATGCTGCTGCTGGTCGGGCTGGCGCTGGCCGGGTCGGTGACGGTGACGTGGTCGGTGCTGTCGGCGCGGTTGAACGACCGGGTGAACAACGAGCTGACGCACGAGGCGAACAAGCTGCGCAGCTACATGAAGAACGGCGTCGACCCCGCCACGGGGCGGCGGCCGGCGAACCTCACCGAGCTGCTGCGGGACTACCTCGTCCACAACCTGCCGGACGGCTACGAGACGTTCTTCTCCGTGGTGGACGGGCGCACCGAGAACCGCAGCGCGCAGGCGCCGCTGGCGCGGCTCGACCTGGACCCGGCGTTCGTCGCGAAGGCGGCGCGGGCGAAGCAGCCGACGTACGGGTGGGCGGAGTCGAGCGCGGGCGACGTCCGGTACGCGGTGCTGCCGGTGCGGATGGCGGACGATCCGCGGCAGGCGGCGCTCGTCGTCGTCGAGTTCCGGGACGCGCTGCGCGAAGAGGTGAACGAGACGACGCGGGTGCTCGGGTTCACCGCGTTCGGGGCGCTCGCGGTGGCGGGCGTGGTCGGGTGGCTCATCGCGGGGCGGGTGCTCGCGCCCATCCGGCTGGTGCGGCAGACCGCCGAGCAGATCGGCGAGTCGGACCTGACGCGGCGGCTGCTGGTGCGCGGCAACGACGACGTCGCGGCGCTCGCGTCGACGTTCAACCGGATGCTGGACCGGCTGGAGTCGGCGTTCGCGGCGCAGCGGCGGTTCCTGGACGACGCGGGCCACGAGCTCCGCACGCCCATCACCGTCATCCGGGGGCACCTGGAGCTGATGGGCGACGACCCGGACGAGCGCGAGGAGACGCGGGCGCTGCTGATGGAGGAGCTCGACCGGATGAACCGGATGGTCAACGACCTCATCATGCTCGCGAAGGCGGACCGTCCGGACTTCCTGGACCTCGGCGAGATCGACCTCGCCGACCTGACGGTGGACGTCGTCGCGAAGTCGCGGGGGCTCGGCGACCGGCGGTGGCGCGTCGGCGCGGTCGCGGAGGTGCGGGTGCTCGGCGACGCGCAGCGGCTGACGCAGGCGCTGATGCAGCTGGCGTCCAACGCGGTGCGGCACACCGGCGACGGCGACACGGTCGAGGTGGGGTCGGCGGTGCGGGACGGGTCGGTGCTGCTGTGGGTGCGCGACACCGGGCCGGGCGTCCCCGCCGAGGACCGCGAGCGGATCTTCGAGCGGTTCGTCCGGGCGGGGTCGGGGCCGCGGCCGGCGGAGGGGTCGGGGCTGGGACTCGCGATCGTCGCGTCGATCGCGAAGGCGCACGGCGGCGCGGTGAGCGTGCACAGCCCGCTGGAGGGCGGCGCCCAGTTCGTCCTCGACATCCCGCTGCGCCCGGTGGTCGACGCGAGCGCCACCACGGTCGTCATGGCGGCGCCGGAGGTGACGCGGTGAACCGGATCCTGATCGCCGAGGACGAGCGGCGCATCACGTCGTTTCTGGAGAAGGGGCTGCGCTCGAACGGGTTCACGACGTCGGTCGTGGCGGACGGGCTGTCGGCGTACGAGCACGCGCGGACGGGCGAGTTCGACCTGATGATCCTGGATCTGGGCCTGCCGGTGCAGGACGGCTTCACGGTGCTGCGGCGGCTCCGCGGCGAGCGCGTCACGATGCCGGTGATCATCCTGACGGCGCGGGACACGGTGGCGGACACCGTCGCGGGCCTGGAGGGCGGCGCGGACGACTACATCGCCAAGCCGTTCGCGTTCGAGGAGCTGCTCGCGCGCGTCCGGCTGCGGCTGCGCACGGAGCGGATCCCGGAGGCGACCGTGCTGCGCGCCGGGGACCTCGACCTCGACCTGCGGACCCGGCGGGCCCGCATCGACGGGCGGACCGTCGAGCTGACCGCGCGCGAGTTCGCCCTGGCCGAGGTGTTCTGCCGGCACCCCGACCAGGTGCTCACCCGCGAGCAGCTCCTCAGCCAGGTGTGGGGGTTCGACTTCGATCCGGGGTCGAACATCGTCGACGTCTACATCCGGTACCTGCGGCGGAAGCTGGGCACGGCCCGGATCGAGACGGTCCGCGGCGTCGGCTACCGGCTGCGCCCCTGACCGCGCGCCGCCCGGAGGCGCGCGGTCAGGTGATGTCCTTCGACTCGTGCAGGTTCATGTCCATGACGATCGCGGTCACCGCGGCCATCGTGCGCAGCGGCTCCGGCACCGGGTCGAAGATCTCGACGTCGTACTTGTCGGCCGTCGTCAGCAGGTGGGTGACGACCCCCGCCCACTTCTTGCGGACGTGCGCGACCTTCTTCCCGTCCTTGTCGCGGACCTGGAAGTTGTTGCGCGGGATGTCCACCTCGACGTCGCCGACCACCGTCCCGTCCTTGTCCCGGACGGCGTAGAAGCGGCCGACGCGGCGGGTGGCGAACGCCCCGACGACGTCCCCGTCGGGGCGGCGCACCTCGGTGAGCGAGCGCCCCTTCTGCTTGTCGACGACGAGGACCGGCTCGCCGTCGGGCGTGCTCAGCAGCACCGCGCGGGCGTCCAGGTCCGACTTGCCGGGGAAGGCGGTGCGGAGCGCCTCGCCGCGCCGCCGGTCGGTCTCGTCGGCGACGGCGACGGTCGTCCCGTCGCCGTCCATGACCCGGTACTTCGACTTCGCGAACGGGCCCCTGCGGGGCTGCTCGACCCTGAACACCGGGGAGCTGAACACTTCGCTCACGCGTCCTCCCGCCTTCCCGGCCCGCGGACGCGGGCCGCTTCCGTGGCGGACGGCGCGCGGCCCGCGCCGTCCAAGCGGCGATCCTGCCAAGGGCCGCGCGCCAGGGAAAGTCCCGGACGGTCCACGGTTCCGTGCGGGGGTCAGCCGGGGAGCCAGTCCTTGCCCTCGTAGAGGATCAGGTCGATCGCCATCGGCGACATGACGACCAGGGTGCGCAGGGGGTCGGCGGACGGCCGGTGGATCTCCAGCCGGTACTTGTCCGCGCTGAGCGCCATTTCGGTCGCGAACCCCTTCCATTTCTTGTCCATCTGCGCGACGTGCGTCCCGTTCGCGTCGACGATCCTGAACTTGCGCTGCCACGGGCCCGCGTCCATCCCGCCGATCGGGCGCTCCGCCGCGTCCAGGATGTCGAAGGCGTGCCGGCGTTTCACCGTCCTCCGGAACATCCCGACCGGGGCGCCGTCCGGCAGCGCCACCTGCGCCCAGTCGAACCCGGCCTGGACGGTGAGCAGCGGGTGCCCGTCCGGGGTCTCCACGTAGACGACGCGGCCGGAGCCGCCGTCGCCGAGGATGACCCGGAACGTCTTCTTGAGCGTCGAGACGTCGTCCTCGGCGGCGCGCGCCACCAGCGTGCCGTTGCCGTCGAACACCTTGTACTCGGAGCGGGCGGACGGGGCCCGCCGCGGCTGGTCCACGGTCAGCACCGGGGAGTCGAAGAGCCGGTACACGGCCGGTACTCCTTCACGTAGGGGACGTCACCCCAGGCCGGCGATGTCGGCCAGGAGTTCGGAGGCGGTGACGGGGTCGAGCGTGTCGCGCGGCGGCGCGGTGAACCGCACCTCCCGCAGCGTCTGCTCGGGGAAGACGTCGACGGAGCCGACCGCGATGCCCGGGGTCAGCTCGACGACCAGGCCGCGCGCGTCCCCGGGGAGGCGGCGGACGACCGAGTGGAAGACGCCGCCGTCCTCGGCGGGCCCGCGCTCCCAGCCCTTCCGCAGCAGCCCGAGGATCGCGCCGGTCGGGACGGTCGCGCCCGCGAAGCGCTCCAGCCGCCCGGTGTCGCGCTCGCTGCCGGCGAGTTCGTCCACGTGCCGTCCGAGCTGCGGGAACGGCTGGACGATCTCGTAGTCGGCGAACAGCTCGGCCCACGCCGCGACCGCGTCGCCGAGGTCGAGCGGGTGCGCGATGCCGATCCGCGCGTCCGCCGGGAGCCGCACCGGCGCGTCGGCGGCGTCGGCGAACGTCCGGTCCTCGGCGATCCGGAACGCCGTCCCGCCGGTCGTCCAGACGAGCCGGCGGGCGATGTGCCGCAGCAGCGGATGCTCGACGAAGTACTGCTCGAACTCGCCGGCGGTCCACCGGCGTCCGGTCGCCATCGCGCGTTCGAGGCGGCGGATCTGGTCGCCGGCGAGGCCGCGCACGTCCTTCTTGAGCGCCGCGAACCGCCGGTACGCGGCGGGGGCGAGGTCGGCGTCGTCCTTCGCGCCGGGCTTCGGGAGGGCCGTGCGGTGCTTGCCGGCCTCGTCGATCACGAACGGCCGCAGCTCCTCGTCGAACCCGACGGTGAAGCGGCGGGGGCCGTAGTCGAGGACGAGCGTCCCGGCGTCGTCGAGGCCGAGGTCCGGGACGAGCCGGTCGGCGAGTTCGTCCGCCGACAGCCCGCGCGCCTTCGCCACCATGGCCAGGCACTTCTCGGCCGTCTCGCGGCGGCCGGGGGCGGACGCGCGCTGCGCGACGCGGTGCAGCTGGGTCAGCGCGGTGTCGGTGCCGATCGCCCGCAGCACCTGGACGGCGTGCTTGTCGCTGCCCGCTCCCGGCCACTTGAGCAGCAGGGTGCCGAGCCGCCGGACGGCGTCGTCGTCGGCCAGCAGGCAGAGCTGGTCGAGCACCCAGCCGCTGCGGGACGGCGTGCGCTCGGCGATCCAGCGCTCGAAGACCGCCCGTCCGAAAGCGGCCAGCGACGCGCGGTCGCACCGCTCCAGGACCTCGCCGAGCTCGGCGTGCGTCCGCAGCTCCCCGTACCACGGGAGGGTCGAGAAGGTGAGGGCGCCGATGAGGTTCTCGACCGCCTCCGGCGGCAGCACCCGTCCGTCCAGCAGCCGGACCTCGGGCAGCGCGTCCCGGTCCAGCCAGCTGGCCTTCGGCGGCCTGACGGGCTTGGCGGGCTTCGCGGACGGCTCGTCCCGCGGGGCGTCCTCGGTGAGGAACCCCTCGACGGCCTCGGCGGCACGGTCGCCGTACGGGCGGGCGGCGTCCACCACGGCGGGGACGCCCTGCCGGGACGCGATGTGGGCGAGCGCCGCGCGGGCCTTGTCGCGCGGGATGCGCGCCTTGCCCAGCGCGCCCGGCACCAGGAACGGCACCGCGTCGGCGCCGTGCCGGGCGAGCCACTCGGCGGCGAGGCGGCGGCCCGACCCCTGGGAGAACCAGTGCGCCATCAGCACGGCCGTGTCCAGGTCGAGCAGGGGCAGCAGCGCGTAGGAGCCCCGGCCGCGGTCGACCTTCGCGTGCGGGAACACGACGTGGTGGACGTCGAGTTCGAAGCGGGCCAGCAGCGCCTTCAGATCCTCGCCCCGGGGGCCCCAGCCGCCCTTGGGGCTGGTGCCCCAGTCGGCCAGCAGCGGCCGGACGAGTTCCTCGGGCCCCCGCTTGAACATGTACGACTGGTTCGGGGTGTAGGTGACCGTCCCGTCCTTATACGCCTGGACGAATCCCTCCCACCCTTCGCTTTCCAGGATCGCTTTCTCTTTGTCGGAGAGATAGGACTGCCGGTCGCACAACTGCAGCCATTCCTCCCGCTCGCCCTCCGCCCACACGAGGCGCCGGTCGGCGGGCGGTTCCAGTCCCGGGACGAGCGTGACCGCCTTCTCTGCGGCCTTGGTCGCCTCGCGGTACGCGCGGGCGTCCCTCTCCCAGGGCGGGTCGACCAGCAGCCTGGGCAGCGCGTCGCTCATCCCGATCCTTCCGACGTCGGTGAATGTGAGGATCGGACGCACGTGTTCGAAGATCGGTTCACTGGTTTTCGGGGACGCGAAAGGGGGCGGTCCCGCAGGACCGCCCCCTTGGCGCCGTTCACCCGGTGCGGGCGGACGTGGACCCGATCAGAAGTCCATGCCGCCGGCGTCGGGCATGCCGCCCGCCGGGGCCGCGTTCTTCTCGGGCTTCTCGGCGATGACGGCCTCGGTGGTCAGGAACAGCGCGGCGATCGACGAGGCGTTCTGCAGCGCGGACCGGGTCACCTTGGCCGGGTCGAGGATCCCGGAGTCGAACATGTTGACGTAGTCGCCGGTGGCGGCGTTCAGGCCCTCGCCCGGGGTCAGGTTGCGGACCCGCTCCACCACGACGCCGCCCTCGAGGCCGGCGTTCACGGCGATCTGCTTCAGCGGCTCCTCGAGAGCGCGCTTGACGATGTTGGCGCCGGTGGCCTCGTCGCCCTGCAGCTCGAGCTTGTCGAACGCCTTGGTGCCGGCCTGCAGCAGCGCGACGCCACCGCCGGGGACGATGCCCTCCTCGACCGCGGCCTTGGCGTTGCGGACGGCGTCCTCGATGCGGTGCTTGCGCTCCTTGAGCTCCACCTCGGTCGCGGCGCCGGCCTTGATGACGGCGACACCGCCCGCGAGCTTGGCCAGGCGCTCCTGGAGCTTCTCGCGGTCGTAGTCGGAGTCGGTGTTGTCGATCTCGGTGCGGATCTGGTTGACCCGGCCCGCGATCTCGTTGGCGTCACCGGCGCCGTCCACGATGGTGGTCTCGTCCTTGGCGACGACGACCTTGCGGGCGCGGCCCAGCATGTCGAGCGTGGTGTTCTCGAGCTTGAGGCCCACGTCCTCGCTGATGACCTGGCCACCGGTCAGGGTGGCGATGTCGCCCAGCATGGCCTTGCGGCGGTCGCCGAAGCCCGGGGCCTTCACGGCCACGGACTTGAAGATGCCGCGGATCTTGTTGACGATCAGCGTCGCCAGTGCCTCGGCCTCGACGTCCTCGGCGATGATCAGCAGCGGCTTGCCGGACTGCATGACGCCCTCGAGGACCGGCAGCAGGTCCTTGTTCGCCGACACCTTCCCCTGGACGATCAGGAGGTACGGGTCCTCGAGGACCGCCTCCATCCGCTCGGGGTCGGTCACGAAGTAGTGCGAGATGTAGCCCTTGTCGAAGCGCATGCCCTCGGTCAGCTCGAGCTCCAGACCGAAGGTCTGGCTCTCCTCGACCGTGATGACGCCTTCCTTGCCGACCTTGTCCATCGCCTCGGCGATCATCTCGCCGATCTGCTGGTCGCCGGCGGAAATGGAGGCGGTGGAGGCGATCTGCTCCTTGGTCTCCACGTCCTTGGCCAGCTTGGACAGCTCCTCGCTGACCCGCTCGACCGCGGCCTCGATGCCCCGCTTCAGCGACATCGGGTTGGCGCCCGCCGCGACGTTGCGCAGACCCTCGCGCACGAGCGCCTGGGCCAGCACGGTCGCCGTCGTGGTGCCGTCACCGGCGACGTCGTCGGTCTTCTTCGCTACTTCCTTGACGAGCTCCGCGCCGATCTTCTCCCAGGCGTCCTCGAGCTCGATCTCCTTGGCGATCGACACACCGTCGTTGGTGATCGTGGGGGCGCCCCACTTCTTCTCCAGCACGACGTTGCGGCCCTTGGGGCCGAGCGTCACCTTCACCGCGTCGGCGAGCTGGTTCATGCCCCGCTCGAGACCGCGACGGGCGTCCTCGTCGAACGCGATCATCTTTGCAGCCATAGGCTCCAAGTCCTCCCGGAACAAGGTGGCTTAGACGGATCGAGCCGACGCCCGCGACGGACGACCCCGGCCGACGACTGCCATTCCGCCGCCGCTCCGAGACCTCATCGTCCCGACCCAGACTGTGAAGTTGTCACTCTCCACAGTGGAGTGCCAACCGTTTTTTAGCACTCTACCCTGTCGAGTGCAAGCAACGCGCACCCTCGCCGGGGGAAGGTTCATCTACCTCCCGAAGCCCGCCCTGACCAGTGCTGGAGCCCCTCGAAGAGCCGTCCGGAGTGTGCCGTGATGCTCCACTATGCGCGGCCGTACGCCGGTATTCACGGAACCGCTGTTCCGCCAGAGCGACAGGCACGCATGACGCAGGTCGTACGAACGCCGAGCCAGCGGCGTAGCCAGTCGGGCAGGTGTCAGGACGTGTTCCCGAGCCCGCCGCCAGACGTTCTCGTAACTGACCGACACGAGCCGGTTGCCCCGCTGACTGCGGAACAACCGACCGTCCTCGGCCGTCCCGAACCGCTCGACATGCGCCCGCAGGACGGCCACCAGCTCAGACGCGGCCGGAACCGGACGCTTCACCCCCTCGGCCCGAGCCTTGAGGCCCCGCGGTTGGTGAAACCGGCCGTCGTCCGTCCACTGCTTACCGGCCGCAGGACTCGACCCGCCCAGGAGGAGCCGCCCCCATCCGGTTGCCGGAAGTTCGCAGTCCCTCAACCTGAGGTCCACCGCCTCCGAGGGCCGCAGGCCAGCGAAGTACAGGCAGGCGAAGAACCCGAAGAGGTGCCGGCCCACCCGAGGCGCCACGACCGGAACCGCCGCGATCAGCACCCGCGCTTAGTCAGGGTTGCATTGAGAGTTGCTCGCCCCAACCCCTCACCGGTCGCCTTACCCAAGATCCTTCGGAAGTCGGGCTACGGCCATAGCGACCGCCTCCGCAGGTGTGGCAACCCGGGCAAGTTCTGGGCCGTTCAACCGTTTCCGGACCGTGTAGCCGCCGTCCCGGGAAGCGATCAGGGTGACAAAGCTTCGGGTGAACGGGTACGGGGTGGCTGAGAAGCATAGTGCCCAGTGGCTGGTGTAGGGATAGAGTCTGCGTATTTTTGGTTCGGCGTAGGCGACCTCGATGAGTGCCCGATACTCAGGCCAGTCGATTTGCCGGGACTCCTTGAGCATAAACTGCCATTCTGCAGCGATGACGTCAGGGAGATTGCCGTCAGGCACCTCGCCGCGCCCGGTGAGTATGTCAATGGGAACACCATTGGCAATCTCATTGAGACCGGCACCTTTTGCCCAGCCCTCTATGACCTCGAGAAGTTGATCCAGGTCATCAGTGACCCCGTTGATCAGATTACCGTTGTTCGCCGAGCCAACGACCCACCATCTGCGCTCAAAATGCCAGGCACTTACGGACAGTTCGCCGCGATGTGAGAGGACGCTTTTGATTGTGGCGTGACGTAGCGGATCACGCTCGGAGGTCATCATGTCAAGCGACAGACCTATAGCGGCCGCAGCGGCGTTGAGGGCAGCCGCGAGCCCCCCAGCGCGGCCACCTCCGGATACAATTTCGCCGGGTCCGGTTCTTTTCTCATTACTACTCCGATCACCACACGATCGAGGAGAGCCCAGTCTAGATGCCCGCCCCCTTCCGACTCCCGTTCGCTCCCGGACAACCGACGGCGTGCCCGTTGCGTGCCCGTCGGAGCGGACGATCACGGGCGCGTGCGGTCGCCAACGGGGTTGAGGGAGCGCAAGGGCAGGTCAGCGGGTTGGCTTGTGATTGCTGATCAAAGGATGAGACATCCCAAGCTGGCGACGCGGAGCAATCACGGAACGGACGGCGCCGGAGGTGGGGTCCCGGGCCGCCCGTTTGCTGGTCAGAGGCGTCTAGTCGTCTTCTTGTTCACTCACCCTGGCGACTGCAAGCAACGCGCCACCCTCGGCCGGGGGAAGATTCCAGCACCACCCTGACCAGCCCCGAAGCCCCCACCAGGGCCGTTCTCGTGTGTCGCCGGGGCACGCATGACGCAGGTCATACGGACGCCGAGCCAACGCCGTAGCGAGCTGGGCCAGCGGCGTCAGCCCCTACCTCGTCCACGACATGTGCGACGACATTGGGGTTGGCGCTCCAGAGCCCGACCGCAACGAAGGGCAGCGCGTTCACAAGCCTTTTCTTCCGCTGCACACCCTCCGCCTGCAACGACGCCGGCTTCCGCACCGTAACCCCAGCCGAAACCTTGCGCGCCCCGCTGAACATGCAATGCTGATCACCATGTCTGACGTCTACGAACGAGACGAGCAGGAAACCGATCTTTCCTATGCCCGCCGTATCGCACATGTCGAGTACGGGAGAAGGCTGCGCGCGTGGGCGAAAGAAAAAGGGCTCAGCGTGAATGAGAGAGGTCGTATCCCTAGCGCCGTCATGGCCATGTATACCGAAGCCACTGGGGACGACCTCACTGCAACGCTTGCACGAATCGACCGGGAACACGGGCAACCCGGCACCGACTGACTGACAAGCAGCCTCCGGCTACTCCGGCGTTTGACGTCCGCAGCCTGCCGAATTGCGCCTATTGAGATCGAGGCGGCGCCGCTCCGCGCCGCCGCAGGCCCGGCGGCTACGCCGCCCGGGGCGTGCGGCGTGGACCCCCGCGCGCCGAAGTACTCATTCGCGCGATGCCGCCCTTGCCGGGTTGAGGCCGTTCGCGCGAATAAGCACTTCGGAACGTCATGCGTCCATGCAGGAGGCGGCGCAAATGCCGCCCAAGAGCACGGTGCTGGTAAAGGTTGAGGTGGAGCCGTTCTAGAGAGTCAGTCGAGACCTGATCAGGTCGCGGACTGCACGTTGGCCTCTGGCTTCTTCCCAGTGCTCGATGCTGTTCGCCACCTGGGACCAGTCATCCAGGACCGAGGCAACCCACCTCCACTGACCGCGTGTCAGCTTCACGGAGACGATCTCGTCATTGGGCGGCCAGGCCCCAGACCCGGGGGCTCCCGGCGTCCAGTGTGCGACTTGGTCCCAGCCAGCCTCACGGACGCTGTGTCCTATGGCCCTGACGTTTTCAGTGTCCGGCTCCTCCGCCCGCGTACCTACTTCGTTGTCCACTGTGCCGTCAACGTAGTGCCATTGCCACATGGGCATGCTGATCGCCATCTCGACGTCATCTGGGGGGCAAGTCCATGGCCGGTCATCGTTGCCGCCCGGTCGATCGGCGTCAACGGCGAGCCGCGGCGCGGAGCAATCACGGAACGGACGGCACCGGACAGGGGGTACGGGCCGTCCGTTCGCTGGCCAGGGGTGTCTGCGCGCCCCCTCTCCGAAGGAAGGTTCGTCTACCGACCGCACTGGCCAGCGCGGGCCGGCTCCCGCACCACGGTGCGAGCCCCCGAAGGCGGCGTTCGTCCTCGCTCGGACGTGTTGCGGTGCGGCGTCGTCGCGTCCAAGATCTGCTGACCGCCATCGCGACAGGAAACGGAGCTGATCGGAATGCCCAGCGACGAGAGCCCCGCGTCGATCAGGCGGCACGAGTTGATACGGGAGATCGGCCAAGGGATCGTCGGTCGGGCGCCGGCGGGGTGGACCCGTATCGATGCGGTGTACATGGCCGCGGGAGACTGGCTTCATCGCCGCATCGACATTCGGACGGAGGCGGGCCCGTACGACGGCTCGCCCGGTCGTATCGATGCCGGGCCGGTGCGGGAACTGCGAGACGTCATGTCCGCACCGGGTGCGGGGACCTGGTTCACGATGTACCTGACCATCGAGCGTGGCGCCGATGTGGACGCGAGGTTCGATCGGGACGGTCGGCCGCCCATCGATGTCCCGATCGGGTCGGCGCTCGCGGTCGATCTCGAGAGGTATCCCCGGTCGGTGGTCCCGCAATGGATGCGTGACGACATCGCGGAAGCGGAGCGCCGGAGATCCGAGGGGGCGCGTCACGCTGCCGCCTCGGGCGTCCCTGCGCCAGAGGTCGTCGCCGCGGTGCTGGAGCGGATCGCCGGTGGTGCGCGACGTGTCGTCGACGCGGACGTTGATTCGATGGTCGATGAAATGCGGTACATCCGGATTGAGCGTAATGGTGCTCCGGTTGAGGGGCCTGTGGTCGCGTTCTGTGAGATCGATGAGGACGGGTACGAGAACCGCAAGGTCGAGGTCTTTCCCGACGGCGTCCTCGATTACGCGGGCGGGTTCGTGGAAGGCGAGACGACGCGGCTGGGCGATGACCCGGTGGGCACCGTAGCCGAGATTTCCCGACGACCCGGATTCACGGCGCACGAGATCACATCGGCAGAGTTTCGAGCCGCTTGGGCGGCGGCAGGCGGGTTCGAGGACTGATACTGCGGCGGTGTTGGCGCGGAGGCGGCCGCCGACCGGGCATGTCGGGGGTGTTCCGGGTCGGCGGGCCGCCCAGGACGTGGTGGACGACGCCGTTGCCGTGGTCGTCCGTGAAGTCGATCAGGTGCGGCACATCGCGATCGGTCATCGCCGCATGCCGGACAGCGAACGGCCGCCCCGGATTCGGTTCGGGGCGGCCGTCGGGAGTCGCTCTGCGCGCGTAACGCGGGACGCGCTCGGCCGCTGCTTGCCGCTGGCGTCCTGCTCGGAGCCATCGCGGAACGGACGGCGCGGGGGGCGGGGTCCCGGGTCTTTCGATTGCGGAGTGTGTCGATGCGCTCACGGGTGGGGGGTGTCGCTGTTTTCGAAGGTTCGCGCCACCCTTTCATGGACCTGCTGCCACAGGGTTTCGTGGGGTTCCGCGTCCATGCCCTCGGCTCGGAAGACCGCCTCCGTGAACGCGTCGACGTCCGGCGGCGGTGAGGCGCAGAGGGCGGCATGGTCCTCTGGCGGCAGGCAGAACCCGAGTTCGATGCACAGGTCGCGCAGCAAGGAGGCGACGTCCTCAGGGGGCAGCTGTTGAGCGCTCACGGTCCCCATATTGGCCGACATCGGGCCGGGCGGTCGGCTTTGCGGATTGTGGCCGCTTCTCGGGTCGCTGGGCGGGATGATGTCGTTGGAAACGCGGCGACGGTTCGGAGGGTCGGGGTGAGTTTTCGGCTGGGGGCTTATGGCGTGTGCATCGAGGACGGGCGGGTGCTGCTCGTCCGGTATGTGCCGCCGAAGGGGGCGACCGTGTGGACGCTGCCGGGGGGCGGGGTGGAGCACGCGGAGGACCCGTTCGACGCGGTCGTTCGCGAGGTCGCCGAGGAGACCGGGTACAGCGTGGTGGTCGAACGGCTGCTGGGCGTGGACTCGAGGGTGATCCCGGCGGCGGAGCGTGCCGTTCCGGGCGGGCCCGAGCACCAGAACGTCGGCGTCTTCTACCAGGTCCGCGTCACCGGCGGACGGCTCCGGCCCGAGCCGAACGGGGACACCGACGAGCCGGTCTGGACCCCGCTGCGGGACGTCGCGGGCCTGCAGCGGTCGTCGCTCGTCGATGTCGGGCTCGAACTGGCGCGGACGCTGCCGCCGACCGGCCATGTCGATCCCGTCCCGGTCGGCGGGCCGGTCCGGCACTGAGGCGGCATGGGAACGGCCGCTCCGGACGAGGCCGGAGCGGCCGTTCGAGATCATCCCCCGCCGACCCGGCTGGGACGGTCGCCCGCACTGCTCTTCTGCGGTCGGTGGCCGTGATCGGCACGTTGAGCATCTGCCACCGTTCGGCGGGGCGGCGGACTACTTGATGGAGTCCTGCTCGGACCCCTCCACCTCGTTGACCGCGGTGTTGCCCTTACCGCCCTTGAGGCTGGTGTGGAAGTCGCCGGTCTTGACCGACTCGTTCCCGACCTTCGGCGACGCCGCCGGCGAGCCGGTGACGTTGCTGAAGGAGAGGTCGCCCGGGCCGGACTCGGCGACGATGGTCGGGCCGTTCACGCCCACCTTCGAGTGCTTCGCGGCGAACACGTTGTCGAAGCCACCCTTCTTGTGGTCGCCCTTGTCACCGTGGCCGCCCTTGTCACCGTGGCCACCCTTGTCACCGTGGCCGCCGGTGCGGGCACCCTGCTCGGGGGTGCCGGCCTCCTCGACCAGGGCCTCGTTCTGCACGGCCTCCTGCTGCGCGGCCTCGGGCTTGGCGTCCTGGGCCTGGGCCTGGTGCTGCATGGCCTCGGGCTTGGCGTCCTGAGCCTGGACCTCCTGCTGCGCCGCCTCGGGCTTGGCCTCCTGCTGCGCGGCCTCCGGCTTGGCCTCCTGGGCCTCGGCCTGGGCCTCCTGCTGCGCGGCCGCCGGCTTGGCCTCCTCGGCCTTGGCGTGGGCGCCCGCCTCCTCGGCCTGCCCCTTCACCGAGTCCTGCTCGGTGCCCTCGATCTCGTTGACGACGGTGTTGCCCTTGCCGTCCTTGAGGTTCGTCTTGATGTCGCCGGTCTTGACCGACTCGTTGCCGACCTTGGGCGACGCCTTGGGCGAGCCGGTGACGTTGCTGTACGAGAGGTCACCAGGGCCGCTCTCGACGACGTAGACCGGACCGTTGTGGCCGACGGTCGCGTTCTCCACGATGAAGATGGTGATGTCCTTCTTCGCCGTGGTCTCCACCGCCATGGCCGACGGCGCCAGGAGCATGGGCGCACCCATCGCGATCCCGCCGATCACCGCCGCACGAGCAATGCGATTCATGCCTTTCCCTTCTGTTTGCGAAGCGACGCACTCCCTGCTGGAGCACTAAGACCCACTCTTCCAGGAAAGAAATGACGCAACACTCAAGTCCCGAGCCAGCATTCTCCAAGATCATCCCAGCAAAACCGCATCGGAAAAAAGCGCTCCTCCCCTCCGGGGCGGCACTCAGGAAAAGCGATGATCACTGAATTTGACCCGATTATGTCCCGCTATTCACCACTGTGGACGGTCGACATTTTCCCGCAAATCGCCCGGCAAACTTCGCGTGGGCGGCACTGTCACCCGACACCGGGACCGAGTGCGAGCGAGCCGGGTCAGCCGACGCCGCAGGGGCTGGTTCCGACGGTCGAGATGTCGGCGCCCGGGAACCGGAAGTAGCCGTCGGCGGCCAGGCCCGCGGGGACGAGGAGGAGCAGGGCGACCGGGAGCGCGAACGCGCTCGCCGCGCGGGCGGGGCCGCGGCGGCCGAGGAGGAGGACGGTGGCGAGGACGACGGCGGCGACGCCGAGCGCGAGGGTCGCGAGCGGCAGCCAGGCGTCGTAGCCGTGGCTCCAGTGCGCGGACGGACGGTCGTGCGCGCACGCGTGCTCGCGGGCCTCGTCCGCGCGGGCCTGGAGGCGGCCCATGAGGACCAGGCCGCCGGCGCACAGCCCGGTCAGGACGGGCGGGAGGAGGCCGAGCGGCGGTCGGGGGGGCATCGGCGGCGATTGTAGACCCGCCCGGCGCACGTCGGACGTGCGCCGGGCGGGCCGGGACGGGCGGGGCGGTCGGGCGTCAGCCGCCGGCGACCGCGGGGATGATCGAGATCTGGGCGCCGGCCGGCGTCGGGGTGTCGAGGCCCTCGGCGAACCGGACGTCCTCGTCGCCCACGTACACGTTGACGAACCGGCGGATCTTGCCGGCGTCGTCGAGGATGCGGGCGGAGATCCCGGAGTAGCTGGCCTCCAGGTCGGCGACGACGGCGCGCAGGGTCGCGCCCTCGGCCTTCACCTCCGACTCGCCGCCGGTGTAGGTGCGCAGGATCGTCGGGATCCGCACGGACACGCTGCTCATTGCTCGACTCCTCTTCGTTTTCAGGCGAGGCCCGCGGCGCGGAACGCGTCCAGGGACGGGGCGATGTTCGCGCTCGGCGCGACCACGGGGGCGACGGCGTCCAGGGTCTTCAGCCCGTCCCCGGAGTTGATGATCACGGTCTCGGCGGCCGGGTCGAGGACGCCGCCCTCGACCAGCTTGCGGAGGGTGGCGACGGTGACGCCGCCGGCGGTCTCGCCGAAGACGCCCTCGGTGCGGGCGAGCAGCCGGATGCCCTCGACGACCTGCTCGTCGGTGACGTCCTCGATGGCGCCGCCGGTGCGGCGGGCGACGTCCAGGACGTACGGGCCGTCGGCGGGGTTGCCGATGGCGAGGGACTTGGCGATGGTGTCGGGCTTGACCGGGCGGACCACGTCGTGCCCGGCCTTGAACGCGGCGGACACCGGGGAGCAGCCTTCGGCCTGCGCGCCGAACACCTTGTAGGGGCGGTCCTCGACGAGGCCGAGCTTGATGAGCTCCTGGAACGCCTTGTCGATCTTGGTGAGCTGGGAGCCGGACGCGATCGGGACGACGATCTGGTCGGGCAGCCGCCAGCCGAGCTGCTCGGCGATCTCGTAGCCGAGGGTCTTGGAGCCCTCCGCGTAGTACGGGCGGACGTTGACGTTCACGAACGCCCACTCGTCCTGCTCGCCGGCGATCTCGGACGCGAGCCGGTTCACGTCGTCGTAGTTGCCGTCGACCGTGACGAACGTGCCGCCGTACACGGCCGTCGTGATGATCTTCTGCGACTCGAGGTTGGACGGGACGAACACGGCGGAGCGGATCCCGGCGCGGGCCGCGGCGGCGGCGACGGCGTTCGCGAGGTTCCCGGTGGACGGGCAGGCGAGCACCTTGAAGCCGAGTTCGCGGGCGGCGGCGAGCGCGACGGCGACGACGCGGTCCTTGAACGAGTGGGTCGGGTTGCCGCTGTCGTCCTTCACCCAGAGCTTCTGCAGGCCGAGGGCCTCGGCGAGGTTGTCGGCCCGGACGAGCCGGGTCAGGCCGGGCTCGGTGTTGGGGGTGGACGCGACGTCGGACGGGACGGGCAGCAGGCCGCGGTACCGCCAGATGTTGCGGGGCCCGGACTCGATGTCGGCGCGGGTGATGCCGCCGAAGTCGTACGAAATCTCGAGGGGGCCGAAACACTCCTCGCACGCGTAGTGCGGGCCGAGTTCGCGGGATGCGCCGCATTCGCGGCAGACGAGGGCGGTAGCGGGGCCGAGGTCGGCGGTGGCAGACGTGGTTGCCATGAGGGCGAGCCCTTTCTCCCCATCTTTCCTGCGCCACCTTGGTCGCAGGCCGGAGTTGGCACCTTCTCCCGGCGGGCCTCGCGGGGGTCGCGAGCGCACACGAGCCGGGTGGTTGCCGGGGCTTCGCAGGGCCGGTCCCTCCACCCCTCTGGATGAGCGTTATTCAGTTGTTCGAGCGCTCTTTGGGCTCGTATGCGTGACTTTACATCACCTGACCGGATCGCAGACAGGCGGGTTCCACGCTTTGAGACGTTACCCCCACGTGCTCTTGATCACGCTCCCTCACGGGCGGGCGCGGGCGACGGGCGGGACGCCGTCCGCGGGGCCGCCGGGCGCCTGGGTGGGGTCGAGGAACACGTGCCGGACGAGCGGGTACCGCTCGCGCAGCCGGCGGTCGATGGCGCCCGCGACGTCCTCGGCCTCGTCGGCGCTGATGTGGTCGGAGAAGTGGACCTTCGCGGCGACGAGCAGCTCCTCGGGGCCGAAGTGCATGGTGAGCAGGGACTCGACGCCGGTGACGCCGGGCGCCCCGGCGATCTCGGTCCGGATGCCGCGCTGCACGGCGGGGTCGGCGGCGCGGCCGATGATGAGCCCCTTGCTCTCCCGGCCGATGACGAACGCGAGCCCGGCCAGCAGGACCCCGATCAGGACGGACGCGAGGCCGTCCCAGAACTCGGACCCGGTGAGCTCGCGGAGGACGAGCCCGGCGGCGGCGAGCACGAGCCCGATCATCGCGGCGGAGTCCTCGAACAGGGCGGTCTTGAACGTGATGTCGGGCGACCGGCGGACGTGCTCGACGATGTCGTGCTCGCTGCGGCGGGTCTCCATGCGGGCCTGGTGGAAGGCGCGGATCCACGACGTCCCCTCGAGGACGGCCGCGAGGCCGAGGACGGCGAACGCGAGCCCGGCGCTGCTGTCGTCCCGGCTGCGGCCGGTCATGGTCAGCACGCCCTCGAAGATCGAGTAGCCCGCGCCCGCGACGAAGATGGCGCCGGCGGCGAGCAGGGACCAGAAGTACCGCTCGTTGCCGTAGCCGAAGGGGTGGCGCCGGTCGGGCCGGCGCGCGCTCCGCCGCAGGGAGATCAGCAGGAAGACCTGGTTGAGGGAGTCGCCGACGGAGTGGGCGCCCTCGGCGAGCATCGCGCTGGACGCCGACACCAGCCCGGCGATGATCTTCGCGAAGGCGAGGAGGAGGTTCGCGGTCAGCGCGACGAGCACCGTTTTCGTCGTCTCGGTCCGGCTCATCCGAGCCGGTTACCCGTCGCAAACCCCCTTAATCCAGGCGCTCGCGCCACCTTCCCCCTACCTCCCGGGTCACGTTGAAGCGCCGCGTCCCCAGCTGAGATTCTGCGGGTATGAGCCAAGTGCTGGTGGCGTCGAACCGCGGCCCGGTGTCGTTCTCGCTGTCCGACGACGGCGCGCTGGCGATGCGCCGCGGGGGCGGCGGCCTGGTCTCGGGCCTCGCCGCCGTCACCGGCGCGGCGCCCGGCGGCCCGCTGGACGAGGCGTCCGGACGGGCCGCGGACCCGGCCGTCCTGTGGGTGTGCGCGGCGCTCGGCGACGCGGACCGGACGGCCGCGCGGCGGGCCCCCGACGGGCGCATCGACCTCGCGGGCCACGACACCGGCGGCGCGGCGGTGCGGATGCTCGACATCCCCGCGTCCACGTTCCACCGCGCGTACAACGAGATCGCGAACTCGACGCTGTGGTTCGTCCACCACCTGCTGTACGACACTCCGCGCCGCCCCCACTTCGACGCCCGCGCGCGCCGGGACTGGCAGTCGTACGAGGCGTACAACGCGGCGTTCGCGGACGCGCTGGCGCGGGACGCGGCGCCCGGCGCGAAGGCCGCCGTGCAGGACTACCACCTGTCGCTGGCCCCGCGGATGCTGCGCGAGCGGCGCCCCGACCTGAAGATCGTCCACTTCTCGCACACGCCGTGGGCGCCGCCCGAGTACTTCCGGCTGCTCCCCGACGACATCGCCGAGCAGCTCCTGCTGGGCGTGCTCGGCGCCGACCACGCGGGGTTCCTGACCGAGCGGTGGGCCTCGGCGTTCCTGGACTGCTGCGCGCTGCTGCCCGGCGCCCGCGTCGACCGCGCGGCCCGGACGGTCGCGTGCGGCGGGCACGTCACGCGGGTCGGCGTGCACGGGCTCGGCGTGGACGGGCCCGCCCTGCTGGAACGCGCGGCGGAACCGGACGTCGGGGAGCGGGCGCGCGCGCTGCGCGAGCAGGTGGGCGACCGCCGGCTCATCGTGCGCATCGACAGGACGGAACTGTCGAAGAACATCGTGCGCGGGCTCGCGGCGTACCGGGAACTGCTCGTGAACCATCCGGAGTGGCGCGGACGCGTGGTGCACCTGGCGTTCGCGTACCCGTCGCGGTACGACCTGCCCGAGTACCGCGAGTACACGGCGGCGGTGCGGCGGGAGGCGGAGCGGATCACCGAGGAGTTCGGCACCGCCGCGTGGGAGCCGCTGATCCTCCAGGTGAACGACGACTACCCGCGCTCGCTCGCGGCCTACGGGCTCGCGGACGTCCTGCTGGTGAACCCGATCCGGGACGGGATGAACCTCGTCGCGAAGGAGGGCCCGGTGCTGTCGCGGCGCGACGGCGCGCTCGTCCTGTCGCGGGAGGCGGGCGCGGCGGCGGAGCTGTCCGGCGACGCGCTCATGGTGAACCCGTACGACGTGACGCAGACGGCGGAGGCGCTGCACCGGGCGCTGCTGATGCCGCGGGACGAGCGCGCGGCGCGCCGCGCCCGGCTGGCGGCGGCCGCGACGGCGCTGCCGCCGCAGCGCTGGTTCGCCGACCAGCTCGCGGCGCTCGACTGACGCGCCGCCGGACGCCCGTCCGGTCCGGCGGGCCGGTCACACGTCGGACGTGAGCCGGGCGCGTTCGGGCGGCAGGAGGCATTCGACCGGGTTCGGCTCGTGGTGGCGGCGCCACCGCTCCCGGACGGCCTCCTTGCGCTGCGCCATCCGCCGGTGCGCGCCGACCCTGGCGTACCGGGCGAGGTGCGCGGCGGCGGGCCGGGGCAGGCCGCTCGGCTCGTACCCGTACTCGGCGAGGCGGTCGCCGAAGGCGGCCTCGGCCAGGCTGATCTGCCAGGGGTCGAGCCGCTGCGCCCACGAGCCGACCTGGGTGGACGTGACGGCGTCGTGCGTGCGGCCGTGCCAGCGCTTGCGCAGCGGGACGGTCCGGCGCGCGAGGCCCTGGGGGCTCGTCATCGCGGGGTCGAAGTCCTCGCCGAGGAACGCGCAGAGCCGGATCAGCTCGTCGGCGGGGTCGGCGACGAGCCGCTCGTACTGCAGCTCGTAGTACGTGTCGGGGCCGAGCCGGGACGCGAGGCGGCGGCCCTGGTCGATCGCCTCCCGCCACGCGCAGATCGCGTGGTGGATGTCGCCGTCGTACCACGGCATCTCCTGCAGCGACGCGATGCAGTCGCGGCCGTCCCGGACGAGGTGGACGAACTGGGCGTCCGGGAACATGCGCAGCAGCGGGCCGGTGTACCGCGCGTAGCTCGGCCGCTTGTCGCCCCAGCGCGGCTTGCCGAACCGGCGGGCGTACGCGCGGAACACCGCCCCGTACGCGGAGCCGAGCGTGGGCGGCGCCGCGACGATCCCGGCGGCGGTCTCGGCGGCGTCCAGGCCGAGCTCGTGGAACTTCGTCTGCCGCCGATCGGTGATCCACTCGGCGAGCGCCCGCCTGTTCGAACTGTCCGTGAGGTCACCGAACTCGCACCGTTGCGCATAGCCGGGGAGGACGAACCGGGTCTCGGGGGCGACCGCGATGCGCCGGTGCGAGTGCAGCATGAGCTGGAGCATCGTCGTCCCCGAGCGGGGGCAGCCGATGACGAAGATCGGTCGCTCGGAACGGGCGGCGG
The DNA here is from genome assembly GCF_000425065.1 of Actinomadura rifamycini DSM 43936. Lineage (GTDB taxonomy): Bacteria > Actinomycetota > Actinomycetes > Streptosporangiales > Streptosporangiaceae > Spirillospora > Spirillospora rifamycini. Next base: position 23,335 of record NZ_AULB01000043.1, read on the forward strand.
GACCTGGTGACATGCACGGAATGCTCGCGGCGGCGCGCGCGCCGCGCCCGCCGCATCGACGGATCGTTGCGGCGCGATGACCCAGCCTTGACGCCCCCGGCCCGTAGATGTCCGGACGTTTCGCGGCACGTCGCACTACGCGCGTCCGGTACCGGCCCGGGCCCGGCGGGGGCTCAGGTGTAGGACTCGCCGAGCGTCTGCCGCACCTGGCGCCGCGCCTCGTGGATGCGCGACTTGACCGTCCCGAGCGGGAGCTTGAGCTGCTCGGCGATCTCCGCGTACTCGAGCTGGGAGACGTCCCGCAGGACGAGCGCCTGGATGAGGTCGGGCTTGCGGGCCTCCAGGTCCTCCATGGCGTCGAGGATGTCGACGCGGGAGCCCGCGATGACGCTGGTGCGGCGCGGGTCGGGGCGCTGCTGCGGCAGCTCGCCCGCCTGCTCGACCGAGCGGCGCTTCAGCGACCGGTAGGTGGAGCGCGCCGAGTTCGCGACGACGACGTGCAGCCACGTGCTGAACCGGGAGCGTCCCTCGAAGCGGTGGATGTTCCGCGCGACCTGGAGCAGCGCGTCCTGGCACGCCTCCTCGGCGTCCTGCCGGCAGGGCAGGAACCGGGCGGCGTGCCGCAGCACGTCCGGCTCGATCTTGCGGAGGAGGTCGTTGAGGGCGGCCTGGTCGCCCTGCGCGGCCCGCAGGGCCAGCTCCTCGGTCCGTTCATCGAATGCCATGCCGTGCCTCAATGCTCGATCGCACACTCACCCCGTTTGTTGGGCATGATACGGGAGTGTCCTTCCCACCGAACGTCGACCGTTACCGAATCGATCGCGCCCTGGGTTCCGGGGCGTTCGCGTCCGTGTGGCTCGGGCACGACGACGCCTTGGAATCGCCGGTGGCCATCAAAGTCCTGTCCGGCAGCCTCGTCGACGACCTCGACGTGCGCAACCGCTTCCTCGAGGAGGCGCGCATCCTGCGCCGGGCCGACTCCGAGCGTCTCGTGCGAGTGCACGACATCGGCGAGCTCCCCGACAGACGCCCGTACTTCGTCATGTCGTACGCGGACCGCGGGACGCTCGCCGACCGGATGCGCGAACGGCCGCTTCCGGTCAACGAGGCCGTCGCCCTCGCCGAGGAGATCGCCTACGGCGTCGAGGTGATCAACGCGCTCGGCGTGATCCACCGCGACCTCAAACCGTCGAACGTGCTGTTCCAGTCGACCCCGGACGGCGGCGAGAAGCTGCTGATCGCCGACCTCGGGCTGGCGAAGGCGCTGGCGCACGCGTCCGGCGCGTTCACGCTGCCCGTCGGCACCCCCGGCTACATGTCCCCCGAGCAGGCCCGCTTCGGCGGCGGCCTGGACGTCCGCGCGGACGTCTACGGGCTCGGCGCGCTGACGTTCCACATGCTCGCGGGGCGCGCCCCCGGCCCGGCGCCGGTGAAGTCGCCGCCGAGCGAGCTGCGCGAGGGCGTGACCGCCGCGATGGACCAGGTCGTCCTGCGCGCGCTGGAGGTCGACCGGGAGAACCGCTGGCCGACCGCCGAGGCGTTCGCCGAGGCCCTCTCCACCCTCATCCCGCCGTCCGCGCGGATCGCCGCGTCGCGGTCCTCCGCGCCGGCCGCGCCGCCCTCGCCCCCGCCGGCTTCGGCCGCTCCGGCTGCTCCGGCTGCTCCGGCTGCTCCGGCTGCTCCGGTGACGATGTTCGACGAGGCGCCGCCGTCCGTCCCGGCCGCGTCCGAACCGGCCGCCCCCGCCGAACCGCGGATCGACCCGGACGCCACCGTGCTGGACTTCCGCGGCGACGGGACGCCCGCGCCTTCGTCGTCCGCGCCGTCGTCGCCGTCGTCGGCCGGGGCGGTGCCGCCGGGCATGCGGACGCGGTTCGACCCGCCGCCCGCCGCGGACGGCGACCAGACGATCGTCGACCACCCCGGCCCGCGTCCGGGCGACGGCGGCGCGTTCGGCGCGGGGCCGCCGCAGCCGTCGCAGCCGTCGTCGGGCGGGCTCGCCGACGGCGCCACCGTGGCGATCCCCTCGCAGCACCCGTCGTCCGCGCCGAACACCGACGACCAGCGCACCGCGGCGTTCCCCGCCGGGCAGCCGCCCGGGCCGGTGCCGCCCCCCGGCGGCCACGGGCCGCCGCCGACCGGCTTCCAGCCGCCCCCGCCCGTCCAGGGGCAGGGGCAGGGCGGTTCGGGCGGCGCCGGCGGCGGGCCGCTCGGGCGGCTCAAGGGCGCCGGCGGCCGGTACGGGACGCCGCTGGTGATCACGGCGGTCGTGCTCGCGGTCGCGGTCGTCGCGGGGCTCCTGCTCGGCACCCTGTTCTCCGGCGACGGCGGCGGGTCGGGGGACGACGGCGAGAAGAAGAACGCGATCCCGAAGGACTTCGTCCAGCTCTCCAACAACGGCGGCAAGATCAAGGTGGCGGTGCCGAAGGCGTGGCCGCTGCAGCAGGAGCAGACCTGGGCGCCGTCGATCGTCGGGCTGAACGACCCGCAGGAGCGTCCCGTCCTCCGGGCGACCACGAGCGTGGACGGCTTCCAGGGCAACGGGGCCGTCCCGGGCGTGTTCATCGGCGTCACCACCGACATGCGGGAGGGGCAGCTCCCGCCGCCCACCGCCGCGCGGCACCCGCAGTGCAAGCAGGCGGGGCCGGAGAACTACACGTCGCCCGACAAGGCGCTCACCGGGACGATCACGCGGTTCACCGGCTGCGCGTCCGGGACGGCGTCGGTCACGGAGGTCGGGCTGCGGCACGAATCCGGCAAGTTCGGGCTGTGGATCCGGGTGAAGGAGACCGACGACCGCAAGGCGACCACCGACATCCTCGACCACCTGCAGGTGACCGGCCCCTGATCCCGGCCCCGCGCCGGTTCCCCCCGACGTCCGTCGGCACGTTCGCGCCCGGGCCCGCTCGTCCTCGACGAAGCGGGCCCGGGCGCTTCTTCCTGCGCCCGTCCGGTCCGGTGCTTGCCAACGACAGTCTGCCGATATATCGTTAATGCATCGCAACCGATCATAGAAGGAGCAAGCGATGCATGCACACGACATGGGGGCCCCGGACCCCTTCCAGCATTTCGAACACCGCGCCCGGCGCGGCGGCCCCTTCGGCCCCGGCGGGCCGGGCGGCCCGATGGGTCCCTTCGGCCAGGGCGGACCGGGCCCCTGGGGGCACGGCCACCGGGGCGGCGGGCGCGGCGGCCGCGGCGGACGGCGCACCCGGCGCGGCAACGTCCGCGCGGCCCTGCTCGCGCTGCTCGCCGAGCGCCCCATGCACGGCTACGAGATGATCCAGGAACTGGACGAGCGCACCGGCGGCGTCTGGCGTCCGAGCCCCGGCTCGGTCTACCCCACCCTCCAGATGCTGGAGGACGAGGGCCTCGTCACCAGCCGCGAGGACGGCGGCAAGCGGCTGTTCGAACTCACCGACACGGGCCGCGCGGAGACCGCCAAGCAGACCACCGCCCCCTGGGAGGAGGTCACCGACGCCGCGGGCGAGAACGTCCTGCGGGGCCGCGAGGCCGTCGGGCAGCTCATGGGCGCCCTGCAGCAGGTGATGGCGGTCGGCAGCGAGACGCAGAAGGCGCGCGCGCTGGACGTCGTCAACGACGCCCGCCGCCGCATCTACGGGATCCTCGCCGATGACCCCGAAGCGGAGTGACCCCGGGGAGCCGCCCCGGCCGGGGGCCGTCGCACGGCGCGACGGCCCCTTCTCCACGGCCCGGTCAGCTCGGGAAAGGCGCCGGCTTGGCGAGCTGGTCGTTCACGTAGAGCTGCCGCCAGATGAACAGGCCGAGATCGGTGCCGTCGATGCGGCGGTCCACCGGCACGGTGACCGTCGCCCGCACCAGGTACGACGAACCGGGCGGCATCCACTTGTCGCCGCCGTCCCCCGCGATCGGCTCCCCGCCCGCCAGGGTCTTGACCACCCGGCTCTTGGTCGGCGGCGTGCACATGTCCTCGGGCACCCCCGCCTGCGGCATGCAGCGCCCCCGCGCGTCGTCGGCCACCAGATCCGCCTTCACGAACACGTCCCCCGGGAAGTCCAGGAGGACCTGCTCGTCCTTCGGGTTCGTCAGCAGGTACTCGATGTACGGGTAGGACGTCCCGGACGGCGCCGCCGACTGCGCCGACGGCATCGCCCCGTCGCTCACGCCCGCGGTCACCGCCGCGATCCGGTAGCGCGACCCGTCCGCCGTCCCGACCTCGACCGGCTTCCCCGCCTCCGGCAGCGGGACGGACGCCGTCCCGTTCGGCCGCTCGGCGCCGCCGAGCGCCGCGTTCCCGGCCTCGTCCTCGCGCGTGCTCGACGACAGGACGACCCCCGCCATCACCAGCCCCGCGAGCGCGACCACCCCGGCCGCGACGACCCCCGCACGCCGGCCCGCACGCTTCCCGGACCGTCCGCCGGGCCCGTCCCCCGGGTACCCGCCCGGACGCGACCACTCGTCCGCCGCCCGCTCGGCGCGGGCCCGCTCCCGGCGAGCCCGCCCGCCCCGCGCCCCCAGCCGGACCTGCACCCCGCTGGTCTCCCGCGTCCCCATCGGCCCACCCGCCGACGCCACGTCATCGCCGGGGGCGGGTCCGGGCGCGGGTGCGGGCGGCTGCGCGGCGCCGTGCGTGAAGGCCGCCTCGTCCCCAGGCGCGGGTGCCTGCGCCGCGCGAGATCCGAAACCCGGTTCGCCCCCGGGCGCGGGCGCCGACTCGTCGCCCGGCGCGAACACACGCCGGTCACCAGGCTCAGGCAACTGGCCCGCACCAGGCGCAGACGCCTGCCCCGAGCCAGGCCCGAACGCCGACTCGCCACCCGACGCGAACACCCGCCGGTCACCGGGCGCGGGCGGCCCCACCGTCCCGTGCCCGGACGGCCCCGCCGCACCAGGCCCGAACGCCGACTCGTCGCCCTGCGCGACAGTCGGCCGGTCCCCCCGCGCGGACGACTGCCCCGCACCGTACGCCGGGCCCGCCGTCCCGTGCCCGGACGGCCGCGCCGCACCAGGCGCGGCACCTGGCCGGTCGCCAGGCGCCGAAGCTCGCGCCGCACCGGGCGCCGACGGCCCCGCCGTCCCGCGCCCGGACGCCGACTCGTCGACCGGCGTGAACACGCGCCGGTCACCGGGTTCGGGCGTCCGCTCGCCGGGGCCGGGGCCGGGGGCGGAGGCCGGGAAGCCGCCGGGGGGCGTGGACGGGCGGTCGCCTCGGTAGACGCCGTCCGTCCGGTACGGGCCCGCCACGTCGACGGGCGGGCGCATGCCGGACGTTGCCGGGGCGTCCGGTGACGGCGGCACGGAGGCGGACGGCGTCCAGCCCGGCGGCGGTCCGTGGACGATCGGGCTCGTCGGCGCGCCGGGCGGGATCGGGGTGCCGGGCGAGGGCGGCGCGGATCCTCGGAACGGGGTCGGCGGCGCCGTCCCGTCGGGACGACGCGGCACCGTCGGGTCCATGTTCACCGTCCAGCCTCCCCAAAGCCTCGAGCGATTTCCCCCTGTGAGCACCATATTTTGACCTAATCGTCACCAGAATCCACAGGCGGCCCATAGTCGAGCGAGATCCAACAAAAGCGGACGAGGCTCTTATCACTCGCAGATAGCCCGGGGCGGGGAGGCGCGCGGGGCCGCGGGGTCAGGCCGGATCGTCCAGCAGGGCGCCGAGGAGGTCGATCACGCCGGACGGCCCGTCCACGACGACGTCGGCGCGTTCGGCGAGCTTCGTGACCTCGTTCGACCCGCTGCACACCGTCACGCCGGGCACGCCCTCCGCGCGCAGCGCCTCGACGGCGTCGAAGGCCGCGAGGTCGCCCAGGTCGTCGCCCGCGAACAGGACCGCGGACGGGCGTGCGCCGCGCTCGTCCACGAAGGCGCGGAGCGCGACGCCCTTGTCCATGCCGGGCGGGCGCAGTTCGAGGACGAACCGGCCGGGTTCGAGCGCGAGGCCCGTCCGCTCGGCGAGGGCCGCGATGATGCCGCGGAGCCGTTCGAGCGCCACCTCGGGCTCGGCGCAGCGCCGCGTGTGGACGACGAGCGCGTGCTGCTTGTCCTCGACGAACGTGCCGGGGGGCGCCCCGGCCGCCGCGAGGACGCCGGGGAGCTTCGCGCGGGCCTCGGCGACGCCCGGGAGCGGCTCGGGGGTCGTCAGTTCGCCCGACTCCCACCGTTCCATCCCGTACTGCCCGAGGACGACGAGGCCGTCGATCCCGGCGAACCCGCCGTACTCGACGGCGACCGCCGCCGGACGTCCGGTGATGATCGCGACCGCCCCGGCGCGCGCGGCGAGCCGGGCCAGCATTCCGGCGGCGCGCGGTTCGGCGCGCGCGTCGGCGGGGTCGGGGACGATCGGCGCGAGCGTGCCGTCGAAGTCGAAGGCGAGCAGGGCCCGGTCCGGGGCGCGCCGGAGCGCGTCGATCCCCTCGGCGCCGGCGGGCGTCACGGGACGTTCGTCGAGTCGCTTCGCAGAGCGGGGAGTAGTCACGCGGACCAGTGTCGCCGGGTCAGGGCCGGATGCCGAGGCGGCGCGCGGCGCGCTTGCGCTGCCGCTGCGACCGCATCCGGCGCAGCCGCTTGACCAGCATCGGGTCGCACTCGAGCGCCTCGGGCCGGTCGATCAGCAGGTTCAGCAGCTGGTAGTACCGGGTCGCCGACATGTCGAACAGCTCGCGGATGGCCTGCTCCTTGGCGCCCGCGTACTTCCACCAGCGCCGTTCGAAGGCGAGGATCTGGCGGTCGCGCTCCGACAGGCCCCCGGACGGGAACGCGGCGTCGTCGTCCGGGAGGGCATCGTCCGCGAGGGCATCGTCCGCGAGGGCACCGGGCTCGGCGTCGGCGGGCTCCGCCGCCTCGTCGGCGGCGCCGTCCGCCTCCGGCTCGGCCGCCGCGGCCCGCTCGGGTTCCGGGGCCCGGGGCCCGGGCACGCCGGCCTCCGGCGCGCCGCCCCTCCGGGACGTCCCGGACTCGGGGGCGCGGGGGCGGGGAACGCCCGCGTCGGCTTCGGGGGAGGCGGCTTCGGGGGAGGCGGCTTCGGGTGAGGCGGCTTCGCCGTCGTCGGTCACGGGTCGCCGGGGGGCGCCTTCGTCCATGCTCACGTCCAGTCGGAGGGCGTCTCGGGGGGTGTCTGCCGCCGACATGAGATCCCCTCTGTGGTCACTGATCCCGGGTCGTCCGGTTCGGCAGGGTGCCATGGTACGCGCCCGGACGGACGGCCACCGGTGGTTCGCGGGGAACGGGACGCCGCCGTTTCAGTGCATCACAACCCCGCTCACCTGGAGATCTTCATTTGCCCCGTGTCCCGGGACCGTGCCGCCGCCCCAGTGGAAACACCCGGCGAGATAAGCCTCATATAAAGATCGTGTGCACGGTACACCGGTTAGGGTGGGAGGACGCCGACCGAACGGGAGACAGCTGCATGGCGACGGAGACCAGCGCAACCGAACGGCCCGCCGAGTCGTCCGAACGCGACGTCCCCGACGAGACCCTGTCCGAGATCGCCACCGCGCTGTTCCACCTGCGGCGCGTCTGGGCCAAGCCCGACCTGATGAAGCGGGTCCGCGCGCAGACCGCCGCCGGACCGGACGGACGGCCCCTGCAGTTGTCGAACCTGATGGTCGTCCAGGCCGTCGCCGCGCTCCTCGCCGCCGCGGACGACCGCGCGGGCGACGGCTGCGACGCCCCCGAGATCACCGTCGGGGCCGTCGCGGACCGGCTGGAGGTCGACCCGTCGACCGCCAGCCGGCTGGTCGGGCACGCCATCGACGCCGGCCTGGTGTCGCGGCGCCCGTCCCCCGTCGACGCGCGCCGCGCCAACCTCGGGCTGACCGACGCGGGCACCCGCGTCAAGCAGGTCGCCGACCGCTTCCGCCGCACGTACTTCGAGGAGCTGATGTCCGGCTGGACGGACCGGGAGCGCGCCGAGTTCGCGCGCCTGATCACCCGGTTCGCCGACGCGGCCGCCGCCCGGGAACCCCTGTACCCGGACGGCGGCGTCGGACGGATCTTCGAAGAGGCCGGCGCGGACTGACCGTCACGCGTCGGCGCGCAGCGCCGACATGCGCCTCAGGTACTCGTCCTCGTCGATCTCGCCGCGCGCGAACCGCTCGGCGAGGACCGACCGCGCCTTGCTCAGCGGGTCGCCGCCGCCGTGCGTCCCGCCGCCGTGCCGCCTGCCGCCGGCCAGATGCCGGCGGACGAAGTAGAACCCGGTCGCCAGCACGGCGAGCCAGAACAGCCCGAACATGACGGGGAACACGGGCCAGAACGCGGGCGCGTCCCCGCCGTCGGACCAGCCGCCGGGGTGCAACTGCGTCGCGAGCGTCGTCCACATGGTCATCGACCTCCTGTTTTCCTCGGATGGTTCGATGCTCGGCGACGGGTCCGGGGGGCGTCATCGGCCGCCCGGAGACTCCCGCGCTACGCCCGCCGGAGTACCGCGCGGGGCGGGGACGTGCGCCCCGCGGCGCCCGTCCGTCCGGGCGGGACGGACGGGCGGCGGCGACGGCTCACCACCCGGCTCACCACCAGGGCGGCCGGTACTCCTCTTCCTCGCCCGGGGTCGTCTCGCCCCGCGCGGCCGGGGCGTCCGAGGCTGCGGGCGCCGGGCCCGCGCCGTCCTGCGGGGACTCGCCCGGCGCCGCGGGCGCCCCGGCCGGCTCCGGGCGCCCGGCGGGCTGCGGCGCCGGGACGGCCGGGCGAGGCTCGGCGTCGGGGATGCCGGTGCCTTCGAGGGCGCTCCGCCGGAACCGCTCCCACGCCTCGTCGTCGAAGATCGGGATCTCGCCGGTCGCGGGGGCGTCGCCGCCCGCACCGTTCGCGGGCGTCCCGTTCGCGGGCGTCCCGCCGCGCGCGGCGCCGTCGAGGGCGTTCGCGTCGATCCCGAAGTCGCGGCCGTTCGCCGCCGGAGGGACGTCCCGGCCCGCCGCGGCCCCCGGCGGGGACGGGCGCGGCTCGAACCGCACCGTGGGCGGTGCGGCGTCCGGCGGCCGCCCGCCCGGCACCGCCGGATGGGGCTCGAACCGCACCGGGGCGCCCGGGTCGGCGTATCCGGGCGGCGGCTGCACATGGGTGTTCTGCCACAGCGGCGCGTCGACCGGGGCCATCGGCGGCCCGCCGCCCTCGGCCGGGGGCGCCGCGGCGGCCCCGGCGGACGGGCGGACCGGGGTGCGCGGCACCGGCTCGGGGGGCGGCCCGGGCAGCCCGTACTCGGGCATCGTCTCCGCGTCCTCGTCGTCCTCGCGCCGCCCGCGCTGCCGCCAGCCGAGCGCCACCCCGAGCAGGATCAGCGCCCCGCCGCCGCCGAGGACGAGCGGCAGCAGCAGGCCCGTGCCCGCGTCCTCCGGTTCGGCGACCGGCTCGGGCGTCGGCACCGGCGTCGGGGTCTGGACGGGGCCGGTCGACACCTTGTTCAGGGCGTGCGCGGCGAGCAGGGTGCGGACGGCGTCCACGGTCCCCGGGCAGCCGGCGAACCCGGTCGGGTGCCCGGCGCGGGCGGGCGACCCCTCGACGAGCGCCCGCCGCACCTCGTCCGGCGTCAGCTTCGGGTAGCGGGCGCGGACGAGCGCGGCGACGCCCGCGACGATCGCCGACGACGCGCTCGTGCCCGTCCCGACGACGTAGCCCTTGCCGTTGTCGGCGCTGACGATGTCCACGCCGGGGGCGCACACGGACACGTGCGAGTGCCGGTTGCTGTCGTCCCACAGGCGCATGTACCGGTCGAGGGCGCCCACCGCGATGACGCCCGGGTAGGCGGCGGGGAAGTTCTTCCGGTTCGCGGTGGAGCCGTCGTTGCCGGCGGACGCGATCAGCACCACGCCCCGGTTCAGCGCGTACCGGATCGCGCTCGCCTGCGCCGGGGTGCCGTTGTAGTACTGCTGGCCGCCGCCGAGCGACATGTTGATGATGTCGGCGCCGTTGTCGACGGCGTACCGGATGCCCTGCGCGATCGCGTCGCCGTCCCCGGCCTGCCGCCGCTGCTCGCGCCGCATCGGGTCGTCGTTCTCCAGCGTCACCCGGATCGACAGGACGCGGCTCTGCGGCGCCACCCCCATGATCCCCTGGGAGCCGCCGCGGCCGTGCCCGTGACCGGCGATGATGCTGGCCATCGAGGTGCCGTGCAGCCCCCAGTAGCGGGTGCCGGGCGGGCGCCCGCCGCCGGTCAGGTCGGGCCCGTTCACGACGCTGCCGACGAGGTCGGGGTGGTTCGCGTCGACGCCGGTGTCGAGCACCGCGACGGTGACGTCCTGGCCCGTGGACCACTTCCACGCCCGCTCCGCGCGGACCGTCTCCAGGTGCCACTCGCGGGCGCGGATCTGGTCTGCGGCGGCGATCGGCGCGCCGGCCGCGGCGCCGCGGACGGGACGGGACGCGCCGTCCGCGCCGTCGGGCGCCATCACGATCGGGACGGCCGCGGCGGCCGCCAGCGACACGACGGCGAGGGCGGCGGTCGCCCGCGCCGAGCGCGGGACCGGACGCCGGGCCGGGCGCGGTGCGGGGCGCGGGAACGGGGTCCGGCGGGGGCGCAGGGCCGGACGAGCACGCCGGGAACGGTGCCGACCGGCTTGGGACACCCTGCCGCACCTCCTCCCGGTGTCGACCGTGCTCCACGGCGAGCCACATTGTGCCACGGGATCATCAGGCGGCCCGGGCACACGGAACATTAAGGCACGCTCCGGGCGGTGCGGAACGTCCCGCCCGCGATGCCCCGCTGTGGGCTTCGCCTCACCGGCCGGACACGGCCACGCCGGCCCCGGGCGTCCGGGCCGTCCGGTCCCGGGGCGTCAGTGCGAACCGGCCCCCGTGAGGGCCCGCACCGACAGGTCGTCGTAGCGCAGCGGGTCGGCTTTCTCGCGGGCGAGGAACGTCCCGGCGACCGCGCACGCGAACCCGATCGGGACCGACACGATCCCGGGGTTCTCCAGCGGGAACAGGTGGAAGTCGACGCCCGCGGGGAACAGCGACAGGCTCCGCCCGGTCACCGGATCGGCCTTCCCCGACACGACCGGCGAGAAGAACACCAGCACCAGCGAGCTGCCGAGACCGCCGTAGATCCCCGCGACCGCGCCCGTCGAGTTGAACCGCCGCCAGAACAGCGACAGGACGATCGCGGGCAGGTTCGCCGACGCGGCGATCGCGAACGCCAGCGCCACCAGGAACGCCACGTTGAGGTCGCGCGCGACGACGGCCAGGACGACCGCGAGCGCCCCCACCAGGAACGCCGCGACCCGCGCCACCGCGACCTCCTGCGACTCGCGCGGACGCCCGAACATCAGCACCTGGCCGAAGTAGTCGTGCGCCAGCGACGTCGACGACGCCAGCACCAGGCCCGACACCACGGCGAGGATCGTCGCGAACGCGACCGCGCCGGTGAACGCGAGCAGCACGTCCCCGCCGACCGGCCCGGCGACGTGCGCACCGACCGCGTGCGCGAGCTGCAGCGCCGCGGTGTTGCCGGACGGGTCCTGGGCGACGATCTTTTCGCGCCCGACGAGCGCCGCCGCGCCGAACCCGAGCGCGAGCGTCATCAGGTAGAACGCGCCGACGAGCCCGATCGACCACGACACGGACGTGCGCGCGGCGCGGGCGTCCGGCACGGTGAAGAACCGGGTGACGATGTGCGGCAGGCCGACCGTGCCGAGGACGAGCGCGAGCGCGAGGCTGAAGAAGTCGAGCTTGCCGACGATCGTCCGGTAGGCGTCGCCCTCGACGTCCGGGCCGTAGTGCAGCCCGGGGCGCAGGAACGCGTCGCCGCGGCCGCTCGCGTCGGCCGCCGACCCCAGCATCGCGCTGGGGTCGAACCCGAACCGGCCCAGCACCAGCACCGTCAGGACGACCGTGCCGCCCATCAGCAGCACGGCCTTGACGATCTGCACCCAGGTGGTGGCCTTCATCCCGCCGAACACCACGTAGCCGATCATCAGCAGGCCGACCACGACGATCGTGACCGTCTCCGCGACACCCGCCGACATCCCCAGGAACCGCTCACCCGGGTGCACACCGAGCAGCATCGACACGAGCGCCCCGGCCCCGACCATCTGGGCGAGCAGGTAGAAGACCGACACCGTGACCGTGGAGACCACCGCCGCGCGCCGCACCGGCGGCTGCCGCCGGACCCGCTGCGCGAGGACGTCCGCGAGCGTGAAGCGTCCGGCGTTCCGCAGCGCCCCGACCAGCAGGAGCGCGAGCAGCCACGCCACGAGGAACCCGATCGAGTACAGGAACCCGTCGTACCCGGACAGCGCGATGAGCCCCGCGATGCCGAGGAACGACGCCGCCGACATGTAGTCGCCCGCGATCGCCATCCCGTTCTGCGGGCCGGAGAACGTCCGGCCGCCCGCGTAGAAGTCGTCCGCTCCCCGCGTGTTGGCGCGCGCCCACACCGTGATCCCGAGGGTGATCAGCACGAAGACGACGAACACCCCGAACGTCAGCTCCGTCACCGCGCCTCCCCCATCCGGACGTCCCAGCGCCCGTCCGACGCGCGCGGCGCGACCGGCGCGGCGGGCCGCGGCACGCCGGCCGCCGGACGTCCCGGCGGTGCGGGACGCGCGGCCGGCGCGGGCCCCGGGGGCACGTCCCGGCCGAACGCCGCGGGCGCGGCGGCGGCCGGCGGGCCGTCGGCCTCGGCGCGCAGCTCGTCCGCGAGCGGGTCGAGGCGCCGCCGCGCGTAGGCGGCGAACGCCGCGGCGAGCGCGAACGTCGAGACGAACTGCAGCACCCCGAGCAGCATCGCGACGTTGACGTTCCCGGCGACCGGCCGCGCCATGAACCCCCGCGCGAACGCCGACAGGGCGACGTACAGGAAGTACCAGCCCAGGAAGCCTCCCGCGATGACGGCGACCGTCCGGCGGAACCGGCGGTCCAGCCGCCGGAACCGCTCGTCCCCGGCGACCGGCGCGTACCGCCCCGGAGGGACCCTTCTGCCCCGTTCCGCCCCCAGGCGTCCCGTCGGGTCCGTTCCCCCGACCATCCGGCCCCCTATCCGCGTCATGACTCTATGTATCGATTTGGCAACACCATGAGACCAAAGGAGCAAGATCGCCGATGCGGAATTGACGAGAATCAGAACAATCCCTTGCCCGTCCGCCTTGCCGAGGCGACTGTACAGACGTACAGTGTACAAACGTACAGGTTGCTGAACATGCGTACAGGGGGGCCGCGGTGGGCGGGCAGCGAGAACCGGAAGACCTGACGACACGCGCACGGATCAGGGACGCGGCGATGCTCGAGTTCGCCCGGCTCGGCGAGAAAGGCGCCACGATCCGCGGGATCGCGAAGGCCGCCGGGGTCTCGCCCGCGCTCGTCCAGCACCACTTCACGAACAAGGCCGCGCTCCGGCGCGCCTGCGACACCTACGCCATCGACGCGATCCGCCGGGTCAAAGAAGAAGCGCTGTCCGGCGGCATGGAGAACCCGAACTTCCTAGCCATCGCGATGCAGACGGCCTTGCCCGTCCAGCACTACGTGGCGCGCGCGCTGGCGGAAGACTCCGACGCCGCGCGCGCGCTGTTCGAGGACGCGGTGCAGTTCAGCGAGGACATCCTGTCGCGCGGCACCCCCGGCATGCGCAAGCCCACCACCGACGACCTGCACGCCTACGCGGCCGTGATCACCGCCATGAACTTCGGCATCGTCGTCCTGAACGGGCACCTCTCCCGCGCGCTCGGCACCGACATCCTCACCCCCGAGGGCTACCCCCGCCTCGCCATGGCGCTCATGGACATCCACACCGACAACCTCATCACCCCGGAACTCGAGGAGCAGACCCGCGCGGTCCTGCGGACCATGCTGGAGAACAAGGAGAACCGGTGAAGCAGACGAACCCCGTCCAGGTGTCCGGCCTGGTGAAGACCTTCGGACGGACGCGCGCGCTCGACGGGCTCGACCTCGACGTCCGTCCCGGCGAGGTGCACGGCTTCCTCGGCCCGAACGGGGCCGGGAAGTCCACCGCCATCCGCGTCCTGCTCGGCCTGCTGCGCGCCGACGCCGGCAGCGTCCGGCTCCTCGGCGGCGACCCCTGGCGGGACGCGACCGACCTGCACCGCCACCTCGCCTACGTCCCCGGCGACGTCACGCTGTGGCCGAACCTGTCCGGCGGCGAGGTCATCGACCTCCTCGGCCGGATGCGCGGCGGCCTCGACAAGGCCCGGCGCGCCGAACTGCTCGACCGCTTCGAACTCGACCCCCGCAAGAAGGGCCGCACCTACTCGAAGGGCAACCGGCAGAAGGTCGGGCTGGTCGCCGCCCTGTCGTCCGACGCGGACCTCCTCATCCTGGACGAACCCACCTCGGGCCTCGACCCCCTGATGGAGGAGGTCTTCCAGGAGTGCGTCCGCGAGGAGCGCGCCAAGGGCCGCACCGTCCTGCTGTCCAGCCACATCCTCTCCGAGGTCGAGGCGCTCTGCGACCGGGTGACGATCATCCGCAGGGGCGCCGCCGTCGAGACCGGCACCCTCGCCGACCTGCGCCACCTCACCCGCACGTCCATCGACGCCGACCTCGCCGCGCCGCCCGACGGCCTCTCCCGCCTCCCCGGCGTCCACGACCTGCGCGTCGACGGCGCGCGCGTCCGCTGCGAGGTCGACACCGACCGGCTCGACGACGTCCTCAAGCACCTCACGTCCGCCGGCGTGCGGAGCCTCACCAGCCGCCCGCCCACGCTCGAGGAGCTGTTCCTGCGCCACTACAAGGACGCGGCATGACCGCGCTCGTCGGCACCGGCGGCATGATCCGCCTCATCCTCCGCCGCGACCGCTTCCTGCTGCCCCTCTGGGTGCTGATCGTCTCGGTGCTCCCGGCGAACTTCGTCGCCACGTTCCAGGGCCTCTACCCCACCGCCGCCGACCGCCTCGGCTACGCGAACACCAGCGGGACGAACCCGACGTTCCTCGCGATGTACGGCCCCCTGTACGACACGAGCGTCGGCGGACTCGTCACCCAGCGGTCCGCGTTCGTCCCCGTCGCCCTCGCGCTGATCTCCGCGCTCGCCGTCATCCGGCACACCCGCGCCGAGGAGGAGGCGGGACGGCGCGAACTGCTCGGCTCCACGGTCGTCGGCCGCCAGGCCGCCCTCGCCGCCGCGCTCACCGTCACCGCCGCCGCCAACCTCGCCGTCGCCCTCCTCACGGCCGCCGCCGTGGCCGCGCAGGACCAGCCGCTCGCCGGCTCCCTCGCGCTCGGCCTGCAGACGGCCGCGGCCGGCATCGTCTTCGCCGCCGTCGCCGGCGTCACCGCCCAGCTCTCCGAGAACGCCGGCACCGCCCGCGGCACCGCGCTGGCCGCGCTCGGCGGCGCGTTCGTCCTGCGGATGGCCGCCGACACCGGCGGCGAGGGCAACGGCCTCACCTGGCTCGGCTGGCTGACGCCCCTCGGCTGGGTCCAGCGCATGCGCCCCTTCGGCGACGAGCGCTGGTGGCTGCTCGTCCCGACCGCCGCCCTCGCCCTCGCCCTCACCGCCGCCGCGTGGCGCCTGTCGAAGCACCGCGACGTCGCCGCCGGCATCCTCCCCGCGCGCCCCGGCCCCGCCGAGGCGTCCCCCCGCCTGAACGGCCCGTTCGGACTCGGGTGGCGCCTGCAGAGCCGTCCGTTCTACGGCTGGCTCGCGGGCTTCGCCGCCCTCGGGCTCGTCTTCGGCGGCGTCGCGGGCGGCATGAACGACCTGATCAACGACAACCCGGACCTCGAAGACATCATCGCCGACCTCGGCGGCGCCTCCACCATCACCGACGCCTACTTCGCGATGGTCATGAACATGCTCGGGCTCCTCGCCGCGGGCTACGCCGTCTCCGCGGTCCTCAAGCTCCGCGCCGAGGAGTCGGCCCTCCACGCCGAGTCCCTCCTCGCCACCCCGACCGGCCGGCTGCACTGGGCGTCCAGCCACCTCCTGTTCGCCCTCGCGGGCCCCGTCGCCGGCCTCACCACCGGCGCCCTTCTCGCCGGACTCGTCCACGACCCCGGCGAACTCCCCGCCCTCCTGCCCGCCGCGCTCGCCCGGCTCCCCGCCGTCTGGCTCATCGCCGCGCTCGCCCTCGCGCTGTTCGGGCTCGTCCCCCGCCTGACGTCCGCGAGCTGGGCCGCCGTGGCCGTCGCGGTGGCCGTCACCCTCATCGGCCCGATGCTGGACGTCGGCCAGTGGGCCCTCGACCTCTCCCCCTTCACCCACATCCCCAAGCTCCCGGGCGCCGACCCCACCGCGACCCCGTTCGTCTGGCTCCTGGCCATAACCGCGACCCTCACCGCAACCGGCCTGACCGCCTTCCGCCGCCGAGACCTCTCCCTCAACTGACCCGCAGTGGCATCACCTCCTCGACGACCCCGCCCCGGAGCACCGCCGACAAGACGAAGCGGCATCACGCCTGGTACGAGCCGCCGAACACCAATCGGCCACCATCTGCGAAGCCTGCGGCAACCCCGGCGAGCTCCGCCACCGGGCCTGGCTGAAGACCCTCTGCACCCCCTGCAGCACCCGCACCTAACGCTGCGGCAGCGTCGAATGCGGAACGGTGAGCCCACCGTTCACGATCGCCCACCTCTCATGGTCCCGCCAGGCCCCATCAATGAACAACAACTCGGGCGAGTACCCCTCATACCGAAACCCGACCCGCCGAACCAACGCCAACGAAGCACGATTCTCCGGCTGTATCTGAGCCTCAAGCCGGTGCAGCCGCAACTCCTCGAAGGCATACCGCACCACCAACCCCACCCCTTCGGCCATATACCCCCGCCCAGCCGAAGGAGCAAAAGCAGCATAAGCCACCGACGCAGACTGCAACCTACCCCGAATAACACTGTTCAGATTAACAACACCAGCAATTTCCCCGCCATCCCGAAGACAGACCAGCAACGCCTCTTCATCCGCCCCCTCATACCGATCAAGATAATCCCGAAACTCCCCCGGACCCGACGGCAGCGAAATCCAGGGCGCATGCAGTTCCGCACTGACCCTGACCAGCCTGAGAAACTCCCCTTCGTCCCCGGCACCCAGCCGACGCAAAGCCACCCGCCCAGAGCCCTTCGACCGCCCACCCGAGCCGGCCCCCACCTCACTCACCACCCACAACGCCCCCGGACCTGCGAAACTCGTCTACAAGCTGGAAGAACCGATCGAGCGGCGCTTCACCGTCCGCATGACTCTCGATCGCGGCAGCCCACCCAAGCGCCGTCGACCAACCGTAGTGCCACCCCAACCAGTCGGTGAAAGGACCCCTGGGCCCGAACGCGAAACCCTCATCGACCCCATGAACCATCAGCGCGATGCCGTACCCGCACAGCAGAACCTCCAACTCGCGCAGCGACCCCCCACGAATCCACATCCCCGGCCGCTTCCGAATATGCTCGAGCAACTCATAAGCATCCTCCACCTCCCCCACCGGACGAAGTTTCGACCGATCCCTTTCCCCGTCAGCCATACTCACACCCCCAAGCCACGACAGAAAAAGCGACCTCTACAAAACAGCCGTCCACTGACAAGAACGCGCTCGGCTCCGCAACCAACCGAGGATCGCGGGACCGGCACCGCAGGCTACACCTCCCGAGCCGCACTCCCCCGACTCAGCGCGTAGGCCGCGTTCGTCCGCGCCGGGACGTATATGATCTTCGGATCGAGTCGAGTGAGGTCGAATGCCCACGCACGAATGGACTCTCGCCCAGGACCCCCACGGCCCGGGCGGGCGACGCAGGCCGAAGAGTTCGTCCATCATCGGCGCCGCCATCATCGGCGTCGTCGCCTTGACCGCCGTGCTCGGCCTGCTCGTCCCCGCACTTTCCGGCGAAGGAGTCCCTCGCCTCGGCAGCAAGTCCTACGAAGCCGAAGTCGACTGCCAGGTGAGCACCGCAGGAGGCATCGGGATGGTCACGATCAACGGCACCATCGAAGGCGACGCCTCCCGATACAAGGTGACCGTCGAAGTACTCGACGCCGAAACGAAGCAGCGCATCGCAGAGCAAACCTTCGACGTCCGCGACACCGCGACATTCGGCGGCACAACACCGTCCCGAATTTCGGCCAGCCCCACCGGCATCGAATGCCGAATCACGAAGGTGCTCTAAGCGACAACACGAATCCCCCATCGCCTCACCACTGCCGGTTGCCTCGGCGCTGGGATCGGTGCCATGCTCCGCTGGTGACTCCTCTGCGGCTCCTAGAGACCACCCCCGGAAAGTTCTCCCTCCTCCTGGACGCTGGGACGACGAAGGTCGACGAGCTCGTCGAGCAGCTTGGCCACGAGCCGAACGGCTACTTCTGGGAAGGCGTCGCGCAGTTCCTCGTGAGCACGCAGGCGAAAAACCTCGAAGAGCACGTCTCATACGACCCCGAAGGGGGCATGTTCTGCGCGTACGGCGATGACCGGACCGCGCTCGAAGAGCTGGGAACTCTGATGGCCGCCGTCGCCGGAGACGGCGACCGAATGCGATCCCTGATCGAGTCCGCCGAAGCCGCCGGCTTCGAATTCGACGACTGACCAGCGCCGTACCCGTCCTCCTCAGACTGTCGGATCCCAGAGTCCGCCGGCCTCTCCGCGGGATAGGTGCTCGGCGTAGACGCCGACCTTCCAGGCAATGACCGAACGGCATTCCTCCAGCGCCTGTATCTGCGCCTCGACCCGCTGCTGATGGACGTCGAGGAGCTGCAGACGTTCGGCCTCATTGCCCGGACCATGCCGCACCAGCTCCGCGAACCGTTTGAGTTCGGCGAGCGGCATACCGGATTCGCGCAGCTTGACGCAGATCAGCAGCCAGCCGACATCGGCGGCGGCGTATCGCCGCCGACCCCCCGCCGTGCGCCGGACCGGCCCGACCAGCAAGCCCTCGCGCTCGTAGAAGCGCAGTGCGTGCACGCTGAGCCCCGTCCGCTCGGCCACCTCGCCGATACTCAGCGGGCGGCTTTCGGTAGTCGCCATGCCGCCCAACCTAGGACTTGATCTAGACCTCGCTCTAGTTCCTAGCATCGCCGGCATGACCACCACCGACCAGCAGCCGCTCGGCTCGCCCTTCTCCGCCGCCGCCACCGTCGAGGACGTCATGGCCGGCGTGGACCTGTCCGGCATGACCGCCGTGGTGACCGGGGGCTACTCCGGACTCGGTCTGGAGACCACCCGGGGCCTGACTGCCGCCGGGGCCCACGTCATCGTTCCGGCACGCCGTCCCGCCACCGCCCGCGTCGCTCTTCAGAACATAGAAGGCTGCGAGGTCATAGCCATGGACCTGGTCGACCTCGACAGCGTGCGCGCCGCCGCCGCACAGATCAGCGCCCACCTCGACCGCCTCGACATCCTGATGGCCGTCGCCGGCGTCATGGCCACCCCAGAGCGACGGGTCGGGCCCGGCTGGGAAGGCCAACTCGCCGCCAACCACTTCGGGCACTTCGCACTCACCAGCGAGCTCTACCCGCTCCTAGCCGCCACCGACAGCGCACGCGTCATCGTCAACAGCTCCGCCGGCCACTCCCTCACCGACATCCGCTGGCACGACCCGCACTTCCGCACCGGCTACGACAAGTGGCTGGCCTACGGCCAGGCCAAGACCGCCAACGTCCTGTTCGCCGTGCACCTCGACACCCTCGGACGCCACCACGGCGTCCGGGCGTTCGCCCTCCACCCCGGCAAGATCATCACCGGCCTCCAGCGGGAGATGAGTCTCCAGGAACAGATCGACCGAGGCTGGGTGGACGAGCAAGGCAACGTGATCGGCGCCGACTTCAAAACCCCCTCCCAGGGCGCCGCGACCGGCCTGTGGGCAGCCACATCGCCCCTCCTCAACGGCCGCGGCGGGCTCTACCTGGAGGACTGCGAAGTCGCCTCCGTCTCCACCCCCGAGCAGCCCATGGACGACGGAGGCGTCCGGGAGTACGCCATCGCCCCCGACGCCGCCGCCCGCCTTTGGAACCTCTCCCTCGCAGCAACCGCCACCACCCCCATCACCCGATAACCCCGCCCAGCGCCCCCACGCCGACGATTCGCGTGCGGCACACGGCACACCAGTGCTCTCGCCTTCACACGCGGACACCTCGTCCGACCGGGGAGCAGAACATCGCCCAAACCGTCACAGCACGCCGACGTCAAGACCAGGACACAACACCCGGCACAGCAAGTCCGGCTCACAATGGAGATTCACTGACGCGGAGGCCCCTTCCGGGGTGGAAGGGGCCTTGACCTGGGAGCCGGCGAGGGGACTTGAACCCCTAACCTTCTGTTTACAAGAC
>NZ_AULB01000044.1 GCF_000425065.1 Actinomadura rifamycini DSM 43936
GCTTCCCGTCACCCGCAACGGCAAGGTCGATCGGGCCGCCCTTCCCGCCCCGGACTTCGCGGGTCTGGCCGGTGATCGGGCACCGGCGACCCCGACCGAGGAGGTCCTGTCGGGACTGTTCGCCGACGTCCTCGGCTTGGACCGGGTCGGGGTGGACGTCTCGTTCTTCGAGCTCGGTGGTGACTCGCTCCTGGCGATGCGGTTGATCTCTCGTGTGCAGGCGGTGCTGGGTGCGGAGATCGGCATTCGTGAGCTGTTCGGGTCGCCGACGGTCGCGGGGTTGGCGCGGCTCGCTGATGAGGCGCGTGGGGCGGGCGTGCGTCCGGCGCTCGTGGCTCGGGAGCGTCCGGAGGTCGTGCCGCTGTCGTATGCGCAGCAGCGGATGTGGTTCCTGAACCGGCTGGAGGAGGCCGGTGCGGGTGCGGGGTACAACGTGCCGCTCGCGCTGCGCCTGACGGGCGACCTCGACGTCGCGGCGCTGGAGGCGGCCCTCGGGGACGTCGCCGACCGCCACGAGACGCTCCGCACTGTCTTCCCCGAGAGCGCGGGCGTTCCGCGGCAGGAGATCCTGGACGGCGGGGACGGCCGTCCCGTCCTGCGGGTGGACGAGGTCGCGGAGGGCGACCTGGCGGACGCCGCGACCGTCGAGATGGAACGCGGGTTCGACCTCACCCGAGAGCCGCCGTGGCGGGCGCGGCTGCTGGTGCCGTCGTCCGGCGAATCCGTCCTGGTGATCACGGCGCACCACATCGCGGTGGACGGCTGGTCGATGGGCGTCGTCACCCGCGACCTGGGGGCCGCGTACGCGGCCCGTGTCCGGGGCGAGGCGCCCGGGTGGGAGCCGCTGCCCGTCCAGTACGCCGACTACGCCCTCTGGCAGCGGGACGTCCTGGGCGACCCCGACGATCCCAAGAGTCTTCTCGCCGAGCACATCGGGCACTGGCGCGAAGCGCTCGCCGGCCTCCCCGAGGAACTGGCGCTGCCCGTCGACCGGCCCCGGCCGTCGGCGGCGACGTTCCGCGGCGCGATCGTCCCGGTCGGGACGGACGCCGAGGTGCACCGCCGCCTCACCGAGTTGGCGCGGCGGCACGGCGTGACGATGTTCATGGTGGCGCAAGCCGCGGTCGCGGTGCTGCTGTCGAAGGTCGGTGCGGGCGACGACGTCCCGATCGGCACGGCCGTCGCGGGACGCGGCGACGCGGCGCTGGAGGACCTGGCCGGTTTCTTCGTCAACACGCTCGTGCTGCGGACGGACGTGAGCGGCGACCCGTCGTTCGCCGAACTCCTCGACCGCGTCCGCGACACCGACCTCGCCGCCTACGCGCACCAGGACGTCCCGTTCGAGCGGCTCGTGGAAGACCTCAACCCGCCGCGCTCCCTCGCCCGGCACCCGCTCTTCCAGGTGATGCTGACGCTTCAGAACCTGCCGCAGGGCGACGGCGACCTCGACCTCGCGGGCGTGCGCGCACGTCCGTTCGCCGGGGACGAGCCGGGCGAGCAGGCGGCCAAGTTCGACCTGTCGTTCAGCCTCACCGAGCAGCGCGACGCGGACGGGTCCCCGGTTGGGATCGAAGGCGGCATCCAGTACGCGGCCGACCTGTTCGACGACGCCACCGCCCGCGCGCTCGCCGCACGCCTCGAACGCGTCCTCGAGCAGGGCGCCGCCACCCCGGACGCGCCCGTCTCCGATATCGACGTGCTGGCGCCGTCCGAGCGCCGGCGGGTGGTTGAGCAGTGGAACGCCACCGCACGTCCCGTGCCGGGCGGCTCGCTGGTGGAGCTGTTCGAGGCGCAGGCGGCGCGGACGCCGGGCGCGGTGGCGGTCGTGTCGGGGGACGGCGGCGTGTCGTGGACGTACGCGGAGCTGAACGCCCGCGCGAACGGCGTCGCGAAGACGCTCGCGGGTCGAGGCGGTTCGCTGGTCGGCGTCCGCATGCGGCGGTCGGCCGACCTGCTCCCGGTGCTGCTCGGCGTCCTCAAGGCGGGTGCGGCGTACGTCCCGCTGGACGTTTCGCATCCGGAGGAGCGGATCGCGGCGGTGATGGCGGAGGCCGGGGTGTCGGTCGTCATCACCGACGCCGACGAGTTCGAGCCCGTCGAAGAGAACCCGAACGTCCGCATCGCACCCGGGTGCCTCGCGTACGTGATGTACACGTCCGGGTCGACGGGTGTGCCGAAGGGTGTGGCGGTCACGCATGCGAACGTGGTGGCGTTCGCACTGGACGCCGCTTGGCGCGAGGACGTCGTCCAGTGCGTGCTGGTGCAGGCGAACCATGCGTTCGATGCGTCGACGTACGAGATCTGGACGCCGCTTCTGCGGGGCGGTCGTCTGGTGGTGGCGCCGGATGGCGATCTGGGCGCCGCCGAACGCGGACGGCTGATCGCCGAGCACGGCGTCACGAACGTGCACGCGACCGCTGGCCTGTTCCGGGTGCTGGCCGAGCAGTCCCCGGAGATCTTCGCCGGTGTCCGCGAGGTGTCGACCGGCGGCGACGTCGTGTCGTCCGCAGCGGTCCGCGCCTTGCTGGAAGCGCACCCGGACCTCGTCGTCCGGACGACCTACGGGCCGACCGAGACGACGGCGTTCGCGACTCACCTGGCCTTCACGTCTCCCGACGACGTCCCGTCCACGGTGCCGATCGGGACGCCGATGGACAACACCCGCGCCTACGTCCTGGACGAGTCGTTACGCCCGGTTCCGCCGGGTGTGGCCGGTGAGCTGTACCTCGCCGGGTACGGCCTGGCGCGCGGGTACGCGTCCCGCCCGGCCCTGACGGCGGAACGGTTCGTCGCCAACCCCTTCGACACCACCGCCCGCATGTACCGCACCGGCGACCTCGCCCGCTGGACGTCCGACGGCCGGTTGGCATTCGCGGGGCGCGCCGACGAGCAGGTGAAGATCCGGGGATTCCGGATCGAGCCCGCCGAGATCGAAGCCGTCCTGACCAGCCACCCCGACGTCCGCCAGGCCGTCGTCATCGCCCGAGAGGACATCCCCGGCACCAAGCGGCTCGTCGCCTACATCATCGGAAACCCCGGCGGCGACGGCTCCGGCCTTCGCGAGTTCGTCGCCGACCGACTCCCCGAGTACATGGTCCCGGCCGCGTTCGTCCCGCTCGACGCCCTCCCGGTCACCCGGAACGGCAAGGTCGATCGGGCCGCCCTGCCGGTGCCCGCCCTCGCCGGTGCCGGGGCCGGGCGGGAGCCCGCCGACCGGGTGGAGGAGATCCTCTGCGCCCTGTTCGCGGAAGCGCTCGGTATGGACCGGGTCGGGCCGGACGACTCGTTCTTCGGCCTCGGCGGCGACTCGCTGCTCGCGATGCGGCTCATCGCCCGGATCCGGGCGGTCCTCGGCGCCGAGGTGGGGATCCGGGGGTTGTTCGCGGCGCCCACGCCCGCGGGTGCGGCCGAGGCCGTCGCGGCGGGCGGCGGCTCGGCGGGCGACTTCGATCCGCTGCTGCCGCTGCGCCCGGACGGTGACGCACCTCCGCTGTTCTTCGTCCATTCGGGCGGCGGGCTCGCCTGGAACTACGCGGAGCCCGCCCGGCATCTGCCGCCGGGACGCCCGGTCTACGGGATCCAGGCGCGGGGGCTCGACGGGACGGCGGAGCCGCCCGCGAGCATCGCGGAGATGGCGGCCGAGTACGCGGAGCTCGTCCGCGCCGTGCAGCCCGCGGGTCCGTACCATCTCGCCGGCTGGTCGTTCGGCGGGGTGGTCGCCCACGCGGTGGCGACGCGGCTGCAGGAGCTCGGGGAGCGGGTCGGGCTGCTGGCGATCCTCGACGGCTACCCGCACGACGGCCCCGCCGCCGGAGCCGAGCGACCCGCCGGGGGCCCGCCCGCCGGCCCGCCGGGCGGCGAGGTGCCGGCGCTGGCGGCCGTGCAGCGGATCGCCGACAACAACGTGCGGCTCGCGGCCGAGCACGAGCCCGGGGTGTTCCGGGGGGACGTCGTGCTCGCGGTGGCGACGCGCGCGCGGCCCCGGCACCTGCCCGCGGACCGCGCGGCGGAGGTGTGGCGGCCCTACGTGACCGGTGCCGTGGAGACGCATCCGGTGGACGCCGACCACCACGGCCTGCTCGCGCCGGAGCCCGCCGCGCCGATCGGGCGGCTGCTGGCCTCGAAGCTCACCGAGGACGGCGCCGCCGACCCCGCCGACGACCGCACCGACGATCTCGCCCGGGAACCCGCCGGGAACGACGAGCGACCCATCTAACGTCAGGAGACGGAGTGTCACAGAACACGTCCTTATCGAACAAAGCGGAACCGGACAGATCGGGATCGGGGTCGGGCGGAGCGAAGGGGGCCGGGCGGGAGCGCGACGTCGTCGACGACGCGGACCCGCGGGCGCTGATCTGGGATCTGCTGCGCGGCCAGTGGCGGTTCTCCGCGCTGTACGCGTTCGTGGAACTCGACGTGGCGGGCGCGCTCGGCGACGGGCCGCTGACCGCCGGGGAGCTGGCCGAGCGGCTGGGGGTGGACCGGGTCGCGGTGGGGCGGCTGCTGCGGACGGTCGCGGCGCTGGGCGTCGCGCGGTCGGTGGGCGGGCCGGAGACGCCCCGGTACGCGCTCACCGCGGCGGGGGACTCGCTGCGCGCGGACGCGCCCGGCTCGATGCGGTCGGTGTCGCTGCTGCAGGGAGCGCCCGTCCTGCTGGACGCGATGGAGTCGCTCGCGGACGCCGTGCGGCAGGGGCGCTCGTCCTTCGCGGCGCGGTTCGGGTCGTTCTACGGGTGGCTCGCCACCGACGCCGACGCGCGGCGGCACTTCGACGTCTTCATGACGACGCGGTCCCGCGCGATCGCCGACGCGGCCGTGGCCGCCTACGACTTCGCCGGGATCGGGACGCTCGCCGACATCGGCGGCGGCAAGGGGACGGTGCTCGCGACGGCGCTGCGGGCGACGCCCGGCATGCGCGGAATGCTGCTGGACCTGGAGCCGGTGATGGCGGGCGCCCGCGCGTTCCTGGCGGCCGAGGGGGTCGCGGACCGGTGCGAGCTGGTCGTCGGGGACTTCTTCCGCGCCGTGCCGCGCGCCGACGCGTACCTGCTGTCCAACATCGTCCACAACTGGGACGACGACGACGCGCTGCGCATCCTCGGCAACATCCGCCGGGAGCTGCCGGCGGACGGGCGCGTCCTGCTGCTGGACATGCTGCTGCCCGAGGACGACCGGCCGCATCTCGGCAAGGAGATGGACATGCGGCTGCTGGCGCTCTACGACGGCGGCCGGGAGCGGGGCGAGCAGGAGTACCTGGCGCTGCTCGGCAAGGCGGGGCTGCGCACCGAGCGGGTCGTCGAGCTGCCCAACGCGCTCAGCCTGGTCGACGCCCGGCCCGAGTGACCCGACCGGTTGAGGAGTGCGGATGAGACCGACGTACGCCGCCGGCCGGCGGCGCGTGCGGCGGGCGCTGGCGGCGCCGCTCGCCCTGGTGCTCGGCGGCGGCCTGGTGGCCGTCGCGGGCACGCCCGCCGCGCTGGGCGCCTTCGACCCGGGGCGGCAGAGCCTGGACGGCCGCGGCAACAACCCGCGGCACCCCGACTGGGGCCGCGCCGGGACGAATTACGCGCGGGTCGCGCCGGCGCGGTACGCGGACGGGCGGGGCGAGCCCGTGACCGGGCCGAACGCCAGGACCGTCAGCAACCGCGTGTTCAACGACGAGTTCTTCGACGAGAACGGCGCCGGCTTCTCGGTGAACATCTTCTCCGAGCAGCAGCTCAGCCAGTGGGCGTGGGCGTGGGGCCAGTTCGTCGACCACGAGATCGGGCTGCGCAGCGGAGTGCTGCGCGGCGACCCGCAGGGGGAGCGGGCGGACGTGCCCGTGGACGGCGCCGACCCGCTGGAGACGAAGCAGGATCCCGCGGTCGTGAAGTTCACCCGGTCGACGCCCGCCCCGGGCACCGGGACGGGGCCGGAGAACCCTCGGCAGCAGATCAACAACGTCAGCTCCTACCTCGACGGGTCGGCCGTCTACGCCACCACCGCGGAGCGGCTGGAGTGGATGCGGGAGGGCCCGGTCGACGGGAACCTCGCCGACAACGGGGCCCGGCTGCTGCTGCCGGGCGGTCACCTGCCGCGCCGGGACGCGCGCGGCGACGTCGCGGCCGCGCCCGAGGTGGAGCTCGGCGGGGAACTGCTCGCCGACCCGGGGAAGGCGGTCGTCACCGGGGACCCGCGCGCCAACAACAACACGGCCGTCACGGCGGTGGAGACGCTGATCGCGCGGGAGCACAACCGGATCGTGGACCGGCTGCCGGACGCGCTGAGCGAGGAGGAGAAGTTCCAGATCGCCCGGCGGGTGGTCATCGCGAAGGTGCAGTACATCACCTACACCGAGTTCCTGCCCGCGCACGGGATCGACCTGCCCCGGTACCGGGGGTACGACCCGTCGGTGGACGCGACGCTCGGCAACGAGTTCGCCACCGTCGGGTACCGCATCCACAGCATGATCCACAGCGGGTTCCCGATGGAGACGGAGCGGTCCCGGTACACGGAGGAGCAGCTCGAGAAGTTCCGCGAGATGGGCTTCAACATCGACCCGAGCGACGACCCCGCCAAGGTGAAGATCCAGTTCACGCTGGCGCAGTCCCGGGACAACCCGATGATCATTCCGGTGATCGGGCTCGGGCCGTTCCTGCAGGGGCTCGGGTCCAAGGCGCAGTACCACAACGAGGAGCAGATCGAGCGGGAGCTGCGGGACGTCCTGTGTTCGGCGCCCGACGCCGAGCCGCGCTGCGTCTTCGACCTGGGCGCGCTCGACCTGGAGCGGGGCCGCGACCACGGCATGCCGTCCTACAACGCGATGCGGCGCGCCTACGGGCTCCCGCCGAAGCGGGCGTTCACCGAGATCACCGGGGAGACGACCGCGGAGTTCCCCGCCGATCCGCTGCTCACGGCCGGGGACGAGATCAACGACCCGGACGCGATCGACTTCGTCCGCATCACCAACCTGTTCGGCAGCCGGGTCGGGCCGGAGAACCATTTCGAGGATACCGGCGCCGTGTCGTTCGCGCGGCGCACCACGCTCGCCGCGCGGTTGAAGGCCCTGTACGGGTCGGTGGACCGGCTCGACGCCTACATGGGGATGCTCGCCGAGAAGCACGCCGGCCCGGAGTTCGGGGAGCTGCAGCGGGCGATGTGGAGCCGGGAGTTCCGGCGGCTCCGCGACGGCGACCGGTTCTTCTACGGCAACCAGGCGCCGGTGCTCGAGCAGATCAGGAAGCGCTACGGCGTCGACTTCCGGGAGAACCTCGGGGACCTCGTCGCGAACAACACCGACGTCGCGCGGTCGGACCTGGCGGGGAACGTGTTCTTCGCCAAGGGCCAGGTGCCGCCGGAGCGCTGCATGGTGCGGTACCGGACGACGGAGCGGACCGGCACCGGCTCGGGGACCTTCGCGGCGGAGCTGCGCGTCACCAACCTGTCGCGGCGGCCGCTCGACGCCTGGGCCGTCCGGTTCCGGTACGGGGACGGGCAGGAGATCACCGGCGTGACGGGCGGGACGGCCGCGCAGAACGGCGCCGACGTGCCCATTTCCACCCCGCCGGGAGGCGGTGCGATCGCGCCCGGACGAAGTCGCGTGATCGAGATATCCGGAAAGTGGCGGGATCGCAATACCGACCCGTCGGCCTTCTCTCTCAACACCACGCCGTGCCGTTCCTGACGGGCGGCGATCAAGGAAATCGAAAGAACGGTGCGGGCGCCGGAAATTGGGGGGAATGCGAGGTTTTCTCGCTGATACCTTCCCGCAACCGCACGCCCGATAGAACGAAAGTCAGAACCGATTCAGCGATCTCGACGAGAGGTGCGACGACATGCAGACGGATACCGACCGCGGCGAGGGGCGCGCCGCCGCGCGGCGGCCGCGCCGCCTCCGGCCGCTCGTGACGATGGCGGCGGCGGTCGCGGCCGTCGGGCTGCTGGCGGGCGCCTGCGGCGACGACGGCGGCGAGGGCGGCACCGGTGTCGCCGCCGCCACCCCCGGGGCCGCGGGCCAGCCGAAGACCGGCGGCGCCGGCGGCGGCGGGGGCGACCCCCTCGCCTACGCCAAGTGCATGCGCGACAACGGCGTCGCGGACTTCCCCGACCCCGACTCGGACGGCCGGCTGGCCATCGACGGCAGCAAGGTCGACATGGACTCGCCGGCGTTCAAGGCGGCCCAGGAGAAGTGCAAGGAGTTCGACCCGCCGCCCCCGCCGGAGCCCGCGGCGGACCGCAAGGCGGCGCTCGAATACGCCAAGTGCATGCGCGAGAACGGCATCCCCAACTTCCCGGACCCGGACGCCCAGGGCAAGACCGACATCGACGCGAGCACCGGCATCGACCTCGACGGCGCGGCCTACAAGAAGGCCGACGAGGAGTGCAAGAAGGTCCTGGTGCACGGCGGCAAGAAGGTCGGAGGCGGTGGGTGACCACCGGCACCGTGCGGGACCCCGGCGCGCGCGACGGCGCGCCGGGGTCAGCCGGCGGCCGCCGGGGCGGACGCGTCCGCGGGCGTGCGCGCGCCGCCGGCCGCCGCGGCCGGGGCGGGCAGGAAGCGGAGCGTGACCGTCAGCCCGCCGCCGGGGCGCGGCTCCGCGCGCAGGTCCGCGTCGTGGGCGGTGGCGATGGCCTGCACGATGGACAGGCCGAGGCCGAGCCCCTCGCTGCGCCCGGTGCGTTCGGTCCCGAGCCGCTGGAACGGCATGAACAGCCGCTCCAGCGCGTCCGGCGGCACGACCGGGCCGGTGTTCTCCACCGTCAGGACGGGCCGGTCCCCGTCCATGCCGGTGGCGACCGTCACCCCGCCGTCCGGGACGTTGTGCCGCAGCGCGTTGTCGACCAGGTTGATCACCAGGCGTTCCGCGAGGCCCGGGTCGCCCGCCGCGACCGCCTCGCCGAGGGCGGCGTCCAGAGTGACGCCGCGCCGCTCGGCCTCCGCGCGGCGGGCCGCGACGACCTGCCCGGTCAGCCGGTCGAGCGCGACCGGCACCCGGCGCTCGATGCCCGCCTGCCCGCGGGCCAGCGTGAGCAGCGCGGCGACCAGCCGCTCCTGGTGCCGGCCCGCGGCGATGACCCGCAGGTGCGCGTCCCGCAGCGACTCCACGGTCGCGTCGGGGTCGGCGAGCGCCACCTGCGACAGCGTCCGCTGCCGCGCCATCGGGGTGCGCAGCTCGTGCGACGCGTTGGCGACGAACCGGCGCTGGGCCTCGAACGCGGCCTCCAGCCGGGCGAGCAGCCCGTCGATGGTGTCGCCCAGGTCCTTCAGCTCGTCGGTGGGGCCGGGCAGCGCCAGCCGCTCGTGCAGGTTGGTGGCCGAGATCTCGCGGGTCGCGGCCGTGATGACGCGCAGCCGCCGCAGGATGCGGCCGGCGACGGCCCAGCCCAGCCCGATCGACGCCAGCGACATGATCCCCAGCGCGATGCCGGACTGGACGAGCTGCGTCCGCCGCTGCCGCTCCTTCTGGTGCCGGGCCAGCGCGGCGATCTGCCGGTCGTCGATGTCGTCCGGCGGGGTCAGCCCGCGGTTGCCGGTGTCGCTGTCGTCCCGCTGTGCCGGGCCCCGCTTGCGCGGCGGGTCCCGCATTTCCTTGATCGACGTCGTGATGCCGTCCTCGCCCTGGTAGAAGTACACGCCCTGGGTGGCGCGGTCCACGAGAAAGAAGGTGATGCCGAGCGTGACCGCGCCCGACAGCAGGAAAAGCGCGCCGTAGAGCAGCGTGAGCCGGAGCCGGACGGTGTTGCGGGGGAGTCGGAACCGCATGGGCGTCCTTCAGATTCGGTAGCCGGATTTGGCCACGGTTTCGATGACCGGCGGGTCGCCGAGCTTGGCGCGCAGCCTGCTGATCGTCACCTTGACGGTTTTGGTGAACGGGTCGGCGGACTCGTCCCAGACCCGTTCCAGGAGTTCCTCCGCGGACACCGCCCGCCCGTTCGCGGCGAGCAGCAGTTCCAGGACGCCGAACTCCTTCGGGGCGAGGTCGAGGGTCCGCCCGGCCCGCCGCGCCCGCCGCTGCGCCACGTCCAGCTCGATGTCGCCGTGCCGCAGCACCGGCGGCACCGCCGGATGCGCCCGCCGCGCCAGCGCGCCGATCCGCGCCATGAGGACGGGGAAGTCGAACGGTTTCGGTAGGTAGTCGTCCGCGCCCAGGTTGAGCCCGTCGACCAGGTCGTCGCTGGTCGCGGCCGCGGTGAGCATCAGCACCCGGCTGCCGCGCCCGGCCGACACGAGCTGCGCGCAGACCTCGTCGCCGTGCAGGCCGGGCAGGTCGCGGTCGAGGACGATGACGTCGTAGTCGTTGACCATCGCGCGTTCCAGCCCGGACGACCCGTCGAGCGCGACGTCGACGGCCATCCACGCCCGGCGCAGCCCCACCGCGACCGTCTCCGCCATTTCCTCGTCGTCCTCGATGACCAGTATCCGCACCGCCCCGCACCCCCGGAAAGATCATTGAGCTCCGACCGCCCGGTCCATTCGGGCCGGGCGCGCGGCGTCCGCACGCCGCGCGAATCGCCATGCTAACCGAGGCCCGGTTTCGGCAGGGTTTCAGCGCCGGAATGCCGAAGGCGGACGCTGCTTCCCGGCGGCTCACGGCACCGCCCGCCGACCGAAAGGTGCGCTTTTGTCGGCTCGCCGGAAGGGGCGGGCGCACCGGTCCGCCGCCCGAGGAAATGCGCCGCCGCCGATACCGTCCCGAAACCGCCGCCCGAGTAGAACCACATTGACATCGGAAAAGGCATCCGCCGAAGGAGAAGCAATGCGCGGCACCGAATATCGAACGCGGCCGGACGGGTCCGGCCGCGCCGCCGTCCGCAGCGGCCCGGCCCGGGACGGGGAGGAGGCATGAGCGTGACCTCCGAAACCGTGCCCGGCGAGGACGCCGCGGGCGGCCGGGACGCCCCGCCGCAGCGCCGCCGCCGGCGCCGCACGCTGCTGTCGGTCCTGGTGCTGGGCGCCGCCGGCGCGGTCGCCGGCGTCGTGCTGGTCGACCCGTTCGGCGACGAGGCCCCCGCCACCACCCGCAACGCGGCGCCGACCGGCACCGCGGCCGTCCGCCAGGGCCAGGTGTCCGCCCGCATCTCGGTCAGCGGCACCCTCACCTACGACGGCGGCTACGAGGCCGTGAACCAGGCGAGCGGCGTCTTCACCGACCTGCCGAGCACCGGCAAGGTCTACAAGGCGGGCCACACCCTGTACCGGGTGAACACCGCGCCGGTCGTGTTCCTCAAGGGGTCCATCCCCGTCTACCGCGACCTGGAGTGGGGCGACCAGGGCCGGGACGTCCGGCAGCTCAACGCCGCGCTCGTCTCCCTCGGCCACGGCAGCGGCCTCGACGCCGACTCCAAGTACTTCGGCTACGCCACCTACCTCGCCCTCCTGCGCCTGGAGGACGCCCGCGGCCTGAAGGAGGACGGGAAACTGTCCAAGGGAGAGATCGTCTACCTGCCCGCCGACCAGATCCGCGTCACCAAGCTGAACGTCGGGGTCGGCGACCGGGCCGGCGGCGGCACCGCCGTGCTGGAGGCCAGCTCGCTGCGCCGGCACGTCTCGGTGGAGCTCGACGCCGCCTACCAGTCGCAGGTGAAGGAGGGCGACAAGGTCACCATCACGCTGCCGAACCTGAAGACGACCGGCGGCGAGGTCGTGTCCGTCGGCAAGGTCGCCACCTCCGACGACGAGGAGGGCGGCGCCAAGATCAAGGTGGGGATCCGGCCGGACGACCCCGAGGCCACCGGCAGCCTGGACCGGGCCCCGGTGCAGGTGTCGATCGTCACCGACAGCGCCGACGGCGTGCTGTTCGTCCCCGTGACGGCCCTGCTGGCGCTGCTGGACGGCGGCTACGGCGTCGAGGTCGTCGCGCCCGACGGCGCCCGCCGGCTCGTCCAGGTCGAGCTCGGCATGTTCGACCAGAACAGCGGGACGGTCGAGGTCACCGGCCAGGGCCTCCAGGCCGGCCAGCGCGTCGTGGTGCCGGCGTCATGAGCGGGCCGCACGCCGGCGCGGGCGACACCGCGCTGCTGACCGGGCCCCGCTCCGGCGGCGAGACGCCCGTCCTCGAACTCGACGGCGTCACCCGGCTGTACCCGGGCGCGTCGCCCGTCGCGGCGCTGGCCGGGGTCAGCTTCACCGTGAACCGCGGCGAGCTCGTCGCGATCGTCGGGCCGTCCGGGTCCGGCAAGTCCACGCTGCTGAACGTGATGGGGACGCTCGACCGCCCCACGTCCGGCGTCATGCGCATCACCGGCACGGACGTCGCGCGGATGAGCGACCGGGACCTCGCGGCGCTGCGCGCCACCCAGATCGGGTTCGTGTTCCAGCAGTTCTTCCTCGCCGACCACACCACCGCTCTGGAGAACGTCGCCGACGGGCTGCTGTACGCGGGCGTCGGCCGCGCGGCGCGCCGCAAGGCCGCGGCGGAGGCCCTCGACCGGGTCGGGCTCGCGCACCGCGCCGGGTTCCTGCCGTCCAAGATGTCGGGCGGCGAGCGGCAGCGCGTCGCGATCGCCCGCGCGCTCATCGGCGGCCCCGCGATCGTGCTCGCCGACGAGCCCACCGGCAACCTCGACAGCGTCAACGGCGCCGCGATCCTGTCGCTGCTCACCGAGCTGCACCAGCAGGGCGCCACCATCATGGTGATCACCCACGACCGGGAGATGGCCGCGCGGCTGCCCCGCCGGATCGAGGTGCTGGACGGCAGGATCGTCGCGGACACCGGCGCACCGGGGGAGGCGCGGCGGCGATGACCACGACCACCACGCCCGGGCGGCTGGCGCCCGCCGACCTGGCGCGCACCGCCAGCGTCGGGCTCCGCACCCGGCGGCTGCGCGCCGCGCTGTCCGCCCTCGGCATCGCGATCGGCGTCGCGTCGATCGTCGCCGTCCTCGGCCTGTCGGCGTCGTCGCAGGCCGGGCTGCTCGCCGAGATCGACCGGCTCGGCACCAACATGCTGACGGTCAGTCCCGGCGTCGACATCGAGGGCAACGAGGTGAAGCTGCCGAAGTCCGCGCCCGCGATGGTCGGCCGGATCGGGCCCGTCCAGCGGGTCCAGACGACCGGCAAGACCGACGCGAAGGTGTACCGCAGCCCGCTCGTCCCGGCGATCAACTCCAACGGCCTCACCGTCCAGGCGGCCAGCCTGGACCTGCCCGAGACCGTCCGCACCCGGGTCGCCGAGGGGGTGTTCCTCAACGAGGCCACCGCGACGCAGCCGACCGCGGTGCTCGGCTACGACGCGGCCCGGCGGCTCGGCTTCGACCGCATCCGCCCCGGGCAGCGGATCTGGCTCGACGAGCAGTGGTTCTACGTCGCCGGGATCCTCGCGAAGGCCGACCTCGCCCCGGAGATCGACGCCTCGGTCCTGATCGGGTACCCGGCCGCCCAGAAGTTCCTGCGCCACGACGGGCACCCCACCACCATCTACGTCCGGTCCGACACCGAGCAGGTGAACGCCGTCCACTCGGTGCTGGCCAGGACCGTCAACCCGATGAACCCCGGGGACGTCACGGTCAGCAACCCGTCGGACGCGCTCGTCGCCCGCGCCGCCGCCGAGTCGGCGCTGAACGGCCTGTTCCTCGGCCTCGGCGCGGTCGCGCTGCTGGTCGGCGGCGTCGGCGTCGCCAACACCATGATCATTTCAGTGCTGGAGCGGAGGTCCGAGATCGGGCTGCGCCGCGCCCTCGGCGCGACCCGCGGCCACATCCGCGTCCAGTTCTTCTCGGAGGCGGTGCTGCTCGCCGGGCTCGGCGGGGCCGTGGGCGTGTTCTGCGGCGTCATGGCCACCGTCGTGTACGCGTCCATCAAGGGGTGGGCGGTGGTGCTGCCGCCCGAGGCGTGGGCGGGCGGTGTCGGCGCCGCGGTCGCGATCGGCGCGATCGCCGGGCTGCTCCCCGCGATCCGCGCCGCCCGCATGCAGCCCACCGAGGCCCTGCGCACCTCATGACCCGGCCCCCGCCGCCGGCGGGGGCCGCGTGACCCAGTCAGATCCGCCGCGCACCCCGCGCGAGGCGAAGGGACGGCCAATGCCCATCAGCGTCGTGAACGGCGTCCACCTCAGTTACGAGGAGCACGGGACGGGCGACCCCGTCGTGCTCATCGCCGGCACCGGCGCCCTCGGCCGGGTCTGGCGCGCCCACCAGGTGCCCGCCCTCAACCGGGCCGGGTTCCGCGCGATCACCCTGGACAACCGGGGCGTGCCGCCGTCGGACGTCTGCCCGGAGGGCTTCACCCTGGCCGACATGGTCGCGGACGTCGCCGGGCTCGTCGAGCACCTCGGCGCCGCGCCGTGCCGCGTCGTCGGGGCCTCGATGGGGGCGATCATCGCGCAGGAGCTCGCCCTCGCCCGTCCCGACCTCGTCGCGCAGGCGGTGCTGATGGCCACCCGGGGGCGCACCGACGCGCTCGGCGCGGCGGTCGCCACCGCCGAGCTCGAACTGTTCGACTCCGGGATCAAGCTGCCGCCCCGCTACGAGGCGGTGTTCCAGGTGCTGCGCGGCTTCTCCCGCCGCACCCTGCGCGACGAGCACACCGTCCGCGACTGGCTCGACCTGTTCGAGCTGTCCCCGCTCAGCGCGTCCCTCAGCCGGTCGCAGCTCGCGGTCGACCGGCTGCCGGACCGGCTGGACGCGTACCGCCGCATCGACGCCGAGTGCCTCGTCCTCGGGTTCGCCGACGACCTGGTGACGCCCCCGCACCTGGGCCGCGAGGTCGCCGACCGGATCCCGCGCGGCACCTACCGGGAGATCCCCGGCTGCGGGCACCACGGCCACCTGGAGGACCCCGTCGCGGTCAACGCGGCGATCATCGAGTTCTTCGGGTCCGGCTGACCGGCGAGCCGGTGCGCGCGCCCCGCACGGACGCGCGCACCGGCTCCCCGGCCGTCAGCCCTTCGACAGGTCGTACAGCGTGGCGCCGCCGACCTGCGTCGCCGGGAAGGCGGACCCGACCCGCGCGGTGATCCGCCCACGGCCCGGCCGCCGGCAGGACGAGCCGCCACAGCCGCCGCCGGCGCGGTCACCGGGTACACGAGCGCGAACACCGGCACCACCAGGAACGCCTGCAGCATCTTGGCCAGGAAACCCGTCCCCACGCAGGCCGCGGCGAACACCAGCGGCGCGTCCGGGTTGTTGAACCGGAACATGAGCGCCGCCACCGGCGTCAGCGCCTCGGAAGTGTCGAGGTCATGGTGGTCCTCCCGTCAGCCGAGCCGGTAGAGCCCGGCGCCGGACGACGCGGACGACGAGTCGGAAGAGGTCGACGCGGTGCCGCCGTACTCGCTCGGCTGGACGAGCGTCCCGTTCTCCTGCACCCACGCGGTGACGTCCGCGTCGCCGCGTCCGCCGGGACCGCCCATGCCGCCGCCGACGACGATGTACCGCAGCTCGCCGTCCGCGACGAGCCGCCGGAGCTTCTCGACGGTCATCGCGGGATCGCTTCCGGTGAAGCCGCCCATGGCGATGGCCGCCCGTCCGGTCCGCAGGATGATCTGCGACGCCTCCTGCGCACTCGGCACCGCCACGAGCCACGTCGCGTCGCCCTGGTTCCGCTCCAGGTAGTCGATCATCCGCGCGTTCACGCCGCCCATGCCGGGCCCGCCGCCGAACGCCGACCGCCCACCCGGCCCACGCCCCCGCCCACCGAACCACCTACCGTCCGGGGGATAGCGCCCAGGCGCGGCGCCGTCCTGGGTGGCGCCGTCCTGGGGGGCGCCGCCGGTCCCAGCGCCGCCGGGCGCGGTGCCGCCGGTCCCAGCGCCCCCGGGCGCGGTGCCGCCGGGCGCAGCGCCGCCGGGCGCGGTGCCGCCGGTCCCAGCGCCCCCGGGCGCGGTGCCGCCGGGCGCGGTGCCGCCGGTCCCAGCGCCCCCGGGCGCGGTGCCGCCGGGCGCAGTGCCGCCGGGCGTGGCGCCGCCGGTCCCAGCGCCGCCGGGCGCAGTGCCGCCGGGCGCGGCCCCGCTTTGCGCGGTTCCGTCGGTCCCAGCGCCCCCGGTCCCAGCGCCCCCGGTCCCAGCGCCCCCGGGCGCGGTGCCGCTGGGCGCGGTGCCCCCAGATGGCGTGCCGTCGGGCGGGGGGCCGCCCTGTGCGGAGCCGTCCATGCCCGGTGGCATGCCGCGACCGCCTCCCGGGCCGCCGCCCGCGGACGGGCCCGCGAGCGGGTTCACGGCGTTCGGGGTCGTCGCGGCGGCCGACACCGCGTAGGCGCCCGGTCCGGCCAGCGCCGCGGCGAGCGCGCACACCAGCCCGGCCCGCAGGACGGGACGTCCCGGGCGGGCGGCGCGCGGGAGCCGGGCGGCCGCGAGGGCGGCGACGGCGAGGACGGCGGTCCCGGCGACGGCCCAGCGCAGCCACGGGTTCCAGCCGGGGGTGCGGCCGAGCAGGGTGACCGCCCACCAGCCGGTGACGGCGATGCCCGCCGGGAGGATCCACGCCCACGCGGCCGAGCGGCGCGAGGCGTCCAGCAGGAGGACGGCGCCGCCGCCGGTGAGCGCGGCGATCGCGGGGGCCATCGCGGTCGTGTAGTAGGGGTGGAAGGTGCCCTGCGCGAAGCTGAACACGGCGTAGTGCAGGGCCAGGGAGCCGCCCCACAGCAGCAGCGACGCGCGGGTCGCGTCCGTGCGCGGGCGGCGCAGGGTGAGGGCGAGGCCGGCGGCCAGGAAGATCGCCGCGAGCGGGAGCAGCCAGGAGATCTGGCCGCCGATCGTGTCGTTGAACAGGCGCCCGGCACCGGGCGCGCCGCCGAACCCGGCACCGCCGCCCGGCCCGCCGCCGGGGCCGCCCTGACCGAAGACGCGGCCGAGGCCGTTGTAGCCGAGGACGAGGTCCCGGGCGGTCCCGTCCGTGCTGCCGCCGATGAAGGGGCGGCGGTCCGCCGGGACGAGGTCCACGATCGCGATCCACCAGAAGCTCGACACGGCGAGGACCGCCCCGGCCGCGAGCAGGTGCAGCGCGCGCCGCGCGAGCCCGGGGCGCGCCGCGACCAGGTACGCGAGCGCGAGCGCGGGCACGATGATGAACGCCTGCAGCATCTTGGTGTTGAACCCGCAGCCGACGAGGAGCGCCGCGAGCAGCAGCGGGCGGAGCCGTCCGGTCTCGATGGCGCGCCGGGTCGCCCAGACGGCGCCGGCCAGGAACAGGAGCAGCAGCGTGTCCGGGTTGTTGTCGCGGTTGATCGCGACGGTGATCGGGGTGAGGGCCAGGACGGACGCCGCGACGAGCGCCGCCGGGTGCCCGAAGGGCCGCCGCACCGCCGCGTACAGGACGGCGACGGCGGCGACGCCCGCGGCGGCCTGCGGCAGCAGCAGGCTCCAGGAGCCGACGCCGATGACGCGGGCGAGCAGGCCCATCGCCCACAGCGCCATCGGCGGCTTGTCGACGGTGATGAAGGAGCCGGCGTCCAGGGAGCCGAAGAAGAACGCCTTCCAGCTCTGCGTGCCGCTCATGACGGCGGCCGAGTAGTACGCGTTCGCGTGCCCCGCCTCCGTCAGCCTCCACGTGTAGAGGGCGGCGGCGACGGCGAGGACGGCCCACAGCGCGGGCCGCGCCCAGCGCGGGTCGTCCGGCGCGCCGAGGAGCAGCCGCCGGACGCGTCCGCGCGCGGCCGGTGCCCGCGCGGGCGCCGGGGGGAGCGTGGTCGCGGTCATGACACCGGCCCCCCGGTCTCCTCGGCGGCGTGGGCGCCCCGCGCCCCGGAGCCCCGGGCCAGGCGGCGCGGGTGGAAGATCCAGGCGCGCATCAGCAGGAAGCGCACCAGCGTCGCCGTGCCGTTCGCGGCGACGAGCGCGGCGATCTCCACGGTGCGGGACGCGCCGGGCGCGGCGGCGTGCAGCAGGGCGAGCCCGCCCGTGCCGAGCGCCAGCCCGGTCAGGAAGGCCAGGCCCCCTTCGAGCTGGTGGCGGAGCGCCCGCCCGGGCCCGGTGACGCCGAAGGTGAAGCGCCGGTTCGCGGCCGTGTTGCCGACCGCGGTGAGGGCGAGCGACAGGGCGTTCGCCCACAGCGGCCCCATCACCAGGCGGAACAGGACGAACAGGACGAGCTGGGTGATCGTCGAGACGATCCCGACGACCGCGAACATCGGGAGCTGGTGCGCCATCCCGGCGGGCAGCCGGGGCGCGGCCCGCCCGTCCGTGCCCCTCCCCTCGACGGGCGCGCGGAACGCGCCCGTCAGCATGCGGCGGCCCACCCGCGCCATGCCGCGCAGGTCGTCCCGGGCGGTGCGCAGCACGTCGACGCGGCTGTCGGGGTCGTCCACCCAGTCCACCGGGACCTCGTGGATGCGCAGCCCGTTGCGCTCGGCGAGCAGCAGCAGCTCGGTGTCGAAGAACCACTCCTCGTCCTCGACCCGCGGCAGCAGCGCCTGGACGATCTCGGTGCGGGCGGCCTTGAAGCCGCACTGCGCGTCGCTGAACCCGGCGGCGAGCGCGGCGCGCAGCAGCAGGTTGTAGCAGCGGGAGATCGCCTCCCGGCGCGGCCCGCGCACCACCGCCGAGCCCCGGGTGAGCCGGCTGCCGATCGCCAGGTCGCTGTGCCCGGAGATGAGCGGCGCGACCAGCGGCAGGAAGGCGTCCAGGCCGGTGGACAGGTCGACGTCCATGTACGCGACGACGTCGGCGTCGCTGGTGCTCCACGCGTGCCGCAGCGCGCGGCCGCGCCCCTTGAGGTCGAGCCGGACCGCGCGGACCCGCTCGTGCTCGGACGCCAGCCGCCGCGCGACCGTCCAGGTGCCGTCCGTGCTGGCGTTGTCGACGACCGTGACGCGGAACGCGTACGGGAAGGTCTCGGCGAGGTAAGCGTGCAGCCGCCCGATGGCGGCGGCGAGCACGTGCTCCTCGTTGTGCACGGGCACGACCACTTCCACCAGCCGGCCCCGGCCCCCGCCGTCCCGGGGGGACGGGGGAGGCGCGGCGGGCGTGCCCCGTTCGGTGACTAGGTGACTCATGCCGGCCACGTTCACCGGCCCGTGTGGGAACGCCCTGAGGCGCCGGTTAAGCCCGCATGAGGATTCCCGGCGCGGTCCTCATCGGGCCGTCCGCAGCACGTACCCGACGCCCCGGACGGTGTGCACCAGCCGCGGCATCCCGCCCGCCTCCGTCTTGCGGCGCAGGTACATCACGTACACGTCCAGGGAGTTCGACGCGGGCTCGAAGTCGAACCCCCACACCGCCTTCAGGATCTGCTCGCGCGTCAGCACCTGCCTGGGGTGCGCCAGGAGCGTCTCCAGCAGCATGTACTCGGTGCGCGTCAGCTCCAGGGGGCGCCCGGCGCGCGTCACCTCCCGGGTCGCGGTGTCCATCCGCAGGTCGTCGAACGCGAGGACGCCGTCGCGCGCGGGGCCCGCGGCCGCGGCCATCCGGCTGCGCCGCAGCAGCGCCCGCACCCGCGCGAGCAGCTCGTCGAGCTCGAACGGCTTCGCCAGGTAGTCGTCCGCGCCCGCGTCCAGGCCCGTCACCCGGTCGCCGACCATGTCCCGGGCGGTCAGCATCAGGACCGGGACGGCCTCGCCGAGCGCCCGCAGCCGCCGGCACGCCGTCAGGCCGTCCATCCGCGGCATCAGCACGTCGAGGACGACCAGGTCGGGATGCTCGCGCGCCACCGCGTCGAGCGCCGCGGCGCCGTCGGCGGCCTCCGCGGTCCGGTAGCCCTCGAACTCCAGGCTCCCGGCCAGGGCCTCCCGCACGGCCGGCTCGTCGTCCACGATCAGGATCCGCGCGGCCTCCCGCGTGCCAGATTCCATGCACTCACAGTAATCACCCCGTGTCCCCTGCCGGCGCCGGGTACGGGCCTTTCTCACCGTTCTCTCAGGCAACGCTCAACGCTCTCTCACCGAAGGCCCCGGCCGCCCCGGCGGTAGCCTTCCCCCCGGTGGACACCCGTGAGCTCCAGGCGCTGTACGACCTGGCGCTGCGGCTGTCGGGCGTCCACGACCTGGACGCGCTGCTGCAGGACGTCGTCGCGCAGGCGCGGCGGCTGCTCGACGTCGACATCGCCTACCTCGCGCTGCCCGGCGACGACGGCGCCCTCACCATCGAGGTGACCGACGGGTCGCTCGGGCCGCGGCTGCGCGGCGTCCGGCTCGCGCCCCGGGTGGGCGTCGCCGGGCGCGTCGCCGACCGGGGCGAGCCGGTGCGCAGCGCCGACTACCTCGCCGACCGCGACCTCCTGCGCAGCGACGCCGTCGACCGGGTCGTCCGCGAGGAGGGGCTGCGGACGATCGTCGGCGTCCCGCTGCGGCTGCGCGGGCGCGTCGACGGCGTGCTGATGATCGCGCAGCGGAGCGTCCGGGACTTCACCGGGCGGGAGATGGCGTTCCTGACGTCGCTCGCCTCGTTCGCCTCGTTCGCCGCGTTCGCCGACGCGGCCGCGTGCGCGACCGTCCTGCGGAGCCTCGCCCGGGAGGGGGCCGGCGCCGCGCCCGCCGACCTCGGCCCCTACCGGTACCTGCTGAGCCGCTCCGGGCGCGCGGACGCCGACCGGTTCGTCCGCGCGACGCTGGGGCCGCTGCCCGACCACGACGAGCGGCGCGGCGGCGACCTCGTGCGCACGGCGGACGCGTTCCTCGGCGGCGGCCGCCGCCACACCGCCACCGCCGCGCCCTCGACGTCCAGCTCGCCCTGCGGCTGCACCGCCTCGCCGCCGACCTGGGTGGAGACCCTCCACCGAACCCCTGAGCGGGTGGGGAGAACCTGCATGGCCGACGCGCGCGGCCACCGCATAGCATCGGCTCCCGGAAAGCGAGGTGTGCCCCATTTCTTCCACGCAGGTCGACGTGCTCGCCGCGGCACTGCCCGGCGCGCGCCTCATCACCGACGCCGACGTCCTCGCGGGCCTCGGCCACGACGAGGCCGAGTGGGCGCCGGCCGGCGCGCCGGTCGCGGCGCTGCGGGCGCGCTCGTCCGACGAGGTCGCCCGCGCCGTCGCCGCCTGCGCCGAGCTGCGGATCCCCGTCGTGCCGCGCGGCGCCGGGACCGGGCTGTCCGGCGGCGCCAACGCCGTCGACGGCTGCCTCGTCCTCGACCTGTCCGCGATGGACGCCGTCGTCGAGATCGACGCCGAGAACATGGTCGCGGTCGTCCAGCCCGGCGTCGTCAACGACGACCTGAAGAAGGCCGTCGCCGAGCACGGCCTCTGGTACCCGCCGGACCCCGCCAGCGCGCCCTGGTCCACCATCGGCGGCAACGTCGCCACCAACGCGGGCGGCCTGTGCTGCCTCAAGTACGGCGTGACCCGCGACTACGTCCTCGGCCTCCAGGCCGTCGTGGGCGGGCCCGCCGGCGCCTACGGCACCCGCGTCGACCTCGGCCGCCGCACCACCAAGGGCGTCGCCGGGTACGACCTCACCGGCCTGTTCGTCGGCTCCGAGGGCACCCTCGGCGTCGTCACCGAGGTCACCCTCCGGCTCCGGCCCGCCCGCCGC
Organism: Actinomadura rifamycini DSM 43936; assembly: GCF_000425065.1. GTDB lineage: Bacteria > Actinomycetota > Actinomycetes > Streptosporangiales > Streptosporangiaceae > Spirillospora > Spirillospora rifamycini. Next base: position 21,383 of record NZ_AULB01000044.1, read on the forward strand.
GACGCGCCCCGCACCGTCGTCGGCGCCTTCGACGACATCGTCGCCGCGGGCCGCGCCGTCGCCGCCGCCACCTCCCGCGGGCTCGTCCCCGCCGCCCTCGAACTCCTCGACCGCGCCTGCCTGGAGGCCGTCGAGGAGTGGAAGCACCTCGGCATCCACCCGGGCGCCGAGGCCCTCCTGCTCGCGAGCGTCGACACGCCCGGCCCGTCCGGCGACGACGAGGCCGCCGCCCTCGCGGCGATCTTCCGGGACGCGGGCACCGCGTGGGCCGAGCAGTCCACCGACCCCGTCGAGGCCGACGCCCTGTTCGAGGCCCGCCGGCTCGCCTACCCCGCGCTCGAACGGCTCGGGCCCGTCCTGACCGAGGACGTCTGCGTGCCCCGCTCGTCCGTCCCGGCGATGCTGGCCCGCACCGGGGAGATCGGCCGCCGGCACGGCGTCCGCATCGCCACCATCGCGCACGCCGGCGACGGCAACCTGCACCCGCTGCTGATCACCCCGCCCGGCGACGACGCCGCCCGCGCCGCCGCGCAGGCCGCGTTCGAGGAGCTGCTCCGGGCCGCGATCGACCTGCGCGGCACCGTCACCGGCGAGCACGGCGTCGGCCTCCTGAAGCGCGGCGGCATGCAGCGCGAACTGCCCCTCGGCGTCCGCGCGATGCAGCACGCGGTCAAGCGGGCCCTCGACCCGCTGGACCTCTTCAACCCGGGGAAGGTCATCGGCGATGATCCCGACTTCTGATACAAAGGTCGCAAATCGTCGCAGAGTGCCCGGGAGGCCACCGTGGACGCCGAGAAGCTGCGGACCCTGTTCGACCTGACCGGACGCGTCGCGATCATCACCGGCGGCACCCGCGGCATCGGCCGCGCCATCGCCGAGGGCTTCGTCGCCGCCGGTGCGAGCGTCGTGGTCGCCAGCCGCAAGCCCGAGCCCTGCGCGGAGACCGAGGCGCACCTGAAGGCGATGGGCGGCGCGGCCCTCGGCGTCCCGACCCACCTCGGCGACCTCGCCTCCCTGGACGCCCTCGTCGACCGCACCGTCGACACGTTCGGCCGCCTCGACATCGTCGTCAACAACGCCGCGAACCCGCTCGCCCAGCCCATCGGCGGCCTCACCCCCGAGGCGTTCGCGAAGTCGCAGGACGTCAACGTCCGCGGCCCCGTCTTCCTCGTCCAGCGCGCCCTCGACCACCTCACCGAGAGCCCCGGCGCGGCCGTCCTCAACGTGATCTCCGCCGGCGCGTTCATGTGGTCGCCGGGCGTCGCCATGTACGCCGCCGCGAAGGCCGCGATGGCCTCCTACACCCGCTCGATGGCCGCCGAGTTCGCCCCCCGCGGCATCCGCGTCAACGCCCTCGCGCCCGGCACCGTCGACACCCTCATGGTCCGCAACAACCCGCCCGAGGTGCAGCAGGCGATGGCGACCGCCGCCCTGCAGAACCGCATGGCCGACCCCGACGAGATGGTCGGCCCCGCGCTCTTCCTCGCCTCCGACGCCGCCAGCTTCGTCACCGGCCAGGTCCTCCTCGCCGACGGCGGCCTCGTCCCCCACTGACCCCGCCGCACGTCGTCCGCCGTCGTGGTTTCGCGCCGGGGGCCGGGGTAGTAGCGGCGGCGTGACCAACGGCAAGGGGTTCGGCGCCGTTCCGGACGTGCTGCGGAAGGCGGCGGCGGTCGCGGCGTGCTTCCTGGTGATCGCCGCGGCCATCGGGCTGCTCGTCTACTTCCTCGTCCTGCTGGCGCCGCTGACCATGGCGGTCATCGCCGCGCTGCTGCTGTCCGCGCTGATGACGCCGGTCGCGCGGTGGACGCGGCGGCTGCGGGCCCCCGCGTGGGCGGGGGCGCTCGCGGGGCTGCTCACCCTGCTCCTCGCGATCGCCGGGCCGGTCGCGCTGGTCACCGGGCAGGCCGCCGACCAGTGGGAGCAGATGCGGCGCGGGCTCACCGAGGGGCTCGACCGGGCCCGCGACCAGCTCGTCAACGGGCCGCTGCCGATCAGCGAGCGGCAGCTGAACAGCGTCGTCGACGCGATCACGCGAGCCGCGCAGCGGTCGTCCCCGGACCCGGTGGCGGGCGCCAGCATGGCCGCCGAGGTGCTGGCCGCCGCGCTGATCGCCCTGTTCCTGCTGTTTTTCATGCTGAAGGACGGCAGGAAGATGTGGTGCTGGATCGTGGGCCTCGCGCCCGAGCGGCGGCGGGAGCGGATCGACGCGGCCGGACGGGCCGGGTGGCGGGCGCTCGTGTCGTACGTGCACGGCATCGTCGTGATCGCCCTCGTGGACGCGGTCGGCATCGGGCTCGCGCTGGTGCTGATCGGGGTGCCGTTCGCGCTGCCGCTGACGATGCTGACGTTCGTCGCGGCGTTCGTCCCGATCGCGGGCGCGATCATCGCGGGCGCGGCGGCGGTGCTCATCGCGTTCGTCGGCGGCGGCGTCACCGACGCGCTGCTCGTGCTCGTGGCGGTGCTCGTGGTGCAGCAGGCCGAGAGCCACCTGCTCCAGCCGCTGATCATGGGACGGACGCTGCACCTGCATCCGGTCGTGATCATCATGGCGGTGACGGCCGGGACGCTGCTGGCGGGCATCGCGGGCGCGGTGATCGCCGTCCCGGCGGTCGCGGTGGTGTACCGGGTGTCGTCCGTGCTGGCGGGCCGCGACGGGCCTACCGGAGCGGCGTCGCCGCGGGAGGCGTGAGCGCGCGCTTGAGGATCTTGCCGGTGGGGCCCGTCGGCAGCTCGTCCAGGAACTTGATCATCCGCGGGTACTTGTAGGCGGCGACGCGGTCGCGCACCCAGGCGCGCAGCTCCGCGGCGCTCGCCGGGGCGCGCAGCGCCACGACCGCGGTGATCTCCTCGCCGACCTCCGGGTGCGGGACGCCGACGACCGCGGCCTGCCGCACGGCCGGATGCTCGTACAGGACCTCCTCCACCTCGCGGGGATACACCGTGTACCCGGCCCGGATGATCACGTCGCGGCGGCGGTCGACGAGGTAGAAGACGCCGTCGCCGTCGACGCGGCCCAGGTCGCCGGTGTGGAACCAGCCGTCGCGGATCGCGGCCGCGGTCGCCGCCGGGTCGTTCCAGTAGCCCTTCATCACGTTCGGGCCGCGCACGGCGATCTCGCCGATCTCGCCCGGCGGCAGCTCGCGCCCGTCGTCGCCGACCACCCGCATCCGCACCCCGTGGACCGGCCGGCCGATCGAGCCGGGGCGGCGGCCCGCACCGCCCCGGTTGGACGCCGCCAGCGGCGACGTCTCGCTCATCCCGTAGCCCTCGATGATCCGGCAGCCGAGCGCGTCGAACGCGCGCAGGACGTCCAGCGGGAGGGCGGCGCCCCCGGACACGCAGCTCCGCAGGAGCGACATGTCGGAGACGGCCGGATGGTCGAGGAGCGCGATGAACATCGCCGGGACCCCGTGGAACACCGTCACGCCGTCCCGCCTGACCGCCTCCAGCGCGCGGGCCGCGTCGAACCGTTCGAGGAGGGCGAGCCGGGCGCCCGCGTGGACCGTCGCGTTCAGCGCGCACGTCTGCCCGAACGCGTGGTACAGCGGGAGCGCGCCGAGGACGACGTCGTCGACGCCGAGCCCGTGCATCCGCGCGACCGTCGCGGCGTTGCCGCCGAGGTTGGCGTGCGTCAGCTCGATGCCCTTCGTCGGGCCGGTCGTCCCCGCGCTGTAGAGGAGCACCGCGGTGTCGCCGCCGGCCGCGGCGGCGATGTCCGGCGCGGGCGGCACGCCGCGCAGCAGCCGGTCCCACTCGCCCGGCACGACGAACATGTAGTCGGTGCGGGTGCCGGCCGTGCCCGCCTCGACGGTCTCCGCGTACGCGTGCCAGGCGATCACCAGCCGGGCCGCGCAGTCGCCCAGGTACGCGGCGACCTCCCGCCGCTTCAGCAGCGGATCGAGCGGGACGGCCACCGCCCCGATCCGCAGGATGCCGTAGTAGACGACGGCGAACTCGGGCACGTTGGGGAGCATCACCGCGACCCGGTCGCCCGGCCTGATCCCGCGCCGCCGCAGCAGCGCGCCCGTCCGCGCGCTCCGCAGCTCCAGCTCGCGGTAGCCGAGCCCCTCCCGGTCGAGCGTGAGGGCCGTGCGCCCGCCGAGCCGTTCGGCGGCGGCCCGGAGCCGCTCAGCGAGATTCATGCGCCGACGGTACGCCGCCGGTCTCGTCCTCCTCATTGGTCGCGGAGACCAGTCTTTCCCGCCCGGGATTGGTGGCCGGGGGCAGCACGTCCTGGAGGGCGATCGCGACGAGCAGGTCGACGAGATCGGTGATGTGCCGCAGGTTCCGCCCGGTCCGCTGCTGGATGCGGCGGAGGCGGTACTGCGCGGTGTTGTGGTGGATCTGGAGGTGTTCGGCGGCGGCGCGCAGGTTGAGGTCGGCGGCGGCGAACGCCCGGATCGTCGCGGTCAGCACCCCGCCGCGCATCCGGTCCTCCTCGAGCAGGTCCAGGACGCGCGGGTCCACCAGGTGGCGCGCGGTGTCGTCCGCCCGCAGCGCCATGTACTCGAACGGGGAGATGCGCGGCAGCGCCGCCACGCCGCCGTCCTCCGGGAGGAACTCCAGCACCGCGCGCGCCTCCTGGAAGGCGCGGGGGACGTCCGCCGCGCCCTCGACGACCGTGCTGATGCCCATCGCGAGCACGACGCCCTCGTCCGCCAGGTCGCGCTGGACGGCCTGGAGCCGGTCGCACAGCTCGCCGGGGTCGCCGCCGGGGCCGAGCACGGGCAGCGCCACGATCTCCGACCGCCGCACGACCGCCAGCGTCCGGTGCCGGCCGACCACGGTGCGGGCGATCGCCGCGCACGCCGCGTGCCGGGCGTCCGCCTCGGCCCCGCCGCCGACCACGACGGCCGCGACCACGGCCAGCGGCGACTCGGCGCCCAGCCCGTGCGCGTGCGCGGTCGCCAGCTGCGGCCCCCGCGTCGGCGCCTCGCCGTCCAGCAGCAGCTCGACCAGGTCGCGGCTCGCCTGGACGCTCTCCGCCGCCGCGTACCGCTGGTACTCCATGTACGCGTTCGCGGCGTGCGTGCTGGCGAAGTCGCAGTACCGCATCAGCGGCGACGCCAGCGTCAGCGCCGCCTCCTGCCCGGCGACCGAGCGGCCCGCGTGCGCCACGACCGCCTCCCAGAAGACCTGCTGGCCCACCCGGAAGGCGTTGATGTAGTCGGCCAGCGTGCACCCGGCCCGCGCCCGCCGCATCGACGCGCGGCGGCTGAACGCGATGTCCCCGAAGGTGACCGTGCGCTCCTCCAGCAGCACGGCGAGCTTGGTGCGGTAGTGGCGGCCGACCTGCTCGCGGACGTCCGCGAGGAAGTCGTCCGGCCGGTCCGCGTACGCGGGGATCTCCGCCCGCATGGCGGCGACGGCCCGGTCCGCCAGTTCGTCGACGATGGTGAGGAGTTCGGCGAGGATCCGTGAGCGTTCGGTGCGGACCGTGTCCGCACCGGTGAGCGTTCCCGTGCTGAGACCACCGGACATGCCCGGATGATTCCTGCCGTTCCCGACAGCGTCAACGGCCTGTGACAACTCCGAGACGCGCGCTGTTCTCGGCGGACAACTCCCCGCCCCGACCTTGGGTCGCTGCACCTAATACACGAGGTGAAAGCCTTCAGGTCGTCGTTCACCTGTCGTGCTCGGTAACGCGTGCATCACCATCAGTGATGATGTCGAAACGGGCGGGTCAACGCTGCGGATGGTGTGAACGTGGCAGCCTGGCCAGGACGAAGGGAAACCGGTGCGGACGAGCCGCACTGCGGGCGCCGCGTGGACGACGGGAAGGTAGGTCGAGTGGGGAAGCACGAGGAGAAGAAGGGCGGGGACGGCAAATGGGACAGGCCGATTCCCCCGGCGGAGAAGGACGACCCCAAGGGCGGCGGCAAGCACGAAAAGGGTGGCAAGTAGGTGGTCGAGCCGGAGGAGCTGGCGGCCCGGCTGGCGGCCGAGCTCGCCGACGCCGGTGACCTGACGCCGCAGTGGCGCGGGCCGTTCGAGACGGTGCTGCGGCACCGGTTCGTCCCCGACGAGGTGTGGGTCGAGGACGGCGACCGGCTCGTCCCGGTCCGGCGCTCCGACGACGAGGAAGCCTGGCTGACGTCGTGCTACGCCAACGATTTCGTGATCACGCAGGTGGACGACGGCGTCCCGGCGGGCCCCGGACGCGTCGGGCACGAGATCACGAGTTCGGCCAGCCGCCCGGACGTCGTGGCGATGATGCTGGCGGCGCTGGAAGCCGAGCCGGGCATGAACGTGCTGGAGATCGGCACCGGCACCGGATGGAACGCCGCGCTGCTGGCCGAACGGCTCGGCAACGACCGGGTGACCAGCCTGGAGGTGGACCCGGCCGTGGCCGACCGTGCCCGCCGCACGTTGCGGAACGAGGGGTACGAGGTCACGGTCGCGGCCGGAGACGGCGCGCACGGCCACCCAGACTCCGCGCCGTTCGACCGGGTGATCGCCACGGCGGCGGCGCAGCGGGTGCCGCCCGCGTGGGCGGCCCAGGCCCGTCCGGGAGGCCGGGTGCTGGTGCCCTGGACGACCGACTTCCACAACGGCGCACTGGTGTCTTTCCTGGTGTCGCAGGACGGGACCATGCGTGGCCGCATCGTGGGAAACGTGGCGTTCATGCCGCTCCGCGCCCAGCGCGGTATGCGTGCCTCACTGGATCGCCATGTCAGCGGCATGACCCACGCCCGGCACTCCTTCACCGAGACGCACCCGTACTCCGTGCTGGGCGAGTACGACGCCTCCCTCGCAGTCGGCTTGAGAGTGCCGCACTGCAAGTTGATCGTCACCCATGGAACCGGCGAAGGCGCCTACACGGTGTGGCTGGTCGATCCGTGGTCGGGCTCGTGGGCCTGCCTGGAGCACGAGCCGGGCGCGGAGAAGTTCCCGGTCCGGCAGTCGGGTGAGCGCGACCTGTGGCAGGAGGCGGAGGACGCGTTTCGCTGGTGGGACGGCCTCGGCCGCCCGGTCGCCGACCGCTGGGGCCTGACCGTCACTCCGCAAGGCCAGTTCGTCTGGCTCGACACCGAAGACCACCGGATCGGCCGGTAACGGCACGGCGCGAACCCAGCCGGGCGTTCCGGCTCAGGCCAGGTCGAACCGACCCCCTCGCGCCTCAGCCATGAACGCGGCCCACGCGTCGGGGGTGAGCGTGAGGTGCCCGGCGTCCGGAGCCTTGCTGTCGCGCACCCCGATGTGGGCGGCCAGGTTGGCGATCTCGACGCACGCGCCGTTTTGCTGGCTGCGCTTGCTGGTGCGCCAGACTGCACGGGACAGGTCTGTCGATGTCATCCCGCGTCTCCTCGGATGGTTACGAAAGCTCTTTTATGGCTGTATTTAGCATATCCCGCGTGTCATCCGGGCTGAGAGCGACCGCGCGGAGGTGGTCGAAGGCGGTGCTGTACTGCTCGACCTCCTCGGGCTTGTCCACCCAAAGGTTGCCGCCGATGGTTTCCATGTAGGCGACATCGACGTCGGTGGGGCGTGGAAAGCCCAGAACGATGAATGGCCCCGTTGTAGCCGGGTGCGCTCCCACCCCGAACGGGACGATCTGAATGGTGGTCTTGCCTTGGGCTGAACGCTCCAGGTGCTGAAGCTGGGTGCGCATCACTTCCGGGCCGCCGATGCGCCGCCGGATCGCGGCCTCATCGAGGATCGCCCAAAGCTGGGGGCGATCCGGCCGGGTGAGGAGCTGTTGACGATTGATACGCACCTCAAGGCGCCGCTGGATCTCCTCGTCCTCAAGCTCCAGCGGTCCACCACGGATGAGGGCCTGCGCGTAGCTCTCGGTCTGGAGCAACCCAGGGACGACGGCGAGTTCGAACGTTCGGATGGACGATGCTTCCGATTCCATGCCGATGTAGAACTCGTACTTGCTGGGCAGCACGTCGCGATAGGAGTACCACCAACCACGTTTCCGTGCCTCCTTGGCGAGTTGGAGCAGCGCTTCTCGCGGGCCGAGGTCGGTGCCCTCTCCGGACGACGGCGGTGGGAGGCGCCTGAGCTGGAACGTGACGGTGCGGCGTGCGGGCCTGCTGGCCGACCTGGGGCTCGCGCTCGTCCAGCTGGGGCGGTCGTCGCGCTTGCTGTTGGAGCGCAACGGGCAGGTCGTGCTGTCGGTGCCGGGCGACCGCGGGTTCGCCCAGGTGGTCGTGGTGCAGGACGCCCGCGGCTGCTGGGCCTACGTATGGGGCCTTTCGGCCCGCTTCCCGGCCGGTGCGGGCGCGGACGGGACGTGGCGTGCGGCGTCCGCGCTGGTGAGGGGCGTCCGATGAGGGGCTGGGACGGTCACGGGGCCGGGCGGATCACGGGCGGCGGCGGGGGCGTGGACGTGCGGGCGGTGCGGCGCTGGGTGCGCCGCGAGGTCGTCCGGCTCGGCGCCGACCGGGTGGATCTCGCCGACCTTGACCTGCTGGTGGACGAGATCGCGACGAACGCGCTGCGGTACACCGACAGCAGGCGTCCGGGCGGCGGTGTGCGGGCGGCCGTCCTGACGGCCGTCGACCGGGTGCGGGTCGAGATCACCGACGACGGCGGGGCGGTGTCGCTGCCGGTCGTGAAGGTGGCGGCGGCGGACGCTTGGGCCGAGTGCGGCAGGGGGCTGGCGATGGTCTCCTGCCTGTCGGACTGCTGGGGCTTCGACGTCGGCCGGGAAACGGGACGTCCGGTCACGGTGTGGTTCGAGATCGCGCGGCGGTGACGTGCGGCGCGTGACACTGCTGTCATCGCTCGCCGCGCTGCGTGATGCGCTCGAGCCATCGCAGTAGGAGGGCGATCTCTGCCGGCTCCAGGGCGTCGGTCCCGGCGAGATCGAGCTGCGCGTGCAGGTGCAGCGCGGTGGTGGGGAGCGTGTCGGCGTCGTCCCGGGCGGTCGCTGTGGTCAGGACGTGCGCGAACACGGCGTCGCGCATGCGGTGGGACGGCGCGGGGTCCTCGAACAGGGCCGGATCGGCGATGTGGTCCAAGGCGGTTCCGACGTTCGCCGACAGGATGAGCCGCGCGGCGGTTCGCGGCGCGAGCTTCAGCGCGCCCGCCGCCGCGCACCGCGTGAGCGTCGCCACCAGCAGATCCATCACGCGGTCTCGCGCCGTCGAGCGCGACCACGGCCGCGGGGTGAACATCAGCTGGTAGAGGGCCGGGTTCGCCTGCGCGAACGCCATGTGGCCGTCCCAGCCGGCGTGCAGGTCGGCGACCGGATCGCCGGTCCGCTCCTGGGCGGCCTTGAGGACGGTGTACCGCTCGTACCCATGGTCGGCGACGGCGTCGAGCAGTCCGCGCTTGTCACCGAACAGCCGGTACAGCACGGGCTGGCTCACGCCGACCGCCTCGCAGACCGCGCGCGTCGCGATCTCGTGGTCCGAGGACGACGCCAGCTGCCGCTCCGCGGCCTCGATCATCGCCGCGCGAAGCGGGTCCGTCTCCGTCATGCGATCAACGATACCGCCTAACGCTATCGACGATAGGAAGCCGTGCTACCGTCTTGACGTAACGGCGATATTGATCAGTCGTATCGCTGATAAGGGGGAGGGGCGCCATGAGTGAGCAGGCAATCGCGGTGGCGCCGGCGGCGCGCGGCTGCGCGGTCGAACGGCCGACGGGCCGACCGCGCCGCACCGCCGTACCTGCGTGGCCGAGGGCCTCCCGCCCCCGGACGCCTCCAACCAAATCACCACACGAAGGGGTCATCATCATGCCGTTCGCCAACCTCAAGGTTCCCGCCGACACCCTGAAGCCCGAGTCCAAGAAGAAGCTCATCGACGCCGTCACCGCGGCCTACGTCGACGTCTATGGCGAGCGGGCCCGGGCGACCACGCTGGTTCTCGTCGAGGAAGTCCCCGATGGCGGCTGGGGCCTCGGCGGCGACGTCCTCACCGCCGAGATGCTCGGCCGCAGCTGACACTCCGCCGGGAACCGGGCCGGGCGGGGGACCGTCCGGCCCGGGACGCCCGCTGTTCTCCGCGGACAACTCCCCGCTCACAGGTTGGGTTCCCGCGCCCAATGTGCGAGGTGAGCGCGGATTTTACGCTGACGGCCCCTGTACGGAAAGCGGTTCGGGAGGCCGGATGCTGGAGGTGCGCGGGCTCACCGTCCGCTTCGGCGGGATCACCGCGCTGGGAGGCGTCGGGTTCGCCGTCGACCGCGGTGCGATGGTCGGGCTGATCGGGCCGAACGGCGCCGGCAAGACCACCCTGTTCAACTGCCTGACCAGACGGTACGACGCCGACGAGGGGGCGATCTCCTACGAGGGGCGCGACCTGCTCGGGGTCGCGCCGCACGCGATCGTGGGGCTCGGCATCGCCCGCACGTTCCAGAACCTCGGCCTGTTCCCGCGCATGTCCGTCCGGGACAACGTCCTCGTCGGCGCGCACCACCGCGGCCGCGCCGGGTTCACGGGGGCGAGCCTGCGGCTGCCGTCCGTCCGGCGGGAGGAGGTGCGGCTGCGGGGCGAGGCGGCCGGGCTGCTCGAGCGGCTGGACCTCGCGGACGTCGCCGACCATCCGGCGGCGGGGCTGCCGTTCGGCACGCTCAAGCGGGTCGAGCTGGCGCGGGCGCTGGCCGCCCGGCCGCGGCTGCTCCTGCTGGACGAGCCCGTCAACGGCCTCAGCCACGGCGAGGTGGGGGAGTTCGCGGGCCTGCTCCAGACGATCCGGGACGACTTCGACGTGACGGTCATCGTCGTCGAGCACCACATGGGCTTCGTCATGGGCACCTGCGACCGCGTCGTGTGCCTCGACTTCGGCAAGAAGATCGCCGAAGGCCCGCCCGAGGACGTCCAGCGCGACCCGGCGGTCATCGAGGCGTACCTCGGAGCCGCGGCATGACCGAGCGGAGCGAGGACATGAGCGCCTTCCTCACCGTGGACGACCTCCGCGCGGGCTACGGGGACGTGCGGGTGCTGCACGGGGTGAGCCTGCGGGTGGGCGAGGGCGAGATCTGCGCGATCCTCGGGCCGAACGGTGCAGGCAAGACGACGCTGCTGCGCGCGCTCTGCGGGATGGTCAAGGGCCGTGGCGACGTGCGTCTGGACGGGGCGCCGCTGGGCGGGCGCTCGCCGGACGCCGTCGCGCGGCGCGGCGTCGCGCACGTGCCGGAGGGGCGCGGCACGTTCGTCCCGCTGACGGTCGAGGAGAACCTGCGGCTCGGGGCGTTCGCGCGCCGCGACCGCGCCGCCGTCCAGGCCGACCTGGACCGGGTGTACGGCCACTTCCCGGTGCTGCGGGAGCGGACCCGGCAGGCCGCCGGGAGCCTCAGCGGCGGCGAGCAGCAGATGCTCGCGATCGGCCGCGCGCTGATGTCCCGGCCGCGCCTGCTGCTGCTGGACGAGCCGTCCCTCGGCCTCGCGCCGCTGGTCACCCGGGAGCTGTTCGGCATCGTGCGGTCGATCAACGAGGAGGAGCGGACCACCGTGGTCGTCGTGGAGCAGAACGCGCATCTCGCGCTGGGCATCGCCGATCAGGCGCACGTGCTGGAGAGCGGGCGCATCGCGCTGTCGGGGTCGGCGGCGGACATCAGGGCGGACGAGCAGGTCGCGCAGTCCTACCTCGGATACCGGATCTAGCCGTGGCCGACTTCCTGCAGCAGTGCGTGGCCGGGCTGAGCGCCGGCGCGATCTACGCGAGCCTCGCGCTCGCGCTCGTCCTGATCTACCGCTTCACCGGGATCGTGAACTTCGCGCAGGGCGAGCTGGCGATGTTCGCGACGTACATCGCGTGGACGTTCATCGACGCGGGGCTCCCGTTCTGGCTCGCGCTGCTCCTCACGCTCGCGATCTCGTTCGCGGGCGGGATGCTGATCGAGCGGGTGATCATCCGGCCGGTCGAGGGCGCCCCCGAGCTGACGATCGTGATCGTCACGGTCGGCCTGTTCATCTTCGTCAACGCCGCCGCCGGCTGGATCTGGTCCTTCTTGATCAAAGACTTCCCGAACCCGTTCCCGGACGGCGCGCTGCGGGCGGGCGGGGTCAGCGTCGGCTACGCGACGCTCGGGATCCTCGCCGTCGTCGGCGGGGTGATGGGCCTGCTGTACCTGCTGTTCCGGCACACCAAGATCGGCCTCGGGATGCGCGCCGTCGCCGCGAACCCCGAGTCGGCGCGGCTGGTCGGGATCCGGGTCGGGTGGACCCTCGCGGTCGGCTGGGGCCTCGCCGCGATGGTCGGCGCGGTGTCGGGCGTGCTCGTCGCGCCGCTGCTGTTCCTGGAGCCGAACATGATGGGCGGCGTCCTCATCTACGCGTTCGCCGCCGCGACCCTCGGGGGTTTCGACAGCCCGCTCGGCGCCGTCGTCGGCGGCCTGGTCGTCGGCGCGGCCGAGACCCTCGCGGGCGCGTACATCGACGCGATCGGCTCCGACCTGAAGATCGGCGTCCCGCTGGCGATCATCCTGGGCGTCCTGCTGCTGCGCCCGCAGGGCCTGTTCGGACGTCCGGCGGTGGAGCGCGCGTGAGGAGCGAGATGGGGACGAAGACGGTCGGGGCCCGCGTCGACCCGACGGCCCGCGACCGGGCGGCGGCGTTCGCCGTCCGGCACTGGCGCGCGATCCTGGCGGGCGTCCTGCTGCTGGCGGCGCTGCGGGCGCCGTTCGAGCTGGTCCCGTTCCGGGTGTTCCAGCTGACGATGGTGATGGTGTACGCGGTCGCGCTGATCGGGCTGAACCTGCTGGTGGGGCACGCCGGGCAGATCTCCCTCGGGCACGGCGCGTTCTTCGCCGTCGGCGCCTACGGGACGGCCGCGATGATGTTCCACTGGGACGTCCCGTACCCGCTGACGTTCCCGCTCGCGGCGGCGCTGACGTTCGCGATCGGGCTGGCGCTGGGCGTGCCCGCCACCCGGCTGCGCGGCCTGTACCTGGCGCTCGTCACCCTCGCCATCGCGATCTTCCTGGTGCCGCTGCTCAAGCGGTTCGGGTCGGTGACCGGCGGGTCGATGGGGCTGACGCTGGAGAAGCCCGCGCCGCCGTCCTGGACCGGCCTCGCCCCCGACCAGTGGCTCTACTTCCTCGCGCTCGCCGGGACGGTCCTGGCGTTCGCGGTCGTGCGGTTCCTGCTCCGCTCCCGCGTGGGCCGCGCGCTGCACTCCGTCCGCGACAACGAGACGGCCGCCGAGGTGATGGGCGTGCGGCCGGCGGCGTACAAGCGGCTCGCGTTCGCGTGGAGCGCGCTGTTCGCGGGGGCGGCGGGCTGCCTCTACACGTGGACGATCGGGTTCGTGTCGCCCGACTCGTTCACCGTCAACCTGTCGATCACGCTGCTCGCCGCGATCGTGGTGGGCGGCCTCGGGTCGACCGCGGGACCGCTGCTCGGCGGGCTGTTCATGATGTTCGTGCCGAGCCTCTCCCAGGACATCAACGAGGCGGCGCCGGGGGTCATCTTCGGCCTGCTGATCATCGCGGTGATGTACCTCGCCCCGACCGGCCTGGCCGGACTGCCGGGACGCGTCGCGCCGTGGACGACCGACAAGATCCTCCGGAAGAGGTGACGCAATGCGCCGAACGATGGGACGGACGGCCGCGGCGTCGGCGGCCGTGCTGCTGCTGGCGTCCGCGGCGGCCTGCGGCGGCCGGGACGACGGCGGCGGGAGCACCGCCGAGGGGCGCTGCGAAGGGCAGCAGACGACCGGCATCACCGACGAGACGATCAAGCTCGGCGGCATCTACCCGCTGTCGGGCCCGGCGTCCGCGTACGGCGCCATCCCGAAGGGCATCGAAGCCTACTTCGACTACGTCAACGCCGAGAAGGGCGGCATCGACGGGCGCACCGTGGAGTTCGTCGTCCGCGACGACGGCTACCAGCCGCCGAAGGCCGTCGAGGAGGCGCGCCGGCTCGTCGAGCAGGAGCAGGTGTTCGCGCTGTTCCAGACCCTCGGCACCCCGTCGACCACCGCGACCTGGGACTACGCGAACCAGCGCAAGGTGCCGCAGGTGTTCGTGGCGACCGGCGCGTCGAAGTGGGGGACCGACGGCGAGCACCCGTGGACGATCGGGTGGCAGCCCAACTACGTCTCCGAGGCCCGCGTGTACGCGCAGTTCCTCAAGCAGGAGAAGCCGAACGCGAAGGTCGCCGTCCTGTTCCAGAACGACGACTTCGGCGAGGACCTCGTCGGGGGCTTCAAGAAGGCCGTCGAGGGCAGCGGCATCACGATCGTCCAGGAGGAGAGCTACGAGGTCTCCGACCCGAGCGTCGAGCCGCAGATGCGCGACCTCGCCGGGTCCGGCGCGGACGTCTTCCTCAACGTGACGACGCCGAAGTTCGGCTCGCAGGCCCTCGCCGCCGACGCGAAGATCGCCGACTGGAACCCGCTGCACATCGTCAACAACGTCGCCGCGTCCGTCACCGTCCTCGAACCGGTCGGGTTCGAGAACGTCCAGGGCGTCGTGTCCGCCACGTACTACAAGGACCCGAACGACCCGCAGTGGGCGAACGACCCGGAGATGCGGCTCTACCGGGCGAAGATGAAGCAGTACGTGCCGAACGCGGACCCGGCCGTCCCGTACCACGCGTTCGGGTGGGCCGTGGCGAGCAGCTTCCACCGGACGATGGACGCGGCCGAGTGCAAGACCCGCGAGGGGCTGCGCGACTCGATGCGCGACCTCGCGAACGTCCAAGTCCCGATGCTGCTGCCCGGCGTGACGATGCAGACCGGCGAGGGCGACGGGTTCCCGATCGAGTCGATGCAGATGATGCGCTTCGAGGGCGAGCGCTGGCACCTGTTCGGCGACGCCATCGACACCCGGAAGGCGTTCGGCCCCGTCCACCCGTGACCCCGGCCCCCCGGGCAGGCCCGGCCGCCCCCGCCGGCGGCCGGGCCGCCGCGCCGGCCTCAGTCCTCTGAGAAATGGAGATGGCGGCTGTGACTGACGCCGATAGTTGGCCCCTGATGTTGATAGCTGGCCCGGCGGCTGAGTTGGTGAAAGGGAGGCGGATGCGCGTGGCGGCCAACCCTTAGCCGCTGAGTGGGGACTCGCTGCATTGCTTGCCACGCTGGGGCTGCTTCCGGTGACCGGTGACACCTGGACCGTTCCAGCCGCCAGGGCACAGAACGACATAGGTGCGCCCGCATCGGGGAAACAGCGGCCCTCGTTGGACGATGCTTGGCCAAGGCTCAGTGGTCGAGGCGGCGCAGCAGGCTGTGGTATTCGTCCCACAGCGCCTTCGGCATGTGGTCGCCGAACTTGTCGAAGAACTCCGGCACGAGGGCGGCCTCCTGCTTCCACACCTCGGTGTCGACCGACAGCAGGGTGCCGAGGTCGGCGTCGCCGATGTCCAGGCCGCCGGTGTCGAGCGCCTCCCGGGTCGGGAGGTGCCCGATCGGGGACTTGGCGGCGTCGGCCTGGCCGTTCAACCGCTCGACGATCCACTTGAGCACGCGGCTGTTCTCGCCGAAGCCGGGCCAGATGAACTTGCCGTCGGCGTTCTTGCGGAACCAGTTGACGTAGTAGATCCGCGGGAGCTTCTCGGCGTCGGTGGCCTTGCCGATGTCGAGCCAGTGGCCGAAGTAGTCGCCCATGTTGTAGCCGCAGAACGGCAGCATCGCGAACGGGTCGCGGCGCAGCTCGCCGACGGCGCCCTCGGCGGCGGCGGTCTTCTCGGACGCGATGTTGGCGCCCAGGAACACGCCCTGCTGCCAGTCGAACGACTCGGTGACCAGCGGGACCGCGGACGCGCGCCGGCCGCCGAACAGGATCGCCGAGATCGGCACGCCCTTCGGGTCCTCCCACTCGGGCGCGATGATCGGGCACTGCCCGGCCGGGGTGGTGAAGCGGGCGTTCGGGTGGGCGGCCGGGGTCGGCGACTCCGGCGTCCAGTCGTTGCCCTTCCAGTCGGTGAGGTGCGCGGGCGGCTCGTCGGTGAGGCCCTCCCACCACACGTCGCCGTCGTCGGTGAGCGCGACGTTGGTGAAGATGCTGTTGCCCCAGAAGGTCTTCACCGCGTTGGCGTTGGTGGCCGCGCCGGTGCCGGGCGCGACGCCGAAGAACCCGGCCTCGGGGTTGATCGCGTAGAGGCGGCCGTCGTCGCCGAACCGCATCCAGGCGATGTCGTCGCCGATGGTCTCGACCTTCCAGCCCGGGATGGTCGGCTCCAGCATCGCCAGGTTGGTCTTGCCGCACGCCGACGGGAAGGCGGCGGTGACGTAGCGGGTCTCGCCGGTGGGCGGGGTCAGCTTCAGGACGAGCATGTGCTCGGCCATCCAGCCCTCGTCGCGCGCCATCGTGGACGCGATCCGCAGCGCGTAGCACTTCTTGCCCAGCAGGGCGTTGCCGCCGTAGCCGGACCCGTACGACCAGATCTCGCGGGTCTCGGGGAAGTGGGTGATGTACTTGGTGGAGTTGCACGGCCACGTGACGTCCGCCTGGCCGGGCTCCAGGGGGGCGCCGACCGAGTGGACGGCCTTGACGAAGGTGCGCTGTCGTTCGATTTCGCGTAGGGCGGCGTTGCCCATGCGGGTCATGATGCGCATGGAGGCGGCGACGTAGCCCGAGTCGGTGAGCTGGACACCGAGCTGGGCGATCGCGCTGCCGATCGGTCCCATGGAGAAGGGGACGACGTACAGGACGCGGCCGCGCATGCAGCCGGCGAACAGGTCGGCGAGGGTGCGGCGCATCTCGGCGGGCGCGACCCAGTTGTTGGTGGGGCCGGCGCCGGACTCCTTCTCGGAACAGATGAACGTGCGGTCCTCGACGCGGGCGACGTCGGTGGGGTCGGACGCGGCGTGGAAGCTGTTCGGCCGTTTGGCCGGGTCGAGCCGCGTGAGCGTGCCCTGGTCGACCAAGAGGCCCGTCAGCCGCTCCCATTCGGCGTCCGAGCCGTCGCACCACTCGACCCGGTCGGGCTGGGTCAGCTCGGCGATCTCGCGGACCCACTTGACGAGCTCGAAGTTGCTGGTGGGGGCGTGGTCGCGGGAAGGGATCAAATGAGACATGGCTCTCCTCGGGCGTGGCTGGCCGCGGGCTCAGCGCAGGCGAAGCGGTCGACCTGATCGGCTGGCGGCTCACTCCTCACGCACGCTGAGACCCAAGGACTTGCTAATCTTAGCAATTGCCAATGCGGATACCTTGTTGAGGCGGTGCGGTTGCCCTGGCTGCGCGGCGCGCACGATGCAGCGGAGAGGAGCCGATCTGGCGCGGCCCGGTCGCGGCCACCCCGCTCCCTGCCCTGCCCTGGGCGACGGGTATGGCCGCTACCGGATCCGAACCCGCAGTCGCCCGGAGCCTCATCGTTGAGCGGCGTCATCTCCGGCGCCCGCGATGGGCGGAAGCGATCGCCTCGCGCGGCCAAGAACTTCGCCTGGCGCGGGTGCGATGGTGGCTGCTGGCGGAGGAAGGCGCGGATTCGATGTGGCGTCCCGCGACCGGCCTCGCTGTTCGCCGGCGAATGTTGCGGTCTGTGTTCGCGTAGCACTCACTGTCCTATGGCGGCGAGCACCCCCTTTAGAACAGGTTCTGGTTTTCATTTATGGTCGAGCACATGTACATAGAACTTGTTGCACATGTCGGGTCGGCGATGGGAGCGTCATGGTGAATCCGGTGATCGTGGAGGCGGTGCGCACGCCGCTCGGTAAGCGCAACGGATGGCTGGCGGGCATGAAGCCGATGGCCGTCCTCGCGCACGCGCTGAACGCGCTGGTCGAGCGGTCCGGCATCGACGCCGCCGAGGTGGAGCAGGTCTTCGCCGGCTGCGTCACGCAGGCCGGCGAGCAGGGCGGGCACATCGGCCGCTACTCCTGGCTGTACGCGGGGCTGCCCTGGCAGACCGGCGTCACCACGCTCGACGTGCAGTGCGGATCCTCCCAGCAGGGCATCCACCTCGCCGCGTCCCAGATCGCGGCCGGCGTGGTGGACGTCGCGATCGGCTGCGGCGTCGAGGTGATGAGCCGCGCCCCGCTCGGCACCAATGTGATGCCCGCGAACCCGCGCCCGGACGACTGGTCGATCGACATGCCGAACCAGTTCGAGGCCGCGGAGCGGATCGCCGCCCGGCGCGGCATCACCCGCGCCGACCTGGACGCGTTCGGCGCCCGCTCGCAGCAGCTCGCCGCCAAGGCGTGGGCGGACGGCCGCTTCGACCGCGAGGTCGCGCCGGTCACCGCGCCCGTCCTGGACGCCGGCGGCAGCCCGACCGGCGAGAGCCGCGAGGTCACCCGGGACCAGGGACTGCGCGAGACCACCGCCGGCGGCCTCGCGAACCTCAGGCCCGTCATGCCGGACGCGCTGCACACCGCGGGCACCTCGTCCCAGATCTCCGACGGCGCCGCCGCCGTGCTGCTGATGTCGGAGGAGAAGGCCAAGGCCCTCGGCCTGCGCCCCCGCGCCCGGATCAGGACGCAGGCGCTCGTCGGCGGCGAGCCGTACTACCACCTGGACGGCCCGGTGCAGGCGACCGAGCGCGTCCTGCAGCGGTCCGGGCTGACGATGAACGACATCGACATCACCGAGATCAACGAGGCGTTCGCCGCCGTGGTGCTGTCGTGGGCGTCGGTGCATGAGCCTGACATGGACACCGTCAACCCCAACGGCGGTGCGATCGCGATCGGCCACCCGGTCGGCGCGACGGGCGCGCGGTTGATCACCACGGCGCTGCACGAGTTGGAGCGCCGGGACGCCCAGAGGGCGCTGGTCACGATGTGCTGCGGCGGTGCGCTGTCGACGGCCACCATCCTCGAACGCCTCTGAACCGGGCCCATGTCCTGGCGCCGGTCGTGGTCAGCCGCGCCCCTGGGGCCGTCCCGGGCTCGGGCTGCCCGGCCGGTGTGCGGCCAGGTCGATCACGGTGAAGGCCGAGCTGGTTCGCGCGTGCCGCAGGAAGCGCGTGCTGCCGCATGCCGGGCAGGCGGCCCCTTCGCGCAGGCCGGAGGCCGGGCCCAAGGTGCGGCACTCCAGGCACAGCAGTGGCGCTGCACCGGCAGGGCCGGGAGGCCGGTGGGGCGTTCGAGGCATGTTCACCCTCCCAGGCACAGAGACTGGCAACTTGCTAATATTAGCAATTGCTGATGCGGCTAGCGGCTGGAGGTGGGTTTCCCGGTGGACATCGCGCCTGCGCGGCTCCGTCATCGGCGGGCGCCGATGCCCGCTCGCATCTCCTTCGCATCAGGTCGCCGACCGCAGAGGCGATGCCCTCCCCGACGTGCCCAGGCCCCCCTCCTGGCGCCCGGGGAGGGTGTTCACCCCGGTGCAGTCCGGGTCCGGTCATCAGGATGTCTGCTCGGGCGGTGCTCGGGGTCGAGATCTCATCCCATGTTCGACGTCGGCAAGGACCCGTGTGGTCCTGCCTCGACCGTGCGGGCGAAGCTCGCCCGGTCCCCGCCTTGCGGCTCTGGTCGTCCCGTGCCGGGTCCACCACTCGGGCTCCTGTGCCCGAACATCACCGTCGCATGTCGCCAGGAGCGACTCTGGGAGGCAGCTCATCATGTTCAACCGCCCGCCCATCGAGGAACGGATCGCCGCGCGTCAGCGCGAACTCGGCCCGATGAAACCCGGCAAGTACTTCCCGCATGCGCCGGCGAGGTTCTTGTTCTTCTTCGGGATCGGCGTGGTGGTGGTCACCCATGTCATCGCGTTGGCGGCGCTGTGGTGGGTGTGAGCTGGGTGGGTGTGAGCTGGGTGCGTGCGGTGGGGCGGGCGGTTTCGTCCGGCTTGGCGTCGGCGCTCTCGCGGGTCTTGTCGGGGAACTCCTAGCGGCGCCCGAGGCCGGGCAATACCAGGACGGCGGTGTGCCTGGTGAGTACTCGCCCACGGCCTCGACCCGCCACGGGAGCCGGTGGGCTGCCGCGGTGTCCGGCGAGTGATGATCTGTCGGAAAGGACGAGGAGTGACATGGCCGACAACCTGGGCCGCAGCCCGGTCCCGCCCCGCGGTGGCAGCCGCCAGTTCCGCCTCTACACGGCCGATGATCTGGAGGAGTTGGCTGCTCGCGCCAGGTTGTCGGCTGATCAGCGGCTCGCGGCCCGTGCGGTGGCGGCGGTCGTGCCGTTCGCGATCACCAGCTATGTGGTGGAGCAGTTGATCGAGTGGGAGAAGGGGGCCGAGGATCCCATCTATCGGCTCACGTTCCCCCAGCCGGACATGCTCCCGGCCGAACGGGTATCACAACTGTGTGATCTCCTGGCCCGCCAGGCGCCCGCTGAGCAGGTGGAGAAGGTCGCCGCGGCAGCCCGGCGGGCACTGGCGCCAGAACCAGCCGAGCGGGCCATGCGCGGCGACCGGGAGCAGGTTCCGGCACCGGTGCCGGACCGCGCACCGGTGGCCGACGAGGTCGTCCTGTCGCTGCCCGATCACCAGTACGCGACCGGCACCGGCACCTACGGCACCGATCAGGCGGGCCCGGCGCAGCCCGACGGGCGGCCGCGGTGGGCCGCCACCGGCCGCGGGTTGGGTGAACTCACCGCCTACGTGCTGGAGCACCCGCGCGTCACCAGCGTCGTGCTCAGCGGCGGGGAGCCGATGGCGGCGGGCGCTGCGGTGCTCGGCCGCTGGCTGCGGCCGCTGCTGGCGCTTGAGCAGATCGAGACCATCCAGCTCGAAACCGCGGCACTGGCCAGGTGGCCCTACCGGTGGATCACCCAGCCGGACGCGGACGCCGACGACACCCTGCGGTTGTTCGAGACCGTGGCCACCGTGGGCAAGAATCTCGCCGTCATGGCCCGGTTCTGTCATCCGCGGGAGTTGGAGCCCGAGCCGGTTCGCCACGCCGTCCGCCGGATCGCAGACACCGGGGCGGTGCTGCGCACCAGGGCGCCGCTGCTGGCTTCGGTCAATGACTCGGCGCAGGACTGGACGGCGATGTGGCGCCGGCAACTGCGCCTGGGCATGATCCCCTACCTGATGTCGGTCGAGCGTCAGGCCGGCCCCACCCAGCGGTTCAGTGTTCCCCTGGGGCGCGCGTGTGACCTGTTCCAGGGCAGCTACGCCCGCGTGTCGGGGCTGGCTCGCACCGTCCGCGGTCCCGCGATGACCACCGCAACCGCGATGGTCTGCGTCGACGGGGTCACCGAGATCCGGGGTGAGGTGCCACGGATCTTCCGGACAGGGCCCCAACTAGAGTTGGGGAGAACCGGAAGGGAAGGTCGTTGGCACGACAGAGGCGGCATTTCACCCAGGAGCACAAGGACGAGATCGTCCGCATGGTCCTGGACGGCCCGCGCCCCATCGCCCATGTGGCCCGTGAGGGCGGCATCCACGACACCACCCTGGGCAACTGGGTCAAGGACTACCGCAGACGCCACGGCGACGACGCGTCCACCACACCGGCCGGCGCCCCGAAGAGCCTCCGGGAACGCGAACTCGAACGCGAGAACCGCAAACTCCGCGAAGAGAACGAGTTCCTGAAAAAAGCCGCGG
>NZ_AULB01000045.1 GCF_000425065.1 Actinomadura rifamycini DSM 43936
CCCGTCCTACCAGGGCTTCTTTACGTTCCAGGGCCCGCCACACCGCCCGCGATCATGATGTGATCACGCACCGTCGGACGCTGCTGGAAAAGGTTCAGTGTGTCACTGGGGCAGATTTGCGGCACGAGATTGCCCCACCCCAAATGTGCTCACCAGTTCACCTCTCTCCTCGGTCACTTTCCGTAACGAAGACGCGGCGGCCCGCAGGCCACCGCGCCTCCGTTCGAGACCGCTCAGGCGCTTCTGAGGGAGACCACCTTCCTCTTGCTCAGTCGAGCGGCGAGCAGTTCGGCAAGGATCGGCAGGGGCGAGCCCGGGTCGAGCCCGGGGCGATCTCCGCTCGTTCGTCGAGCGAGTTCTCCCACCGCCGTTGAAGTCTGGCCTTGAGTTCATTTCGCATGCCGTCGGAGACATGCGTGTAGACGCCGCGGATGCCCGGCACGACGTGTCCCAGCCGGTCGGCTTGAAGAACTTCGGGGACGCCGTCCTCCGCCATCCAGGTCTTGTGGCCGTGCCGTAGCCCGTGCGGTGTGAGGTTCTCCGGCAGCGGCAGCCACGATGCCACCGGGGTCTCCTTCGGATGCGTCGCGCGTCGCGCGGGCATCGCGGTCAGCGTCCTCGAATCGGCCCCCGCTCCGTGCGAGCGCGCGCTGGGCCGCGAGGTCGGCGCGCTGGCAGCGCGCCTGTTCACCGAGGCGGGGATCGACCTGCGCTGTGACGTGCGGATCGCGCGCTTCGTCGACGGTCGGACGATCGAGCTGACGGACGGGACCGTCCTGTCGGCCGACATGGTGCTGGCCAGTGTCGGTGGCGTGCCCGACCTGAAACGGCTCGACGGTGTCGGCCTGCGTGCCGAGGACGGGCTGGTGTGCGACGACGGCGGCCGGGTGCTCACGGCGAGCGACGTGTGGGCCGTCGGTGATGCCGCCGCCTGGTGGGACCCGGTCAGGGGCGGCCATCACCGCGGCGAGCACTGGGCCGCAGCCGTCAACCAGGCGACGGCGGTGGCCTGCGGCATCCTCGGCACCGACCCGCCGCCGCCCGTGCCGCCCTACGTGTGGTCCGACCAGTTCGGCCTCAAAGTGCAGACGCTCGGATGGACCGGTGCGGCGGACGAGATCGTGCCGCTGCACGGCAACGGGTTGGCCAGGGGAGAGGTGAAGGGCACCGTCGTCGGATATTTCACAGGCGGCGTGCTGACGTCTCGTTCGTAGCCCCTGCGCTCGTCGCCCGCTACAGGAATCTGGTGGTGACCGGCGCCGATCGGGCGACCGTCCTCGCCGAGGCCGGGCAGACGTGAGCGCGCCGTCCGGCGTGTGATCTGCGAAGCGACAGTGGAGGTGATGCGATGGGCCGTCTCACGGGCAAGGTCGCCTTCATCACCGGGGCCGCCCGGGGGCAGGGTCGGGCGGAGGCCGTCAGGCCGGCCGCCGAGGGAGCCGACGTCATCGCCGTCGACATCGAGGGATCGGCGAGCACGTACGTCCGGTACGCGGCCGAGCTGTACGAGACCGCCGCCCTTGTGAAGGCGCAGGGCCGGCGGGTCGTGACCCGGAACGTGGACGTGCGTGACCTGGACGGCCTGGATGCGGTGGTCCGGGACGGCGTCGCCAAACTCGGCCGGCTGGCCAACGCCGGGATCGTCAACTACGGCCGTACCTGGGAGCTCAGCGAAGAGCAGTGGCAGGACCTGATCGACGTCAACCCCACGGGTGTCCGGAAGACGATCAAGGCGACCGTTCCGACGCTCATCGAGCAGGGGCAGGGCGGCTCCGTCATCATCACGAGCTCCGTGGCGGGCCTGAAGGGACTGCCTTTCCTCGCCCATTACGCGGCCTTCAAGCACGGCGTCACCGGCCTCGCCAAGACACTGGCCAACGAACTGGGCGAGCACGACATCAGGGTCAACACCGTGCACCCGCACGGCGTCCGGACCGGCATGACGGACGACTCCATGGGGGCGCTCATCGGGAAGTCCCCGGCCTCGGCCCCATGTACATGCCGGCCCTGCCGTACCAGGTGGTGGAGCCGGAGGACGTCGCCACCATCGTGGCCTTCCTCGCCTCGGACGAGGGCGAGTACATCACCGGCGACCAGCTGCGCGTCGACCTCGGCGCCATCAACGGCTGAGACGAAGCCCAACGCCGGCCACGGCGCGTTCGCCGGGTACGGTGCGAAGCTCAGAGCCGTTCGTCGATCCGGCGAAGGACAGGTCCGGGGACGTGCCCGAAGCGGGCGAGATCGAGCAGGGTGATCGAGGCGGGGATGGAGAGCATCTCCGACTGCGCCAGTGCCGGAGCCTCCTGCGCGAGGACGTTCTTGACCTCGGGGAGTCGCAGCAGTTCGAGTATCGAAGTGCCCAGCAGGCCGGGGTTCTTCAGCTCTTCGACCGCCGGCAGCGGCGCCGCGACGATGGCGGCCCGCTCCCGCTGCTCCCGTACCAGCAGGTGCTCGCGCGTGACGTCGCCCTCTCGCGGGATGCCGATGCGCTCGAACTGGCTGGGCGGCGCGTCATTGTCGATCATGAGGCGGCGCATCAGCTCGATCATGCGGAGCTCCACCTCGTCGTCGACGATCGGGTCCTCCTGGGCCGGATCGCGTTCCAGATCGAAGAGGAGCGTGCCGTGCTGCCAGGGGTTCATGAAGGCCTGGGACGCCGACGTCCGCATCGTGCGCACGCCCTTGGTGAAGCTGAAGGGCTCGGCGGGCTCCCAGGCCTTCAGCTCGCCGATCGAGAATCGGGCGCGCATATGGGTTGGCATGAGCGTGAACTCTTCGAGCGGACCGTTGCCCATGTCCTTGGCGGCGCGCATGTAGACGTAGCGTCCGTCCGTGACGTTGACGTGCCCGCCGTGGATGCCGAAGAGTGCGCCGTCCCGGACCCGCTCGTCCTCGGCCAGGACGGCGGCCAGGTCGCCGCCCTGCATGTCGGGGGTCGGTTCGAGGCCGAAGTAGCGGAGCACGGTCGGCGCGATGTCGATCGTCTGCGCGAGGGCGCCGCGCCGCTCGTCCCGTCCGCCGGTCCGCGGGTCCCAGAGGAACATCGGCAGGTGCACGAGCTCGTTAAACCACGGCTGCACGGACTTGGCCCACCAGCCGTGCTCGCCTAGCAGGAAACCGTGGTCGGTGTTGACCAGCAGCATGGTGTCGTCCCACATGCCGTGCTCGTCCATGAAGTCCAGGACTCTGCCGAGCGAACGGTCGCACATCGAGACCAGGGCGGCGTACTCGTAACGGGCGTGCTCGATCTGCTCTTTGGGCTCGAGGACCTTCTGGTACGGCGGCCAGTCGAACTCCGGGCCGTCGTATTCGTGCGGGTAGAGGTCCTTGTATGGCCGGTGCGTGAAGAACGGCTCGTGCGGATCGAACATCTCGATCTGCAGCAGCCAGCGGTCGGCGCTCACGTTCGTCTCGAGGAAGTGGAGGCCGGCGTCGACGGTGCGGGTCTGCGAGTGCTCCGCCTCGGTGGGCATGTAGGTGCGGTTGATCGCGTCCTGCCGGTGCGACGCCGAGCCGTCCGCGTCCTGCGACCCCGCGGCCTCGACGACGCCCTTCCAGGGATCGCCTTCCTGGCCCCGCATGAACTCCCACGTGCTGTACCGGGTGTGGTAGGTCGCGCCGCCGTCCTCCCAGTAGTGCGGGTGGTCGGAGACCAGGTGAGTGTGGATCCCCGCGTTTCTGAGCATCTCCGGCATGGAGTCGTCGAACGGCTCCAGCGGGCCCCAGCTGCGGTGCAGGAAGTTGTACCGGCCGGTGTGCATCTCGCGGCGGGCCGGCATGCACGGCAGCGAACCCGCGTAGAAGTTGTCGAACGTCACGGCCCTGGACGCGAGGCGGGCGAAGTTCGGCGCGTCGACGAAGGTGTCGGCGTAGGGCGCGAGCATGTGCCGGTTCAGGCTGTCGAACATGACGATGACGGCTCTCATCGCGTCTCCTCCGGGCCGGGCGCTGGTGCGGGATTGATGGGGGTTCCGTCGAGGAGCCGCCGGCGGAGCTCGACGAGCGAGGCGATGTGGCGGTCCATCTCCTCGGCCGAGCGCCGGTGGATCCATTCGGCCATCTGGGTGCCGAGCTCGATGTCGTGGCCGGGCGGGGCCTCGGCGAACAGGGGGCGCTCCCGATGGCGGTACTTCGCGACCTCGTCCCGTCGCGTGTCGATCTCGACGTCCAGGATGGCGATGACCTCCTCCACCGCCATGAACGCCGCACTGCCCAGCCGCACCCAGAGATCGGGGTCCTGGAACCGCGAGGGCGGGTTGTACGGGCTCGCCAGCCAGTCCAGGACCACCGTGTGCCCCTCTTCGGTCACGCGGTAGCGCTTGGCGTTCGTCGCCCCGGGCCGTTCTTCGATCGTGTGCTCCACCCAGCCGCGCTTCTCCATCGCCGCCAGCGTCCGGTACGCCTGGCTCATGGTCGTGTTGGACCGCAGGAACCGGCCGTACGTGTCGAAGAACTTCTTCAGCTCGTAGCCCGTGCTGGGGCGCAGGAGCAGGGCCGAGAGGAGCAAGAACTCTAGCTTCATCGTGGGTGTGCCCGTCGTTGCCGGAAAACTGACCATGCCATAAGTGGAATGACTTACCATGGCACAAGTGTCATACTCCCGTCGATAGGCCGGTTCCGTGGACGACCCCTCCCCGTGCTGCACGCCCCGCCTCACCTCCGATACGT
Source organism: Actinomadura rifamycini DSM 43936 (assembly GCF_000425065.1). Lineage (GTDB taxonomy): Bacteria > Actinomycetota > Actinomycetes > Streptosporangiales > Streptosporangiaceae > Spirillospora > Spirillospora rifamycini. The sequence continues at coordinate 4,669 of NZ_AULB01000045.1, forward strand.
CGGGCCTGCGGCGGGCCGCTCCCTCCGGGCCCGGCGCGCATCTGATCGAGCAGTGCCGCATCGAGGCCGGCGCCTTCCTGATGGGAGACGCCTTCGGCGACGGACTCGCCGGGGACGGTGAGTCGCCCGTCCATGAGGTCACGCTCGACGCCTTCGAGATCGACGCCACGACCGTCACCAACGACGACTTCGCGCGCTTCGTGGATGACACGGGTTACCGAACCGAAGCGGAGGCCGCCGGTTTCTCGGCGGTCTTCCGCACGCTGGCGCACCCGGGTGCGGAGGTGCTGGGCACGGCTCCTCGCGCTCCATGGTGGCTCGCCGTGAAGGGAGCGAACTGGAGAAGCCCTGAGGGCCCGGGATCCGACCTGCGGGGGCGGGAAGAGCATCCTGTGGTCCACGTGACCTGGAACGACGCCCGGAGCTACTGCGCCTGGGCCGGGCGGCGCCTGCCGCGCGAGGCCGAATGGGAGTACGCGTCGCGCGGCGGCGTCGAAGGCGCCCGCTATCCCTGGGGCGACGAACTGCTCGGGACCCGGGGCGAGTGGCGGGCCAACATCTGGCAGGGGACGTTCCCCGATCGGAACACCGGTGAGGACGGCTGGCTCGCGACAGCGCCCGTGCGCGCCTTCGCGCCGAACGGCTTCGGCCTGTGGCAGACGGTCGGCAACGTGTGGGAGTGGTGCGAGGACGCGTTCGATCCGCGGGCGTACGCCAAGCGCGCCCGCGCCGGAGGCCCGGTGCACGACCCGCGTCCCCGGGTGGCTTCCGGCCTGCGAGTGCTGCGCGGCGGCTCGTATCTCTGCCACGAGTCCTACTGCAACCGGTACCGGAACGCGGCCAGGTCGTCGAACACGCCCGACTCGAGCATGGGCAACGCGGGCTTCCGCACCGTGACGCGCCGCGATTGAGAGTTGTGAGGGGGGTCGGACGCGGCAGCGGCGGGAGTCGGCGGATCGGCACGTCGACCCGCCCCCTCTCGAGAAGAATCGAGGTGGGGCCGGTGCCTTCCACGATCTCCCTCGGCGCCATGAGCTTCGGTTCGGGATTCACCCGCGACACCTGGATCGACGAGGAGCTGGCCGGCCGCCTGGTGAACCGTGCGCTCGACGCGGGGGTGAACCTGATCGACACCGCGGACACCTACGGTGGCGAGTTCGGCCGGTCCGAGACGCGCTTGGATCGCCGGCAACGCGGCATCGACGCGGGTGGGGTTGATATGCGAGCTGCCGCCGCCCTGGTAGCGCGGCACGACTGCGAACTCGCCGATGACGGCGATGCGCTGTGCTCGCTCGGCGATGGGCAGGGTGGCGTGGTCGTTCTTCAGAAGCACAGCACAGGCGGTGGCCAGTTTCCTGGCCAGGGCGTGGTGGGCCTCGGTGCCGAATTCACCGTCGCCGGGACGGCGCGCTCGGCGAGCGACCCCACCCTGCGGACGCTCTGATCGACGACGGCCTCGTCCAGCTCTCCATCGCGGACCGCCCGCACGACCTCGGCGTCGTCGACTCCTCGTTGCCGGGCATCTGCAGGTCCAGGCCCGCGGCCAGTGCGGCGACCCGGTCGTCGACCCCGCCCCAGTCACAGACGACCGCGCCCTCGAAGCCCCATTGCTTGCGCAGCACTTCGCTCAGCAGCCACCGGTTTCCGAGGCGTACACACCGTTGATCTTGTTGTAGGAGGACATCACCGCCGCGGGCCGTGCTTGGGTGACGACCCGCTCGAACGCCGGCAGGTAGATTTCGCGCAGGGTGCGTAGCGAACACGGCCGACCAGCGGCGCGTGCAGGGTTCAGCGGAGTTCAAGTCGGCGGGGCGACACACCCCGAAACAGAACGCCTACGACGTCGGCAGCAACCTCGGCGTGACGATCCTCGGTAGGATCTCAGCGCTGATGTTTCGAGCGAACTTCACCGCCGAAGCAGGGGTCGAGAGCCTGCAACACCTGGACTCGGCACTTGCGGAGCAGGCCGAAGAGTCGCTCGGCGTGGCCATGGAGATGGCCCAGAAGCCGGGCATGCCCGACCTTGCTGCCCAGCGGCCGAAGCCTTCACCCATTCGCTCCAGGCTGCCGGGTTCATCGGCGGCGCGAGCCGCATCGGATTGCCGCCGACTCGGGGGAAAGCCGAGCATCCTCCTTGTAGCCCAACACCCGGGCCGCTCGCTGAGGCGCCGCTGGAGACCTACGCGGGTTGGAGACTCCCTGGGAACCGGCGGATCAGCGGGCTCCTCGAGACACCGGTGGGGAACCGGCTGTGGACGGAGGTTCGGCGAGACGCCCGGCTGCGGATTCCCAGCCGGGCGTCTCGGGTGGATGGGAGCCTGGTTCGGCGGCGACGGCCACGGCCAGCGATGCGGAAGATCGACCATTGAGCGCTGGACGCTCGACGGGTGCGGTCGGGTTCAGATGATGGTGCCGACATCTTTGGCGGCGAGGGATTCCATGGCGCGTTCGGCGACGGCCGCGATCGTCATGGAGGGGTTGCACGCCGCCGTGGTGCCGGGGATCAAGGCGCCGTCGAGGACGTAGAGTCCGCGTTGGCCCAGCACCCTGCCGTCGAGGTCGCAGACGGTGCCCATCGAGGCGCCGCCGAGCGGGTGCCAGGTGCTGTTGACGATGGCGTTGGTGTCGGTGACCGCCCCCGGTCCGTGGGCCAGCCGGGTGATCCGCCGGTGAATCGCTCGACGCACCGCGTCGTCGCCCCGGCGAGGCCAGACGAGGGAGACGGCGTCTGTCCGCCCGTCGTACCGGAAGCGGCCGCGGTCGGGACTGACACCGAAGCCGACCAGCATGGTCGTTCTGGCGTTGACGCCCAGTGGGGGCATCGACGCCTGGATGACGGTGTTGGCCGTGGCGGACGAGCCCCAGTCCTTGCTGCCGTAGATGACCGGGCCGCCCTGTTCCTCGCCGAAGTCCTCCTGGAGATTGGTCCAGGCGTAGATGCGGTCGCCGTTGGTGCCCCAGTCCTCGCCGAGGCGGTCCGGCATATCCGGAACGGCGCCCGTCGCGGCGGCCCGCACGAGGAGTTTGCTGGTGTTGAGGCTGCCGGCCGCCATGATCAGGGCGCGGGTGGTGAGCAGCTTCTGCTCCAGTACCTCGCCCGAATCGTCGGTGCGGTCGACGTGGACCTGCCAGCGTCCGTCCTTGGCTCGGGCCACCCCGGTCACGTGGTGATGGGTGTGGACGGTAACTCTGCCGGTCCGTTCGGCCTGGCGGATGTACGTGACATCGACGGAGTGCTTACCGCCGTTGTTGACGCCCAGAGCGCAGTCTCCGTTCGTGTACGAAGGCGTCATCTCCCCGCGGAGTTCGGCCAGCGCGTAGTTCCAGTCGATGGGCATCGGGATCTTGCTCAGCTCGTAGCCCGCCTCACGGACGCGCCGGGCGAAGACGCGCGCCGCGGCGTAGTTCGGCGACGCGATCAGCTCCTCGGGTGCGGTCGCCGCGCGCAACATGCGCGCGACCCTCGGATAGTGGACCGCGTTCATCCGGCGGTAGTCCAGCTCCTCGGGCAGGCAGGCGTGGAACAACTCTTCGGAGGGTTGCAGGGTCATGCCCTGGTAGACGAGGGAGCCGCCGCCGACACCGGCCGCGCAGACCGCGAGAATGTTCTGCCCGGCGACGGGCTCCAGCAACCCCACGTAAGGATCGAGGCCGAGGGGCCGGCCGGCGAGCCGCGCCAGGGACCGGAGCGCCTCCGGAATGGTGCCGTGCCAGATCGCGCGCCGATCCAGGTTCGCCAGCGTCGGGAAGGTGCGGGCGTTCGGCCCGGTGGGCCACCGCCGTCCGCGCTCGAGAACGGTCACCGGCACGCCCGCCTGCGCGAGTCGGAGCGCGGCCACGCCGCCGCCGAACCCCGAGCCGATGACGACCGCCCGGTGTTCCTCCCTGGTGAGCCGGACACGGGAGGGGGACGCCGTCACCGTTGCCGCGCCGGCGGCGGGCGCCGCTCCGAGAGCCGCGGCTCCGGCGGCGGTGCCGGCGAGGAAAGTGCGTCTGCTGATGGGCATGGGGGTATCTCCAGGATCGGGGTGGAGGGGATTTCGACCGGGTTGTTGCCGCGCGACCCCGGGGTTTCGCCAGTGGCCTGGTCCCGGCCGCGGCCCCGCGGCCGGGCCGTCCGGATGCCGAGGAGGGCGTCACCGCCCCGGCGCGGAACCGCCGTTCGTCAGGCGATCGCCCGGCAGGTGGATGTGGCGGGTCGGCCGTCCAGCCTGGCGGTGACCCAGTCGATCGCGTTTTCCTGGTCGATGATCAAGGGCAGGAAGTGGTTGATCAGTTTCTCTCCGACGTCGGGGCCGGAGACCGGTGCGTAGGTGACGGAGGCGCCCTCGGCGCACCAGTCCACGGCCAGCCGGCGGGCCTGAGCGTGGGGGACCAGGTCGTCCTCGATGCCGGTCGCCACGCGAACCGGAGCCGCGGGGGCGTGCCCGCCGAGCCGCTGGTCGTCCAGCATCTTCTGCACGACGGGCTCGTTCGCGACGATCTCCGGCACCGACTCGCCGTCGGTCGTCCACGTGCTGCTCGCGACCCCGCCGTAGCCGAAGATTCCCTCACCGACGCACCCGGTGGACAGGTCCGCCAGCGCCCGCTTGCCCGTGTCGTTGGTGTACGCGTCCAGGATCGGCTTCAACCGGGGCTCGTACTGCTGGAAGCCGTTGATCGACCAGCCGAGGGCGGCGGCCAGGGTGCTGCCGTCGACGGCTTTCAGGACCTCGGCCAGGTCGGCGGGCGGAGCGCCGACGTATGCCCCGGCGAGCTCCACGTCCGGTGCGTAGACGGGCTGGAGTTCGGCGGCCGAACCGGTCGCCGCGCCGCCCTCGCTGTACCCGTACAGCCCGACGGGGGAGTCGCCGGTCACCGAGGCTTCGGGCAGTGCGCGCGCGGCGCGGACGGCGTCCAGTACGGCGTGCCCGCCGTCCAGCCTGTTGACGTAGGTGTGCAGCCGGTCGGTCGTGCCGAGACCGACGTAGTCGGTGACGACCACGGCCGCCCCCTTGGCGAGGAAGCGGTAGATCGCCACGTTCTCGTAGCCGACGGATACCGACCCTTCGCCGACCGACAGGGGCGTCTCCAGCGCCTTGGACGCGGCGCACTGGTCCCCCTGCCCCATGGTTCCCGGGGCGAGCGCGACCAAGGGGCGGGGGCCGGCGCCGGGCCACTCCGCGGACGGCTCGATGTAGGCGCCGGTCACGGCCACCGGCTGCCCATCGGAATCGGTGGACTTGTACATGATGCGGGTGGCCTCTCCCGGCAGGGGACCGTTGAGGCCGGGAAGGGCGAGGCCGAGCCGCAGTTCCTCGGTACGGACGAGCGCCCCGTTGGCGGCCGGAAGTTCGGCGGGGGGAACGTAGAAGGCGGTACCGGGCTCGCTCGGCGGCGCCGCGGCGGGTCCGCCGTCGGCGGCGGCCGTCGTGGTGGGCACGGTGGCGCCGCCCGCCAGTAGCGCGGCGGCGAGCAGACCGTGCCGGAAGCGCGGGCGAACGCCGGACCGCCGCCCGTCCCTTCCCCGGCGTGGTCTGGCGGACGGGCCGTTCGGCGGCCGGGATGGGTGGTGCGGCTTCACGAGGCACACTCCCTGCTTCAAAGGGCGGACTGGGTGGAGCAGACGGTCTCTGTGGTGCGGCGCCCTAAGGTTCGACACCGACGTTGAACACGTCGAAGAACTGCTGCGCAACCGGTGGCCGCAACACGACCGCAGTCGCGCGTGACGCGAGGCCCGCCCTTGTTACTGATCAGTCACTTCACGGCAGAGTAGGCTGGATGTCACTGAATGACAAGATGTCTGCATGAGTCATTTTCGGATTGGCTATCCTGAGCTTTTCGAGAAGGCGAGGACGGTGGACAGCGGTGCACGACCCGGCGCCAGGCACAGTGGCAGCGGGGCCACCTCCTAGGTCCAGACCGTCGTACGCCGAACGGCGCAAGGCCGCCCTCCGATCTGAGATCGCCCGCGAGGCGGTACGGCTGTTCACCGCCAACGGCGTCGCCCACACCACCGGCGAGCACATCGCCGAGGCGGTGGGCATTTCCGCCCGCACGCTCTGGCGCTATTTCCCCAGCAAGGAAAGCTGTGTACGCCCCTTGCTCGCGGCAGGGCTCGACACCGCCATCGAGGCACTCCAGCACTGGCCGGAGGGCACTTCACTCCTCGATTTCATCGGCAGCGCCGCCGACCGCGGCGACCTGCCGATCGCCGAGCCCGTCGTTCTCGACCTGCTCCGCCTGACCCGCAGCGAACCCAGCCTGCGGCTCGTCTGGCTGCAGGCTCACGACGACGCGCTGCCCGTCCTCGCCGATCTCCTCGCCCGGCGCACCGGCAGGGACCCCGATGACCTCCGGGTGAAGGTGCACGCCGCCACGCTCAACGGCGCCCTGCGGGCGGCCGCGGAGGACTTCGCCGCCGAGTTCGCCGACCGGGCCGACGCGCCGCCCGCAGAGCTCACGGTCCGCCTGCACGCGGCGCTCCGCGCCGCATCCGAAGGTCTCCCCTACTAGTGTTCCATGCGGTGATCCAGGCCTCTCGTCCAGCTTGATCAGGAACTTGCGGAACTCCACCGCGCGGTGGCGCCGGTGCAGCGAGCCGATCACCCTGCCGGCGCGACGTCCAGGGCGGCGAACAAGGCGGTGGTGCCCGCCCGCACGTAGTCGCAGGTGACCCGCTCAGGGACTCCGGGCAGCACCGGCTGGGACCGGTTCAACGCCTGGATCTGCGATTTTTCGTCCACGCACAGCACCAGCGCGCGTTCGGGCGGGTGGAGGTACAGGCCGACCACGTCATGGACCTTGCCGGGCGAACAACGGGTCCGTCGAGAGCTTGAACGTCCCGGACCGGTGCGGCCGGAGCCCGAACGCCCGCCACACGCGGGAGGCCGTCGACTGGGACAGTCCGATCTTGGCAGCCATGGAGCGGGTCGACCAGTGTGTGGCGTCGGCCGGTCTGGTTTCGAGCGTCCGCGTGATCAGGTCGGCGACCTGCTCGTCGGTGACGCTGCGCGGACGACCCCGGGCGGGGCTCGTCCGCAGGCATTCCAGGCGGTCGGCCAGAAATCGCCTGCGCCACTTGGAGGCCGTGTCCACCGAGACGCCGGCCTGCTCAGCCACCGCCGTGACCGAGACGGCAAACCCGTCGTCGGCCACCGCATCACATGCCAGGATCACCCGAGCCCGCACCGCCAGATCCTGGGCGCCCTTCCGCCGACGCACCCACCGTTCCGGCTCCGCTCGCTCCTCAGCGGTCAACTCCAGCGGCACGAGCCCCGTCACGTTCGAAGGGCCCGACCTGCCCTCAGACATCGCCGAGTGACCTCACCTCAGGTGTCCGTGCAACGGGGGGAACCTCACATGCTGGAGGCGGCCGAGGGCGCCCCCGCCCCCGCCGCCAACATCGGCGCGTTCAACCTGGGCAACGCCCTGGGGCCCTTCCTCAGCGGCCTCGCCATCGCGCTCGCTGCTGGACGTCTCGTCCGAACCGAACGGCGTCCGCGCACGCCCGTCCGGACGCCACCCACCGAGACCGCGTCACCGATCGCGCCTGAGCCACCGGCGGCCCGATCACCGCACCGCGTCGGCCGGTGCCGAGCGACCGTCGGCGTCGGGGGCGAGGTCCCCTTGCATGTTGACCCAGGTGTCGTTCCACGCGTGACCGTGCTCCGGACCGCGCTGCCAGGTGTGGGTGAGGTGTCCGTCTGGCGCGCGTCCGAAGACCGACAGGTCGCCGCTGGGGTTGAGGACGACTGCGGGGTCGCTGGTCAGGTGCCCGTGCAGGGGCGTCCAGGCCGACCAGGGGCCGCCGGTGCCGGTCTGCCAGCGGTGGTGTAGGCCGCCATCGGCGCCGCGAGCGAACAGGACCATGCCGCCGTCCCGCCCGACCAGGACCGTGGGCCGTCCCTGCACCGCACCTTCCATGTCGACCCAGGCGTTGTTCCATGCGTGACCGTGGTCGGGACCGCGCTGCCAGGTGTGGGTGACGCGCCCATCGGGATCGCGGGCGAACACCGACAGGGCACCGTTCGGGCTCAGGACGACCCCCGGGTCACTCGCCAGCCGCCCGTGCAGCGACACCCAGTTCGGAGCCCACTCCCCGGATTCCGACTGCCACGTGTGCCACAACGCGCCGTCATCACCACGGACGAACACCACCAGCTTGCCGTAACGTCCCACCAGCGCCCACGGACGCCCCACCGCCGCACCCGCCGGACGACCCAGCGACGTCCACTCCGACCACGCACCGCCGGGCGCGTTCTGCCACCGATGGATCACCCCGCCCGACCCATCGACACCGAACACCACCATCCCCGAACCGTGGTCCACCACCGACGGCACGCCCACGCTCACCCGCGGAGTCCATCGCGGGGGTGTGCCGACCGCAGCGCGGGCCTCCCTGAGCAGTTCCCGTGCCTTCGGCTCGGCCTGGTCGTAGCGCGCAGGGAAGGCTGAGCGCTGGACCTCCTGCGCCGTCAGCCCAGCGGAGAGGTGGGGGAACTTCTGCTCGACGCGTACGGCGCGGACGAAGAACTGCTCGGCCGCGTAGGGCACGTGCATGATTTGCTGCGGCGTCCCCCAGCCCTGGCTGGGGCGCTGCTGGAAGACTCCGAGGGAGTCCAGGTCCCCGCACGGCAGGTTGTTCATGTGGGACTCGACCCATCCGGCTTCGAACCCGGCGAGCATCACCTTGTCGGAGACCTTGAGGTCGCGGCCGACGATGTAGACGGCCTTGGTCACCTCAAGGTCGCGATCGGGCGGGACATGGCAGGGCCGTGCTGATGCGACCCTTGTGGTTGTGGCCGGGTCGGGGGCGAGGTCCCCTTGCATGTCGACCCAGGTGTCGTTCCACGCGTGACCGTGCTCCGGACCGCGCTGCCAGGTGTGGGTGAGGTGTCCGTCTGGCGCGCGTCCGAAGACCGACAGGTCGCCGCTGGGGTTGAGGACGACTGCGGGGTCGCTGGTCAGGTGCCCGTGCAGGGGCGTCCAGCCCGACCAGGGGCCGCCCGTGCCGGTCTGCCAGCGGTGGTGCAACCCGCCGTCCGCGCCGCGAGCGAACAGGACCATGCCGCCGTCCCGGCCAACAAGGACCGTGGGCCGCCCTTCCACCGCACCTTCCATGTCGACCCAGGCGTCGTTCCACGCGTGACCGTGCTCAGGACCCCGCTGCCAGGTATGCGTGACGCGCCCATCGGGATCCCGGGCGAACACCGACAACGCACCGTTCGGGCTCAGCACCACCGCCGGGTCACTCGCCAGCCGCCCGTGCAACGGCGTCCAGCCCGACCAGGGGCCGCCCGTGCCGGTCTGCCAGCGGTGGTGCAGGCCGCCATCGGCGCCGCGAGCGAACAGGACCATGCCGCCGTCCCGGCCAACAAGGACCGTGGGCCGCCCTTCCACCGCGCCCTCCATGTCGACCCAGGTGTCGTTCCACGCGTGACCGTGCTCCGGACCCCGCTGCCAGGTATGCGTGACGCGCCCACCGGGGTCCCGGGCGAACACCGACAACGCACCGTTCGGGCTCAGCACCACCGCCGGGTCACTCGCCAGCCGACCACCCAGCGACACCCAGTTCGGAGCCCACTCCCCGGCTTCCGACTGCCACGTGTGCCACAACGCGCCGTCATCACCACGGACGAAAACCACCAGCTTGCCGTAACGCCCCACCAGCGCCCACGGACGCCCCACCGCCGCACCCGCAGGACGACCCAGCGACGTCCACTCCGACCACGCACCGCCCGGCGCGTTCTGCCACCGATGGATCACCCCGCCCGACCCGTCGACACCGAACACCACCATCCCCGAACCGTGGTCCACCACCGACGGCACACCCACGCTCACCCGCGGAGTCCACGGGGACGTGGTCCACCACGTGGTCTCCTTGCGGGCGCCTGCCCAGTTGAAGCTGAAGTGCACGTGATCGGTGTGCGGGTTGTCCCCGGTGTACGGCGTCCAGCCGGCGTCGTGGCGGTACGCCTCCCAGATGCGGCGGTTCCAGATCACGTACATGATCCCGAAGCGGCGGGCGAGCGCGTGGGGGTTGCCGTGCCGGTCCGTGGCGAGGAGCCAGTCGATGAGTTCGGACGCGATGTGCCCTTGGGTGCGGACGTCCACTCCCCAGTCCCAGGCGCGCCCCTCCTTGTGCTCGCTGGGGCCGCCCCTGCGGCATTCCCTGCTGATGCCCATGTCCCGGGTGCCCGGGTAGGCGTCGAGCACCAGGGCGCGGAACGCCGCCGTTCCCGGCTTCGCCGGCGGGTCGCAGTCCCGCTGGCCCTCGAACCGCGAGTAGGGGTCGATCTGCGGACCGAAGTCAGGCGTGCTGGGCGGCATGTTCTGCACTCCTCGGAAAGGGCGTGGACCCGACACGGAGCAGCCTTTCCCCGGTCGCTCTCGTCCCGGTCACCGCGCGGTCACGCGGCCGGACGGGCCAACGGGGCGGCCCTCGGAAAAGTTTTTCGGACGGGCCGGTCACATCCGTCCGGTTCCCTTCGTCAGTGCGGTGTCAGAGCGAAACGCCACTGTGAAGGAGACCGACCATGAGCGCTTCCGCGACCACCGCCTCCCGGCTGCCGAACCCGCAGCAGCTCGTCCCCGAGCTCGGAGCCGTCGGCGGCGCCCTGTTCAAGGCCGTCGGGAACGGCTCGATCCCGCAGACGACCGTCGGGCTGGTGCAGCTGCGCGCCGGTCAGCTCGCCGGCAACACCTACCTGACCGTCCTGCACTCCGGGAACCTCCGCAAGGCCGGGGAGCCGGAGGAGCGGATCACCGCGGTGGCGTCCTGGCGGGACGCGCCGTACTTCACCGGCGCCGAGCGGGCGGCGCTCGCGCTGACCGAGGCCGTCCTCACGCCCGCCGCGGGCGGCGAGCGGGTCCCCGACGCGCTGTACGCGGAGGCGTCCGAGCACTACGACGACAAGGCCCTCGCGACGCTGGCGATGGCGATCGGGCAGGTCGGGTTCTTCACGCCGCTCGCGCTGATCGGCAAGCCGCTCCCCGGCGTGTCGCCCGCCGAGCAGTGGCGCGCGGCCGAGTAGCCCTCCCCGGACCGAAGGAACCCTAGAAGTTCCCCCGGACGACGACCCCAACGAGGAGCAGTGAGGATCCGGAGCACCTTGCTCGCGGCCCTGAACGCATTGGCGAGCCGTGCGGCGGCACAGACCGCGACAAGCAGAGGACGCCGCCGCGGCTCCGGCCAGTCCGGCCCCCTGCGCCGCCGACAGCCGCTCGCGCAGCCAGGCGACGCCCGCCGGCACGGGCACGGTCACGTCCAGCGGAGTGGTGTATGAGTCGATCTCCGGGTGATCCTGTTTCTGCAGGTTAAGCGGTGAGTTCTCGCGGGTCGATCTTGGGGTCGGGTGTGGTGTCGTCGATGACGCGCAGGCGGGCTTTGGCCAGAATCCCAAGACCCATTTAGCGGCGGGCCTCGGCCCATTCGTCGGTCTGTTCCATCAGCACCGCCCCGACGAGCCGGACGATCGCGGCCCGACGTGGTCGGGGAAGATCCCGACCACGTCGGTGCGCCGCCTGATCTCCTCGTTCAGCCGCTCTTGCGGGTTGATGCCCCTATGGATGTCAACTATGGGATGTCGGTGCGTTCGAGTGGATGATGAGCGCGTGAACTTCGCGGGCGATGTATCGCTTGAGACAGCGGATGGCCTCACGACGGGTCTTGCCTTGGGCCGCGCGTTTCTGAAGGTAGTCCTGAGTGCGTTGGTCCCAGCGCAGTCGGCTGAGGGTGATCCGGTAGAGCGCTGCGTTGGCCTGTCGGTCACCACCGCGATTGAGGCGGCGTCGAGATGATTTGCCCGACGAACAGTCGAGCGGGCTCACTCCGCACAGCGCGGCGAAGGACGCCTCGCTGTGCAGTCTGTGAGGGTTGTCGCCCGCGGTGATGAGCAGGACCGCGGCGCTGTCGGGCCCTATGCCAGGTTGCTCCAGCAGGGTGGGAGCGGCAGCCTGGATCGCCGTTGTGATGTGCTTGGTGAGATCGGTTATCTCCGCAGTGAGGGCGTGAATACGCGTGGCCAGCAGGCGAAGCGTGTAGAGGGTGGCGAAGTCGGCGTTCACCGCCTCGGAGGGTTCGAACGTTCGGCAGGCGGTGAGGAGCCGTGGCGTGGAGAGGGCGGCAAGACGTTCGCGAAGCGCCGGATCGGCCGAAACCAGCAGCGACTTGAGCTGGTTGATCGCCTGGGTCCGCGCCTTGATCGCCGAATCTTTGGCGACTTTGAACACCCGCAGCATCTCCACCGGCCCGTCTGCGCTCTTGGGGACTGCGGTCGCCTCACCGGCCAGGACGGCGCGCGCGGCGTTCTCTGCATCGATCGCGTCAGTCTTGCCGCGACGACGCCGTACTGCGCGGTCTGGTCGGTTGACCTCCAGAACCGTGATTTCGGCAGCTTGCAGAGTCCGCGCCAGTGCAGATCCGTACGATCCCGTGCCTTCAACCCCAGCTCGCTGGACCACACCGTGCGAACGCGCCCAGGCGATGAGGCGCTCATAACCTGATGCCGTGGCGGGGAACGAAGCCCGCGCCACAACCCCGCCGGTCAATGTCACCACCGCAGCCGCGTGCATGTCCTTGTGGGTGTCCACGCCCACAACGACGTCTTCGACCTGGTCCTCGACGTCGGTCTCGGGCATGCTGACGATGGTCATCGGGCTCCTTCAACGGCATCAGGGGTTGATGGCCGTCGTCGGGCCGGCAGGACGGTCAGAACTGTGACGGTGCCTTGTGACGGCAAGGCCCCTATCGGGACACGCCTGCCGGTCCGACGGCAGCAAACACCGCCCGGCGCGAGGACCGGCAGATCAACCCAAGGGCAGCAAGGCCAGTTGGACCACGGGCCAGGAACCTCGTCCGGACGGCACGAACAGAATCCTCACAGTTGGACCAGATCTGCCGCCAGATCTGGCGGGGAAAGCCGGTGAAGGCCAGCAGGTCGGGCCTTGCCTCCTTCAGGTGCTCGGCCGCGTCGGGGTGCTTGACGGCCGGCGAATCGACGACCCGGGCGTGCTGGGCGTGGACCTCTTCGGCGGCGGGCTGGTCGAAGATGGTGCGCACCGGCGTCGCCGCCCACGGCTGCGCCGACCGGGACACCTTCATCAGCAGGCCGCGCAGGTAGTGGGTCCGGCACCGCTGCCAGGACGCGCCTGGCAGCGTCGCCCCGATCGCCTCCACCAGGCCGCGGTGCGCTCGGAGATCACCAGCTGGACGCCGGTCAGGCCCCGCGCGACGAGTCCGCGCAGGAAGGCCAGCCATCCGGCGCCGTCTTCGGCCGAGGTGACCTCGATCCCGAGGATCTTGCGGTGCCCGTCGGCGTTCACGCCGGTGGCCACGAGCACGTGTACGTTGACGATGCGGCCGTCCTCGCGGACCTTCCGGGTCAGGGCGTCCACCCACACGAACGCATACGGCCCGGCCTCCAGCGGCCGGTTGCGGAACGCCTGCACTTGGGCGTCCAGCACCTTCGACATTTCCGACACCTGGCTATTGGAAATGCCCTTGATGCCCATCTGCTCGACCAGCTTGTCCACCCGCCGCGTCGACACACCGAGGAGATAGGAGGTGGCCACCACGCTGACCAGGGCCTGCTCGGCCCGTCGGCGGCGTTCCAGCAGCCACTCGGGGAAGGAGGAGCCCGAGCGCAGCTTGGGAATCGCCAGCTCGACGGTGCCGGCGCGGGTGTCCCAGTCCCGGGGCCGGTATCCGTTGCGGCGGTTGACCCGCTCGTGCGAGCGCTGTCCGTAGCCGGCCCCGCAGACGGCGTCGGCCTCCGCGCTCATGTGGTCAAACTCGTACACCACCTCCGTGGACGCAACCATTTTCACTCACTCGGTCGTGGTGGTTGAGAGCGGACGGTGACGAACTGAAGATCGCGGTCGGGCACTGGTTCTGGGCCTGCTGGGCCAGGCCGGGAATGCCGAGGATGCTGGAGGCGGCGATGAGCAGGCCCAGAGTGCCGAGCGCTGAAGCGAGGGTGGACGGGCCGAAGACCGAGGTGTCGTGGTTGCTGGGGCAGGGCGACGAACCGGCGGTCTTGTCGGCGCCGCCCGCTGCCGGAGGTGGGGCCGCCGGGGCCCTGGGCCCCGGCAACGCAGGATCAGGCATCCGTCTGCTCGTCCGGGGCCGGTCGGCGGGCCAGCAGCTCGCGTAGGACGGAGGGCATGATGCCGCCGTGGCGGTAGTAGTCGGCCTCGCGCGGGGTGTCGAGGCGCACGGTCGCTTCAAAGGTTCGGTCGTCCGCGGTGACGGTGACGGTGCGGGGGACGAGCCCGTCGTTCAAGGGCTCCAGCCCGCGGATCGTGTAGGTCTCGCGGCCGTGCAGTCCGAGGGTCTCCGCGTCCTGCCCTTCGAGGAACTGGAGCGGGAGGACGCCCATGCCGACGAGGTTCGAGCGGTGGATGCGTTCGAAGGAGGCGGCGATGACGGCTCGGACCCCGAGGAGGGCCGGGCCTTTGGCGGCCCAGTCGCGTGAGGAACCGGCGCCGTAGCCGTGACCGGCGACGACGATGGTCGGGACGGAGGCGGCGCGGTATCCGGCGGCGGCGTCGAAGATCGGGGTGACGGCGCCGCCGTTGAGGAAGTCGAGGGTCTGGGGGCCTTCGATGTGGGGCACGAGGTGGTTGCGCAGTCTGGGGTTGGCGAACGCTCCTCGCATCATGATGGTGTGGTCGCCCCGGCGGGACGCGTAGGTGTTGAGCTGTTCGGGCGGCACCCCGCGGTTCGCGAGGTGGCGTCCGGCGACGCTGTCGGGGGTGATCGCGCCGGCGGGCGAGATGTGGTCGGTGGTGATGGAGTCGCCGAGCTTGACCAGGACGCGCGCGTCGCTGATGTCTCCGACGGGGGCGGGGCGGACCGGCAGGCCGTCCAGGTAGGGCGGCCGACGCAGATAGGTGGAGTCTTCCTGCCACGGATAGGTCTTGGTCGAGGGCGTTTCCAGGGATTGCCAGCGTTCGTCGCCGTCGAAGACGGTGGCGTAGCCGCGGGCGAACATCCCGGGTTCGAGGACGCCGTCGACGATGGCGCGGACCTCGTCGGCGTCCGGCCAGACGTCCCGCAGATGGACGGGCTTGCCGTCCCGGTCGGTGCCGAGCGGTTCGGTGGTCAGGTCGATGTCCATCGTCCCGGCGATGGCGTAGGCGACGACGAGCGGTGGGGACGCCAGGTAGTTGAGCTTGACCTCGGGCTGGATGCGGCCTTCGAAATTGCGGTTGCCCGACAGCACCGCGGCCGCGGTGAGCCCGCCGTCGCGGACGGCCCGGGAGACTTCGGGGACGAGCGGGCCGGAGGCGCCGATGCAGGTCATGCAGCCGAATCCGGTGAGGTGGAAGCCCAGGTCCGCGAGGTAGGGGGTGAGGCCGGCCTCGTCGTAGTAGTCCATGACGACGCGGGAACCGGGGGAGAGCGTGGTCTTGACCCAGGGGCGGCTGGTGAGCCCTCGCTGGACGGCCTTCTTGGCGAGCAGCGCCGCGGTCACCATGACCGACGGGTTGGACGTGTTGGTGCAGGAGGTGATCGCGGCGATCGCCACGGTGCCGTGCCGCAGCTCGTGGGTGCCGCCGTCGAGGGTCACGGGGACTGGCGCCTCTTTCGGCACGGTCGCGTTGAAGGCGGCTTTGGCCCGGTGCAGCGGGACGCGGTCCTGCGGGCGGCGCGGCCCCGCCAGGGAGGGCCGGACGGTGCTCAGGTCGAGTTCGAGCTCTTCGGAGAAGGCCGGTGGCTCGTCGGGCGAGGCCCACAGGCCCTGGGCTTTGGCGTAGGTCTCCACGAGGGCGACGTGCTCGGGGTCCCGGCCGGTGAAGCGAAGGTAGCCGAGGGTCTCGTCGTCGATGGGGAAGTACGCGGCCGTCGAGCCGAACTCGGGGCACATGTTCGCGATGGTGGCGCGGTCGGCGACCGGCAGGTCGGCGACGCCGGGGCCGTGGAACTCGACGAACTCGCCGACGACGCCGTGGCCCCGCAACAGCTCGGTGATGGTGAGGACGAGGTCGGTCGCGGTGACGCCGGCGGGGAGCCGGCCGTGCAGGCGCAGGCCGACGACGTCGGGCAGGAGCATGGCGATCGACTGGCCGAGCATGGCGGCTTCGGCCTCGATGCCGCCGACGCCCCAGCCGAGGACGCCGAGGCCGTTCACCATCGTGGTGTGCGAGTCGGTGCCCAGGCAGAGGTCGGGGAGGGCCCACCCGTCCCGCTCGGTCACGACCCGCGCGAGGCGTTCGATGTTCACCTGGTGCATGATCCCCATGCCGGGCGGAACCACCGTGAACTGCCGCAGTGCCTCCTGTCCCCACCGGAGGAAGCGGTACCGCTCGTGGTTGCGGCGGTACTCCAGCTCGACGTTGCGGACGCGCGCGTCCGGCCGTCCGAACACGTCGGCGACGACCGAGTGGTCCACGACCAGCTCGGCCGGGACGAGCGGGTTGACGTCCGCCGGATCGCCGCCGAGCCGCTCCATCGCGTCGCGCATCGCGGCCAGGTCGGCGATGACGGGCACGCCGTTGGTGTCGTGCAGGAATACCCGGGACGGCCGCAGTTCGACCACAGGGCCGGCGGGAGAAGAGGGCTGCCAGTTCGCCAGCGCCTCGATCGCCGCGGTCGACGCCCGGGAGCCGTCCTGGTGCCGCAGCAGGTTCTCCAGGACGATCCGCAGGCTGAACGGTAGGCGGCGGGGGGCGAGTTCGCCGATCCGGTGGATCGACAGCTCCCGGGATCCCAGGCGCAGCGTGCCGCGCGTCCCGTAGGCGTCCAGGCCGGACGCGATCGAGCCGCTCAGGTGCCGGGCCATCGGTTTCCTCCTGTTCTCGGGCAGGCGCCCACGCGGAGCGTGGTCATCGGCCCTGGTGATCCGGTTTCCCGGGCGCGGGGAGCTCCGCCGGGACGCAGTAGGTGTTCTGGTGGGTGCCGGGCACGACGCAGGCGGCGGACGCGGCCTTCCAGGACGGGTAGTGCGAAGCCGACCGGTGCTCGTGGAAGAACGCGTGCTCGTCCCGGTAGATCTCGTGCAGGACGAACGCGCACGGGTCGTCGGTTCTCTGCAGGACGTCGAAGCGCAGGCAGCCGGGCTCCCGCCGGGTGGCCTCGGCGTTCTCGGTCAGGGCGCCGCAGAAGTCGTCGAGCTTGCCGGGCTCGACCCGCATGTTCACGATCACGACGAACACGGTCTTGCCGCCCCCTCGCTGATTGGTTCCGGCATCGCGACGCCGGATTCGCGGGCGAGCCGGACCAGTTCGGAGCGGGTGCGGGACGGGAGAGGAATCCCCGTCCGCGCGGAGGTGCGTGCGTTGCGGTCCTCGATCTCGCCGGGGTAGAGGATCTCTCCGCTGCCGGGGGCCGTCGGCACCGCCTTGGTGAGGTGGATGAGGTCGTCCAGGCGGCGGGCGAATTCCCGTTCCGGCAGGAGGGCGTCGACGCGCACCGCGATGACCAGATGGCCGCATCCGCTGCGCCGGTCGGGGACGTAGGGGCCCGCGATCGCGGTGGCGTAGGAGGAACCCGTCAGCACCCCGGACAGGACGTCCATCATGAAGGAGATGGCGTAGCCCTTGTGCCCGGCCATCGGCCGGACGATCCCGTCGATGGCGGCCCGCGGGTCGGTGGTGGGGTTCCCGTCGGCGTCGATCGCCCAGTCGGCGGGGATGTCCTCACCGCGTTCGAGCGCGGCGTAGATCTTGCCTCGGGCGACGACGGTGTTGGCGATGTCGAGGACGACCGGGTCCGCGCCCGCCCGGGGCGCGGCGATCGACCACGGGTTGGCGCCGACGGTCTTCTCCCGGCCGCCCCACGGCGCCATCGCCGGGCTGCCGTTGGTGGTCAGGATCGCGACGCAGCCGGCCGCGGCCATCCTGCGGGTGAAGTAGGCGGCGGTGCCGAAATGGTTGCCGTTGCGGACGGCCACCACGCCCACCCCGTGCTCGGCTGCCCGCCGCACGGCGTCGTCGCAGGCCCGGGCGGTGACGACCTGCCCCACGCCGTCGCGGCCGTCGAGCACCGCCACCGCCCCGGCGTCGACCGGCATCGCGACCTCGGTGACCGGTCTCATCACGCCCGTTCTCAACCGCTCGACGTACCAGCCGAGGCGTAGGAGCCCGTGCGAGGGATGTCCCCAGGCGTCGGCGACGACGAGGCTGTCGGCGACGAGGCGGGCGTCGTCCAGGGGTACGCCCTGCGCCATGAGGATCTGTGCGGCGACGTCGGTCAGGGCTTCGGCGGGGTACCGGGCGGGGGAGTCGTCGGCCGGGGTCACGCCGGTCCTCCCGTCCTGATCGCCGGGACGGTCAGACCGGCCGCCTGCTCGGGGGACAGGGGACGGGTCGGATGGCCCTGCAGAAGGAACCACAGGCGGGCGGTCTCCTCGATCTCTTCGGCGACGTCGGCCGCGGCCGACAGGTCGGCGGCGGCGGCGACGGAGCCGTGGTTGGCCAGCAGCAGCGCGTGGACGTCCCGGGCGGCCTCTTCGACGACCGGTTCCAGCCGGACGTCGCCGGGGGCGTGGAAGGGCAGGACGGGCAGCCGCCCGACCCGCATCGCGTAGTAGGCGGTCAGCGGCGGCAGCGCGTCCGCGGGGTCGATCCCGGCGTGGCAGGAGAGCGCGACGGCGTGCGTGCTGTGCAGGTGCACCACGGCTCCGCAGGACGGCCGCGCCCGGTAGACGGCCAGGTGCAGGAACGCCTCCTTGGACGGCGGCGGCCCGCTCACGTGCCGCCGGTCGTCGGGATCGACGAGGGCGAGCGCGTCCGGGGCGAGGGCGTCCAGCGATCCCCCCGTCGGAGTGATCAGGACGCCGGCGGACGTGCGCACGCTCAGGTTCCCGGTACGGCCGTGGGTGAGGCGGCGCGCGTGGAGGGAGGCGCCGAGCGCGACGATCTGCGCGGCGGCCTCGGCGACGCCGATCACCGGTGGCCTCCGATCGCCCGCACCAGGAGGTCTTCCCGCCCGAAGTTGCCGGACTTGAGGAGCAGCGCCAGTTCGGGGCCGCCGGTCGACCGGCACCAGGCAACTCCCCGGTCCTCCTCCTCGGCCACCACGACGGACCGGACGCCCAGGCGGTCGAGGACGGCTCCGGAGGTCTCGCCTCCCGCCACGACGATCCGGCGGTAGCCGAGCCCGACGGCGTGTTCGGCCACGCGGGCCAAGACGTCCTCCAGAACCGCCCCCGCGGCCGGACCCAGCGGGGAGTCCGCGCGCTCGGCGGCGTCGGCCGAGGAGTAGACCATGACAGGTCCGCCGCCGGCGTGGGCGTCCAGCCATGCGCGGGCACCGGCGATCAGCCCGTCCCGGTCCGGTGTCCGCGCCGGGTCCACCCGGTAGGACGGCATGGCCGCCCGCGCGGCCTCCACCTGCGCCAACGTGGTCTGGGAGCAACTGCCCGCCAGGACGATCCCCGGACCGGCGGGCAGTGCGGCCGTGTCGTCCGTCCCGTCCATGTCCGTTTTGTCCCGGTAGGCCGCCGCGATCGCGCCCGCGAGCCCGGCGGCGCCCGTGACGACGGGCAGGTGGGCGCTGCCGGCGGCGAGGACGGCGAGGTCGCCGTCGCTCACGGCGTCGGCCACGGCGTAACGGACGCCCTGCCGGCGCAGCGCGTCCAGCGCGTCCCGCACGGCGGCCGCCCCGTCGCGGACGGTCTCGTGGGGGAGCAGGGCGACGGGGTGCGGCGTCTGCCTGCCCAGGACGCGCACCAGGTCCGGATCGGTCATCGGGGTGAGGGGATGGTCCTTCATCGACGACTCGGACAGGAGCCTGTCCCGCACGAACAGATGCCCCTGGTAGACGGTCCGCCCGTGCTCGGGCGCGGCCGGGCACACCACGGTCAGCGGGACGCCGGCGTCGTCCAGGATCGCGTCGGCGACCGGGCCGATGTTGCCCTCGTCGGTCGAGTCGAACGTGGAGCAGTACTTGAAGTAGAGCCGCGCGGCGCCGAGTTCCGCCAGCCGGCGGCGGGCGTCCAGCGTGCGGGCGACCGCCTCGCCGACGGGCGCGGTCCGGGTCTTCAACGCGACGACGATCGCCTCGCACGACGGCGGCACGGTGCCCGGCTCCGGCGGGCCGAACGACAGCACCGTCCGCAGACCAGCCCGGCGCAGCGCGGCCGCCACGTCGGTGCCGCCGGTGTAGTCGTCGGCGACGCAGCCCAGCGCCACACGTCCGGACGCCTCGGCGCGTTCGGGTACCCGGCTCACCGTGTCCCCGCCGGGACGGGGGCGGCGTCGAGGAGCCGCCGCCGCAGCAGGCGCGCGGCCATCAGCGGCGGGCTGAGCACGTCGCGGCCCAGCCGCTCCGCCAGCGCGCCGTGCGCGGGGGTGAGGGAGTACTGGCCGAGCAGGAACAGCGTGCCCTCGCCGACGTGCGGCCGGGCCGCCCGGACGAGCGCGTCGGCGAGCGCCTCGCGGTCGCCGGCCGACGCCGCCGCGGCCGCGCCGTCCGCCATCACCCCGGTCACCCGCGTCGGCGAAGCGCCCAAGGCGGCCTCCAACCGGGCGACCGAGTCCGCCACCGCCGAGGGCAGCGACCCGATGACCACGGCGCGGCCGGGGGCGCGGTGGACGATCTCGTCGAACATCGCCTGGTCGGACCCCAGCACCGGCAGCGTGTGAAGCCGCCGCGCCAGGCCCGCGACCGGGCCGTACATCGAGCACGACAGCAGCACGGCGTCGGCGCCGCCCCGGACGGCGTGGTCGATGAGGGCGAGCATGCGGCGGCGCAGCGCCGGGGTCGTCCCGCCGGCGGAGTCGGCCTCCGACACCAGCCGGTCGTCCAGCAGGTGCCAGGGCCGGGCCTCGGGGAAGCCCTCGCGCAGCCCCTGCGCGGCGGGCGCCATGGACGCCGCCGCGGCGTTGATGATCGCGACCAGCGGGGACGCGGACATCACGGCCGGTCCTCCGTTCTCTCGGGCGGTTCGAGGCCCCTGCGGGGCGTCCGTGCCGGTCACGGCCGCGCGACGGCCGCGGCGACCGCCTCGGCGAACCGGCGCGTGCCCGCCGTCCCGCCCATGTCGGGGGTCGCGGTCCCGGACCGCACCGTGTCCGCGAGCCCGCGCCGGATGAGGTCCGCGGCCGTGTTCAGCGCGTCGTCGCCGCGGCGGGCGGCGAGCCAGTCCAGCAGCATCGCGGCGGACAGGATCATGGCCGTGGGGTTGGCGACGTCCCGGCCCGCGATGTCGGGCGCGGACCCGTGCGCGGCCTGCGCCATGGCGCGCTCGGCGGAGGCGTTGATCGACGGGGCGCTGCCGAGCGAACCGGCGATCTCCCCCGCGAGGTCGGAGAGGATGTCGCCGAACATGTTCTCGGTGACGACGACGTCGAACTCGTCCGCCCGGCGCACCAGGTGCACCGTCATGGCGTCGATGTGGAAGTCGTCCACGGTCACGTCCGGGTAGTCCGCCGCGACCTCCAGGCACACGTCCCGGAACATGCCGGTCGTCATCCTCAGCACGTTGGCCTTGTGCACGATGGTGACCCGGCGGCGCCGACGTTGCGCCAGCTCGAACGCCTCCCGGGCGATGCGCTCGACCGCCGGGCGGGTGATGATCCCCATCGCGATCGCCACGTCGGGCGAGGGCATGAACTCGCCCGTCCCCTTGTAGGTGCTGCGGTCGGCGTAGAACCCCTGGGTGTTCTCCCGCACGATGACCAGGTCGGTCCCGGGCACGATGGCGTCCGCGCCCTCGAAGGCGGTGGCCGGGCGGATGTTGGCGAACAGGTCGAAATGCTTGCGGATGGTCCCGCTGGGGTTCAGCCGGGACCGGTGGGGCTCGGGGTAGGCGGCGCTGTCGTGCGGGCCGAGCAGCCAGGCGTCCAGCCCGTCGAGCGCCTTGAGCGTGGTGTCCGGGACGGCGCTGCCGTGGGCGTCGATCGCCGCGCGGCCCAGCGGGAGCTCCTCCCAGCCGACGGGCGGGGCGCCCGCCGCGGCGACCGCCGCGTCGACGGCCAGCACGGCGGCGGGCACGATCTCGGGGCCGATGCCGTCGCCGTGCAGGACGCCCAGCCGGTACGGGCGGGGGGACACGTTACTGGTCACAGCGTTCCTCGATTTCCGTGTGTGCGGGGTGCGGTG
Source organism: Actinomadura rifamycini DSM 43936 (assembly GCF_000425065.1). Classification (GTDB taxonomy): domain Bacteria; phylum Actinomycetota; class Actinomycetes; order Streptosporangiales; family Streptosporangiaceae; genus Spirillospora; species Spirillospora rifamycini. The sequence goes on from NZ_AULB01000045.1 coordinate 26,699, forward strand.
GTCGGTGGCGGGGTCAGGAAGTGGTGGTCAGGGCCTCGACGTCGGCCGGTACGGCGTCGTCGGCCGGGTACAGCAGGCAGACGTCCGGGGCGGCGGCGAGCGCCAGCTCGCCGGTCAGGCCGGGCCGTCCGGTGGAGACCTGGACGAGCCGGTCGCCGATGCGCACCTCGTACTCGTGCCGCGAGCCGACGTAGGAGGCGGTGACGACCTCGCCCCGCAGGACGTTGGCGTCCGCGTCGGCCGCGCGGCCGCCCGCCAGCACCTTCAGGCGCTCGGGGCGGACGGCGACGGTGACGGCGGATCCGGCCGGCAGGTCGGCGGACCGGGTGCGGACCGTCTGGCCGTTGCAGTCCAGGACGACTTCGGCGCCGTCGCCCGTGACGGCGCTCAGCCGTCCGGGGAGGAAGTTGCAGCGGCCGACGAAGGACGCGACGCCGACCGTCGCGGGCTCCTGGTAGATCTCGTGCGGGGGGCCGACCTGGACCAGGTGCCCTTCGGACATGACGGCGATGCGGTCGCTGAGCGCCAGCGCCTCTTCCTGGTCGTGCGTGACGTAGACGGTCGTGATTCCCAGTTCCTCCTGCAAGCGCTTGAGCCAGGCGCGCGCCTGCTCCCGGAGCTGGGCGTCGAGGTTGGACAGCGGCTCGTCCAGGAGGAGGACGTCGGGGGAGTAGACCAGCGCGCGGGCCAGCGCGACGCGCTGTTGCTGGCCGCCGGACATCTGGTGGGGGTAGCGGTCCCGCAGGTCCTTCAGGCCGACCTTCTCCAGGGCGTCGTCGATGAGGGTGGCCTGCGCATTTTTGTCGACCTTGCGAATCTTCAGGGGCATCGCGAGGTTCTGCGCGACCGTCATGTGCGGCCACAGCGCGTAGGTCTGGAACACCATCCCCAGGTCGCGGCCCTCGGGCGGGACGAACGTCTTGGCGGCGGTGTCGACGAAGACCTTCTCGCCGACGGTGATGCCGCCCTCGGTGGGACGTTCCAGGCCCGCGATGCACGACAGCGTGGTCGACTTTCCGCAGCCGCTGGGGCCGAGGAGGGTGAAGAACTCGCCGTCCTCGATGGTGAAGTCGATGTCGTGCAGCACGGTGTTGCCCGCGAACCGCTTGGACAGTCCGGCGACTCTGACCTCAGGCATCCTTGCGTCCTCTCATGAGCAGGCCGGCGAGTCCGACGAAGACCGCGGTGATGGCGATCTGGAGGGTGGCGAGAGCGGCGACCGAGCCCGTGTTCCCCTGCACCCAGAGCTCGAGCATCGTGGTGCCGATGATGTTGGCGTCCGCGGAGCCCAGGAACACCGCCGGCGAGTACTCCTTGAGCAGGGTCACGAAGGTCAGGATCAGGGCGCCCGCGAAGGCCGGGCGGAGCAACCGCGCCAGGACGCGGGAGAACGCCCGCACCCAGTCGGCTCCGGAGACGCGCGCGGCGTCGTCCAGTTCCCGGCCGATCTGCATCAGGGACGGCGCGACCGAGCCGAAGCCGCTCGGCAGCGCCCGGATCCCGAACCCGATGATGATCGCCCAGAGCGTCCCCATGATCAGGTCGCCGGCGCCGAACGGGGCGAAGGCCAGCGCCCAGAACAGCCCGATGCCGACGATGATGCCCGGCATCGCCTGCGGCGCCAGCGCCAGGTACTCCACCGCCCGGGCGAACCGGAAGGACGACCTGCGCGCCACCATGACCGCCAGCATCGCCAGCGCGCTGACCAGCACCGCGCCGACCGCCGCGACGATGAGGCTGTTGCGGATCGACTGGACGTACACCGGGTACTCGAAGATCCGCTCGTAGTTGGCCGCGGTGACCGTCTTCAGCGGCGACTGGAGCGGGGTGAACACGTGGGTGAAGCTGCGGAACACCAGCCCGGCGATGGGGACGAGCGCGCCCAGCACCACGTAGACGGTGATGGCGGCGACGGCGACCCACTTCAGCCGGCCGAGGTCCAGCGGCCGGGGGCGCGTGGCCTTGCCCCGCACCGACACGAAGCGCTGCGCGTTGCGCAGCAGCTTGGCCTGGGCGGCGACCAGCACGACGGTCACCAGCAGGATCAGGGTGGAGGCCGCGCCGAGCACGCCGTAGTCCGGGTCGATCGACTGGAGCCCGTTGGTGTACAGGAACGTGGAGAAGACCTCGATGTGGACGGGCTCGCCGTACAGCAGCGGGATGCTGAGCGTCTCGATGGACATGCTGACGACGAGGATCGAGCTGTAGACGATCGGCGGCCGCAGCATCGGCAGGACGACCGACCACAGGATGCGCAGCGGCCCCGCCCCGCACACGCGGGCCGCGGCCTCCAGCGACGCGTCGTTCTGCCGCAGCGTGCCGGCGCAGAACGTGTAGACGATCGGGGCCAGCGCGACGGCCTCGGTCAGCGCCATCCCGGGGATGGAGTACAGGTTCCACGGGACGGTCCCGATCGTCTCCCTGACCTGGACGCTGACGAAGCCCGCGGGGCCGTACATGATGATCCAGCCGAAGCCGAGGATCAGCGAGGAGATGAAGAACGGCCACTGCATCAGCGCGGCGAAGAAGCGCCCGGCGGGCAGCGCCGTCCGCGTCACGACGATCGCCATGGGGACGGCGATCAGCAGTGCCAGGACACTCGTGAGACCGGCGAAGAGGAGCGTGTTCAGCACGACCCGTCCGAACCCGGCGTCGGTGAACAGGCGGGCGTAGTTGTCCAGGCTCAGCGCGCCGCCGGCCTCGTACAGCGGCCGGTCCAGGAACGACTGGTACAGCGTCGGCACGACCGGTGCCAGGACGAGCACCGCCAGCGCCAGCAGCACCGCGTACTGGAGGCACAGTTCCCGCGGCATGCCCAGGATCCGGCGGTACCGGGGGGCGCGTCCGCGTCGCGGTGGCGGTGGCGGTGGCGGGTCGGCCGCGACGGGCGGCTCGGTGAGAAGCGACATGGGGTGGTTTCCCTTCGCTGCGGGGCGGGAAGCAGCGGGCGAGTAGGGGCCTGACGGCCGGTTCAGCGGGCGAGCAGGCCGTTCCAGCGGCCGAGGAAGGCGTCGACCTCTCCTTCGGCCACCTCGGCGTACTCGGTGACGATCACGTTGCCGGCGCCGACCTCGCCGACGAGTTCCTGGTACGTGTGGCGTCCGCCGCCGGCCCGGACGCCGTCGCGGTAGGCGGTCAGCCCGCCTTCGGCGACCGCCCGCTGGCCCTCGTCGGACAGCAGGAAGTCGACGAACAGCTTGGCCGTCGCCTTGTGCGGCGCGCCGGCCGCGATGCCGATCCCGCGGGGGAGGACGACGGTGCCCTCGGACGGGAAGGCCAGCTTCAGCAGGCCGCCGCTCCGCTCCACGACCGGATAGGCGGGGGCCGCGTTGATGAAGAAGCCCGCGACGTACTCCCCGGAGGTGATCTTCTCCAGTTGGGTGCCGGACGACGTCTCCGGACGGGCCATCGGCAGCAGCGTGCCGAGGTGCGCCCACGCGCCGGGTCTCGCCTCGGTGAAGGCGTGCGACACGGTGAACCCGAACGAGCCCTCGACGTCCCGCGCGGTGATCCTGTCGCGGTACTTGTCGGGGTCCTTGGCCGCCAGGTCGGCCAGCCGTCCGAGGCCGGTGAGGTCCTCCTCGAGCAGCGCGCCGTTGTAGACGATCGCCAGCGGATCGACCGACATGGCGTGGACGCCCGGCAGCAGCCTGCCGAATTCCGGCAGCTTCGAGACCTCGGGCGACTCGTACTCCAGCAGGGTGCCGTCCCGTCCGGCGAAGTCCGCCCACGCCTGGGCGGCGTTGGAGACCAGCAGGTCGGCGGGCGACCCGCCGGTGGCCTGCTCGCTCAGCACCCGCTGGAACACCTCGTCGCTGTCCAGGTTGCCGGCGGACACCTTCTTCACCCACGGGTACTTCCGCTTGAAGTCCCGCAGGACCGGCGTCCAGTTCTCCTGGTCGGTGTTGGAGTAGATGGTGAGGGTGCCGCCCTCCTTCTTGGACGCCTCGATGACCGACGAGTATTCGGCCGGGTAGTACGACGGCGGCCGGCCCGTGGCGACGGGTTGGAGGGGGACCGTCTCGTTTCCTCCGCACGCCGCCAGCAGCGCGGCGGCCGCGCCGGCGGCGAGCAGCCCCAGGATGCGGTGTCGCCGTGGCCGGACCGTCCGCGCACGGTCCGGCGAAGTCATAACGGGCATGGCAGTCCCTCCTCGGCCGACCGGGGGTCGGCGTCTGTGACGACGCTCACTGTGCTTCGTTATAACCTATGACGTCAACCCTTCAGCGGGATTCTTTTCTCGGCAGGTAAGGCCGCACAGCCTTCACAAACGTGTATCTGCGGCCTTGTAAGGCCCTTGTGGGCTGCTGTTCGGCGCCGGGTGGGGAGGGCGATGTAGGTTATAGTCTGTTCGGACCAAGGGACGGTGATGCGGGTGAGCGAACCGGCGGAGCTCTACACGACCAAGGCGGAGTACGCCTACATGCGGCTGCGCGAGCGGATCCTGTCGGGCGAGCTGCCGCCCGGCACGGTGATCCCGCAGGCACGGCTCGCGCGGGAGATCGGCATCAGCACCACGCCGCTGCGCGAGGCGCTGCGGCGCCTGAAGAGCGAGAACCTGGTCGACCTCGACGCCCACCGCGACGCCCGGGTCAAGCCGCTGCGGGCCGAGGAGGCGCGGGACCTGCTGGAGCTGCGCCGCTCGCTCGATCCGCTGGCCGCCGCGCTGGCCGCGGACCGCCGCACGAAGGAGGACATCGGCCTCCTGCGCAGCTCGATCGAGGGCTTGCAGCCCCTCCCCGGCGACCCCGCCGTCGAGCAACTGGTCGCCCACCGCCGCTTCCACGCCGCGATCTACCGGGCGTCCCACAACGAACTGCTCATCGAGACGCTGGACGGCCTGTGGGACAAGGCCGACCGCTACCGGCGGCTCGCCCTCGAAGTCGACCGCGGCCAGGCCGAGCGGGACAAGAAAGCAGCCGAGCACCAGGCGCTCCTCGACTGCATCCTCGCCGGGGACGCCGACGGTGCCGCCGCGGTGATGCGCGAGCACATCGACACCAGCCTCGGCGCCAAGGCGGCCTGGAGGCTGCGCAAACCCGCGGGCGAGGCCCCGGAACCGCTTCGCGACGCCTGAGCCGTCCACCCCGGATGACTTCGCGCACTTCCTCCCGGCACGCGCGGTTCGCGGTCCTCCTGCTCCATTCGGTCGTCACGCAGTTGCTCACGTTCGTCCTGCGTCCGACCATGACCTACCGCGCCATGGAGCTCGGCGTCCCGGACGCCGCGCTCGGCATCGTGGCCGCGAGCTTCGCCTTCGCGCCCCTCGTCCTCGCCATCCCCGCCGGACGACTGGTCGACGGGGTCGGCGAACGCCGCGTCATGATCGGCGGCGCGCTACTGCTCACCTGCTCGTGCGCCGTGTTCATCGCGGTCGGCGGTTCCGCGGGCGGCCTGTTCGCCGCCGGGATGCTCCTGGGAGCGGGCCACTTGTGCAGCGTCCTCGGGCAGCAGGCGATGGTCGCGAACACCGCGCCCCGCGGATCCCACGACACCGCGTTCGGGCACTACACGTTCGCCGCCTCGCTCGGGCAGGCGATCGGCCCCGGCTTCATCGTCGTCTTCGGCGGGCACCGGGCCGTCCCCGACACCGGCGCGATCTTCCGCTGGTCCACGGCGGTCGCCGCCGCCCTCATCGTCCTGAGCCTGGCGCTGCCCGGACGGCCTCCCGCGCGCACCACGTCCTGCGAGACCGCGGCCGGCATCGGCTCGCTGCTCCGGCTGCCCGGACTCGTCCACGCGCTCACCACGAGCTGCATCGTCCTGGCGGCCGTCGACATCACCCTGGCCTACCTCCCGGCGCTCGGTGCCGAACGCGGCCTGTCGTCCGGATCCGTCGGCGCGCTGCTCGCCCTGCGCGGCCTCGCCTCCATGGCGTCGCGGCTGTTCCTCGGCCGGCTCACCCGCCTCCTCGGCCGGCGGCGCCTCCTGGTCGCGAGCACCCTCGGCGCCGCCGTCGCCATGGCCGCCCTGCCGCTCCCCGTCCCCTTCTGGCTCCTGGCGGTCCTGCTCGTCGTCGCCGGGGCGGGACTGGGCGTCGGGCAGCCCGTGACCATGTCGTGGCTCGCAGAGTCCGCGCCCCCGGGGCTGCGCGGCCGCGCCATGTCGCTGCGCCTGGTCGGCAACCGCACCGGGCAGATCATCGTCCCCGGAGCGGCCGGCCTGCTCGCGGCCGGTCTCGGGGCGGGCGGCGTCCTGTGCGCCGCCGCCGCGGGCCTCGGCTGGGCCGGTCTCCTGGCCCGCCGCCTCCCCACCGGCCCCCCGACCCCCTAGAACAAAGGAGTACCCATGCACATCGTCACCGCCGACCTCTACGACGAGCACGGCGACGCGCTCCAGTCCTGCTCGCTCCAGTTCCGCCAGTACGGGCGCCGCCAGGCGTTCCACGGGCTCGTCGCGACCGTCCGCTGCCACGAGGACAACGTCCTGCTGAAGAACGCCTTGAGCGAGCCGGGCGACGAAAGGGTCCTGGTCGTCGACGGCCAGGGCTCCCTCGACGCGGCGCTCATGGGCGACCAGATCGCCCGGCTCGCCGCGCGCAACGGCTGGGCGGGCGTGATCATCAACGGCGCCGTCCGCGACACCGCCGTCCTCGCGACCATCGCCGTCGGCGTCAAGGCGCTCGGCTCCAACCCCCGCAAGAGCCGGAAGAAGGGCATGGGCGAACGGGACGTCCCCGTCACGTTCGGCGGCGCCGTCTTCCGCCCCGGCGACGAGGTCTTCAGCGACGAAGACGGCATCCTCGTCGCGCAGGCGTGACGGGGGACGCCCGGTCCCCGGCAAGCCCGCGCGCGGCGGCCCCGGCCTCAGACGAGGCGAGGCGGCATCAGCGCAGTTTCGTTGCCGCCCTGCGCCCGGCCGCCCGCAGGTGGGCCCGGTGAACGGCGGTGCGCCGCACCTCCGGGTAGTCGATGCCGATCGCGGAGCCGTCCAGGATGCCGAGGAGGGCGTCCACCACGTGCCCGACCAGGGCGTTCCCCGAACCGTGCGCGATGAGCGCGTCTCGCGACGTGACCGCTTCCGCGGAAGCGATGACCGCCCACAGCAGCCGGACGCGGGCAACCTCGCCACGGCCCTCGTTTTCGACGGCCGACTGGTCGCGTACGTCGCCGCAGGTGGAGGAGCGGGTGGGGGCCGCCCGCCATGAGCTGCGGGCCGGGCCCGACTAAATCGCCGCCACTGGCGTGCCGGCCCGGGTCACCCGCATCTTGCGCCGCCACATCCCCGTCTTGGTCGCCTGCGACCCGCTCACCGGACGGCAGATCCGCGCCACCCCCATGAGCACCCGCCGCTACGAGCACCCCGAACCGGGCGCGATGATCCACCTGGACGTCAAGAAACTCGGTCGCATCCCCGACGGCGGCGGCCGGCGGATCGACGGCCGCAGCGAGACCGTGCGCGGATTCGCGGTCGCGAAACTCCGGCGTTTCAACACCCGCCAGGGGTAAGCATTTTTGTCCTCTACGGAAAGCGTCGCCGTTTAGATCGCCACCTTAATCGCCCATCGGGCCGATTTATTGCTGCGTGTCTGTCGCGAAGCCGTGGCCAGTTAGACCTTTTCTCGCGGGGTGATATTGGCAAGTTTCTCGTAGCAGGTGATGGCGGCGGCGAGGGCAAGGCAAGGGTGGTCAGCGTCCCGCCGCTGCAGCTCGAACGTCGGGATCAACCGAAACGATCGTCCACAACTCTCACGGCGCCAATCGGATCGCAAGATTCGACGCCAGAACCGAGCACCCTCCGGCAACTCGCCTCATCTCCCACCTGGGACGCGCTCTTGGGCTTCTCGGCGGGGAGAGGCCATTATGGAACTTTCTTCTCAATTCTCAGCCGCAATTCGACCAGCCGGTTCTCTCGCTTCCCTCGCCCCGGGCCTCAATCAGAGATCGTTGCGGTGGCTGCCGGGCAGTCGGACCTCGGCGGTCACCGGCAGGTGGTCGGAGGCGCCGGGGTCGGCCGTGACCACTGCGGCCGTCCGGGTGACCACCGACGAGGACGTGAGCACGTAGTCGATCCGGGCTGTGGGGTTCTCGCTGTTGTAGGTGTGCCCGGCGCCCACGCCGCGCTCGACCCAGGAATCGGCCATCTCGTCGGTGAGGGCGCGGATCTCGGCCGACTCGGGGGTCGCGTTGAGGTCGCCCAGCAGCACGAACGAGTGCTCGGGGTTGCCGATCAGTTCCTCGATCGCGGTGACTTGCGCGAGCCGTTCGGCGGCGTTGTTGTGCTGCAGGTGGGTGTTGTAGACGGTCAGCGGGACGCCCCGCACCCGGATGCGGGCTCGCAGTAGGCCGCGCTGCTCACCGTCGTCGAACCGGGGGAGCAGGGTGTTGTCCCAGTCGAGGATCGGGCTCTGGGTCAGGATCGCGGTCCCGTACTGGCGGCGCGGTTCGCCGGGCCGCTCCGGGTCGCGGTCGAGGTTGGCCCCGTACACCACGTGCATGCGGAGCCGGCGCGCCAGCCAGGACGCCTGGTCGACGAAGTCGCTGCGCTGCGACCAGTGCCGGTCGACCTCCTGGAGCCCGACGACCTGGGAGTCGGCCCCCTGGATGACCCGGGCGATGCGTTCCAGGTCGAGTTTCCCGTCAGTGCCCTGTCCGTGGTGGATGTTGAAGGTCATCACGGTCAAGGCCCTTGGCTTGGGCCGGGCAGCGGCCGGCGCGGTGAACTGACCCACGATCACCACCGTAAACAACATCGTCACCAGAAAACGGCTTGCGCGCATCAACGCCTCCTCGATCATCGACCGCGCGCAAGCGTGCTCCAGCCTCATGAAAACCAGGCGAACGGCAAGGAGACCGTTCTTGTCCGGACGACGGCGCCTCGCTGCCTACTCGAACCGCGAGCAGGCCGACGTGAACCAGATCGGTGGATGCCCTCGGCGTATCCAGCCTCTGGTCGTGGAACGGTTCGGCGGTGATACCGATGAAGCGACGGTCTGCCTCCGTCAGATGAGTTCCGGTCATGGGAGTGGTCTGAGTTCCGAAACGGCTGAGGAGGGTGGTGTCCGAGTGGACTTGTACTGCGTCATGCCGGTAAGTGACCGGACCGAGGCACTGGAGTGGTTCGAGGTGTTCTTCGGGCGCGCCGCGGACGAGGTCATCGGCGATGAGTACCTGTGGCGCGTCGGTGAGAACGCGTGGATCGTCGTCGACGAGCGGGCCGAGCGGGTAGGCGGTGCCGTGATCACGTTGGGTGTGACCGACCTCGACGACATCCTGGCCCGCCTCGCCGCGCGCGGCATCGGGCACGAACCGGTGGAGACCTACGGCAACGGCGTGCGCCACGTCGTCGTGCTGGACCCCGACGGGAACAGTCTGTCGCTCGCCGAGGCCCCCGCCCAGTAGGCCACAGATCGGGGATGTGGGACAGCCCGCCAAGCGTCGCCCGACTGTCACTGGCCGGCTTTTCGCCGAATACGGCGTCACCAGCGCGCGCGGGCACGCCGTCGATCCGAGGCGCTCGGCGCTGAAGGTTCGATCACCGGGCTCAGTGCCAGATAATCGTCTGCCATCACGTAAATGAAAGTGAGGGCGATGAGCGAGTGGAATCCGTGGACGGTCAAGCCTGACGCCGAGCGGGACCGGTGGCAGTTCACCCCACTGCAGGGCGTCGGGCCCCTCGCCTTCGGGATGAGCAAGGACGAGACGGCGGCCGCGCTCGGCGTCCGCCTGGACGACCTCAGTGACCCTTTTTCAACGTGCGTTGAGCTCGCGGTTCTGGAGGACGTGGATGGCCTTGGCCAGGTGACCGGCTCGATGCGGGCAGCAACGCAGCTTGGTCAGGATCTTCCAGTTCTTCAGCTGGGCGTTGGCGCGTTCGCCGGGCCCGCGGAGCTTGGCGTGGGAGCGGTTGGCGTCCTTGAGTGGCTCGGGCTTGTTCTTGCCTCTGTAGGGCGTCTGGATGTGCGGATCGGCGCCGACGTAGCCCTTGTCGGCCAGGACCAGGAGCCCGGAGGCGGCCAGTTCACGGACCAGGCCCCAGATCCTGGCGGCCTTCAGGTCGTGGACGGAGCCGGGCAGCGGGCCCGACACCCACAGGATGGTCCCGTCCGGCGAGGCGAGGACCTGCAGGTTCATTCCGTGTTTCTTGTGCTTGCCCGAGTAGAAGGGCCGGTCGGCCTTCACCCGGTCGATCGGGATGAGCGTGCCGTCCAGGACCAGGTACGGCAGGCCGTCCTTGCGGGCCTCGGCCAGTGCCCGGCCGAGCTTGGGTGAGCGGGCCGACAGCAGCGCGACCGTCTCGTTGACGTATCGCCAGGCGGTGGTGGTCCCGACGCCGAACCCGGCGCCGAGCTGCGCGAACGTTTCGCCCTTCTTCAAGTACGCCAGCGTCATCAGCGCCTGCATGCCCGCCGTCAGTGCCCGGCCCTTGCTGCCGGCCTGCTTGCGGTGGCGGCCGACGACCCCGGTCACGTACTGCAGCGTCTGACGCGACAACGGCAGCGAAGAACGGTAGAAAAGCATGTGAAGCCTCTGGTGGGATCGGGCGGTGGTGAGAGACCACCCGTCCTACCAGGGCTTCTTTACGTTCCAGGGCCCGCCACACCGCCCGCGATCATGATGTGATCACGCACCGTCGGACGCTGCTGGAAAAGGTTCA
>NZ_AULB01000046.1 GCF_000425065.1 Actinomadura rifamycini DSM 43936
GAGCTGCGCGAACGTTTCGCCCTTCTTCAAGTACGCCAGCGTCATCAGCGCCTGCATGCCCGCCGTCAGTGCCCGGCCCTTGCTGCCGGCCTGCTTGCGGTGGCGGCCGACGACCCCGGTCACGTACTGCAGCGTCTGACGCGACAACGGCAGCGAAGAACGGTAGAAAAGCATGTGAAGCCTCTGGTGGGATCGGGCGGTGGTGAGAGACCACCCGTCCTACCAGGGCTTCTTTACGTTCCAGGGCCCGCCACACCGCCCGCGATCATGATGTGATCACGCACCGTCGGACGCTGCTGGAAAAGGTTCACTGAGCCGCCCATGAAGCAGACGGACCTCATCACCGAACTCTTCGCGTAGAGAAACGAACGTCTGCTGAGCCCGTTTCACCGTATTTCGGATCACCAGGGCACACCCGCCGTCAACGAGGCGCTCTCGAAGCAGAGACGCCACCTGCTCGTCCTCAGCAGATCTTCCTGAAGCGTTTGCCGCTTCGTCGAACGGCTCGGGAAGGATTTCGACCGCCACCTGCAGGTCCGAGCGCCAGGATCGGCTGGCCTGCACCACATGGCGCACCGCTTGCCCGGAACGCCACACAGCCGTCACGCTCGGATAACCCGTGGGTTCAGGTACAGCCGAGAGCCCAGACGTCTCAGTGCCGAAAGCCCCGGTCCCTGCCAGGTATGCAGCCATCAGTTCCCGTCGTTGCGCGGGAGGCAGAGTCGCCGAAAGCAGCACCACAGGGACTCCGGCCTGCCCCAACCACCGCAGCCCCTCCGCCAGGAACTGCGACATGTAGATGTCGGCGGCGTGTACCTCGTCCAACACGACGACCTTGCCGGCGAGCCCCGCCATCCGCAGCATGACGTGCTTGGTGCGGGTGGCGGCGAATAGCAACTGGTCGATCGTCCCCACCACGAAGGGGCTCAGCAGGCCACGCTTTGCGCCCATGAACCACTCCGCAGGAGCCTTCCGCTCTGGAACGACATCCGCAGACGGCCCACCAGAAGCTCCAAAGGGGTCTTCGAGGCCGAACTCGTCCTCGTCCACACTGGTGAACCGGTCATCCGGCCGGAGGTCTTCGTCCTTGAACAGCTCCCGCCACTGCTTGTTGAACATTCGCTTGCCGTGCAGGAGCGCTACCTGCGAAGCCAACGAAGGCGCGATGGCGTCAACCCAAGACCTGACATTGACGAACATCGGATCGCACGTCGCTTGCGTGGGCATCCCTACGAAGACGCCGTCCATCCCCCATCGGGCAGCAAGCACCTCGGCAGCCACCAAGGCGGCCTTGGTCTTCCCTTCACCCATAGGCGCTTCGACCACGATCAGGCCATGCGCACCCATCTGCGCGGCAGCTTCCGCCAGCACCGTCTGCGAATCCCGAGGATTCTCACCGAAACGCCTCCGGAAAACATCCTTGCCTGGATCGGCCAGTTCACCCCAGCCGCCCCGCAGGCCCAACCGCTTCCACGCCTGCTCCGCGCGGTGCCGAGCGCCCTGCACGCTGACCTGCGCGAATGAGTCAACGCCTTGAAAATGTTCTTGGTCGCTGGCGATCCAATCCGCCATCACCACGAACCCGCTCAACTGCAACTGCACCGCTCGGTTCGGGAAAGAAGCAGGTTCGACGCTGGCGACATCGTCGAAGCCCAATGCCGTCGTGAAAGCGTCCAGCAACTCCTGTCGAGCCGCCTCCCACTTCGGACCCTTGCCCTTGAGGGCACCCCGCGCCCGGGGGCCGCTCGCCGCCCCCATGGTGGGGAACAAGCCATGATGCCCAGCGATCAGGGGCCACACCCAGTCGATGCTGGTTTCCGACCAACCCGCCTGCGAGAGGTGCCCGCGAATGAGATACCCACCCGCCCGATCGTGTCTCCAGCGATGCTGGCGGACCACGCGTTGATCCCAGGACAGACCGGCTCGAAGCACAAGCGCGGCTCCGGCATCATCCAGGTGCTGGAATGCCGGAGTCGCCTTACCGAAGTCATGGACCCCGCACAACCACGCGAAGAATCGGCGCCCCTTACCGAAACCTGCGATGTCATCTACGGCCTGACGAAGCGATGGTGACAGGTAGTGATCCCAGATGAGTTCGGCGACCGCGCCGGTGTCGAGCAGGTGCTGCAGCAACAGGTTGGTTCTTCCTCCGCCCCTGCTGGCGCTCTTCCCCCAGAGTGCCCCCAGCGGTGAGAGCGCATTAGGGTCGGTTGCAGCGCTGGGAGGTTGACCGCCGTGTCCAGGGACTGTGCTCGTCACAGCCGGCAAAGTACCTGGCCCCACCGACAAAACGCTGCGACGGCCGCGTCGCTCCAAGGTTCGACGTCATTGATTGGTGGACGAACGCCGTGGGTTGTGAAATCCAACTAAATGAAAAACAGTGTTGCCTGTGTTAACGTCCCAGGTCAGCAAGTGTCGGCCCCGCACCCGCGGGGATGGTCCGGGCGGGTGGATCGACAACGACCCGACGGCCGCGTCGGCCCCGCACCCGCGGGGATGGTCCGGACTAGGACCCGACCGCGCCCGACCGGGCGCCGTCGGCCCCGCACCCGCGGGGATGGTCCCGGTCGCCACCACGAGTCCCTCGGAGCGCAACGGTCGGCCCCGCACCCGCGGGGATGGTCCGACCGGCCCCGGACCGTGTGAACGGTCCGGGGCGTCGGCCCCGCACCCGCGGGGATGGTCCGAACCCGCCCCCCCGACCCCCACGGCGACCGGCGTCGGCCCCGCACCCGCGGGGATGGTCCCCGAGGTCGTCTCCACGCCGACCTTGCGGGCCGGTCGGCCCCGCACCCGCGGGGATGGTCCTCGCAGGTCAACGGCGCGCCGTGTCCGCCCGTGGTCGGCCCCGCACCCGCGGGGATGGTCCCCGAGGTCGTCTCCACGCCGACCTTGCGGGCCGGTCGGCCCCGCACCCGCGGGGATGGTCCTCGCAGGTCAACGGCGCGCCGTGTCCGCCCGTGGTCGGCCCCGCACCCGCGGGGATGGTCCCGGGCAGGCGACCGGGTTCAACACCCAGAAGGGGTCGGCCCCGCACCCGCGGGGATGGTCCCGGCGACACCTCCCCATGACCGGTCGCCTGCCAGTCGGCCCCGCACCCGCGGGGATGGTCCGCCCGTCCGCTGGCGCGTCGCGTCCCGCCCGACGTCGGCCCCGCACCCGCGGGGATGGTCCGAGGGCGTCCAGTGCAGGGCGACGCCGGCGCCCGTCGGCCCCGCACCCGCGGGGATGGTCCGTGGGCCATCACCGCCGCCGGCCGACCCGGCGCGTCGGCCCCGCACCCGCGGGGATGGTCCCCCGCGCAGCACCGGCGTGATCGCCGGACGGAGGTCGGCCCCGCACCCGCGGGGATGGTCCGTTCGCCACCGAGGTCGACGCGCTCATGACCGTGTCGGCCCCGCACCCGCGGGGATGGTCCGCCGTCCAGGCCGCGCTGGAGCACCTCGATGCCGTCGGCCCCGCACCCGCGGGGATGGTCCCTGCTCTTTCAGCCCGGACAGGGTGTCCGACCAGTCGGCCCCGCACCCGCGGGGATGGTCCCCAGTGGGTCAAGCAGCCGCAGACGATGCTGATGTCGGCCCCGCACCCGCGGGGATGGTCCTCTCGAGATGTCCGGGCCGGGGTTCCTGGACTCGTCGGCCCCGCACCCGCGGGGATGGTCCCACCACCGACGCCGGCACGTCCGGCGGCTACTCGTCGGCCCCGCACCCGCGGGGATGGTCCCGCGACCCGGTCGTCGGACGCGGGCAGCGGCTCGTCGGCCCCGCACCCGCGGGGATGGTCCCACCACCGACGCCGGCACGTCCGGCGGCTACTCGTCGGCCCCGCACCCGCGGGGATGGTCCCGCGACCCGGTCGTCGGACGCGGGCAGCGGCTCGTCGGCCCCGCACCCGCGGGGATGGTCCCTGACCCTCACGGGCAACGTCGAAGGTCTGTTCGTCGGCCCCGCACCCGCGGGGATGGTCCGGCCGGGTCCGAGGCCGCGGCGAAGGGCATCAAGTCGGCCCCGCACCCGCGGGGATGGTCCCGCGGCGGTCGCGGCGGCGGCCGCGGGGATGGCGTCGGCCCCGCACCCGCGGGGATGGTCCCCCAACTGGCCCGCCACCCGCCTCGAGCTGGCGTCGGCCCCGCACCCGCGGGGATGGTCCCTCCACGTCCCCATCGCGTCCGACGTCGCCACCGTCGGCCCCGCACCCGCGGGGATGGTCCGATCGTGGCCATGGCCGAGGAGGCCGGGGCGAAGTCGGCCCCGCACCCGCGGGGATGGTCCCAGGCCCCGGCCGGCGCACGAGGCCGGCCCGGAGTCGGCCCCGCACCCGCGGGGATGGTCCGTTGGAGCGGCGGTTCTCCCACGCGGACGTGTGGTCGGCCCCGCACCCGCGGGGATGGTCCTGCGCATGGACTGGTCCTGTCTTCTCTGGCGTGGTCGGCCCCGCACCCGCGGGGATGGTCCGCTGGAGCGGGACCGCGAGGTCACGGTGCAGCAGTCGGCCCCGCACCCGCGGGGATGGTCCGCCGCGTACTACGCGCGCCTCACCGGCGACCAGGTCGGCCCCGCACCCGCGGGGATGGTCCCTGGGGCAGGACGACCTTGACGACCCAGCGGTGGTCGGCCCCGCACCCGCGGGGATGGTCCCTCGAGGCCGCGCGCGAGGGCCAGGAGCAGGACGTCGGCCCCGCACCCGCGGGGATGGTCCCCCGGAGGCCGTGCCCTCCTGCTCGTGGACGGGGTCGGCCCCGCACCCGCGGGGATGGTCCGGGCGACACGGACGAGGAAGACGACCGCAAGCGGTCGGCCCCGCACCCGCGGGGATGGTCCCCCGTGGAGAGAACCAGCCCCGTCGGGCGCCGTGTCGGCCCCGCACCCGCGGGGATGGTCCGCAGCGCGAGGAGGACCAGGCGCGCGCGGACCGATCGGCCCCGCACCCGCGGGGATGGTCCGGCGACCACACGGTCACCATCGAGCGTGTTCCCGTCGGCCCCGCACCCGCGGGGATGGTCCACGCGTGATCGAGATCCGGACGCCGTTCACCCTGCCGGCCCCGCACCCGCGGGGATGGTCCGCACCACTTGGCGGCCTGGGCCCGCACGATGGTGTCGGCCCTGCACCGGCGGAGATGGTCCGTAGGCGCGGGCGTCGCGGGCCACCCGGTCAGTTGGCGTCCGAGATCGTGACCGCGGGGATGGCTCAAGCCACATAGACAGGGCAACCCGAAGCGGTGCCCTTGGGACCTTGGCTCCCCAGGACGTTGCGCAAGCAGCGGTTCTTACTCTCTGTGTTGCAATGAAGCCAACCAGTCGTCAAGAGGGGGTGGCGTGTTGAAGGGGGCTGTGTTCAAGCGGTGTCGCTGTACCGACCCGGCGACGGGGAAGCGGTACGACACCAACTGCCCGCAGATCAAGAAGAAGGGGCACGGGTCCTGGTGGTTCCGGTATGAGGCTCCACCGTCTGCCGACGGGAAGCGGCGCCGGCCGCGGGTGGGCCCGTTCAAGACCAAGGAGGACGCCGAGGCGGAGCTCGTCAAGGAGCTTGCCAAGCTGGGAGTCGACGGGCACGCGTCGGACCGACAGATGACGGTCGGTCAGTGGCTTGATCGGTGGATCAACAGCAAGGTCGATCTCAAGAGCTCCACCCTCAGCAGCTACCGCGAGGCCGTCGAGCTCTACCACAAGCCAGGGCTCGGGCATTTGCGGCTCGTCGACCTGCGGGATCGTCACGCGAGCGAGCTCTATGCGGCGATGCTGAAGATCAACCGGCCGCAGGCGGAAGGAGAGAAACGCAGTGAAATGCTGCGTCGGCTCGTTGAGGCACGTGCCGACTCGGTGAAGAAGCTCGCACCGGGTGAGCGGCGGGGGAAGAAGCAGACCAAGCCGCTGTCGCCCGCCCGCATCAAACGCATCCATGCGGTGCTCAGTTCGGCGATGGGTGCGGCGGTGAAGAAGAAGTATCTCACTCACAACCCTGTGGAGCACGTCGAGCTTCCACGGTTGCCGCGTCGCAAACCGCTGGTGTGGACGGCGGCGCGGGTCGCGCAGTGGGAAGAGGACGGAAAGATCCCTGCACCGGTCATGGTGTGGACCCCCACTCAGACTGGGGCCTTCCTCGACTTCATCCACGAGTCGGAGCGTCTGTACGCGCTCTTCCACCTCGTCGCGTTCCGGGGCCTGCGACGAGCCGAGGTGGCTGGAATCTCCTGGAGCGATGTCGACCTGGACGCAGGGCTCCTCACCATCCGTGAGACCAGGCCCGACGACGACCTGGAGGACGCCAAGTCGGATGCAGGCGACCGGGCTGTCACGCTCGACTCAGCGACCGTCGCGCACCTGCGTGCGTGGAGGGCGCAGCAGAAGGAGGAGAAACTCGCGGCCGGCCCGGCATGGACGGCTTCGGGGCTGGTGTTCACGCGGCCGGACGGTACCCCGCTCCGGCCAGAGTGGATCTCGCAGAGGTTCGAGCTCCTCGTGACCCAGTACGGCGCCATCAGGCGTCGGCGTGAGGTCGAAGGGTGGGGCCTCGGTCAGATCGCCAGTCGGCATCGGGTCGGCGAGGAAAAAGTTCGAGCGGCGCTCGATGGGGGGCCGCTTCCGCCCATTCGCTTCCACGATCTGCGCCACGGGGCAGCCACGCTCTCGCTCGCCGCGGGTGTCGAGATGAAGGTGGTCAGCGAGACGCTCGGGCATGCCCGATCGTCGTTCACGGCTGACGTCTACACCTCGGTGATTCCGGAGGTGTTCAAGGAGGCCGCCGAGGCGGCCGCAGCGGTGGTTCCCCGCCGCGTCGGCCCCCCATCGGCCCCCCAACGCAAAACCAGCGGCCCTCCCGATGATCTAGACATCGGAAAGACCGCTGGTTAACCGGCGGAGGATCGGGGATTTGAACCCCGGATGGGCGTGAACCCAAACCGCATTAGCAGTGCGGCGCCATAGACCGGACTAGGCGAATCCTCCAGTGGCCCTCGGGCACAGGACAGGCTACCGGTTCGGCGTGCCGACCGGCAAAGCCTGAGCCCGGGTCACTGAAAGCATAGCCCGGAACCTCCGCATGCGGGGACAATCCGCTCCCGGGGCCGCGGGAGCGGAGGTCGTCACCGTCAGCCGCCCAGGCGGAAGCCCGAGTAACCGCAGGCTTCTCCGAGCTCCTGGCCGTGCTGCTGCATCTGGCTGATGTTCGGCGCACCACCCGAGATGTTGCCCGAGGACAGCTCCTTGAGGCTCTTGGCGACCGTCTCGAGGTCCCCGGCGAAGGCGGAGGCGGCGGACTCGACGTCGCCGCCCGCGTTCTGGCCCTCGCTGCGGATCGTGGACGCGGCGTCGATCCACTTGTCGGCGGTCTGCTCCGCGCCGCCGCCGGTGAAGGACGGGCTGCTGGACGCGATGCCGCGCAGCTCCGTCTCGATGTTCTTGCAAGCCTCGTCCTTCGCGCCACCGCCGGCGATGGAGCTCAGGGGGCCGCAGGCGGTGGAGGTGAACAGGGCGCCACCGACGGCGAGGACGCCGACCAGCTTGGTGGCAGACATGCGCATGTTTGCTCCTTCTAGGGGGTTTTGAGCTTCGGACGAGGGTAGACCGCGCAGGTCACTTCCGTCTCGGTTACAGGTTCGGCGCCTGACCGCCACGAACGGTTCCGTGACCCGCGTCACGTCCGGCTCCCCGCCGAACCGATTCGCGGAGCACCCCGAGGACCCGGTACAGTAATCACCGGCAGGCACCCGTAGCTCAATGGATAGAGCATCTGACTACGGATCAGAAGGTTTGGGGTTCGAATCCCTACGGGTGCGCAGCAGGTGAGGGGCCCCTTCCGGTCATGGGAGGGGCCTTTTGCGTTGGGCATGGGAGCCGCCAACAGCGATCATGCTTCGAAGAGCGCCCCGCTCATCGTTCGGCCGCCGCACGTTTGTCGTCCACCAGGATGTGACCGTAGAGGTCCCGATGGTGATGTTCGCGTGCCCGAGGATCTCGGAGACGACGTGCAGCGGCGTCCCCCGCGAGCATCAGGCGCCCGAGTGCCGTAGATCATGCGGGTGCCAGTGACCGGGCCCGGCACGCTGCGCGAGCTTGGAGAAGGTGTGCGAGAAGTTGTCGGGGTCCATGGGCGTGCCAACCTCGGTCGTGAAGATCTGCTTGTGTTCCTTCCACAGTTCCTCGGCCGCCATCTTCGCTTCGGCTTGACGAGCGTGGCCCCTGCGTAGCTTGGCCAGGTTCCGGAGTGAGGACGAGCGTCCGGCGTGACTTGTGCGTCTCTAACTCCCCGACGACGAGCCGAGTCTTCTCGCCGTTCGTCTTGTCACGGGTCTTGATGCGCTACACCACGTGCGTGAGCCGGATTGTGCCCGCGCCCCAGTCGACCGCTGACCAGTGAATTCTGGCTTTGGTGTCGGGTGCCTGAGTCTTGGGGGGGTGTTGGGTGGGTTGTGGGGGGTTGCGGGGTAGTGGGGGGCTGGCGGTGTTGGGAGGAGTCATGAGCGAGCAGCGGCCGGAGCCGGTGGACGAGCGGGACGAGGTCGAGGAGCCGACGGGGTCGATCGACGAGTCGGTGCCCGCGCCCGAGGGGTTGCGCGGGGGGCGGCTCGAGGACCTGAGTCCGGACGACTTCGAGTAGCGCCCGTCAGAGTGCGGGGACGATCCGGAGGGGACGCGCGCGGGGGTTCGTCCAGGTGAGGTGCGTGAGGTCGAGGTCGGGGGCGCCGCGCAGGGCTTGGAGGCGGTGGAGGACGATGCCTTCGCGGACGGCCCACGGGCAGAT
Organism: Actinomadura rifamycini DSM 43936; assembly: GCF_000425065.1. Taxonomy (GTDB): domain Bacteria; phylum Actinomycetota; class Actinomycetes; order Streptosporangiales; family Streptosporangiaceae; genus Spirillospora; species Spirillospora rifamycini. The sequence continues at coordinate 8,745 of NZ_AULB01000046.1, forward strand.
CCGGATGCGGGGGAGGTCGAGGACGGTCATCACGGCCTCGGCGGTGATCGCGCCCGCGAGGATCTGACGGGCCCGGGGGCGGGAGACCCCGGGGAGTTCGGCGCGTTCGGCGGTGGGGGTGGCGGCCAGGACGGGGATCTGGGCTCGGAGGCGCTTGCGCTTCAGTTCGCGTTTGACGTACGGGCCCGCCTTGCGGCGGGGGGCGCCGGTGAGGCGGGCGAGCTGGGTGAAGGTCCTGGACGTGCCGACGGCGAGGGCGTTCGCGGGGCGGAGGCCGGTGGTCGCGTCGCGGAGGTGCTCGTGGACGTGGCGTTGCAGGCGGCGGACGTGCTTGCGGGACGGGGGGTCGCCCGGCAGGTGCTCGCGGGTCAGGCGGCCCGCGCCGAGGGGGAGGGAGAGCGCCGTCTCGGGGATGTCGCCGGAGCCGTGGGCGATTTCGAGGGATCCGCCCCCGATGTCGGCCACCAGGAGGGGGCCGGCGGACCAGCCGTGCCAGGCGCGGGCCGCGGCGAACACGAGGCGGGCCTCGTCGGTGCCGGTGAGGGAGCCGAGGCGCAGGCCGGTCGCCGCGGCGACGCGGGCCACGATCTGCTCGCGGTTGGGCGCGTCGCGCACCGCCGAGGTCGCGAACGCGATCAGTTCGTCGATGTCGTGGGCGGTGGCGGCGTGCACCGAGCTCGCGACGGCGCGCACCAGTCGTCCGATCGCTTCCGGGGGGACGGCGCCGTCGCGGTCGATCGCCTCGGCCAGGCGTGTCGGGTGCTTGACCGTCGCGACCGTCCGGGGGGCGTCGCCCGGGTCGATATCCACCACGTTGAGATGCGCGGAGTTTGACCCCACGTCGAGAACACCGATCCGCATAGCCGCGCTTTACCCCATGCGGGCGTGTCCATCCCTGTCCTTTTGGTGGCCAGGGCTTTGCGTGGCCGTGGTTCTGTGGTCGGTTTGCGGCATGCGTGTGGTGTGGCTGGGGCTTGTCGTGGGGCTTCTGGCCGGGTGCACGGGCGAGGTGGTTCAGCCTCCCGTCGCATCGGGGCCGACGCCGGAGAGCAGCGTGCCGATGGAGGGGTTCCGCGGGTGCTTGCAGCAGCGCGGGATCCGGCTGCCGGAGGACGAGCGCGACGACGAGCGCATGCTGCCGGCCGTCGAGGCGTGCGCTCCGCTGCTCGGGCCGGACGAGGCCGTCCGGATCCCGGTGGTGGAGGACAGCGAGTTCCTGGCGTGCCTCGCGAGCCACGGGGTGAAGCCGCCGCCTGCCGGGGAGTGGATGCGGATCCACCGGGCGGAGGACCCGGTCATGGATGCGGCGCTGAAGAGCTGTTGACCTTGTCGCGACGTCAGCGTTTCCACTGGACGTCGGAGGAGGTGCTCGAGACGTTGAGGTGCGGAGCCGTTCCCGCGGTGGGCGCGGGCCGCACCACTGCCTGGGCGCGGCGGTTCCCGTGGTGAGGTGTCAGGGTTTGCGGGCGATGCCTGCCATGCCGAGCTGTTCGCCGGGGGCGAGGTTCCCGGGGTCGACGGGGGTGTCGGGGCGCCACAGGGCGGTGTAGGTGACGCCCGGTTCGACGAGGGCGAAGTCGCCGAAGTGGTGCTCGATCTCGGCGGGGGTGCGGGCCCAGCCCTCCTCGAGGTTCTCGCGGGTGATGCGGGCGAGGTCCCGCTGGTGCGGGAGGCCGGTGTCGACGAGGGACGTGATGAACAGGTGGCTGCCGGGGGCGAGGACGTCGCGGTAGGCGGCGACGACGTCGCCGGCGACGTCGGGCGACAGGTAGTGCAGCATCCCGACGAGCATGACGGCGGCGGGGCGGGAGAAGTCGAGGAGGCCGGCCACCGCGGGGTCGGCGAGGACGGCGGCGGGGTCGCGGACGTCGCCGACCGTGACGGTGGTGCGGCCGTTCTCGGCGAGGAGCGCGCGGCCCTGGACGGCCACGAGGGGGTCGATGTCGACGTAGGCGACGCGCGCGTCCGGGTTCTCGCGCTGGGCGACCTGGTGGGTGTTCTCCATGGTGGGGAGGCCGCTGCCGAGGTCGAGGAACTGGTCCATGCCGGCCTCGGCCGCGAGGTACCGGACCCCGCGGACGAGCACCCTGCGGTTCTCGACGGCCGACTCCCGCAGGCCGGGGATGTGCTGGACGGCGTGGTCGGCGAGGGCCCGGTCGGCGGCGAAGTTGTCCGTGCCGCCGAGCAGCGCGTCGTAGGCGCGGGCGATGGTGGGCTTGTCGAAGTCGAGTTCCGCCGGCGGCTGGTCGGTCATGTGCCTCGCCCGTCCTGGTTCCTCAGGGTTCGCCGATCATCCTAGGCGCGCTCGTCCGGGCGGAGGGCGCGGACGGTGCGGAGGATCGCGGTCGCGGCGCCGGCGGCCGCGGCGACGCACAGGGCGAGCGTGGCGTCGGGGACCCACGCCCACAGGCGGCGGAGGTCGATGAGGGTGACGACGCCCGCGAGGAGCAGCGACGGGGCGAGTCCGGCGAGGCACCAGGCGGCGGTGGCGAGGCGGGACGGGCGGGGGCGGCGGGCGACGGCGACCGAGCGGGCGGTCGCGAGGAGGAGCGCCAGGGCGAGCGCGGTGAGGCCCCACACGGTCGCGTGGTGGACGGTCGCGGACGGCGTGTCGCCCGGTTCGCCGCTCGCGAGGATGCGGGCCGCACCGAAGCCGACCTGCATGACGCTGCCGTCTTGGAGGAGGCCGTAGAGGTTCTGCTGGAGGACGAGCGCGACGTTGCGTTCGGGCAGGAGGAACAGCATCGCGGAGTAGCCGGGGGTGCCGCCGGTGTGCCAGATGGCGTTCTGGAGGGGCGTGTCCAGTCCGCCTACGCGCCAGCCCAGGCCGTAGCCGGTTCCGGGCTTGGACTCTTTACGCATCTGCTGCAGGGATTCGGGCTTGAGTATCGAGTCGTCGCGCAGTTGGGACGACGCGAACGCGGCGAGGTCGTCCAGGTCGCCGCCCATGTAGCCGTAGGCGGCACCGTGCGGGTCGTACTCGCCGGCAGTTGCCGTGGGGATGCCCCAGAGGTACTGGTGGCCCGGCGCCAGGTGGCGTGCGGATTCCGTGTCGGCTATGGCGCCGTCCATGCCGGTGGGGCGGAACACCGCTTCGCGCATGTACGCGGCGAACGGACGTCCGGTGACCGACTCGACCACGGCGGCGAGGGCGATGTAGTTCGTGCTCGCGTAGGCGTACTCGGTGCCGGGCGGGCCGAGGGGGTCGGCGTCGTCGAGGGCGGCGAGGCGGGCGGCGGGGCGCGGGCAGTCGGCGGCGTGGCAGTCGGCGACCTCGAACACCGTCGACGGGGGGAGGCCGGAGGTGTGGCCGAGGAGGTGCCGGACGGTCACCCGCTCGTCGAACGCGAACTCGGGGACGTGCTCGGCGACGGGGTCGTCCAGGCCGAGGCGTCCGGACTGGACGAGCGCCATGACGCCCGTCGCGGTGACCGGCTTGGCGACCGAGCCCCAGAGGAACGGGGTGCCGGGGGTGACGCGGTCGCCGCGGCCGTCGGTGCCCCACGCGCCCCGGTGGAGCGGGCCGTCCGGGCCGACGACGGCGTAGGAGACGCCGGGGGCCCGCACGGTGTCGCGGACGTAGGCGTCGAGTTCGGCGTACGGGGCGGGTTCGGCGTGGACGGGGGCGGCCAGTGTGCACAGGACGGCGGAGAGTGCGGCGATGACGCGGATGCGCATGGTGCTCCTCGGATAACCGTATGGAGATACGGTTTTTACCGTATGCTGGTACGGTAATCAAGTGCCGAGAACCGCCGACCACGAGGCGCGCAGGCGCCAGATCGGCCTCGCCGTCTGCGAGCTGATCTCCGACCAGGGGCTGGACGCCGTCACCGTCGCCCGCACGGCCGCCGCGGCGGGCATCTCCGTCGGGCTCGTCCAGCACTACTTCCGCACCAAGGACGCGATGCTGCTGCACGCCTTTATGCAGGTCAGCGCGCGGATCCGGGAGCGGATCGAGCGGCACGTGCGGGACGGCGCCGAGCATCGGCGGCCGATCGCCGACGTCATGGCGGAGGCGCTGACCGAGCTGGTCCCGCTGGACGAGACGCGCCGCACCGAGTTCCGGGTCGCGCGGGCGTTCGCGGGCCGCGCCCTGGACTCCCCCGAGCTGGCGCGCGTGGACGCCGAGACGGCCCGGGCACTGCGGCGGGACGCGGCGCGGGCCGTCCGCAACGGCAAGGAGTGCGGGGAGGTCGATCCGGGGCTGGACCCGTGGCCGGCGGCGGTGCGGCTGACCGCGGTCACCGAGGGCCTGGCCGTGCAGGTCTACCGCGACCGGGACGTCTCCGCCGAGCTGACGGCGTCGATCGTCCGGGCGGAGCTGGCCGCCGTGTTCACCGGGGAGTGCCGCCAGTACGTCAGCCGGGGGCCAGCCGGCTGAGCTCCTCCCACTCCCGGTACAGCCCGGTGCGGGCCCGGTCGAGCTCCAGGACCTGGTCGAACGACCGGCCGCCGACGATCAGCCGGCGCGGCGGGTCGGGGAGCTCGGCGAGCCGCATGATCACGGGGGCGGCGGTGCTCGGGTCGGGTCCGGCGTCGTCGCCCCACATCTCCTCCAGTTCGGCGCGGAGGGACGCGTACGCCGGGTCGGGCTCGGTCATCGTCATGCCCTTCGTGAACAGCCCGGTGTCGTAGCCGCCCATCTGGACGACCGTGACGTGGACGCCGAAGCGTTCGACCTCCATGGCGAGGGCTTCGGCGAGCGAGTCGAGGGCGGCCTTGCCGGCGCCGTAGAACCCGACGGACGCCATGCCGCCGCTCGTGCCCATCGAGGTGACCTGGAGGAGGCGGCCGGAGCCCTGGGCGCGCAGGTGCGGGACGACGGCCTGCGACACCCAGACGGCGCCGAAGAAGTTGACGTCGAGGTGGGCCCGGACCTGCTCCTCCGTCGCCTCCTCCACCATCCCGTACAGGATCCCGCCCGCGTTGTTGACGACGACGTCGAGGCCGCCGAGGGCCGCCTTCGCCTCGTCGACCGCACGGAACACGGCGGCGCGGTCGGCGACGTCCAGGGCGACGGGCAGCAGGCGGTCGGGGTGTCGCGCGGCGAGGTCGGCGAGGGGCGCGACGTCCCGGGCGGCGGCCGCGACGCGGTCCCCGGCGGCGAGGGCGGCCTCGGTGAACGCGCGGCCGAGGCCGCGGGACGCGCCGGTGATGAACCATGCTCGGGCGATCGTCATGGGAGCCTCCTTGTTAGACGAGACGGTTCGTCTCGATGCACCGCCAGTATGCGCACAGGGTGCGGCAGACGTCAAGACGGACCGTCTCGTCTCGTGCTAGCCTGCGCCCATGACCAGCGACACCACGCCGAACCGGAGCCGCCGCAGCGAGAAGTCGCGGCGGGCGATCCTGGACGCCACCCGCGCACTGATCTCCGAGGTCGGGTACGCGAAGACCTCGATCGAGGCGATCGCCGCGCGCGCGGGCGTCGGCAAGCAGACGATCTACCGCTGGTGGCCGTCCAAGGGCGCGGTGATCTTCGACTCGTTCCTCGCGCTCAGCGAGGAGGCCGAGGGCGGGATGGCGCTGCCGGACACGGGCGACCTGGAGGCCGACCTGAAGACCGTCCTGCGCGCGACCGCCGCCGAGTTCGCCGACCCGGGGTTCGAGGCGCCGATCCGCGCGCTCGGCACCGAGATCATCAACGATCCGGAGCTCGCCGCGCAGTACCGCGAGAAGCTCGCCGGACCGGTGGACGAGGCGAAGAAGGCGCGGCTGCGCAGCGGGCAGGAAGCCGGCCAGCTCGCGGCGGACGCCGACCTCGATCTCGTGCTCGAAATGCTCTACGCCCCGCTGTCGCAGCGCTGGCTGTACCGGTCCGGGCCGCTGACCCCGGAGTACGCGGACGCGCTCGTGGAAGCGACCCTGCGCGCGTTCCGTCCCTGAACGAGGCCAGAACCTGACCTCCTTCGTCCGTACGGTGGGCGCCGAGCCGAAGGAGGAACCTCGATGACCACCGATGACATCGCCGTCACCACCCCGACCGGGCGCGTCGGGTCGCGCGTCGTCCGGCTGCTGCTCCAGGCGGGCGTCCGGCCGCGGGTCCTGGTCCGCGACCCGGGACGCCTGGACGGCGCGACCCGCGAGCGCGTCGACGTCCGGCGGGGCGACCTGACCGACGCCGCGTTCGTCCGGGAGGCGACCGCCGGGGCGCGCACGGTGTTCTGGGTGGACCCCACCCCGCACACGTCGCCCGACCCGGTCGAGACGTCCGCGCGGACGGCGTCCGGGCTGGTGGACGCCGTCCGCGCGGGCGACGTCGAGCGGGTGGTGCTGCTCAGCAGCGTCGGCGCGGAGCTGCGGCGCGGCGCGGGGCACATCGACGGCCTCGCGCGGATCGAGGAGGCGCTGGACGCCGCCGGCGCCGACGCCGTGCACCTGCGCTGCGCCTACTTCTTCACCAACCTGCTGCAGGACCTGGACGGCCTGGCGCGCGGCGAGCTCACGACGGCGTTCGCGCCCGACGCGCCGATGCCGTGGGCGGACCCGCGCGACATCGGCGACGTCGCCGCCGCGCGGCTGCTCAACGGCGCCTGGCGGGGCCGCACGGTGCAGGCCGTCCACGGGCCGGAGGACCTCTCGTTCGCGCGGGTCGCCGAGGTGCTGACCGAGGTGCTCGGCCGCCGCGTGCGGACCGTGGCGGTCCGGGACGACGACGTCCGCGCGGCGCTCGGGGCGGCGGGCCTGCACCCGACGGCCGTCGAGGGGATCGTCGGGATGGCCGCCGGCACCCGGGACCTCGTCCCCGAGCAGCGGCGCGACGTGGTCACCACGACCCCGACGACGCTCGCCGCCTGGGCCTGGACGACCCTGCGCCCGCTGGTCGGGGCGGCGGTCGGCTGACGGCCCCGCGAAGGTCATATGTCAAGAAATGGGCGAATCTTCCCCTTTGTGGGGGAGTGCCGACCGGCAGGGCGGTAACAGAGATCCCGCGACCCTTACGAGCGGAAAGGAGAGGGACCATGACCACTCGGTCGACGAGCGGCATCGAGCACCATCCCGACATCGTCGAGATGCGCGCCCGGTACGAGGCCGCGTCCGCCACGCCCGCCGCTCAGGGGACGGACGGACTGATCGTCCTCACCGGCCTGTTCCTGGCCGTGTCGCCGTGGATCGTCGGGTTCTCGGGCTTCACGAACCTGGCGGTCAACAACCTCGTCATCGGGATCGCGCTGGCGCTGCTCGCCGCCGGCTTCGCCGCCAACTTCGCGCGGACCCACGGCATGGCCTGGGTGGTTCCGGTGATCGGCGTCTGGACGATCGTCGCCCCGTGGGTGATCGCCGGGGACCAGGCGACGACGCGCACGATCTGGACGAACGTCGTCACCGGCGCCCTCGCGGTGTGCCTGGGCCTCGCGGCCATGGGCGTCGCGATGATGCGCAGGCGCGGCTGACGCGGGAACGCGGACCGGGCCGGGCCGGGGCCTCCGGCCCGGTTCACCCTTTCCGGGGACGGCGCAGCAGGCGGGGGCGGACCCGGCCGAGGCCCTGCAGCGGCCGGGGCCGCAGCGCCGACACGTCGAACCGGGACGGGTCGAGGGCCTCGGCCAGCCCGCCGTCGGCGAGCACCGCGCCCGGGTAGGCGGTCGCGGTGAGGCGCGCGGCGAGGTTGACCGGGGTGCCGAACACGTCGCCGAGCCGCTGCACCACCTCCCCGAACGCCAGCCCCACCCGGACGTCCGGGAAGCCCGGTTCGGCCGCGAACCGCTCGGCGAGCCGCAGCCCCGCCTCGGCGGCCGCCGCCGGCTCCGCGACGACGAACAGCACCTCGTCGCCGAGCGTCTTCACGATCCGGCCGCCCGCCTCCACGACGACCTCGGTCGCCGCGGACTCGAACCGCTCGACGAACGCCGCCAGCTCGTCCGCGTCCAGCTTCCGGCTGAGCCGGGTGAACGACACGACGTCGGCGAACCCGACGGCGAGGTGCGCGAGGCCCGCCGCGGGGTCGGTGCGGGCGGCGGCGGTCCCCGCGGCGGCGCGCATCCCGGCCGCGGCGAGCTGCCGCCGCCAGCCGTGCAGCAGCAGGCGCTCGAACGCGGGCCGCAGCTCCTCGGTCGACTCGAGCGCCGTGACGACGAGGTCGGCCGTGACCGGCTCGTCCGGCGGCAGGAGCGCGCTCAGCCGCAGCAGCCACACGTCCCCGAGCCAGCTCGCGAGCCGCCCCATCGTCTGCCCCACGGCCCGGACGAGCTGCAGCACCATCTCCTCGTCGACGAGGTCGCCGTCGAGGAGGTCGCGGATCTCGCGGAGCGCCGCCACGTCCCCGTCGGTGAAGGCGACCTCGTCGTCCCGCGGGGTGGGGAAGCCGAGCGCCTGCCAGATCCGCACCGCGAGGTCGCCGGACAGGCCCGCCGCGTCCTCGACCTCGCGGCGGGTGAGGTGCAGCGGACCGCCGAGGAGCGTCTCCTCGATGTCGTCCGGGATGCGGTCGTCGCGGATACGGTCGTCCGGCACGCGGGGTTCCGCCATCGGCGCCACCTTGTCATCGTTCGATGTCACAGATACTGGCGGAGTAAGATCACGCCGGTCAAGGCGGACGACACCGGCGGGTGGGGATGGCCGAGTACCGAATCGACGAGCTGGCGCGGGTCGGCGGGAGCACCGTCCGCAACATCCGGGCCTACCAGGACCGGGGCCTGCTGCCGCCGCCGCGCCTCCAGGGCCGGGTCGGCCTCTACGACGACACCCACCTCGCCCGGCTCCGGCTGATCGGCAAGCTGCTCGCCCGCGGCTACACCCTCGCGATCATCAAGGAGCTGCTGGCCGCCTGGCAGACCGGCAAGGACGTCGGCGAGGTCCTCGGGCTGGAGAAGGTGCTCACCGACCCGTGGTCGGACGAGCTGCCCGGCACCGCCACCGACGCCGGACTCGTCGACCTGTTCGGCGCCGGCCTCGACGAGGACGAGGTCGCCCGGTTCCGGGAGCGGACGATCGAGCTCGGCCTCATCGAGCCCGACGGCGACGGCTACCGCGTGCCGAGCCCGCGGCTCCTGCACGTCGGCGCCGAGCTCGTCGCCGCCGGGATCCCCCTGGACGCCGTCCTCGACATCGCCGCGCAGATCCGGGACGACTGCGAGATCATCGCGGGCCGGTTCGTCGGGCTCGTCGAGGAGCACGTGTTCGACCGGCTCGACCGGCCCGGACCGGGCGGCGAGGACGTCGCCGAGGTCGCGGCGGTCGTGCGGCGGATGCGCCCGCTGGTGAAGATGGTCGTCGACCCGTTCATCGCGCGGGCGATGGAGGCGCGCGTCCAGGAGGCCCTCGGCGACCGGCTGGAGACCGTCCGCAACCAGCCCACCCAGAGCTGACCGGGAGGTCAGCTCACCGGCGGCGGGGCGTCGGCGACCCGCACGCTGAGCTGCGCGGTGGCGGCCAGGACGCCGCCGACCGGGGCCTGCGCGCGCGCCGCGTCGGTGACGACGCCGCGTTCGCCCAGGTAGTCGTAGGTGTCGGGGTCGAAGATGTACTCGGTGCGGATGCCGGTGCCCGGCACGTCCAGCGCGACCGCGACGCCCGTCCGTCCGGCGGCGTCCACGGCCTTCCCGACGGTCGTGACGCCGGGGATCGCGGCGGCGGCACGGAACAGGGCGGCGCGCTGCGCGGCGGGCATGTACGCCTCGGTGAGCATCCCGCCGAGGTTCTGCCACGCCTGCGCGTCCGCCTCCCGGCCCGTCCCGAGCCCGGTGTAGAGGTGCGCGTACATGCCCTCCGCCTCGGTGGGGAGCTTGCTGAGGTAGGCGTAGTCGGTGCGCAGCCACTCGGCCCTGCCGTCGAAGTCGGCGGCCTTCTCGGTGCTGGTCTCGCCGACCCCCTGCCGCGCCGCCTCCGGAAGCGGCCGGCCGGGCCACTGCTTCGGCGGCAGGACCGTGGTCCGCAGGACGGCGCGGGTCGAGTCGCCCTCGTAGGGCGCCCACAGGGTGCGCTCTTCCCGGTAAAGGTAGCGGACCTGCCCGTCGGCGCCGTTGTCCTCGGCGGTGTTCATCATCCGCGACTCGATGACGAGGAACTGCCCCGGCTTCGGGTGCAGTTCGGGCGCGTCCGCGGCCCGGTCCGCCGCCTGCTGCAGGACGCGGACGTGCGCCACCGGCATCGTCCGGACGATCGGGTCCGGCGCGCCGGGGGCGGGGGCGTCCACCGCCGCGATGACGGCCCCGGCGGCGACCGCGCCGGCGGCGAGCGCCCCGGCGAGGGCCGTCCGGCCGCGGAGCCGGAACCGGCGCCGGGCTCCCCCGGCGGCCGTGCCGCGCTCGCCGGCGATGGCCGCCCGCAGCCGCGCCTCCTCGGCGTCCAGCTCGGGCGATTCGGGGACCTCGGCGCGGAACTCCACGAGACGGTCGATCTCAGTCATGGACGGGCTCCTCAGGCATGATCGCGAGGCGGGGGGAGAGATCGGGTTCGCCGAGTTCGGCGCGCAGCCTCCGCCGCGCGCGGTTGATGCGGGACCGGACCGTCCCGAGCCGCACGCCCAGGGCCTCGGCCACCTGGACGTACGAGAGGCCGCCCCACGCGAACAGCAGCAGGGCGTCGCGGTGCCCCTTCGGCATCGCGGCGAGCGCGGCGGCGATCCGCGGGCCGGCGGCCTGCGCGCTGACGCGCTCGTCGCTGCGGTCGGTGAACGGCTCGGCGACCGGGTCGGCGCCGGTGCGGTGCAGCGTCCGCAACTGCCGCACCTCGGTGCGGACGTGGCGTTTCATCAGGTTCGTCGCGATCCCGAACAGCCAGGGGCGCGCGTCGGGGCGGTCGAGGTCGTAGCGGTGCCGCCGGCGGAACGCGGCGAGGAACGTCTCGGCGACGACGTCCTCGGCGGTGTCGGCGCCGAGCCGGCGGGTCGCGTAGCGCTTCAGGCCGGGCGCGTGCCGCCGGAAGATCTCGGCGAACGCCTCGGGCTCGGTCTGGGAACGCCTGATATGGGAGGCATCGTCACCGTCCATGCTCATGGGGGGCCTCTCGCTCTGCGGTCGGACACCCGTACTTGCCGTCCCGCTCCCCCCGGGTTCCCCTGAGCTCCGGCCCGGCTTCTACGCGGGCCAGGCGTTCATGGCGTGGTCGGCGATGCGGGACAGGTCGGCTTCGGTGGCGCCGTCGCGGGCCTGCTGCGACATGCCCTGGACGACCGCGGCGAAGTAGTCCGCGAGCCCGTCGCAGTCGGCGTCGGCGGGCAGCTCGCCCGCGTCGCGGGCCGCGCGGAGGCGGTCGCGGAACTTCACCTTGTTCGCGTCGCGCATCCCGCGCAGGAACCCGGCGATCTCCTCGTCCTCGGCGGTGACGTTGGTGGCGGCGGTGATGACCAGGCAGCCGGGCGGGTGCGCGGCGGTGCCGGACTGGTGGACGGCGGCGTCCCGCAGCATCCGGGCGAACGCCGCGCGGGCGGTGGGCTCCTCGCGGAGCGCCGCCGCCATGTACGTCCCGGCCGGGAGCCGCCCGTAGGCGTCGACGACCTCCTTGAACAGGGACTTCTTGTCGCCGAACGCCGCGTAGAGGCTGGCCGGGCGGATGCCCATCGCGGCGGTGAGGTCGCTGACGGAGGTGGCCTCGTAGCCGCGCTCCCAGAACAGCGCCAGCGCGCGCCGCAGCGCCTCGTCGCGGTCGAAGCCGCGCGGCCGTCCTCGGGTGGTCCGTCGCTCTGCCATGACCCCATTGTAGATCGCTCGCTCAATAATTGTGCTACGGTCCTTTCTTGAGCGATCGATCAACAAAGGAGCGGGCTCATGCGCAAGGCACTGGACGGCAAGGTCGCGCTGGTCACCGGCGGCGGGCGCGGCATCGGGCGGGCGATCGCGGAGCGGCTCGCGCGCGACGGTGCCGTCGTCGCGATCACCTACGCGCGGAACGCCGCCGCCGCGGACGACCTGGTCGAGCGCATCCGGACGGACGGCGGGCGCGCGTTCGCGATCCGGGCCGAACTGGGCGAGCACGGCGACGCCCGGCGCCTCTGGGACGCCTTCGACAAGGAGATCGAGCAGTACGTCCCCGGCGGCGGCGTCGACATCATCGTCAACAACGCGGGCGAAACGCTCTTCGCGGACCTGGAGGCGACCACCGAGGACGCCTTCGACCGGGTCTACGCGGTCAACGTGCGCGCACCGTACTTCATCGTCCAGCAGGCGCTGCCCCGGCTCCGCGACGGCGGCAGGATCATCAACATCGGCAGCGGCGCGTCCCGGCTCGCGATGCCGTCGATCATGGGCTACGCGGCCACCAAGGGCGCCCTGGACGTCTTCACGCGCAACCTCGCCGAGCTGCTCGGCCCGCGCGGCATCACCGCGAACACCGTCGCCCCCGGGATCGTCGACACCGACATGAACGCCGACTGGCTGCGCGGGAACGCCGACGCCGACGCCGAGTGGTCGGCGCAGGCCGCGCTCCGCCGGGTGGGGCGGCCGGACGACATCGCCGGCATCGCCGCGTTCCTCGCGTCCGACGACGCCCGCTGGGTGACCGCCCAGGTCGTCGACGCCACCGGCGGCGTCCGCATCTAGGACCGGTCAGAGCAGCGTCAGGCCCCACTCCACCTCGACGACGTGCGGGAAGCCCTCGGAGTCGGTGAACGTGAGCTTGCCGGTGCCGGGCAGGCCGATCAGCGCGGTGCGCAGCGTGACGGTCAGCTGCATGGTGCCGTCCTCGGGCATGCCGCCCTGCATCTGCGACAGCTCGAGCTGGCTCGTCGAGGACATCGCCGTCCACTGCACCGGGCCGTCCTCGGCGGCGAGGCTGACGCTCGCGGTCTTGGTGCCGCCGTTCAGCTGCACCTTGTTCGGGTTGACGACGAGGACGCCGCGCTCCCGCGGCGGGTCCGGCGTCGGCGACGCCGGGGCGCTCGGCGAGGCGGGCGCGCTCGGCGACGGCGACTCCGCGGGCGACGAGGAGTCCGGCTGCGTCTGCGGGTTCATGGGCGGCGGCTGGAGGCCGCCGGGCCCGCCCGCGCCGGACCCGCCCGCCGGACCGGACGGCCGGTCGCCGCCGCCCGCGCCGGGCGACGGGGACGGGCGGGTGATCGACGGCTGCGGCTCGGTGCCGAACGGCGGCCACGACAGCGTCCCGCTGCCGATGCCCGGCCCCATCGCGACCACCGCGACCAGCGCCGCCCCGAGCGCCCCCGCCATCCCGCCGACGGTGAACAGCCAGCGGCGGGTGAACGGCGACGGGACGTCCGGCTGGATCGGCAGGCCGTCGGGGGTGAGGGCGCCGCCGCGCGCGGCGATGTCCGCGCGGTGCGCGGCGAGCTCCGGGTCGGTCGCGGTGTGCATGACGCGGTGCCGCAGCGCGGCGGGCAGCACCGGCGCGGGCGCGGCCGCGAGCAGCGGGACGGCGCGCACCCGGGCGCGGCGGCGGCAGTCCGGGCACCCGGCGGCGTGCGCGTCGGCGGCCGGGTCGGGCGCGGCGCCCGCGGACTCCGCGCGCCGCCGGAACGCCTGCCACGGCCGCGCCGGGCGGGCGGCGGGACGCGCGGGCCCCGCTGCCGGGACGTCCGGTTCCTCGGGGACGTCCGGGACGTCCGGCTCGGGGGCCGCCGCGGCGAGCACGGCGACGCTCGCGGGCTCCGGCTCCGGCTCCGGCTCGGGTTCGGGGGCCACCGGGCGGGACGCGCAGTCGTGCGCGGCGCGGCGCACCTCGTCGGCGAGCGCGGCCTCGAACTCGGCCCGGCAGGCCCGCGTCCGGGCGGCCGCGCGGCGGGCCGGCAGCCCCAGCGCCGCGCCGAGCCGGGCGGGCGGCAGGCCGTGCCGGAACGCGAGCAGGACGATCTCCTGGTCGACCGGGTCGAGGTGGGCGAGGGACGCGCGCAGGAGATCGTGCAGTTCTTCGGACGGCGGCAGATCGGCGGCGTCCGGCATGTCGGCACGATCCAGGAAAGGCGCCTCGGCGAATTCGCCGTCCCTTTCCCAGTACAGGTCCTTGACGCGTCCCCGGCGGATGCAGCGGCGGCGCGCCGCGCCGTACAGCCAGGACCCGAGGTGGAGGTGGTCGCGCATCCGGGGGGCGCGGCGGGCGGCGTCGATGAAGGTGTCGTGGACGATCCGCGCCGCGGCCTTCCCGTCCCCCAGCATCGACAGTACGTAGTCGTAGATGCGCTCGCCGTACTCGTCGTAGACCGTGGCGAGGGCCGACTCGTCGCCCTCGTTCAGCCCTTTGACCAGCTTCCGGTCGGACGCGTCAGCGGACGGGGACAACCTCGGCATTCAAGCTCCCGGCACCGGCATGGGAGTCCGCCCCCCAGGGGGTCGTCCGGACAATCGGCCCACCTTGCATACACCCGTCGACCCCCGGAAGGCCACATGAACCCCGAAATCACCATTAACGATGACCTGAGGGTCACCGATCACGCCCCTGCGTGATCACGCGGACTCTGACTCGCGGTCAGAATGCGCTTCACGGACCGCCGGGCCGATCCGGCCGCTGCGGCGGGATCCCGGGGAAGTCGTCGCCGAGGGCGTCGTCGTCGCGGAGCCGCGCCACGGCCCGCGAGACGGTGCTCTTGACCGTCCCGACGCTGACGCCGAGCACCTCCGCGATCTCCGCCTCGGACATGTCCTCGTAATAGCGGAGCATTACGGCGAGCCGCTGCCGTTCGGGCAGCCGGCGGAGCGCGCGGCCGAGCGCGTCCCGCATTTCGCTGCGGCGCGTGTGATCGTCGACCGGCCGGTCCGGGAGTTCATCCGTGGGGTAAATGTCGAGTTTGCGACGGCGCCACCAGGAAATCTGCGTATTGACCATGGCCCGCCGGACGTAGCCGTCGATCGCCGCGCGATCCTGGATGCGGTCCCACGCGAGGTACGTCTTGGCGAGGGCGGCCTGGAGGAGGTCCTCGGCCTCGGCGCGATCACTGGTCAGCCGCATGGCGGCACGGAGCAGCGCGGGCCCGCGTTCCGCAACGTAGTCGCGGAACTCCTCATGCCGCGTCCTGCTCAACTCACCACCGGACCAGGGGTTGTGGAGCCGCCCGGCCGCCTTTCCGGATCTTGGACCGCGCGAACTCCCGGTACAGTTGACGATCGCACGAAGATCGTAATTCTGGGCCTACAAAATTCATATATTCGGGTCAACCAGTGCATAATCTTCAACCCAGGTAGATCAGACATCCCCCACCTCGCGACTTATCGCGACAAATCCGTCGACAGGCCCGTCGGTACACGTGAACCTTGACCCGCTGTCCTCACAACACCGGCCCCACCGGCCCGGTCCCGACAGCCGCACCCCACCGACGACGACGCCGGAGCGCCGACGCATGCCGCCACGCCACCGCCGCGCAGCGACCCGCCGCCACCGCAAGGCCCTCCTCGGCGCCCCGCCCCCGGACGCCCAGCCCGCCGAACCGTCCCCGATCCCCGGCCCGTACGCGTCCTTCCGCGGCCCCGCCCGCCGCCTCGCCCCCGTCCAGGTCCACACCCCCCACCCGACCGCCTCCCCCAGTGCCGATGCCGAGCACGCGGGCCCAAGTGCCGACACGCCGTCCCTCGGCGCACCGACCCCGATGCCGGACGCCGGGACGCGGACGGACGCGGGCTCGGGGGCACGCGCGGGCTCGGGGGCGCGGGCGGGCTCGGGGGCGCGCGCGGACGTGGACGCGGCGGCGGGCGGGTGGACGGCGGCGATCGGGTGGGCGGGGCGGGTCGGCCGGCGGAGGGGGCCGCGGGGCGGGGAGGCGCGCGGGGCCGCAGCGGCCGGCGGGGACGTGCGGGAGGCGGGTGCGGGTGGGAAGCCGGGCGCGCCGACGTGGGGGGTGCGGGCCGGGACGATCGTGGACGCGGGGGCGGGGCGGCTCGTGCTCGATGTCGCGGGGACGTCCGTCCGGTTCGAGGTGGGCGGGGACGTGCGGGTCTGGCGCGGCGGCCGCGGGAGCGCGGGGGCGCTGCGGCCGGGGCGGCGGGCGATCGTGCGGGTGGGCGGTGGCGCGCCGGGGGCCGGCGGGTTCCGGGCCGACCGGATCTGGGTCGACATCGAGCGCGTCGCCGGCACGATCACGGCGTGCGGGCGGGACACCGTGGAGGTGGACATGGGCCCCCATCGCGGGCGCGCCCGTGTGGTGATCCCCCCGCACGCCCTCGGGGCGGTGCAGGTGCGGCATCCGCGGATGCAGCCGGGCTACCTGTTCGACGCGATCTGCGTGGCGTCGCCGGACGGGCCGGTGGCGGTGCGGCCGGGCACGTCGCAGCCGGGGTACCGGGTGGACGATCTCGCGGCGCCGGAGCCCGCGGCGCCCGTCCCGGGGACGCTGCGCGGGACCGTGACCTGGTTCGGGGGGCTCGCCGCGCCGCCCGGGGCGGCGTATCCGGCGGTCGATCCGGAGGGGCACGCCGGGGGGTGCGCGGACGCGCCGGCGCCGTGCGTCGCGATGCCGTTCCTGTCGCTGGGCAGCGAGGTCGCGGTGCGGAACGAGTGCGGGGGGCGGGAGCGGTCCGTGCCGGTGATCGAGTGCGGGTGCGTCGCGGCGCGGTTCTGCGACCGGTGCACCGAGTGCGGGGCGTCGCCGCGCGGCCGGATCGCCGAGCTGACGCCGGCGGCGTTCGTCGGGCTGGGCGGCGAGCTGGACGCGGGCTGCTTCAACGCGACGGTGCGTCCGGTGCTCGGCGGGAGGGCGGAGCGATGGTGACGGCGGCGCAGGACGCGCAGGTCCTGCTGCTGGCGGCGGTGCTGCTGGCGGCGGGCGCGGCGAAGCTGGTGTTCCGGGAGCCGGTGCCGGCGGCGCCCGACCACGTGCACGGGGTGCCGGTCCCGGCGGGCGCCGCGCGGGTGACGGCGCTGCGGCACGGCCGCCGGGTGAGCGTGTGCCTCGGGCTGGGCGAGGGGGTTCTGGGGCTGGCGCTGCTGCTGTCGTCGCACGTGGCGGTGCGGCTGGCGACGACGGCGGTGTTCGCGGCGGCGACGTGGGTGGTCGGCGAGCTGCGGGTGCGGCGGCCGGACGCCGGGTGCGGGTGCTTCGGCGGGCTCAGCGGGAAGCGGGTGGGGCGGCGCAGCGTGGCGCGGGCGGTGCTGCTCACGGCGGTGGCGGTGGCCGCGCTGGGGGCGCCGCACACCGGGCTGGACGCCCTGCGCGGCGGGCACGTGCTGGTCGGTACGGTGTTCGCGGTGGAGCTGGCGCTGTTCGCGGCGCTGTCCCCGGAGCTGGCGGCCGTCCCGGTGCGGCGGCTGCCGGGGGCGCGGCCGGCGACGCCGTGCGAGCGGCGGCGGAGCCCGCTTGCGGAGACGTACGCGACGCTGCGCGGCAGCGCCGAGTGGGCGGCGCACGAGGACGCGGTGACGAGCGCCGTGCCGCTGGACGTCTGGCGCGAGGGCTGCTGGCGGTTCCTGGCGTACCCGGCCCGCCTGGACGGACGGGACGTGCGGCTCGTGTTCGCGGTGTCGACGGCGGAGCGCGACCGCGTGGTGCGCCCCGCCCGCGTGCAGGCCGAACGGCGGCTGTCCGCGGCTCTCTAGCCGTGTATCGGGACAGCCCGATACAGCCCTAGAGAGCCATCGCGATCGCCCTCGCGATGGTTCTCTAGGGCTTTCTAGGTCTGCCGGTAGATAGGTCTATAGATCGATCGCGAGAAAAATCTAGCGCTCTCTAGCCTTGAAGCTAGAGAAGCGAATAGTTCTCACGAAGGTCGATGCGGCTCTCTAGCGGTCTATGCGCCGCGAGCCAGAAAGCGTTAGAGACGCCCATCGGCGGCCATGGACGGCCGGAGCGGCGGCGGGTCAGCCGGGTTGGGAGCGGAGGAACTTGCCGAAGTGCGGCACCGTGAACGCGATCATGCCGCGTTCGGCGCTGTAGATCAGGCCCTTCTTGATGAGGCCGTCGCGGGCGGGCGACAGGCTGGACGGCTTGCGGCCCAGCTCCTCGGCGACCGCGGCGGTCGGGACGGGGTCGTCGCCGAGCATCGCCATCGCGCGCATGTAGTCGCGTTCGGCGGGGGTGGCCCGCTCGTAGCGGCTGCCGAAGAAGCCGACGGCGAGTTCGCTCTCGGCCTCGGGCGCGGCGACCTCGATGTCGTCGGCGGTGATCGGGGTGCCGGGCGCGACGTCCCACACGACCTTCGCGTACGCCTGCACGAAGTACGGGTAGCCGTCGGCCGCGCCGTACAGGGCGTCCAGGGCGTCCTGGGTGAAGGTGACCTCCTCGCGCTCGGCGGGCGCGAGGAGCGCGTGGTCGGCGGACTCGCGGTCGAGCCGGTCGATGCGGGCGTACCGGAACAGCCGCTCGCTGTAGGACTTGCTCGCCGACAGGACGGCCGGGAGGTGCGGCAGCCCGGCGCCCACCACGATCAGCGGGCCGCCGACCTGCGACAGCTCGTGGCAGGCGGCGCACAGCGCGGACACGTCGTCGGCGGGGACGTCCTGCATCTCGTCGACGAACAGCGCGATGCCGACGCCGACGTCGGTCGCGACGGAGGCGGCGTCCACGAACAGCTCGGTGAGGTCGATCTCGAGGTCGCCGGAGTCGGCGCGGCCGCGCGCGGCGGGCACGTCGATGCCGGGCTGCCAGCGGTGCGCCCGCGCCTTCGCCTTGCCGGACGGCTCCTCGCCGGCCTGCGCGAACGCCTTGAGCACGCCGAGGAAGCCGTCGATGCGGTCGGGGGCGCGGTGCCGGGGCGCGAGCTCCCGGACGGCGCGGTGCAGCGCCGACGCGACCGGGCGGCGGATCGACTGGTCGGGCCGCGCCTCGATCTTGCCGGTGCCCCAGAGCCGCTGGATGGCCATCGAGCGGAACGCGTTGAGCAGCACGGTCTTGCCGACGCCGCGCAGCCCGGTGACGATCATGCTGCGTTCGGGGCGGCCGCGCGCCACCCGTTCGAGCACCACCTCGAACTGCCTCAACTCGCGGTCGCGGCCGGCCAGCTCGGGGGGACGCTGCCCGGCGCCGGGGGCGTAGGGATTGCGCACGGGGTCCACGCTCTCGGACTCTATGAGGCGGTATAGCTGCGGCCGTAGATTTGCGTAGAAACCGCTGCGGCGTGTCGCGGGCCGCCGCCGGTGGCACGCGTTCCCCGCCGCGTTCCCTACCGCGTTCCCCGGCACGGTTCCCGTCGCGGCCGCGCTTCCCGTCCCGTCGCGGATCGCCGTCGTCGCCATGTCGCCTCCCCGGGCGGGCGCGTTCGCGGGCTGGTTCAGAAGGCGTCGAACTTCTGTTCGACTCGTTCGAACACAGTAGCGCACGCGCCCGCCGCCGTCACACGAACCCGGCGGGTTCGCGGCGGATTCACGCGAGGGACTCGTCGGCCTCCGACCGGTGCGGGACCTTCTCGGCCGGGATCGTCCCCATGCGTCCGGCCTGGAAGTCCTCGAACGCCTGGACGATCTCGTCCCGGGTGTTCATGACGAACGGCCCGTACCGCGCGACGGGCTCGCGGATCGGCAGGCCGCCCAGCACGAGGATCTCCCAGCCGTGCGCGCTCGCCTGCGGCTGCGTGTCGGCGGCCCGGACGACCAGGCCGTCGCCGGTCCCCTTGTGGTGCGAGCCGCCGAACACGGCGAACTGCCCCTCGTCCAGCGCGACGTCCTCCACGCCGACCGTCCCGCGCCCGGACAGGACGTACGCCATCGCGTTGAAGTCGCGCGGCCACGGCAGCGTCAGCCGGGCGCCCGGCGCGACGGTCGCGTGCAGGTAGTTGATCGGCGTGTAGGTGACGCCCGGCCCGTCGTGCCCGGCGAGCGACCCGGCGATGACGCGGACGAGCGACGACCCGTCGTCCGCGGCGAGCAGCTTCACGTCGCGGGCCTCGATGTCCTGGTAGCGCGGCGCGACCCACTTCTGCGCGCGGGGCAGGTTCACCCAGAGCTGCACGCCGTGGAACAGCCCGCCCCGGGCGACGAGCTCGGGCGGCGGCTGCTCGATGTGCTGGATGCCGGACGCGGCGGTCATCCACTGCGTGGCGCCGTCGGTGATGAGGCCGCCGCCGCCCGTCGTGTCCTGGTGCTGGAACGCGCCGTCGATGATGTAGGTGACGGTCTCGAAGCCGCGGTGCGGGTGCCACGGGGTCCCCTTGGCCTCGCCCGGGCCGTACTCGACGGCGCCCATGTGGTCGAGCAGCAGGAACGGGTCGGCGAGCGACAGGTCGATGCCGGGGAACGGGCGCCGAACCTGGAAGCCCTCGCCCTCCAGGTGCTTCTTCGCGGTGACGACCTTGGCGACGCGGCGCCAGTCGGTGTCGCCTTCGGGCAGCAGGGGCAGGCGCGGCAGGGTCAGCGGGTTCGCGGTCACGGCGGGCATGGTGTCTCCCCTCGGTCGGCGCCGGTCGGCACCGGACGCTCGTCCCGCACAACCTAGTTGATGCTTCAACTATTTCCGTTTCGGGGCCCGGGTCTGTACCGTCGGTAGGGACGTCCTCGCGGAACGGCACGCGGAACGCCGCGGCGATCGCATTAATTGAACGTTCAATCTGTTCTATACTGGTGCGTATGAGCGAACCGCGCTGGCTCGACGCCGCACAGCAGCGCGACTGGCGTGCCTACGTGGACGGCAGTGTCCGGCTGAGCGAGATCATGGAACGGGACCTCAAGGCCAAGCACGGCCTGTCGCTGTCGGAGTACGAGATCCTCGTCCGGCTGTCCGAGGCGCCCGACCGGCGGCTCCGCATGGCCGAACTCGCCGAGAACGCCAGCCAGTCGCGCAGCCGCCTCTCCCACACCTGCGCCCGGCTGGAGTCCAAGGGCCTCGTCGAGCGCGACAACTGCCCGAGCGACAAGCGCGGCGTCTTCGCCAACCTCACCGACGCCGGCATCGCCGCGCTCGAACAGGCCGCGCGCGACCACGTCGAGACCGTCCGCGAGTACCTCATCGACATCATCGAGCCCGCCGACCTGGAGGCCGTGGGCCGCGTCTTCACCGCCGTCCTCCAGCGGCTGGAGACCGGGTCCGGGCGCCTCTAGCCGCCGGGCCCGTCCCGCCCGGGCGGGTCACAGCGGGGCGGTGAGGCCGGTGAGCAGGCCGACCGAGAGCAGGCTGAGGAGCACCCAGCCGAGCATCATCCCGTAGCCGAACGTCCGCCACCGCCCGCCGACCCGCCACACCAGCAGCCCGCCCAGCCCGAACGCGAACACCAGCAGGGCGACGAACTGCGGCAGGACGTTCGGACGGTCCGACGACATCAGCGGCGCGTACATCATCACCAGGTCGACGAACGCGAACGCGCAGCCGCCCCCGGCGAGCGCCGACACGTCCCGCCCGACGAACGCGCGGGCGCGCTCGACGAACGCCTCCGCGCGGTCCGTCCGGATCCGCGGCCCCGGCTCCCGCTCGACCTCCACCTGCTGCGCCACTGCGAAGATCTCGTCCTCGAGCGACGCGCCGTCGCGCTCCCGCTCCTCCGGATCCGCCATACCGGCTCCCTGGCCCGAGGTCGCCGGGTGCCCCGCCCGGCCCTGGAAAGGTGCGGCGCCCGTCCTGCCCGGCCCCGTTCTCCGGCGGGCGCGCCCATCCGGAACCGTAGCGAATCCCGGTGTGACGCGCAGGGCACGGCACGTGTCATTCTGGAGTCATGCCAGGTAGCAGGCTTGCGAAGAGCGCGGCGACCGCCGCCGCGGTGCTCATGCTGGGGGTCGCGGCCGCGTGCGGCGGCGGCGACGGGGACTCCGAGGGCACCGCCCCGGCGTCCCCGCCGACCGCGACCGGAACGGCGGACTCGCCCACGGCGGCGCCCACCGACACGGAGTTCCGCTCGGAGGTCAAGGAGGTGACCGCCGAGGACCTGCCGGAGTCGTGGCGCGAGGGCTGCCCGGTGTCGCCCGGCGGCCTCCGGATGATCGAGATGACGTACTGGGGGTTCGACGACCGCCCGCACACCGGCGGCCGGCTCGTGGTGAACGAGAGCGCCGCCGACGACCTCGTCTCCGTCTTCCGGAAGCTGTACGAGATGCGGTACCCGATCGACCGCATGGAGCCCGTCGACAAGTACGGCGGCAGCGACTTCGACTCGATCGAGGCCAACAACACCTCGGCCTTCAACTGCCGCCAGGCGACCGGCTCGGGCTCCTGGTCCCAGCACGCCTACGGCCTCGCCGTGGACATCAACCCGTGCCAGAACCCCTACGTCAGCGCCGACGGCTCGATCGCGCACCCCGACTGCGTCAAGTACGGGGACCGCGACCTCGACGAGCCGGGCATGATCCATGCCGGCGACGACGTCGTCGACGCGTTCGCGTCGATCGGCTGGGGCTGGGGCGGAACCTGGACGGGCGCGAAGGACTACCAGCACTTCTCGTCCAACGGCCGCTGACCGGCGGGGACGCCCCGCCCCGGCGGACCGGGGACTACATCATCAGGAACGCGACCAGGGCGATCGCGATGACGAGCACCACCGCGGCGATGCCGAGGAGGAGGCCCTTGTTCATGCCCGGCGCCTTGGCGGGCTGCTGCGGCGCCTGGCCGGCGAAGTTCTGGAACTGGTGTGTCGTGCCCGCGGGATCGTTCGGTGTCTGCGACATGCGGACGAGCGTAACGGATCACTGACGGGCGTACACGGGCAATTCGCCCGCGTGTGGTGGCGGAGAGTGTGGGATTCGAACCCACGAGGACTGTCCCCAGCCCTGGGCGCTTTCAAGGCGCCTGCACTAGTCCACTATGCGAACTCTCCCGGCGACCCTTGCAGGTCGGTGCCCACGATAGCGCCCGCACGCCGGTGGCTTCGACCGCATTCCCGGTTCCGCGCCCGCACCCCGCGGGACGTCCGCGCCCCTCAGGCGTCCGGGACGGGCGGGGCGTCGGGGACGCGGTAGCCGGGGACGGAGGGCCAGCGCACGGTCAGCACGACGGACTCCTCCTCGGCGCACCACGAGTGGTCGACGCCGCGCCCCCACACCACGTAGTCGCCCTGCTCGCGGAGGACGACGTCCCGGCCGGGGAACTCCAGCCGGAACCGCCCGCTGATCAGGACCAGCAGCGCGGTGCGCTTCTCCCCGTCCGTCCAGGCCGCGCGGCGCTCCCCCTTCGGGTGCACGCCCCACTTGATCTCGACCTCGTCGCTGTGCCGCAGGTCGCCGGGCGGCTTGAAGTGGCCGAGCAGCCAGCCCCGGTCGGCCGCCGCGTCCGGCGCGGCCTTCCCGACGTACACGCCGTCGCCGTCGCCGGCCGCGCCCGCGTCGCCTGCCCGCACGGTTCCGGTCTCCACGCCTCGTTCGTCCATGCGCCTTTCGTACACGGCGCGCGGCCCGGACGGCCGCGGACGCGCCGTGCGCCCGTCCGTCCGTCAGCCCTGGGCGGCGTCGCCGTCGGGGCGGCGGAACGCGAAGCCGTCGCCGACGACGGCCGCGAGGGTCAGGTACGCCTCGCGGGTCGGCGGCGCGAGCTGCTCCAGCTCCACCTCGGCGCCCTCCTCCAGGTGGTCGTCGTACGGGATCCGGACGACCGCGCGGCAGCGGCTCTCGAAGTGCGCCTGGAGCTTGTCGAGGTCGACCTGGCTGCGGGTGCGGTTGCGGACCATCGACAGCACGACGACGCCGTTGCGGACGAGGTGCCCGTGGTCGTGGGCCTCCAGCCAGTCGAGGGTCGCGCTCGCGGACCGGGCGCCGTCCACCGACGGGGAGCTGACCAGGACGAGCTGGTCGGCGAGGCTCAGCACGCCCGCCATCGCGGAGTGCAGCAGCCCGGTTCCGCAGTCGGTGATGCAGACCGAGTAGAACTGCTCCAGGATCACGGCGACGGCGGCGTAGTCCTCGGCGCTGAACGCCTCGCTGACGGCCGGGTCGCGGTCGGACGCGAGGACCTCCAGGCGGGCCTGGTTCTGCGACGTGAACGCGCGCACGTCCGCGTACCGGTGGATGTTGTCGCGGTTGTTCAGCAGGTCGCGGACCGTCGCGGCCGTCTCCAGCCTGACCTTGTCCGACAGGGTGCCGCGGTCGGGGTTGGCGTCCACGGCGATGACCGTGTCGCCGCGCAGCGACCCCAGCATCGAGCCGAGCCCGGTGGTCGTGGTGGTCTTGCCGACGCCGCCCTTCAGCGACATCACCGCCACCCGGTGGTGCCCGCCCGCGACCTGGGTGCGGGCCCGGGCGATGAGGTCCTTGCGGCGCAGCTCGCCCTGCGACTCGCCCAGGTGGAGGTTGCCGCCGCTGGCCTTGTAGACGGCGCGGCGCCAGCCGGACGACGGCGCGATGCGGCGCTCGCCGAGCAGGTTCTCGGAGCTGAGGCTGTCGGCGGAGCCCGGGTCGGGCTCCGGCTCCTGCTGGGGGTGCGGCTGCTGGGGCTGCTGCGGGTAGCCGGCCGGGTAGACATACCCCTGCATCGGCTGGCCGGTGTTCGGGTCGATCGGCGCGTACGGCTGCCCGGTGGCGGGGTCCATCTGCGGGTAGGGCTGCCCGGTGGCGGGGTCGACCGGCTGGTACGGCTGGGCGGCGGCCGCGTTGGGGTCGTAGGGCTGCCCGGTGTTCGGGTCGACCTGCGGGTACGGCGGCGGCGTCGTGGGGCCGGGCTGGTAGGGCTGCCCGGTGTTCGGGTCGACCTGCGGGTACGGCGGCGGGGTCGTCGGGCCGGGCTGGTACGGCTGGCCGGCGTTCGGGTCGACCTGCGGGTACGGCTGGCCGGTGGCGGGGTCGACCGGCTGGTACGGCTGGGACGCCGCGACGTTCGGGTCCTGCGCGGGGAACTGCCCGATCTCCCAGGGCTGCTGCGCCTGGAACGGCGGCTGCGGCTGGGGCTGGGGCTGCTGCCCGGCCGGGTCGAGCGGCGGAAGCTGCGAGGGGTCGTACCCCTGGTACCCGGCGGCGCCCGGGTACGGCGGCGGGAGCATCCCGCCCTCGAACGGCTGCGGCATCGGCCCGCCGTCGTACTGGGCGGGCTGCTGCGGCTGCTGCGGTTCGGCGTAGCCGGGGAAGCCGGGGGGCGGCGGCACGGGGGCGTCCGCCTGCGTCTCCTGCGGCGGGGCGCCGGAC
The DNA here is from genome assembly GCF_000425065.1 of Actinomadura rifamycini DSM 43936. Taxonomy (GTDB): domain Bacteria; phylum Actinomycetota; class Actinomycetes; order Streptosporangiales; family Streptosporangiaceae; genus Spirillospora; species Spirillospora rifamycini. Next base: position 33,585 of record NZ_AULB01000046.1, read on the forward strand.
GCCGGGGGCTCCTGGACGGGCGGCTCCTGGACGGCCGGGGGCGCCGCGAGCCACGGGTTGCCGACGGGTTCGGGCGGCGGCGGCGCGCCGCCCTGCGGCATCGGCGCGGGGGCCGGCTCGGCCGCGTCGTCCGGCTGCGGCCCGGGGGACTCGGGCGCCGAGCCCGACGGCCGCCCCGCCGCGTCATCGTTCATCGCGTCCAGAGAGGCCAGCCGCTCCTCGAGGGAGCGCCCGTCGTGCTCGTTCCTTGCCACCGTTTCTCCCCTCGGCACCCTCTGATGATCAATCCGGAGCAGGGTGGGCATAGACCCCCGGGACAGCGTACCCGCGTGTCATTACCACGCATCCACTCCGTAGATCGACTTTGACGCGGTGTGGCCGGGACCCCGCGCACGGCGCGCCCCCGCAGGGGGTCCCGTTCGTCCGGTATGTGGCCGTACATCCCCGAGTCGGAAACCGGCGGACGAGCGGGGCGGAGCCAGCGGATAACGTGAACGCATGCGTGCGATCGTGATCCGCGAGCCCGGGGAGCCGGACGTCCTGGAGTGGACGACCGTCCCCGACCCGGCCGCGGGGCCGGGCGAGGTACTGATCGAGGTCGCGGCGAGCGCGGTCAACCGCGCCGACGTCATGCAGCGGCGCGGGTTCTACCCGCCGCCCGACGGCGCGCCGCCCTACCCGGGCCTGGAGGTCGCGGGACGGGTCGTCGAGACCGGCGACGGCGTCGCGTGGCCGCGCGTCGGCGACGAGGTGTGCGCGCTGCTCTCCGGCGGCGGGTACGCGGAGCGGGTCGCGGTGCCCGCCGGGCAGGTCCTCCCGATCCCGGACGGCGTCGGCCTCGTCGACGCCGCGGGCCTGCCGGAGGTCGCCTGCACCGTGTGAACCATGCAACCGGTTCACACGCAACGGCTGCGCCCGTACGTATGTCTGTCTCCCCGCAACCCCTGATGATCGGCGCGTCCGCCGCTTAGCCTTGGAGCATGACCACGCGCAGCGTTGGGGACCGGTTGCGATCCACCCGCAAGCGCCGCGGGCTCACGCAACGAGAGCTAGCCACCCTCGCGGGAGTCTCGCTCTCGCTCGTCCGCAAGCTTGAACAGGGCGAGCAGCGAGACACGCGGCTAGAGACGCTCCGCAAGTTCGCCGCGGCGCTCCGCGTCCCGACCTCCGACCTGATCGACGGACCCCCCGCGGACGAGGACGAGCAGGACGCGGGCGAGCAGTGGGAACCCGTACGGCGAGCGCTGCAAGGACTGCACGCCGGTCAGCCGGCCGAAGCGCCGACCGTCCAGGGCGTGACGGACGCGCTCTCCGCGGCCATCCCGCTGTTCTCCGCGGACAGGTACACGGAGCTGTCCGCCGCGCTCCCGCCGCTTCTCCGCGATGCCGACGAACTAGGCGCGGACGCGCGTCCCGTCCGCGCGCGGCTCTTGCATCACGTCGGGTGGCTACTGACGCAGACACGACAGTTCGACACCGCGGAGGTAGCGCTACAGCGTGCCCTAGACGATGCATCGGACCGCTTGGACGCGGCTGCGACCGTGAACACGCTCGCGTGGCTCCGGATCCGTCAGGGACGCATCGGGGAAACGGTCGCGCTCGCGAGCGAATGGGCTGACGAAGTCGAGCCCCGCATGTCGCGCGCGACGATGGCTGAGCTGTCCGCATGGGGTTGGTTGCTCGTCCGGCTGTCCGCCGCCGCGAGCAGGAACGCCCAACCGGGAGACGCGGAGGACGCGCTACGGCTCGCGCGGACAGCAGCGGTCGCGATGGGCGCGGAGTACGCGCCCGCGACCGACTTCCTCCGCGCGTTCGGTCCGCTCACGGTCGCGATGAAGCGGGCAGAAAACGCGATGGTGGAAGACAAGCCGGACCGCGTCCTAGCCATGTCCGCGAAGATCCCGCTACAGGACATGCGCCCGACGTCGAACAATCGGAACCGGCATCTCTTGGACGTAGCAAAAGCACGCGTCGCCCTCCGGCAGCACGCGGAGGCTTTCGACGTCCTCCAGGACGTTCGCCGCGGTGCCCCTGAATGGCTGCCTAACCAACGCTACGCCCGCGACATATTCGGACAGATCGTTACCCGCAGACGGACACTGACGCCGGATATGCGCGAGTTTGCCGACTTCGTTCACCTGGCAGTCTGACGCCTAGTGGTACTTCGGGAGCCGTCAAGCCCGAAGTACCATTGCCCATGTCAACGGCCCTGCTTAGCGTCTTGCGCATGACGTCGGAGCGAGCAGGAAGCCCGGACACGCGGAAACACCTAGTGGCGCTAATGGATATCCTCCAAGCGCGTCACCTGCTGATGGGCGGCATCATTCGCCGCATGCACGCCTTGACCCTGCGTGTGGTCAGGGTCGGTCAGGTCCCCCGCCCGACAGTGGAAGTCGTGGTGGTATCCGCGGAGGACGGGCAATGGTTCGCGCGGTACTTGCCGAACGGTGACGAGATCGGCGAGAAGATCGGACTCGTAGACGATCCCTCCGGCGTCGCTACGGCGATTGAGTGGGAACTTCGGGACCGCGCGGAGGCGACGGCAGGACGCCAGCGATGACGCCGCGGGAAACGGTCGAACCGTTCGTGTGGGTGCTGGGAGCAATCGCGGTAGCGCTCGCGATGGGGTTCTATCTCGGTGCACTGTGGGCGACCCGTCGCCGTCGCCGCGCACGCTGGGCACGACGGCCGGAGCCGAACGTGTCGGCACTGAACCTTTTCCAGCAGCGTCCGACGGTGCGTGATCACATCATGATCGCGGGCGGTGTGGCGGGCCCTGGAACGTAAAGAAGCCCTGGTAGGACGGGTGGTCTCTCACCACCGCCCGATCCCACCAGAGGCTTCACATGCTTTTCTACCGTTCTTCGCTGCCGTTGTCGCGTCAGACGCTGCAGTACGTGACCGGGGTCGTCGGCCGCCACCGCAAGCAGGCCGGCAGCAAGGGCCGGGCACTGACGGCGGGCATGCAGGCGCTGATGACGCTGGCGTACTTGAAGAAGGGCGAAACGTTCGCGCAGCTC
>NZ_AULB01000047.1 GCF_000425065.1 Actinomadura rifamycini DSM 43936
TCGCGCCCTCGCGCCCTCGCGCCCTCGCGCCCTCGCGCCCTCGCGCCCTCGCGCCCTCGCGCCCTCGCGCCCTCGCGCCCTCGCGCCCTCGCGCCTTCGTGCCTTCGTGCCTTCGTGCCGCCGCACCCGGCGCCCTCAGTAATCACTTACTGTGACGGTCCGCGCGGGGGGCCGAAACGCCCGCCGGGGCGGGCGATCCGCAAGATCACACAGGTCAGGGGGGATTTCGGTCATGACCGAATCTCTGATTCCGGGGTTGTCGAAAGTAAGTACTTAGGAGTAACTTGCACTCTACGTCACGCCCGTGACCCCGATCACGCGGCGTGCGCACCCCCGCCGTCGACCCCCCGGGAGCAGTGTCATGTCCAAGTCCGCCGCGCCGCTCGGCCGCGTCCGCTGGAAGCGTTTCGCCGCCGTCGCCGCCCCCGCCGCGATCGGCGCGGGCGCGATGGTGTTCATGACCGCCCAGGGCTCCGTCGCGTCGTCCTTCGCCGTCTCCGGCGGCAGCTTCAAGGTCAGCGCCGACCGCCTCGTCGGGACCGGGTTCGTGCAGTACGGCGGCGTGGACAAGGACGGCAAGGGCGGCGATCACCCGGTGCAGGTGTCCGGCATCAGGAACGCGAAGATCTCGAACATGTGCCAGTCGGTGAAGGTCGGGCCGTTCACGCTGCGGCTGACGGCCGGGACGGGCGACACGCCGGTCGAGGCGACGGACCTGGTGCTGGACGTCGCGCAGCTCGACGCGGACGCGACGTTCTCCAACATCGAGATCGGGCGGGACGCGAGCACGCTCGACAAGGGCCCGTCCGGCTCGACGGGCGCGGCCGGCATGTTCGGGCAGCAGGCCGACCGCATCGAGCTGCGGAACGTCCGGCAGACGGCGTGGGCGACCACCGCCGGGACGTTCAAGCTCAGCGACCTGCACATGACCCTCGGCGACGAGTGCTTCTGAGCGCCGTGAACGCCTCCGCACCGCACGGGTTCCGCCGCTGGCGGCGGACGCGCCCCTTCTGGGGCGGTCTGCTCGCCGTCCTCGGCGGCGTCGAGCTCATCACCGTCCCGCTGGCGCCGATGCCGGTCACCGTCCACCAGGGCATGGCCGGGGTCGCGAGCTGGCTGATCGGCGCGCTGCTGGTGACCGCGGGCGCGCTGCTGTGGTTCCAGCCCGCCCAGCGGTCGTTCTTCGGCGTGCTGGCCGTGCTGCTGGCCCTCGCGTCGTTCCTGACCTCGAACTTCGGCGGCTTCTTCGCGGGCCTGCTGCTGGGCGTGCTCGGCGGCGCCCTCGGGTTCGCGTGGACGCCCGCGCCGGAGTCGCCGCCGGTCCGGGACGCGACGGGCGCGTGGGACGTCCCGCGCGGCGGGCGGCTCACGGCGCTCGCCGTCCCGCTGGCGCTGCCCGCCTTCCTGGGCGCGCACCTCCCCGCCCCCGCGCCCACCCCGCCGCCGCAGGCCGCCGCCGCGCCCGCGCCCGCGAAGGACGCGGGGGCGGGGCCGCGGGTCTACCTCGGGGCGGCGGCGCTGCGCGCGACCTCCCTGACGATGACGGGCCTCAGCTACGACGGCGTCGCACGGCTGCCGTCGGCCGGCGGGACGGTCGAGGCGCTCAAGTTCTCGATGTCCAAGGCCGTGCTGAAGGACGTCGACCAGGTCGCGGGACGCGGCGGCGCCGCGTCCCGCACGACGACCGGCAGCCTGGCGCTGGACGGCCACGTCGTCATGTACACGACGAAGATGTCGGCGAAGCTGCTCGGCGTGCCGGTGACGTTCACGCCCGCGCATCCGCCGCCGCTGACGCTGCCTCACATGGTGATGACGGACGTGGTGTCGGAGCGGCCGTCCGTGCGGGCGGACGGCGCCGCGATCGACGGGCTCGGCATCTCCGCGCGCGCCTGATCCAGGGCGCCCGTCCCCATCCGGTCGCGGAGGATGAGCGCCCCGGCGATCACGGCCGCGACCACCAGGATCGCCGCGACCGTCACGATGATGATCGTCTTGCGGCGCTCGCGGGCCTTCGGGGTGCTGCGGGACGGCCGCGACACCGGCGGGGGCGGCTGCTGCTGCCAGTTCGACTGCGGCAGGCCCCAGGGCGGCGCCGACTGCCGCGGCGACGGCGCCGGCGGCGGCGCGGGCGGCGGCGTCACCGACGGGCGCGGCTGCGACGTCGACGGCGACGGCCGCTGCGCGGACGGCGACGGCTGCGGCGGCGGCGGGGGCGCCCACTCGGTCTCCACGAGGGTGCGCGGCTCGCCGCGCCGGTCGTCGTCGGTCTCGGTGGCCTCGGGGTCGTGCGGGTCGAGGACCCGCGGGTCCAGGATGGTCTCGGCGGCGTCCTCGCGCGTCTCGTCGTCCACCGGGCGGGACACCGGGTTCGGCGCCGGACCGGGCGCGGGCCCGGGCAGGAAGCGGCTGGACGGCTGGTCGGTCACCGTCTCGTCCGTGATGGTCCGCGGCGGGGCCGGGACGGACGGCCGCGACGGCGGCGGCCCGGCCTGCGACGGCGGGCCGGGCGGGCCGGGGCGCTGCTGCGGCCGCGGCGCCGGCGCCGGCGTCGGGCGGGGCGCCGGGCGCGGGGCGGGCGGCCGGGGCTCCGGCATCGTCGCGACCTGGGTGAGCAGCGGCTGCGCCTGCGCGGCGGTCATCCGGACGCGGGGCTCGCGCGCCAGCAGCCCTTCCAGGACGCGCGCGAGCGGCCCGGCGTTGCGGGCGGGCGGGACGGGCTCGGTCAGCGCGGCCTGCAGGGACGCCATCGCGTCGGGGCGCTCGTACGGGGAGCGGCCCTCGACGGCCGCGTAGATGGTGGCGCCGAGGCCCCACAGGTCGGAGGCGGGGACGGCCCGCTCCCCCGCCGCCCGCTCGGGCGGGATGTAGGCGGGCGACCCCATGACGAGACCGGTCTGGGTGAGGGTCGAGTCGCCCTCCATCTGCGCGATGCCGAAGTCGGTGAGGACGACGCGTCCGGTGGCGGTGATCAGCACGTTGCTGGGCTTCACGTCGCGGTGCAGGATGCCCTTCTCGTGGGCGTGCCGGAGCGCGCCGAGCATCTGCAGGCCGATCTCGGCGATGCGGCGGTGGCCGACCGGGCCGCGCTCCAGCAGGTCCTGGAGGGACGGCGCGGTGACGAGTTCCATGACGATCCAGGGGCGCCCGGCCTCCTCGACGACGTCGTGGACGGTGACGACGCCGGGGTGGTTGAGCCGCGCGGACGCCCGTGCCTCGCGCAGCGTCCGCTCGTACAGGACGGCGTGCTCGGACTCGGTCAGGCCCGGCGGGAGCTCGACTTCCTTGACCGCCACCTCGCGGTCGAGCATCGTGTCGTGGGCGCGCCAGACGGTGCCCATGCCGCCGCGCCCGACCACCGAGTCGAGCCGGTAGCGGTTGCCGAGCAGCCGTCCCTGTGCCATGTCGTCAAGGTCCCCCCGTCGTTCATCCCACCCCCGTGGGACGGAACGTGTCGAGGACATTGTTCACGAGAGTCGTGTTCGCGTTCCACCGGGAGGCCGGAAGCGCGACCACGATCGCATACGACCGGCCGTCGATGACGACCCCGCGGTCGCGGGCGCGGGTGGTCTCGCCGGCGCGGATCCAGGTGAACTCGATGTCGGCGGCGGGGTGCCCGGCGACCGTGCTGCGGGTGAGGGAGACCCGCTCGTAGGCGCGCAGGTTGCCGTCGGTGATGGCCTGCTGCTCCCAGACCTCCCAGTGCCGGTAGGGCTCGCCGTGCCACGGCGTGGGGTCGACCTGGACGTACCCGCCGGTCGCGGGGTCGTTCCACACGATGCCGCGGCCCTGCTCGTTGCGGACCCAGGTCTGCGGGACGCCGATCGTGTAGCCGGGGCCCTTCTCGCGCTTGAAGTTCGGCGGGATCACGGCCGGGGCGGGCGTGCTCGGGGACGCCTCGACCTGCGTGGACGGGCCGTCCAGCGGTCCGTTCGGCTGTCCCGCGGCGGGCGTCCCCGGTGCGCCGGACGCGTCGCCGGACGCCTGCCCCCGCGGCCGCTCCTGGCCGGTTCCGGCCCCGGCGGCGGACTCGCCGCCGTCCGGCCGCAGGAGGAACGCGCCGACGGCGACGACGGCCGCCACGGCGAGGGCGCCCGCGATGACCAGCGGTGTCCGCGCCCGGCCGCCGGCCCGCTTCCGGGCCGGCCCCGTGACGTGCGGGTCCGGGTGCGGGGGCGCGGTCGGGGCGTCGGGGAACCCGATCGTCCCGGTGCCGCCGGGCGGGTCGGGGACGGGGATCGGCGCAGGGACCGGGGCGGGGACCGGCGCGGAATCCACGGCCGTCGCGGCGCCCGTGCGCCCGGCCGCCGCGCGGCTCGCCGCCGTCCCGTCGAGCGCCGTCCCGTCGAGCGCCGTCCCGTCGGAGGCGGGCGCGGCGGGGGACGCGGCGCGGCCGTCCGCGACCGCCGCGAGCGCCTCCTCGGCCTGCTGCGCGCCTGTCCGGGCGGCCGGGTCGCGTTCGAGGAGCCCCATGAGGACGGGCGCGAGGGGGCCCGCGTTGCGCGGCGGCGGCGCGTCCAGCGTCATCACGGCCGCGAGGACGGCCATGGCGTCGCTGCGGTGGTGCGGGGCCTTGCCCTCGCACGCGGCGTAGAGGGTGGCGCCGAGCGCCCACAGGTCGGACGCGGGGAGGGCGGCGTCGCCCTTGACCCGCTCGGGCGACATGTAGGCGGGCGACCCCATGACCATGCCGGTGCCGGTGAGGGTGGCGTCCCCGGCGACCTGCGCGATGCCGAAGTCGGTGAGGACGGCCCGGTCGTCGCCGGTGACGAGGACGTTCGCGGGCTTGACGTCGCGGTGCAGGACGCCGATGGCGTGCGCGGCGCGCAGCGCGCCGATGACCTGCCGGCCGATCGCGGCGACGCGGGCCGGGGCGAGCGGCCCGTCCTCGTCGAGGATGTCCTGCAGCGACCGCCCCCGGACGAGTTCCATGACGATCCACGGGCGGCCGTCCTCGTCGACGACGTCGTGGACGGTGACGACGCCGGGGTGGCCGAGCCGCGCGGACGCCCGCGCCTCGCGCAGCGTCCGCCGGTGCCGGTTCTCGCGCTCGTCGTCGGCGAGGCCGTTCGGCAGCACGACCTCCTTGACGGCGACCTCCCGGTCGAGGGTCTCGTCGGCGGCCCGCCAGACGGTGCCCATGCCGCCGCGCCCCACGACCGAGAGCAGCCGGTACCGCCCGGCCAGCAAGCGTCCCGCCACGTATCAGTCCTCCGCCGGGGTGAACGAGCGGTAGACGGGCTGCAGTTCGGCGAACAGCCGGCCCCAGCCGTCGTGCGGGGCGCTCAGCAGGATGGCGTAGCCGTGGTCGTTCGCGACGAACCCGCGGTTGAGGATGTGCATGCGGGTGCCGCCCTTGCCGTCGTAGGTGAACTCCCAGTCGGCAGAGTCGTCGCCGTCGTCGGTGTCGGGGACGGGCGGCTGCTCGCCGGTCGGGGCCATCTTGAGCCGCTCGTACCCGGGCCAGCCGGAACCGCCGTTCTCCTGGTTCTGCCAGTCCTGGAGGGCGCTGTCGCCGGGGTTGTCCGTCTGGTCGATCTGGATGTAGGCGCTGCGGTCGGGCGAGTAGAAGAAGTCGCCGCCGCGCTTCGACTCGGGGCCGGTCCAGTCGTCGGGGACCTGGATGCTGTAGCCGCTGTCGTCCTCGTGGAGGCGGAACCCGGCCGCGACGGTCGAACTCGGCGACGGGTCCGGCGTCTGCTCCGGCGTGCTCGTGGCGGGCACGGCGCCGCCGCCCGGGTTCGCCGCGCCGCTCTGCGTCGTGCTGGTCGCGCTCTCGTTGCGGGCGGGCTGCTCGTCGTCGCCGCTGCTCGCGAGCGCGATGCCGGTGACGACGAGGACGACGATCAGCACGACGACCGCGATGACGACCAGGTTCCGGTTCCCGGCGAGGCCCGTCCCGGACGGTCCGCCGCCGGACGTCCGGTTGCCGGGCAGCCGCGGCAGGCCGGGGATCCCCGCGAGCTTGGTCTCCGCCCCGCCGACGCCGCGCGTGTCGGGTTCGGCGCGCCACGGGTCGCGGGCCGTGTCGGCCGCGCCGCCGCCCTGCCCGCCGTCCGTCCCGCCCGGCCCGGCGTCGAAGCCGGACGCCGCGGCGGGCGCGGCCACGCGGGTCGCGTCGGGAGACGGGCCGCCGCGGGCGGGTTCCGGCGCGGTGCCGGCGGCCGGGGCGTCGACGGCCATCGTGTGCTGGGTGTCGATGGACTCCTGGCGGACGAGTTCGTCCAGCAGCGCCCCGGCCTCGATCGCGTCCATCCGCTGGTCGGGGTTCTTGCGCAGCAGGCCCTCGATGACCGGGATGAGGGGGCCGCCCTTGTCCGGCGGGTCGGGCTCCTCGGAGATGACGGCGACGAGCGCGGCCATCGGCTCGTTGCGCTCGAACGGCGACTTGCCGTGCACCATCGCGTACAGGGCGACGCCCAGCGACCACAGGTCGGACGCGGGCCCGGCCTTGCGGCCCCGCGCGCGCTCGGGGGCGATGTAGGCGGGGGAGCCCATGACCAGGCCGGTCTGGGTGAGGGTGGCGTCACCGGCGGCGATGGCGATGCCGAAGTCGGTGAGGACGGCCCGTTCGCCGGTCCGTCCGGTGCCGGTGATGAGCACGTTGCTGGGCTTGACGTCGCGGTGCAGGACGCCGGCCTGGTGCGCGGCGTGCAGCGCGGCGAGCATCTGCCGGCCGATCTCGGCGGCGCGCAGCGGGTCGAGGGGCCCCTCGCGTTTGATCACCTGGTCGAGGGAGCGCGACCGGATGAGCTCCATGATGATCCAGGGCCGCTCGTCCTCCTCCACGACGTCGTAGACGGTGACGACGCCGGGGTGGCCGAGGCGCGCGGCGGTGCGGGCCTCACGGAACGTGCGCTTGTGGTGGACGGCGCGTTCCTCATCGGTGAGACCATGCGGGAGGATGACCTCCTTCACCGCGACGTCACGACCGAGGACCTCATCGTGTGCCTGCCAGACCGTCCCCATGCCGCCTCGGCCGACTTGGGTCACCAGTCGGTAGCGGCGGGCGAGCAACCGCTCGCCGTTGGGCTCATTTGGCATATCCGCGACCATATCCACTTTTGCTGACAATCTTGGACCAAGCTTGCAAGCCACATCCCCCCACCCGTACGACGCCCGAGGCGGCGCCGGGGTTCGCGCACGGATGAGCAGGAGCGGGGAGGGTGACTGAGGTGTCACCGCCGACGAGACCGGACCAGGAAGAAGTCCCGGCACGGCCGCCGGGGAGACGCCCGGACCGGCGGCCGGACCGCCGGCCGGAGGCGGCGCCCGCCCAGGAGGCGGCGCCGGAACCGGCCGGGACCTGGCCGTCCGGTGAGTGGCGCCGCCTCGTCCAGGCCGCGCCGACGATCTTCTTCTGGTACACCCGACTCTCCGGGATCCTGTCACTGCTCGCCTGGATCTCCTATGGTCTCATCCTCGAGCTGGCCGACATCTGGGCCTTGCGGTGGATCGGCTACCTCGGCTGGTTCCCCAGCGTGCCCATCGGCCTCGTCTGGATCCTGCTGTCGATGGGCGTGCGGCGCCGCAAGAAAGCCGCCTGGCGCATCCTGCTGCTGGTGCTGTGCCTGCCCGCCGCCCTGCACGTCACCGCGTTCCTCGCGAAGCTGCTCGACCCCGATCTGGACGTCCCGCCGGGCGTGGCCGTCGCGTCCGTCCTGTACCTCGCGGCGATCGCCCTGCTGGTGGCGGCGCGCGGCGAGTTCACCACCCTGCCGGACCGTGCCAACCGGCGCCTCGCCGCGCTCGTCTTCGCCACCCTCCTGGTCGTGACCTGCGGGATCGGCACCTGCCTGGTCACCGCGACCGACCGCGACGAGGGCGGCGGGTTCTGGACGCACCCCGTCTACGCGATCTCGCAGACCGTCCTCGGGCCGCGGGTCACCGGCGGGCCGATCGACATCTCCGTCGCGTTCTGGGTGGACGTCATCCTGTGGGTGCTCGGCACCGGCCTCATGCTCGCGACGTTCTGGGCGCTGTTCAAGCCGGGACGCCGCGACCCCGTCCTCAGCCCGCAGGAGGAGCTGTCGGCGCGCGCGCTGCTCGCCGAGTACGGCGAGCAGGACTCCCTCGGCTACTTCGCGCTGCGCCGCGACAAGGACGTCATCGTCGCACCGAACGGCAAGGCCGCCATCGCCTACCGGGTGGAGGGCTCGGTCTCCCTCGCCAGCGGCGACCCGCTCGGCGACCCCGAGTCGTGGGACCAGGCGATCGACGCGTGGCTCGGCGAGTGCCGCGCGCACGCGTGGATCCCCGGCGCCGTCAGCGTCGGCGAGCGCGCCGCGCACATCTACCGGCGGCACGGCTTCGACGCCCTCGAACTCGGCGACGAGGCGATCATCGACCTGAGCGACTTCGGCCTGGACGGGCGCGAGATGCGGCAGGTCCGGCAGGCGGTGCGGCGGGTCGAGCGCGCCGGGTACACGGTCCGGATCCGGCGGCACGCGCAGATCCCCGACTGGGAGATGGCCGACCTCGCCCGCCGCGCCGACGACTGGCGCGGCGAGGAGACCGAGCGCGGGTTCTCGATGGCGCTCGGCCGGCTCGGCGACCCCACCGACGGGCGCTGCGTGATGGTGGAGGCGTTCGACGCGGACGGGAGGCTGCGCGGCCTGCTCAGCTTCGTCCCGTGGGGCCGCACCGGGCTGTCGCTCGACCTCATGCGCCGCGACCGGGCCGCCGAGAACGGCCTCAACGAGTTCATGGTCGCCAAGCTCGCGGAGAAGGCCGCGCTGGTCGGCGCGCAGCAGCTCTCGCTGAACTTCGCCATGCTGCGGTCGGCGTTCGAGCGGGGCTCGCAGATCGGCGCGGGACCCGTCGCGCGCGGCTACTCCCGGCTGCTGTCCGTGGCGTCCCGGTTCTGGCAACTCGAGTCGCTGTACCTGTCGAACGCCAAGTACATGCCGCACTGGCGCCCCCGCTTCATCTGCTACCTGCAGAGCCGCGACCTGATCCGCCTCGGCCTCGCGTACGCGCGCGCCGAGGGCTTCCTGCCGAGCCTGAACCGGCCCAAGCTCGACCGGGCGGCGGCGATGGTCCCGACCCTCGACCTCGTCGAGGCCGTCCGCAAGATCGAGGAGGACGCCGAGGCCGCGCGCGCGCCGCAGCGGCGCCTGTCGGAGCAGGAGCGGGTCCGGCACGCCAAGCTCGACCAGATCCGCGAAGCGGGCATGGACCCCTACGCGCTCGGCTTCGACCGCACCGACGTCGCCGCCGACGTCCGCGCCCGCTTCCCGGACCTACCGCCGGACGGGCGCACCGGCGCGTCCGTCGCGATCGCCGGGCGTGTCGTGCTGTCCCGCGAGCACGGCCGCCTCATCTTCGTCACCCTGCGCGACGAGACCGGCGACCTGCAGGTCATGCTGACCGAGGACGCCCTCGGCGGCGAGTCCCTCGGCCGCTGGAAATCCCTCATCGACCTCGGCGACCAGGTCGGGGTGCGCGGCGAGGTCGTCGCGTCCCGGCGCGGCGAGCTATCGGTGCTGGCCGCCGACTGGACGCTGACCGCCAAGTGCCTGCGCCCCCTCCCGAACAAGCGGTCCGGCCTGTCCGACCCGGAGGCGCGCGTCCGGCAGCGGTACGTCGACTTCATCGTCAACGACGAGGCCCGCAGGATGCTGCGGATGCGCGGCGACGCCATCGCGGCCGTCCGCGACGGCCTGCGCGACCGCGGCTACCTGGAGGTCGAGACGCCGATGCTCCAGCCGGTGCACGGCGGCGCCACCGCCCGCCCGTTCGCCACCCGCATCAACGCCTACAACATGCAGCTCTACCTGCGGATCGCGCCCGAGCTGTACCTGAAGCGGCTCCTCGTCGGCGGCGTCGGCCGCGTCTACGAACTGAACCGCAACTTCCGCAACGAGGGCGTGTCGAACCGGCACAACCCCGAGTTCACGATGCTGGAGGCGTACGAGCCCTACGGCGACTACGACACGATGGCCGAGCTGACCCGCTCCCTCGTCGTGGACGCCGCGAACGCCGCGCTCGGCACCACCGTCGTCGTCCGCGACGGCGTCGAGCACGACCTCGCCGCACCCTGGCGGGAGATCACCGTCTACGGCTCGGTGTCCGACGCCCTCGGCGAGGAGGTCACCCCCGGCACCCCGCGCGGCACCGTCCTCCGGTACGCCGAACGGCACGGGCTGAACTTCGACCCCGAGTGGGGGCAGGGCAAGCTCGTCCAGGAACTGTTCGAGGCGCTCGTCGAGGAACGCCTCGACGCGCCCACGTTCGTCCGCGACTACCCCGCGGAGACGTCCCCGCTGACCCGCCCGCACCGCGACGACCCGCGGCTCGCGGAGAAGTGGGACCTCATCGTGTTCGGGCTCGAACTCGGCACCGCCTACTCGGAGCTGATCGACCCGATCCTGCAGCGGCGGCGCCTCACCGAGCAGTCCCTCCAGGCCGCCGGCGGCGACCCCGAGGCGATGGAGCTGGACGAGGACTTCCTGCGGGCCCTCGAGTACGCGATGCCGCCCGCGGGCGGCATGGGCATGGGCATCGACCGGCTGCTGATCACCCTCACCGGCCGCACCATCCGCGAGACGATCCCGTTCCCGCTCGTCCGTCCGGGTTCGTGAGACCGGGGCCCGCGACCGCCGGGCCCCGGGCATGATGCCGCTATGGATGATCAACTGGCGCTGCGGCCCGTGGAAGAGGAGGACCTGCCGATCCTGGAGTCCGTCACCCAGGACCCGCGGACGGTCGGCGAGCACGCCTGGTTCGGCTACTTCGAACCGGGGCGGTACCGGCGCGGCTGGGCGGAGAACCGGCTGATCGGCCCGGACGGCGGCACCCTGATGGTGGTGCGCGGCGCGGACCCCCTCGGGTTCGTGTCGTGGCGCCGCAAGACGACGTCGCCGACGTCGTACTGCTGGAACATGGGGATCGCCCTGCTGCCGGAGGCGCGCGGCAAGGGCTACGGCACCGAGGCGCACCGGCTGCTCGCGCGGTACCTGTTCGCGCACACCACGGTCCACCGGATCGACGCGGACACCGAGACCGACAACATCGCCGAGCAGAAGGCGCTGAAACGGGCCGGGTTCACCCGGGAGGGCGTCATGCGCGGCTGCGTCTGGCGGGAGGGCGCCTGGCGCGACGGAGTGACCTACAGCCTGCTCCGCACCGACCCTCCGGTGTGACGTGTCAGAGCGCGCGCGGCGCCGGCCGGCGGCCCTGCTCGGCGAGCCACCGCCGGGCGGCGCCGCGCCGCGCGTCCTCGCCCTCCGGCGCCCCCAGCGGCGGGACGGGCGCCCAGCGGCCCGCGCCGCCGCCGCACTCCGCGTCGCCGGCGGCCTCCTCGGCGGGCAGGACGTCGCCGCGTTCGAGGTCGAGCAGCCAGGGCCCGCCCGCCGGGTCGGCGCCGAGCGCCGCGGCGACCGCCCCCAGGTCGGCCGGGAGCGGCGCCAGCCCGGGACCGGGCCCGTCGCCGAGCGCCGCCGCGAGCTCCGCGGCCAGCTCGGCGTCCCCCGGCCCGCCGCGCTCCCCCAGCTCGGCGAGGCACGCGCGGGCCCGCTCGTCCGCCCCGGGCACGCCTTCCGCGAGCGCCGCGACCAGCGCGTCCCCCGCGTACTGCAGGACGGGCGCAAGCGGCCGCCCGGCCAGCACCGCGGCGCCCGCGGCGCCGTCGCCCCGCGCCACCGCCGCGCGCAGCACCGCCAGCGCGTCCTCGTCCCACCCGATCACACGGACATTTCTACATTCCGGCTACGACGCAACGGAGGAGATCCCCGGAATCACCGGGGCCGCTTGTCCTCGACGTGGACGACCGTCAGCTCCTTGCCGTCCTGGTCGCGCTTCGAACGCCCGAGCAGCCCCACGGCGAGGTCGCTCGGCTCGTCCCCGACCTCCTCCGGCGCCACGTACGTGAGCACGTCGTTGTGGTGCCCGTACACGGCCCAGCCGGGCGCCGCGTCCAGGTCGATGGTGCCGAAGTCGCCCGCCGGGGTGCCCGCCTGGACGGGCCCGAACTCGCGCAGCAGCCCGGTCGCCTGCACGGCGAGGTCGTCCTCGGGCTCCATCAGGATGACGCAGGTGCCGTGCTCGAACAGCACCCAGGACTTGTGGTCGCCCGTGATGACGTCGCGCCACACCGCGACCAGCTCTTCCGTCGTCATGGGACGATCATGGCATTCGGGCCGTTCGGCGCCCATCGAATTACGCGGGCACCACCCGGACCTCGTGCGCGGACCCCGGCGCGGCGAAACCGAGCAGCCGCGCCGCCTCCTCCTCCACGGCCGGGCCCGCGGGCAGCGGCTCGAACGTCTTGATCGTCAGCGTCGCGCGCCCTTCCTTCTTGTCGTTGCGCAGGCTCCACACCGCGTGGACGCGGCCGTCGACCAGCAGCGTCGGCTTCGTGTCCGAACCGACGCAGACGACCTTGCGCCGCTCGTCCGCCATCACCCTCGTGCGGTCCGCGTACGCGAGCACCAGGTTGTCGAACTCGGGCAGGAACCGGACGGGCGCCGCGGCGTCCTCGACGAGCTCCCCGTCCGGGACGTCGAACAGCTCGACCCCGTTCTCGTCCCGGTACACCCGCAGCTCCGGACGGAGCCGCTCGAAGTCGACGTCCTTGCGCCGGAGGCCCGACCAGACCGCGAAGTCCCGCGCCGACGCGGGGCCGAACGCCGCGAGGTAGCGGGTGACGAGCTCGTCCGCTCCCCGCTCCCGCAGCGGCTCGCCCGTCCAGTCCTCGGGGAGCGCCAACCGCATGGCGCCGAACGTGTTCCACGTCCCGCTCGGCGGCGGGTGCACCACGGACACGAGGGCTTGCAGCGACCAGCGGAGCGCGGCCGGGTCCCGGTCCG
The DNA here is from genome assembly GCF_000425065.1 of Actinomadura rifamycini DSM 43936. Lineage (GTDB taxonomy): Bacteria > Actinomycetota > Actinomycetes > Streptosporangiales > Streptosporangiaceae > Spirillospora > Spirillospora rifamycini. Next base: position 12,807 of record NZ_AULB01000047.1, read on the forward strand.
GCCACCGCTCGGCGAGCACCCGCGCGAGCTCCGGCCGGGTCAGTGTGCGCCCCGCGAGCACTCCGCGCGCCGCCGCCGCCAGCTCGTCCAGGTCCCACCCGGCGGCGACGCGCCCGAACCCCGCCCGCCACGCGCGCAGGGCGATCGGCTGCAGCAGCGGCTTCAGCCAGTGGAAGTCGGGCGTCGCCGCCATGTGCTGGGTGCCCCGCAGCAGCGACGAGCGGACGATCGCCCGCTCGTGCAGCAGACCGGTGAGGACGTCCTGGTGGAAGCCTTCGAGCCGGTTCCAGAGCCCGACGTACGGGGCGTTCGGCTCCTGCGCCTGCACGGCCACGAGCCGCTCGACCGCCTCCTGCGCCGCCATTCCGGACCGTTCGAGGAGGAGCTGGCGGTGCAGCGTCGTCCGGTTGAGGGTCCGCCGGTCGAGAGTGCGCGGCATACCGATACCTCCAGAATGAAGCGTTCCGTTCCATAATATCCGAACGGAACGCTTCATTCCACTACGCCGACTCCTCCCGGAACGCCTCCACCGCGTACCGCAGCCGCGCCCCCACCAGCAGCGCCTCGTCCTCCGGACACCCCAGCAGCCGCCCCACCAGCTCGATGAGCTGGTCGTCGCTCAACTCCGGCTCCCGCCCCGCGACATGCCGGATGATCTCGAGCAGCTCGGGCCGCTTGTACGTCGCGATCGACCGCCCCCGCCGCACCCGAGGCCCCCCGTCCCCCTCACCACGCCCCCCGTCCTCACCACGCACCCCACCGCGCCGCCCGACCTCACCGAACGCCCCGCCCGTCCCAAGCGCTTCACCGTCGTCCCGCGACCCGAGTTCGCCACGAGGCCCGACTTCCCCGCGATCACCACGCGACGCGGCCTCCCCGCGCAACCCGAGTTCGCCACGCGGCCCGGCCTGCCCACGCGGCCCGAGTTCGCCGCGTGGCGCGGCCTTCCCGCGCGGCACGTGGTCACCACGCGGCGAGCTCGGGCCGTCGGCGTGGGGGTCGGGTTCGGCGTGGGGCGTGGGGGTCGGTCTCGGCTCGCGGTCGCGGTGGGGCTCGGCGTCGCTGCGCGGCGTGGCGGGGGCGGCAGGTTTCGGGGTGGTGTGGGAAGGCGACTCCGCGCGCGGGACGGGCGTCTCCGGTGCGGCTTGGCGGGGTGGTGGCTCGCTCTCCCGGCGGGCCCGGCCGGGAACCGGGGTGTCGCGCAGGTCCGGGGGCCGGGGCGTGCGTCGTGGGGTGGCCTCGTGCGGGGGCCGGTCGCCGTGGGACGCCGGCTCCTCGGGTGACGCGGGGGGCTCGCGTCCGGGGCCGGCCTCACCGGCGCGGGCGCTCGGTTCCGGGGCGTCGTCGGGCGGGGGGTCGCCGGTGAGGATCGTGAAGAGGGGGGCCGTCGGGGTGACGATGGCCGCCAGGTCGCCGAGGGGGGCGGCCGGGGGCGGCGGGGGGGGGGGGGGGGCGGCCGGGGGCGGCGGGGCGTCGGGCGGCGGGAGCTCGCGGGCGGCCTCGCCGACGAGGATCGCGCGGGGGGCGAGCCACAGGACGAACAGGGCCTCGGCGCCCGCGCCGTGCTCGCCGTCCACGATGACCGCGTCGAACGCGTCGGCGTGCGGCGGCAGGGTCTCGGGGATGCGCCACAGCGGGAGGATCCAGGCGGGGACGACGTCCACCGGGGCGGACGCGGCGGACCGCAGGCGGGCGCGGGCGGCGGTGCGGGCGCGGGCCGCGGCGAGGTCGGCACGGGCGTCGGCCGCGGCGGCGTCGGCCGCGGCGACGGCGGCGCGGTGGCGCTCCTCGGCGGGGGTGAGGCCCGCGCCGCGCGCCCACGTCCACGCGTCGTCCCAGCGGCGGACGCGGGCGTGCCACGCCTCGTCGCCGTCGGTGGCGCGGAGGAGGTGCGCGAGGTCGGGGTGGACGGCGCGGACGCGGTCGAGGAGTTCGCCGCAGCGGACCTGGAGGGCGCGCTCGTGGCGGGCCTCGGCGAGGGCGGCGAGGGCGCGGCCGTAGGCGGCGGCGTCGCGGGCGTCGATCGCGGCGAGGGCGGCGGCGAGTTCCGGCGGGTCGGCCGGGTCGGCGGGGCCGATCGAGTCGCGGAGGGCGCCGAGGTCCGCGGCGGCGCGGTCGACGCCGAGGGTTTCGAGCGCGCCTTGCAGGGCGGTCGCGTACGCGTGCCACTGGAGGGGGTGGTCCAGCGGGACGTGCAGTCCCGCGCGGTCGAGGAGTTCCCGCGTCTCGGCCACGGCGGGGAGGACTTCGTGCAGGCGGGTGAGGCGTGTGTGTGCGCGCACGAAGCGGTCGACGCGTTCGGCGGGCGGCAGGTCGGCGGGGAACGAGATCCCGGCGGCCTCCCACACGTACTGGAGTTCCTGGCAGGTCATCCGGACCATGAGGTCGGTGAAGACGACGTCGAGCAGTTCGGGCGTGGTGGGGGGTTCGCCGTCCACGGTCGCGTACTGCAGGAGGACCTCGGCTTGGCGCTGGGGCTGGGAGCGAAGCGGGCCGCGCTTGAGGGTGCCGCCGTCGGCGAGGTAGGTGCGCAGTTCCTGGGCGACGCCGGCGAGGCGCCGCAGGTGCAGCTCCCCCGGGGGGAGTTCGACGCGGCGCCCGCCCATGCCGGCGAGGGCGCGCTCGGCCCATTCGGCGCGGGCCGCCATCTCGGTGACGCGCGCCCAGACGGCCGGACGGCGCTCGGCGAGGGCGTCCGCGAACGCGCGGACCGCCAGGTCGGCGGGGTTCCAGCCGCCGGGGTGCCCGTCGAGGCCGAGGTCGCGCAGGGCCGCGCCGACCGCGGCGGCGGCCGCGTCGAGGCGCGCGACGAGCGCGACGTCGGACCCGCGGAGCAGCCGGGACAGTTCGGTGTCGGCGCGTCCGGCGCGTTCGGCGGCGGTCCGTTCGGCCTCGACGAGGGTGCGGACGTACGCGGCGCTGGGCAGCGCGCCGGGATCGACGTCGCGCTGCTCGGGCCGGGCGCGCCGTTCGGGCGTCTCGCTCGCGAGGAGCGCGACGAGGTCGGCGGCCTCCCGCGCGGTGATCGGCGGGTCGAGCGGGAGGTCGGCGCCGGCGGGCATCCACGCGAGGTCGGGGTCGGGTTCGCGGCGGGCGGGCCGGGGCGCGCGGTCGCGCAGCCCGGCGGCGTCGCTCTCGGCGCGGGCCGCGTGCCCGGCGAGCGCGTCGAGGTCGTCCGGCGGGGCGGCGTGCAGGCCCTCGACGGCGGTGCGGGCGGTCGCGGCGTCGGTGGCGGCGAGGGCGGCGAGACCGGGCGGCAGCGCCGCGTGCAGGGCGGCGGCGGCCGCCCCGGACGGGACGGCGACGAGCACGCGGCGGCCCCGGACGAGCAGCCCTTCGAGCAGGTCGGGGACGGTGTCGGGGGCGCGGTCGGGGACGCGCATGACCTGCGGCGACCGGCCGGTGACGAAGCGCGCGAAGCCCGCGGGCAGGTCCGGGAGGAGGTCGATCATCCGCTGGTGGTAGCGGGCGACGGGTTCGCGGGACGGCGGCCGGACGACCAGCGCGGGCGCGAGCCGGACCTGCGGGACGGGCGTGCCGGTCTCGTCGGGCGTCCAGTCGTCGCGGTAGTCGACGGCGCCGACGAGCGCGGCGCCGCACCAGTCGCGCAGGACGTCGCCGGTGGAGGGGTGCAGGCCGAACGCGCGGCCCGCGCGGACGGCGGCCGCGACGCGCAGCGCCCCGCGGAATCCCGGGCGGCCGCCGAGCAGGTCGCCGTCCCGCAGCGCGACGGGCCCGCCGAGGACGACGTCGATCCGCTCGGTGCGCTCGTCCAGCGCGATCCGGACGGGCGTGCCGAGCAGGTGGTCGCGGACGGGCGGGCCGTGGGCGGGACGCCACGACAGCAGGCCCGCGCCTAGGACGACCTCGTCGTCGCCCGCGTCCTCGGCGAGGTCGCGCAGCAGCCGGTACCAGTGGCGCAGGGCCAGCCAGCCGTCGAACTCCTCCAGCACCGCCGGGGGCGTCAGCGGGATGACCGGCAGGCTGAACAGGACGTCTCCGGGCCCGGCGTCGGTCTCGACGTAGACGTCGCCGGGCAGGTCGGCGAGCCAGTGGACGCGCCGGTGCGCGGCCGGGTCGCGGCGGGCGCGGGCGAGGTCGCGCAGGAAGCCCAGGAGGCGGGCGGCGTGCTCGCCGGCCGGGTCCCGCGCGGTGACCCGGCCCGAGTCCGGGTCGTCCTGCGACACCGCCGTCCCCTCCCTGCCCGTGGATTCGTGTCCACCGATCTAACACTGCGGGGGCCGGGCTGGTCGAGCGGTATCGATGATCTTGTGGGTCAGTGGCTGCGGGCCAGGTGGCGGTCCTCGTTCGGCATCATGATCCACAGGACGATGTAGACGACGAACTGCGGGCCGGGCAGCAGGCAGGACAGGACGAACAGGAGCCGCATCGTGAAGGGGGACATGCCGAACCGGCGGGCGAGTCCGGAGCACACCCCCGCGATCATGCGGTTGCGCGGTCGGTAAAGGCCGTTCATGGGTCTTCTCTCCCCGATTCCTCGAACTGTGAACACGGGTTCCTTACCCGTTGCTCACCAAACTAGGAAACGGACACCGAACCCCACATCAGCCGAAGGAGCGGTTTCTCCCCCTACTCGCGGAGTAGGGGGAGACCCTTAAGGGTTGTTCGCTTCGCGGACGAGTTCCGGCAGGTCGGTGAGGTCGTCCAGGACGAACTGGCATTCGCGCAAGATGCCGTCGTCCTCCTGGATGTGCCCCCACGGGCCGCGCCTGAGGAACGCCGCGCGCATGCCGAACGCGATGGCGGGACGGACGTCGTTGTCGATGCGGTCGCCCACGTACAGGACGTGCTCGGGCAGCGCGTCCGCGAGCTGCGCGCAGCGTTCGAAGAACTCGTGCGACGGCTTCTGCACGCCCCAGACGTCCGAGATGCCGATGACGTCCGCGTCCAGCCCGAGCGCCTCCGTCTGCTCGGCGGCCTCGACCGGCTGGTTCCCGGCGATGCCCACGAACAGACCTTGGGCGCGCAGGCCCGCCAGACACGCGCGCGCGTCCGGGTACAGGTCGTCCGGGCCGAACCCGTTGGGCACGCCGGCCGTGCGGCGCGCCTTCTCCTCCGCCTCCAGGTCGAAACCGGGGCGGAAGTACTCGAACAGGTCCATGTGGGTCTTGCCGGTCGCGAGGTACGCGCCGAGCTTGGTGAGGAACGTGTGCCTCGGCACGCCCAGCCAGTCGGCCCAGCGCCCGTAGATCTCGCCCTCGTTGATCAGCGTCTCCCCGATGTCGAAGAAGACGGCCTGGACGGCCCGGGGGGTCGGGGGATGCTCGGTCACGCGTCGTCCAGCTCCACGGACTCGCCCGGGGCCAGCCGGGTGAACGTCTTGCCGAGCTCTTCGCCCGCCGCGCCCACGTGCTTGGTCATGACCGTGAGGCCGATGTCGTTCAGCAGGCCGTCATGGATGACGTACGCGCGCTCGGGACGGACCTCCCGCGTGTACGAGTACAGCTCGGGAATCTTCAGCCACGGCGCGTTACCGGGAAGGCAAAGGGTCCGGACGGGCTCGCCCGGTACGGTCAGCGCGTCGCCCGGGTGGAACACCTCCCCGTCGATGAGGAACCCGGTGTTGGGGATCGGCGGGACGTCCGGGTGCAGGATCTCGTGGTCCTCGCCGTACACGTGCACGTCGAACCCGGCGATCGTCACCGCGTCGCCGTGCCCCACCTGGTGGACGCGTCCGCCCAGGTCGGCGAGGTTCTCGGCGACCACGCGGGACGTCCACACCTCCAGGGACGGGCGCGCGGCCATCGCCTTGCGCAGCGCGTCGGCGTCGAAGTGGTCGAAGTGCTCGTGGGTGATCAGGACCGCGTCGGCGCCCGCGAGGGCCTCCTCCGCCCCCGTGCTGAACGCGCCGGGGTCGATGACGATCGTGCGGTCGTCCTTGCTGATCCGGACACACGCGTGCCCGAGCTTGGTGAGGCGCATCGTCCGATTTTTTCACGCCCGCCCGGCCGCCCCATTGACCACCCCTGGGCGCGTTGATAGAACACGTTTCACTTTGGTTGCGAGCCAGGAGGCGGCCATGCCCGTTCCCCACCAGCGCGACCCGGAGGCGACCCGGCTGGCCCTGTCCGGCTGGCTGGACCGGCACCTGCCCGGCGCCCGCGTCCCCCACCTCGAAACACCCGAGACCAGCGGCTTCTCCAGCGAGACGCTGATGTTCGACGCCGAGACCCCGGACGGCGTCCGGCACCCCTGCGTCGCCCGCGTCGCGCCCGTCCACTACCAGGTGTTCCCCGAACCCCGCTTCGAGGAGCAGTACCGGCTGATGCGCGTTCTCGCGGACCGCACCGACCTGCCCGTCCCGCCCGTCCACTGGTGGGAGCCGTCCCCCGACGTCCTCGGCGCCCCGTTCTTCGTCATGGCCCGCGCCGACGGCCGCGTCCCCACCGACATGCCCCCGTACCACATGGACGGCTGGGTCACCGAGGTCGCACCGGACGAGCGGGCCGCCATGTGGTGGTCCACCCTCGACCTCCTCGCGCGCCTGCACCGGCTGGACGTCCGGGCCCTCGACCTCGGCTTCCTCGACCAGCCCGCGTGGGGCGCCCCCGGCCTCGACCAGCGCCTCAACTACTACGAGCACTACCTCCACTGGGCCTACCCGGGCCCGCAGGACGTCGCGCTCCGGGCCCTCGAATGGCTCCGCGCCCACCGCCCCGACGAACCCGACCCGCCCGTCCTGCTGTGGGGCGACTCCCGCATCGGCAACGTCGTCTTCGACCACGGCACCCCCGTCGCCGCGCTGGACTGGGAGAACGCCGTCCTCGGCGCCCCCGAGGAGGACCTCGCCTGGTTCATGTTCATCGACCGGCACCACTGCGACGGCATCGGCGTCCCCCGCCTGCCCGGGTTCCCGTCGTACGCCGAGACCGCCGCCCGCTACGAGGAGCTCCTCGGCCGCCCGATGCGGCATCTCGCCTACTACGAGATCCTGTCCGGCTTCAAGTTCGCGGTGATCATGGCCCGGATCGGGCAGGCGATGATCGACTTCGGCTGGATCGACGAGACCAGCGAGTTCCCCCACGACAACAACTGCACCCGGCTGCTCGCCCGCATCCTGGAGGAAACGCCGTGACGCTCTCGCCCCTCGACGACTACCCCGTCCACCAGGCGCCCGAGGTGATGCGGCACGTCACCACCTCCGACCGCAACTTCTACGACCGCTACTACTTCAACGTCCACCCGTGCTCGGACGACCTCATGATGCTCATCGGCATCGGCCAGTACCCCAACCTCGGCGTCACGGACGCGTTCGCCGTCGTCCGGCGCGGGCCGCTGCACCGCGTCGTCCGCGCCTCCCGGGAACTCGGCGCCGACCGCATGGACACCACCGTCGGACCGTTCCGCGTCGAGGTCCTCGAAGGGCTCAAGCGGCTCCGCGTCGTCCTCGACCCCACCGAGCACGGCCTCTCGTTCGACCTCGCCTGGGAGGGCGCGATCCCCGCCACCCTCGAACCGCCGCACTACCTGCGCTGGCAGGACCGCGTCATGTTCGACTCCCGCCGCATCGCCCAGACCGGCCGCTGGACCGGCCACATCGCCCTCGGCGACGAGCGCGTCGACGTCACCCCGGACGTCTGGTGGGGCTCCCGCGACCGCTCCTGGGGCATCCGCCCCGTCGGCGAACCCGAACCGCCCGGCATCCAGTCGAAGAACGCCGGCACCTTCTACTGGGTGTACGCACCGATGCAGTTCGACGACCACTCGATCCTCTGCATCGTCCAAGAGGACGAAAAGGGCCGCCGCGTGCTCGAAGAGGCCACGCGCGTCTGGGCGGACCCGTCCCGCGAACCCGAATACCTGGGGCGTCCCGAGTACCGCCCGACCTACAAGCCCGGCACCCGCGAGGTCGCCACCGCCGCGATCGCCTTCGCCCCGCCGAACGGCACCCCGTTCACGGTCACCGCGACGCCGATCCTGCCCGTCCACCTCATGGTCGGCACCGGCTACGGGCTCGAACCCGACTGGAAGCACGGCATGTACCAGGGGCCCGACCTCAAGGTGCAGGGCGTCACCCTCGACACCCGTGACCCCGACGACGCCTCCCGCATGTGGGGCATGGTCGACTCCGTCGCCCGCTACGAGTACGCCGACGGCACCACCGGCCACGGCCTCTTCGAATACTGGGCGCTCGGCCCGCACCCGTCGTTCGAGTGACACACTGGCCCCCGTGACCGACGACGGAGAGGCCGCGGAACCGGACCGCGACGCCCTGGACCGGCAGGTGCGCGACCGCTACGGCACCTGGCGCGACCGCCCGCGCGGCCTCGCCTGCGCGGTCGTCGCCGCCTTCCTCGTCCTCACCACGATCGGCTTCGCCGCCGGCGTCGCCGCCCTCGTCCTCGCGGCACGGTGACCCCGGACGCGCGCGGGGCCGGGGCGCGGCACGCGCGCTCCCGGCCCCCGCACCGTCCGCCCGTTCAGGTCGCGGTGCCCTCCGCGATGGTGAACGCCACCTCGCCCTGCGGGTCCACCTGGGCGTCGAGCGTCTTGTCGTCCAGCAGCTGCGCCGCCGCCGGCTCCAGGTACACCTTCGCGCCCTCCTCCTCGACGACCTGGTCGCCGGCCTCCGGCGCGGACGCGACCGACAGCCGCAGCGCGTCCGAGCCGTCGATGCCGGACTCGATCCGGATCCCCGTCTCGGGCGGCAGCTCGGGATTGGCGGTCACGTTGCGGATGACCTGCACCGCACCGCTCGTCAGCGTGAGCACGATCTGCTCCTACTCGTCGTCTGCATGGATCCCGCCCTCCCTCCCCGCCGGCTCCGGGGGCTAAACCCCGCTCAGTAGTTGAGCGTGATCGCCTGGCCGACCGTCCCGTCCCGCGCGACGCACCCGAGCATGAACGCGGCGAGGTCGGCGCGGCCGATCCGGAAGCCGCCCTTCGGCTTGCGGTCGACGGCCGTCCGGTACCGCCCCCGCGCCGGACGGTCGACGAGCAGGGCCGGGCGCGCGATCGTCCAGTCGAGCCCGCTGCCGCGGACCGCGTCCTCCATCACCCCGAGGTCCGCGTAGTACTCCCGCAGGAAGTACCCGCGCGCCGGCGGCCCCACGACGTACCGCAGGAGGAACCCCTCGCCCGGGTCGTGCCTCGGCGGGTCCGGGCGCTCCGGGGACGGCACGACGGTCATCGCCTCCGAACTGATCACGACGAGCCTGCGCGTCCCGGCGGCCCGCATCCCCGCGATGACGGCCGCCGTGCCCTTCGCGCACGTCCGCGCCCGCGCCTCCGCCTTGTTCCGGGCGCCGAGGCACGAGAGCACGGCGTCGGCCCCTTCGAGCGCGGGCCGCAGGTCGGGGTCGTCCAGCAGGTCGGCCCGCACGGTCCGGACCCCGGCGGGCAGGTCGCGAGGCCGCCGCGCCACCGCGGTCACGTCGTGCCCCTCCGCGAGCGCCAGATCGACCAGGATCCGTCCGGTACCGCCGGTGGCGGCGAAAATCGTGAGCTTCATACCCCCTGAGAGGCGCCCGCACTAAAAACTGTGACACTCACCCCCAGCGGCTCGGGCACCCCCGTCCCACCGGGCTCCGGCCGAGTGACCGCTTATGGTCAGGCGGGCGTCGTGGGCGGGCGGGGCGCGGGGCGGGACGGTGGGTCGGGGTGTCCCGCCCCGCCGGGGTCAGTGGCCGCCGCGGCCGGACAGGTGGTCGCGGACCCGGTCGACGAGCCCGGTGCCGGGGGCCAGCAGCTTGTTCAGCGGCGGCGTCTGCGGCGCCGCCGGGTGCGGCCGGGTGGGCGCCGTCTTCTTCGCGGCCTGCACCTGGTCGCCCAGCGTGTACAGCTCGTCGGCGCCGGCCTGCTCGGCCAGCGCGGGGAACAGGGTGGTCTCCTCGTGCTCGATGTGGGCGGCGACGTCGTCGATCAGGCGCCGCACCATGGCGGCGAAGGCGCCGCCGGCGGTGTCGGCGGACTCCAGGTCCTTCAGCAGCCGCTCGACCTCGGCGTGCTCGCCGATCTCCTTCTCGGCGATCTGCTCCCCGCCCGGCACGTACCGGCGGACCCAGGGGTACAGGTACATCTCCTCGGCGACCGAGTGCCGCACCAGTTCGATGGTGACGTCGTCGAGGATCCGCCGCCGCTGCCGCGCGTCGGACTCGGCCGTCAGTTCGTCGAACATCTCCTCGACCTCGCGGTGATCGTGCTTCAGCACCTCGATCACGTCCCGCCGGTCTTCTGCCATCTTTCGCCTCCACGTCCGCCGACGCATCGCTGCCACCAGAACGAGCCGGCGCCGCCACCGTCCGGCAGGGGGCCGCCTCGGCCGCGGACTCGGCCGACGCCTTCGCGGGGGGACGGGTGGTGGTCAACCGGCAGGCGGCCTGTTACCCCGGGGAACCCGTCCCACACACAAGATCGCGGGACGGGCGTCAGCGGGCGGTGCCGGAGGCGTGCTCGGCGAACAGGTCGATCAGGTCGCGGACGTCGTGGTCGGACTCGCTCGGGTGCCGGAAGGGCCGGTCGAGCTTGACGGTGTAGGTGTTGCGGCGGCCGACGCGGGTGCGGGTGAGGTAGCCGGCCTCTTCGAGATCATTGATGATCAGCTGGGCCGCCCGTTCGGTGATGCCGACCTCCCGGGCCGCGTCGCGCATCCGGATGCTGGGCGAGCGGGCGATGAGGATCAGCACCCGCGCGTGGTTGGTGAGGAAGGTCCACGTCTTCTTCGGCTCGGTTGAGGTCTCCAAATGCCCGCCTCGCGTTCGCTCGCGGTCGCCGCCTGCCGGACGCGGGACGTCCGGCCCCCGCCCGGTACGAGCGTCCGTTGATCTCCATCATACGACGCGCCTTTGGCGAATTCGATTTCAGGTATTACACTTACCGAAAGTTGATTGGTCAATGATGTCCCGGATCGATGAGGCAGGTGACCCGTGCTCGTCAAGCCGTCCGCGCTCTCGCCCGACGCGGTGCCCCCGGCGGCGGCCGCGCCGACCGGCGACCGCCCCGCACGCGACCTGGCGCTCCGCACGTCGAAACAGGGCCCGCTGGAGGTCCTGCACATGGACGGCGTCCTGGACGCGGAGACCGCGGTCACGGCCGAGGCGCAGATCCTGTCGACGATCGTGCTCACGCGGGAGCCGCTGCACCTGGTGCTCGACCTCGGCGGGCTGACCGGTATCGACGCCGCCGGGATCGCCCTGCTGGCCAAGGCCCGGTTCGCCGTGCGCGCCGCCCGGGGCACCCTGCACATCGTCGCCCCGGCCGGGAGCGCCGCTCACTTCGCCCTCCGGACGGGCGTGCCCCGCACGGCGCCCGGCCCGGTCGAGGACATCGCCGACATCCGGCTCGGGGACGGCACGGGCGCGCCGGACGCCCCGGCGTAGGCGGGCGCGGAGACACGAAGGGAGCCGCCCGTCCGGGCGGCTCCCTTTCGCGTGCGGGCGTCGTCAGCCGGCGGACGGGGCGAGGGCTTTCACCGCGTCGGGGACGGACACGTCCTTCGCCGGGACGACCGCGAGGACGGGCGTCGTGAGCCCGTTGTCGACGTACTCGCGGATCCGGGCCCGGCAGGCGGCCGGGGACCCGTGGACGATCAGGTCGTCGACGACCTCGTCCGGGATGACCTCGAGGGCCTTCTTGCGGTCCCCCGCGGCCCACGCCTCGTTCATCGCCCGCAGGGCGTCGCCGCGGCCGAGCCACTCGTGGAACGCGCGGTAGACCGGGACGGTCATGTACGCGGCGATCATCCAGCGGCCGATGGCGCGGGCCTCGTCGGCGTTCTCGGTCGGGCAGACGAACAGGCGGGCGATGAGTTCGCGGTCGTCGCCGAGTTCGGACCGGACGGTCCGGACGTCCTTCGGCGCGAGCCAGTTCGTGATCGCGCCGTCGGCCTCGCGGGCGGCGAGGCGGAGCATGCCGGGGCGGAGGGCCGCCAGGACGATCGGCGGCGGCGACGCGGGCGCGTTGTCGAGCTTGAAGCCCTTGACGGTGAAGGTGTCGTACTCCTCCTTGACCTTCTCCCCGGCGAGGGCCTTGCGGAGGAAGCGGACCGTGTCGCGGACGCGCTTGTACGGCTCGTCGAACGGGATGCCGTTCCAGCGTTCGACGATCGTGTCCGAGGACGTGCCGATGCCCATGACGAACCGGCCCGGGGCGAGGCCGGCGAGGGTCGCGGCCTGCTGGGCGAGGAGGGCGGGGCCGCGGGTGTAGACCGGGACGATCGCGGGGCCGAGGCGCAGCTCGGGGGCCCACTGGGAGGCAAGGGCCAGCGGGGTGAAGGCGTCGGTGCCGTTCGTCTCGGCGGACCAGGCGTCGGTGTAGCCGAGGCCGGGCAGGCTCGCGATGATCTCGCGCTGCTCGGCGAGCGGTCCGGAAAGCGGAATGGTCAGTCCCCAGCGAGACATGTGGGCTCCTAGGCGATCGAGGGCCGGATGGTGCTGCCGCCGTCCACGACGAGGGTCTGGCCGGTCATCCAGGAGGACGTGTCGCCGGCGAGGAAGACGGCGGCGGTGGCGATGTCCTCGGGGACGCCGAGGCGGCCGAGCGGCAGGTGCGCGCTGATGGCCTCCTCGTTGCCCTCCCAGAGCCCGCGGGCGAGGTGGGTCTTGACGAGGCCGGGGGCGATGCAGTTGACGCGGACCTTCGGCGCGAGCTCCACCGCGAACTGGCGGGACAGGTGGATGACGGCGGCCTTGGTGGCGTTGTAGTAGCCGATGCCGTGCTCGGTGACCATGCCGCCGACGGACGCGATGTTGATGATCGCGCCGCCGTTCTCCTGCATGGCGCGCTTCCACGCGAGGTTCGTCCAGGTGACGATGGAGAACTGGTTGACCTCGACGGTCTTCGCGGCGGCGGACGGCTCGATGTCGACCATCGGGCCGAAGTAGGGGTTCGTCCCGGCGTTGTTGACGAGGATGTCGAGGCCGCCGAACTCGGCGATGGCGGCGTCGACGCAGGCGGCGGCCTGCTCGGCGTCGCCGACGTGGGCGGCCTTGGCGAGGACGCGGGCGTCCGGGTGGGCCGCGAGGATGTCCTTGGCGGCCTCGTCGAGCCCTTCTTGCTTGCGGGAGGAGAGCACGACGTTGGCGCCCTCGGCCACCAGCGCGGTGGCGATCGCCTTACCGATGCCCCGGGACGCCCCGGTGACCAGGGCGGTCTTGCCTTCCAGTCCAGTCCGCATCCGCGGTCTCCTTCCACGAACAGAATCCGACTCGGTCACTGTACCCAAGTGACTGACGAGTCAGTTAGCTGGCCTTCCCCGCCGTGTTCCAGGACGAACCGGCGGAATCCCTCCACGACGGGCGGCCGGGTGCGGGCGGTGGACCAGACCAGGCCGATCGTGCGGGTCGCGCCGGTGTCGGTGAGGGTGAGGTGGCGCAGGCCGGAGAACTCCTCGCCGGGCCGGGGCGGCGGGACGATCGCGACGCCGAGGCCCGCCGTGACGAGGCCGCGGACGGTCGAGGTCTCCTCCCCCTCGAACGCGATGCGGGGCGGGCCGCCGGCCTCCGCGAACAGCTCCTCGGCGAGGGTCCGCAGGTGGGCGCCCTCGCGGAGCGCGACGAACGGCTCGTCCAGGACGTCCCGGACGGACGCGCGCCGCCGCCCCGCGAGCCGGTGGGCGGCCGGGACGGCGAGCTGCAGGCGCTCGGTGACGAGCGGGTGCCAGGTGAGGGACGGGTCGTCGGGGCGGGGGCTGTTGATCGCGAGGTCGGCGCGGCCGTCGAGGACCATCGCGGTGACGCGCTCGGAGCGGTCCTGGCTGAGGCGGAACGCGACGCCGGGGTGGCGGTCGCGGTAGCGGCGGATGAGGTCGGGGACGAACGAGGGCCCCTGCGTGTGCAGGAAGCCGAGGGACACCTCGCCGCGCTCGGGGTCCGCGGCCCGCGCGAGGGCGCGGTGGGCGGCCTCCTCCTCGGCGACGAGCCGGCGCGCGTGCTCGGCGAAGACGCGGCCGTACGGGGTGAGGGCGACGCCGCGCCCGGCGCGGTCGAGGAGGGGGTGGCCGAGTTCGCTCTCGAGCCGGGCGACCGCGCGGGACAGTCCGGGCTGGGAGATCCGGAGTTCGGCTGCGGCGTTCGTCACATGGCCGAGTTCCGCGACCGTCAGGAACCACCGGACGGTGAGGAGATCCATAAACTCATGATGGATCCGCATCGGTCGCAGAGTAAAGAGTCATTGGACGCATGGATCGGTCCAGGCGGAACCTTGGCGAGTGACCGCGACCCTGGAGACTTCCCGACGCCACCTGCCCGGATCGCCCGGCCTGCGCCGCGTGAACGTGGCGCTGTTCGCCGCCGGCCTGACGACGTTCATGTCGCTGTACTGCACGCAGGCGCTGCTGCCCGAGCTGTCGGCCGACCTCGGCGTGGCCCCGGGGCGGGCGAGCCTGCTCGTGTCGCTGGCGACGGGCGCGGTGGCGGTCGCGGTGGTCCCGGTCAGCTCGCTGTCGGAGCGGTACGGGCGGACGCGCGTGATGCTCGGGTCGGCGGCGGCGTCGGCCGTGATCGGGCTGCTGCTGCCGCTGTGCACGACGTTCCCGCAGCTCGCGGCCGTCCGGACGGTGCAGGGGCTCGCGCTGGCCGGGGTCCCGGCGGTCGCGATGGCGTACCTGGCGGAGGAGGTGGACGGCGCGCACCTGGGCGGCGCGATGGGCCGGTACGTGGCCGGGACGGGCATCGGGGGCGTGCTCGGACGGGTGGTGCCGGGCGTCGTCACGGACTTCGGCGGCTGGCGCTGGGCCCTCGCCGCGACCGGGCTGCTGGCCCTGGTGTGCACGGTCGCGTTCTGGCTGCTGCTGCCGCCGTCGCGCTTCTTCCGCCCGGGGCGCGCCGGCCGCCCCGGGCTCCGCGCGCACCTGGCGGATCCGGGGCTGCGCCGCCTCTACCTGGTGGCGCTGACGGCGATGGCCGGGTTCGTCACGGTCTACAACTTCCTGACGTACCGGCTGCTGGAGGCGCCGTTCCACCTGCCGATGGCCGTCGTCAGCATGATCGCGGTGATGAACCTGGCGGGGTCGGCGGCGTCCGCGCGGGCGGGCGTCCTCGCCGACCGGGCCGGGCGGCGGGCGGTGCTCGCCGGGGCGCTCGTGCTGGCGGCGGCGGGCCTGGTGCTGATGTTCCCGCCGGTGCTGTGGCTGGTGGGCGCCGGCCTGCTGGTGTTCACGGTCGGGTTCTTCGCGGCGCACTCGGTGGCGAGCGGGTGGGTCGGGGCGCACGCGTCGGCGAACCGGGCGCAGGCGTCCGCCCTGTACCTGTGCGCGTACTACCTCGGCAGCAGCCTGGGCGGGACGGCCGGCGGGTACGCGTTCGAGCACGGCGCGTGGACCGGGACGGGCCTGTACGTGCTGGCCCTGCTGGCGGTCGCGCTGCTCGCCGCCACCGCACCTGTCTTGAGCGGGCGCTTGGTTGCTAGGCTGCGCCGGTAGGCGATCAAGGCGGGAGGCCGCGTGACCACCACCAAGGAACGTCGTCCGGCGATCGACGGCTGGTTCTGCGAGCGGGACGGCGGCGTGCGGCTGCTGGGCACCCGGTGCGGGACGTGCGGTACGCCGTACTTCCCGCGCAACGAGCTGGCGTGCAGGAACCCGCACTGCGACGGCCCGCGGGACGGCTCCGAACTCGCCGAGTACGCGTTCTCGGCGCGCGGCAAGATCTGGTCGTACGCCGATTCCCGCTACAAGCCGCCGCCCCCCTACGTCTCCCCCGACCCGTTCCGGCCGTACACGGTCGCGGCGGTGGAGCTGGCGGACGAGCGCATGGTCGTCCTCGGGCAGGTCGTCCCGGAATGCACGGTCGATGACCTGGCCGTCGGGATGGAGGTCGAGCTGACCGAGGGAGTCCTGTACGAGGACGACGACACCGAGTACACCGTCTGGATGTGGAGGCCCGTCAAGTGAGCGGTTCGGTGGCGGTGCTCGGCGCCGGGATGCACCCGTGGGGCAAGTGGGGCCGCAACTTCGTCGAGTACGGGCTCGCGGCGGCGCGCGCCGCGCTGGCCGACGCGGGCCTCGCGTGGACGGACGTCCAGTACGTGGCGGGCGCGGACACGATCCGCAACGGGTACCCGGGGTTCGTCGCGGGCGCGACGTTCGCGCAGGCGCTGGGCTGGTCCGGGGCGCGGGTGTCGAGCTGCTACGCGGCGTGCGCGTCCGGGGCGCAGGCCATCGCGTCGGCGCGCGCGCAGATCCTCGCGGGCCTGTGCGACGTGGCGCTCGTGGTCGGTGCGGACGCGGCCCCCAAGGGGTTCTTCAAGCCGGTCGGCGGGGACCGCCCGGACGACCCCGACTGGCTGCGCTTCCGTCTGCTCGGCGCCACCAACCCCATCTACTTCGCCCTGTACGCCCGTCGCCGCATGGCCGTGCACGGCGCCACGCTCGACGACTTCGCCGCCGTGAAGGTCAAGAACGCACGGCACGGGCTGAACAACCCGAACGCCCGCTACCGGAAAGAGGTCTCGCTGGAGGACGTCCGGGAGTCGGCCGTCGTCGCGGACCCGCTGCGGCTCCTCGACATCTGCGCGACGAGCGACGGCGGCGCGGCGCTCGTCCTGACCTCGGTGGACTTCGCGCGCCGGCACGGCATCGCCGACCCGGTGCGGATCCCGGCGCTGTCCACGGTGACGCCCACGTTCCCGAAGACGGTCCTCGACCTGCCCGACTTCGCGACCGACTCGGCGATGGCCGTCGAGCCGCCGGACCGCCCGTTCCGGTCGGCCATCGCGCACGCCGCGTACGAGGAGGCCGGGATCGGGCCGGAGGACCTGTCGCTCGCGGAGGTCTACGACCTGTCCACGGCCCTCGAACTCGACTGGTACGAGGACATCGGCCTGTGCGAGGCGGGCGGCGCGGAGGAGCTGCTGCGCTCGGGCGCCACGGCGCTCGGCGGCCGCGTCCCGGTGAACCCGAGCGGCGGGCTGGCGTCCTTCGGCGAGGCGATCCCGGCGCAGGCCATCGCGCAGGTGTGCGAGCTGACGTGGCAGCTCCGCGGCACCGCGGACGGCCGCCAGGTCGAGGACGCGCGGGCGGGCATCGCGGTCAACCAGGGCCTCTTCGGCCACGGCTCGGCGGTCATCGCCGTCCGCTGACCGGGCTTGCCGCGGGCGGACATGCCGCCGATCCTGGGAGAATCGCGGCATGTTCGCCGTGCGGCTGCTGGTAGCGCTGTCCGCGACGCCGCTGGTGGCGGCGGCGGTGACCGGCGCCTGCCGCCTCGCCTTGCACACCGACCCGTGGTACCGCCTTCTCCTCCTGCCCTGCGCCGCGTTGTCGCTGGTCGTCGCCTGGCACATCCAGTCCTTCATCGAGGACAGGGACACCCACACCCAGGTACTCGTCGCCTGCGTCGTTGTGTTCACCACGTTCGTGACCGGGCACACGGCGGCCCTCACCTGGGTCGCTCCGCGGCACACGTGCACCGTCGTCGAGGCGGTCACCTGGAAGCAGGACCGCGGCTTCGGGGATGTGACATACCGTCGGCTGACCTGCGACGACGGGCACACCGAAAAGCTGGGGAGCAAGCCGCAGCCCTGGGCGAAGGCGACCGACGTCACCGATCGGGCGGCGGGAACCCGCGTGCAGGTGGCCTACGACCCGAACGGGAGTCTCCCCTCCCTGGAGATCCGCGGCCGCATCTGGTGGCTGCTGGTGATCGGTTCCGTCGTCTCGATGCTCCTGACGCTGTCGGCGCACGCCGGAATGGTCGTCGCCCACCGGCGCCGGCGACGGTCCTGACGTGCTCCGGGCGTCCGGCTACGAGACCGTGAAGCCGTCGCAGCCGATGTAGTAGGCGTCGCCGTTCGGGTGGACGTGCAGCCAGACGATCGTCCAGGTGCCCTGCATCAGCGGGTACGCTCCGCCCGAACCGGCCCACTCGAAGTCCGTGGGGTAGGTGAGGTAGACCCACTCGGTGCCGGTGAGCCGCTGGGGCTTGCTCCGCGCGGCGCCGGACACCGCGTTGCCGATCGGCGCCCCGCGCGGCACGCGCACCTCGGCGGCGACGTAGTAGCCCGCGGGCGTCTCCCACTTGTGCCGCACGCCGAACTCGACGGTCTTCCCGCTGTGCGGCGTCCGGGGCGCGGAGAGCTGCATCTGCCGTTGGAGACTCGAGTTCTCGGGGCGGAGCGCCGGGATGCAGGTGTGGTCCGTCGCGGAGAAGGCCACGCTCTGGTAGTCGGTCGTGGGCTGCTTGAGCAGCAGTTCGTCCGGCGGGCGGCCGTCCGGGCCGGGGGTGCGCCCGCCCGGCGGCGCGGCCTACGGGAACGGG
>NZ_AULB01000048.1 GCF_000425065.1 Actinomadura rifamycini DSM 43936
CCGCGCCCCGTAGTCGAGCGTGAGAGTGCCCGAGGCGTCCAGACCGAAGTCGGGGACGAGCCGGTCGCCGAGCTGGTCGCCGGTCAGCCCCAGACCGGCCGCGACCTCCTCGATCTTCTCCTGCGCCTTCGCCTTCAGCCCCTTGAACTTCACCCGCTGCGCGATCGAGTGCAGGTGGACGAGGGCCGTGTCGGTGCCGATCGCGGCGAGGACGTCCAGACCGGCGACGGCCTTCGCGTGGCCCCCCTCACCCGGCCACGCGCGGATGACCGGAGCGAGGCTGCGCACCGTCCCGTCGTCGCCGGTCACGCCGAGCTGGGTCAGCGCCCAGTTCTCCTTCGAGGACGAACCGCACGCCTCCCACCAGCGGAACAGCGCCCACCCGAACTCCGCCAGCGACCCCGGGTCGCACAGCTCCCGCACCACGCGGACACCCGCGTACACCTCGTCCGGCTTCGACATCGCCAGCATCGTCAGGACGTGCGCGACGGACTCGTCGGGCAGGGCGTGCGTCCGGCCGCGCAGCAGGAGCCGCGGCAGGACGCGCGGATCGACCCACTCAGGGGACGGGATCTTCTTCGGGAGGTCGTCCAGCGGGTCGGCGGCGAGCAGCGCCCCGAGCGCGGCGGCCGCCGCGTCCCCGTGGACGCGCGCCGCCGCGACGACCGGCTCCGCGCCCTCCCGGTCCGCGATCAGGCGCAGCGCGTGCTCGGCCGCGCGGCGCGCCGCCCCCGCCTTGCCGAGCGCGTCCGGGACGAGCGCGGGCGCGGCGGCGGCGCCGTGCCGGGCGAACCAGGCGCGGGCCGTCCTGCTCGCGGTCTTCAGCCGGACGAGCCAGTCCGCCATCGTCCGCGCGATCTCGTCGCTGAGCAGCGGCAGCAGGACCCCGGCGAGGTTCGCCGGGTCGTTCCGGGCGAGCGCCAGCGCGGGATCGTGCGCGTCCGTTCCGAACCGTCCGACCAGTATCCGCATCCAGTCGGCGGGCTCCCACGCGGGCGGGGGCTCCCAGCCCGCGAGGAGCGGGCGGGCGACGTCCTCGGGGCCCTTCACGAGGACGACGACCTGCTGGTGCGGGGGAATCCTGTCGAACTTCCCGGCCAGCTTCGCGAAGTCGAGCCGGTCGGACCACTTCCACAGGTAAGGCGTCCGGGACGTCCATGCCTCGCGCTCGTCCGGCTCCCAGGCCACCGCGCGGACACCCGGCGACGGGAGGTCCTTGATGACGACGGGCTTCGCGGTGGCACCGGCCCGCGTCCACGGCGGCTCGGTCAGCAGCGGCGGCAGATCGGTGGCGACCGGGACGCGCGCGTCCGCGTCGAGGATCTCCCGGACCCGCACCGCCGCCGCGCCGGACAGCGCCGGGAGGGTCTCCTCGGCGAGGTCCGGACGGGACCGGACGTGCCCCGCGAGCAGCTCGGCGGCCTGCGGGGCGTCGCCCTCCGGCAGCAGCCGCATCGCCCGGGCCGGGAACCGGCGGGCGGCGCCGAGCAGCGCGGACGGGACGCCCGGGCGGCCGGCCCGCTCGACGAGCACCCGGAACGCGTCGTCGGTCGGCAGCGCGGCGAGCACCCCGAGGAGGACGCGCAGCCGGTCGGCATCGCCATCGACGTCGTCGACGGCGTCGACGAGGAGCGGCACGACCGGCTCGGCCCCGACGCCGTTCACCAGGGTCGCCAGGACGTCCGGGTCGCGGTCGCCGTGGTCGAGCGGCAGGCCGAGCGCGGCGGGCTGGTGCGGCTCGCCCAGCGCGCAGAACAGCATCCACCGCTCCGGGGAGAGCCGGGCGCCGGTCTGGCCGGGGTCCGCGCACAGCTCCTCGACCCAGTCCCGCCGGGTCGGCGCCAGGTAGGCGGCGATGAGCCGCGGGAGGCGGCGGTCGCGGTGGCCCGCGAGCCGCTCCACCGCATCGGCGTACATGTCGTCGGGCGCGGCGGCGAGACGGCCGCGCAGCCGCCGGACGGCGTCCCGCCGGATCCACCACTCGAGCTGCCCGTCGGCGGGGCGCCGGAGCCGGACGCCCGTCCAGTCCAGCCGACCGCGCCCCGCGCGGCGCCTGGACGGACCCGCGACCTTGTACTCGGCGCGGAGCCCGCACATTTCCGCGAACGCGCACGCGGCGAACGCGATGCCGTGGTCAGCCGTCCAGGCGTCGGCGAACAGCCGGTCCGCCCGCTCGCGGTGCAGCGCGTGCGAGGCGATGGCCACGAGCGCGACCGCCGCCGCGCCCCGCGGGTCCGCGTCGCCGTTCAGGTGGGCGCGGGCGGCCTCGGCGACCGCCGCGTCCGTACCGGGCAGCGCGAGAACCTCGGCGATCTCGTCGCGCCGCTCGTCGACGAGGGCCCGCACGCGATCGGCGGCGTCCCGGTCGGGGGCGGGCGGCGGCGGGACGGGCGGGCGGTCGCGGCGCGGGTGCAGCGTGCGGAGCCAGCCGTCCGGCATGGTGAAGGTGTTCTCGTCGGTCATCGGGGTTCCCGGGTCAGGTGGACTAGGTCGGTGATGATCTCGGAGGCGGTCACGGGGTCGACGTCGCCGAAGCGCAGGTCCGGGTCGGGGCTGCCCTTCGGGTACTCGTACGGGGCTCCGGCGAGCCGGACGTCGACGAGGGTCTGGTCCTCCCGCTCGTCGAGGCCGCCGACGGGGAAGCCCGGGTCGAGGGTGACCACGAGGTGCGGGCCGCCGGGCAGCGGGCGGGAGATCCAGCGTTCGAACCCGACCTCCATCGGGGCGCCGCGCTCCCAGCCGCGCCGGGCCAGGCCGAGGACGGCGGCGACCTCCGCCCTGCGGCCCTCGAACCGGGCCAGCCGGCCGCCCGCGCGCTCGTCCGCGGTGAGGGCGTGGACGGGGCGGGCGAGCTGCTCGAACGGCTGCAGGATCTCGTAGTCGGCGAACAGGGCCCTCCAGACCGGCAGGGAGCCGGCCAGGTCGACGGGGTGGGCGACGCGGACGGCGGCGCCGTCGGGGAGGGCGACGCCCTCGTCGGCGGCGTCCGCGAACGTGCCGTCCTCGGTGACGCGGAACGCGACCGCGCCGCCGCCCTCGGCTCCGTCGTCGGCGCCGGTCTCTGCGAGCCAGACCAGGCGGCGGGCGAGGTTCCCGACGAGCGGGTGCCCGGCGAGGTGCTCGCGGAACTCTGCGGCCCGCCACCGCCGCCGGGACACCATCGCCGCTTCCAGCCGGCCGATCTGGTCGGCGGCGACGGCGCGCACGTCCTTCTTCAGCGCCGCGAACCGCTTGCGGGCGGCGGCGGCGAGTTCGGGGTCGTCCGCGGTCCCCGGCTTGGGCAGGGACTTGCGGGGTTCGCCGTCCTCGTCGGCGACCGTGGGCCGCAGCAGCTCGTCGAACCCGATCACGAACCGGCGCGGGCCGTAGTCGAGCGTCAGCGTGCCCGAGGCGTCCAGGCCGAAGTCCGGGACGAGCCGGTCGGCGAGCTGGTCGGCCGTCAGCTCCAGGTCGGCCGCGAGCTGCTCGATCCTGTCCTGCGCGCGCGCTCGGAGCCCCTTGAACTTCACCCGCTGGGAGATCGAGTACAGGTTCGCCAGCGCGGTCTCGGTGCCGATCGCGGTGAGGACGTCCAGCCCGAGCACGGCCTTCGCGTGGCCGCCGTCGCCCGGCCACGCGCGGATCACCGGGGCGAGCCGCCGGGCCGTCTCGTCGTCGCCGGTCACCGCGAGCTGGGTCAGCGCCCAGTTCTCCTTGGACGGCGCCCCGGCGAACTCCCAGTGGCGGAACAGCGCCCAGCCGAACTCGGCGAGCGATTCCGGGTCGCAGATCTCGCGGACGACGGCCGCGCCCGCGTACGGGTCGTCGAGCCGGGACACCGCGAGCACCGTCAGGACGTGCCGTGCCGCGTCGTCCGGCAGAGCGTGTTCCCGGTCGCGCAGCAGGATCTGCGGGAGGACGCCCAGGTCGACCCACGCGACGTCCGGGAGCTTCTTCGGCAGGTCGTCCAGCGGGTCGGCGGCCAGCAGCGCCCCGACCGCGGCGGCCGCCCGGTCCCCGTGCGCGCGGGACGCCTCGACGACCGCCTCGGGCCCGTCGTGCGCGGCGACGAACCGGAGGGCGTGCTCGGCGGCGCGGCGGGCGGGGCCCGGCGCCCCGAGCGCGTCCGGGACGAGCGACGGCGCGGCGGCGGCGCCGTGCCGGCGGAACCAGGCGCGGGCCGTCCGCCCCGAGGTCCTGAGGCGGACGAGCCAGTCCGCCATCGTCCGCGCGATCCCGTCGGTGCGCAGCGGCAGCACGTACCGCCCGAAGGCGTCCGGGTTGCGGCGGGCGAGGTGCAGGGCGGGGTCGCACGCGTCCAGTTCGAGGCGCGCGACGAGCGCCGGCAGCCACGTCGCGGCCCGCGACACGTTCGCGGGCTCCCAGCCCTCCATGAGGGGCCGCAGCAGGTCCTCGGGCCCCACCGCCAGGAACTCGTCCGGGCCGCGCACCGGATAGCCGCCGGGCGGCCAGTTCGCGGCCACCGCGGGGAAGTGGACGTCCGTGCGGTGCCAGCTTTCCGGGACCCCGGCCAGCCAGGCGTCGCGCTCGCCGGGCGCCCACGCGACCCCGCGGGCGCCCGGCGCGGCCAGGCCCCGCACGGCGGGCGGGCGGGCCGTCGCGGCGCGGGTCCACGGCGGCGCGGTCAGCAGCGGCGGCAGGTCCGCGGGCGCCGGCCGGCGCGCGAGCATCGACCGGACCGCCGCCCGCCGCGCCGCCGGGAGGTCCGCCGCGGCCCGCTCCGCGGCGGCCGGGTGCGCGCGGACGTGCTCGGCCAGGACGTCCGCGGCGAGCCGCGACGACGCGGCCGACAGCAGCCGCACCGCCCGCTCGGGGAAGCGCCGGGCGGCGTCCCGCAGCGGGTCGCGGACGCCGGGGCGGCCGAGCCGGGACACGAGCGCCTGGAACGCGGCGTCCACGGGCAGCAGCGGGAGGAACTCGAGCGGCACGCGGGCGCCGCTCGACCGGCTGTCCAGCGCCTGGACGAGCAGCGGCACGGTGTCCGCCGGGCCGAGAACGTCGATCAGCGTCGCGAAGACCTGTTCGTCGAAGAGCCGCCCCGGCCGGCTCCCCATCGCCGCGAGCTGCCGCGGGCGGCCGAACGAGCAGAACAGCATCCACTCCTCGGTGTGGTAGAAGCGCTCCGGGAAGTCCGGGCTGCTCGCGCACAGGTCCTCGACCCAGTCCTCGCGGGTCGGCACGAGGTAGGCGGCGACCATCCGCTGCCAGTCGTGCCGGCGGGCCCCCTCCAGCCGCTCGGCGGCGTCGGCGTACACGTCGTCGGGGGCCGCGGCGAGGCGCCACCGCAGCGACCGGGCGGCCTTCCGCGAGAACCCCTCGCTCGGGTACATCGCCACGGCGGGACGGTGCCCGGCGCCGTACAGGCCGTCCCGCTCCGAACCCGCGAGCACGATGTCCGCCATCTCGGTGAAGGCGTGCGCGGCGAACGCGACGCCGTGCTCGGCCGCGAGCGCGTCGGCGAGCAGCGCCTCGACGGACTCCTCCCCGAACTCGTCCTCGAACTCGTCGTCGAACTCGTCCTCCGAGGAGGACGGGAAGAACAGGTCGGCGCGGTCGCCCGCGTGGACGGCGGCGAACACGACCGCCGCCGCGCCGAGCGCGTTCGGCTCGCCGCCCAGGTGGGCGCGGGCCGCGGCGGCGATGTCCGGGGCGGTGTCCGGATGGTCGACGACCTGCCGGACGCCCTCGCGGACGCTGTCCAGGACGGCGCGCGCCCGCTCCACGGCCCCGTCCGGCGGGGGCGGCTCCGGGACGTGCCCGCCGCGCCGCGGATGGACGGCCGCGCGCCAGGCGTCCGGCATGACCAGCGTGTCCTCGTCGGTCATGCGGGCGTCCCGTCCGTCACGCCGGTCAGCCGGATCAGCTCGGCGAGCATCTCGGAGACGGTGACCGGGTCGAGGTCGCCGAGGCGGAGGGCCCCGCCCTGGCCCGGCCGGTACTCGCCGGCCACCGCGGCGACCCGGACGTCGGTGAGGGTCTGGTCCCCGAAGTCGTCGGCCATCCCGACGGTGATGCCGGGGGTGATGCCGAGGACGAGGTGGCGGCCCTCGGGGAGCGGCTTGGAGACGTAGTGCTCGATGCCCGCGTCCATCGGCGCCCCGCGCTCCCAGCCGCGCCGCGTGAGGGCGAGGAGCGCCCCGATCGGCGCCACCGCCCCCTCGAACCGGGGCAGCGTGCCGCCGTCGAGCTCCTCCGGGGAGAGGGCGTGCACGGGGCGCCGGAGCTGCTCGAACGGCTGGAGGATCTCGTAGTCGGCGAACAGGTCCGTCCACGCCTTCAGCTCGCCGCCCAGGTGGACGGGGTGCGCGACGCGGACGCGCGCGGTGTCGGCGAGGGGGACGGTGTCGTCCTCGGCGTCCGCGAACGTGCCGTCCTCGGCGACGCGGAACGCCACCGCGCCCCCGGCGGCGCCGTCGGCGCCGTCCTCGGCCAGCCACACCAGACGCCGCACGAGGCGGCCGACGAGGGGGTGCCCGGCGAGGTGGTCGCGGAAGTCGGGGAGCGACCAGCGGCGGCCGGTGACCATCGCCCGCTCGTAGCGCGCCAGCTGGTCGGTCGCGATCGTGCGCACGTCCTTCTTCAGCGCCGCGAACCGCTTGTACGCGGCCGGTGCCAGTTCGGGGTCGTCCGCGGCGCCCGGCTTCGGCAGCGACTTGCGGAGCCTGCCGTCCCCGTCGGCGATCGTGGGCCGCAGCAGCTCGTCGAACCCAATCACGAACCGGCGCGGACCGTAGTCGAGCGTCAGCGTGCCCGACGCGTCCAGGCCGAAGTCCGGGACGACGCGGTCCGCGAGCTGGTCGGCGGAGAGCCCGAGTTCGGCCGCGACCTCCTGGATCTTCTCCTGCGCCCGGGTCTTCAGCCCCTTGAACTTCACCCGCTGCGCGATGCCGTTGAGGTGCATCAGCGCCGTCTCGGTGCCGATGGCGGCGAGGACGTCGAGGCCGGTGACGGCCTTGGTGTGGCCGCCGTCGCCCGGCCAGGCCCGGATCACGGGCGTGAGGCGGCGGACGGTGTCGTCGCCGCCGGTCAGCGCGAGCTGCGTGAGCGCCCAGCCCTCCTTCGACGGCGCTCCCGATTCCTGCCACCGGCGGAACAGCGCCCAGCCGAACCCGGCGAGCGACTCCGGGTCGCACAGGTCGCGGACGACGCGGACGCCCGCGTACGGGTCGTCCGCCTTCGACATCGCCAGCATCGTCAGGACGTGCCCGGCCGCCTCGTCCGGAAGGGCGCGCGTGCGGTCCCGCAGCAGGATCTGCGGGAGCGTGCGCGGGTCCGCCCACTCCACGGCCGGGATCTTCTTCGGCAGGTCGTCCAGCGGGTCGGCCGCCAGCAGCGCCTCGACCGCCGCGGCCGCCGCGTCGCCGTGGACGCGCGCCGCCGCGACGATCTCCTCGGGGCCGGTGCGGTCGGCGATCAGCCGCAGGGCCGCCTCGGCCGCGCGGCGCGCGGGCCCCGCCTTGCCGAGCGCGTCCGGGACGAGTGCGGGCGCGGCGGCCGTCCCGTGGCGGCGGAACCAGGCGCGGGCGGTCCTGCCCGCGGACTTGAGGCGGACGAGCCAGTCCGCCATCGTCCGCGCGATCCCGTCGGACAGCAGCGGCAGCAGGTACGGCCCGAAGGACGCCGGGTCCTTGCGGGCGGCGGCCAGGGCGGGGGCGCACGCGGCCGCCCCGTGGCGCGCGATCAGCATCGGCAGCCACCCGTTCCCTTCCCAGAGGTTCCTCGGTTTCCAGCCCTCCAGCAGCGGTCGCGCCGTCTCCTCGGGGCCCTTGAGGAACAGGAGGGGCCCCTCGTACCAGTAGTGGTCCTCTCCCGCCGCGACCTTCGCGGCCAGGTCGTCGAAGTCCTCCCCCTGCGCGCGCAAGTTCCAGAGATCGGTCCCCCGCCCCGCCCAGGCGTCGCGCTCGCCCGGCCCCCAGGCGACCGCGCGGGAGCCGGGCAGAGGCAGGTCCTCGATGACGACCGGCCTGCTCTTGCGCCGGGGGCGGGTCCACGGCGGCTCGGTCAGCAGCGGCGGCAGG
Organism: Actinomadura rifamycini DSM 43936; assembly: GCF_000425065.1. Lineage (GTDB taxonomy): Bacteria > Actinomycetota > Actinomycetes > Streptosporangiales > Streptosporangiaceae > Spirillospora > Spirillospora rifamycini. Next base: position 8,019 of record NZ_AULB01000048.1, read on the forward strand.
TCCGCGGCGGCCGGGACCCGCGCGATCGCGTCGAGGATCTCGCGGACCTTCGCCCGCTCCCCGTCCGGGAGGCCGGGCGCGACGTCCTCGGCGATACCGGGGTTCGCGCGGACGTGCACGGACAGCAGCTCCGCGGCCCGCGGGGACGGGGAGCCCGGCAGCAGCCGCATCGCGCGGTTCGGGAAGCGGCGGGCGGCCTCCATCAGGGCGGGGGCGACCTTGGGCTCGTCGATCCGGTCGACGAGCGCCTGGAACGCCTCGTCCCGGGGCAGCGCGGCGAGGAACCCCAGCGTCCGCGCGACCGCGTCGGTGGTGCTCACGTACGGGCCGTCCAGCGCCTCGACCAGCAGCGGCACGACGGGTTCGGCCCCGACGCCGTCGAGCAGCGTCGCGACGACCTCGCGGTCGCAGTGGTAGTGCAGTGGTTGGCCGAGCGCGGCGGGCTGGTGCGGGCGGCCGAGCGCGCAGAGCGCCAGCCAGCCCGCCCAACCGAACCGGCTCTCGCCGGGGCGCGCCCACAGGTCCTCGACCCAGTCGTCGCGGGTCGGCGCCAGGTAGGCGGCGACGAGCTTCTGCAGCGGGTGACGGCGGGCGCCCGCGATGCCGTCGACGGCCTCGGCGTAGACGTCGTCCGGGGCGGCGGCGAGCAGGGTGCGCAGCGACCGGGCGCTCCCCCGGGTGAGCCACCAGTCGTAGAGCAGGTCGTCGGGGCCGTGGTGGCGGACCGTCATCGCCAGGAGCGCGTCGCGGCGACCCCCGTAGGTCGTCGGGAAACCCGTGCGGTTGGCGCACGCGGGGTTGTCGGCATGGATTCCGGCCCACTCCGTGTAGGCGCGGGCGGCGAACGCGACGCCGTGCTCGGCCACCAGCGCGTCGAGGAACAGGCGGTCGGGCGGCGGATCGGACCGCTGCGACATGTGGTTCAGCGGCGCGGTGACGTACGCGACCGCGGCCGCGCCGAGCGCGTTGGCCTCGCCGCCCAGGTGGGCGCGGGCCGCGTCGGCGATGTCGGGCGCGGTGTCCGGGAGCCCGAGGACGTGGTCGATGTCGTCGCGCACGGCGGCGACGAGGCCGCGGACGCGCTCGGCGGCGGACCGGTCGGGCGCGGGCGGCGCCGGGACCCCGGGCCGGTCGCGGCGGGGATGCCGGGCACGCGCCCAGCCGTCCGGCATGACCAGCGTGTTCTCGTCGGGGCCCGTCGTCTCGATCATGGTGACGTACCGTACGGGAGATCACCGACAAAGCCGTCCGGAACGGCTCAATCCAGGGTGTGCATGTCCCGCTCGACGCGTTCGGCGGCCTTGCGGGCGGCGATCAGCACCGGGTCCCAGACGGGCGAGAACGGCGGCGCGTAGGCGAGGTCGAGGCCCGTCATCTCCTCGACCGTCATCCGGTTCCACAGCATCACCGCGAGGCCGTCCACCCGCTTCGCCGCGCCCTCCTCGCCGACGATCTGCGCGCCGAGCAGCCGCCCCGAGCGGCGCTCGACGACCAGCTTGGTGGTCATCGAGGTGGCGTCCGGGTGGTACCCGGCGCGGGTCGTGGACTCGACCGCGACGCTGAGCGCCGCGAAGCCGGCGTCGGCCGCCTCCCGCTCGTTCAGGCCGGTGCGCGCCACCTCCACGCGGCAGATCTTGGAGATCGCGGTGCCGAGCACGCCCGGGAACGTCGCGTAGCCGCCGCCGAGGTTGATCCCGGCGACGCGGCCCTGCTTGTTGGCGTGGGTGCCGAGCGGGATCGCGACGGCCTCGCCCGACACCAGGTGGCGGGACTCCACGCAGTCGCCCGCCGCCCAGACGCGCTCGGTGCGGGTCCGCATGCGGCGGTCGGTGACGACCCCGCCGGTCGCGCCCACCTCGATCCCCGCGTCGCGGGCCAGTTCGCCGCCCGGCCGGACGCCCAGCCCGAGGACGACGATGTCGGCGGGCAGCGTCCGCGCCTCCGTGCGGACGGCCGTGACCCGGCCGGACGCGTCGGTGTCGAAGCCCGCGACCGGTTCGCCGAGGTAGAGGTCGATGCCGAGGCCGCGCATCGCGTCCGCGACGAGCGCCCCCATGTCGGGGTCGAGGGTGGTCATCGGCTGCTCGGCGGCGTCGACGAGCGCGACGTGCAGCCCGCGCATCACCATCGCCTCCGCCATCTCCAGGCCGATGTAGCCGCCGCCCACGACGACCGCGCGGCGCGGCGAGTCCGCCTCCAGCGCGCGGTGGATCGCGATGCCGTCGTCGAGCGTCTGCACGCCGTGCACGCCGTGCGCGTCCGCGCCGGGCAGCGGCGGCCGCACCGGGACCGCGCCCGTCGCGACCATCAGGTGGTCGTAGGGCTCCCACGCCTCCGCGCCGGACGCGGCGTCGCGCACCCGCACCCGCCCGCCCGCCGTGTCGATCTCGACGGCCTCGGTGCGGAGCCGCAGGTCGATGTCGCGGGCGGCGAACTCCGCGGGCGTCCGGGCGATCAGCCGGTCGGCGCCGTCCACGACGCCGCCCACGTAGTACGGGATGCCGCAGGCCGAGTAGGACGCGTGGCGGCCGCGCTCGAACGCGACGATCTCCAGGTCGGCGGCGTCGCGGCGGCGGCGGGCCTGCGACGCGGCGCTCAGCCCCGCGGCGTCCCCGCCGATCACCAGCAGGCGTTCGCGTCCGGCCATGGTCGTCCTCCCGTCACCGATGATCGTTTTCGAGGCTACCGGCCGTCAGAGCCCGTAGACGCGCTCGGCGTTGCCGCGGGCGGCCATCTCCGCGACCCGCCGCGCGTCCCCCGCCGTCCAGGCGCCGTCGTCCACTCCCCCGGCGAGGTGCCCGGCGAGCGCCCGCCTGAACAGGAGCGCGCCGAGGTGGTACAGCTCGGCGAGGCCGTACGCGTCGGACGAGTACAGCACCTTCCCGAACGGCGCCAGCTCCAGCAGCTCGCCCAGCAGGACGTGCGCGCGGTGCCCGAGGTTGTTCATGGCGAGTCCGGCGTCCACGTACACGTTCGGCAGGACCTGCGCCAGGTAGCCCGCGTTGCGGTGGTACGGGTAGTTGTGCAGGAGCATCGCCGGGACGCCCGCGTCGTTCATCGCCCGCAGCAGGTCGACCAGCAGCAGCGGGTCGCCGCGCCGCAGGTCGGCGTCCAGGTCGCCGTACCCGACGTGGAACTGGACGGGCAGGCCCGCGTCCACGGCGCACCACACCAGGAAGCGGTGCAGCGGCTCCTCGGAGGCGCGCGGCTGAAGGTGCCGCATGAGCCGTCCGGCGGCCGCCGCGACCTCCGCCTCGGACGGCCGGCGCCCCGGCATCTCCAGCCCCGCCCGGTACGCGGCGACGGACTTGGCCGCGACCACCGACGGGGCGCGCGCCTCGATCCGGGCGCGGACCTCGGCGGCGAACCCGGACGCGGACACCCCCTCGGCCGCGACCTCCTCCGCGACCGTCTCCAGCCGCAGCACCTCGCGGGCGTCCGCCCCCGCCGCCTCCCCCAGCGCGGCCGGGCCGAGGACCGGCCGCGGGGCGTGCCCGGTGTCCACGCACAGGGCGCGCAGGCCGGCCGCCGCGAGGAACCGCCGGTTCACCTCGGCGGCGCCGAGGTCCGCGCGCCGCTCCAGGTAGTCGCCCGGCTCCGCGTGCGCGTCCAGGTCGAGGACGGGCGGGCACCAGCGGCGCAGCGCGAAGCCGATCTGCGAGTCGAACAGGGACGCGCCCGGCGGGCCCGGCGCGTCCGCCTCGGTCAGCGCCGCCTCGAACGCGGCGCGGTCCGTGTCCGCCTCGAACACCCCGTGGCAGTGGTGGTCGACGAGCGGCAGCGACTCCAGGTACTCCAGCACGGCCGGCTTCCTCCCCGCGACATGTCCCGAAGGGAGGCCCTTCCCGGAAACGGCGGGAAGATGTTCCTACGATGCCCTGGTGACCGGGAACGCTCCAACGTCCCGGGCGCGGACTACCCCTGCGAAGAACCGGAGATCGAACGTGGAACAGATCCCAGCGACCCTCGGCGGCAACGACCGCGCCCAGATGGGCGCCCGGGCCGCCGAGACCGCCCGTCGGCTGGCCGGCCAGGACGTCGTCGCCGTCGCGCTGACCTGGGTGGACGTCAGCGGGATCACACGCACCAAGACCGTCCCGGTGGACCGGCTCGAGCACGCCGCCGCGTGGGGCGTCGGGATGTCCCCGGTGTTCGACGTGTACCTGCTGGACGACTCGATCGTCTCGGGGCGGCACATCGGCGGGCCCGTCGGCGACCTGCGGCTGCACCCCGTCCTGGACCGGGTCGTGCCGATGGCCGCGCTGCCCGGCTGGGCGCAGGCCCCGGCCGTCCGGTTCGCGCAGGACGGGACCGTGCACCCCCTGGACGCCCGCGCCCTGATGTACCGGGAGGTGGTGCGGCTCGGCGAGGCCGGCTGGGAGGCGAAGGCCGCGTTCGAGGTCGAGTGGGCGGTGTCGGCCGGGGACGGCGACGCGTTCGTCCCGGCGGCGCGCGGCCCCGCCTACGGGATGACGCGGATCGCCGAGCTGTCCGGCTACCTGCGGGAACTGCTGGCGGACCTCGCGGCCAGCGGCGTGACCGTCCTGCAGCTGCACCCCGAGTACGCGGCCGGCCAGTTCGAGGTCTCGGTCGAGCACGAGGACCCCGTCGCCGCCGCCGACACGGCTGTCCTCGTGCGGGAGACGATCCGGGCGGTGACGCTGCGGCACGGGATGCGGGCGTCATTCTCCCCGAAGGTCGAGGCGGACGCGGTCGGCAACGGCGGGCACGTCCACCTCAGCCTGTGGCGGCGCAACCCCGTGGACGGCCCGGCGAACGCGATGGCGGGCGGCGCGGGCCCGTGCGGGATGAGCGCCCACGGGGAGGCGTTCGCCGCCGGGATCCTGCGGCGGCTGCCCGCCCTGCTCGCGATCGGGGCGCCGGCGGTCGCGAGCTACCTGCGGCTCGTCCCGTCCCACTGGGCCGGCGCGTTCGCGTGCTGGGGGCCGGAGAACCGGGAGGCCGCCCTCCGGTTCGTCAGCGGCGTGCAGGGCGAGCGGGACGAGGCCGCGAACCTCGAGGTCAAGTGCTTCGACCCGGCCGCCAACCCGTACCTGGCGCTCGCCGCGCTGCTCGCCGCCGGACGGGACGGGCTCGCGGCGGGGCTCACGCTGCCCGAACCGGTCGGCGTCGACCCGGCGGCCCTCACCGACGACGAGCGCGCGGCCCGCGGGATCGCGCCGCTGCCGGCGTCGCTCGACGCGGCCGTCGCGGCGTTCGAGCAGGACGCCGTGCTGCGGGACGCGCTCGGCGAGGCCGTCGTCGACACGGTCGCGGCCGTCCGCCGCGGGGAGGCCGAGCTGCTCGCGCACGCCACGCCCGAGGAGGTCGCGGCCGCCACCCGCTGGCGCCACTGACGGCATCGACTTCCTCCACTCCCTGAAGCTGAAGCCGAATCGGAGCATGCGGCGGAACTCGCTCCAACGGAGTCCGGATTCCGCCCCGGTCTGCAGGCCGGGGCATCCTCCGGAGGAGCAGGTGAAGGGAGTGAACGCGGCACCGGTGGGCACACGGGGTCTGTACGGCCTCCGCGCGTCCTCGCTCCGGGCGGAGCCCGTACGGCCACGTACCCGACCGATCCCGGTTCCACCGATGCCCATCCCGTTCCTCCGCAGGCCGGACCGCGCCGGACGCACGCCGTTCAGCGTCGCGACCGAGGTGCAGTCCACCGTCTACCGCATCGCCCGGCTGTCGATCACCGCCACGGTGGCGTACCTGCTGGCGCTGTACCTGCTGCCCGCGGGCGGGCCGCCGCCGCTGCTGTCGCCGCTGACCGCGCTGCTGGTCGTCCAGTACTCGGTGTACGACACGATCCGCGCCGGAATCCTGCGGGTTTCCGCGGTCACCTCCGGGGTGCTGGTCGCGGTGATGTTCTCCGAGACGATCGGGTTCACCTGGTGGACGCTCGGGCTCGCGATCCTGGCCGCGCTGACGATCGGGCACGTGCTGCGGCTGCGCGAGCACGTCCTGGAGGCGGCGATCAGCGCCATGCTGATCTTCGCGCTGGGCGCGGCCAGCGAGTCCGGGGCCTTCGACCGGTTCATGGAGACGATCGTCGGCGCCGCCACCGGGCTCGTCGCCACGTTCCTCGTCCCGTCGGTGGTGGTGCGGCCCGCCGAGGAGGCGGTGGCCGACATCTCCGAGCGGCTGCGGGAGCTGATCTCGCACATCGCCGAGGGGCTGCGCGGCGAGCGCAGCCCCGGCGAGGCCGTCCGCTGGCAGCAGGAGACCGAGCACCTCGCCCGCGACCTCGCCCGCACCGACCAGGCGCTCGGCGCCGCCGAGCAGAGCATCAAGCTCAACCCGCGCGCCTGGCGGCTGGTCGACGCGGGCGTCGCGCTGCGCAACGCCATGGAGACCATGGAGCACTTCACGCTCACGCTGCGCGGCCTCACCCGCTCGCTGGTCGACGACGAGCGGCTCGGCCGGCACGGGCGGCTGCTCACCGACCCGGTGCTGCGGCCGCGGCTCGCCGACGCGTTGGCGGGCGTCGCCGACGGCATCGCCGCCTACGGGCGCCTCGCGCGCTCCGACCTGGACCGCCGCGCCCGCCCGTTCAAGGCCGAGCAGGACCTCGAGGTGCGGGTGGACATCGCCCGCGAGCGGCGCGCCCGGCTCGCGCGGGAACTGCACGAGCGGGCCGCCGCCGGGGACCTGTGGCCGCTCTACGGGGAGATCTCGATGGACGTCGACCGCCTCGTCGAGCAGCTCCGCGTCGAGCACCGGGCCCGCGCCCGCGAGCAGTGGCGGCGGCACCGCGGGACGGCCCGCCACCTGCCCGAGCGCCCCGCGAAGGTCGTCCGGCAGGCGGGGTCGCAGCTGCGCCGGGCGGCCGGGTCCGCGGCGTCCGCGGCGGAGGAGCACGCGCGGGAGACCGACGAGGAGCTCCGCCCCCGCCGCCGCCCCCCGGGCACGTAGGCCCCGCCGGACACGCACGCCACGCCGGACGCGTGGGCACCGCCGGAGCCCGTTCGCGCGCCGCACGCCGCGGGGCGCGGGGCGCGGGGCGCGGGGCGGCGTACGCCATCGGCAATACGTGACGCTGCGGTCGCACCCTGCCACACAATCCAGACTGACCGTTATGTCGCCATACGTCCGCTACCGGCCATCTGGGAGGGGCGCGGTCCCCCGGCGGTCCGCTCCGGCCGCTTGCCCGCGCTCGCTGAGTAGGAACGATCACTCCGCCGCCGCGCCCCCGGCCGGGCGGGCGGCGGCCGCACGTCATGACCGGATATAGCGCCATTTCTGTCTCTATGACACCTTGATCACGTCCTCGCGAGGCCGCCCCACCGGCTCCCCCGGCCCCTCGCGGGGGTCCGAGGAGGAAACGCGTGCACCGATGGCGTCACCGGCTCCTGGCAGCCGCATCCACCACCGCACTGGCCGCCGGGCTCCTGACCGCCCTCGCGGCCCCGGCGTCCGCGGACCCGCTGGCCCTGACCAACTTCGAGATGCGCCCCAACGCCTACGGCACCGACCTGCTCGAACGCGCCGACGACATCCCCATGGTCAAGGCGACCGTCACCCAGATCATGGGCGACCTGAACCGGCGGCGGGACCCGGCGGACGGCCCCGCCGTGACGACCGGCGGCGCGTGCAATTCCGACGCGGTGGAGTCCGGCGTGTCGATCCGCCGCAGCATCTGCTTCAACGAGGGCGACAACGAGACGACCGAGTGGTACCCGCAGGGCGTCACGACCGTCGCCGACATGCAGAGCGACCAGCGGTGGGGCGACAGCCCCCAGCAGCTCATCGTCAGCTGGTACGACCACAACGACCTCACCGGCGGCCAGCGGGGCGCCCGCATCAGCTTCGTCGACCGCACCACGGGCGCGTACCGCCACGTGCTGCTCGTCTACCCGAAGCGGGCAGGCGACACCATCGACTACGAGACCGTCCGCGTCTCACAGGATTCGAGCAAAAAGCCCGAATACGACACGGCCCTGCACGCCGGCGGGATCCTCTGGTACGGCGACCACCTGTTCGTGGCCGACACCGCGCGCGGCTTCCGCGTCTTCGACATGCGCCGCATCTACGACCTGGGCGCCTCCGAGAACGGGACGACCGCGGACGAGACGAAGATCGGCCTGATCGGCGACACCTACCACGCGCACTCGTACCGGTACATCATGCCGCAGGTCGGCTCGTGGACCCGCACCGCGGCCACCGGCGAGAAGTGCAGCGGGGACGACGGGTCACCGAACTTCTCCTACGTGTCGCTCGACCGCAGCGGCGTCGACCACCTGCTCGCGGGCGAGTACTGCGACGGCGCCAAGACCGAAGCCGACGGGCGGGTCGCCGCCTGGCCGATGGCGGGCGCGTTCGACGCCGCGGGCGAACTCATGATGGACACCGGCTACCGGTGGAACGCGAACGCCGCCTACAACCTGCCGGCCAGCAACATCCAGGGCGCCACGCGGTTCAACGACCGGTGGTACCTGACGCGCAGCCGCGGCGCCGACAGTAACGGCACCTTCTACACCACCCAGCCGATCACCTCGGCGACCGGCACCCTGAGCATCGCGAGCCAGAAGCCGATCAGCAAGGGCCCCGAGGACCTGTCCCACTGGCCCGGCGGCACTCCCACCGCCCCGACGCTCGGCGAGATGTGGACGGTCGCCGAGCACCCGGGCAGCGACTCGGAGGGGTCCGGCCCCGGGCAGCGCATGCTCTACAGCTGGGCGCCCTGACGGCGCGCCGCGGCCGGCCCGGACGCCGCTTCCGGGCCGGCCGCGGGGCGCGCCGCTGTCCGGCGGCCGCAACGCACGCCCCAGGGCCGCCGATGACGGTGCACCGGTCCCCCTCATCTGGAGTCGACGATGACCACCGACCGCCCCGTCGGGCCTCCCCCGCCGTTCGATCCCGAACTCGTCCCCGTCCTGCGGGTCGTCAACGAGTTCTTCGCCCCGGACGCCCTCGCCGACCCCGCCGCCCTCGCGGCGGCGGCCGACCGCCCGTCGTTCATGGAGCCGCCCACGGACGCGTCCCTCGCCCGCGACGGCGCGTTCACCGTCGAGGAGCGCCCGGTCCCCGGCCCCGCGGGCGCACCGGACATCGGCCTGCTGATCTGCCGTCCGGCGCCGGCGCCGGAGCCGGTGCCCGTGCTTTACCACACGCACGGCGGCGGCATGGTCACGGGCGACAACCGGATGGGCCTGCCCGAGATGCTGGACCTCGCCGCGGACGTCGGGGCCGCCGTGGTGTCGGTCGAGTACCGGCTCGCGCCGGGCGCCCCGCACCCCGGCCCCGTCGAGGACTGCTACGCCGGGCTCCTGTGGACGGTCGGGCACGCCGCCGAGCTCGGCGCCGACCCGGCGCGCGTCATCGTCGGCGGCGCCAGCGCCGGCGGCGGGCTCGCCGCCGCCCTCGCCCTCATGGCCCGCGACCGCGGCGGCCCCGCCCTGCTCGGCCAGCTCCTCATGTGCCCCATGCTCGACGACCGCAACGACACACCGTCGGCCGTCCAGATGGCCGGGCTCGGCGTCTGGGACCGCGCGTCCAACCTGGCGGGCTGGACCGCGCTGCTCGGCGACGCGCGCGGCACCGACGTGGTCTCCCCGTACGCCGCGCCCGCCCGCGCCGCCGACCTGTCGGGGCTCCCGCCCGCGTTCATCGACGTGGGCTCCGCCGAGACGTTCCGCGACGAGGACGTCGCGTACGCCACCCGGATCTGGCAGGCGGGCGGCCGCGCCGAACTCCACGTGTGGGCCGGCGGCTTCCACGGGTTCGACATGATGGCCCCGCAGGCCGCGGTCTCCCGGGACGCCCGCGCCGCCCGGCTCCGCTGGCTGCGCCGGCTGCTCGGCCGCTGAGGGACCTGCCCGTGCGGCTCGACGCGCCGGCCCCGCAGGCCGGTGCGGCCCGCCGCCGTGGCCCGCGTGCGCTGCGGCGCTCAGTCGCCGCCGGGGTGCTCCCGGTAGACCAGGAGCTGGTACCCGGGCACGCTGGCGACGTTGAAGGCGTGGAAGCCGATGGTCAGCAGGCCCCGGTCGGGGTGGCGCAGCACCTTGGTCTCGTGGGTCTTGGGCTGCACGTCGTGGCGCGCCCACAGGCCGGGGAACTCGGGGCTCTCGGCCTCGAGCCGGTCGAGCAGTTCGCGGAGCCGGGCGGGAGCGGCGGCGAAGTCGGCGCTGGCGCGCAGGTTCGCCACGGTCGCCTCGGCGGCGGCCTCCCACTCGACGAAGAACCGGCGGCCCTCGGGGTCCAGCAGGACCATCTCCAGCAGGTTCGCGGTCTCCTCGAAGCCGGCGAACAGCTTCCGCGCCTCGGCGTTCATCGCCAGGACGTCGAGCACCGGATCCAGCACGATCGCGCCGGAGTCGCTCCAGGAGTCCATCAGGTCCAGCAGCTCGGCCGGCACCGGCCGGACCGTCGCCTCCTCGCCGAGGCGGCGGGCCGCACCGGCCAGCGCGTACAGGTGCCGCTCCTCGGCCTCGGTCAGCCGCAGCGCCGCGGAGAGGCCGGCGAGGACCTCTGCCGAGGGGCGGGTCTCCTTGCCCTGCTCCAGGCCGCGGTAGTAGTCGACGCTCACCCCGGCGAGCGCGGCGACCTCGTCGCGGCGCAGGCCGGGGACACGGCGCTCCCCCGCCGCGGGCATCCCGACGTCCTCGGGCGTCACCTTGGCCCGGCGGGTCATGAGGAACTGGCCCAACTCGGCGCGTGGCATGCCCCCGAGGCTACCGCCGGACACGGCGCGGCACCTGGTCGCGGTGGGGGGTCGTATCGCCACCCCCCGGTCCGGCGGAACGGCTTGCAGGCTTGTCGTCATGGACACCACGAAGAGCACCCAGCGCCCCGCCCAGGTCGTCTCCGGGACCCCGCTCGCCGGACGCGTCGCCGTGGTGACCGGTGCCTCCAGCGGCATCGGCGAGGCGACCGCCGTCCGCTTCGCGGAACTCGGCGCGAAGGTCGCGCTTCCGCGCGGGCGGCGGAACCGCCCTGGCCCTGCCGACCGACGTCACCGACCGCGCCGCCGTCCTCGCGGCGGCCGACCGGGTCGCCGACGAACTGGGCCGCGCCGACCTCGTCTTCGCCAACGCCGGCAGGCAGCTCATCTCCGGCATCACCGACCTGGCCGCGGCGGACTGGGACGCCCAGATCGACCTCAACATCAAGGGCGTCATGAACACCGTCCAGGCGTTCGTGCCGGCCCTGGAGTCGGCCGCGGCCGACGGCCGCGGCGCCGACCTGATCACCACCTCGTCGATCGCGGCCGTCCGGGTCCTGGAAGGCTTCCAGGTCTACTCCGCGACGAAGGCTTACATCACCCAGCTCACCAGGCTGCTGCGCACCGAGCTGGGCCGCAAGAAGATCCGGGTGGCGACGATCGAGCCGGGCATGGTCGACACCGAGCTGCCCGACCACGTCACCGACCCGGCGGCGAGCAAGCTCATGGCCGACCTGATCGCCCAGATCGACGTCCTGTCCTCCGAGGACGTCGCCGAGACGGTCGCGTTCATGAGCGCGGTCCCCAGGCACGTCAACCTCACCGAGATCACCATCCTGCCGACCGAGCAGATCATCTGACGCGCCGAAAGACCGAGGGGGCGGCCCGGCCGGGCCGCCCCCTCGGTCTTCCGCGCGCTACCGCTGATCCAGCCGGTGGCGCAGGCCCGTGTGGCGGCGGCCCGCGCCGGGGGTGCGGACGGCCGCGGCGAGGGCGCGGCGCGAGCCGACGAGGACGACGAGCTTCTTCGCGCGGGTGATGCCCGTGTAGAGCAGGTTGCGGCGCAGCATCGTCCACGCCCCGGTGGTGAGCGGGACGACCACGGCGGGGTACTCGCTGCCCTGCGAGCGGTGGATCGTGATCGCGTAGGCGTGGGCGAGCTCGTCGAGTTCGTCGAACGCGTAGTCGATGGTCTCGTCCTCGTCGGTGCGGACGGTGAGCGACTGGTCCTCGAGGGAGACCTTCGTGACGACGCCGACCGTGCCGTTGAACACCCCGGCCTCGCCCTTGTCGTAGTTGTTGCGGAGCTGCGTGACCTTGTCGCCGACGCGGAACACGCGGCCGCCGTAGCGGCGCTCCGGGGCCGACTCGCGGTGCGGGGTGAGCGCCTCCTGGAGGAGGGCGTTCAACGCGCCCGCGCCGGCGGCGCCGCGGTGCACGGGCGCGAGGACCTGCACGTCGCGGCGGGGGTCGAGGCCGAACTTGCGGGGGATGCGGTTGGCGACGACGTCCACGGTCAGCTCGGCGGCCTCCTCCTGCTCCTCGCAGGGGAACAGGAAGAAGTCGGCGTAGTCGCGGGTGTGCGGGTGCTCGCCGGAGTTGACGCGGTGCGCGTTGACGACGATGCCCGACCGCTGCGCCTGCCGGAAGATCTTCGTCAGTCGGACGCGCGGGATCGTCGCGGAGCCGAGGAGGTCGGCGAGCACTTCCCCGGCGCCGACGGACGGGAGCTGGTCGACGTCCCCGACCAGCAGCAGGTGGGCGCCGCGGGGAATCGCCTTGACCAGCTTGTTCGCCAGGATCAGGTCGACCATCGAGGACTCGTCGACGACGACCAGGTCGGCGTCCAGCGGGTTGTCCTGGTCGAAGGCGGCGTCGCCGCCGGGCTGGAGCTGGAGGAGCCGGTGGACGGTCGACGCCTCGTGCCCGGTCAGCTCGGCGAGGCGCTTGGCGGCCCGGCCGGTGGGCGCCACGAGGACGATCTTGGCGTGCTTCGCGGCGGCGAGTTCGACGACGGAGCGGACGGTGAAGCTCTTGCCGCACCCCGGCCCGCCGGTGAGGACCGCGACCTTGGAGGTGAGGGCGAGCTTGACCGCCTCCTCCTGCTCGGCGGCGAGGTCGGTGCCGGTGCGCGCGCGCAGCCAGGGCAGCGCCCTGCCCCAGTCGACGCCGGCGAACGCGGCGAGCCGGTCCTCCTCCGCGTCGAGGAGCGCGCGGAGGCCGCGGGCGAGCGAGCGTTCGGCGCGGTGGAACGGGACGAGGTACACGGCGGGGATCGTCGCGGCGTCCCCCGGGATCGGCTCCCGCACGACGCCCTCGGCCGCGGCCAGCTCGTCCAGCGCCGGGACGACCAGCTCGCGGGGCACCTCGAGGATCTTCTGGGCGTCGGTGACGAGGTTCGGCTCCGGCAGGAAGCAGTGCCCGTCGTCGGCGGCCTCCGACAGCGTGTACTGGAGCCCCGCCTTGATGCGCTCCGGGCTGTCGTGCGGGACGCCGATCGCCCGCGCGATCGTGTCGGCGGTGCGGAAGCCGATGCCCCAGACGTCCGCGGCGAGCCGGTAGGGGTCCCGGCGGACCGTGTCGATGGACGCGTCGCCGTACTGCTTGTAGACGCGGACGGCCAGGGAGGTGGAGACGCCGACGCCCTGCAGGAAGACCATGACCTCCTTGATGGCCTTCTGCTCCTCCCACGCGTCGCCGATCCGCTTCGTGCGCTTCGGGCCGAGGCCGGGGACCTCGACGAGCCGTTCCGGCTCCTCCTCGATGACCCGCAGGATGTCGGTGCCGAAGTGCGCCACCATCCGGTCGGCCATCACCGGCCCGATGCCCTTGATCATCCCGGAGCCGAGGTAGCGGCGGATGCCCTGGACGGTCGCGGGCAGCACCGTCGTGTACGACTCGACCTCGAACTGCCGCCCGTACTTCGGGTGCGAGCGCCACCGCCCCGTCAGCCGCAGGCTCTCGCCGACCTGGGCGCCCAGCAGCGCCCCGACGACCGTCAGCAGGTCGTCGCCGGCGCGCTCGGCGGCGACGCGCGCGACGGTGTAGCCGGTCTCCTCGTTGGCGTAGGTGATGCGCTCGAGGACGGCCTCCAGGACCGCCCGGGGCGGAGTCGGTGTGGTCACGTCCGACATGATCACAGGCGGGCCGGACGGTCCGCCGCCCCTTCCCGCACCTGTGGACGGCTCGCCGGCGTGACGCCCGCCGCCACCTCGAGCACGCCCGTCTCCGTCGCGAGCGCGGTGACGAGGCGGGCGGGGGTCACGTCGAACGCGGGGTTGAACGCCTGGACGCCGTCCGGTGCGGCGGGCGTCCCGCCCCAGGCCAGGACCTCCTCGGCGGGGCGCTCCTCGATGGGGACGGCGTCCCCGGCGGGCGTCGCGCGGTCGACCGTGCTCCACGGCGCCGCGACCAGCAGCGGGATCCCGGCCGCCGCGCAGGCGAGCGCCACCCCGAGCGAGCCGACCTTGTTCGCGGTGTCGCCGTTGGCGGCGATCCGGTCGGCGCCGATGACCGCCGCGTCCACCAGGCCCCGCATGATCGTGCCCGCCGCGGCGGCGTCGACCTGCACCGTGCACGGGATGCCCGCTTCCCGCAGCTCCCAGGCGGTGAGCCGCGAGCCCTGCAGCAGCGGGCGCGTCTCGTCCGCGTACACCATCTCGACCCGGTCCCGCACGTGCAGCTCGCGGACGACGCCGAGGGCCGTCCCCCATCCGGCGGTCGCGAGCGCGCCCGCGTTGCAGTGCGTCAGGAGGCGCAGCGGCCGGCGGGGGCAGCGGGACTCGAGCCAGTCGGCGCCGTGCACGCCGATCGCCCGGTTGGCGCGGACGTCCTCGTCCAGGACGGCCTGGGCCTCGGCGGCGACCGCGGCGGCGCCCTCCGGGACGCGGGGCAGGACCCGGTCGACGCCCGCCGCGAGGTTCACCGCCGTGGGGCGGGCCTCCCGGACGCGGGCTATCGCGGCGTCGCGGGCGGCGTCGTCCCAGCCCTCCCGTTCCGCCTGCCGGACGGCGATCGCGACGCCGAACGCGCCCGCGACGCCCAGCGCGGGCGCGCCGCGCACGACGAGCCGCCGGATCGCGTCCACGAGCGCGTCGACGTCCCGCACCTCGAGGTGCTCGACGCGGGCGGGCAGGACGGTCTGGTCCAGCAGCCGGAGGGCGTCGCCCGTCCAGGCGATGGTCCGCACATCGGTGGTCATGGTGTCCATGATGCCTCGGAAGTCGCGTCCGCCCTTACCCCGCAGGGCTTTGCGGCCTCCCCAGAACCATCGCGTGACCTGCGTAAACTTGACATCGATCGAACCGGTGTTCGAAATTATGCGGGAACGGGAACGGGAACGGGAAGGGGGCGGACGTGGCCGAGGCGGCACTGCGCGACGCGACCGCGCTGCGCGACGCCGTGGCGCCGGGCGCGGCGCGGCCGGCGGTGCCGGTGCTGCCCGCGCTCCGCGCCGTCCTGCCCGGCGGGTTGCGCGCGGGCTCGCTCGCGGGCCTGGACGGGCCCGGCGCGGCGTCGCTGGGCGCGGCGCTGGTGGCGGGCGCGTCCCGGCACGGCGGCGCGGACGGGACGGGCGGCTGGTGCGGCGTCGTCGGCCTGCCCGCGTTCGGGGTGCGGGCCGCCGCCGGGATGGGCGCCGCCCCGGAGCGGCTGCTGCTGGTGGACGAGCCCGGCGACCGCTGGGCGGACGTGGTGGCGGCCTTGGTCGAGGCCGTCGACCTGGTGCTGCTGCGCCCGCCGGACCGGCCGGACCCGGCCGCCGTCCGGCGGCTGTCGGCGCTCGCCCGCCGGCACGGCGCGGTGCTCGCCCTGGCGGGCGCGCCCGCGTGGCCGGGCGTCCGGCTGCGGCTGCGCATCGACGCGCCGTCGTGGGAGGGCCTCGGCGCGGGGCACGGACGGCTGCGGGGGCGCCGCGCCGAGGTCGTCGCCGAGGGCCGCGACGCGCCGCAGGGGCGCCGCGCCCGCCTGTGGCTCCCCGCCCCGGACGGCACGGTGGCCCCGGACACCGCGCGTCCCGCGCTCCAGCTCGTCGGCGAGCCCGCCCGGGTCAGCGAGGGCGCCCCCGTCCACCGCCCGCCGCAGCGAAGCGACGCGCCTGCACTGGGCCCGCGAGATGCCGCCCCGAGCGCCCCCGCCCCCGGAGCCGAGCAGGACGTCCCCGTCGGCACGCGCATAACAGCCGCCGGGACCGCCGGAACCACCAGAGCCCAGACCTTCCAGGCAGCAGGGACCGTCCGGCCCGCCGCAACCAACCGAGCCGCCGACGCCACCGGAAACTCCGAAGCCACCGGCGCCGCCGGGACCGCCCCGGCCGCCGGAGCCACCAGAGCCCAGACCTTCCAGGCAGCAGGGACCGTCCGGCCCGCCCAGACCAGCCGGGCCACCGGAACCGCCGGGACCGGCCGGACCGCCCTGGCCGCCGGAACCTGTGGGGACGGCGGGTCCGGGGCGGGCTCGGGGGGTCGGGGAGCGGGCGGTGGCGGGGGTGTCGCGTGAGCCGGGCGCTGGTGGTGTGGTGCCCGGACTGGCCGGTGACGGCGGTCGGGATCGACGCGGCCGTGCCGGGCGCGGTGGTCGCCGGCGGGCGGGTCGCGGCGTGCTCGGCGGCGGCGCGGGCCGACGGGGTGCGGCGGGGGCAGGCGCTGCGGGACGCGCAGCGGCGGTGCCCGGGGCTGGCCGTGCGGGACCGGGACGCCGACGCCGAGGGGCGGGCGTTCGAGGCGGTCGTCGCGGCCGTCGCGGAGCTGACGCCCAAGGTCGAGGTGGTGCGGCCGGGGATGCTGGCGGTGCCGGTCCGGGGCGCGGCGCGGTTCCACGGCGGCGAGGAGGCGCTGCGGGTGCTGCTGCAGGACGCCGTGGTCGAGGCCGGGTACGACTGCGGGGTCGGGATCGCCGACGGGCTGTTCGCCGCCGAGCTGGCGGCGCGGGCCGGGGACGGCGGGATGGTGGTGCCGGAGGGCGGCGCGGCGGAGTTCCTGGCGCCGTACTCGCCGGTGGTGCTGGGCCGTCCCGAGCTGGCGGAGCTGCTGTGGCGGCTCGGGATCCGGACGCTCGGGGCGTTCGCGGCGCTGCCCGCGGGGCGGGTCGCGGCGCGGTTCGGGGCGGACGGGGCGCTGGCGCACCGGCTCGCGCGGGGCGAGGAGCCGCGGCCGCTCGCCGCCGTGGACGGCGCCGCCGACCTGGCGGCGCACACGGTGTTCGACCCGCCCGCGGAACGGGCCGACCAGGTGGTGTTCACCGCGAAGCGGCTGGCGGACGAGCTGCACGCGGGGCTCGCGGCGGCGGGCGCGGCGTGCGTCCGGCTGGAGGTCGCGGTGGAGTTCGCGGACGGGCGGGAGTCGCGGCGGCTGTGGCGGCACGACGGGCTGCTGTCGGCGCTCGCGGTCGCCGACCGGGTGCGGTGGCAGCTCGCGGCGTGGCGGCCCGAGGAGGACGGCGCGGTGTGGGGCGGGGTGGTGCGGCTCGACCTCGCGCCCGACCAGCTCGTCCCCGACACCGGGCGGCAGGAGGCGCTGTGGGGCCGGGTGACCGACCCGGTGGCGCGGGCCGCGGACCGGGTGCAGGCGCTGCTCGGGCACCGGGCCGTCACCCGCCCGGTGCTGACCGGCGGGCGGGGGCCCGGCGAGCAGGTCGTGAAGGTGCCGGTCGGGGACCTGCCGCCGGACGACCGGGACGGCCCGTGGCCCGGGCGGCTCGGGGCGCCCGCGCCGGCGGTCGTCCCGGCCGCGCCGGTGCCCGTCCGGCTGGTGGACGCGGCCGGGGCGGACGTGGCGGTGTCGGCGCGCCGCACGGTGTCGGCGCCGCCCGCCGCGCTCGTCGTCGGGGGCGCCCCGGCGGCGGTCGTCGCGTGGGCGGGGCCGTGGCCCGCCGACGAGCGGTGGTGGGACCCCGAGCGGGCGCGGCGCCGGGCGCGCCTGCAGGTCGTGACCGAGGACGGCGCCGCGTACCTCGTCGCCGTCGAGGGCGGCCGCTGGCACGTCGAGGCCGCATATGACTAGGCCGCGGATGACCAGGCCGCGGATGACCGGAGGGCGCGGATGACCGGCTGGTACAACCCGCCGGTGCCGTGGCGGGAGCTGGAGGAGCGGCTGTCGTGGCGGCCGGCGGCGCCGCGGCCCGCCGAGCCCGCGCCGGCACCGGCCGTCCCGCGCCGGGCCGAGGGCGGGGTGCCGTGGGCGGAGCTGCACTGCCACTCGTCGTTCTCCTTCCTGGACGGCGCGAACGACCCGGCGGCGCTGGTCGCGGAGGCGGCGCGGCTGGGGGTCGAGGCCATGGCGGTCACCGACCACGACGGGATGTACGGGGCGGTGGCGTTCGCGCGGGCCGCGCGGGAAGCCGGGGTGGCGACGGTGTTCGGCGCCGAGCTGACCCTCGGGTCGCCGGGCCCGCGCGCGGGGGCCCCGGATCCGGCGGGGCGGCACCTGCTGGTGCTCGCGCGGAACCCCGACGGGTACGCGCGGCTGTGCTCGACGATCACCCGCGCGCAGCTCGCGGGCGGCCGCAAGGGGCGCCCGGTGTACGACGAGGACGCGCTCGCCGGGGCCCACGGGGGCGCGTGGGCGGTGCTGACCGGGTGCCGCAAGGGCCCGGTCCCGGCGGCGCTCGCGGCGGGCGGCCCGGCGGCGGCCGAGGCGGAGCTGCGGCGGCTCGCCGCGGTGTTCGGGCGGGAGAACGTGTTCGCCGAGCTGATCGACCACGGGATGCCGGACGACGACGAGCGCAACGACGTCCTCGCGGAGCTCGCGGCGCGCGTCGGGGTGGGCGTGGTGGCGTCCGGCAACGTGCACCACGCGGCGCCGGGCGCGGACGCGCGGCTCGCGCAGGCGCTCGCGGCCGTCCGGTCCCGGCGGAGCCTGGACGCCATGGAGGGGTGGCTCGCGGCGTCCGGCGCGGCGCACGTGCGGAGCGGGGCGGAGATGGCGGCGCGGCTGGCGCGGTTCCCGGGCGTCCGGGAGCGGACGGTCGAGCTGGCACGGGCGTGCGCGTTCGACTTCGCGGTGGTGGCGCCCAGCCTGCCCGCGTGGCCGGTGCCGGAGGGGCACACGGAGGCGAGCTGGCTGCGGCGGCTCGCGACGGACGGGGCGCGGGAGCGGTACGGGCCGCCGGAGGCGGAGCGGGTGCCGGGCGCGCACGCGCAGATCGCGCGGGAGCTGGACGTCATCGAGGGGCTCGGGTTCCCCGGGTACTTCCTGATCGTCCACGACATCGTGGAGTTCTGCCGGAGCCGCGGCATCCTGTGCCAGGGGCGGGGCTCGGCGGCGAACTCGGCGGTCTGCTACGCGCTCGGGATCACCGGGGTGGACGCGGTCCGGCACGAGCTGCTGTTCGAGCGGTTCCTGTCGCCGGGGCGGGACGGGCCGCCGGACATCGACCTCGACATCGAGCACCGGCGCCGCGAGGAGGTCATCCAGTACGTCTACGGGAAGTACGGGCGGGAGTGCACGGCGCAGGTCGCGAACGTCATCAGCTACCGGCCGCGCATGGCGGTGCGGGACGCGGCGCGCGCGCTGGGGTTCTCCCCCGGGCAGCAGGACGCGTGGTCGAAGAGCGTCGATCCGCGCGACCCGGTCGGGACGGAGAACCGCATCCCGGCGCCCGTCCGGGAGCTCGCGGGGCGGATGCTGTCGCTCCCCCGGCACCTGGGCGTCCACTCGGGCGGCATGGTGATCGCGGACCGTCCGGTCGGGGAGGTGTGCCCGATCGAGTGGGCGACGATGCCGGGCCGCAGCGTCCTGCAGTGGGACAAGGACGACTGCGCCGCCGCGGGCCTCGTGAAGTTCGACCTGCTGGGGCTCGGCATGCTGTCGGCGCTGCACGACGCGTTCGACCTCGTCGCCGCGCACCACGGCCGCCGGTACGACCTGCAGTCCCTTCCCGCCGAGGACCCGGCCGTGTACGACATGCTGTGCGACGCCGACTCGGTCGGGGTGTTCCAGGTGGAGTCGCGGGCGCAGATGGCGACGCTGCCCCGCCTGCGCCCCCGCCGGTTCTACGACCTGGTCGTCGAGGTGGCGCTGATCCGCCCGGGGCCGATCCAGGGCGGGTCCGTCCACCCGTACCTGCGCCGCCGCAGGGGCGAGGAGCCCGCGACGTGCCCGCACCCGCTGATGGAGAAGGCCCTCGCGCGCACACTGGGCGTCCCGCTGTTCCAGGAGCAGATGATGCAGCTCGCGGTGGACTGCGCGGGGTTCACCCCGCAGGAGTCCGACGAGCTGCGGCAGGCGATGGGCGCGAAGCGCGCGCCGGAGCGGGTCGAGCGGCTGCGGCGGCGCCTCCTGGACGGCATGGCCGCGCGCGGCGTCCCGCCGGACGTCGCCGAGGACGTCTACGAGAAGATCCTCGGTTTCACCGGTTACGGGTTCCCCGAGTCGCACGCGCAGAGCTTCGCGCACCTGGTGTACGCGAGCGCCTACCTCAAGCGCCGCTACCCGGCGGCGTTCACGGCGGCGCTGCTGCGCAACCAGCCGATGGGGTTCTACTCCTCGAACAGCCTCCTGGCGGACGTCCGGCGGCACGGCGTCGAGGTGCGGGGCGTGGACGTCAACATCAGCGGCGTCCACCCCACGCTGGAGGAGCCCGTGGAGGTCCGGTCGGCGCACCCGCACGCGCCGGACGAGCCGCAGCCCGCGATCCGGCTCGGCCTGGACGGCGTCCGCAACCTCGGCACGGAGGCGGCGGAGGCGATCGCGGCGGGCCGCCCCTACGCGGGCATGGAGGACCTGGCGCGGCGCGTCCCGCTGTCGCCGGGGGCACTCGAGGCGCTCGCGACGGCCGGGGCGTTCGGCTGCTTCGGGCTGTCGCGGCGGGAGGCGCTGTGGGCGGCGGGCGCCCTGGCCGGCGCGGGCCCCGGGCAGCTCGCGGGGGTCGCGCCCGGCACCGACGCGCCCGCGCTGCCCGCGATGACCCCGGTCGAGGAGACCCTCGCGGACCTGTGGGCCACCGGTGTGTCCGGCACGCACCCGGTCGCGCACGTCCGGGAGGCCCTGGACGAGCTGGGCGCGCTGCCGGCCGGGCGGCTCGCCGACGTCCGCGCCGAGACGAACGTGCTGGTCGCGGGGCTCGTCACGCACCGGCAGCGGCCGCCGACCGCCGGCGGCATCGTGTTCCTCAGCCTGGAGGACGAGACCGGCATCGCGAACGTGATCTGCCCGCCGCCGGTGTTCGAGCGGCACCGCGGCCTCGCGGTCGACGCGCAGGCGCTGCTGGTGAGCGGCCGGCTGGAGCGCGCCGACGGCGTGACGAACGTCCGCGCGCACCGGCTGCGGCGGCTGCCCGTCGCGGGCCGCGTCCGCACCCGCGACTTCCGCTGACCCGCCCGCGGAAAGGCCGTGCCGAAGGGCGCGATACGGCGTCGGCCGGGTCCGGCCTCACGACTTCCGCTTGAATATCGGTCATGCCAGGGTGGAGCGCGGAACCGGCCGCTCTGTGCCAAAGTCATCACGTTGCGTGCAGGCGGAGAAAGGTCGGATGCGGATGGCGAGTCAGGGTCCTCGGCCTCCGGCGCCCGATCCCGCCGACCCCGAACGGGTCGGCCCGTACCGGATCGAGTCGCGGATCGGGCGGGGCGGGATGGGGGCGGTCTACCTCGGGCGCGCACCGGACGGGCGGCCCGTCGCGGTCAAGGTCGTCCGCCCGGACCTCGCCGACGACCCGCGCTTCCTCGCGCGGTTCCGCGGCGAGGCCGCCAACGCCGCCCGCGTCGCCTCGTTCTGCACCGCGCAGGTCCTCGACCACGGCGCCGGGGACGGCGTCGCCTACCTGGTCACCGAGTACATCGAGGGCCCGACGCTGCGCGAGCGGATCGCCTCGGACGGGCCGCTGAGATCGTTGATGGGGGTTTGCTGAACCGGCGGCGGGCATGGCGAAGGGCGCCCATGATCAGTGTGTGAAGACAAACCTGGACGCCCTTCTGACCGCACTCTACGTCCATCTGGACGACGACGTCCTGCGATCGGCCGACCGGCCCCGCAGACGCGGCCCCCGACGGACCCTCAACGACGCTGAACTGGTCTGCGTTGCCATCGCCCAGGTCCTACTCGGATGCGATTCCGAGCGCCGGTGGCTGCGGACCGCACCCGGCAGGAT
>NZ_AULB01000049.1 GCF_000425065.1 Actinomadura rifamycini DSM 43936
CGACGACCGAAGGCCGTGACGCGGCGGCGGGCACGGCGATCCGCGTCTTCCTGCTCGACGACCACGAGGTCGTGCGCCGGGGCGTGTCGGCGCTGCTGTCGGCCGAGGCCGACCTCGAGGTCGTCGGCGAGGCGGGCACGATGGAGCAGGCCCTGGTCCGCGTCCCCGCCGTCCGGCCGGACGTCGCGGTGCTGGACGTCCGCCTTCCCGACGGGGACGGCGTGACCGTCTGCCGCGAACTCCGCTCCCGGATGCCCGGCCTGGCCTGCCTGATGCTGACCTCCTTCGACGACGAGGAGGCGCTGTTCGAGGCCGTGATGGCGGGGGCCGCCGGGTACGTGCTCAAGCAGATCCACGGTTCCGATCTGGTCGGCGCCGTCCGGACCGTCGCCTCCGGCCGCTCCCTGCTGGACCCCCGCAGCACCGCGCGGATACTGGAGCGCATCCGCGACCGCCGGGCGAAGGCGGACCCGCTGCACCGCCTGTCCGAGCAGGAACGGCGCGTCCTGCACCTCATCGGCGAAGGACTGACGAACCGGCAGATCGCCGAACGCATGTCCTTGGCCGAGAAAACCGTAAAGAATTACATTTCCTCTATTTTTGCCAAACTTGGCATGAGCCGCCGCACCCAGGCCGCGGCGTTCGCCGCGCGCCTCGAATCCGGAGACGGCGGGCGAACGCCGAAATAGCCGTTCATCGTTCACGCCCGCCGACGGCGGAGGTCACCACCACTCCTCGTTGGTGACCTCCTCCACCGGCCTCCGGACGGTCTCCAGATCCGGGGCGTCATCGCTCACCGCGCCGATCCGCAGCAGCGACTGCGGGTGGCGTCCGGCGCAGAACCGGGTGCGGACGAAGTCCCGCAACTCGGGCACCTCCAGCGCCTGTGTGTGGAAGGCCACCGCCAGGCCGTACTGGTCGGCGCGCAGCAGGAGCCGCTGGAGCGACTGGCCGGCGCGGCCCCAGTCCGCCGGGTCGTCGGTCTCGGTGACCAGCAGCAGCACGAGGCCCGCGTTCCGGTCGCTCCCCTCCGCCACGCCCCGCACACCCTGGTCCCGCCCGCGCGCGAAGTCCCGGGCGGCGAAACGGGGTTCGGTGGGCGGCTCCTCCCGCGGGTAGCCGCCCTCCTGGACGCCGTCCCTGCGCCGGGTGCCCTGCGCCGGGGCCCAGCGGGCGATCTCCGAGGAGTACGACGGCGTGCGCCGCTGGACGTGCTCGGCGGCGTCGGTGAGCGCGGCCAGGGCGCCCTCGACATGGGCGTCCACCGCCCGGATCAGGCGGGCGCCCTCCGTCCGCGTCTCGATCTCGATCCTGCCGATCACGGAGTCGGGGACGGCATCCGGCCCGAACGCGCCGCGGTGCGTGCGGCGACTCCTGATGCGGCCGTGCAGATCCTCGATGTCGCCGTCCGGCGGCTGTCCCGGATTCATGTGGACGTCGGCCAGCAGGTGCGGCCGGTCCGGGTCGGGGAGAAGCCGGACGTCCGGGTCGTACCCGAGGGCCCGCAGCGCGAGCCGCAGATTGTACAGCGCCGCTCCGCAGCTGATCAGCATCTCCCGGCCGGCCGGATCGGCGACGGCCAGCCGCCGGTCGGCGTCCGCGCGCACGCTGATCCGCGCCCCGTGGACGCCGAAGCGCCACGGCTGGGTGTTGTGGACCGACGGAGCCCAGACCGCGTCGCCGATCGCGCGGCGGGCGTCCTCGGCGAGCTGCTCCGGCGGCACCGGGGTGGTGATCCTGGTTCGCATGCTCACTCCTTCGAAGGTCTCCCCACCAGCTCATCAGCCGGGGCGCGCCCGTGGCAGGGCCGAAGGTCCGTAGCGAGCGGGACGTCCGGGGACGATCGGCGGCCGACCCGGGACGTTCGGCCCTCACCGCCGGGGGCGCCCGCGATGGACGCTGGAAGCGCCGCGGCCGTTCGACCGGCCGCCGGTCGAAGTGAAGGAGAGGTGGAGACCGTGAACATCGACGCACCGACCGAGTCCCGGACCGTCGCCGAGCTCATGACCCGGGACCTGCTCGCCATCGCCGCGTCGGAGTCCGCGCTCATGGCGTGGGAGCTGATGTCCAAGGCGGGCGTGCACCACCTTCCGGTCGCCGACGACGAGGGCGCGTTCCTCGGCGTGGTCGACGCCCAGACCGTCGCCGCCACGTGGAGCGCGTCCGGGCCCCTGCACGCGCGGCGTCCGGTCACCGAACTGCTGCCGAACCGTCCGCCTCGCGCGGTAGACCCCGACGCCCCGATCGCGGAGGCGGCGCGGGCCATGCTCGACGCCGGAGCCGACTACGTCGCCGTCACCAACGACGCGGGCGGGCTCGTCGGCCTGCTCACCGCCAGGGACCTCATCGCCGCCCTCGCCGGCGTTCACCGCGAGGCCGCGCCGCCGAGCGGGGGAATGCCGTCGATGTACCGGATGGAGCCCGTCCTGCCCCAGCAGACGCCTCGGCACCCGGACGGCGGCATGCCTCCGGACTGACCTGACCGCACCGACCATCCGGAAGAGAACGGCGCGGGCGTTCCCGATCAGCCGGCGGGTACCCTCCGCGGTCGGGCCGAGGGGGACGGACGTCCCTCTCCCTCGGCCCCTTCGGCCGGGCCGTCCCCGTTACCGGCCCGCCCTGCGGGAACGATCGCGACCGTGCACGGCGCCCGGTTGATCATCGCCTCGCTCGTCGTGCCCAGCACCCGCGGATCAAGGCGGCTCGTGCCCCTGGCGCCGACGACGAGCAGGTCCGCTTCGCCGACCGCCGCCTGCAGAGCCTCACGCGGCGGATCCGGCAGGACGGCCAGTTCCACCTCGACGCCCCGGTACCTCGGCCGCCACGGCGCGACCGCGGCCGCCACCTTGCCCGTCCGCGCCCGTACCAGGCGCTCGGCGTCGCCGAACAGCGGCAGCTCGGCCTCGCTTGCGGCGCCCGGCTCCCAGCAGGCGTGCACCACCCGCAGCGGCCGTCCCCGCAGGGCGGCCTCGGCGAAGGCGAAGCCGAGCGCCGACTCGGCGCCCGGCGACCCGTCGAAACCGACCACGAGCCGCCCGGAGCGTCCCCCCGCCCGCCGGGCGACGATCACCGGCCGCCGGGTGTGCGCCGGAAGGCGCAGGGCCGTCGACCAGACCGGTAGCGGTCGCCGATCATGCGTGCCGACGACGATCAGTTCCGCGCGTGCCGATTCCCGTTGCAGCCCCGCGGCGGCCGAACCGCGCACCAGGCACGTCCGGACGGGCCCGGCGGCGCCCAGCTCGCGCGCCCGCCGGACGCCCTCGGCGAGGATGTTCTCCCCGACGCGCCTGACGGTGCCCTCCACGCGCGGGTCGGCATGGGATTCCGGATAGGGCCAGTACCAGCCGTGGCACATCACCAGGTCGCAACCGCGCAGGCCGGCCTCGTCGATCGCCCACCGCAGCGCGGCGTCGTTGTCCTCGGACCCGTCGTGGCCGAGCAGGACGTTGGGTCGCCTGCCCGCCGGTGCGTCGTTCATCGCTGCCCCTCGCGATCGGGATCGCCGGTTCACCTCGCAGTGTGCGCGGTGCGGCGCCGTCGCGCATGGGCCGAAGGTCCCGCCGTTCCGGGCCGTTGAGCGGTGTGAACACCCCCGACACGGAGGAAGACTCGTAGAGACCGCCGTGACCGGCCGGTGGATCCGAGGCGCGCTGGAGGCCCGCATGGACGACCGCTGGACCCTCGTCTACGAGGGGTTCGACGCCGCGGACGAAGGGCTCCGGGAGGCTTTGTGCACGCTCGGCAACGGCTACTTCGCCACCCGGGGAGCCGCGCC
Organism: Actinomadura rifamycini DSM 43936; assembly: GCF_000425065.1. Lineage (GTDB taxonomy): Bacteria > Actinomycetota > Actinomycetes > Streptosporangiales > Streptosporangiaceae > Spirillospora > Spirillospora rifamycini. Next base: position 3,776 of record NZ_AULB01000049.1, read on the forward strand.
GGAGTCGGCGGCCGACGGCGTCCACTATCCCGGAACCTATGCCGCGGGCTGCTACGACAGGCTCACCACCGAGATCGGCGGGCACCGCGCCGACAACGCCGACCTCGTCAACCTGCCCAACTGGCTGCCCCTCACCTTCCGCGCCGCCGGCGGCGACCGGTTCGACATCGATCGGGCCGCGCGCCGCGGCGGCCTGCTGGAGTACCGCCAGGAGCTCGATCTGCACCGTGGCGTCCTGACCCGTCTCTTCCGCTGGCGCGACGGCGATCGGAGGTTCCGCGTCGCGCAGCGCCGCATCGTCTCCATGGCCGATCCGCACCTGGCCGCCCTGGAAACGACGATCGTCCCCGAGAACTGGTCCGGCACGCTGGAGGTCCGGTCCGCCGTGGACGGACGGGTCGTCAACGCGGGCGTCGCGCGGTACCGCGGCCTGCGGGGCGATCATCTGGTCTGCGACCCGCCGCACCCGCACGACGACGCGGACACGGACGTGGTCACCGCCACCACCCGGTCGTCCAGGATCGGGATCGCGGTCGCCGCCCGCACCCGCGCATCGTGCCCGAGCACGCCCTCGACCCACGCCGAAAGGGACCATGTGGTCCGCACCGTCCGCGTCGACGCCCGCGAGGGCGTTCCCGTCACGATCGAGAAGGTCGCGGCCGTGTTCACGTCCCGCGACCGGGCCCTGGAGGACCACGGCGAGGCGGCGCGCGAGCACGTGCGGCTCGCACCCGGATTCGACGAGCTGCTGGAACAGCACACGCGGGCCTGGGCGCGCCTGTGGCGGCGCTGCCGGCTGAGCGTGGACGACACGGAGGTGCAGCGCATCCTCAACCTGCACGTCTTCCACCTGCTGCAGACCGTCTCCGAGCACACCGTGGACCTCGACGTCGGCGTCCCCGCTCGCGGCCTGCACGGCGAGGCCTACCGCGGCCACGTCTTCTGGGACGAGCTGTTCATCCTGCCGTTCCTGAGCACCCGCTTCCCCGAGATCGCCCGCGCACTGCTCATGTACCGGTGGCGGCGCCTCCCCGCCGCCCGCCGCAACGCCGCCGCAGCGGGGCACAGGGGCGCCCTCTTCCCCTGGCAGAGCGCGGCGGACGGCCGCGAGGAGACCCAGACCCTTCACCTGAATCCCCGCTCGGGACGCTGGCTGCCCGACCACTCGCACCTGCAGCGGCACGCGGGCCTGGCCGTCGCGCACAACGCCTGGCGGTTCTACGAGTCGACGGGCGACCTGGAGTTCCTCGCCGAGTACGGCGCCGAGATGATGCTCGAAGTGGCCCGCTTCTTCACCGGCATCGCGTCCTACGACCGGTCCCGCGACCGGTACGACATCCGCGGCGTCATGGGTCCGGACGAATACCACGACGGCTACCCGGACCGGGAGGAACCGGGTGTCGACAACAACGCCTACACCAACATCCTCGCGGCCTGGGTCCTGCGCCGCGCGCTGGACGCCCTGACGCTCCTCCCCGAGAACCGGCAAGCCGAGCTGCGCGAGGGACTCGCCCTCACCCACGCCGAGACCGCCCGCTTCGAGGACGTCGCCACGAAGCTGCGCGTCCCCTTCCACGACGGCGTCATCAGCCAGTTCGAGGGCTACGGGGATCTCGGCGAGCTCGACTGGGACCGCTATCGCGCCCGTTACGCCGACATACGCCGGCTCGACCGGATCCTTGAAGCCGAAGGCGACACCCCGAACCGCTACAAGGCGTCCAAGCAGGCCGACGTCCTGATGCTCTTCTACCTGCTCGCGCCGCACGAGTTCGACGACGTCCTGCTCCAGCTCGGCTACGACCCCGACCCCGGCCTCCCCGAGCGGACGATCAACTACTACCTGGGACGCACCTGCGACGGCTCCACCCTGAGCATGCTCGTACGCGCCTGGATCCTCGCCCGCACCGACGGCGACCTCGGCTGGCGCGCCTTCCTGGACGCCCTCCGCAGCGACATCGGCGACTCCCAGCACGGCACCACCGCCGAAGGCGTCCATCTGGGCGCGATGGCCGGCACGGTCGACCTCGTCCAGCGCTGCTTCGCCGGCATCAGCACCCGCGGCGAGACACTGCAGCTCTCCCCCAGGCTGCCCCCAGCGCTGTCCCGGCTCCGCGTGGGCCTCCGCTACCGAGGCCACTGGGGCATCGACCTGTCCCTCCGCCCCGACCGCCTCCACGTCGCGCTCCGCCCCGGCGGAGCCCGCCCGATCACGATCGTCCACGGCACCGAGGAGATCGTCGTCGAGCCCGGCGCGTCCTGGGAGACGCCCCTCGCCGAAGGGCGTCTCGGCGAGGGGCGACCGGCACCCCTCGACGACGCGGGGGGATGACGTCCGGTCACCCCCGCGCGCGAACGAGCGCGACCGGGCAGTCGGCATGATGCACCAGCGCATGCCTGACCGCGTGCCGCCGGGGAAGGCGGGCCTCCGGCTGCGAACGCTCAGCGCCTACGACGACCAGGTCGGCCTTGCAGGACGCCGCCACCAGCGTGGCGGCGGGCCGGTCCTGCACGACGTCCTCGACCACCTCGACCTGCGGGAACCGGCGCCGCGCAACCGTGCACTCCTCCGCGATCCGTGCGCGCGCCCGGTCTTTCGAACGCTCGAGATCCGCGGCGAGATGCTCCTCGTCCGTCCCTTTCGGCAGCGGGATCGCATGGACGACCCGAAGGCGCAGGCTCCGCGAAGCCGCCTCCTCGAACGCGTACTCCAGCACGGGCGCGTCCTCTTTCAGGCTCACCCCGACAGCCGCCTCCCCACGCCGTCCCCCGGCCTCGCCACGCACGACCACGACCGGCGACTGCGCGTACGCCGTCACCCCCGCGCTCACCGACCCCAAGAGCAGGCCGGTGAAACCCCCCAGGCCCCGGTTCCCCACAACGAGTTCCGACGCGTGCTGCGAGCCGTCGCACAGGACTCGAACGGCCCCGCCCACGGCGAGCTTGCACTCGACCTTCACCTCGGGCCTGCAGGCGAGCGCGACCCCCTCGGCCTCCGCCAGCACCTGATTCCCCGTCCAGGTGAGCGACTCGGAGTCATGCGGCGCCGTGTGGAAGGGAATGTCGTAAGGCCATACCTCGGACACGAAGATCAGCCGCAGAGCGCGGCCCGTGCGGACCGCCCGGTCGGCCGCCCACTCGACGGCCCGGTCGGACGGCCGGGACCCGTCCACTCCCACGACGATCGGCAGCGGGTCACCCCGGCCCGTTTCCGTACTCGTCTCCATCGCTTCGCCTCCCCCTCGGCTCGCGTACGAGACAGCCAGCGAAAGCACGCCCTGCGAAGCGCGCCCCGCCCGGCCTCACATCCATCCTGGCCGTCTCCGGCAGACCGTCGCAGAGGGTGTAAGTCCGTTCCGTCCGGGACCAAAGTCCCAGTGCTCCCTGTACAGGACACCGACCGGCGCTACCGGACCTGTCCGCCCTGCGACAGAATGCGGACCGCCCGATTCGCCGGGCACCACCTCGCCGTCTGGATTGACGACCTTCACCCCCTATTACCCGTACCCAGGCCTGACCCGACGAGCAGTCATCCAACCACTGACGTGGGCAAAGCGGTCTTTGAGCCGCCCGTATCCCGCCCGGATGCCGGGACGACGGCCACGGTGCAGGTAGCGTGCTCGACCAGCGCGCGGCTGACCGATCCGAGCAGGAGGGAACGGAACCCTCCAAGTCCTCGTGTGCCGACGACCAGGACGCGAGCAGTGGCCGATGCCTCCAGCAGCACGTCCCGCGGTGGCCCGGCAACGACCTCGGCTCGGACGACGACATCGGGGTGCAGCCGCCGCAAAGGATCCAGCAGCCGCGCGAGGCGTCCCTCGGCCGCCTCGCGCATGCCGGCCTCGTCCGCCAGCGGCGGCAGCCCCTTCACCGGCACCGACTCCCAGGCGACGACCGCGTGGACGGAGAGACCGTGCACGGCGGCCTCTGCGAAACTCATCGCCAGTGCGGCTCTGGACGCCGGCGAGCCGTCCACGCCGACGACGACCCGCCCGGCTCCCTCGTCTTCGGGGGGACGCAGATCACCTCGGACGATCACGACCGGGCACGGGGCGTGCACGGCGACCTGAGTGCCGACCGACCCGAGCACCAGCCCGGCGAAGCCACCGAGCCCTCGCGGCCCGAGCACGAGGAGAGCGGCGTCTCTGCCCGCGCCGATCAGTTCCGACGCGGCCTGTCCGTGTTCCGATCTGCCCTGCACCGGCACCTCCGGTGCCGCCTCCCTGACGCGCCGAAGGCCTTCTTCCAGGGTCTCCTCTGCCATGGCTCTCAGGTCCGCGATCGGCATCGGCATCGGTCCGCCGAAAGGGACGTCCCACGCGTGGAGCACGGTCAACGGCAGGTTCCTGGCGCTCGCCTCGCAGGCCGCCCAGTCCAGTGCCCGGGCCGCCTTCTTCGAGCCGTCATAGCCGACGATGATTCCGCTTTCGAAATCCGCACCCATATCTTCCCTCCAGCATCGTCCAATGAACGTTTCGACATCACCTTTCCACCCGGCTCGCCGTTCCGAAAGAGGACCTCGGCCCACTGCTCACAGGACTTATGGCCTTTGGTGGACCGAGCGCGTCTCCGAAGTCCCCATCGGAACTCGCACGGACCGAGAGTGGCCCAGGCCGAAAGTCCCGGGCGGCGATGACTCTCGGCACTGAACTCCGGCGCGTTTCGGCACGATGGTGGTGGTGACCGAAGGAGGTCGCCCATGTGGATCGTGCCCGAACACCGCTCCGTAGTCGTCGGGGTGGACGGCTCCCCCAATTCCCTCGCCGCGCTGCGCCGGGCGGCGCGAGAGGCCGTCGACCGCCACGCTCGCCTGGACGTGGTGCGCGTGCTGGAGCCGGCAGACGACCGTTCCCCGCAGCGCTTGCGGACGCTGCGAGAGTGGTTGCGGCTCCGTCGCCTGACCGCCGGTGCACTCCCGAACGCCCAGCACCTGAACACCCGGCTGCGCGTGGTCCATGGCACGCCCGGTGAGGCGCTCGTCGATGCGGCCGGTCACGCCGAGCTGCTCGTCATCGGCGCCCGGACCAACTCCGAGCACGGCAATCCGCTCGGCGGCGACACCGTCCCGGTCGTGCGTGAGCACGCCCGGTGCCCGATCGTGATATGCGCGGATCACTCGCCCGCTCCCCAGGCCGAGGTCGGCTAGCCGGAGGACCGACGCGCTGCGGGCGCCGGACGGTCGAGCACCGAGCCACCGCCCACGGGAATGGGACGCCCGCATGACCACCGGTCTTCGAAGCCTTGCTCCCACGAAACCGACCGGCATCGGCATTGGTCGACGTCGGCGACCAATTCCGCCCGCATTCTCGATGTTCATGGGACGTACGGCGATCGCGGTGATGACCTAGGCCCCTTAGAAAAGGCCAACATAGAACGATCCTGGCAATGCCGGAAATACCCGACACCGACGATCGCGGTGGCCGCCGATCGCGTTCCGGGGCACGGCGACAGATGGTCCTCGCTCACGCGGCGACGCGATGATGACCGTGGTCCGGGGCTTCCCCCGGGCCACGGTCATTCGCGGTCGGCCGGTCCCGAGCCGCTGAGGCGTCAGCCGCGTGGGGCGGACGGGACGACGGCGACCGTGCAGGGCACGTGCTGCAGGACCGCACCACTGACGGCTCCGAGACGCAGCGGGTCGAACCCGCCGGCACCGCGGTCGCCCACGACGAGCAGGTCCGCGCTCTCCGCCGCCTCGAACAATGCTTGGCGCGGAGGGCGCAGCACCAGTGCCGTTCGCGTCTCGACGTGCGGGTACTTCACCCGCCATGGCGCGACGGCCCTTTCCAGGCGCGTGCCTGCGAGCTCGCGAAGCCGCTGGTCGTCGCACAGGAGCGCGAGGTCGCCGCCGACCGCCTCGGCCTCCCAGCAGCCGTAGACCGCCCGGACGCCCCACCCGCGCAGCGCCGCTTCCTCGAACGCGAAGCCCAGCGCCGCGTCACCCCCTCGGGAGCCGTCCGCGCCGACCACGACTTTCCCGTACTTCGTCGCCGTCCTCCGGACCACGAGCACGGGGACGCGGGCACGCGCCGGCAGCCGCAGCGCCGTCGACCCCACCGGGAGTTCGTCCCGGTCGTGGGACCCGACCACGATCAGGTCCGCGCCCTCGCCCTCGTGCATCAGCGCCGCGTCCGCCGGGCCCTCCGCCATCGTGCCGCGCACGGTGACCGAGGGCGCCGCCCGGCGGGCGAGCGCCACGCCGTGATCGAGCAGGTGCCCGCCCATCCGCTTCACGATCGCGACGCCCTCGTGTCCGACGTCGCTCACCGGGTACGGCCAGCGCCAGGCGTGGCAGACCGTCAGGGGGAGGCGGCGCGCCCGCGCCTCCTCCACGGCCCATCTCAGGGCTCGCTCACTCTCGTTCGTCCCGTCGTAGCCGACCAGGACATGGGAACTCCGGCTCATGAATCCCTCCATCGCTCGGGCTCCCCTTCATCACACGTCGCGCCGGGGCGCGCGCGTAGGGGCGAAGGGCCCGGGCGGGAAGGGTCCACAGGACCCGAGCCGTCAGCCTTGCTCGAGGGGGACTTCCCAGCGGAGTACGGTGCCACCACCGGGACGGGGCCCGGCGTCGAACGTGCCGCCGAGGGCCAGGGCGCGCTCGTCCATGTTGCGCAAGCCGCTGCGGCGGCCGCCTTCGGGGATCCCGACGCCGTCGTCCTCCACCTGGAGAACCAGGTCGTCGCCGACCTGGACGTTCACGACGGCCTCGGTGGCGTGGGCGTGGCGGGCCATGTTGGACAGCGCCTCGCGGAGCACCGCGAGCAGGTGATCGGCGTGCTCGGCGGGGACGGCGGTGTCCAGCAGCCCGTCCAGCCTGGTCGAGGGCGCGAAGCCGAGGCGTTCGCTGGCGGCCTCGACGACGCGGTGGACCTTGCTGCGCAGGGTCTCGTCCTCTTCCGCGGAGGCCTGGAGCGCGAAGATGGTGGAGCGGATCTGCCGGATGGTGTCGTCCAGATCGTCGACCGATCGCTGGATCCTCGTGGTCACGTCGGGTCGCTCGGCGAGCTTGATGGTGCTCATGAGTGTCATGGCCGTGGCGAACAGCCGCTGGATGACGGTGTCGTGCAGGTCCTTGGCGATGCGGTCGCGGTCCTCCAGCAAGGCCAGGCGTTCGACGTCGCGGCGCCGGTCGGCCAGTTCCAGCGCCACCGCCGCCTGCACGGCGAACGCCTCCATCAGCCGTTGCGTCGACTCGCTGAACACCGCGCCACCCGGCTCGTTGACGACCGACAGCACACCGCGTGCCGACTCTCCGTGCCCCAGCGGGACGACCAGCAGCGGGCCGACGGCCAGATCGACGGGCAGCCCGGCGTCCCGCACGGCCTCCTGCCCGTCGGCGAGCCGCAGTGGTGAACCGCTCGTGTACACCCGGCCGGCGACGGCGTGGTCGATGGGCATCCGCGCGTGTTTCGATTCGTCGGCGCGCCGCCCGTCGGAGGCCTCGACGACGAACTCCCGCCTCTCCGTGTCCGCCAGTGCCACCGTCGCCAGATCCGCGTCGGCGATCTCCCGTGCGCGCTGGGCCACCAGGTCCGTCACCCGGCGCGGGTCGGTACCGGACAGCAGCGCCGTGGAGATCTCCGCCAGCGCCTCGAGCCAGCGCTCCCGGCGCCGTGTCTCCTCGTACAGCCGGGCGTTCTCGATCGCCACGCCCGCCGCCGTCGCGAGTGCCGTCACGACGATCTCGTCCTCCTCTTCGAAGCTCCCGCCGCCGGCCTTTTCGGTCAGGTAAAGGTTGCCGAAGACCTCGTCCCGCACCCGGATGGGCACGCCGAGGAAGGTGTGCATGGGCGGATGGTCGGCCGGGAAACCGTACGACTCCGGGTGGTCGGCGATCTCCGGCAGCCGCAGCGGCCGCGGTTCCTTGATCAGCAGGCCGAGGATGCCGTGCCCGTGCGGCCAGTGCCCGATCGCTTCGATCTCCTCCGCACCGACCCCGACCGTGATGAACTGGACGAGCCGCTCACCCTCCTCGCTGATCACTCCGAGCGCGCCGTAGCGGGCGTCGACGAGCGTCGCGGCCGCTTCGGTGATCCGGCGCAGGACGACCTCCAGATCGAGCTCTCCGCCGATCGAGACGACGGCCTCGAGCAACGCGTGCACCCGGTCCCTGGTACCGCGCGCGGCGTCCAGCCGCGACTGAAGCTCCGCCAGCAGGTCGTCCAGCCGCAGCTGCGGCAGGATCAATTTCGCGCGCTCATCGCCGGGTCGTTCGTCCGCCACTGACCGACCTCCACCAGAACTCGGGACCTTGGTCCCATTCTCGGGGGAATTTAGACTCCCCGGCTGCTCTTCATGACCAACTAAGGTCGATTCCATCACCAATGAGGATCAAGGGGAACGGGATCATGACCGACCTGGCGCGGGACAGCAGCGACGCCATCCGGGTCTTCCTGATGGACGACCACGAGGTGGTCCGGCGCGGTGTGGCCGCCCTGCTGTCCTCCGAGGACGACATCGAGGTGGTCGGCGAGGCCGGGACCGCGGACCACGCGCTCGCCCGTATCCCCGCCGCCCGGCCCCACGTCGCCGTCCTCGACGTCCGGCTGCCCGACGGCGACGGCATCACCGTGTGCCGCGAGCTCCGCTCGGCCATGCCCGACCTGGCCTGCCTGATGCTCACCTCGTTCGACGACGAGGACGCTCTGTTCGACGCCGTCATGGCCGGTGCGAGCGGCTACGTCCTCAAGCAGATCCACGGCTCCGACCTCGTCGGCGCCGTCCGCACCGTCGCCTCCGGCCAATCCCTGCTGGACCCGCGCTCCACCGCGCGTATGCTCCAGCGCGTCCGCGAACGGCAAGAGCGCAAGAAGGACCCCCTGCAGGTCCTCACCGCCCAAGAACGCCAGATCTTCGAACTCATCGGTGAGGGGCTCACCAACCGGCAGATAGGCGAACGCATGTTCCTGGCCGAGAAGACGGTCAAGAACTATGTCTCCAACCTCTTCGCCAAGCTCGGCATCCACCGGCGTACCCAGGCCGCCGCCTACGCCGCCCGCCTCAAGGCCGCGGCTCCGAAGAACGAGGAATTCTGACTCCTCGCCCGACCTGACGCGTCCGGCCGGGCACGTTTCCGGACGAACCGTCCCGGTCCCGGCCTGCGGCGCGGGGACGGCACCCGGCCACACGGCCGGAGCCGACCACGTCAGAGGGCACCGTGGCTCCTCCCGGTGCCCTCTTCGCACGCCCCACGTCGGAATCGGCGAGTCGGTCCGTTCGGGCGTGCCCGCACACTCCGTCCTCCGTCCGCAGTCTCGGAGACACCTCCCAGGCGGCCTGCGACACCGGGGATCGCTGACTTACGGCCCACCGGCCCGATGACTTTCGTCCGCACCATCCGGGCCTCAAGCCCGGCCCGCCGGTTCGACCATCAGTGATCTTCTCGATGCGACGACGCGGCCTACGCCCGCGTCCTGCGAGGAGGCACGCCATGCACGAGAGAACCCCCCGCCGGGGCCTGGGATTCTGGACGGCGTCCGCACTGGTCGTGGGCAACATGATCGGCTCGGGCGTCTTCCTGCTGCCCAGCGCGCTCGCCGAGTTCGGTCCGATCAGCATCATCGCCTGGACGTTCACCGCCATGGGGGCCATCGCGCTCGCCTTGGTGTTCGCGCGGCTCGGCCGCGCATACCCCAGAACCGGCGGACCGTACGCCTACGCCCGCCGGGCGTTCGGTGACTTCGTGGGCTTCCAGACGGCATGGGGCTACTGGATCGCGGTCTGGGCCGGCAACGCCGCGATCGCGGTCGCGTTCGTCGGTTACCTGGCCCACTTCTGGGCCGAACTGGCCACGAACAAGGTTCTGGCGGCCGGTGTCGCGCTCGCCGCCATCTGGACCCTCACCGCCGTCAACGCCTCGGGCGTGCGGCAGGGAGGCCTGGTGCAGGGCGTCACGACGGTGCTCAAGCTCGTACCGCTCCTGCTCATCGCGATCGGCGGTCTGTTCTTCATCCAGGCCGACAACTTCGGCCCCTTCAACGCCAGCGGCGGCAGCGCCTTCTCCGCCGTGACCGCGGCGGCCGCGCTGACCCTGTGGGCCTTCATCGGGCTGGAGTCGGCCACCGTCCCCGCCGAGGACGTCCGCAATCCGCGCACCACCATCCCGCGCGCCACCGTCGCGGGGACCGTGGTCACGGCCGTCGTCTACATTCTCTGCACGATCGCCGTCATGGGCCTGGTTCCCGCCGGGGTTCTGGCCGCCTCGACCGCACCGTTCGCCGACGCCGCGGACGCCGCGTTCGGGGGCTGGGCCGCCGACCTGGTCGCCGCGGGCGCGGCCGTCAGCGCGTTCGGCGCCCTGAACGGCTGGATCCTCCTCCAGGGCAAGGTTCCGTACGCCGCAGCCCGCGACGGGCTGTTCCCCCGCCTGTTCGCGCGCACGAGCCGGAACGGCACCCCGGTCACCGGGCTGGTCGTCTCCAGCGTGCTGGTCACCGGGTTGATGGCGATGAACTACAACGCGAGCCTGGTCGACCAGTTCACCTTCGTGATCCTTCTGGCCACGCTGACCACCCTCATTCCGTACGCCTATTCGGCCGTGGCGCAGCTGGTGCTGCTGGCCACCGACCGGGCCGCCTTCTCCGGACGGCGCCTCGCGGGAAGCGCCGCGATCGCCGTGGTCGCCTTCGGCTACTCGGTGTGGGCGATCGCCGGGTCCGGCTACGAGGTCGTCTACAAGGGCACGCTGCTGCTCCTTGCCGGGATGCCGGTCTACGCCTGGCTGAAGTACCGCGACGCCCACGACCTGCACACCGTCGCGCAGAAGCCCGGTGCCCCCGATGCGCCGCGGCCGCCGGCCCAGGCGGCTTGAGAAAGGAACCCCAATGTTCACCGTCTCCTCGGAAACCGGGCGTCTGCGGCAGGTGCTGCTGCACCGGCCCGGGCTGGAACTGCAGCGCCTGACCCCCGGCAACAAGGACGAGCTGCTGTTCGACGAGATCCTCTGGGCCCGGCGTGCCAGGCAGGAGCATGACGTCTTCGCGGACACGCTCCGTGAGCGCGGCGTCCAGGTCCACTACCTGACCGACCTGCTGGCCGAAACGGTCAAGCTCGATCAGGGCCGTGCCCACGTCCTGGACCGCACCGCTTCCGAGCTCGCCCTCGGGCCCACGCTGGCCGGCCCGGTACGGGCCGCTCTGGACGCCATGGATCCGGCCTTGCTGACCCGCCACCTCATCGGCGGGCTGACCAAGGCCGACCTGGACCTGGCCGCGGACAGCCTGCTGCTCGCCTCTCTCGACGACGGGGATTTCGTCCTCCCGCCGTTGCCGAACCATCTGTTCACCCGCGACCCTTCGGCCTGGATCGGTGGCGGGGTCTCCCTCCACTCCATGGCCAGGGCCGCGCGGCGGAGGGAGACCCTGCACCTGGCGGCGATCTACCGCCACCATCCGATGTTCGCCGACGCCGGTTTCCCGGTCTGGTATCCCGGCGCCGACGTCCCCCTGCCCAGTCTCGAGGGCGGCGACATCCACGTCATCGGCAACGGGACCGTCCTTGTCGGAATGAGCGAGCGCACCGCCCCGCAGGCCGTGGAACTGCTCGCGGAGCGGCTCTTCGACGCGGACGCCGTCCGCCGCGTCATCGCGGTCCGCCTGCCACGGCGCCGGGCGTTCATGCACCTGGACACCGTGATGACCATGGTCGACCGAGACGCCTTCGCCGTGTACCCCGAACTGCCCGAGCTGCGCTCCTACTCGATCACTCCGGGCTCCGCCGGGCGAATCCGTGTCAGCGAGAACACGTCCCTGTTCACGGCCATCGCCCGAGCGCTCGGCCTCGACAAGGTGCGCGTGCTCCGCGCCGAGCAGGACCTGCCCGCGGCCGAACGGGAGCAGTGGGACGACGGCGACAACGTCCTCGCCGTCGAGCCCGGCGTCGTCATCGCGTACGAGCGCAACGTCACCACCAACACCATGCTCCGCCGCCACGGCATCGAGGTGATCACCATTCCCGGCGGCGAGCTCGGCCGGGGGCGCGGCGGCCCCCGCTGCATGAGCTGCCCGCTGGAGCGCGATCGGCCGGAGGGCGACCGGTGAGGATCGTCGCAGCCCTCGGAGGCAACGCCCTGCTGCGCCGCGGCGACCCCTACGACGCCGAGACCCAGGCGGCGCACGTCACCGAGGCGGTGCGCGCGCTCGCTCCGCTCACCGACCGCCACGAGCTGCTCATCACGCATGGCAACGGCCCGCAGATCGGACTGCTGGCGGCCGAGAGCACCGCGGACCGAGAGCTGCCGCGCCCGTACCCCCTCGATGTGCTCGGGGCCGAGACCCAGGGCATGATCGGCTACTGGCTGGCCCGCGAACTGCGCCGCGCGGTGCCGAACCGGGAGATCGCCGCCGTCCTCACCACGACGGTCGTGGCGGCGGACGACCCGGCCTTCGCCCGCCCCGCCAAGTTCGTCGGCCGCGGGTACACGGCCGCGGAGGCCGAACGCGTCGCCGCGGCGTACGCCTGGGACATGGCGATGGACGGCACGGCCTGGCGCCGTGTCGTCGCCTCTCCCGAGCCCCGTGGAATCGTCGAGCTGCCCACGATCGGCAGGCTCCTGGACGCCGGCTGCGTCGTCATCGCCGCGGGCGGAGGGGGCGTTCCCGTCCTCGAAGGCCAGGGCGGGCCGGAAGGCGTCGAGGCCGTGGTGGACAAGGACCTCACCGCCGCCCTCATGGCCGAACGGCTGGAAGCGGACGCGCTCCTTCTCCTCACCGACGTGCCCGCGGTCTTCCGCGGCTACGGCACCGACCGTGCTCGGCCCCTTTCCCACGCCACTCCCGGGCAGCTGCGCGGGCTCCGGTTGCCCGCGGGTTCCATGGGCCCGAAGGCCGAGGCCGCCGCACGCTTCGCCGCGCACCGGCCCGGCGGCTACGCGGCCATCGGCGCCATGACCGACGTCGCCGCGCTCCTCACCGGAGGCGCGGGCACCCGCGTCGAGTCCCCCGGGTGAACGCCCGGCGCCGCGGCGTTCACCCGGCCGGAGAACCCGTCCTCCGGTTCGCCATCATCGGGCATCGGTCTGCGCCCGCGATTCGGCGCCACCGTCCGAAGTGCCTCGGCGCGGGACGTTCGCCCCTACTGGGCGCCGGCGCGGCCGCGTTGCCTTGAGATGGATCTACCGCACGTCGACCCGGAGGTGGCGAGATGGCGTGGTTCGCGCGCCGACGCCGGCCGGGCCGTCCCGCGGTGCGAGGCGGGAACGCCGCGGTCGCGGGCCGCGGCGCACGAGACCGAGGGAGCCGGAGATGACCAAGCAGATCGCGACAGGGTACGGCATGACGTCGGCCGCCGTGCTGGAGAGGCGGATCGCCGCTCTGGAAGGCCAGGTGACGGTCCTCGCGCTGGCGGTCGCGGCGCTGGCCGCCGGCCTGGAGGGCCGGCCGCTCGACGGGCCCCGCGACACCGAGGCGGCGAGGGCGGCCCGGCTGGCGCACGATCTGCTCGTCGCCGCCCGGCTGGGCGGCTGAGGAAGGACGGGTCCACGATGTCCGTCACCGAAACGATCGTCGTCGGGGTCGACGGCTCCGCCTCATCGGAGCGGGCGCTGCGGTGGGCCGCCGCGGAGGCCGCCCGTTGGGGCATGCCCCTCCGGGTGGTGCACGTCGCCGTCCCCTGGATCCGCACGCTTCCCAGCCGGCTCCTGCCGAGTCTGGAACGCCCGTTCACCGGCCACGGAGAACACATCCTGGAACGGGCCCGCGGCCTCGTCTCGAAACAGCACCCGGACGTGCCGGTGGAGGCACGGTTCGCGCACGCCGAGACCGTCGCGGCCGGCTTGCCGCCGCTCGCCGAGGGCGCGTACGAGCTGGTGCTCGGCAGCCGAGGGCTCGGCGGGTTCTCTGGGCTGCTGCTCGGCTCGACCGGTCTGCGCCTGGCCGGGCACGTCCCCGGCCCGGTGATCCTCGTCCGCGGTCCGGAGGAGCGTCCGTCCGGGGAGCTCGTCGCCGGGCTCGATCTCAAGGAGGATCCGGCCCCCGTCCTGGAGTACGCGTTCGCGGCGGCTTCGGTCCGGGGCGCGCGGGTGCGGGCCGTCCACGCCTGGCGCCCGGCGCCCCTGGCGGTCGAGGCGGGCGTGGATCTCCAGGCGGTCCGGCGCGCACACCGGGAACACCTCACCGAGCTCCTCGCACCCTGGCGGGAGCGCCGTCCCGGCATCGGGGTGGTCGAGGACGACTTCATCAGCCACCCGGTCGACGCCCTGATCGGAGCGTCGGCGCATGCCGATCTCGTGGTCGTCGGGACGCGCGGTCGCTCCGGCCCGGCACTGGGCTCGGTGAGTCACGGCGTCGTCCACTACGCGCACTGTCCCGTCGCGGTCGTCAGGCCCCGTAAGGCCTGAACCCCGCGCCAGCCGCGTCCCCGTGTCGCCGTCCAGGTGCCGGGGACGCCGGGCTTTCCGGGGCCGCACGGGCGCGGCCGGCGGTCCTCCCGCTCGGCGCCACAGAGGGCCGGGACCAGTGACGGCCCATCGGAGGACCTTGGTCGGTGGCCCGGTAGCGCGGGGCGGCCGATCGTTGAGCCATCGCAACGGCCGTACCCGGCCGCCCCCAGAGGAGGGTTCATGGAAACCACCGTCGAAGAGGTCATGACCACGGATGTGGTGAGCGTCCCGGAAACGGCCACGTCCAAGGAGATCGTCGAGACGCTTCGGCGCGGCCGTGTCAACGCCGTCCCCGTCGTGGCCGCCGGGGGCCGCCCGGTCGGCATCGTCTCCACCGCGGATCTGATCCAGAAGGAGGCGGACCCGACCGGCGCCGACAACGAGCACCTGTTCGCCACGCCGCGCCGGCATCGCGAATGGCGGAAGGCGGCGGGTGCCACCGCCGCCGAGCTGATGACCGCACCCGCCCGCACCACCACGCCCGACGCCACCGTGCGGGCCGCCGCGCAGGAGATGCGCAGGCACCGCGTCGGCCGCCTCCCGGTCGTCGACCCGCGGAGCGGGCGGCTGGTCGGGATCGTGAGCCGGTCGGACGTCCTGCGCGTGTACGAGCGCCCCGATGAGGAAGTCAGGCGGGACGTCCTGGCCGACATCGGCGGCCGGGCCGTCGGTCCCGCCGGCATCGACGTGGCCGTGGAACGCGGCCGGGTCACCGTCCGCGGGAAGGTGGACCTCCGGTCCCGCATCCCCGCTCTGATGCACGAGATCCGCCGCGTCGAAGGCGTCGTCTCCGCGCGCTCCGAACTGGAGTGGGGTGCCGACGACCTCATCGCGCAGCACTACCCGTACCTGTGATTCCTTCGTCGGGCGCCGGTGGCCGGCGCCGCCGGCGCCCGACGCGTTCCCGCCGCCGTCCGACCAACGCCTCGCGAGCGGGGGACCTTCGCCCCTCATACGCGTTCCGCCCGCCGCCTAGCGTCGAAGTGGCACCGAGGAGGACACCATGCAGCACCGAAAGGTCGCCGACGTGATGACGCGAGAGGTCGTCGCCGTCGCCGAGGAGACGCCGTTCACCGAGATCGTGGCGGCACTCGACGATCACGGCATCAGGGCGGTGCCCGTCGTCGACGGCGACCGCCGCGTCGTCGGCATCGTCACCGACGCCGACCTTCTCCGCAAGGAGGAGTTCAGGGACATCGGCACCGAGGAGCGCCCCCGCTTCGAGAGCAGGCGGCACCGCGCCGCCCGGACGAAGGCGGCCGCCACGCACGCCGCCGGGCTCATGAGCGCGCCGGTGGTGACGCTGGAGCCGGGAACGCCGGTCGCGAAGGCCGCCAGAACCCTGGCCGCGCACGGTCACAAGCAGGCCCCCGTCGTCGACGGGAACGGCCGGCTGGTCGGGATCGTGACGCGCTCCGATCTCCTGCGCCTGTTCCTGCGCTCCGACGACGACACCCGCGACGAGATCGTCCGCGAAGTGATCGTCCGCGGCCTGTGGCAGGACCCCTCCCGGATCGACGTCCGGGTCGACGACGGCGTGGTCGTCCTGTCCGGGCGGCTGGAGGCCAGGAGCCTCATCCCCATCTGCCTCCGGCTCACCGCCGCGACCGAGGGCGTCGTGGACGTCGTCGACCGCCTCTGCTACGACCGCGACGACAGCCGCCCCGGCGCCTTCCCCCGGGCGTGACGGCGATGAACTCCGTCCCCCTGGGCGCCGCGGTCAGCGAAACGCACTCCGGTGTGGTGTTCTTCGTCGGGGACCGCGCGTACAAGATGAAGAAGCCGGTCGATCTGGGCTTCCTGGACTTCACCACCCGCCGGGCGCGCGAGCGCGCCTGCCACGAGGAGGTGCGTCTCAACAGGCGCTTCTCCCCCGACGTGTACCTCGGCGTCGCCGACGTCCACGACCCGGCGGGCGCCGTATGCGACCACCTGGTCACGATGCGGCGCATGCCCGCGGACCGGCGGCTGTCAACCCTGTTGCAGGACCGCGCCCCCGTCGAGGACGCCCTGCGGGCCACCGCCCGCTTGCTCGCGGAGTGGCACGCCAGGGCACCGCGCGGTCCCCGGATCTCCGAGCAGGGCACCCGGGACGCGCTGCTGGGCCGCTGGGCCGAGAGCTTCGACCAGACCCGCCCGTTCCACGGCCGTTCCATCGACACGAGCGACGCGCTCGAGATCGAGGAACGCGCGCGCGACTTCCTCGCCGGGCGAGCTCCGCTGTTCGAGACGCGCATCGCCGAAGGGCGCGTGGTGGACGGACACGGCGACCTCCTCGCCGGTGACGTGTTCTGCCTCGACGACGGGCCCCGGGTCCTCGACTGCCTAGAGTTCGACGAGCGTCTCCGGTTCCTCGACGGCCTCGACGACGCCGCGTTCCTGGCCATGGACCTGGAACGTCTCGGAGCCGCGGACCTCGCCGAACGCTTCGCGGGCTGGTACGCCGGGTTCGCCGGGGACCCGGCCCCGTCCTCGCTGTGGCACCACTACGTCGCCTACCGCGCCTTCGTGCGGGCCAAGGTGGCCTGCTTCCGCCACGCGCAGGGCGACGCGGCGGCCGCGGCAGAGGCCGGGACCCTCGCTGAGATCGCCCTGCGCCACCTGCGCGCGGGGACCGTCGGGCTCGTCCTGGTCGGCGGGCTGCCCGGCACCGGCAAGAGCACCCTCGCCGGCGCGATGGCCGACCGGCTCGGCTGCACCCTGCTCGGCAGCGACCGCGTCCGCAAGGAGCTGGCGGGGCTGTCGCCCGCCGACTCCGCCGCGGCCGCGTACGGAACCGGGCTCTACACCGCCGAGTGGGGCGAGCGAACCTACGCCGAACTCGTCCGCCGGGCCCGCCGCCTGCTGGAGCTGGGCGAGACCGTCGTGCTGGACGCCTCCTGGACCTCGCGCGAAGACCGGGACCTGGCCGCCGACCTCGCCGGTGACGTGCGGGCCGAACTGCACGCGATCGAGTGCCGGGTCCCCCGGAGCGTCGCGGCCGAACGCATCCGTTCCCGGCCGCGGGGACCGTCCGATGCGGACCCCGCCATCGCCGCCCTCATGGCCGCGGCCGCCGATCCGTGGCCGGAGGCCACCGCGGTCGACACCGGCGGCACCCTCGACGGGTCGGTGGCACGGGCGCTGGCGGCCGTGCGGCCGTACGGGGCCGAGCATGTCTGGCACCGCCGTCCTCGTCTCGCGCCCGACTGATCCTTCCCGCCGCCCCGCCTTCGGAAGGAGAGAAACGATGAGGATTGCCCCGCTCCCACTCGGAGAGCGAACGGTGGCCGACGTGATGACGGCCGACCCGATCACCATCTCCGCAGGTGAGTCCCTGCTCACGGCCTGGGAGCTGATGTGCCGGGCCGGTGTCCGCCATCTGCCGGTGCTGGACGAAGACGGGACGTTCCTGGGAACGGTGCACGCTCACACGCTCACCGCTGTATGGCACTCGCAATCGTCGAGGCCGAGCAGAGCAGGCGAATCGGTCACGACACTACTCGGCCGTGGGCAGGGCGGCCATGTTCGTCCGGCCGACTCCGTGCGAACGGCGGCTCGTTCGATGCTGGAGACCGGTACCGACCACGTGTCCGTGGTCAACGCCGGGGGTGAGTTGGCAGGGCTGCTCACCGTCCACGATCTCATCAGCGAGCTGGCCGGTACACGACGGGAGAGATCCTTCCCGCCGCCCGGCATGCCTCCGCCGCGTCGCATCGAGCCGCCGGCCGTACGTCCTTCGACAGGAAGGCGAACCGAAGTGCCCGTGTCCGATGCACGGGTAGAGCGGCCACGGGCCGGTCCGTCCGAGGGACCGGACGGGCCGAGGTCACAGAGCCTTCACGAGCGGGACGGCGCCGCACGGACGCCGGCGTCGTACGACCCCGCCGCGCGCCCCTGGCGCCGGTGACCTCAAGCCGGTGGTGCGATGATCGGAACGAACGACGTGGAGGGTGCCGGATATGCGGGTGATCTCGGAAAACGACCTCGCCGCCGTGCTGGCCGGGGTGCCCGGCGTCCCGCGCGTGGTCGCCGGCGGCAACTTCGCCACGCCGTGGCGGGCGCTGGCCGTGGTCGACGCGGCCCTCGCCGAGTACCGGCTGTTCATGCTCAACGCCCAGCCGGGCGTGCCCGACCGCGACGGCGTGGTCCTGGAGACCCCGTTCGTGGGCGCCGGGATGCGCGGCCGTCCCGGCCTGCGCTACTTCCCCTCCCGGCTCTCGCTCGTGCCGAACCTGCTCAAGGGCGCCCTGCCTCCCGACGTCGTCCTCGTCCAGACGTCCGAGCCGGTGGACGGGACGGTCTCGCTGGGCATCGAGGTGAACGTCCTGCCCGCCGCGATCGAGGCCGTGCGCGCCCGCGGCGGCCTGGTCGTCGCCCAGCTCAACGCCCGGATGCCGTACACCTACGGCGACGCGGTGATGCCGCTGGACGAGATCGACTTCGCGGTCGAGTGCGACGAGCCGCTCGCCACGCCCGTGCCGCGCCCGCCCGGCGACACCTCCCTGGAGATCGGCACCCGGGTGGCCCGGCTCGTCCCTGAGAACGCCACACTCCAGCTGGGCATCGGCGGCGTTCCCGACGCGGTCCTCGCGTCGCTCCACCATCGGCGCGGCCTGGCGATCTGGTCGGAGATGTTCAGCGACGGGGTCCTCGCCCTCGATCGGGCCGGCGCGCTCGAAGCCGCGACGCCGATCACCGCCTCGTTCGCGTTCGGCGGCCGGGAGCTCTACGACTGGGCCGACCGCAACGAGCGCATCCGGATGCTGCGCACCGAGAAGACCAACGACCCCGGCCTCATCGCCCGGCGGCCCCGGCTGGTCTCGGTGAACTCCGCCCTCCAGGTCGACCTGTTCGCCCAGGCGAACGCGGGCCGGGTGCGGGGCGCCGTCTACTCCGGCTTCGGCGGCCAGACCGACTTCGTCGTCGGAGCCCTGCACTCCCCCGGCGGCCGCGCCGTCATCGCCCTGCCGTCCTGGCACCGCCGCGCGGACGTCTCCACCGTCATCCCCCGCCTGTCCGGGCCGGTCACCTCGTTCCAGCACAGCTACATCGTCAGCGAACAGGGCACCGCCACCATCTGGGGCAACGACGCCACCACCCAGGCACGGGAGATCGTCGACAACGTCGCCCACCCCGACGCCCGCGACGAACTGCGCCACCAGGGCCGCCTCTTCGGCCTCCCGCTCCGCTGACCGCCTGGCCGCCCCGGACACCGGCCACCCTGGACGCCACCCTCCGCATTCACCGGCGATCGGCGCATGGTCTCCCCATACTCGGGCACACGTACCGGGGGCCGGACGGAGGCTCCTCCACGGAGCGGTACCGCGGCGCCTCCCGGGCCGAGGCCCGCACCATCGTGGTGAACGTGTCCGGCTCCGCCCCGCTGGACGGCGGTGTCTGGGGCCGGGCCGCCGCCGCGGTACCGCTGCTCGCCTGCGCCCTCGTGGAGCCCGCCAAGGCGATCGCCCGCCATGCCGATGAAGCGCGAACCGTCCCGCCGTCCGGCCTTCACGGACGAGCGTCACCGGCTGCCGCACGGCACATGCCGACCGGCCGGGACTTCGTCCGGCGGCGGCCGGGACCTTGGACCCTGCCGGGCCCTCGAGCGGTCGCACAGGATGGACCCCGATCGGGGAAGGACTTGATGGAGGTGCTCGCATGCGAACGGATAGAGGGACCCAGGAGGCAGGACCCGAACTGACCACTGCGGTGACGGCCGTCACGTCCACGTCGACACGGGTGCGCGTGACCGGTGAACTCGACGTGGCCACCGCCCAGCGCTTCGCCACGGCGCTGGCCGAGGTCATCAGCACCCGGCGTCCCAACGTGGTGATCGACGCTTCCGGGCTGCGCTTCTGCGACTCCGCGGGCCTGGCGGCCCTCGAACTGGTCGGCGGCCTGGCCGAAGCATGTGACGGCACGATCACCGTGACCCGGGCCCGTCCGATCGTGGCCCGGATTCTGGAGTTCACCGGGCTCGACTCCCGATTCCTGCACCGCGCACCCGCGAGCTGAGGCGCCATGCTGATCCGTGAAGTGATGACGACACCCGTGGTCACCATCGCCCCGCGCGCCACCGTGCGCCAGGCGATCCGCGTCCTGCACGAGCACGATGTCACCGCCGCGCCCGTCGTCGGCGACGACGGGCGCATGGTCGGCATCGTCAGCGAGATGGACCTGCTGCGCGGAGCCTTCGAAGCCGACCCGCGCGCCTTCGCGCGCCCCGTGCGAGCGGCGAGCGAACCGCCCCCGCGCCGGGTCGAGGACGTCATGACCACCGAAGTACGCACCGCCCGGCCGAACTCCGACGCCGCGGCCCTCGCCGACATGATGATCGAGACCGGGATCAAGAGCGTCCCCGTCCTCGACGGAACCGCCCTCGCCGGCATCGTCAGCCGCCGCGACCTCATCGCCGTCCTCGCCCGAGGCGACGCCCGCATCCACGACGACGTCACCGCGCTCCTCGCCGAGTACGGCGAAGAGCAACGCTGGACGGTGACCGTCCAGGACGGCATCGTGACCCTGCACGGCCGGACCGGCCAGTCCACCCGGCGACTGGCCGACGTGCTCGCCCGCACCGTCCCCGGCGTCACCCGGGTGACCGTCCTCGACACCACCGGCCGCCCCTGACCACCCACTCGAACACCCGACCCCGCCGTCCCGTCGGGGCCACGCCCCTGGGGCGCGATCGGGCGACATCATGCTCTGCCCCGTGGGCCGACGGCGCATTCGGGCAGCCGGGGACTTTCGTCCCTGCCGACGGAAGCACGGACTCCGGCAGAGTGAAAGTATGCAATTCGACCACGGCGGACTGCAGATCCTCGACGACGAGGAGTGCCGGTCCCTGCTCGCCACCGCGCCGCTCGGGCGCATCGTCTTCACCGACCGGGCGTTGCCCGCAGTGCAGCCGGTGAATTTCGTCCTCGCCGACGGCGACGTGGTCATCCGCACCTCCCCGCACTCCCGGCTGGCCGCCGCGGCCCGCGACGCCGTCGTCGCCTTCGAGATCGACGCCTTCGACGTGGCCGCGCGTACCGGGTGGTCGGTGGTCGTGGTCGGGCACGCCCGCGCCGTCGCCGACCCCTCCGAACTCGCCGCACTGCGCGACCTGCCGCTGCGGTCCTGGACGCCCGGCGAGCACGGTCACTTCATCCGTGTCCACCCGGAGATCATCACCGGCCGCCGTCTCCCCGAGCACGGTACGGACCATCGTCGTGAGGACGACCGGGCCGAGGCCTGAAACCCCATCGATCGGCTGGCGCCGGTCGTCATCGCCCCCGCGCCTCGGGGCTCGCAGTCCTCTGGGCGCCGCAACGAAAGGACGTCCATGGGCGAGCCGACGGGCAAGGTGAAGCGGCTACCGCGTGCCGTGTACGAGCGCGAGCTCGCACGCCTCCAGGCAGAGCTGGTCAAGCTGCAGGAGTGGGTGCGTGCCGAGGGGGCCCGCGTCGCCGTGGTGTTCGAGGGGCGGGACGCAGCCGGCAAGGGCGGAACGATCAAGCGGGTCACCGAGCATCTCAATCCGCGCGTGGCGCGGATCGCGGCGCTCCCCGCCCCGACCGACCGCGAGCGCACCCAGTGGTACTTCCAGCGCTACGTCGAGCACCTGCCGGCCGCCGGGGAGATCGTGCTGTTCGACCGCTCCTGGTACAACCGGGCGGGTGTCGAGCACGTCATGGGTTTCTGCACCGAGCAGGAATACCGTCGCTTCCTTCGCCAGTGCCCGGTGTTCGAGCGGCTGCTCGTCGAGGACGGTCTTCTGCTGCGCAAATACTGGTTCTCGGTCAGCGGCGCCGAGCAGGAACGCCGCTTCCGCGCCCGCCTCGACGACCCGATACGGCGCTGGAAGCTGTCACCGATGGACCTGGAGTCGATGACCCGCTGGGAGGACTACTCGCGCGCCAAGGACGACATGTTCCTGCACACCGACGTTCCCGAGGCGCCCTGGTACGTGGTGGAGAGCGAGGACAAGCGGCGAGCGCGCATCAACATGATCGCCCACCTGCTGTCGACCGTCCCCTATCACGAGGTGGAGCCCCCACCGCTCCGGCTGCCCCCGCGCCCCGTCCCGAAGGACTACGCACGTCCGCCGCGCGACGCGCGCACCTACGTGCCCGACCGCGCGGCGGACCTCGCCCCCTGACCCGCGGCGGCCGCCGCGGGTCAGGCCGGCGGATTCACTCCCCGGTGGGCACGATCAGCACCGGGCAGCGCGCGTGATGCAGCACGGCGTGGTTGACCCGGCCCAGCGCCATCCCGAGCACGCCTCGGCGGCGACGCGCGCCCAGCACGATCAGCCCCGCCTTCTCGGACGCCTCCACCAGCGCCTGGGAAGGCGTCCGGTCCGAGATGAGAGGACGGACCGGGACGTCCGGGTAGCGCGTCCCCATGCCGGCCAGTGCCTGCGACAGCTCCATGTCCTCGATCACCCGCCACCGGGGGGATCCGATCTCCCCGCCGACGGCGTGCAGCGCGAGGGTTTCGGCTCCCTTCGAGGCGGCCTCCGTGAACGCCCACTCGACGGCGGCGTCGTCCCCGGGGCGGCCCTCGACGCCGACCACGATCTCGGCCGGGGCATCGGGGGGATAGGGGGCAGAACGCGACACCACCAGGACGGGGCAGGCGGCATGCGCGGCCGTGTACAGGCCGACGGACCCGAACAGGAGGCCCTCGAAGCCACCGAGACCGCGCGATCCCACCGTAACCATGTCGGCGTTCTCGCCCTCCCGCACCAGCGCCCGTCCCGGCTCGAGCGGCAGCAGCCGCGTCTCGATGCGGAGATCGGGATGGATCTTGAGCGCGTACTGGCGGGCCTCCGCGAGCAGGTCCTCCCGTTCGGCGACCAGCGGGCGCAACGCGCGCGGTGAAATGTGCCCGTCTTCGGCCACGGCGCGCGACCCGTGCACCAGACGCAGATCGAGCCCGTGGCGGACGGCGCGGTCCGCCGCCCAGTCCAGCGCCCGCCACGCGTGCGCGGAGCCGTCGATCCCCACCACGATCGGATTCGACATCGCCGTTCCTCCCGGACGTCCATCAGTTCACCCTTGACGCTAGGCCGCGGGTCCGCGCCTTTCCGGAGGCGAAAGTCCCACCCGGCCCGGGACGATCGACCTCGATCCCGTCCCCTCTCGACTCGGCTCCTGCGGAGGCCCCCCTCTGTCCAGTGCCGGCCGGTTTGCCATCCGGATCGTGTTCTTCGGCGAGCATGTCGGGGGACGCCGCCCGTTCGATCGTCCGAGAAGCCCGGCTCTCCGCGGAAAAGGAGGAGGAGCGCTCACCGTGGTGAGCGCCCCTCCTCGTCGTCGCGCGGCTACTTGAGGAAGGGGAACCGCCGGACCAGCGGGGTGTCGGCCCACCAGCGGCCGAGGCCCAGGGTGTCGCCGGCGCTGACGAGGGCGAGCCCGATGGCCAGGACGGCGTAGATCAGATGGTCGTCCATGAACGGGTTGTTCTCCGGGGGCAGCACGGCGGTCCACATCATGACCAGCAACAGCGCACCGGCGCCGGCCGCGACGCGCATCCCGATGCCCAGGATCAGGCCGACGCCGATTCCGGCGAGGCCCAGCATGAACAGCCAGTCGGCCCAGGCGAGCCCGGCCAGGTCGTTGTAGAACCCGGCGAACGGGCCCTCGGGGGCGTGCGCCAGGAAGCCCTCGGTGGGGCTGCCGCCGTCGACCCACGCCTTGGCGGCGGGGGTCTCGTGCCCCAGCCCGAAGGTCTTGTCGAGGAACGCCCACAGGAACACCCAGCCCAGGGCGAGCCGGGCGACCGCCCAGACGTACCGTGCGGCGGGCGATTCGGTGAGCGGCTCGGCCGCCGTCGCCTTCAGGCTCACCGGAGCCCGGCGCCCGCTGATGTCGTGCTCGGAGACAGCCATGGTCGTCTCGCCTTTCCTTCGAACCCCGAACTCCTGTCTGACATTGATCAGTCAACGCTCCGAGCGCTGCCGCCCGTAGATGCGTTGGCCCCGATCTCAGAAGGACGTTCGTCCTCGCCTGGCGACCACGGGCATCGGCGCCATCGCGCAGCCGGGCTCGAGTAAGCCGTCCAGAGCCTTCGCGCGTTCCCGCACGTTCCGAAGTCCACTGCGGCGGCCGTCCTCGGGACTGCCGAGGCCGTCGCCCATGACGCGCAGGGTCAGGCCGCCGGCCACGTCGCGTCCCGGCTGACCGGCACCGCCGTCGCCTGCAAGATCGACGACACCACCCGGTGCACCCGCACGGGCCGACCGATAAGGAAACGGCACGCCCTCCTGCTCGGCCTCGCGACGGAGCGCCATCAGGACCACGCCGGCACCGGGACGAGTTGGTGGCCGCGGCGAACCGGACCGGCGCCCATTCTGATCCGCGCGCCGCTCACGACGTCGGCCCGCTGCGCGGCGGGTTCCCGTTCCGATCGAGTCATCGGCCTTCCGGCTTCGCTGGTCCGGCCGCGTCACCCCACCGGGTGCCGCCCACGGCGCCGAAGGTCCGGCCCGTCCGAGGACCTCCGCTCGCCCGTGCCCGGTTCACCGGGGACGTTCGCCTCTGATGCCCCCCGACCGCCGCGGCGAACCTGGATACATGAGGAACGATGACGCGAATACCACGGTGCTCAGCCGGGCCGAATGCCTCGTGCTGCTGCGGTCGGCCGCCGTCGGCAGGGTGGTCTACACCGACCAGGCGCTGCCGGCGATCCTGCCGGTCACCTTTGCCATGGACGGCGACCGGGCCCTGATCATAAGGACCGCGCCAGGATCGAAGTTCGATGCCGCGCTGCGCGGCGCGATCGTCGCGTTCGAGATCGACGACGTCGACACCGCCGCCCGAACGGGCTGGTCCGTCACCGTCGTGGGCCCGGCTCGGGCCGTGACCTCCGAAGGCGAGGCGCACCGGCTGGCGCGGCTCCTGCCGCGACCGTGGGTGCCCGGCCGGCGGGACGCGTTCATCCGCATCACCGTTCGCCAGGTGTCGGGTAGACGTCTCTTCTCCGGGGCGGACGACCCCACAGGGCCGTCCCCGGCGCTGGTGGAGGGTTCATAAGCACTGCCGATGCCAGACCCGGTCGCCGGTAGGGACGAGCGCCACGACGATGGAGCAATCGCGGCCGTGCAGGCCACACGGAGGGGTAGCCGAGCCGGCCGTCCCCGGCAGCCGGACATCGAGATCGTCAGACCGCCGGTAGGAGGTCAGGGAAGCGTGTGCCGTGACTGCCTCGGCTGACCGCGACACAGGCCGTCCACCGCAGCGCGGTCAGAGTTCCGCCATCCCCTCGACCAGGCCGTGCACCCCGAAGCCCCAGCACCCTGAATCATCACTGATTGCGCACAGTGAGGTGCCACGGATCTTCCGGACAGGGCCCCAACTAGAGTTGGGGAGAACCGGAAGGGAAGGTCGTTGGCACGACAGAGGCGGCATTTCACCCAGGAGCACAAGGACGAGATCGTCCGCATGGTCCTGGACGGCCCGCGCCCCATCGCCCATGTGGCCCGTGAGGGCGGCATCCACGACACCACCCTGGGCAACTGGGTCAAGGACTACCGCAGACGCCACGGCGACGACGCGTCCACCACACCGGCCGGCGCCCCGAAGAGCCTCCGGGAACGCGAACTCGAACGCGAGAACCGCAAACTCCGCGAAGAGAACGAGTTCCTGAAAAAAGCC
>NZ_AULB01000050.1 GCF_000425065.1 Actinomadura rifamycini DSM 43936
CCAGGCCGCCGTCGGCCCCGCACCCGCGGGGATGGTTCGGTCAGGACGGCGAACGGGCCCTGGCAGGTGGGGTCGGCCCCGCCCCCGCGGGGATGGTTCCCGACTGGGTCACGTTGCGCGGGCTGGTCGCGAGTCGGCCCGGCACCCGCGGGGATGGTTCGAGCGGGCGGTGGATTTCCTCTGGGAGGCTGTGGTCGGCCCCGCACCCGCGGGGATGGATCCGAGCGTTGCCGCTCGAGCCAGAACGCGAACTTGTCGGCCCCGTACCCGCGGGGATGGTTCTTGACAACCCTCAAGAGGAGTCACCCGCATGGTGTCGGCCCCGCGCCCGCGGGGATGGTTCCCGCCACGCGTACCGGTGGGTGCGCAGCAGGTGGTCGGCCCCGCACCCGCGGGGATGGTTCGGAAGCGATGGCGGGCGCGGTCAACCGGTTCGGGTCGGCCCCGCACCCGCGGGGATGGTTCCGTCAAGGCCGCGTTCGTCCACTGGGGCACCGAGTCGGCCCCGCACCCGCGGGGATGGTTCGAACGCCGCCGGGCTCCTGACCGACATCGAGGCGTCGGCCCCCCACCCGCAGGGATGGCTCGAGGGCCTAACCGCACGAGACTTGCTAGGAGTCGTCGGCCCCGCACCTGCGGGGGTGGTTCCCACGACTTCGGCGGGAACGGGTTCTGGTCCGGGTCGGCCCCGCACCCGCGGGGATGGTTCGCTGAGGTTCCGGGGGCAGGATGACGGACTGTGGCCGGCCCCGCACCCCGCGGGGATGGTTCGCGGTCCCTGTGACAGCGCCGGGCTCGGGCAGACGTCGGCCCCGTGTCAACGGCCAGGTGCCACTTGGCCGTTGACAACGGACAAAGTTTTCGGCCGGGACAGCCTCGTACGTGCTGTGTGGACGGCCGTGAGTTTTTCGGGGTTGGCGGCCGGCTTGGTTGAGGCCGGCGGCCAACGGTTCCCGAGGTGGGTGGTCAGTTGGGTTCGGGTTTGGTGGCCAGTGGGATGACTCCGCGGCCGGCGAGGGCTTCGGCGAGGCGGTGGGATTCGCCGCTGGTTTCGACGAGGTGGGCTTGGTGCATGAGGCGGTCGACGGTGGCGGTGGCCATGGTCTTGGGCATGATGGTGTCGAAGCCGGACGGGTGGATGTTGCTGGTGACCGCGAGGCTGCGGCGTTCGTAGGCGGCGTCGACCAGGCGGTAGAAGGCTTCGGCGGTGTCGGCCTCGACCGGGAGCAGGCCGATGTCGTCGACCACGATGATGTCGCAGCGGCAGATCTTGGTGATGGTGCGGGCGATGGTGTTGTCGGCTTTGGCTCGGCCGATTGCGGCGGCGAGGGTTTCCAGGGTGAACCAGGAGACGGTCAGGTCGTGGTCGATGGCCAGGTGGCAGAGCGCTTCGAGGAAGTGGGTCTTGCCGGTCCCGGACGGGCCCGAGATCACGCAGTTCTCACGGCGGCCGGCCCATTCGAGGGTTTTCAGCGCGTTCTGGGTCGGGATCGGGATCGAGGACACTTCGCTCTTCCATGCCTCGAAGGTCTTGCCGTTGGGCAGGCCGGCGCTCTTGCGGCGGGCGCGGCGGGTGGCGGCGTCGCGGCCGACGGCTTCTTCGGCGAGCAGGACGCGGACGACTTCGGCGGGGTCCCAGCGTTGGGCGCGGGCGGTGGCCAGCACTTCGGGTGCGGCTTTGCGGGCGTAGGGGAACCGCATCCGGGTGAACAGCTTCTCCAGTTCGTCGGGGACGGGTGCGGGCTTGGGCAGGGTCACGCTCATATGCTTGGTCTCCGGAAAGTGTGTGCAGGCCGATCGGTCGGTCGGGGCGGCGGGGCTCGTGGCAGCGGGCTCCGCGCCGCTCGTGGTCTGTCAGGGCTGGGGGGCCGCGCGGACCCGGGCCCAGGAGCCGGTGCCGGGCTGGGCGGAGTGGGCCTCGTCTGCGATCGCCGGTGGACCGGCGGTGGTGGCGCTGCGGGCCAGGTGGTCGCAGATAGAGGCCAGATCGGAATCGCCGAACCGGCCGTGGACGGCCGCCAGCCCCAGCGCGGCGTCCACTCGCTGGTTGCCGACCAGGAACGCCAGTTCGACCGCGCGGGCCATCTTGGCGCGGATCCGGGCGACGCCGGTGGCGGCGGCCTCGGTCAGCCACGCCTCGGCGCCCGGCCCGATCGCCAGGAAGTCGCGTTCGGCCGGCGACTGCGGCCGCGGCTTGGGTGCGCGGGGGCCGTTGCCGCCGGGATGGTCGGGGTAGTGCGCCTCGACGATCCGGGGCCGGCCGGGCGTGGACAGCTTGTGCCGCCACAACTCCGTCAACCCGGTGTCGGCGGGCCGGTCGCCGGCGTCGTGGTCGCGGGGGCCGACGATGACCAGTTCGTCGCCGTGCACCCGGCACCACACCTTGCGGCCCTCGTGTCCGGGCGGTACCGAGTAGCGCACGTCGCCCCACCGGACGGTGCGGTCGTCGCCGACCAGGCGTTCCTCCCCGAGGGCGAGCGCATAGGGCTGCTCGGGCACCGGATGCAGATGGGCCTGCTCGGCGGTCAGCATCACCGCCGGGCTCTGGTGCGTGGCGCGGTGGGTGCGCAGGTTGACCTGCTCGCACCAGGCCGCGCAGGCGTCCTGGAGTTCGGCGAAGCCGCCGTAGGCGGCGCGCAGGTTGGACCGGGTGGGCACCAGATCGGCCTTGGCGATCTTCACGGTGTTCTCGACCCCGCCCTTGGACTCGGGGTCGAACGGCTCGCAGGTGTGCACGACACAGCCGTAGTGCCGGCCGAGCTCGACCATCTGCGGGTGCCGGACCGGGATCCGGGCCACGTGCTCGACGGTGACGGTCCGCGGGTTGTCGGTCAGCAGATACGTCGGTGCCCCGCCCACGATCCGCAGCGTCGCGTCCAGGCAGGCGGTCAGCGACCCCAGCGTCTGGTCCCAGGTCGGCAGCACCACCCGGAACTTCGACCAGGCCAGCCACGCGCAGAAAAGCTGGGTGCGACGTCCGGCGACCTTCGGGCCCTCGCCCCAGTCCCACTGCAGCCACATGCCCGGCTCGGGCACCCACGGCCGGTAGATGCGCCGGTTCCCCGCCCTCCAGGACTGCTTGATCGCCGCGACCGCCCGCCGGGTGGTGCGCTCGGACCCGGTGAACCCCATCGCGACCAGATCACGGTGCACGACATCGGCACGGATCCTGCCCTTGGACCGCTCGACCTTCTCCTCGATCTTGGGCAGGAACGGATCGATCGAGCGGCCCCGCCGCACCCGCCGCTCGGGCACGCCTCCCGCCGCCCGCAACGCCACATACCGCTGCACCGTCTCAGCGGCGCACCCGACCAGCTGCGCCGCCGACCACACGCTTCCGGTCAGGTCGTACGCCTCGAAGATCTCCAGTATCTCGGCATCGGACTTCATCGCCCCTCCCCGATCAGACGACTTCACGGAGCAACAGCCAAGCCGGACCCGAGAACACCGAAGCCCGCAGACGCGCGAGAAAGATCAACTCTTGCCGGGCCGTCGACCTCGACTTTTCCTGGCCGCCGACCAAGACCCCGATGGCCGCCCACCTCGAACGGCCCGGCCACCGAACCCGAGATCATGGTGGCCGCTTACAGTGCTGACCACCGGGACGGAATCGGCCTGGGCGGCGGCTTGAAGTCCGACGCTTCCAGACGCTACGGCGAGGCGGGCCGCCTTTTGGAGTTATTGGGGACGTGAGTGCGTGATAACTCTTGACGGTACTTCCCGTCCTGACTACTCTTCGTGTATCAATGGGCCTGTGAGCGCGTGACGGAAAGATGGTCTTGGACGCGAACACCTACCTCAGCAGCCTCGGGATCGACGTCACCGATGCCGCGCAGCCGGTCATCGGACGGCTGTCGCTCGCTGGGGAGTTCGTGCTCGGCGGCGAGCGCGGTGTGCTGCTACGCCCTAAGCGCGGTGATGTGTCCGACCGCTACCTCGAGCTCCTCGCGGGCGAGGGCTACGCATTCGTGGTCGTCGATGGCGGCAGCTATCCGTCGTTCTACGGTCGTGAGCAGGAGGGGCTCGTCCCCGTGAGGGCACTGCCCGTCGCCGACCGCAGCCACTTCCCGTCGGCAGGGGTTCTAAGGGCCTGGGGGCAGTTGATTCGCATGGCTGCCCATCACGGTGATGCGGCGGAGCTGGGCGTCGCGCAGATGGTCGCTCGCCTGGATGGCGATGAGGTGTTCGGGCCGGACCTCGTCCGACCCACGGGCGGCGTGCCCGTTTCGCGTCTCGGCGGTGACGAGTCGGTCGCAGTGGAACCGCTCCGCACGGCGGCTGCGCTCCTGGCCGGCTTTCGCCTCCGCCCGAACGCGCCCGATGAGTTGGCCCGTCTCATCGTCGTGCTGTCCTCACTGCTTCCCGACAAGGGCCAGTTCTCTGGGCTGACCGAGAGCGTGGCGCCCTTGGTGTGCGGACATCAGCTAGGCGCTCGTCGTTTCCTGGTCTCGGGCGGAGCCGGGGCGGAGATCGCCGCGCTCCTCGGCGCGGAGGGCACGATCTTTCTTCCGGCCGAGCTTCGCCTACTTGAGCCGTTGCTGGAGCGCCTGCTTCCGAGTGTCGAGCGCGTGTTCGCTGATTTACTGGAGTCGAACCTCGACGGGACCTACGACGGCGTGATAGTTGTTCCGCCGTTCGGCCTCCAGCTGAGCGGAGCCCAGCTGGGCCGCTTCGAGCTGTCGAAGCGCGGAGGCAAGGCGCGCAGCCGCGTGCCTGCAGAGCTGCTGTTCATCGAGCACGTGCTTGCGGCGATGTCCGATGGCGCTCTCCTCGTTACCGTCTTGCCCGAAGGTCTGCTCTCGAGCGCCGGGCATGCGGACTTCCGCGAGTGGTTGCTCGAACACGCACGTCTGCTGGCGGTCGTCAGCCTGCCTGCCGGAACCTGCTTCCGCAACACGGGGGTGAAGTGCTCCGTCGTGATGCTCCGCAAGCTGGCACCCGCCGACGACTACCCGATCCTCATGGTCGACGTGGAGTCACACGACCTCAGCGGCGACATCGGCGCGGCGCGGTCGAAGCTCGACGACTTCCTCGAACGGGAGGCAGCCGCATGCGCGTAACCACGCTCTCCCGCGCCCAGCTCGGCAAGCGGCACGTTCGCCTCGACCCGGCCTTCTACCTCGGGCGTGAGCTGGTGCGGTCGACGATGAGCTCGGAGGGCAGTCGACACGTTCGCCTCGAGGATATCGTCGAGTCCATCCACGACGGGGCTCGACTGCCTTCGGCTGCATCGGGGATCCGGATGCTCCGGTTGAACAACGTGCGGCCTTGCGAGCTGGACTTGAGCGGCATGACCCACGTAGACGGCACCACCGCCAAGTGGATCAATGTCCAGGAGAACGACGTCCTGTTCACGCGAGCAGCCCAGCCGTTTCGCGCGGCCGCGGTCCAGTCGGGGATGCCTCCAGAGCTCGCCGTGTCGTCGGAGCTAACCATCATCCGGCCCCGGCCGGCGGTCTTGCCCGAGTACCTGGCCGCCGTGTTCTGCACGCCCACGCTGAACCGGATCTTGCGTGACCTCGCGTACCGCGGTGGCTCGTCGGCGCTGCCGCGCCTTCGCCTCTCGGACATCGCGCGCCTCCCGATCCCGTTGCCCTCGCGCAGCCTCCAGGAGTCGCTCGGGCTGCAGTACCAGCGGGCCGTCGACCTGACCGCGAGCGCGCGCGCCGAGTTCAACGCGGTGGTGACGGCGATTCACACCGAGATCGATCATCGCGTCTCCGGGGTCAAGCCCCCCAGTAGCACAATCGAGGTGCTCCGATCGCAGCTGGCGGACCGGTGGGATGTCCCGTTCAATCGTGGGCGCGTGTTCCGTCATTCTTCGGCAACATCGTCGGCCATGCGACCGCTGCTCCAGCTGGCGAAGCCCGCCGGCACCAGCCTTCGAGGCCTCGCTGATGACGAGGAGGTCTTCGCCGTTCAGGCCGACGACGTGAACGAGAGCACCTTCCTCGTCGAGGGCGGAGAGGTTAGGCCCCTCTCCGCCCTGTCCTCCCGCATGCGGCAGCGGCTCGAGGTGGGCGATGTCCTGCTGTGCACGACGGGCTCGGGCGACCAGGTCGCTTACCTCGACGAGGAGCTCGGACGGGAGCGGCCGCTCCTCGGGAGTGCCACCTTCACCGCCCTCCGCTTCCACGAGACGCCCCGTGTTTTCGCCGTCGCGCTCGCCCATCCCCTCGTTCGCACGCAGCTCCGGCTGCTCTCGTCCGGGTCCGTGCAGCGCTTCGTCAACAAGCGCGACCTCGACGAGTTGCGCGTCCCAGTGCTGGGTCAAGTCTGGCGAGAGGACTTCGAGACTCGGCTCACCCGAGCGATGCAGCGTCGCCGCGAGGCGTTGCTGGCGCGGACCGCGCTCATCGAAGCGGCCGACGACTACCTTTGCGAGGCGATGTCGTGAGCGCCGTGGCGACCACCTTGAGCTCTCTCCTGGGCTGGACTCGCCTCGTGCGGCGCGAGGTGCTTACGCGGGCACTCGGGTCGGCGCCCCGCTTTGCCGTCGTGCCGGGGGGCAACATGCCGTCACCTGATCGGGTCGTACCGCAATTCACGCAACTGCCCCTGCTGAACCGCATGGTCGAGACGGTAGCGCTCGGCGAAGACGACCCGACGTGGCTTCAGCACAAGATCGAATTCAAGAACCTCCGCAACGTCCACTACTACCTCGAGGCCGCGCGTTGGGTACGGCTGATCGAGGAGGATGCGATCCGCCCGACCAGCCTCGGGCGCCGCTACGTCAGCTTTCGCTTCGAGCCTGACGTGATCCTCAAGGGGGTTCGCGGACGCGCGCTGCTCAAGGAGGTCATACGCGTGACCGGCGCGACGTGCCGACCTCGGACGTCGTCGCCAGCGTCCAGCGGCGTTGGAGCTTCCGCTACAGCAAGGGCACGGCTCGCGCCGCGCCCGCGACTTCTGCACGCTCTTCGGCCGCATCATCGACGAGGCCGCCAACCCGAAGGAGCGGCAGCTCGTGTTTCACTCGGCGTGGGTGGAGCCACAGGATCTTCTGGCTGTCAACGGCGGCGCCGCGATTTGGTCGGCCCTGCTGCTCACGCCGGTCAAGGGCAGCCAGCGTTCGAAATACTTCGCGGGACGAGGCGACCGACGCCCAGCTGCGCCTCCCGCTCATGGAGGAAGCATGACCGGCCCAATCACCT
Source organism: Actinomadura rifamycini DSM 43936 (assembly GCF_000425065.1). Taxonomy (GTDB): domain Bacteria; phylum Actinomycetota; class Actinomycetes; order Streptosporangiales; family Streptosporangiaceae; genus Spirillospora; species Spirillospora rifamycini. Next base: position 7,155 of record NZ_AULB01000050.1, read on the forward strand.
CGAAGATCCGCGACTTCCTGATCGGCCGCGGTTCCGCGACACCCGAGCGCGTTGCGGAGGCCGTCCCCGAGCTCACAGAGGTGGGGGGTGCCGAGCGGGCCCTCTTGCTGATGCGACTCGATCCGACACTCGAGCGGACAGGTAACGAGACGTGGGCGGCGCGGGGAACGGCGATCACCGACGACAGCCGTGTACGAATGGCCGTCGAGAAGTTCTTCGACGGCCGCCCGGGTGCTCCGCTGGCAAGCGCGGTGCAGGCGGTAGCGAACGAGACCAGCTTGCCAGAGCACAAGGTGTCCGAGCTTCTCACCGAGCAGTTCGTTGTGGCGGGCATCAACATTTTCAACCGGCGACGGTAGCGAGAGGACCCATGGTCAAGAGGAAGAACACCACAGACGCGCTCCGCGATGGCGCGCGGGAGAAGCTTTCGCAGCTCGGATACCAGCAGATCAAGGACGACTTCGCGCTCTTCGATCCGCTCGGCGACGGATCCATGTCGGCGACCGCCGAGCTCGTCGCGCTCGACGAGGACGAGCCCGTCATCCTCTTCGCCAGCGGCGAGCCCGGCGATGCCTCGCGGCCTGCCGTGCAGGACGACGCGAAGTTCAAGGCCGGCCTCGGCGCCGCCGCCGGTAAGCCGTTTCGCTTCGTCTGGGTGTGGGACGACGAGAACGACTTCATCTTCGACGTCGAGAAGGACGCGCAGGTCTCGGCGTTGCCGGCCCGGGACGAGTGGAAGACCGTCGCCCGGCCGATCTCCGACTCCCGCACCCGGCTCGTGCAGGAGGTCTCGGCCGAGTACCACCGTGGCGACTTCCGGGCGATCCAGCGCAAGTTCGATCAGCTGCACGAGGCCATCTACTCGCGCGGCGGCGTCAAGCCCACCAATGCCGCCATCGACGAGCTCGGCAAGCTGCTCTTCCTCAAGGTCCACCTTGAAAAGGCGCCCGGCTACGTGCTCACGAGCGGCGCCGCGAAGGGCAAGCGGTTCGCCGACATCTACTCGGCCGACCATGTGCGGGAGCACAAGAAGGACGCGGTCATCCAGCTCAAGGACGCCTTCCGCGAGATCAACAACCTCCCGCAGTACAAGGCGACCGACATCACTGGCGAGGTGCACACGATTTTCTCGTACGACGAGCCGTTGCGTCTCGAGAACTCGGAGGTCCTCGCCCTCGCCATCGAGGCGCTCGAGCTTCGCGATCGTGAAGGCAAGCCCATCCGGCTCTCCGTGCCCGACCGCGAGCTCCTCGGCAACGGCGAGAAGGCCCGCGAGATGCGGGCGCACCTCATCCACGAAGATCTGCTGGGCTGGGCCTTCGATGTGTTCCTTCGCGGCAAGTACGCGAGCGACGAAGGGCTCGCGACATACCTGACGCCTAGCCAAGTCGTGGAGTGCATGGCCCGCATGGTCTTCCACGACATCCCCGACGCGGACCTCTGGGCCCGACGGGGCGACGACGGACAACGCGAGCGCTGGAATCCCCAAACCGACGAGGAAGCCGCGCTCCCCGCCTTCCTCGTCGGTGACATCTGTTGCGGTACTGGGCGTTTTCCCATCGGCGCGCTGCGCGAGGTGAAGCGGCGCGTGCTCGACGACCGGCACGTCGGTCAATCTGACGACGACAAGCTGCAGTGGCTCTCGCAGATGAAGCGGCACAGCTTCTTCGGCGCCGACCAGGCCGCGGGCTCGATCCAGAAGGCTCGCATCAACATGCTGTTGTACGGCGAGGACCACAGCCAGCTGCTGAAGGTCGACGACTCGCTCACGGACCCGCACCTTGACCGGCTCATCGGGAAGTTCGACGTCATCCTGACCAACCCGCCGTTCGGCTCCGGCAAGTACGACGATCCTCGCGGGCTGGCGCGCATGCGCGACGAGGCGCGCGGACTCGAGCTCGGCTGGTCGTGGACGCCCGGAAACCGGGGGAAGCGGAAGGAGCTCGCCAAGGCGGACCCCGCCTCGCTGTTCATCGACCGGAACCTACAGCTCCTGAAGCCCGGCGGGCGGCTCTTGATCGTCGTGCCAGACGGCATCCTCTGCAACACGGGGGACGCCTACATCCGCGAGTACTTCATGGGGACGAAGGACGAGGAGACGGGTGAGTTCCTCGGCGGAAAGGCGATCGTGCGCGCCGTCGTGAGCCTGCCCACCGAGACCTTCTCCATTGCGGGCACGGGCGCCAAGACCAGCTTCCTCTATCTACAGAAGAAGCGGCATCCGGCCGAGGAGCAGGGGCCGGTCTTCATGGCTGTCGCTGAGCACGTCGGGTACCTGAAAAAGGGCAAGGCCGAGGTTCCGGACCCGCTTGGCAACGACCTGGTCGAGATTGCTTCGGGCTACCTCAAGCGAGGTTCCGCATGAGCGGCATCGCCTCTTGGGTCACTGCTAAGGACCTGCGGCATCGTCTTGACGCGGACTTCTACCGTCCCGAGTACCTGGATTTCGATCACCGCGCAGATGCGCGTGGACTGAAGATGCGGCAGGTGGTCGAAGTTTCCTCGCTTGTTACGGACGGAACCCACAAGACGCCGAGCTACGTCGATTTGGGCGTGCCGTTTCTTAGCGCCAAGAACATTCGGAACGGGTTCGTCGACGCGGGTAGTGGTCACAAGTACGTCAGCGCCGCGGAGTTCGATCAGCTTGAACGATGGAGTTGTGCGCCCCGACCCGACGACGTGCTCGTGGCGAAGAGCGGATCCATTGGTTCTGCTGGCCTGGCAAACGGAGCGTACGACCGGTTCGCCGTATTCGAAAGCGTCGCAATCATTCGGCCGAGCGGAGTTAGCCCGGCATACCTCTCGGCCTACCTCAATTCGCGCCTGGGGCAGCTCCAGATCCGACGCAACAGCAAGGGCGCTGTCATACGCCATCTCCACCTCGAGGACCTCAGGGAAGTCGAGGTACCGCTCCCCGAGCGTCGTATCCAGGACTACATCGGCGCGAAGGTCGAGTTGGCGGAGCGCTGTCGAGCGGCTGCCGAAGATCACTGGCAGAAGGCCGTCGGGTTGTTTCAGAGCCTGTTCGCTTGGTCCGCGCCGCCGCAGTTCTCCCTGACCTCGGTCCCGGCCGTTGCAGAGCTCTCGGGACGCCTGGATCCCAAGTACTACCGCAGAGAGTACCTCGACGCAGTTCGCGAGATTATCGCGTGTGAGCATGGCTGGGAGCCCATCGGCGACCTCGTCGCAGAGGTCAGCAATGGGATCGAGTATCGACAGTTTTGTTCTGATGGAGTCCCCTACCTGACGGTGACCAACGTGGGGCACGGCGACCTCGATACAGACGGTGCCCCTCGGATTCCGGTAGACGCGCCCATCTCTGACCGCGGCCGAATTGTTGAAAGTGATGTCTTGGTGGTCAGGACGGGGTCCATCGGCCAGGCCGCGGTCGTTCAACGTGATGCGGCCAACGCGGTCATCAGCTCACACTTCATTCGGCTCAGGTTGCACAAGGGCGATCTGGAGCAAGGCGCTTGGCTGGCATTCTTCCTCAATACCGAGCTGGGGAAGGCTCTTCAGTTTCGAATCGCCTATGGCGCGGTTCAGCCTCAGATCGGACAAGACGAGCTACTCCGACTGCCTGTGCCGCGGCTCAAGGCGGAGGTTCGTCGGGCGCTCGTTCGCGGGTTCCTCTCGCGGAGCGCACTGCGGGCCCACGCTCGCCGACTCGTCAACGAGGCCAAGGCCGATGTCGAAGATATGATCGAGGGCACTCTCGACGTGCGGGCGATCCTCGCCGGGACGCTCAAGGCGCCGACCGTGGACGACATCCCGGAGCTGGCGGAGGACAGCGCATGAAGGTGCTCGGCATCGCTCCCAGCTCGACCGACTTCAAGTGGGCGCTCCTCGATGGCAGCCGGGCTCAACCCCGCGTTCTGCCGCTTCCGTCCAAGTCGCAGAAGCTGCCCGTCGACGCATGCGAGGGGCATGCGCTGCTGAGCCTTCGTCGGCTGCTCTCGACGTTCCTGGCGGAGCGGGGAGTAGAGCGAATCTGCGTCCTGCAGGCCGCCTCCTCGCAATTCCGAGGGCCGTCGGCCTCGCGCGTCAAGGCAGAGGGGATCGTCCAGCTAGTTGGCGCTGAGCTCGAGCTGGCCGTTGACCTGGTCGCGCCGCAATCTCTCCGCGCACAGGAGAAGCAATTCGCCTCCATCGCGTCTGCTTCTCCCGAGAACGTGTTGAACGGCGGTGCGGACTTCAAGCCGAAGACCTGGCGAGACGCGGTGCTCGTCGGGTGGTGGGGACTCGACGAATGAGCACGACCCTTCAGGACGTCCAGCAGCTCATCGCGGTGACCGGGAAGTATAGGCTCGAGGCGGAGAACACCGAGGGAGCGAACGCGTACGCGTTTCGTGCGCATCACGTGCCCCTCGACCTGCCGGTGTTCCTGAAGGTCCTCTACCCCGATCCGAGCGGAGACCTCTTCGCGGAGCCGCGCCTGCTTGTGGAGGCGACCAGGACAGAGGGCAACGGAAGCAACCTCGTGCGCGTCCACGATGCGCAGCGCCTCGGCGACGACTTCGTCCTCGTTGCCATGGAGTATGTCGACGGCGGCAGCATCCTCTCGCGGCTGAGCGGCGGACCGCTCCCGATGATGGAGGCCGTCTGCGCGGCGATTGGCATCCTGCACGGGCTCGCGCAGCTTCACCAGGCGCTCCTCGTTCATCGGGACATCAAGCCGGCGAACGTATTGATCTCGCAGCGACACGGGCGCATCTGGCCGAAGATCACCGACTTCGGGTCGGTCGCGCGACTGGCTCATGCGAGTGCGAGCGTTACCGCCTCGCGCCACAGCGCGCTTTACGTGCCGGCCGAGGGGTGGGCGACGCCGAGTCGCTACGACGTGCGGTCGGATCTCTACCAGATTGGTCTGGTGCTCTTCGAGATGGTGCACGGCGCTCTGCCGTACAACGACGACGCCTACCTGGATTGCGAGGCAAAGAAGGAGCTTCGCGACCTGGCAAAGGCGTCGGGCAGCCGCGTCGACGATTTCGACAGGCAGAAGGTGGTCGACCGTGCGCTGGCCCGGGCCGCGGCCGGAAAGGGCGTGATCTCCTTCGGGCGGTTGCAGCCGTACGTGCCCAAGAGCCTGGCGCGCATTATCAACAAGGCGGTCGCGCCCGACCCCGCCGCCCGATACCAGACGCCGTCCGAGATGATCGGCGACCTCGAGGCGCTCCGACTGCCCGACTGGAGGCTGGCTCCCTGCGGTGAGCAGTACGCCGCCAACGGATGGTCGGGCTGGGACTGGAGCATCGGGAAGGATCCGAAGAAGCCGGAGCAGTGGGTCGTTCTGCGTTCCCGTCAGGCGGCGGCGAACTTCCGCCGGTGGGCCGCGGCCGACAGCGCACGAGCGGCCTGTCAACTCGTCATGGAGGCTGCGGCATGAGTCTCCCCGCCCGCCCGAACGACGCGGTGTCGCTCTTCGAGCATCTTGCCCAGTGGGGCGAGGTGTCGGCTTACGAGGCCGAGGACCTCGGCGCTGGACCGTGGGTCTCGGTGTTCGAGAATGCAGGCGCCCTTGAGGCGGTTCAGGACAAGCATGGTCGTCCGGTGGCCTGGCACCTGACGCCACCCTTCGTGCACCTCCTTGAGTGCGACGCGCAACAGGTCGGGCGTCGCCTGTGCTTCGCGGTCCCCGAGTACCGCGCCTACCTGCTGAGCATCCTCGTCGAGGGGCTGGTCGGTGCTGGCAGCGCGGGCATGACCGTGAAGCTCGAGGAGTGGACGAAAGGCGACCTCGCGCCGCTGCTGGCCGAGCTCAACGCTTTCCTCGCACCTCTGGAGGGCGGCAAGCGCCTTGTCGATCTCGCGCCCACGGAGCTCGAGGCTCGCATGGCCGACCTCCCCGAGCGGTCGCGGTCGTTCGCCGACTGGGACAGCTACGCACTCGGATACTCCGCGGGTCCGAAGGAACTTTTCGGGTTCGCGCTGCGGCGCTTCGGCCCCGCTTGCGTGCCGCTGCCTATCGCCGTCGAGACCGCTGCAGTGCTGCGACCGCTGCCGCTCAATCGAGAGGACGGCTTCGGCCTTGGCAGCGCCTCTATGCCGCGGCCGTGGAATACGCAGCGCTTCGGCGTGCTGAGCGGCGCCCCGATCGCCGATGCCCGTGGCCAGCGCATGTTCGACGAGGAGGCACCGCTCAACGAAGCGCTCCACGAACATCTCCGTGATGCCGTGTTGGAGCACCCGTTCTATGCCGCGGTGATCCACCTGGGCATCTGCGCCTGGCGCGCGCCAGCGTCGACGATGCCCACCGTGGAGCTCTACGTGCCCGCGTCTGGCGGCCTGCACGACGTCTTGGTGCTCGTGGACTCCCGCGGGGTCGGCCGCGTGGCCGAACTGCTCGGCGACCTCGTCTGCGTGCAGGGCTACGCACCCTTCGGCCTCGTTGACGGCCGAGTCTCCGAGGAGCTCATGGGCAACCTGCTCCGGAACCTCCTCGAGCTTCGAATCCTGCGCCACCAGGACGAGCTCCTGGTGCTCGACGACAGCTACAGATCGTCACTGATGGCGGCGCGCCTGCGCACCGTGTACCGGCCCGGCAAGGAGCTGCAGAAGCGCATGGTCGAGGAGCTCGCGCTGCGGGCGTCGGAGGGAGGTGCCACATGAGGCCTCGCAAGGTCGCTGAGGTCACCTCGGCCGGGGGCGCTGCCGTGCCCGGCATGAAGGAACCAAGGGTCTGGATCTTCCAGGCCAATCCCAAGTTCTACCGGCTCCTCGAGGCCCTCCAGCACCTCGACCGGATGCAGTTCCTGACCAACCGATACAAGGACCGCATCCACGTCGGCGACATCGTCCTGCTTTGGATGTCGGGCAATCACGCGGGCATCTACGCCCAGGCCCGTGTCGTGGAGGGCGTCGCGGATCGGAAGTCCGATGGCGACGATGCGGCATTCTGGGCGGATCCAAGCAGCGGAGCCACGACCAAGCCTCGCGTCGTGCTCGCGATCGAGAAGCGGTTCCTCGGCAACCCGCTCCTCAAGACCACCATCGCGGCCACGGAGGGGCTGGCCAACCTGATGATCCTCCGGCAGCCGAACGGCACCAACTTTCCCGTCCACGCTGACGCGTGGGAACTGTTGCGACCGCTCCTGCCTACCGAGGAGACCCGCGAGCCGGCGCGTGAGGTCCTCACGTGGGCGATGAAGCGGGCCAGGGCCGGCAAGATCTACGACGAGAGCTGCAACGAGCTGCTCGAGCGCTTCGTCGCCGAGACGTTCGCCGATGGAGAAGAGCACTCCCGGGACGAGATCACGAGCTGGTTCGCAGTGAACTACCCGCTCTTCAAACCGATCACCGTTCAGTGCCACATCGAGAAGTACACGACTAACTTCCGCAGTCGCGTCCACTACAACGCGACGCTAGAGCACGACCTCCTCTTCCGCGTCGACGACGACTGGGCGCGCCTTCGCCTCTACCGACCGGGCGACGATCCTGCGCCGATCCACGACAAGCCTGACGTGCCGAAGGGCTCGAAGGCCAAGACGTCGAGGAAGGCGGAGCAGGTCTCACCCCTCGACCGCAATCGCCGGCTGCTCGCACATCTCGCCACCCTCGGCGAGCTCACGCCGGGTGATCTCGAAGACCTCAGGCTGGATGAGGCACACCTGAGCGACTGGCTCGACTCGCTGCTGGCGCGTCGTCCCGAGGCACACGTGGCCACCCCGCTCTTCTTTCACCTCATCGACGGAGACGCGGGCCCGTCCGCGTTCACCACCCGGCTCGCGGCGCGCTTCATGGGCGAGCACCTCCGGCGACACGCCCCGGAGCCGATTCCGGAGCTCGAGGAGCACGTCTGGGCACGGTTCGGACGTTGGCACCTGACGCAGGCCCACGGCGGCGATCAGAAGACGCACGCCTACCTGAGCGTGCCCATCCGCGAGCCGCGCGACGTGGCGGCCTCGGAGCGACTCGACCTGTTCGCTCAGCTTCCGCCGAAGGTGATCGGGGACCTGATTCGAGAGCCCGAGTTCCTCTCGGAGCAGCAGTCCTGGAGCGCCGACGCGGCGTTGAAGTCGTCGGAGGGGCCGCTCAGCACGCAGCTCCGTCGAAGCTGGAAGCGCCCGTTGCTCCTCAGCACGGTGGAGCTGCTCGTGGCCGACGACGGCCAGGTGCTAATCGGCGAGATGAAGCGCACCGAAGTGATGGCCCGAAGCTACGTCGTCGCCGGCCTACCGCTCTGTCGCCACGGCGAGTGGGAGCCTGCCGCCACGCTCGGTCACGAGGCCGCCGCAGAGCGACTCTTCCAACACCCTGTCGCGGCGGCGCTCCTTCAGTTCGAGGTTCACCGCCTGTTCGCTGGCCTGGCGGGCGATGTGGCGGCGCTGATCCACGTCGGTGCGGGTGTGGCGCATCTCGAGCTCGACGGCGAACGGCGGGGCCCTCTGTGGCGCCACGTCCGCTCGATGCTCGAGCAGGTCGGCTACTGGCCGGTGGGAGCCAGCACCCAGGATTCGCTCTGGGCGAGCGCCGTCCACGTGATGCTAAAGAACCTCGAGCTGCTCGATGTGTTCGAGCGCGACGGTGACGTGCTGCGCCTGACCGACGACTACCAATCCAAGATCAAGGCTCATCCGGGACACCTGCAGAACCGGGGCGAAAAGCCCTACCGCGTTCGCCTGTCGCAGTTCCTGGCGGCTCTCCACGGAGGACAGGCATGAACACGCCGTTGGTGCGCATCGCGCTCCCCAAGCTGTTTCTATGGAGCGAGGCGGCTCGCATCCAGGAGTACCCGGAGGCGGCGGCCCGTGCCGAGCCAGGCCGCGTCTATTCACGGGCGGATCTCGAGCGCGTGGTCTTCGACATCGCTCCCACGATGGAGTTCAAGGGCGGGGCGTCGCGCGGCAAGGGGACCGACGGCGTCATCAACACGTATGGGATGGAGCGCAGCGGCGCCCGCTACCGCATCAACGGGATCAGCCTCTTCGAGCGGGTTGACAAGGGCCTTCGGGCCACCGCGGAAGGCGTCGCGCTGGGGAAAGTGTTTCGCGAGGCGGACGCTGACATCGACTGGGCTCGCGCCCTCGCGGAGCAGCTGCTTCGACGTGACCCTCGCACGCGCTTGGTGATCGCGCTTTGCCTTGCGGGGTGGCAATTGGAAGTCGAGGCGCCGGGCGGTATCCCCACGGGCGCATTGTCGCTCACGTCGCCCGAGGGTGATGTCCTTGGGATCGCACAGCGCAACTGCGTCGGCTTCAACATGCTGCTGCGCGACAACGCCGAGCTCGCCCTCGGGCCGCGTTGGCGTGCTGACCTTTCGGCTCTGGGTGAAACCGCGGCGGTCGTGTGGGAGGGCGTCCAGGGTGGAACGCCGTCGACGAATGACCTCCCGACCGCGCTCAAGAAGGCCCTTGCCGTGTTCTTCCACATCCGAGCCTTCGATGGTGGTCCCTCGACCTGGAGCCTGGACGCCAGCGGACTCGCCGATGCGCTGGCGGTTGAGGACCTCGTCGAGCTCGGATTCGAGGGAGCTGCGCCTGTGCGGCTCACCGAGGACGAGGCGTTCGCGCGGGCGCTTCGCGATTGCTCGGACGCCGAGGGCTTTCTCATCGTGAGTCAGCTCGGCGAGCGCTTCGGCGAGCTCCTTCAGGTGCCGGACGAGGATCGAGCCGCCATCCTCGACAGCTACATCCGGACAGCGATGTACCACGACCAGCTGCGGGTGCTCGACCGCCACCCAGGACAGCCCCGCATGGGACGAGGGCTGTTCGGCGAGCCCGGTGCACGTCGCGTCCGGATCGAGTTCACGCCTATCCACAAGACTGCGAACGTCGAGTCTGAGGAGCAGACCCCCGCGGGTTCATCCAGCGAGATGCAGGGAGCAGACCGATGACCATTACCAAGCCGTGGGCCGCCAAGGGGGTGGCGCTCTATCCGCCTTCCTTCTCCATGGTGGGCCAGAACCAGGTGTTCAACGCACTCCACCAGTTCCGCCGGTCCTTCGGGGACGGTGCCGCGGACGACATCGCCGGCTTCTTCATCGCGTTCGGCGACTGGGGTCTGGGCAAGACGCGGCTTGGCTACGAGCTCATCGCGGAGGCGACGGGTCGCGTCGACCGTTGGCTGCTCAACAAGAACGAGTACGTCATCCCGCCCTTCCATCAGCCGGACAAGAAGCCGCGTGTGCTCGAGCCGGCGCTGCAGGATGGGGTCCTGCCGCTCTACATTCGCTACAGCACCGTGTGCGATGACGCGCTCGACGCTGCGACGTGGGTGGCCCGCCTGGCGGTCGAAGCCCTGCGGCACACGTTGCGCGCCACCCCCGCGGCTGGCGGGCCGCGGGACCTCTACGAGGACCTCAAGGCGGCGATGCAGGCCAAGGGCGTGGACCTGAAGGCGCTCTCGCTCGTCGACGACGATACCCGAGCGTTCGAGGACCGGCTTCGCGATGCGAAGCAGGTCTTGCGTGATGCTGGCCTGAACCACCTCTGGATCATCGTCGACGAGGTCGAGACGCCCGGTGACCTGAAGCGGGGCCTGCGTGAGGACACGCAGACCAAGGTCGACGACGAGTACCTCCTGATGGTCTCGGAGGTCATCAAGCACGAGAACTGGCGAAACCAGCATCCGGACGTGAACTTCCTGCTGCTGTGCAGCGTGGGCATGCGCGACCAGATCCACATCGGTCCGAATCTGCGCCGAGCGAGCTCGGTCACGATCGAGCCGAACCAACTGACCGACGTGGAGAGCTACGTCGACGACACCAAGGGCAGCCTGGGCGACCCGCACGTTGTCGAATACCCGGTGGGTACGCTCGAGGGCGCGTTCCTTTCGGCCAACCGGAACTTCGGCTGGCTGAACGTGATCATGGCGTCCATCCACGAGACGCACGCTCGGCACATGGAGCGCGGCGACGGCTCGAGTGCGTGGGAGCTCCTGAAGGACTTCGCCAAGACCGATGCCCGGGCCAAGCACATATTCAACGACGACGCCGTCCTGCCCCTGCTCGGCAAGGTGAACGGGGTACCCAAGCAGGAGGTGGAGCGGCTCGTGTACGGCCAGCTGCCGGCTCCGGTCGGCGGAGCGGCGAAGTCGGCGTTGACCGAGGAGATGGCCGATGCGCTGCTCGCCCACGAGGTCGCCGGGCGGGGCCCCGCCTTCGCGGAACTCTTCCAGGTTCACATCGACGAGCGCGCGCTCGCGAACGAGCTGACCCTTCCTGAGTTCGGCTTCAAGGCGAAGGAAGGGAAGACCGACACGTATTTCACCCCGACCTGCGAGGTATCCGTCGTCGGACTGGTCGAGGCCTTGCGCGCCTTCTCCGTTGCGATTGGGGGAGCCCCGGGCGCGGCCGGTGACTTCGTCGTCTACACCGACCTCGAGCAGTGGGGCGAGCAGCTCGCGGCGCTCTACCCGCGCGAGGGCATCGAGTTCGCGGCCGAGTCGCTCCACCGCATCTTCTCCAAGCCCAAGTACCGGGTCGACGGGACCCGGTTCATCGGGATGTCGTTCCGGCTCTGGCGTGAGTTCAACAAGCTGCTGGTCTCGGCGGCTGAGAGCGTTCGCTTCTTCAAGGACGGCAAGCACGAGGCTCCGCTCGACCAGTACGTCCGCGGCGTCAGCCAGACGAAGGCGAAGCGCGGGACGGCGATCTGTCTCGGCCTCGCGAAGCTCCTCGACGACCACCTCGGGGACGACGACACCAAGCAGGTCTCGGGGCTCAAAGACGTTCCGCACAAGGCGCTCACCTCCGCGTTCGGCTCGCCGTCGCTTGACGGGCTTCGGGTCACGCCGGATGGTCGGTGCACGATCGTGTACTGCCTGGACGCGCAGGAGACCCTCGACAAGCTCCGCGCCTACATCGGCCTCGAGCGGGTCCACCCGATCCTCGTCCTGTTCCCGGCAGGCGCGGACGTGGCCTCGTTCGAGCAGCAGCTCGATGCTTTGCCGGCCCTTCGCCGCTGCGTCCTGATCCGGCGCCTCGTGTCGCAGGAGGAGGAGTTCCTGATCAAGTACTCGGGCAGGGGCTCCGCCTACAACGCTCACGAGGCACGCCTGAGCAACGTCGCGAAAGGGCTCGAGGGGTCCTACCGCGACGAGTGGCAAGCGAAGAGCCGGGAGTGGGCGAACGGCCTCCGCAAGTCCGGCTACCTCCTCGCGCCCATCTGGAGCCGCAGGACCGGCAACACGGCCGATTTTGCGAAGGGCTACCGCTACATGTTGGCGAAGGACTGCTCGCTCGATGCAGCCGCCGACACGGCCGGCGGACCCCTGAACACCGTGGAGTTCGAAAACTGCCGGCAGGCGGCGAAGAAGAACATCGATGCACCGGCCGCGTGGAAGTACGGCGACCTCCTCGGCGTGCTGACGACCGACGGAAGCCTGCTTCCGAAGGTGCCTCGGTGCTTCTTTGCGCTCCTCCAAGAGCTCAAGACACAGTCGGCGGTGAACAAGCTGGCCAACAGCTTCTTTTTCGTGGTTCCCGACAGTGAGATGAAGGCACCGCAGCAGCTCGAGCAGATTCTCGAGGTGCTCATCGGCATCGGGCTCGTCCGCAAGAAGAACGACCTCTACAAGGCCGTCGACCGGACGATGCTCGAGAGCCGCCGCCAGTCGGCGTCGACCTGGCTCGAAGGGGAGTGCAAGGACTCGGCCAAGACGCTCACCGACCTGTTCCCCACGCAGGCCGGCATTCTGCGGAGCAACAACTACCCCATGGCCAAGCAGCAGCTGGTGACGGCGGAAAAGCAGATTCAGCAGGTGAGCTCGGACCACCTGACCGCCGACATCGACAGCCTGACCGAGGGATCGCTCAAGATGGTCGTCGCTCAGGTCCTCGACATCGAGGAGTGCATCCTCGGTGTGTGCCCGCTTGAGATAGGCGAGACGACGCTCCACTTCGACTGCTCGCCAGCGCGAATCCTGTCCTACGAGACCCGGTATTCGAAGCTCTCGCTGTGGGAGCGGGTCGCCTTCCTGGCATGGTTGAAGAAGACGTTCCTGGCGACTCGGGGCGAGATGATCGAGGAGATCGACCATCTGCTGGGCGAGGCGGCCACGCTCGATGAGGCCGAGGGCCACCCGTTCCCCATTGCCCCGGTCACGCTGCCGCTCAAGGCTATCAAGTCCGAGCTCGAGGACGCGGTGAAAGGGCCCGCCGCGGCAGGCACGCAGACGCGGGTGGCGACGATCCCGGTCGCGTCGTACACGCTGATGATCGACCAGTACCTGGTCAACTCGCAGTACGAGTATGCGTGGAAGCGCATGGACGCGCTGAAGGACCTGATCAGCCAGGAGCGGCCGGGTAGCTTCTTCGCGCGGTTCAAGAAGCTCCATGAGCAGTGGGCGATGGCGGTCAAGGACTACAAGGCTGCCGCCTCCGCGTGGCAGTCGCTGGGCGACTTCGCGGCCGACGCCCCGCAATCGGTGCAGGCCTCGCTCAACCCACTCAAGCTCGAGGTCCAGAAGTTCCGCGGCCTTATGGAGGGAGGTCTGAAGCAGCAGGTGCAATCGCTGATCGACGAAGTGGCGGATGCCGAGCTTTTGAAGAGCCTGGAGACCGAGGTCGTCGCGACCGCGCAAGCGGTCCAGGGGCTCCCGCAGCAGGTCACCGAGAAGTTCGACGAGCTCAAGACGGAACTCCGGCAGGTGATCCGGCAGAAGGAACTGCGCGCGCTCAACCGAGTCCTGAAGTCGAACGGGAAGCCGGCCAAGGCGGAGCCGACGCCGGCTGCGACCTTCGGGACCACGAAGGCGCGCTACGAGGCGTTCAACAGCCAGGTCTCCCAGGAGGGCGCAGGCTTCTTCGAGGGCGCTGGCACGGGCGTCCACTTCGGTCTGTGGGTCGACATCTCCGGCGACCTGGAGGCCGGCTCCTACGACGAAGACCAGCACCCGGACCACGCCGGCGCGATTCGTGAGCTCAAGGAGATGAAGCTCATCCGCTCGAAGCTGGAGCTCCGATGAAAGCGCGCATCGTCGAAGCACAGGCTGACCTGTTCGAGGTCGGCGTCCTCTCGCAGACGGCCGAGGTCGAGAGCGTTCCCATGGATCGGCTCCTGGCTGATCCGTCGGGGCCTCCGCTCGTCGTCGTCGGGGGGCTGCTGGATGCCGAGCGCCTTGTCGACACGCGCAAGCTGTCGTCCGCGCTCGCGCGGGCGCGGGTCGCCGTCATCGTTGTGCCGCCGTTCACGGATCTGGACCTCGGCCGCTACTTCGAGACGCCGGTCCAGCTGGGAGCCCGACGCCGAGCCGCGGATTCGGCTGCTCGCATCATCGACGGTGCGCTCGAGGAGGTCCTCGGCGGAGAGGTGAAGGTCCGGTCGGACCACTTCTTCGACACGGCACTCGGCGCAGGCGTACTTGCCGTTGATGCCCGGAGCAAGCCCGTGCTCCTCCGGTACCAGGCGACCAATACCGCGGGTCCGGTGTTCTTCTCCGCGCTCCAACTGCTTACCTACACGGCGCTGACCGACGAGGCGCATCGCCAGAGCCTGCTTGGGCACCTCTTGTCGTGGACTCCGTCGGTCACAGCGGAGGCCAGGCAGATCGCATGGCAGCCATCGAGCCCGCCGAACGCCGAGGCGGTCGGCGAAGGGGTACTCGTCCCCGTTGCGCTGCTCCTTGCGGCCGGCGGCCCACAGACAGCGGAGCTCTTGCGCTCTCGAGCGGGGGCGCTCCTTGGCGTGGACCTGAGCGCCAACGACGTCGGTCGAGCCCTCGACGAGCTCACGCGTCAGGGGCTCGCGGCCTCCGACGCGTCGGCACCGAGCGATCGCGGGGCTCTCGTCCGGTTTCTCGAGCAGCGCGGGATGCACCCCTACCTTCGTGAGCTTGGGGCCCTGCTCGCCTCAGAGGAGACGACCACATGAAGAGCATCGAGCTGGCTCGCGCACTCGCCGCGGCAATGAGCCTGCGGCTTCCCGGCACCGTCGGGAAGATCGCCAACAAGATGCGGTACATCGACTCGAAGGCCCCGCTCTTCGTGCGTGGCGGCATCATCCGCAGCATCGAGTCGCGCCGGTTCGATCGCGTCTACGCCGTGGGAGTTTCCTCCAAGAGCCGGAGCATGCCCGCCTTGGGCGGCATGCTCTATGGAGCCGCGGCGCTCCGCCACGACATCGTCGTGTCTGGCAACCAGGTGACGGAGGGCTTCCAGGACAGCCGTGTCGACATCAACGACATGAACTTCCTGGACGCGTCCGAGCGACTTGCATGGAAGGAGTACATCCTCGTCTACCAGCTCCTGACAGACCTCCTGGATTCGGACACGAAACCGGACGTCATCTTTGTCGACATCCCGCTCCTTGTCCCGCGTGCCGAGCAGAGTCTCAGCCTCGCCGAGCCCGACGTCGAGGAGGAGTGGCTCGAGCTGATCGAGGTGATGGAGGCGTTCTGGCAGAGGTTCCTGCCGTCCATTTACCCGAATGACCCGAACGGTCCGTTCCTCGTTTCGCTTCAGTCGCGCCGCGACCTCAACGCCGCCGTCTTGAACGCGCTCCGTGAGAAGGGACCGGCGGGTTCCCCCGAGGCGATCAGCAGCGAAGCGCTGGACCTCGTGCAAGGTGAGTGGGCGGAGCTTCGGCGGGTCGGTGTTCTCCGCTTCCTCCGTGGTGCCCTGCGTGCAGGGCATCGGACGGCCGCCTACTACTACGAAGCGCTGGGGCGCCAGATGAAGCGCTTCGAGCCTCGGACGGTCGCGAACCACGGGCTCATCGGCTTCCACATCCAGGTCGGCCTCCGAACGCCGATTTGGAAGATCGAGACCGTCGGTGCTCCGGGGCAGTGGGACTCCGAGGCCCTCGACAGGCTGGCCAGCATCACCGCCTTCCTGACGCTGAACGACAATCCGCGGATGAAGCCGCTGCCGCTCTGGTACGCCGAGCAGCTCGTAATGATGCCGCGCGAGGTCTTGTCCAACTACCTTCGTTCGACCCTGGGCATGCTCAAGGACCGTGCCGTTGACCGAGCCTGGCTCGAGGGCGTCGACACCATGGATGAGGAGTGAGCATGTTCCGAGACGACGACAACTACATTGGCAAACTAGTCGGCAACACCGGGGAGCCCAGCAAGCTGACGATCGCACTGCGTACGAGCTTCTCGGCGCGGCGCGGGGAGTTCGTGCGGGTTGCGCACCAGGAGCGCGAGTCGGAATCTCAGCTCGACGTGTTGGGCCGCATCGTGGGGCTCTCGCGGTCGAACATCCTGTTCAGCCCAGCGCTCGGCGAAGGGATCAGTGAAGTCGAGCTGCTGCCGCAGTCGCGGCTCTCGGGCGAGACCGTGTATGCGACGCTCGAGCTGGTCGGCTACAAGGATCCGTTCACCGGCGAGATCCGGATTCCCCGACGTCCGCTGACGCCGGGGACGAAGGTCTACGGAGTCGACTACGCGTTCCTCACAAGCTTCTACGAGTTCTCCGAGGACACCAGCGTCCATCTCGGCAACCTCGTCGGCTACGAGAAGGGCGAGAACATCGTCCCGGTCTTCCTCGACGCGAACACCTTGGTGACCGAGCACCTCGCCGTGCTTGCGATGACCGGCTCGGGGAAGAGCTACACCGTCGGGCGCGTCATCGAGCGGCTGGTCTCGCAGCTCAACGCGTCGGTCGTGGTCTTCGACCCGCACGGCGAGTACGGCAGGGCCTTCCGAGCCGGCAAGCTCAACTTCAACGACCGGCTCGACAAGGTCGAGGACCCTCGGGACCGGCAGAAGCTCGCGGAGATCCAAACTGCCCTCCAGCAGTTGCAGGACCGTGGGGGTGGCATCAAGGTCTACACGCCGCAGCTGCGGAGCTTCGACGAGAAGTACGCGGGGAATAACATGCGCCTCGCTCTTCAGCTCGACCACTTCGACGTGGACGAGTTCTCCGGTGTGCTCCCTGGATTGACGGAGCCGCAGCAGCGCGTACTCGACGTTGCGCTCCGCTACTGGAAGGAGAACATCGACGAGCCTCGCGACATCCAGGAGCTCTTCGCGGTCCTCGATGATCTCGACCGCCTGAAGGAGTGGGTGACGGAGTCCGGCAGCCAGGGCGAGGCCAGCGCGCTCCGCGGAGGGAGTGCCAACATCGCCGCTATCCGCCTTCGGCGCATGATCAACGAGGCCCAGAGCTTCTACTCGCGCGCGGCCGGTGAGCCGTTCGACGTCTACGAGATGGTCGGCGACGACAATGCCGAAGCCGGACGGCTCTGCATCATTGACCTCCAAGGGCTCTCGAACACG
Organism: Actinomadura rifamycini DSM 43936; assembly: GCF_000425065.1. Classification (GTDB taxonomy): domain Bacteria; phylum Actinomycetota; class Actinomycetes; order Streptosporangiales; family Streptosporangiaceae; genus Spirillospora; species Spirillospora rifamycini. The sequence goes on from NZ_AULB01000050.1 coordinate 24,315, forward strand.
GCGCGGCAGGTCATCGTCGCGCTCATCTCGAGCGAGCTGATGAAGGCGGCGGCCGATAAGCAGCGCCCGACTCGGCCGGTGTTCATTGTCTACGAGGAGGGGCACAACTTCGCGCCCGTCGGCGAGGCTGCGATCTCGAAGAACATCATCAAGCGCATCGCGGCCGAGGGCCGGAAGTTCGGCGTGGGCTTCGGCATCGTCAGCCAGCGCCCGAGCAAGCTCGACTCCGACGTGACGAGTCAGTGCAACACTATCGTCGCGATGCGCATCAAGAACCCGGACGACCAGCGGTTCATCCAGAAGACCTCCGACTACTTCTCTGCAGCGGACCTGGCGGAGCTCCCGACGCTGTCGACCGGTGAGGCGCTGATCTGCGGACGGGCGATCATCGCGCCGCTCGTTGTGAAGGTCGGCACCAAGGCGCTCATCCACGGCGGTGAGTCACCGCGCGTGTGTGAGCGCTGGGGGAGGTCGGGAGGATGATGGGTGACCGCTCGCCATCTCCGGCGGACCTGGTGTTTGACGGGCTCGCCAACCGCGAACTGATGGTCGAGCACTTCCCGATGCTGCTGTCGGGGATCCCGGACATCGGGCTCACGGTGCACTCGCACTTCCTCACGGTCCTGGCCACCGCGGGGCAGTCGCAGGGCTACTCCGCCGTGGCGGAGTGCCCGATCTGGTGGGCTCGCGACAACGGCCTCGGGGACGTGCGTGCGGATTCCGTGTGGTTCGAGAAGCAATTGGGCGAAGCCTCGCTCGCGTTCGAATTCGAGAGGTTCGAGCGCGGTGACGAGGGGAAGCTGCGGGGAAAGGTCGAAAACCTCGCGATCGCGTCGACAGCGACCCCGAGTTTGAAGCTGTGTGTCCTGATCTACTGGGTACGCAGCGGCTCGGCTCCACGCAGCATGGACGCCATCATCGCAACTTACCGCGAAGGGTTTAGGCGTCGTGGCAGTGACGTGGCCCCGGCCCGGACACCGTTGTTGATCATTAAGTGCGTGATGCGTCCAGCTCCCGACTCCGAACGTCTCGTGTTCGGCGAGTTCCTGCGCGACGAACGCAATGAGCGGCTCGCCCTTGGGAGGGCGTAGTAATGGCGCTGATCGTGTTCCGTGGCAAGTCCGGCGAGGAGCTGGGCGATCGCTTTCGCTTGCTGGCCGAGCTCGGCAAAGGGAGCTTCGGCGAGGTGTGGCAGGCGCGGAGGCTGAAGGATGGTGCCACGGTCGCGATCAAGATTCCGAAAGACCAGGAGAAGGGCGAGGAGGTGCTTCGCAAGGAGTCAGACATCATCAGGGACATCCATCACCCGAATATTGTTCGCGTCCACGGCTTCCACAACATCAGCGAGCTCTTCGTGATCGAGATGGAGTTCATTGATGGTTACGACCTGGCAAAGGTCCTCGACAGCGTCAGTACGCGGGCGCCGCTCACCTTCGAACAGATGCTGGAGTGGACACTGCAGATCCTCGACGGTCTTGCTGTTGTCCACGCCGCGAACATCTCGCACAACGACCTAAAGCCGCAGAACATCCTCGTTGACAAGGCGTCCGGGGCAGCAAAGATCACCGACTTCGGGTCGAGCCGCCGGCTCGAGGATGTGTGGGTCTGGACCAAGCGCCGCGGCACAGAGGCGTACATGGCCCCTGAGGTGGCGCTCGAGGGGAAGCGCGCCCGGGACGTCAGCGACATCTACTCGATCGGTGTTCTCCTCTACGAGATGGCCACGGGACGATTGCCCTACTCGAGCCCGCATCAGCTGCTGACCGGCGTGCAGGTCGCGAAGCCTCGTGAGGTCAACCGCGATGTGCCCGCCGATCTCGAGGACGTGATCCTTCGCGCGATGGCGCGGCGGCCCGAGAACCGTTTTCTGAACTGTGGGTCGATACGCGTTGCCGTGCAGGCATGCCTTGACCGGTTGCGCGCCGAGGCGGCGATGGCAGCCATGCCGGCTCGCTCGGAGCCCAGCCAGCTCGGCTTCCGGCCGCCCCCGTCAAGTCCGCTCTACTACCTCGAACTGGCCAAGCAGCGGCTCGCCGAGGGCGACGCTCAAGGTGCTCTGGAGGCGGCGGAGGCTGCTGTCGATCGGAGCGACGGCCATCCTCAGTACCTGCGGATGCTCGGTGGCATCTGTATGCGCCTGGGGTACCACCGCAAAGCGGCCGAAGCGTACGAGAAGCTGCTCGCCGCCTTCGATCGTGGCTACCCGGTCGAGAGCCATCAGCGACGCGAGGTGGTTGAGCGGCTCGGTCAGCTGTACACCAACCTCCAGCGGTACGGCAACGCGGTGGCGATCTACGAGCGCCTCGTGGACGCCGTCGACCGGCCGTACTCGCGGTTCCGGCTCGCCGTCGCGGCGGGACTTGATGGCGATTACGGGCGCGCGATCCAGTTGCTCGAGACCGTTCGAGCAGAGCGGCCGGATGCCGTCGTCGTCTACTCCAAGCTCGGGTGGGCGCACGCCCTCAACGGGAACGATCGCCTCGCCCTCGGCTTCTACAACCAGGCCTTGGCGCTCGACGCCTTCGACCTGTTCAGCCTCTTCGAGCTCGGGAAGTACTACTTCATGGTCGGTGATCGGCGACGCGCCCGGGAGTACTTTGAGCGAGTCGTGGAAGCGGACAAGCAGGGCTTCTACAGCGACCGCGTCCGCGAGCTCACGAGCCCGACAGCCTGAGTGCCGCCTACAGCGCCCGCTGGTCGTCCCAGACCACGGGTCCGGGACTGGGGAGCAGACCCTACCGAGGCGGATGTCGAGCTTGTTGGAGCCGAGTGGTTTGATAGCGGCGGTATAGCGGCCGGTCACCATGCCCTGTTCGGTCGCCGCGGCGGTCTGCTGTGCGGCGCTGCTGCTGGCGAGAGCGGCGCGGGCGGCGCGGGCGGTGAAGAAGATCGCCACGAGGGCGAGCAGGCTGGTGCCGACGGCGACCGCCCGGCCCCGGACCCGGTCCAGCGCCTCGGCCCGTGCGGTCTCGTCCAGTTTGTCGACCTTCACCTTGTCAGCGTGCTCCAGCAACCACAGGGCGCCGGTCCCGAGTGTGGCCCACAGCACCAGGAGCGCCGTGGCTAGGCCGAGCAAGAAGCCCAGGGGGCAAGAGCATGCGCGCCCGCCGACGCCATGGCCGGGCGGATAAAGGGGGAGTTGCTCACGCCAGCTCAGGCGGAGCCCAGCTCGAAAAGGATCCCGTGTTCGCAGGACCCGCTAATGTCGCCCCTTGATCGCGCCGGGCCGTTCGCAGAACCACATAGCGCTGGACGCTCGCCAGGTCGTACCAGGTAACGCCGTTGACGATGCGGCCCTCGATGCGGCGCCGGTGGTGCCACTGGCGCACGAGGTCGGGCCCGCACAGGAGGCCGAACGCTTGCGTCAGCGGCATGACGCCCTTGCCGGTGACCCAATCGGCCGCCGCGGGTGCCGCGCAGTTAGCGGTCGCCTCTTGCGGCTCCTCGCACTCGTCGCAGCGCGCCGTCCAGTCATCGCCGAGATGATCAGGGATGGCGCTGGCGCTCCGTGCCCCGCCGGTGTGCGCGAGGCGCTGGACGCCCAGCGGGATGCGCCTGGCAAGTGCTGGCTCTCTACAGGGCGGGTGATGCACTTTAGAAGGTTGAGGCTTCCTCGCGATTACCTCATGTGCCAGCGGGTGTGGGTGTTGTTGGTCTGCATGCTGGTGAGGCGGTGAGCGAGTTCGCGACGGGAGAAGGGATCTCCGGGGGCGTTGCGGATGTGGATGCCGATTGCGTAGAGGTCGCGGATGCGCATGAGTGTTTCGTAGCCGGGCCATTTGTGCAGGTCATAGCCATAGGCGGAGGTGAAGTCGTCGACGTCGGCGGGGGAGAGACCAAAGCGGCGCTGGCCGTGGTGGCTGTGGATCAGGTCCCATTCGCGGGGGCCAGCGGCGACGCTGTCCCAGTCGGCGAGTACCACGTGGCCGTCCTGGTGGCGTAGGAGGTTGTCGATCCATGCGTCGCCGTGGACGAGCGCGGGCGGGGCGGTGAAGGGCAGCCGGTTCCAGGCGTCGGTCATGGCGGCGATGTGCCGGCTAAGCCACTCCTGCTCGGTGGTGGTGAGGACGCCGGGGTGATGCTGGACGGTCGCGCGGATGCCGGCCAGCGGATCGGTGAGCTCGCGCAGCGGGAAGGGCGGGGTCGGGCCGGTGTGCAGGTCGCGAAGGAGACGGCCGAGGTCGCGGGTGCTGGCCGGAGTAGGGCTGGTGGGGATGTAGCGCCAGAAGGTCGCGGTGACGCCGTCGAGGGTTACGGGCTGGTCGGTGATCTCGTCGGCGGGCTCGACGGTGGGGAAGTCGCGGCCGGCTAGCCACCGGGTCGCGGCCAGGACGGCCGGGAGGCGTTCGGCGGCGGCGGGGGCGGTGGCGATCCGCACGATGATCGGGCCGCGGAGCTTGAACACCGCGTTGCTGCGCAGGCGGAGAAGTTCGGCACCGGATGCGTCGAGTCCTGTCAGGTCGCAGATCCGGTCGAGCAGGGTGTGGGCGCGCTCGTGGAGGTTGGTGGCGCCGGTCAGTTCAGGCATACGGACGACCACGGGGTTGGGAGCCGGCGAGCGGCGAGGCTTCCAGGGACAGAACTTCCTCCAGGGTGCGCATGTGAGGTGCCACGGATCTTCCGGACAGGGCCCCAACTAGAGTTGGGGAGAACCGGAAGGGAAGGTCGTTGGCACGACAGAGGCGGCATTTCACCCAGGAGCACAAGGACGAGATCGTCCGGATGGTCCTGGACGGCCCGCGCCCCATCGCCCATGTGGCCCGTGAGGTCGGCATCCACGACACCACCCTGGGCAACTGGGTCAAGGACTACCGCAGACGCCACGGCGACGACGCGTCCACCACACCGGCCGGCGCCCCGAAGAGCCTCCGGGAACGCGAACTCGAACGCGAGAAC
>NZ_AULB01000051.1 GCF_000425065.1 Actinomadura rifamycini DSM 43936
GTTCCGCGCCCGCCTCGACGGTGGCGTCGGCGAGCGACACGCTGCCGTCCGCCCGGAGCCGCACACCCGCGTCGAGGTGCGGGGTGCGGACCCCGGCGGTCAGCCCGAGCCCGGCGGTCGCCGTGCGGGTCCGCTCGTCGTAGCCGAGGTCCGCGTCGAGGCGGAGCTCCAGCCCGACGGCCTGCTCGGTCCGCTCCGCGGGCTCCGCGCCGGGCTTCTGCTCCCGGCCGGACTCCTGCTCCCGCTCCTGCCGCTGCTGCGTGCGCGCCCGCCGCTTCGGTTCGGCGGACTCGCTCGCACGGGGCGCCCTGCCCGTCTCGCTCTTCTCGCTCTTCTCGCGCCCGGCGGTGGCCCCGTCGCCCGCCGTCCGCTCCGGCTCGTCCCGGTCGAGGGTGCGGACCACGGGCTCGGCGGTGCGCCGCAGCGCCTCGCCCGCCCCGGTCCGCCCCGTTCCCGGCTTCCCCGCGCTCGTCTTCCCCGTGTCCCGCGGCTCCGCCTTCGTCGCCTTCCTGGCTTTCGCCCGCTTGGCGTTGGCCGCGCCCTTGGCCGGCTGGTCGGCCGCGGCGCGGGCGGGAGCGCGCTCGGCGGAGAGCCGGGAGGTCTCGGCGTGGGAGACGCCGCTCATGGCGGCGATGCCCAGGACGGTCGCCCCGGCGGTCACCGCCAATCTCCTACCTTGGTGCACCAGTGCTCCTGAGGGGTCGGGTGGTTGCACAACCTGCGAGCACGTTGGCACGCGAAGTAGTCGTTGTGAACATCACGTCACCGATTTGGTAGAGGTTCACAGGAGTCCCCGCTTCCGTTTGTGGCATTTTCCGGGACCGGAATACTGAGGGGCATGACACGGGTGATCGCGGGGAGCGCGGGCGGCCGGCGGCTCGCCGTCCCGCCGGGACGGGACACGAGGCCGACCAGCGACCGCGCGCGCGAGGGCCTGTTCGCGACCGTCCTCGCCCTCCTCGGCCCTCTGGACGGCCTGCGCGTCGCCGACCTGTACGCCGGATCGGGCGCGGTCGGCCTCGAGGCCCTGTCGCGCGGCGCCGCGCACGCCCTGCTCGTCGAGTCGCACCCCCGCGCCGCGAAGGTGCTCCGGCGGAACGCCGAGGATCTCGGCCTGCCCGGCGCGGTGCCGTGCGCCGACAAGGTCGAGCGCGTCGTCCGCCGCCCGCCCGACGCGCCCTACGACCTGATCTTCGCCGACCCCCCGTACGCGCTGCCCGACGCGGCCGTCACCGAACTGCTCGACGACCTGCGCGACCACGGCTGGACGGCGCCGGACGCGCTCGTCGTCGTCGAGCGCGCGGCGCGCGGCCCCGCGCTGCGCTGGCCGGAGGGGTACGAGGCCGACCGGGACCGCCGGTACGGGGAAGCGGTCTTCTGGTACGGCACGGCCGTCGGCGGCGTGACGCCCCGCGGCCGCGGGCGCGGGTGACCGCGCACCCGCCGGGTAGGGCACCGTCCGGACGGCTGCACGGTCCGGCCCGACCGCCGCGGAGACCACCGATGCGCTCGCGTCCCGGCCGTCCGCACGGCGCGACCGGCCGCGACGTGCCCGGGACGTGCCGGGACGGACCGTCGAGCCCGGGTGAAAGCGGGCAGAATGGGATTTGGTACGTTCGCGCCGCAGGTCAGAAACCGGGAACGAAGGGGTTCGCGCCGTGCGCCGTGTCGTCTGTCCGGGATCGTTCGACCCCGTGACCAATGGCCATCTCGACATCATCAGCCGCGCCTCCAGCCTGTACGACGAGGTGGTCGTCGCAGTGCTGATCAACAAGAACAAGAAGAGCCTGTTCACCGTCGACGAGCGCGCGGACATGATCTCCGAGGTGACCGAGGGGTACGGCAACGTCCGCGTCGACAAGTTCTACGGCCTGACCGTGGACTACTGCAAGGAACAGAACATCCCGGTCATCGTCCGGGGGCTCCGCGCCGTCAGCGACTACGAGTACGAGCTCCAGATGGCGCAGATGAACCACCGCATCGCCGGCATCGAGACCCTCTTCATGGCGACGAACCCCGAGTACGCCTTCCTCTCCTCCAGCCTGATGAAGGAGGTCGTGAAGTTCGGCGGCGACATCTCCGGCCTCGTTCCCGACAGCGTCCGCGACCGGCTCGTCGACCGGCTCCGCGAGACCGACTAGGCGGGACGCGCGGGGCGGGGGCGCGCGGCCGGGCCCGGCGGCGGTCCGGTGGCGGCGGTCCGGCGGTGGCGATCCGCTGGTGGGAGGGCCGCGAGTTGGGGACGGCGCCCGGCGTTCGGTACCCTGGGACATCGGCCATCACCAACGGCTTTGATTCCCATGCCTCACGAAAGCAGGATTCCGCTGACACGCCTCGACCCCAACGCGCCGCTCGTGCTCGACACTCGGGCTCTCGGCAGGCAACCCGGGTCGTCGCGCGAGGAGCGCCTGACCGTGCCGGCTCCGGAGGATTTCGGTGTGGAGATGGTGGGCGTCCCCGAGGGCGCCGCGATCGAGCTGGACCTCCGGCTCGAGGCGGTGCTGGAGGGGGTGCTCGTCACCGGCACGGCGACGGTTCCCCTCGAAGGGGAGTGCGCCCGCTGCCTCGACCCGATCGCCTCGACCTTCGAGGCGGACTTCCAGGAGCTCTTCGTCTATCCTGACACCCGCTCCGGCGGGAACGCCGATGACGACGAGCTCCACCTCGAGGACGACCTGATCGACCTCGAACCGCTGCTCCGAGACGCGGTGGTGCTCGCGCTGCCGCTCTCGCCACTGTGCCGGGACGACTGTCCCGGCCTGTGCGCGGAGTGCGGGGTCCGGCTGGCCGACGCCGGTCCGGACCACCGGCACGACGTCGCCGACCCCCGGTGGGCGGCACTGCGGGACATCGCCGCCGGCATGGCGGCCGACGACCCGGAGCGGGGGAGCGGGAGCCACGGCGCCCGCGGTTCATCCGACCGACGAGAAGGAAAGCAGGAGGGCTGACGTGGCCGTCCCGAAGCGGAAGAAGTCCCGCAGCAACACGCGGCACCGGCGCGCGCAGTGGAAGACCGCCGCGCCGACCCTGGTCGACTGCCCGACGTGCCGCGACAAGAAGCTGCCCCACACCGCGTGCGCGACGTGCGGCACCTACGACCGGCGGCAGGTCATCACCCCGTCGGCCTGAGTCTTCCTCGCATCCCGGGGGGCGGCCCCGCGCACACGGCGCGGTCCGCCCCTCCAGGTGCGTGAAGGCACGACCACCCCGGCGCGCGACGTCGGCGTGGTGTCCGGCACGGCGGCCTGTGCCCGGAGCCGTGGTGCACGCCGGGATCAGCCGAACCGGCGCGCACCTCGTCTTCGCGGACCTCGCCGCGGGGCGACCGCCCCGCCCGGCCGGCCCGTCCGTCCCCGCACGGGGCGGCCGCGGGCCGTCCCTCCTCGTGCCGCGCCCTCCGCCGTCCCCGGCCTCCCGGCCGCGCGCCATCGAGGCGACCGCGCGTCCGCGCGGCGCACGGCCTGCGAGGAGGGCCCGTTGAGCGCCAAGAAATCCGACCCCGCGCCCGACCGCGCGGAACTGACCCGCGCCCTCGGCGTCGAGGTCGACGACGCGCTGCTGGAGCGCGCGCTGACCCACCGCTCGTACGCGTACGAGAACGGCGGCCTGCCCACCAACGAGCGCCTGGAGTTCCTCGGCGACTCGGTGCTGGGCCTCGTCGTCACCGACACCCTGTACCGGGGGCACCCCGACCTGCCCGAGGGGCACCTGGCGAAGCTGCGCGCCGCCGTCGTCAACATGCGGGCGCTCGCGGGCGTCGCGCGCGGCCTCGGCGTCGGCGCGCACATCCGGCTGGGCCGCGGCGAGGAGGGCACCGGCGGCCGCGACAAGGCGTCGATCCTCGCCGACACCCTCGAGGCGCTCATCGGCGCCGTGTACGTCGACCGGGGCCTGGACGACGCGTCCGCGCTCGTCCACCGGCTGTTCGACGCCCTCATCGCCCGCTCGGCGGGCCTCGGCGCCGGGCTCGACTGGAAGACGTCCCTGCAGGAGCTCACGGCCGTCGAGGAGCTCGGCGTCCCCGAGTACCACGTCGCCGAGAGCGGCCCCGACCACCAGAAGACCTTCCGGGCGTCGGTGCGGGTCGGCGGCGAGACCTACGGGTCCGGGGAGGGCCGCAGCAAGAAAGAGGCGGAGCAGCACGCCGCCGAGGCCGCCTGGAACGCCATCCGCGACATGGCCGCCGAGCGGGAGAAGGCCGGGAAGGCGGACGCCGGAGAGGCCGGCGCCGGGACGGACGGGACGGGCGCCGCCTCCGGCGCGGGGAACGGCCGGGGCTCGCGTCCCGCCGGGCTCACCGGTGCCTGAGCTGCCCGAGGTCGAGGTCGTCCGGCGGGGCCTCGACCGCTGGACGACCGGCCGCACCGTCGCGACGGCCGAGGTGCTGCACCCCCGCGCGGTGCGCCGCCACGAGGCCGGGCCGGCCGACTTCGCCGGGCGCCTCGCCGGCCGCACCGTCCTCGCGCCGCGCCGCCGCGGCAAGTACCTGTGGCTGCCGCTCGCGGACGGGCCGGGCGCGGCGCCGTCCGAGGCGCTGCTGGCCCATCTCGGGATGAGCGGGCAGCTGCTCGTCGGCGAGCCGGGCCGGGAGCCGCAGAAGCACCTGCGGGTGCGGATCGGGTTCACCGACGGCGCCGCCGCCGACCCCCTCGACCTGCGGTTCGTCGACCAGCGGACGTTCGGGCACCTGATGGTCGCCGACCTCGTCCCGGACGCCGTCGCGGGCGCCGCCGCCCCCGCGCCGGACGGCACCGGCCTCGTCCCCGAAACGATCGTGCACATCGCCGCCGACCCCCTCGAGGCGGCCTTCGACGGCGACGCGCTGTACCGGGCGCTGCGGCGCCGAAAGACCGGCATCAAGCGGGCGCTCCTCGACCAGTCGCTGGTCAGCGGCGTCGGCAACATCTACGCGGACGAGGCGCTGTGGCGGGCGCGGCTGCACTGGGCGCGGCCGACCGAGACGCTGACGCGCGCCGAGGCGGCCCGGATCGTCCAGGCCGCGCAGGACGTGATGAGCGCGGCGCTCGCCGTCGGCGGGACGTCGTTCGACAGCCTGTACGTCGACGTGAACGGCGACAGCGGCTACTTCGAGCGCTCCCTGGACGCCTACGGCCGCCGGGACGAGCCGTGCCGCCGCTGCGGGACGCCGATCCGCCGCGACGAGTTCATGAACCGGTCGTCCTACAGCTGCCCCGTGTGCCAGCCGCGCCCGCGGCGCGGGCGGTACTAGGGTTCCCCTGGCACGGACGGCGGGACGGGGGATCGACCGCGTGATCGACGAGGGGGGACGCGACATGGGCGACGACGAGGCGGTGCGGCTCACCGCATGGGTGCGGGGACGCGTGCAGGGCGTCGGATTCCGCTGGTGGGTGCGGGCGCGGGCACTGGAACTCGGCCTGGTCGGAAGTGCGTCGAATTTGAGCGACGGCCGTGTCGAAGTGGTGGCCGAGGGGCCGCGCGGGAAATGCCGCGGCCTCCTCGAGATGCTGCGTCCCGACGCCGCGGCGGCCGGCGCTCTGCCGCCCGGCGGGCCGGGCCGTCCGGGCGCCGTGACGGGCGTGACGGAGCGGTGGAGCGAGCCGCGCGGGACGGCCGAGGGTTTCGAGGAACGGTGACCGGGTACGGAAGTCCGGTTTGTACCTGCTAAACTGGATGGTGAAAGGTTGTTACCGGCCTGTGATGTGCGTCTTGACCAGGACAGCGGCCGGTGCGACTCTAGACGATACGCGCACCGACATCAGTTGCTTCTCGTGCGCGATCCCTGCTGGTTGCTCAGCGTGGAGGACCTTTAGTCATGGCGAAGGCTCTACTCGGCCACGTCGGCGGTCCCGACCCCCGGATGGTCGCGGAGATGCGGCGCCTTCAGCAGCGCGTACGCGACCTGGAAGCCGAACTCGTACGGCTCCAGGCGGAGAACGACGCGCTCGCGACGGCGAACGAAGACGACGTGATGTCGCTCGCGGTGAAGGACCGTGAACCGGCGCTGACCTGATCGGCGCCGCGGAACCGATCGAAACAGGGACGCCGGGAGTCTGGCGTCCCTAAAGTTTGCCCCACGCCACCGGCGCGATGATCGCGGCCGGTGCCCGCCCGTGCGCCCGCCCGTCCCGGCGGCGTCCGGTCCGGCACCGCCCGGTCCGGCACCGTCCGGCTCGCGAGGGGCGCCGGATCCGGCGCGGCAGCAGGTCACCGGTCGCGCCGACCGGTATCCTCCTCGGAATGCCCGGCCCCCGCGCGGCGTGACCCGCGACGCGAGCGGGGACGGCGACTGAGCAGCGGGCCCGGCGGGGGAGGCCCTCCGGCGCCGCGAACGGCGCGCGCCCCGTCCCGACGGTCCCCCGGCGTACCGACCGGAGGAGGACGGCGAGCGCGTGTATTTGAAGAGCCTGACGTTGCGCGGCTTCAAGTCCTTCGCGTCGTCGACCACGCTGAAGTTCGAGCCCGGCATCACCGCCGTCGTGGGTCCCAACGGGTCCGGCAAGTCCAACGTCGTGGACGCGCTCGCGTGGGTGATGGGCGAGCAGGGCGCGAAGTCGCTGCGCGGCGGCAAGATGGAGGACGTCATCTTCGCCGGCACGGCGAACCGGGCGCCGCTCGGCCGCGCCGAGGTCGTGCTGACGATCGACAACGCCGACGGCGCGCTGCCCATCGACTACACCGAGGTCACGATCAGCCGGCTGATGTTCCGGTCGGGCAGCAGCGAGTACGCGATCAACGGCGACTCGTGCCGGCTGCTCGACATCCAGGAACTGCTGTCGGACTCCGGCATCGGCCGGGAGATGCACGTCATCATCGGGCAGGGGCAGCTCGACCGGGTGCTGCACTCCGGCCCCGAGGGCCGCCGCGCGGTGATCGAGGAGGCCGCGGGCGTCCTCAAACACCGCAAGCGCAAGGAGAAGGCGCTGCGGAAGCTCGACGCGATGCAGGGCAACCTCACGCGCGTCCAGGACCTCACGGGGGAGCTGCGCCGCCGGCTGAAGCCGCTCGGCAAGCAGGCCGAGATCGCGCGGAAGGCCGCGGTGATCCAGGCCGACCTGCGGGACGCGCGGCTGCGGCTGCTCGCGGACGACCTCGTCACCCTGCGCACGAAGCTGGAGCAGGAGGCCGCCGACGAGGCGCAGATCCGCGAGCGGCGCACCGAGACCGAGCGGGCGCTCGCGCAGGCGCAGGAGCGCGAGGAGGCGCTGGAGGCCGAGGAGGCCGTCGCGGCGCCGAAGCTGAAGCAGGCGCAGGACACCTGGTACCGGCTGTCGGCGCTGCAGGAGCGGCTGCGCGGCGTCGCCGACCTCGCCGCCGAGCGGCACCGCAACGCCGCCGAGGCGCGGGAGGACGAGCGGCGCGGGCGCGACCCCGAGGACATGGAGCGCGAGGCCGCCGAGATCCGCGAGCAGGAGGAGACGCTCCGCGCCGCCCTGGACGAGGCGCAGGACCGGCTCGCCGACGCCGTGCAGGAGCGGACCGGCGTCGAGGAGGCCCTCGCCGGCGAGGAGCGGCGCCTGCAGGCCGCCGCGCGGGCCGCCGCCGACCGCCGCGAGGAGCTGGCGCGGCTGCGCGGCCGGGTGGAGGCGCTGCGCAGCAAGGCCGCCGCGGGACGGTCCGAGATCGGGCGGCTCGTCGAGGCGCGGGACGAGGCGGAGCGGCGGGCCGAGACCGCGCGCGCCGAGTTCGAGGCGTTCGAGGCGGAGGTCGTCGAGGACCCGGAGCTGGCCGCCGAGCACGAGGCGGCGCAGGAGGCGCTCGCGACCGCCAAGGACGCCGCCGAGCGGGCGCGGGACGGGGTGGCGGGGCCGCGCGGGGCCGTCAAGGAGGCGCGGCAGGCCGTCGCGGCGGCGCGCGGCGCCGACCAGGCCGCCCAGAAGAAGGTCGCGGCGCTGCAGGCGCGCATCGAGGCGCTGAACCTGACGCTGTCGGCCGCCGCCGACGGCGGCGAGGCGCTGCTGGAGGCGGGCTCCGACGGGTCCCTGGACGGGGTGCTCGGGACGGTCGCGTCGCTGCTGACCGTCCGCCCCGGCTACGAGACGGCGGTCGCGGCGGCGCTCGGCAACGCGGCCGAGGCCGTCGCGGTCGGTTCGCTGGACACCGCCGAGGCGGCGCTGGCGCTGCTGCGGTCCCGCGACGCGGGGCGCGCGGGCCTGCTCGTCGGCGGCGGGCCGAACGGGGACGCGTCCGCGCGGATCGACGGCGTCGACTACGCGGTCGACGCCGTCACCGTCCCCGACGGCGTCCGGCACGCCCTCGCGCACCTGCTGCGCGACGTCGCGGTCGTCGACGACGTCGCGGCCGCCGCCGCGCTCGTCCGGCGGGCGCCCGCGCTGCGCGCCGTCACCCGCGACGGGGAGCTCGTCGGCGCGCACTGGGCGCAGGGCGGCGCGGCGGGCGGCGCGCAGGGCCTCCTGGAGATGCGGACGACCCTCGACCGGGCCGCCGAGGACCTCGCCGCCGCCGAGACCGCCGCCGAGACCGCCGCGGACGGGCTGGCCGCCGCGGCGGAGGCCGAGCAGTCGGCGCAGTCCGCGCTGGAGGCCGCCGAGGCCGCCGCGAGCGAGGCCCAGACGGGCGTGAACCGCGCGCAGTCCGACCTCGACCGGGTCCGCGCGCGCGTCCGGGAGTTCGAGGCGCGGGCGGCGCAGGAGGCCAAGCGCGCCGCCCGGCTGGAGGCCGACGTCCGCGCCGCGCGCGGCGAGGCCGAGCGGCTCACCAAGTCGCTGGACGCCGCGAACGAGTCCCTCGAGCAGGACGTGCGGGCCGCCGACGACCTCGCGCTGCGGCTCGCCGAGGCCGAGGAGGCCGCCGACGTCGCCGACGAGGCCGGGGACGACACCGAGGCGCGCGACGAGCTGAACGCGCGCGTCCAGGAGCTGCGGTCGGCCGAGATGGAGGCGCGGCTGTCGGTGCGGACGGCCGAGGAGCGCGTGCAGGCCATCGCGGGGCGCGCCGACGCGCTGGAGCGCGGCGCCCGCCGGGAGCGCGAGGAGCGGGCCCGCGCCGCCGAGCGCCGCGCCCGCCGCGAGATGCAGGCCCGCGTCGCGCAGGCCGTCCTCGCGGGCGCGCGGGCGGCGCTGGGGCGCATCGAGCTGTCGCTGGCGGCGGCCGTGCGGCGCCGCGAGGCGGCCGAGGAGGCCCGCGCGGCGCGCGAGGCCGAACTGAAGGTCGTCCGGAACCAGGTGCGGGAGCTGTCGGCGACGCTGGAGCGCCTCGTGAACGTCGTGCACGGCAACGAGGTGGCGCGTGCCGAGCAGCGGCTCCGGCTGGAGCAGCTCGAGCAGCGGGCGATGGACGAGTTCGGGCTGGAGGTCGACGCGCTCGTCGGCGAGTACGGGCCGGACGTGCCGGTGCCGCCCGGCCCGGACGCGGGCGACGACGACCGGGAGCCCGCGCGTCCCGTCCCGTACGACCGGGCCGTGCAGGAGAAGCGCGCGAAGACGGCGGAGCGGCAGCTCAACCAGCTCGGCAAGGTCAACCCGCTCGCGCTGGAGGAGTTCGCGGCGCTGGAGGAGCGGCACGCGTTCCTCAACTCCCAGCTGGAGGATTTGAAGAAGACGCAGCGCGAGCTGCTCGGCCTCGTCAAGGAGGTCGACGAGCGGGTGCAGCAGGTGTTCGGCGCCGCCTACGCCGACACCGCCCGCGAGTTCGAGCGGATCTTCGCGCGGCTGTTCCCCGGCGGCGAGGGCAGCCTGTCGCTCACCGAGCCCGAGGACATGCTGGCCACCGGCGTCGAGGTCGCGGCCCGGCCGCCGGGCAAGAAGGTGAAGCGGCTGTCGCTGCTGTCGGGCGGGGAGCGGTCCCTGGTCGCGATCGCGTTCCTGGTCGCGGTGTTCAAGGCGCGGCCGTCCCCGTTCTACGTGCTGGACGAGGTCGAGGCGGCGCTGGACGACACCAACACCCAGCGGCTGATCACCGTCTTCGAGGAGCTGCGCGAGTCGTCCCAGCTGATCATCATCACGCACCAGAAGCGGACGATGGAAGGCGCGGACGCCCTGTACGGCGTCAGCATGCGCGGCGACGGCGTCACGCAGGTCGTCAGCCAGCGCCTCCGGGAGGACGACTAGCGCCGCGGGGCGCACGCGTTCCGCAATATGCGCCCATCCGTAAATGGCATTTCGGAATGTCTGAATCGGCGGGCAAAAGATCGTCGCTCTGCGGGGAAAATCACCCTGCGCCATGCGATGCGGGCGCATGACGCGCGCGCGGCGGTCCGGCGCCCGTCCGGCCATCACCGCAGGACCGTGCGCGATGCCGGACGGCCGCGCCAAGAATGGCGAAAAAGTCTCACACGAATCGGCACGGACGGTGAACGCGCCGCGACGGTCGCGGGCTTGTGCCCCGCCGATTCGATCCACTACGCATGTGCCCCGTGGTTCTCGGGACCCCTTCCGGACACCCCGCCCGGGACGGAGGACCACGGGAGAGGTGTGCCATGGACGCTCGGCGTCTCCAAGAGAACTTCGCCCTCGTGGGCGGCAGCGGAATCGACGTGGCGGAGTACTTCTACGCCGACCTGTTCACGAAGAATCCGCAGCTCAGGTCGCTGTTCGGCGGCGCGATGGCCAAGCAGCACGAGAAGCTGCTGACCGCGCTGGCGCACATCGTGGAGTCCGTGGACGACGAGGCCGAGCTCGTCCCGTACCTGCGGGACCTCGGCCGCCGCCACGCCGGGTTCGGCGTCGCCGCCGAGTACTACCCGCACGTCGGCGCGAGCCTGATCGCCACCCTCGCCCACTTCAGCGGCCCGGCGTGGAACGCCGACCTGGAACGCGACTGGACGGCCGCCTACGGCGTCGTCGCCCAGGTCATGCAGGAGGCCGCCGCCGAGCCCGTCGCCTGACGGCGTCCGCGACCCGCTCCCGCCACCGTGGACGCACAACGCCTCAAGGACAGCTTCGCCCAGGTCGCGCGGCACGGAGACACCGTCGCGCTCTTCTTCTACGCCGACCTGTTCGTCCGCAACCCGCACCTGCGCGACATGTTCCCGATCGGGATGACCGGCCAGCGCGACAAGCTCCTGCGCGCGCTCGGGACGATCGTGGCGCGGGTCGACGACCTGCCGAACCTCGTCCCGTTCCTGCGGCAGCTCGGCCGCGACCACCGCCGGTTCGGCATCATCGCCGAGCACTACCCGAACGTCGGCGCCAGCCTCCTCGCCACGCTGCGGCACTTCTCCGGACCCGCCTGGAACGACGACCTCGAAAGCGACTGGAACGCCGCCTACAGCCTGGTCGCCAAGGTCATGCTGGAGGCCGCCGACGAGGACGCCCTGAACCGTCCGGCGTGGTGGAACGGGCAGGTCGTCGCCGTCGAGCGGCGGAGCTTCGACATCAGCGTCCTGCGGGTGCTGCCGGACCGGCCGCTCCCGTAC
Organism: Actinomadura rifamycini DSM 43936; assembly: GCF_000425065.1. GTDB lineage: Bacteria > Actinomycetota > Actinomycetes > Streptosporangiales > Streptosporangiaceae > Spirillospora > Spirillospora rifamycini. The sequence goes on from NZ_AULB01000051.1 coordinate 11,357, forward strand.
CTGCCCGGCCAGTCGGTGGCGCTGGAGGTGCCGTCCCGGCTGCGGCACTGGCGCTACTACTCGCCCGCCAACGCGCCGCGCCCCGACGGCACCGTCGACTTCCACGTCCGGCTGGTCGACGGCGGCCCGGTCAGCCCGGTGCTGGTGCGCGGGACGCAGGTCGGCGACCGCGTCCGGATGGGCGCCCCGGTCGGCACGCTCACGCTGGACGAGTCGTCCGCCCGCGACGTCCTGCTGGTCGCGGGCGGCACCGGGCTCGCGCCGCTCAAGGCGATCCTCGAGCAGATCGCCGGGCGGCCGTCGCCGCCCCGGGTCCACCTGTTCTTCGGCGCCCGTGACCGCGACGGCCTCTACGACCTCGAGGACCTGACCAAGACGGCCGGGGACCTGCCCTGGCTGACCGTCGTGCCGGCCGTGTCGGACGAGACCGCCGGGCACGGCTTCTCCGCACTGCTTCAGTCCGGCGCGCTCCGGGACGGCGGCGACGCCATCGAGCACGGGACGCTCGCCGACGCCGTCGCCCGCCGCGGCCCCTGGACCGGCCACGACGCCTACGTGTGCGGATCGGCCGAGATGGTGCGCGCCACCGTCGAACGGCTCGCCGGGCTCGGCGTCGACCGCGCCCGCATCAGGCTGGAAACCTTCGCCGACGCCGAGAGGTGACCCTGTTGGACTCCCCGAACCTTCCCGTCGTGTCCGAGGGGACGCGGCTGACCCCGGGCGAACTGCGGTCGGTGGTGTTCGCGCGGGCCGCGCTGGGCCGCCGCGGGTACGACGAGGACCAGGTGCGCGAGTTCCTGCAGTACGCCGAACGGGAACTCGTCCAGATCTTCCACGAGAAGTCGGCGCTCGCCGAGGAGGTCGGCCGGCTCCGCGCCCGGGTCGGCTCGGCCGCCGCGGGCGGCTCCGACCCGGGGCCGGGAGCCGACGGCCCGGGCGTGATGGCGCCCCAGGACGCCCACTTCCAGGCCGTCCGGATCCTGTCCCAGGCGCAGCAGACCGCCGACCTGTACGTCGCCGACGCCGAGCGGTACACGCGCGAGCTGGCCCACGAGGCCCGGCTGCACCGCGAGGCGATCCTGTCCGACGCCAAGGGCCGCGCCGAGCAGATGCTCGAAGAGGCCCACCGCCGGGCCGCCGCGATCGCGGACGCCGCCGTACGCGAGGCCGAACGGACCCCCGCGCCCGCCGGACCGCCGACCGCCGCGCCCGCGGCGCCGTCCGGCGGGTCCGGCGGGTCCGGCGGCGACGCGGACCCGGACGAGCGGCGGCGCCTGGAGCGCGAGGTCGCCTACCTGCGTACCTACAGCGACGTCTACCGCAACCACCTGCGCACCTATCTCGAGGCGCTGCTGCGCAACGTCGACGAGTGGGAGGGCTCCGAACGGGCATCTGTCCAGGGAGGAGCCCCGGAGCCGCCACGGCTGCGGGGCTGAACACGTGCGTCCGCCACCGGGCGCGCGGCGGGACGGTCGCGCGTCCGGTGCAGCGTGTTCGGCGCCGGCGCGCCGGTCTGGAAAACTGGGGGCGTTATGGGAATGGAATACCTGATCCTCATCGCCGTGCTGGTCGTCGTCGGCCTGATCGTCGGCGGTTTCCTGCTGCTGCGGCCCGGCCGCACCAGGCCGCGGCCGCCCGCCGAGGAACCCACGGAGGAGCGGCGCGGCGGCGCCACCGCCGTCGACGAGGCGGAGGGGACGGCCCCGACGCTCGAACGGGCGCCGCCCACGGAGGCCCCCGCCCCGCCGCCCACGGTCGAGATCGAGAAGCCGCCGCCCGGCGCGGGCCGCCTCGTCCGGCTGCGCGCCCGGCTCGCCCGCTCCCAGAACGCCTTCGGCAAGACCCTCCTCGGGCTGCTGGCGCGCGAGACCCTCGACGACGACGCCTGGGAGGAGATCGAGGACACCCTCATCACCGCCGACATGGGCGCCGCCGTGGCCACGCAGGTCACCGACGAGCTGCGCACGCGCGTCCAGGTCCTCGGCACCCGCGACGCCGCCGAGGTGCGGGCGCTGCTGAAGGAGGAGCTGGTCAAGCAGATCGGCCCCGACATCGACCGCTCGCTCAACACCGGCCCGCACGGCGGACGGCCCGCCGTCCTCATGGTCGTCGGCGTCAACGGCACCGGCAAGACCACCACCTGCGGCAAGCTCGCCCGCGTCCTCGTCGGCGACGGCCGCACCGTGCTGCTCGGCGCCGCCGACACCTTCCGCGCCGCCGCCGCCGACCAGCTTGAGACGTGGGGCACGCGCGTCGGCGCCCAGGTCGTCCGCAAGGACGAGGGCGCCGACCCGGCCAGCGTCGCGTTCGACGCCGTCAAGCAGGGCATCGACACCAAGGTCGACGCCGTCATCGTCGACACCGCCGGCCGGCTGCACACCAAGACCGGCCTGATGGACGAGCTCGGCAAGGTCAAGCGCGTCGTGGAGAAGCAGGCGCAGGTCGACGAGGTCCTGCTCGTCCTGGACGCCACCACCGGCCAGAACGGCATGCAGCAGGCCCGCGTGTTCGCCGAGGTCGTCAACGTCACCGGCGTCGTCCTGACGAAACTGGACGGGACGGCGAAGGGCGGCATCGTCGTCCAGGTGCAGCGCGAACTCGGCGTCCCGGTGAAGCTCGTCGGGCTCGGCGAGGGCCCGGACGACCTGGCGCCGTTCGAACCGGAGGCGTTCGTCGACGCGATCCTCGGCGACTGACCGCCGGGCCCCGAACCCGTACCTGACGGAGCCCCGCGCGCCCCAGGCGCGCGGGGCTCCCCCCTTCCCGCGACACGCGGATTTTCGGGCCTTTTCGGCCCTCACAGCCGCCGGAACGCGCCTGTGAGGAGTCGGAAACAGACCGGCAACATGGCCGGTGCCCATTTCACACCGCGGAAACGCGAGAGCCCCCGGAGCGAAACGGCCGAGGCCCAATCTCTGAACAGTTCGTTTTCCCCGGCGAGGAGGGGCACTGGCAGAGATGACAGTCGACAGCGGAAGCACCGCATGGATGCTGACGAGCACCGCGCTCGTCCTCCTGATGACACCGGGCCTGGCCTTCTTCTACGGGGGCATGAGCCGGGCCAAGAGCGTGCTCAACATGATGATGATGAGCTTCGTCTCGATCGCCGTCGCGGGCATGGTCTGGGTCGTGTACGGGTACTCGCTCGCGTTCACGTCGGGCGGATCCCTCAGCTCGTTCGTCGGCGGGCTCGGCGACTGGGGCCTGGTCGGCCTCGAGAACGCCGCGACCGCCGACGACGGCAGCGGCGTCCCGCAGCTGGTCTTCGTCGCGTTCCAGGCGACGTTCGCCATCATTACGGTCGCGCTCATCAGCGGCGCGATCGCGGACCGTGCCAAGTTCGGGGCCTGGGTCCTGTTCATCCCGATCTGGGTCACGCTCGTGTACCTCCCGATCGCGCACTGGGTGTGGTGGTCGGACGGCGAGGAGGGCGGCCAGGCGGGCTGGATCTTCGAGCTCGGCGCCCTCGACTTCGCGGGCGGCACCGTCGTGCACATCAACGCCGGCGTCGCGGCCCTCGCGCTCGCGCTCGTCCTCGGCAAGCGCCGCGGCTGGCCGAAGGACCCGATGCGCCCGCACAACCTCCCGTTCGTCCTGCTCGGCGCCGGGCTGCTGTGGTTCGGCTGGTTCGGGTTCAACGCCGGGTCCGCGCTGTCGGCCGGCCCGACCGCCGCGGTCGCGTTCATCAACACGATCGTCGCCACCTGCGCCGCCGCGTTCGCCTGGATCATCGTCGAGAAGCTGCGGGACGGCTCGTCCACCACGCTCGGCCTCGCGTCCGGCATCGTCGCCGGGCTCGTCGCGATCACCCCGGCGTGCGCGTTCGTCACCCCGCTCGGCGCCCTCGCCATCGGCCTCGTCGCCGGCGCGGTCTGCGCCTTCGCGGTCAGCCTCAAGTACAAGCTCGGCTACGACGACTCGCTCGACGTCGTCGGCGTCCACCTGGTCGGCGGCATCGTCGGCGCCCTGCTGATCGGCATCGTGTCCACCACGGCCGTCAACGACGGCGGCGCGGACGGGCTGCTGGCCGGCGGCGGCCTCGGCCTCCTCGGCAAGCAGGCCCTCGCGGTCGTCGCGACGCTCGCCTACTCGTTCGTCGTGACCTTCGTGATCGCCAAGGTCATCGACCTGGTGATGGGCTTCCGGATCAGCGAGGACGACGAGCTCGCCGGCATCGACAGCATCGCGCACGCCGAGACCGCCTACGACTTCGGCGCCGTCCGCGCCGGATCGGGCGCCACGGCCGCGTCCGTCGGGCCCCCGGCCGTGCACGACGGGGCCGCACGGCAGTCGCAGGACGAGACCAAGGAAGAGGTGCGGGGATGAAGCTCGTCACCGCGGTGATCAAGCCGTTCAAGCTGGACGAGGTCAAGGCGGCCCTCGAGACGTTCGGGGTGCGCGGCATGACCGTCAGCGAGGCCAGCGGCTACGGCCGCCAGAAGGGCCACACCGAGGTCTACCGGGGCGCCGAGTACAAGGTCGACCTGGTGCCCAAGATCCGCGTCGAGGTGCTGGTGGACGGCGAGGACGCCGACGACATCATCGACGTGCTCGTCAAGGCCGCCCGCACCGACAAGATCGGCGACGGCAAGGTCTGGGCGGTCCCGGTCGACACGGTCGTCCGGGTCCGGACCGGCGAGACCGGCCCGGACGCCCTGTAGGACGGGCCATGACCGTGCGCTCGGGGAACTCGGCCCGGGCCGCCCTCGCGGCGGCCCGGGCCGAGCGCGCCGCCGACATCGACCGCCGGCTCGGGGAGCTCCTCGCCGCGCCGCCGGACGGCGGCGGGTCCGGCGCGGCGGGGGAGCGGGCGCTCGCGCTCGCCGCCGTCGGCGGGCACGCCCGCCGCGACCTCACCCCCGGCGGCGACCTCGACCTCGTCCTGCTGCACCGCGGCCGGCCCGACATCGCCGCCGTCGCCGACCGCGTCTGGTACCCGGTCTGGGACTCCGGGATCCGCCTCGACCACTCCGTCCGCACCGTCGCCGAAGCGCGCGAGGTCGCCCGCACCGACCTCAAGGCCGCCCTCGGCCTGCTCGCCGCCCGGCACGTCGCCGGAGACCCCGCCCTCCTCGACGAACTGCGCGCCGCCGTCCTCGCCGACTGGCGCGCCCACGCCCGCACCCGCCTCCCCGCCCTCGCCGACCTGTGCCGCGAACGCTGGGCCGCGCACGGCGAGCTCGCCTTCCTCCTCGAACCCGACCTCAAGGAGGCCCGCGGCGGCCTGCGCGACGTCCACGTCATGCGCGCCGTGGCCGCGTCCTGGGTCGCCCCCGCCCCCGACGGCCGCGTCCGGGAGGCCCACGACCTGCTCCTCGACGTCCGGCACGCCCTCCACGACGTGACGGGCCGCGCCACCGACCGCCTCGTCCTGCAGGAGCACGACGCCGTCGCCGCCGCCCTCGGGTTCCCGGACGCCCACGCGCTCAAGCACGCCACCGCCGAGGCCGCCCGCACCGTCGCGCACGCCGCCGACCAGCTCTGGCGGCGCGTCGAGCGGTTCGCCGCCGGCCGCCGCGCCCCGGCCCGCCGCCGCCCCGTCGGCGACGGCGCCGTCGAGCACGACGGCGAGGTCGTCCTCGCCCGCGGCGCCGACCTGGACGACCCCGCGCTCGTCCCGCGCGTCGCCGCGGCCGCCGCGCAGCACGGCCTGCCGCTCGCCCCCGCGACCGTCGACCGCCTCGCCGCGTCCGCCGCCGTGCCCCGCCCGCCGTGGCCCGCCGCCGCCCGCGACGCGCTCGTCTCGCTCCTCGGCGCCGGGCCCGCCGCGATCCCCGTGTGGGAGGCGCTCGACCAGGCGGGGCTGATCGTCCGGCTGATCCCCGAATGGGAGCACGTCCGGAACCGGCCGCAGCGCGACCCGATCCACCGGTTCACCGTCGACCGCCACCTCGTCGAGACCGCCGCCGGGGCCGCCGCCCGCACCCGCGACGTCGCCCGCCCCGACCTGCTCCTCGTCGGCGCGCTCCTGCACGACATCGGCAAGGGCCGCGGCGGCGACCACTGCGTCGCCGGCGCCCCCATCGCCCGCGACATCGCCGTCCGCCTCGGCTTCGACGCCGCCGACGCGCGCGTCCTGGAGGCCGTCGTCCGGCAACACCTCCTGCTCCCGCACACCGCCACCCGCCGCGACATCGACGACCCCGCCACCATCGCGACCGTCACCGGCGCCGTCGCCGACGTCCCCGGCCGCGAGCGCGAGACCCTCGAACTGCTCGCCGCCCTCGCCGCCGCCGACGGCCACGCCACCGGCCCCGCCGCGTGGAACGCCTGGAAGGCCCGGCTCGTCGCCGAGCTCGCCCGCCGCGCCGCCGCCGCGCTGTCCGGCGGCACCCCGCCGCCCCCGCCCGCCCTCGGCGAGCGCGAACTCGCCCTCGCCCGCCGCGACGGCGTCAACGTCCGCGTCGCCGGGACCCGCGTGACGATCGCCGCGCCCGACCGCCCCGGACTGCTCTGGCGCGCCGCGGGCGTCCTCGCCCTGCACCGCCTCGCCGTCCGGACGGCCCGCACCGTGTCGTCCCCCGGCGCCTCCGCGGGCACCGCCGTCCTCGACTTCACCGCCGTCCCCGAGTTCGGCTCCCCGCCCGACCCCGCCGCCCTCGAAGCCGACCTGCGCCGCATGCTCGCGGGCCGCCTCGACGTCGCCGACCGCCTCGACCGCCGCGCCCGCTCCCGGCGCGTCCGCCCCGGCACCGCCGTCCCGCCGCCGCGCGTGATGATCGTCGACGGCGCGTCCAGCACCGCCGCCGTCGTCGAGGTCCGCGCGCACGACGGCCCCGGGCTGCTGTGGCGGATCGGGCGCGCGCTCGGCGGCCGCGGCCTGCGGATCCGCGCCGCGCAGGTCGACACGCTCGGCGCCGAGGCCGTCGACGTCTTCTACGTCGTCGATTCCCGCGACCGCCCGCCCGCCGACCCGTCCGTCCTGGAGGCCGTCCGCGCCGACATCCTGGACGCGCTGACCTGAACCCGGCGGGGAGGGGCATCCGGCAGGGGTGCGCGACCCCGGCGGGGAGGGGCGGGACGACGGACCGCCCGCAGACGGTCGCCCGAGGCGGGTGGGAACCCGCCGGGGAGCCGATACGCTGATAGACGATCCCAGTAGCTTTCCAAGGACGGTCCAGACACGTGTTCGAGACGCTCTCCGACCGGCTGACGACGGTCTTCTCGTCGCTGCGCACCAAGGGCCGGCTCTCCGAGGCCGACATCAACGCCACGGCCCGCGAGATCCGCGTCGCGCTGCTCGAGGCCGACGTCGCGCTGCCCGTGGTCAAGGACTTCATCGCCCGCGTCAAGGAGCGCGCCCGGGGCGCCGAGGTCTCGCAGGCGCTGAACCCGGCGCAGCAGGTCGTCAAGATCGTCAACGAGGAGCTCATCGAGATCCTCGGCGGCGAGACGCGCGAACTGCGGCTCGCCAAGAACCCGCCGACCGTCATCATGCTCGCGGGCCTCCAGGGCGCCGGCAAGACGACCCTCGCCGGCAAGCTCGCCCGCTGGCTCAAGCAGGAGGGCCAGACCCCGCTGCTGGTGGCGGCCGACCTGCAGCGGCCCAACGCCGTCCAGCAGCTCGAGGTCGTCGGCGAGCGCGCCGGGGTCCCGGTGTTCGCGCCCGAGCCGGGCAGCGGCGTCGGCGACCCCGTGGACGTCGCCCGCCGCTCCATCGAGCAGGCCCGCCGCGCCCAGCACAGCATCGTCGTCATCGACACCGCCGGCCGCCTCGGCATCGACGCCGAGATGATGCAGCAGGCGATCGACATCCGCGACGCCGTGCAGCCCGACGACGTCCTGTTCGTCGTCGACGCCATGGTCGGCCAGGACGCCGTCAACACCGCCCAGGCGTTCATGGACGGCGTCGGCTTCGACGGCGTCGTCCTCACCAAGCTCGACGGCGACGCGCGCGGCGGTGCGGCCCTCTCGGTCCGGCACATCACCGGCCGGCCGATCATGTTCGCCTCCACCGGCGAGAAGCTCGAGGACTTCAGCGTCTTCCACCCGGACCGGATGGCCGGGCGCATCCTCGACATGGGCGACATCCTCACCCTGATCGAGCAGGCCGAGCGCACGTTCGACGAGGCGCAGGCCGAGAAGATGTCGGCCAAGTTCGCCTCCGGCGAGGACTTCACCCTCGAGGACTTCCTCGAGCAGATGATGATGATCCGCAAGCTCGGCCCGATCGGCAACCTGCTCGGGATGATGCCCGGCATGGGGCAGGTCCGCGACCAGATCAGCCAGATCGACGACCGCGACCTCGACCGGATCGCCGCGATCATCCGCTCGATGACCCCGCAGGAGCGCTCGCAGCCCAAGATCATCAACGGGTCGCGGCGGGCCCGCATCGCCAAGGGCTCCGGCGTCACCGTCGGCGAGGTCAGCAGCCTCGTCACCCGCTTCTTCGACGCGCAGAAGATGATGCGGCAGATGGCCGGCGGCATCCCCGGCATGCCGGGCATGCCCGGCGGGGGCCGGCGCAAGGCGGCGAAGGCGGCCAAGGCCAAGAACAAGAAGGGCAAGCAGCGCAGCGGCGACCCCCGCAAGCGCGCCGCCCAGGCGAACCGGCCCAAGGAGCCCGCCGACGGCGCGCCCCAGGGCCTCCCGCCCGGCCTCGGCGGCGGCCAGCTTCCCCCCGGCCTCGGCGGCGGGCAGCTCCCGCCCGGCTTCCAGATGCCCGACCTCGACAAGCTGCAGCCCCGCAAGAAGAAGTGACGCGCGGCGTCACCGCCCGATTGCGCTTTTCCCGCGTCCGTCTGGCAGAATGGCGTGCTGGAAACCCGGAGCCGCACGGCGCCCTCTCTCGTCCTGCGCGGCCGGAGTCCATCGGGTTGACCGCAGGCCGGTGTTCCCCACCTGGCGCGGTCCGCCCACCCTGTAATGAAGTCTGGAGTACACCACACCCGTGGCAGTCAAGATCAAGCTCAAGCGTCTGGGGAAGATCCGGAACCCGCAGTACCGGGTCGTCGTCGCCGACGCCCGCACCAAGCGGGACGGCCGGGCCATCGAGGAGATCGGCCTCTACCAGCCCAAGCAGGACCCGTCGCTCATCCAGATCGACTCCGAGCGGGCCCAGTACTGGCTCGGCGTCGGCGCGCAGCCGACCGACGCCGTGCTGAGCCTGCTCAAGATCACCGGTGACTGGCAGAAGTTCAAGGGCGAGCCGGGCGCCGAGGGCACCCTCAAGGTCGCCGAGCCGCGCCCCGACCGCAAGGCCGTCTTCGAGGCCGCGGTCAAGGAGGCGCTGGGCGACGACGCGGGCGAGGCCACCGCGACCCGCGCCAAGAAGAAGGCCGAGCCGAAGAAGGCCGACACCGAAGTCAAGAGCGAGGGCTGACGTGCTCGAAGAAGCGCTCGAGCACCTGGTCCGCGGGATCGTCGAGCACCCCGACGACGTCGGAGTGCGCGCCCGCCGGATCAGGGGCGGCCGGGTCCTCGAGGTGCGCGTGCACCCCGAGGACCTCGGCAAGGTCATCGGCCGCGGCGGCCGCACCGCCAAAGCCCTCCGCACCGTGATCAGCGCCCTCTCCGGGGGCCGTTACGTGCGCGTGGACCTGCTCGACGTCAACGAGGTCCGCTGAGCGCGTGAACCTCAGCTCCGCCGCACGGCGCACCGCCGTGTCCGTGCGGGGGGACGACCTGCCCGGCCGTCCCCCCGCCCGTCGGCGTCCCCGAGCGCTCTCTTCGACACCGGCCGCCCGCCCCGCGACCGCCTCCGCGCGGCCCCTCCCCGCCGCGGCGGGCCGCAACGTGAGGTGCCCATCGTGAGCGACCCGATCGCCATCGGCCGGATCGGCCGCCCGCACGGCGTCCGCGGCGAGGTCACCCTCGACGTCCGCACCGACGACCCGGACGTCCGGTTCGCGCCCGGCACCTCGATCGCCACCGACCCGGCGTCCGCCGGGCCCCTCACCGTCGACCGCGCCCGCTGGCACTCCGGGCGCCTCCTCGTCCGGTTCGCCGGGATCGCGGACCGCGACGCCGCCGAGCAGATCCGCGGCACCTGGCTGGTCGTCCCCTCCGACGACATCCGCCCCTCCGACGACCCCGACGAGTTCCACGACCGCGAGCTCATCGGCCTCGCCGTCGTCACCACCGACGGCGCCGACGTCGGCCGGGTCGCCGACGTCCTCCACCACGGGCAGGACCTGCTGGTCGTGCGGGGGCCCGGCGGGGAGCGGCTCGTGCCGTTCGTGGCCGCGCTGGTCCCCGAGGTGGACGTGCCCGGCGGCCGGCTCGTCATCGACCCGCCCCCCGGCCTCCTCGACGAATCATGAACATCGACATCGTCACGATCTTCCCCGAGTACTTCGCCCCGCTGGACCTGTCCCTGCTGGGCAAGGCCCGCCGCGGCGGGCTGCTCGACCTCACCGTGCACGACCTGCGCGGCTGGACGCACGACCGGCACCGCACCGTGGACGACACCCCCTACGGCGGCGGGCCCGGCATGGTGATGAAGCCCGAACCGTGGGGCGAGGCGCTGGACGCCGTCGTCCCGCCCGGCACCACCGCCCGGCTGGTCGTCCCGACCCCCGGCGGGCGGCCCTTCACCCAGGCGCTCGCCGCCGAGTACGCCGCCGAGCCCCGCCTGGTGTTCGCCTGCGGACGGTACGAGGGCATCGACTCCCGCGTCGCCGAGGAGGCCGCGACCCGCATGCCCGTCGACGAGGTCAGCCTCGGCGACTTCGTGCTCGCCGGCGGCGAGGTCGCCGTCCTGGTCATGGTGGAGGCCGTCGCTCGGCTCCTGCCCGGCGTCCTCGGCAACGCCGACTCGGTCGCCGACGACTCCTTCGCCCCCGGCGCGATGGAATCCCTCCTCGAAGGCCCCGTCTACACCAAGCCGCCGGTGTGGCGCGACCGTCCCGTCCCGGAGGTCCTCCTCTCCGGCAACCACGGCGCGATCGCCAGGTGGCGGCGCGACGAGGCGCTGCGCCGCACCGCCCGCGTCCGTCCCGAACTGCTCGCCCGCCTCGACCCCGCGCACCTCGACGCGCACGACCGCGACGTCCTGCGCGAGGCCGGTTTTCCGGTTGACGCCGAACGTATGGCAAACTAGAGCGTCCGTGCGCCTGCGCTCGAGCAGGCGATGAAGACCGCTTCCGCGGCGCGACGCCCCCACGAAGGACCCACGGGGCCTCTCGACGCCCGCGTTCGACTTTGAGGAACCGCTGCGATGCACACCCTGATCCAGGAGATCGAAAAGGCCGCGATGCGCGCCGACGTCCCGGACTTCCGCCCGGGCGACACGCTGAAGGTGCACGTCCGCGTGACGGAGGGCAACCGGAGCCGTATCCAGGTCTTCCAGGGCGTGGTGATCCGGCGCCAGGGCGGCGGCGCCCGCGAGACCTTCACCGTCCGCAAGGTGAGCTACAGCGTCGGCGTCGAGCGGACGTTCCCGATCAACAGCCCGTCGATCGACAAGATCGAGGTCGTCACCCGCGGCGACGTCCGCCGCGCCAAGCTCTACTACCTGCGCAACCTGCGCGGCAAGGCCGCGCGCATCAAGGAGAAGCGCGAGTCCTGAGCCCGTGCCCCGCAACGCCCCGGACCCCCGCGGTACCGGGGCGTTGCCCGTTTCGGGGGGAATGTTCGGCTCGGCTCTCGGTGACACGCCCGCGACGGGCATGTTCGGGCCCCGCGCCGCTAGTCTTTTGATCTGATGACTGACGAGGACGATCGGAGAGACGTGCGATCCGAGGCCGAGGGCGCGGTGCCCGAAGAAGAGCAGACCGTGACCTCCGAAGAAGAGGAGGCCGAGGACGGCGACGACAAGAAGAAAAAGCAGGGCTCTTTCTGGAAAGAACTGCCCATTCTCGTCGTCATCGCCGTCGTCCTCGCCTTGGTCATCAAGGCGTTCGCCGTGCAGGCTTTCTACATCCCGTCCGGTTCCATGGAGAACACGCTCCAGGTCGGCGACCGGGTCCTCGTCAACAAGATCGTCTACCACACCCGCGACGTCGCCCGCGGCGACATCATCGTCTTCAACGGCCTGGACTCCTGGGACCCGGAGATGCAGGTCAGCGAGCCCACCAACCCCGTCTCCAAGGCCCTCCGCTGGGTCGGCGCCGCCTTCGGCTTCGCCCCCAACGAGAAGGACTACATCAAACGGGTCATCGGCATCCCCGGCGACCGCGTCAAGTGCTGCGACGCCCAGGGCCGCGTCACCGTCAACGACGTCCCGATCGACGAGTCGTCCTACCTGTACACCGACCCGATCACGGGCGAGCAGAACAAGCCGTCCAACGACCCCTTCGACATCAAGGTCGCACCCGGCCAGGTGTGGGTCATGGGCGACCACCGGGAACTCTCCTTCGACTCCCGCTCCCACCAGGCCGACCCCGGCGGCGGCACCATCCCGATCGACCACGTCATCGGCCGCGCCTTCGTGATCGTCTGGCCGCTGGACCGGATCGACACCCTCCCCATCCCGGACACCTTCGAGCAGCCCGCGCTCGCGGCCGCCGCCGCGGCCCTGCCCGCGACCCCCTTCGCGCTCGGCGTCATCGGCACCCTCCCGGTCGCCTACCTGCTGAAACGCCGCCGCCTCAGACCGGCGGAAGCGGCGATCCGCGGGAAGCCGACCATCGAGTGATCGGCGACATGCCCGGAAGGGGGCCGTTCGGGCGGCGGCAGGGGGCCCGGGAGACGTACGCTGCGGAGCATGAAGGGTCGTCCACTCCGCTTCACGCCCCGACGTGACGCCGGGCTGCTCGCCTACGAGCGAGCCCTGCAGCACGCCGGCTTCGCCCCCGTGGCCGGCGTCGACGAGGCGGGGCGGGGAGCCTGCGCGGGCCCCCTGGTCGTCGGCGCCGTGATGCTGCGCAGCGGCCGCCGCGGCACGATCGAGGGCCTCACCGACTCCAAGCTCCTCACCCCGGCCCGCCGCGAGGAGCTGTACGGCGAGATCACCGAACGGGCCCTCGCCTGGAGCGCCGTGGTCATCCCGTGCCACGACATCGACCGCATCGGCCTGCACCGGTGCAACATCACCGGGATGCGCCGCGCCCTCGCCGCCCTGCCCGAACGCCCCGCCTACGTGCTGAGCGACGGCTTCCCCGTGCCCGGCCTCGACGTGCCCGGCCTCGCGATGATCAAAGGCGACCAGGTCGCGGCCTGCGTGGCCGCCGCGTCCGTCATCGCCAAGGTCACCCGAGACCGCATCATGGTGGAACTCCACGAGCGGTACCCGGAGTACGGTTTCGACCTGCACAAGGGATACGTGACGCGCGCGCACGGCAAGGCCCTCCGCGAGCACGGACCTTGTCCGGAGCATCGGTTCTCCTACGTCAACGTCGGGCGAGCAGTGCGTAACAATGGGGACGTGGCCTTGGGGGAGGTCCCCGGCGAAGGCCGCACGGAAGGGGCACGAGCGTGAGCGCCGAGGATCTCGAGAAGTACGAGACCGAGATGGAGCTGCAGCTCTATCGCGAGTACCGGGACGTCGTCGGGCTGTTCACCTACGTCGTCGAGACGGAGCGCCGCTTCTACCTGACGAACTCCGTCGACCTCCAGGTACGCGGCACCGACAACGGCGAGGTCTTCTTCGAAGTCACCATGCAGGACGCCTGGGTCTGGGACATGTACCGCCCCGCCCGCTTCGTCAAGAACGTCCGCGTCGTGACCTTCAAGGACGTCAACGTCGAAGAACTCGCCAAAAGCGACTTCGAACTACCATCCGACCAGTAACCCCA
>NZ_AULB01000052.1 GCF_000425065.1 Actinomadura rifamycini DSM 43936
CTAGCTGTACTGACCATGGAGGTTGCGAACGCGGCGGCACGGTCGGATGATCTTGAAGTGAGGGAGGGCCTCCGGGTTCGGTGTGGATTGCGACATCTGCACCGACCCCCAGGAGGCCCTCATGCCCCACCGTAACGCCCCGCTGACCGAGACCGGACGTCTGCGCCTGGCCCGATGCGTGGTCACCGACGGGTGGCCGCTGCGTCGGGCCGCCGAACGGTTCCAGGTCTCGGTGAGCACCGCACAGCGGTGGGCGACCCGGTACCGGGAACTGGGCGAGGCGGGCATGGCCGACCGGTCCTCCCGGCCCCGCCGCAGCCCGCGCCGGACCCCTGCCCGCACCGAGCGGCGCATCATCAAGGTCCGGGTGCTGCGCCGCTGGGGACCGGCCCGCATCGCCTACCTGCTCGGCCTCAACCCCGCCACCGTGCACCGGGTCCTGACCCGCCACGGCATGCCCCGCCTGGCCCACCTGGACCGCGCCACCGGCCGCACCGTCCGCCGCTACGAGCACGACGCGCCCGGCGACCTGGTGCACGTCGACATCAAGAAACTCGGCAACATCCCCGACGGCGGCGGCCACAAAACCCACGGCCGCGCCGCCGGCGGCCGCAACTCCTCGGCCCACCGCGACCCGCACCGGCCCCGCACCACCGGCGGGCGCCCCAACCTGGGCTACGGCTACCTGCACAACGCCGTCGACGACCACTCCCGCCTGGCCTACACCGAAATCCTGTCCGACGAGACCAAGGAGACGGCGGCAGCGTTCTGGCAGCGGGCGCAGGCGTTCTTCACCCGAGCCGGGATCACCGTGCGGCGCGTCCTGACCGACAACGGATCGTGCTACCGATCACGCCTGTGGCACGACACCCTGACCACGGCCGGCGTCACGCACAAACGAACCCGTCCCTACCGGCCTCAGACCAACGGCAAGGTCGAACGCTACAACCGCACCCTGCTCGACGAATGGGCCTACCACCGGCCCTACCGGTCAGAGACCGAACGCCGCCGAGCACTCCCGCGGTGGCTGCACACCTACAATCACCACCGCGGCCACACCGCACTCGGCGGCCTCCCACCAGCCAGCCGCGTTCCCAACCTCACGAGACAGAACACCTAGCGCCTACTCGCAGAGCTTCTTCCCGGACTCCGCCTTCTCCCCGATGTTCTGGATGGGGGGCGGCGCCAGCTTCAGCCCCTTCTTCCCGATCACGAGCCGCACGCCGTCCTTCGGCGCGCCGCCGTCCGGGGTGAGCAGCGCGTCGGGGGCGTCCCGCGCGAGGACGGACGCCTGCGCCTCGGCCGTCGGCGCGAACACGATGCGGCTGTCCGGCGCGTCCGGCGCGTCCTGGACGTCGTCGGCCACCTTGAACCCGCGCCGCTCCAGTTGCCTCACGATGTTGTCGACGGCCTTGTCCCTCGCGCCCGCGGACACGACGGTGACCTCGACGTCCTTGGGCTTCGGCGCGGGCTTCGCGTCCGCCGGCGCGGCGGGCGCGGCGGGGAGCTTGTCGTCGTGCCGGATCGCCTCGAACATCGGGTCGGCCAGCTCGTCATTCCACTGCACCCGGTTCGGGTCGGGCTTGTAGCCCTTGACCGGGACCGTGACGAACCGGACCTGCCCGGCGCTCATGCCGCGCAGGCCCTCCGCGAGCTTGCGCATGTCCGACAGGCCGAACTCGTCGTCGGTGGTGATGGAGTCGGTGGCCGCCTTGAGGAAGTCGTAGGTCTTGGCCGGGTCCGTCAGGACGTCGGAGCTGAGCGCCTTGTCCACGACGGCCGCCATGAACTTCTGCTGGCGCTCGATCCGCCCGAGGTCCGAGCCGTTGCCCAGCGAGTACCGGGCCCGGACGTACCCGAGCGCCTTATCGCCCTTGACGGTCTGCTTCCCCGCGTCCAGGTACAGCTCCGCGCGCGGATCGTTGACGGGCTTCTCGACGCAGATCTCCACGCCGCCCAGCGCGTCCACCATCCGCTTGAACCCGGAGAAGTCGATCTGGACGAAGTGGTCGATGTGGACGCCCGTGAGCGACTCGAGCGTCTTCCACGTGCACGTCGGTCCCGCGTAGGCGAACGCGCTGTTCAGCATCCCGAACCGCGCGGACACCTCGCCGCCGTCCTCCTTCTCGCACTCGGGGATCTTCACCATCGAGTCGCGCGGGAAGCTCACCGCGACGGCCTGGTCCCGGTTCGGCGACAGGTGCAGCAGGATCGTCGTGTCCGAGCGCGCGCCCGCCATCCCCGGCACCGCGTACTCGGCGTTGTCGCCCTCGCGGGTGTCCGAGCCGAGCAGCAGGATGTTGAGCGATTCGTTGAGCTTCTGCGGCCGGTCCGTCCCCAGCTGCGACCCGACGTTCTTCTGCTCGATGCCGCCCATCAGGTCGCGATACAGCCAGTACGCGCCCCCGGTCCCGGCCACGAGCACGGCCACGAGGCCGATGGCGGTCCGGCGCAGGATCTTGCGCCGCCGGGCCCGCCGCGTGTCGTGCCGCTCCGGGAACGACACCACATGCCGAGCGCCGTCGTCGTCCGGACCGTCCCCGGAGTCCGAGCGGCTCTCCCCGTCCTTCTCGCCGTCCTCGTTGGCACGGTCCTGCGCCTCGTCGCCGTCCGCACCGTCGCCGCCCGTGACCGCGCCCTCGCGCGCCTCCATCTCGCCGCGCTCGTCGGCGTCGTCTTCGCGCTCGTCCGCGTCGCGCCCTGACCCGGACTCGTCCGTCTCGCCGCGTTCGTCCGGGTTGGCCTCGCGCGCGTCCTTGTCCTTAAGTTCGTCCGTGTTGTCGCGCTCATCGGCGTCGCGCTCACGCTCGTCCGAGGTGTCGGCGGGCCCATCCGCGCCGCCCTCGCCCGCACCCGCGTCCTTGCGCGCGTCCGCGCCTTCGCCCGCGTCCGTGTCGCCCTGGGAGTCGTCCGTGTCGGCCTTGGGGGTGTCCGTGGTGTCCTGGCCGGTGCCGGGGGTCTTGTCGTCCGCAGCGGGGGTGTCGGGACGGTCGTGGACGGCGGGGGCTTCGTCTTCGGGGACGTCCGCGGAGTCCTCGCGGCGCGGTTCGGGGCCCCTCGGGGGTTCGGTGCTCATCGGTCCCGTCTCGGCAAGCCCTGTCGGGGCGTGGTCGGTGCGGCTCGTCAGTCTACGAACTGGGTGGGATCGCGGCTGATCGCCCGACTCCCTTTATTAGATGCGCAGAAGTCGTGATCTGTTGACACGTTCGTCCGAATCGAGGCCCGTGGTGGGGTTCCGTACGATCGCTGCGTGAGCACGGGGTGGGTGATCGGCGGCCGGTTCACGATGCTGGACCGGATCGGGACGGGCGGGACGAGCCGCGTGTGGCGGGCGTTCGACCACGCCGAGGGACGGTACTGCGCGGCGAAGCTCGTCCGGCGGCGCGGGCCGACGACGGTGCTGCGGGCCGTCCGGGAGCAGGCGCTGCGGCTCGCGCACCCGCACGTGGTGACGCCGTACGCGTCCTGCGCGGCCGACGACGACGTGCTGCTCGCGATGGAGCTGGTGCGCGGCGGTTCGCTGCAGACGCTCCTCGGCGACTACGGGCGGCTGCCGCCGGAGTACGCCGCCGAGGTGCTGGACCAGCTGCTGGCCGCGCTGAGCCACATCCACGCGGCCGGGGTCGTGCACCGCGACGTGAAACCGGCGAACCTGCTGCTGGAGCCGAGTGCGGTGGGCGCGCCGCTCGTCCGGCTCGCCGACTTCGGGATCGCGCTCGAGGACGACGGGCCGCGGGTCACCACGACCGGGTTCACCGTCGGCACCCCGGGCTACCTGGCGCCCGAGGTGCTGGACTGGAACCGGCCGGGGCCGCGCCAGGACCTCTACGCGGCCGGGATGGTCGGGTGGCGGATGCTGACGGGCGCGGGCGACCCGGAGCCGCGGCAGCGGGTGGGCGCGCCGCCCGCCGGGACGCCGCCGGGGCTGTGGTCGGTGGTCGCGTGCCTGTGCGACCCCGACCCGGAGCGGCGCCCGCCGGACGCGGCCGCGGCGCGCCGCGCCCTCGGCATGTGCGGGCTGGTGCTGCGGCTGCCGGCGTGCACGCTGGACGGCGAGCCGCTGCAGATCTTCGACCACCTCGGCCCGCCCCCGGGACCGCGCGGCGCCTGAGTCACCGGATCGGGATGTTCGGGATCCGGCCGAACGGGCCCGCGTCGAACGTGACGGACCGGACGTCCGGCGGCGGCGCGGGCACGTAGACGAACCCGCGGTTGCTCGTGCCCGGTTCCGTGCGGAAGACGGCCCAGCCGGGGTCGACGAACGCGAGGTTGACCCGCACCGGGTCCTGCGGGCCCATCCGGACGCCGCGGTAGGCGGTCCCGGACGCGGGGTCGAGGACGGAGAACGCGCCGAACCTGCCGTAGGAGCCGTGGTCGCCCTGGTAGTCGGACGTGGAGGCGGGCCCGGTGTCGGGGCCGAGGTTGGCGATGTCGAACACGGCGACGAGGTAGGCGCCGTCCCGGTAGAAGGGCTTCACGTCGATCCGCCGCCGGTCGCCGGCGCCGAACGACGCGGTGCGGCTCGCGACCGTCCGGCCGTCGTCGGGACGGAACGGCGCGGGCGCTCCGGCGCCCGTCGCGCGCTCGTCCCGGGGCGCGCGGGACGTCGCGGCGGCGGTCGCGGCCGTCTGCTGCTTGATCTTGTAGGAGACCTCGACGCGGCGGTTCCGGGCGCGCGCCTCGGCGTCGTCCGCGCCGCCCTCCTGCGCGATCGGCTCGGCCTCGCCCTTCCCGGCCGCCTCGTACCGGTAGCCGGGGCCGAGCCGGGCCCGCAGCGCCTCCAGGACGGCGTCCGCGCGGCGCCGCGACAGGTCGAGGTTGTAGTCGTCCGCGCCCTTGCTGTCGGTATGCCCGGTGATGCGGATCGGTGGTTTCGCCGGGTCGGCCTTGGCCCGGGTCTCGCGCGCCACCTCGTCCAGGACGGCCTTCGCCCGTGCGGACAGCGCGGCCTTGTCGAACGCGAACACCACGTCGGTGCGCAGCCCGATCGTCTCCTCCGTCGAGCTGCTGGTCGTCGACTTCGCTTCGCCCTCCGTGAGGGAGTACAGGTCGTGCGTCCCGCCGGAGGTCTCCCCGGTGGGGTTCCGCATCGGGAACGACACGGTGGACCCTGGCCGAGGGGTCTCGAGCCCGCCGGGGACGCCGGGGGCGGCGGGGCCGTCCGGTCCGCCCGCCACGACCGGCACGCCGGTGAACTCCCCGGCCGTCGTCGGGCTGATCACCGTGATCCGGCGGACCGATTCGGGCAGCGGCGGGAACGCCAGCACCGCCTCGTAGCGCACGCCCGGGTGGACGGACGTCCAGCGCGTCTCGCTGCCGACCGTCAGGTCGCCGCCGTCGTAGAGCGGGGTGTACGCCTTGTGCCCGACGGGGTCGACCAGGGTGAAGTGCAGGTTGCCGAACGCCGAGCCCGCCACCGACGTCCCGAAGGAGTAGAAGGTCGCCTCCTTGCCGGGGTTGGTCAGGTAGAACCGCAGCAGGGAGCGGTCCGGCAGGCGGCCGACCTCCTTGACCTCGATGCGCGACCGGCCGCCGCCGAGCGCCGACCACGCCTCCTTCACCAGCGGCCCGGTGTACGCCGGCGTCCGCCCGGTGCCCGCCGTCGCGGCGGGATCGCCGCCGTCCCCGCCGTCGCACGCGGCGAGCAGGGCCAGGGGCAGGACGAGGACGGCGGCGAGGGCTCCGTGCACGCGCATGGCTCCTCCGGGGGTTCAGGGGCGGGACGTCACCGGTCGATCGGCACGCCGCGGAACGCGGGCCACGAGCCGACCTGGACGTCGATCTTCCGCACGTTCTCCGGCGGCGCGGCGAACGTGAACTGGAGTGCGGCGGGCTGCCCGTTCTCGCTGCTGGTGTAGTTGAGGTCGCTCTGCAGCGCCGAGTCGGACGAGTCCCGGACGACCACGTACCGCTTGAGGTTCGTCCCGTCGAGCAGCGTGACGGGCGGTTCGACCCCGTGGAGCTGCGACAGGGACGCCGAGGTCGAGTCCGCCCCGGCCGGGAGCTTCGGGGTGAACCGGACGTCGAGGACGGCCAGCTTCCCGGCCGTCGACAGGCCCATGATCTCGACGTCGACGGCCGCGCCCTTGGCGAGCGGGCTGGTGAAGGTCTGCTTCGCGACGGGCTCGCCGCGCCCGGCGGACGGGGCCCGGCCGCCGACGGCGCCGCGGGACGTCCCGCGCTCGGACGCGCCGGACGCGCCGGGGCCGTCCAGCACCGAGCACGCCGGGGCCGCGCAGGCGGCGAGCAGCGCGGCGGCGAGCACGGCCGCCGGCCGCGCGGTTCTCGTTCGGGTCGGGCGGCGCATCGGGTTCCTCCTTGCCGATCCGGGCGGACGGGTGTTCTCTGCCGCGTTCGCCGTCATCGGGGTCACGACTCGCTGAAAGTGATCTCGACGCGGCGGTTCAACGCGCGGCCCTCCGGGTCGTCCTCGCCGTTCTTCTCGTTGGGCGCCACGGGGTCGGTCTCGCCGCGGCCCTCGGCGGTGATCTCGACGCCGGCGCCGGACAGGTGGCGCGCGAGTTCGGCCTTGACGGCGTCGGCGCGCTGCCGGGACAGCTCGCGGTTGTAGCCGGGCTCGCCGCGCGAGTCGGTGTGCCCGGACACCTCGACGGTGCCGGCGGTGCCGCGGACGCGGGCGGCGATCTCGGCGATGTGGCCGCGCGCCTCGGCGGTGAGCGCCGCCTTGTCGAACTCGAACAGGACGTCGGACGAGATCTGCACGGTGACGCGTCCGTCGGCGCTCTCCTCGCGCTCCAGGTCCACGACGGCGCGCGACAGGTCGATGTCGAGGACGGCGGAGGCCGCGTCGATGCCCCGGACGGACGCGTTGACCGCGGAGTCCGGCACGTCCGGTTCGGCCGCGGCGACCGACGGGACGGCGAGGGCGGCGACGAGCACCCCCGCGATCACTGTTCTCCGGCGCATGCGGATCCTCCGTTCGTCGCCGCGGGTGAAAGGGGCGTCCATGATCTGAGTGGTTCGTTGCCGACGATGATGTGCCGGACGGGCGCATTGTTCGCGGCCGTTTCCGGCCGCGGCGCTCTCGCGGTGCGGGCGCGGCCCGGGCGGCCGCGGTCGGCGGGCGCGCGGGTCATCGCTGCACGGGGATGTCGCGGAACGTCGGCCAGCCGCCGAACTGCAGGTCGAGGGCCTTCACGTTCTCCGGCGGCGCCGCGAACGTGTACCGGAGCGCGCCCGCCTTGCCGTTGACGAGGTCGGTGGTGATGTCGTCGGTCTCCATTTCCCGACCGCGCGAATCCTTGACGACGACGTAGCGCTTCAGGTTGACCGGGTCGACCAGCGAGGGATCGATGCCCTCGTTGCCGTTCAGGTCGTAGGGGCTGGCCTTGTCCGGCCCGCCGGGAGGGATGCGCGGGGTCATCCGGACGGTCAGGGTCGCCAGCTTCCCCCGCACCCGCAGGCCCAGGACGGCGATCTCGACCTCGGCCGACGGCGCCTGCGGCGGCGCGCCGAGCGTGGCCGCGACGATCGCGTCGCCGGTGGCGTCGACGGACGGGTCGCCGCCCTCGACCGCGACCCCGGACGCTCCCGAGGCCGAGTCCCCGGACGAGCCCGCGTCGTCGAGCATCGTGCAGCCGGCCGGGCCGCCGGCCGGCAGCAGGACCGCGGCCGCGGCGGCCGCGGCACGGTGGAACGGACGCATGGAACGAGCCGCCTTTCCTGGTCGTCGCATGTGCAAACGGAGGTTTACGTGGAACCATGGCGTCGACACAGACGTTGGATGTGCGTACGAGAATCTAGTGTTTGCACTTGCGAACGGTCAAGGGAGTTTTCGCGTTGAGCGCCGCCGAGGACACCGTCGTCCGGAACCGGGCCCTGCAGGTCGAGTGGTACGGGGAGCCGCTGGGGGAGCGGGTGCGCCGGCTCCTCGACCGGCTCGGGCTGTCGCAGTCGGGGCTGGCGGGGGTGCTCGGCCTGTCCGCGCCGATGCTGTCGCAGCTCATGTCCGGGCAGCGCGCGAAGATCAGCAACCCGGCCGTGCTGCACCGGCTGCTGGCGGTCGAGGAGCTGGCCGCCGACCCCGGCTTCGCCGACCTCCCGGCCGCCCGGGTCAAGGACCGGCTGGCGGAGATCCGCGCCGAGTCCGCGCCGACGACCTCCGGCCTCCGCGTGCCGGCCGGCGCCCGCGCGTCCGCGGGCGCGTCCGCCTCCGCCTCGCCCGCCCAGGCCGAACCCGCCCAGGCCGAACCCGCGCCGGACGGACGCGCGTCCGGCGGGCGCACGCGGGCGGAGGCCGGCGCGCGGGACGTCCAAGCCCTGCTGCGCGAGGTCGCGTCGGCGGGCGAGATCGAGGCGGCCGCCGCGCTGCTCGCCGACCGCTATCCCGACCTCGCCGAGGCGCTCCGGGTGTACG
Source organism: Actinomadura rifamycini DSM 43936 (assembly GCF_000425065.1). Lineage (GTDB taxonomy): Bacteria > Actinomycetota > Actinomycetes > Streptosporangiales > Streptosporangiaceae > Spirillospora > Spirillospora rifamycini. The sequence continues at coordinate 8,378 of NZ_AULB01000052.1, forward strand.
GGACGGGCCGGACGAGCGAAGCCGAGGCGCACTTCGCCCGGACGGTGCTGCGGGCGGGGCTCCTCTAGCACGAAATCGGAACGTTCCGGCCACCCGCGGATGGGCGGGCGGTCATGCTTTCTTGTGCTCGTCTCGATTCCCCTTGGCCATAACGACTGCTTATAGATCTCCGGGACGTCCGGAAGCCGTTCGGACGGCTAAAGTCTGTGGTCAGGGTCACATGCGGGTCCGCCTGTTATGTATGTCACAGGTCCGCGCCCGTGGCGTAGGGTCGCTTCGCTGGAAGCGCGCACGGGGCGTCACCGCCCGCATGCGGGCGGGGCCGCGGCCGAGGCGCGACGGCCGCATGGCGCGCGCAGACCGTGGTACGGGGATCACACGACCCGAGGCTCAGGAGAGCGATCGATGAGCACACTGGAGGCGCCGGCCAAATCCCGCGCCCAGATCAAGGAACGCACGCTTCGCAAGGACAACTGGCGGCTCTACCCGATCACCACCTTCGTGATCTTCACGGCGTGGGTGGTGTACGCGACGATCCGGGCCTTCTGGGGCGCGGCCTTCTTCGTCCCGGAATTCCATTACCTGTCGCCGTTCTTCTCGCCGTGCTTCAACGAGATCTGCAACAACGTGACGGTGGACGGGCACACCGGCGACGCGGCGGAGTTCGGGACGTTCCTCCCGGCCGGCACCCGCGGCTGGATCCCGTTCGCGGTGATCTCCCTGCCGTTCCTGCTGCTGTTCCGGCTGACCTGCTACTACTACCGCAAGGCGTACTACCGGTCGTTCTGGGCGGCCCCGCAGGCGTGCGCCGTCCGCGAGCCGCACGGCAAGTACACCGGTGAGCGGCGCTTCCCGCTGATCGGGCAGAACCTGCACCGCTACTTCTGGATGGCCGCGGTGCTCATCTCGCTCATCAACACCTGGGACGCGGTCCGCGCCTTCCACGGCGAGGGCGGCGGGTTCGGCATCGGCCTCGGCACGGTCATCCTCTGGGCGAACGTGATCCTGCTCTGGCTGTACACGCTGTCGTGCCACTCGTGCCGGCACATCGTCGGCGGGCGGCTGAAGAACTTCTCGAAGCACCCGGTGCGCTACCGGATGTGGGGCTGGATCTCCAAGATCAACGAGCGCCACGGGATGTACGCGCTGATCACGCTCGGCTCCCTGGTCGTCGCCGACGTCTACGTGATGCTCGTGGCCAGCGAGACCATCTCCGACCTGCGCATCATCAACTGAAGGCCAAGGAATCATGACTGAGATCGAGAGGCACTCGTACGACGTCGTGGTGATCGGTGCCGGCGGCGCCGGGCTGCGCGCGGCGATCGAGGCTCGCCTCCAGGGCAAGAAGACGGCGATCATCTCCAAGTCGCTGTTCGGCAAGGCGCACACCGTCATGGCCGAGGGCGGCGCCGCCGCCGCGATGGGCAACGTCAACGCCAACGACAACTGGCAGGTGCACTTCCGCGACACGATGCGCGGCGGGAAGTTCCTGAACAGCTGGCGGATGGCGGAACTGCACGCCAAGGAGGCCCCGGACCGCATCTGGGAGCTCGAACTGTGGGGCGCGCTGTTCGACCGCACCAAGGACGGCAAGATCAGCCAGCGGAACTTCGGCGGGCACGAGTACCCGCGGCTGGCGCACGTCGGCGACCGGACGGGCCTGGAGCTGATCCGCACGGCCCAGCAGAAGATCGTCGCGCTCCAGCAGGAGGACCGCGCCGAGCACGGCGACTACGAGGCCCGCCTCAAGGTGTGGGCCGAGACGACCGTCACGCGGCTGCTCAAGGACGGCGACCGGATCTGCGGCGCGTTCGGGTACGTGCGCGAGACGGGCAAGTTCGTCGTGTTCGAGGCGCCGGCCGTCGTCCTCGCCACCGGCGGGATCGGCAAGGCGTTCAAGGTCACGTCGAACTCGTGGGAGTACACCGGGGACGGCCACGCGCTCGCCCTGCAGGCGGGCGCGACGCTGCTGAACATGGAGTTCGTCCAGTTCCACCCCACCGGGATGGTCTGGCCCCCGTCCGTCAAGGGGATCCTCGTCACCGAGTCGGTGCGCGGCGACCGCGGCGTCCTGAAGAACTCCGAGGGCGAGCGGTTCATGTTCAACTACATCCCCGAGGTCTTCAAGGACAAGTACGCCACCTCCCCCGAGGAGGGCGACCGCTGGTACGACGACCCCGACAACAACCGGCGGCCCCCCGAGCTGCTGCCCCGCGACGAGGTCGCCCGCGCGATCAACTCCGAGGTGAAGGCCGGCCGGGGCTCCCCGCACGGCGGCGTGTACCTCACGGTCGTCGACCGGATGCCGGGCGGCGCCGCGGAGATCGTCCGGCGGCTCCCCTCGATGCACCACCAGTTCAAGGAGCTGGCGGACGTCGACATCACCAAGGAGCCGATGGAGGTCGGGCCGACCTGCCACTACGTGATGGGCGGCGTCGAGGTCGACCCCGACACCGCGGCCGCGAAGGTCCCCGGGCTGTTCGCCGCCGGCGAGGTCGCGGGCGGCATGCACGGCTCGAACCGGCTCGGCGGCAACTCGCTGTCCGACCTGCTGGTGTTCGGGCGCCGCGCCGGGCTCGGCGCGTCCGAGTACGTCGACGCGCTCGACGCCCGTCCGGCCGTGCCCGACGAGATCGTGGACGACGCCACGGCGGAGGCGCTCGCACCGTTCGAGCGCGAGGGCGGCGAGAACCCGTACGCGGTCCACGCCGAACTGCAGACCACGATGAACGAGCTGGTCGGCATCATCCGCAAGGAGGAGGAGCTGCGGCAGGCCATCGAGGCCCTGCAGAAGCTCCGCGAGCGGGTCGCCCGCGTGTCCGTGGAGCCGGTCGCCGTGCACGACGGCCGCGGCTACCACCCCGGCTGGCACCTCGCGCTCGACCTGCGCAACATGCTGCTGGTGTCCGAGGCCGTCGCGAAGGCGGCCCTCGAACGCCAGGAGAGCCGCGGCGGCCACACCCGCGACGACTACCCGCAGATGTCGGCGGAATGGCGGAAGGTCAACCTCGTCTGCCGCCTGGCGGGCGACCCGGCCGACCCGCACGTCGAGCTGACGCGGCAGCCGATGCCGGCGATGCGCGCCGACTTGCTCGGCCTGTTCGAGACCGACGAGCTGAAGAAGTACCTGACCGGCGAGGAACTGCCCGCCGACGCCGCCGCGGCGGACGCGGACGGGAAGGCCGAGGGCGAGGAGGGCGACGGATGAGCTACGAGGCGAAGTTCCGCGTCTGGCGCGGCGACGAGGGCGACGGCGAGCTCACCGACTACACGGTGGAGGTGAACGAGGGCGAGGTCGTCCTCGACATCATCCACCGCCTGCAGGCCACGCAGGCCCCGGACCTGGCCGTCCGGTGGAACTGCAAGGCCGGCAAGTGCGGCTCGTGCTCCGCCGAGATCAACGGCATGCCCCGGCTGCTGTGCATGACCCGCATGTCGACCTTCGAACCAGACGAGACGATCACGGTCACGCCCGTCCGCACGTTCCCGGTCATCCGCGACCTGGTCACCGACGTGTCGTTCAACTACGAGAAGGCCCGCGAGATCCCGTCGTTCGACCCGGGCGACGCGAAGCCGGGCGAGCTGCGCATGCAGCAGGTGGACGTCGAGCGCTCGCAGGAGTTCCGCAAGTGCATCGAGTGCTTCCTGTGCCAGAACGTCTGCCACGTCATCCGCGACCACGAGGAGAACAAGCCCGACTTCGCCGGGCCGCGCTACCTCATGCGGATCGGTGAGCTCGAGATGCACCCGGCCGACCAGGCCGACCGCCGCGAGATCGCCCAGCAGGACCACGGCCTCGGCTTCTGCAACATCACCAAGTGCTGCACCGAGGTCTGCCCCGAGCACATCAAGATCACCGACAACGCGCTCATCCCGATGAAGGAGCGGGTCGTCGGGCGCAAGTACGACCCGGTGGTCTGGCTCGGCACCAAGCTCGGGATCGTCAAGAAGGGGCAGGACACCCCCTCCGCCTGACCCGGCGAGCGGCCGGCGCCCGCACCCCCTCCGGGGCGCCGGCCGTCCCCGAGCCGCGCCCCGGCGGTGCGCCGGCGGCCGCGGGGCGGGCGGCGTGCCCCCGCACCGCCGCCCGCCGTTCCCCGCGACACACCGCGCACCACCCTGGCGCACCCGCGAGGGGGACGAATAGGGAGAAGTGCACACAACGTGTGATGAATTCGTGATTCTTTCCCCGGGACCGGTCCCGGGGGGTTCGCTTTAGCGTGGTGGCATGACCGCCCTCGAACCGGGTTCGTTCCTGGCCGAACTCACCCCGGCCGAACGCGCCGAGCTGGAAGACCACGGGCACGTCCGGGACTTCGAGCGCGGCGAGGCGCTGTTCGTCGAAGGCGACCGGTCGGCGTGGGTGGCGGTCCTGCTGAAGGGACGGGTGAAGGCGTTCACCTACCGCGAGCACGGCGGGGAGGCGCTGCTGGCGGTGCGGGAGCCGGGCGCGCTGCTCGGCGAGGTCGCGGCGATCGACGGGCTGCCGCGGTCGGCGACCGTCGAGGCCCTCGAACCGGTCCGGGCGCTCGCCGTCCCGTCGGCGGCGTTCATGCGCTTCCTCGAAGCCAACGGACGCGTGTCGATCATCATCATGCGGATGCTGTGCCAGCGGTGGCGGGACGCCGACCGCAAGCGCGCGGAGTTCGGCATGTTCGACGCCACCGGCCGGGTCGCGCAGCGCCTCGTGGAGCTCGCCGAGCGGTTCGGCGTGCCGTACGGGTCCGGGCAGCCGGGCGGCGAGAGCGTCCGGATCACCCTGAACCTGTCGCAGGAGGAGCTGGCCGGCTGGGTCGGCGCGTCCCGCGAGGCGGTGAGCAAGGCGCTGCGCCACCTGCGCGGGCACGGCCTCATCGAGACGGGACGGCGCCGCCTGATCGTCCACGACCTCCAGGCGCTGCGCGAGCACATCCGCTAGCCGCCTGCGGGCGCGCGGGCGGCGGCCCCGTACCCTGTGCAGGATGCAGTTGCAGCAGCTCGCCTATTTCGTCGCGGTCGCGGAGGTCCGGCACTTCACGCAGGCCGCGGAGCTCCTGCGCGTGGCGCAGCCGTCGCTGAGCAAGCAGATCCGCGCGCTGGAGAGCGAGCTGAACGTGTCGCTGTTCAGCCGGGCCCGCGGCAACATCGCGCTGACGCCCGCGGGGGAGGCGCTGCTGCCGCTGGCCAAGCGCATCCTCGCCGACGTCGAGACCGCACGGGTCGAGGTGCAGGAGCTCGCCGGGCTGCGGCGGGGGCGGGTGCGGCTGGGCGCGACGCCGTCGCTGTGCGCGGGGCTGCTCGCCGACGTGCTGCGCCGCTTCCACGACGCCTACCCGGGCATCCAGCTGATCGTCGAGGAGGGCGGTTCCCGCGACCTGGTGCGGCAGCTCACGCGGGGCGAGCTGGACATGGCCCTGGTCATCCTCCCCCTGCACGGCGACCCGCCGCTGGACACCACCCCGATACTGCGCGAGTACCTCGTCGTGGCGTCCCCGGCGGAACCGGCGGGACGGACGCCGCTGCCGCGCCGCTCGTTCCTGCGGATCGACGACCTGCGGAACCGTCCGCTCGTGATGTTCCGCCCCGGCTACGACCTGCGGGAGGCGACGATCGGCGCGTGCCGCGCGGCCGGGTTCGAGCCGCGGTTCGCGGTCGAGGGCGGGGAGATGGACGCGGTGCTGCGGTTCGTCGAGGTGGGGCTGGGCATCGCTGTGGTGCCGAGCATGGTGCTGGCCGGACGGCCGGGCCTGCGGGGCACCCCGCTGGTGCTGGACGAGGCGGCGCGGCGCGGCCACCACGGCGAGGGCCTGCTGCGGACGATCGCGCTCGCGCACCGCAAGGACGTCGAGCTGACCCACGCCGCGCGGGCGTTCCAGGACACCCTCGAGACGTTCCTCGTCGAGGCGCGCCTCGCCGGCAGCCTCCCCGAAGGCGTCGAAACCCTCGTCCACGACTGACCCGGCCCCCGCCCGGGTCAGCGGCCGAATCCCGGCCAGGCCCGTTCGATGAGCTGCCGGACGGGACGGTGCGTCGGCCGTTCGGCGTCCGCGCCGGCGAGGCGCAGCCAGCCGCGAGTCCGCGTCTCCTTCACCGCGACGAGGACGGCCCGGTACGCGGCGGGCGCGCACACGGGGGTCTGCCGGATCACCTCGTCGTAGAACCAGTCGGACGCGATCAGTGCGAGGACTCCGGGGGACGAGCGCAGGGCGGACTTGACCGGGTCGGCCTCCAGCAGCCGGAACGCCAGGTTGAGGGAGGAGCCGACCACGCCGTGCGGGTCGTAGCGGATCTCCCCGGCGTGGAGCGCGACCCGAAGCCTGATGTGCGCTCCGGTGACGGCCGTGCAGTTGTGCCGGACGAGCGGCGTGGCGAGCGCGTCCGGGAGACGCGCGGCGAGCCGCTCCTTCGGTACGCCGGGCGGGACGAGGATCATCGCGCCGTCTCCGCGGTCCTCGTAGTAGCAGGAGTTCCAGGGGACGCCGGATTCGGTGAAGGCGCGCTGGAGCGCGGCGTACATGCCGCGTCGGACGGCGAGCCGGTCCCAGTCCGTCCGGCTGCGGTGCCCGTAGCCCTCGACGTCGACGCACACGATCGATCGGTGAACGGCGGTCATCGGTGTCCGCCCCCTTCCGGCGGTGATGCATCTGCATATGCACGTGACGATGCACGTGCACGGGCCCGTCATGCTAGTGCATGAGGTCCGGCGGGGGGGGGGAGAAAAGCCAAGGCCCCGCCCGGTTGCCGCGGCCGGGCGGGGCCTTGGGGGGCGGGGCGGCTACTTCTTCTTGCCGCCCGCGGACGCCTTCAGGTAGTCGCCGTTGAGGCGCCCGATGACGTCCAGGCCGATGCCCTTCGGGCAGGCGACGGTGCACTCGCCGGTGTTGGTGCAGCCGCCGAAGCCCTCGGAGTCGTGGGTGTCGAGCATGGAGACGGCCCGGTCCCAGCGCTCCGGCTGGCCCTGCGGCATGAGGCCCAGGTGGGTGATCTTCGCGCCGAGGAACAGCGCGGCCGAGCCGTTCGGGCAGGCCGCGACGCACGCGCCGCAGCCGATGCACTCGGCGGCCTCGAACGCGGCGTCGGCGTCCGGCTTCGGGACGGGCGTCGAGTGGGCCTCGGGCGCGGTCCCGGTCGGCGCGGTGATGTACCCGCCGGACTGGATGATCCGGTCGAACGCGGAGCGGTCGACGACCAGGTCCTTGACGACCGGGAACGCCGAGGCGCGCCACGGCTCGACGTCGATGACCTCGCCGTCCTTGAACTTGCGCATGTGCAGCTGGCACGTCGTGGTGTTCCGCTCGGGACCGTGCGGCGTGCCGTTGATGACCAGCGAGCACATGCCGCAGATGCCCTCGCGGCAGTCGTGGTCGAACGCGACGGGCTCGGCCCCGTCGGCGATGAGCTTCTCGTTGAGGACGTCGAGCATCTCCAGGAACGAGGCGTCGGGGGAGATGTCGTCGAGCTTGTACTCGACCATCTTGCCCTTGTCCTGGGGGCCGCTCTGGCGCCAGACGCGCAGTGTGAGCTTCATGGTTACTTGTACGACCTCTGCGTCGGCTTGACGTATTCGAAGTTGAGGGTCTCCTTGCGCAGGACGGGCTTGGCGCCCTCGCCCTGCCAGCCCCAGGCGGCGACGTAGCCGAAGTTGTCGTCGTCGCGCTTGGCCTCGCCCTCCTCGTCCTGGCTCTCGGCGCGGAAGTGGCCGCCGCAGGACTCGGTGCGGTGCAGTGCGTCGATCACCATCAGCTCGCCCAGTTCGAGGAAGTCGGCGACGCGGCCGGCCTTCTCGAGCTGCTGGTTGAGCTCCTCGCCCTTGCCGGTGACCTTGACGCGCTTCCAGAACTCCTCGCGCAGCGCCGGGATGAGCTCGAGCGCCTTGCGCAGGCCCTCCTCGGTGCGCTCCATGCCGCAGTACTCCCACATGATGTGGCCGAGCTCGCGGTGGAAGGAGTCGACGGAGCGGTCGCCGTCGATCGACAGCAGCCGGTCGATGCGGCTCTTGACGCGCTCCTCCGCCTCGGCGATCGCGGCGTCCGACGCCGGAGGCAGGGCGTTCTTGGCGATGTAGTCGTTGATCGTGGCCGGCAGCACGAAGTAGCCGTCGGCGAGGCCCTGCATGAGGGCGGACGCGCCGAGGCGGTTCGCGCCGTGGTCGGAGAAGTTCGCCTCGCCGATCACGAACAGGCCGGGGATCGTCGACTCGAGGTCGTAGTCGACCCACAGGCCGCCCATGGTGTAGTGCACGGCGGGGTAGATGCGCATCGGCGTCTCGTACGGGTTCTCGCCCGTGATCCGCTCGTACATCTCGAACAGGTTCCCGTACTTCGCCTCGACCTTGTCGCGGCCGAGCCGCCCGATCGCGTCGGCGAAGTCGAGGTAGACGCCGAGCCCGCCGGGGCCGACGCCGCGGCCCTCGTCGCACACGTTCTTCGCGGCGCGGGACGCGATGTCGCGGGGGACCAGGTTGCCGAACGAGGGGTAGATGCGCTCCAGGTAGTAGTCGCGCTCGTCCTCGGGGATGTCGGCGGGGCGGCGCTCGTCCTTGGCCTTCTTCGGCACCCAGACGCGGCCGTCGTTGCGCAGCGACTCCGACATCAGGGTCAGCTTCGACTGGTGGTCGCCGCTGACCGGGATGCAGGTCGGGTGGATCTGCGTGTAGCACGGGTTGGCGAACAGGGCGCCGTGCCGGTGCGCCCGCCAGGACGCGGTGACGTTCGAGCCCATCGCGTTCGTGGACAGGAAGTACACGTTGCCGTAGCCGCCGGACGCCAGCACGACCGCGTCCGCGGTGTAGTGCTTGACCTCGCCGTCGATCAGGTTCCGGACGACGACGCCGCGGGCGCGCCCGTCCTCCATGATCAGGTCGAGCATCTCGTGGCGCGGGAACAGCTCGACGTTGCCGAGCTCGACCTGCCGCATCAGCGCCTGGTAGGCGCCGAGGAGGAGCTGCTGCCCCGTCTGGCCGCGGGCGTAGAACGTCCGGGACACCTGGGTGCCGCCGAACGAGCGGTTGTCGAGCAGGCCGCCGTACTCGCGGGCGAACGGGACGCCCTGCGCGACGCACTGGTCGATGATGTTCCGGGAGATGTCGGCGAGCCGGTACACGTTCGACTCGCGGGACCGGAAGTCGCCGCCCTTGACCGTCTCGTAGAAGAGCCGGTACACGCTGTCGCCGTCGTTGCGGTAGTTCTTGGCGGCGTTGATGCCGCCCTGCGCGGCGATCGAGTGGGCGCGGCGCGGGCTGTCCTGGAAGCAGAACTGCTGGACGTGGTAGCCGGCCTCGCCGAGCGTGGCGCCGGCGGACCCGCCGGCCAGCCCGGTGCCGATGATGATGATCTTCTTCTTGCGCTTGTTGGCCGGGTTGATCTGCTTGGCCTCGAACTTGCGCGTGGTCCAGCGGTCCTCGATCGGGCCGGCGGGCACCTTGCCGTCGACGATCGGGTCGCCGATGTCGTAGAGGTCGTCGCTCATGTTCAGCTCACCCATCCGAAGGTGATGGAGACGGGCACGGAGATGAAGCCGATCGTCACCACGGCGGAGACGGCGATGGCGAGGCCCCGCAGGAGGTTGTGGCTGCGCGGGGTGCGCAGGCCGAGGGTCTGGAACGCGCTCCAGATGCCGTGGTGCAGGTGCAGGCCGACCAGCAGCACCGCGACGACGTACCAGACGGTGATGTACCAGCGGGACGGGTCGAAGTCCGCGATCATCCGGTCGTAGGGGGTGTCGTCGGCGCCGAGCGGGTTCACCACGAAGAACGTCAGGTCCAGCAGGTGCCAGACGACGTAGAACGCGATGATGATCCCGCCGTAGCGCATCGTGTGGGTGGCGTAGCCCTGCGCGTGGCTCTTCTTCTTCGACTCGTACTTGACGGGACGCGCGGCGCGCGCGCGGCGGGCCAGCGACACCGCCGACCACATGTGCAGGACCACCGCGACCAGCAGGACGACCTCGAGGAGCGTCAGCACCGTCCGGCGGGGGACGGCGGGCTCACCGATCGTGCGCAGCCAGTGCGCGTAGTGGTTGAAGTCCTCCGCGCCGAAGAAGATCTTCAGGTTCCCGACCATGTGCGCGATCAGGAACAGCACGAGGATGCCGCCGGTCACGGCCATGACGGCCTTCTTGCCGACGGTCGACCGGTAGATCGCAGGTATCGCTATAGCCACGGGCGCACGTTATGTCCGACTCGGTGCAGAGCTCCAAGTCATGGGCGCACTCATTTCGATAGCCCAGGACTATCGTCCGAGGAGAACGGGGGTTTCCGCGTTCCACCGGGCGTCCGCAGGTGAGCGACTTCACAGACCGTTCGGGAACTCGGACTTAACGTGACCGAAATGACATTGACCCGCCCTCGAAAGGCCCAGGTCGGAACGGGTCGCGCCCTCAGCCCTCACTCAACCACGCAGTGCCGACCCCACTGCGATCGCGAGCGAAGCCAGATTCGAGCGGAGCGATGCAGCAATCGCGGCAAGGCCCGTTGAAGGAAGGTCGTCTAGCGGCCTGACGCCGAGGGCGGCGCATGGGAGCACAGCAGGACGGCGAGGTCGTCGGTGAGCGCGTCCTCGTTGAGGTGCTCGACTTCGGCGACGAGCTCGTCGATGAGCGCGCGGCCGGTCGCGCCCGTCCCGCGCGCCGCGTGCGCGAGCTTCACCAGGCCGTCGGTGCCGAGCCGGTCCGGGCCCGCGCCGATCCGGCCCTCGATCAGCCCGTCGGTGTAGAGCATCAGGCCCCACGACTCGCCGAGGTCGATCTCCGTCGTCGGCCACTCGGCGCCCGGGATCAGCCCGAGCGCCGGGCCGTGCGCGTAGTCCGGCAGCGCCGACACGTCGTACGAGCCGGCCGGGCCCTCGCGGAACAGCAGCGGCGCCGGATGCCCGGCCAGGTGCATCCGCGCGGTCCGCCGGGACGGCGCGATCGTGATCATGCAGAGGGTCGTGAAGATCTCCTCGTTGCGCCGCTCGTGCCCGAGGACGCTGTCGAGGATGCCGAGCAGCTGCTCCCCGGTGTGCCCCGCCAGCACGAGCGTCCGCCACGCCATCCGGAGCTGCACGCCGAGCGCCGCCTCGTCCGGCCCGTGCCCGCAGACGTCCCCGATCATCAGGTGGACGGCGCCGCCCTCGGTCTGCACGGTGTCGTAGAAGTCGCCGCCGAGCAGCGCCCGCCGCCGGCCCGGCCGGTAGCGGGTGTGGTGCCGCAGCGACGGGTCGTCGATCAGCGGGACGGGCAGCAGCCCGCGCTCCAGCCGCGCGTTCTCGCGCCGCAGGATCCGCGCCTCCACGAGCCGCCGCTCGGTCTCCTCGGCGCGCTTGCGCTCTATCGAGTACCGGACGGCGCGGGCCAGCAGCGGCCCGTCCACCTCCTGCTTGACCAGGTAGTCCTCGGCGCCCGCGGCGACGGCCCGCACCCCGAGGTGCGCGTCGTCCAGGCCGGTCAGCACCACGACGGCGGCGGTGCCGGACATCTCCAGGACCTCCCGCAGGCCCGCCATCCGGTCGTCGATGCCGGGCGCCGACAGGTCCACGATGATGCACTGCGTCCGCCGGGTGAGGGCGCGGCGGGCGGTCGCCAGGTCGGCGGCGACGGTGATGTCGGCGTCCAGGCCGCTGTCGGCGAGCAGCTTCTCGACCATGAGGACGCCGGAGGGGGTGTCGTCGATGAGGAGGAGGTCCACCCGATCCTCGGCTCCCGAGGCGGGGGGACGCGTCTGATGGCTGATGGCGCTCACAAAGCTTCCAAGAGTTAGGGCCGGCGACGGGCACTGGCAACGTCAGGACGGCTCCGCATGCCGCGCGCTCACCGCGCGGACGGACGGCCGCACCGGGGTGGTGGCCTTTGCCTAACCGCCAGGGTCCCGGCTCATGGAGCGCTGGGGAAGCCCGCTCCGTACGGTGAGAGCTTAGCGTCTCCTTACCACGGGACGCACCGGGCGCGTCGTGGCGCGCGGCCGGAAAATCGCTCGATTCCCCGCCCGCGGCCTGCATAGCCTGCGGTGGTGAAGCCATTGCCGGAGAAAGATCCAGGCAATCCCGATCACCGCTCTCCCGCCCGGTACCTCCTGTGGCTGCTGCGCGTGCAGTGGCGCACCGCGGCCGCCGGCGCGGCCCTCGGCGTCCTGTGGATGCTCGGGTACGTGTTGATCCCCGGGGTGCTGGGCCGGGCCGTGGACGCCATGACCGCGCGGGACGCCGGGGCGCTGGCCGCGTGGTCGGGCGTCCTGGTACTCGTCGGGGTGTGCCAGGCGGCCGCGGGCGGCGCCCGCCACCGGTTCGCCGTCGCGAACTGGCTCGCCGCCGCCTACCGGACGATCCAGCTCGTCACCCGGCACGCGACGCGGCTCGGCGCGACGCTGCAGAAGCGGATGAGCGCCGGGGAGGTCGTCAGCATCGGCATGTCGGACGTGACCGGCATCGGGGACGCCCTCGACATCGTCTCGCGGGGCAGCGGCGCGGTCGTCGCGGTCGTCGCCGTCGCCGCGATCCTGCTGGCGATCTCGCCGCCGCTCGGCCTGATCGTCCTGGTCGGCGTCCCGCTGATCCTGGCCCTCGCGGCGCCGCTGCTGCGGCCGTACCGGGAGCGCGAGGAGGAGCACCGGGAGCGGGTCGGGGAGCTCAACACCCGCGCGACCGACCTCGTCGCGGGGCTGCGCGTGCTGCGCGGCGTCGGCGGGGAGGAGCTGTTCGCCGGCCGCTACGCCGCCGAGTCCGAGCGGGTCCGCGCGGCCGGGGTGGCCGCCGCCCGCGCCGAGTCCCGGCTGAGCGGCGCCGAGGTGCTGCTGCCGGGCCTGCTGATCGCGCTGGTGACGTGGGTCGGCGCCCGGTTCGCCGTGCAGGGGACGATCTCCGCGGGGCAGCTCGTGGCGTTCTACGGCTACGCCGTCGCCCTCATCACCCCGCTGCGGACGCTCGGCGAGGCCGCGGGGAAGATCACCCGGGGTCTGGTCGCGGCCGAGCGGGTGGTGCGCCTCCTCGACATCGCCCCCGAGCGCGCGGCCGGGGGCGGCCCGGCCGCGCCGGCCGCGGCGACCGGCGCGCTCACGGACGTCGACTCGGGCCTGGTCGTGCGGCCCGGGCGGCTCACCGCGATCGCGGCGGCCCGCCCGGAGGACGCCCGCGCGATCGCGGACCGGCTCGGCGGCTACGCCCCCGGCCGCGTCGACGCCGGCGGCGTGCCGCTGCACCGCCTCGGCGACCTGCGCGACCGCATCGTCGTCGCGGTCAACGAGGACCGGCTGTTCGCCGGGACGCTGACCGAGGCGCTCACCCCCGCGCGCGGCCCCGTCGACCTGGAGCCCGCGCTGCGGGCCGCGAGCGCGGCGGACATCGTCGCGGCGTCCGGCCCGGACGCGCGCGTCGCCGAGGCGGGCCGCGAGTTCTCCGGCGGGCAGCAGCAGCGCCTCCGCCTTGCGCGCGCGCTGGCCGCCGACCCGGAGGTGCTCATCCTGGTAGAGCCCACCAGTGCGGTGGACGCGCACACCGAGGCGCGCATCGCCGACCGCCTCGGCCAAGCGCGCGCGGGCCGCACCACCGTGGTGTGCACCACGAGCCCGCTGATGCTCGACCGCGCCGCGCACGTCGCGTTCGTCCTGGACGGGCGCGTCGTCGCCGAGGGCACGCACCGCGACCTCCTCGGCGCCGACCCGCGCTACGCGGCCACGGTCACCCGAGGCGAAGCGAACGGCGCAGCCCCCGGCCCCGCCCCGAACGACGCCGCCCCCGCGGCAGGCGCACAACCCGCTGCCCTAGCGGCGGCGACGAACGCACAAGCCGCAGACCACCTGCCGACGGCGGCCCGGGGGGATGGGGCGGACCTTGACCGGGCCGACCTTGATCGGGCCGACCTGGAGCGGGCCGACCTAGAGCGGGCCGACTTGGAGCGGGCCGATGTCGAGAGGGCCGATCTCGGCCGGGCTGACCAGGAGCGGGCCGATCTTGAGCGGGCCGATCTCGGCCGGGCCGACCTGGAGCG
>NZ_AULB01000053.1 GCF_000425065.1 Actinomadura rifamycini DSM 43936
ACACCCTTCGGCACGCCCGTCGATCCCGAGGTGTACATGACGTACGCGAGACTCTGCTCCGGGACATGGACGTTCGGGTTCTGCTCGACGGGCTCGAACGCGTCGGCGTCGGTGATGACGGTCGACACTCCGGCCTCGGCCATCACCGCCGCGATCCGGTCCTCCGGGTGCGAGACGTCCAGCGGCACGTACGCCGCGCCCGCCTTCAACACCCCGAGCAACACCGGGATCAACTCGGGCGAGCGCCGCATCCGGACGCCGACCGGCGTACCCGCCCGGCCGGCGAGCGCCCGCGCGACACCGTTGGCCCGCGCGTTCAGCTCCGCGTACGTCCACGACACACCGCCGTCCCCCGACACGACCGCCACCGCGCCCGGCGTCCGCGCCGCCTGCGCCTCGAACAGCTCCACCAGCGAACCACCCGGCAGCGGCCGCGCCGTGGCGTTCCACTCCCCCACCACCAGCCGACGCTCGGACGGCGACAGCACATCGACCTCGGAGACCCGCAGGTCCGGATCGGCCGCCACCTGCTCGAACACACGGACCAGCCGGTCGGCCAGCGCGCGAACGGTCGGCTCGTCGAACAGGTCGGCCGCGTACTGGATCGCGCCGTCGAGGCCGCCGCCGTCCCGCCGTTCGAGCAGCGACACCGACAGGTCGAACCGTGCGGCGCCCGTGCCGCCCATCGGGAGCGGGGCCACGTCGAGGCCGGGGAGCGTCCAGGAATCGCCGTCGCGGACGGCGTCCACGGCGAGCATCACCTGGAAGAGCGGGTGCCGGGACAGCGACCGCGCCGGGGCCAGTTCGTCCACGAGCCGCTCGAACGGAACGTCCTGGTGGGCGAACGCAGCGAGGTCGGTCTCCCGGACGCGCTCCAGCAGTTCGGCGAACGACGGATCGCCGCTCACGTCCGTCCGCAACACCAGCGTGTTGACGAAGAACCCGACCAGGTCCTCCAGCGCCGCGTCACCACGACCCGCCACGGCCGTCCCCACCGGGACGTCGTCACCCGCACCCACCTTCGACAGCAGCACCGCCACCGCCGCCTGCGCCACCATGAACATCGTCACGCCACGCCGCCGCGCCACATCGGCGATCCGGACATGAACGGCCGCGCCCACCTCCACCGGCACCACGCCCGCGCGGAACGACGGTGTCGCCGGGCGCGGACGGTCGGACGGCAGCGCGGTCTCCTCGGGGGCGCCCGCCAGGGCGTCGCGCCAGAAGGCGAGCTGCCCGGCGGCGAGGCCGTCCGGGGCGTCGGGGTCGCCGAGGGTCTCCCGCTGCCAGAGCGCGTAGTCGGCGTACTGGACGGGCAGCGGCCCCCAGCCGGGAGCCGCCCCCCGGACGCGGGCCGCGTAGGCCGTCGCGAGGTCGCGCGCCAGCACGTCCATGGAGATGCCGTCCACCGCGATGTGGTGGGCGACGATGACGAGGATCGCGTCGGACGGCGATCGGCGGATCAGGACGGTCCGCCAGGGCAGGTCGCGGGACAGGTCGAAGCCGCGTCCGGTCTCGGCGTCCGCGAGCCGTTCCGCGTCGGCGGCGGTGACGTCGGCGGCGTCGACGACGTCCAGCGGCGGGCAGTGCGCCGTCACCCGCTGCCGGGGGGCGCCGTCGCCGTCCGGGTAGATCGTCCGCAGGGTCTCGTGGCGGTCGGCGACGTCGCGGAGCGCCGCCCGCAGCGCCGCCTCGTCCAGGTCGCCCGACAGGCGCAGGACGGACGCCACGTTGTAGGCGGCGCGGCCGGGGGCGGCCGGGTCGCCGGGGCCGTCGAGCCGGTTCAGGAACCACATGCGCTGCTGCGCGTACGACAGCGGAACCTCGTCCGGGCGGGGACGGGCCGTCAGCGGCGCGCGCGCCGCGCCGCGCGCGCCGTCGACCGCGCGGGCGGTGGCCTCGACGGTCGGGGCGGCGAACAGCGCGCGGATGCCGATCTCGGCCCGCAGGACGGTCCGGACGCGGGCGAGGAGGCGCATCGCGAGGAGGGAGTCGCCGCCGAGGTCGAAGAAGGAGTCGCCGGCGCCGACGCGGTCGAGGCCGAGGATCTCCGCGAACAGGCCGCACAGGACGTCCTCGGTGGGGGTGCGGGGCGTCCGGTCGCCGGTGCGGGCGGCGAAGTCGGGGGCGGGCAGCGCCGCCCGGTCCAGCTTGCCGTTCACGGTGACGGGGAGGGTGCCGAGCCGGACGAACGCGGCCGGGACCATGTGCTCGGGGAGCCGTTCGGCCGCGTGGGCCCGCAGCGCCGCCTCGTCGGCGTCGCCGACGACGTACGCGACGAGCCGCTGAGCGCCGGCGTCCTCGCGGACGACGGCGGCGACCTGGGCGACGCCGGCGTGCCCGGCGAGGACGGCTTCGACCTCGCCGGGTTCGACGCGGAACCCGCGGAGCTGGACCTGCCGGTCGGCGCGGCCCAGGTGCTCCAGGGCGCCGTCCCGCCGGTACCGGGCGAGGTCTCCGGAGCGGTACATGCGCCCGCCGGTGAACGGGCACGCGACGAACCGTTCCGCCGTACGGCCGGGGCGGTGCAGGTAGCCGCGGGCGAGGCCGGGGCCGGTGACGTACAGTTCGCCGGTCACGCCGGGCGGGACGGGCCGGAGCCAGTCGTCCAGCAGGTGGACGGCCAGGTCGGGGATGGGCTCGCCGATGACCCCGCCGGGACGGGACGCGCACAGTTCGGCGTCCAGGGCGGCGCGGGTGACGTGCACGGTCGTCTCGGTGATGCCGTACATGTTGGCGAGCGCCGCGCCGGGGTGGCGGTCGTACCAGCCGGTGAGCCGTCCGGGGTCGAGGGGTTCGCCGCCGAACACGACGTGCCGGAGCGCCGCGAGGTCGGTGCCGGGCGCGCCGGCGTCGGCGGCCATGAGCTGCGCGAACGCCGACGGCGTCTGGTTGAGGACGGTGACGCGTTCGGCGGCGAGCAGGTCCAGGAACGCGTGCGGGGTGCGGGCGGTCGCGTAGGGGACGACGACGAGGCGGCCGCCGTGCAGCAGCGCGCCCCAGATCTCCCACACCGAGAAGTCGAACGCGTACGAGTGGAAGAGCGTCCACACGTCCCGCGGCCCGAACCGGAACCAGGGGCGCGTCTCCGACAGCAGCCGGACGACGGCGGCGTGCGGCACCGCCACGCCCTTCGGGCGGCCGGTGGAGCCGGACGTGTAGATGACGTAGGCGGGGTGGCCGGGGCGGAGCGGGGCGGTCCGGTCGGTGTCGGACGGCGCGGTCACGGGGCGCGCGGCGATCGTCGCGACGGTCGCCGGGTCGTCCAGCACCAGCGGCCGGGCGGTGCCCGGGATCCGCGGCGCGGTCGCGGCCTCGCACACGACCAGGGCGGGGCGGGCGTCGGCGAGGGTGTCCGCGATCCGCCCGGCGGGATGGGCGGGGTCGACGGGGACGTAGGCGGCGCCCGCCTTCAGCACGGCGAGAAGGACCGCGACGAGGTCCGCCGACCGGTCCATGACGACGCCGACGCGGGTCTCCGGCCCGGCGCCGCGCGCGATCAGCTCGTGCGCGATTCGGTTGGCGGCGGCGTCCAGGGCGCCGTAGGTGCGGGCGGTGCCCGCGCAGGTCACCGCGACCGCGTCGGGGGCGCGGGCGGCCTGCCGCGCGAACAGGTCCGGGAGCGTGGCGGCGGGCGCCGGGCGCGCCGCGGGCCGCCGGACGGCCCGCGCCCGTTCGGCGTCGTCGAGGAGGTCGACGCCGCCGACGGTGACCGCCGGGTCCGCCGCGACCTGTTCCAGGACCCGCACGAGCCGCGCCGCGAGGGCCTCCGCCGTCGCCGCGTCGAACAGATCGGCCGCGTACCGCAGGTCGCCGGTCAGCCCGGCGGGGGCGCCGTCGCCGTCGCGCCTCTCCGCGAACGTGAACGACAGGTCGAACCGGGCCGCGGTCCCGTCGCCGGGCGGCAGCGCCTCCGCCCGGACGCCGGGCGGCGTCCACGGCGCGTCGTCCCGCGGCACGTTCTGGAAGTTCAGCACGACCTGCACCAGCGGGTGCCGGGCGAGGGAGCGCGGCGGGTTGAGGTCCTCGACGAGCCGCTCGAACGGGAGGTCCTGGTGGGCGTAGGCGGCGAGGTCGGTGTCGCGGACCCGCGCGAGCAGATCGGTGAAGCCCGGGTCGCCGCTGACGTCCGTCCGCAGCACGAGGGTGTTGAGGAAGAACCCCACCAGGTCCTCCAGCGCCGGATCGCCGCGCCCCGCCACGACCGTCCCGATCGGCACGTCGGTGCCCGCGCCGGTCCGCGCCAGCAGCAGCCCGAGCGCCGCCTGCACCACCATGAACGGCGTGGCCCCGCCGCGCTGCGCCACCCCGATCAGCGCCGCGTGCGTCCGGGCGTCCACCTCGATCGGCACGGAGCCGCCGCGGAACGAGGCGGCGGACGGCCGGGGCCGGTCGGCCGGCAGCGGCAGCTCGTCCGGCAGCCCCGCCAGCGTCGCCCGCCAGTACGCGAGCTGCGCCGCGAGGACGCCGTCCGGGTCGTCCGGGTCGCCGAGAACCTCCCGCTCCCACAGGGCGAAGTCGGCGTACTGGACGGGCGGCGGCGCCCAGCCGGGCGCGCGGCCCGCGCGCCGGGCCCGGTAGGCGACGCCGAGGTCACGCAGCAGCACCCCCATCGACCAGCCGTCCACCGCGATGTGGTGCGCGACGAGCACCAGCACCGACTCCGCCGGGGACACGACGAACAGCCGCGCCCGCCACGGCGGTTCCCGGGTCAGGTCGAACCCGCGCCCCAGCTCCGCCGCGACGGCCTCCGCCAGCTCCGCTTCGCGGACCTCGGCGGGGCGCAGCCGCGGGCGGCCCGCGGGCCCGTCCAGCCGCACCTGGCGCGGCGTCCCGTCCGTCTCGGGGAACGTGGTGCGCAGGCTCTCGTGGCGGTCGGCGACGTCCCCGAGGGCCGCCTCCAGCGCCGCGACGTCGAGGTCGCCCGTCAGGCGCAGCGCGAGCGGCACGTTGTACCCGGCGCCCGCGCCCGCGGTCTCGAGCCGGTTCAGGAACCACATCCGCTGCTGCGCGTACGACAGCGGCACGACGTCGGGGCGCGTCCGGGCGGTGAGCGGCGGGCGGACCGCGCGCCCGCGCGCCGCCTCGGCCGCCCGCGCGACGTCCGCGGCGGTCGGCGCCGCGAACAGCTCCCGGATGCCGATCTCCGCGCCCAGCACCGACCGGACGCGGGCGGTCAGCCGCATCGCGAGGAGCGAGTCGCCGCCGAGGTCGAAGAACGAGACGTCCGCCCCGACCCGCTCGACGCAGAGGACCTCGGCGAACAGGCCGCACAGGACCTCCTCGGCGGGGGTCGCCGGAGGGCGGCCGCCCGTCCGCCCGGCGAGGTCCGGGGCGGGAAGGGCGGCCCGGTCGACCTTGCCGTTGCGGGTGACGGGGAGCGTGTCGAGCGGGACGAACGCGGCCGGGACCATGTACTCGGGGAGTCGGTCGGCGACGAACCCGCGCAGGTCGGTGCCGGAGGCGGTGCCGGTGACGTAGGCGACGAGCCGCTTGGTGCCGGGGTCGTCCTCTCGGGCGATGACGACGGCCTGGCGGACGTCGGGGTGGCTGGTCAGGACGGCTTCGATCTCGGCGGGCTCGATCCGGAATCCCCGGATCTTCACCTGCTCGTCGGCGCGCCCCGCGAATGCCAACCGGCCGTCGGACGTCCAGCGGGCCAGGTCACCGGTCCGGTACATGCGGCCGGTGCCGCCGAAGGGGTCGGCAACGAACCGTTCCGCCGTCAGGGCCGCGCGGCACGCATACCCGCGCGCCACACCGTACCCGGCGAGGTACAGCTCACCGGCCACACCCGGCGGAACCGGGCGTAACAACTCGTCCAGGACGTAGGCGCGGGTGTTGTCCATCGGCGTCCCGATCGGCACCGTGGACGGGACGTCGTCGGGAGACGTGAAGGCCAGGTGAGTCGCGAAGGCCGTCGACTCGGTCGGGCCGTAGGTCGTCCGGACGATGAGGTCCGGGTGGGCGTCCAGCAGGGTCCGGACGGCCGTGGAGGAGACGACGTCGCCGCCCGTGGACACCTCGCGGACACCGGCGAAGATCTCCGGGGACTGCTCGGCCAGCACACGGAACAGGCCAGCGGTCGCGTGCACGTTCGTGACGCCGTGCTCGGCGATCAGCCGTCCGCGTTCGGCGGCGTCCAGATCGCCGTCCGGCGCCACCACCAGACGACCGCCCCGCAGCAGCGGCGTCCAGATCTCGTACGTCGACGCATCGAACGCATGGTTCGCCTGCACCAGCACGCTTTCCACGACGTCGTCACGCCACGCCTCGTCCAGGCAGAACGCCACCACGTTCCCGTGCGTGACCGCCACACCCTTCGGCACACCCGTCGACCCGGACGTGTACATCACGTAAGCGAGACTCTGCGCCGAGACATGAACATTCGGGTTCTGCTCGACCGGCTCGAACTCGTCGGCGTCGGTGATGACGGTCGCCACTCCGGCCTCGGCCATCACCGCCGCGATCCGCTCCTCCGGATGTGAGACGTCCAGCGGGACGTACGCCGCGCCCGCCTTCAACACCCCCAGCAGCACCGCGATCAGCTCGGGCGAGCGCCGCATCCGGACGCCGACCGGCGCGCCCCTGCACCCGTCCAACGAACGCGCGACGCCGTTCGCCCGCGCGTTCAGCTCCGCGTACGTCCACGACACGCGACCGTCCCCCGACACGACCGCCACCGCGTCGGGCGTGCGCGCCGCCTGCGCCTCGAACAGCTCCACCAGCGAACCACCCGGCACCGGACGCCCCGTCGCGTTCCACCCCTCTACCACCAACCGGCGCTCGTCCGCCGACAGCACGTCGATCTCGGCGAGGCGGGCGCCGGGGTCGGTGGCGAAGCGGTGCAGGATCCGTACCAGCCGGTCCAGCAGCGCCCGTGCCGCGGGGCGGTCGAAAACGGTCGGCCGGTGGTCGAGGCGGAGTTCGAGGTCGTCGTCGCCGGGGCTGACGACGAGGGTGAGGGGGTAGTGGGACGCGTCGTCGCCGCCGACCTCGGTGATGTGCAGGCCGCCGGGGACGCGGGCGGCGGACGGGTCGCCCGGGAAGCTCTCGTAGACGACGAGGGTGTCGAAGGCGGCGGCGGGTCCGGCGGCGCGCTGCACTTCGGCGAGGCCGAGGTGCTGGTGGGCGAGCAGCGCCGCCTGCCGGTCCTGGAGGGCGGTGAGGGTGCCCGCGACGGTGGCCGCCGGGTCGAGGGGCACCCGGACGGGGAGCGTGTTGATGAACAGGCCGAGCATCCATTCCACGCCGGGCAGGTCGGCGGGGCGCCCCGCGGCGGTCGCGCCGAACACGACGTCGGTGCGGCCGGTGAGGGTGCCGAGCAGCAGCCCCCAGGCGGCCTGGACGGCGGTGTTCGGGGTGACGCCGAGGGCGCGGGCGGTGTCGCGGAGCCGGGTCGCGGTCGGCGCCCCGGCCCGGACGGTGACGTGGTCGGGGCGGGCGGGGGATTCGCCGGCGCGGCCGGGGACGAGCAGGGTCGGCTCGTCGAGGCCGGTGAAGGCGGCGGTCCACGCGGCGCGGGCGGCGTCGCGGTCCTGGCGGGACAGCCAGGCGAGGTAGTCGCGGTAGGGGGCGGTGGGCGGCAGGACGGACGCGTCGCCGCCCGCCGCGTACACCCGGGACAGTTCGTCGAAGAGGATCGGCAGGGACCAGCCGTCGAGCACGATGTGGTGCATCGTGACGAGCATCCGGTGGCGGGCGGCGTCCAGCCGGATCAGCGCGGGGCGCAGCAGCGGCGGGGCGGACACGTCGAAGCCGCGGTCGCGTTCCTCGGCGGCGAGCCGGGCGGCCGCGGCCTCCGCGTCGGCGGGCGGGAGGTGCGACAGGTCGGCCTCCCGCCAGGGAAGGGCGGGGGCGCGGACGATGATCTGGACGGGCGCGCCGGAGCGGCGGCGCCGGAACCCGGCGCGGAGCGCGGCGTGCCGCCGCAGCAGCGCCTCCCACGACGCGCGCAGCACGGCGGCGTCCACGGGGCCGTCCAGGTGGACGGTGTGCTGCCCGACGTAGACGTCGCGGGCGCGCTCGTCGTAGCGGGCGTGGAACAGCAGCCCCTCCTGCAGGGGCGACAGCGGCCAGACCTCGGCGAGCGCTGCGTTGTTCACCGGTGTGTCCCTCCGGGTGCTCGGGCGGTCGGCGGGGGGCGTCAGGTGGTGAGGCCCCGGCCTTCGAACTCGTCGGCGATCGCGGCGAACTCGTCCAGTTCGTCCTGGCTGAGTTCGGTGAGCGGGAAGTCGGACGGAGTGTGGCCGCCGCTGCGGGGGTCGGCGGCGTGGGCGGCGAGGCCGCGCAGCATGGCGGACCAGCCGGCGGCGAGGGCGTCCACGTCGGTCCGGTCGAGGACGCCGGCGGGGGCGACGAGGGTGAGGGCGAGGCGGGGCCCGCCGGGCGCGTCGTGGACGGCGGCGGTGGCGTCGAGGGCGTGCGCGACGGCGGTGCCGGCGGCGGCTCCGCCGTCGAGCAGTTCCCCCTGCCACGGTTCGGGGCGCGCCGCGCCGGGCGGGACGGCGGGGAGGCGGCCGAGATGCGTGAAGCCGATCTGCGGGGCGGGCAGCGCGGCGAGGACCGGGGCGGTCGCCGGGTTGAGGTGGCGCAGCATGCCGTGGCCGAGGCCGTCGCCGGGGACGGCGCGCAGCCGCTCCTTGACGCGTTTGAGCAGGATCCCGGCGGCGAGGCCGCCCGCGCGGACCTCGGCGGGGTCCACCGCGCCGGGGTCGAGCCGGACGGGGCGGGCGGCGGTGAACCAGCCGACGGTGCGGGCGACGTCGACGCCGGGCGCGATCGGGTCGCGGCCGTGCCCCTCGACGCTCACCGGCAGCCCGCCGGCGAGGGCGCCGCCGCGCGCCCGCCGCCATTCGGCGACGGCCGCGACGAGGCCCGCCAGCAGGACGTCGTCGACGGTGGCGTGGAACGCGGCGGGGACGCGGTCGAGCAGCGCGGCGGCCGTCCCGCCGGTGACGGCCGCGGACGCGGTGCGGAGCCCGGCGGCGACCGTGTCGCGGGCCGGGTCGGGGCGGCGGGCGCCGAGCACCGGGTCGGGCCCGGCGAGCAGGTCGCGCCAGGCGGGCAGCTCGTCGACGCGGGCCTGGCCCGCCGCCTGCGCGGCGAGGCGCCGCGCCCAGGCGCGGAACGGGGTCCCGGCCGGGGGGAGCGGGGCGTCCGGGTCGCGGTGGGCGGCGGCGAGGTCGGGCACCAGCACCCGCCACGACACGCCGTCCACCACGAGGTGGTGCGCGACGAGCAGCAGCCGGCCGGGTTCGCGGGGCCCGGCGTCCAGCCGGACGGCGCGCAGCATGACGCCCGCCTCGGGGTCGAGGTCGCGGGCGGCGCGCGCGGCCTCCCGTTCGGCGACGTCCCGCCACGGGACGGGCCCCGGCCCGGACACGTCGACGCGGGGGACGCGGACGGCGGCGCCGGGCGGCGGGACCGTCAGGACCCGGTCGCCCGCGGCGGTGCGGCGGAGGCGGGCCCGCAGCATGTCGTGGTGGTCGAGGACGGCGCGGACGGCGGCCTCGATCCGGTCGTGGCCGGCGTCCGGCGGGAGCGTCACGAGCATCGCCTGGCTGAGCGGGCCGGTCAGGTCGGCGCGTCCGGCCATCTCCAGCATCGCGGGCGTGAGGGGGACGTCGCCGTAGGGGCCGTCGTCGGGGTCCGGGCCGCCGGCGGTCTCGGCGGCGTCGGCGCGGCCGGCGACGCTCGCGAGGGCGGCGGGGGTGCGGTGCTCGAACACCTGCCGGGCGGACAGCGCGAGGCCCGCGCGGCGGGCCCGCGCCACCACCAGCATCGAGGTGATGGAGTCGCCGCCGAGCGCGAAGAACGAGTCCTCGGCGCCGACCGCGTCGAGGCCGAGGACGTCGGCGAACAGCCCGCACAGCAGCTCCTCGGCGGGGGTCGCGGGACCGCGCCCGGTCGCCGCCGCGGCGGCGGGGGCGGGCAGCGCCGCGCGGTCCACTTTGCCGTTCGCGGTCACCGGGATCTCGTCCAGCGGGACCACCTCGGCGGGGACCATGTACTCGGGGAGCCGCGCGGCGGCGAACGCGCGCAGCGCCGCGGGATCGGGGGCGGCGCCCGGGGCCGCGACGACGTAGCCGACGAGGCGGCGGGCGCCCGGCCGGTCCTCGCGGACCACGACCGTCGCGCGGGCGACGTCGTCGTGCGCGCCGAGCACGGACTCCACCTCGGCGGGCTCGATGCGGAACCCGCGGATCTTCACCTGGCCGTCCGCGCGGCCCGCGAACCGCAGCACCCCGTTGGCGCCCCAGCTCGCGAGGTCGCCGGTGCGGTAGACGCGCTCGCCGGGCCCGGCGTGCGGGCACGCGACGAACCGTTCGGCGGTGAGCGCGGGACGCCCGGCGTAGCCGCGCGCCACCCCGGCGCCCGCGATGTACAGCTCGCCCACCACGCCCGGCGGGACCGGGCGCAGGAACTCGTCCAGGACGTACGCGCGGGCGTTGTCCATCGGGAACCCGAGCGGCACCGCCGCGGGGACGCCCTCGCTCGCGGTGTAGGCGACCTGGGCGGTGAACGCGGTCGTCTCCGTCGGCCCGTAGGTGGTGCGCACGACGAGCCCGGGGTGGGCCTCCAGCAGCGCGCGGACGGCGGTGGCGGAGACGACGTCGCCGCCGGTCGACACCTCCCGCACGCCCGCGAACATCCACGGCGCCTGGTCGGCGAGCGCGGCGAACAGCCCGGCGGTGACGTGCACGTTCGTGACGCGGTGCGCGGCGATGAGGCGGGCACGTTCGGCGGCGTCGACGCGGCCGGGCGGCGCGACGACGAGGCGCCCGCCGTGCAGCAGCGGCGTCCAGATCTCGTAGGTGGACGCATCGAACGCGTGGTTGGCGTGCACGAGGACGCTGTCGACGACGTCGTCGCGCCACGCCTCGTCCAGGCAGAACGCGACGACGTTCGCGTGGGTGACGGCCACGCCCTTCGGCGCGCCGGTCGACCCCGACGTGTACATCACGTACGCGAGGCCCTGCGGCGGCACCCGGCGGGCCGGTCCGCGCACGTCCGGGCCGCGCACGTCCGGGCCGGGGGCGGCCGGGCCGGGGGCGGCCGGTGGCTCGGCGGCGGGGTCGAACGCGTCGGCGTCGGTGAGGACGACCGACACGCCGGCCTCCTCGATGATCGCGCGGCGGCGCCCCTCCGGGTGGGCGGGGTCCAGCGGCAGGTAGGCGGCGCCCGCCTTCAGGACGCCCAGCAGCACGGGCACCAGCTCCGCCGAGCGTTCCCGGACGACGCCGACGAGGTCGTGGGGGCGGACGCCGCGGCGGACCAGCGCGCGCGCCACCGCGTCGGCGCGGGCGTCCAGGTCGGCGTACGTCCACGTCACGTCCGTCCCGGACGCGTCGGGGCCGGCGACGGCGACCGCGCCGGGCGTCCGCGCGGCCTGCGCCTCGAACAGGTCCACGAGGGACGCGTCGGGGACGGGCCGGGCGGTGTCGTTCCACCCGTGCAGGACGGTTCGGCGCTCCTCGGGCGTCAGCACGTCCACGTCCGCGACGCGGGCGAGCGGGTCGGCGGCCGTCTGCTCCAGCACCCGCACCAGGCGGTCCAGCAGCGCCCACGCGGCGCGCTCGTCGAACAGGTCCGGCCGGTAGTCGAGCCGCAGCTCCAGCTCGTCGTCGCCGGGGGTGACCACGAGGGTGAGCGGGTAGTGGGACGCGTCCTCGCCGCCGCCCCCGCCGACGTCGAGCCCGTCGAGGCGGAGCGGCCCGTCCGGGTTCCGCGGGTAGTTCTGGTGGACGATGAGGGTGTCGAACACCGCGCCGTCCCCGGCGGCGCGGCGGATCTCCGTCAGCCCGAGGTGCTGGTGGTCGAGCAGCGCGGACTGGGCGGCCTGCAGGCGGGTCAGGGTCCCGGCGAGGGTGTCGCCGGGGGCGGCGGCGACGCGGACCGGCACGGTGTTGATGAACAGGCCGACCATGCGCTCCACGCCCGGCAGCTCCATCGGCCGCCCGGAGACGATCGCGCCGAACACGACGTCGGAACGCCCGGTGAGCTGCCCGACCAGCAGCCCCCACGCCGCCTGCGTCACCGTGTTCAGGGTGACGCCGAGGCCGCGGGCGACCCGGCGCAGCCGCGCCGCGAGGTCCCCGCCGAGCCGGGTCGCGGCGCGCGCCGGAAGCGGCGCCCCGCCCGGACCCGCGGCCGGGGCCGTGCCGGCGGCGCCGTCCGCGCCCGCGCCGTGCGCGGGCCCGACGAGGGTCGGGCCGGGCAGGCCCGCGAGCTCCCGCCGCCACGCGTCCCGGGCGGCGCCGCGGTCCCGGCCGCCCAGCCACACCAGGTAGTCCCGGAAGGACGTCACGGGCGGCAGCCCCGACGGGTCGCCGCCCGCCGCGTACACCCGCGACAGCTCCTCGAACAGCACCGGCAGCGACCAGCCGTCCATGATCAGGTGGTGCAGGGTGAGCACCATGCGGTACCGGCCGGGGCCGAGCCGCACCAGCAGCAGCCGCAGCAGCGGCGGCACCTCCGGATCGAACCGCCGGGCGCGTTCCGCGGCCGCCAGCTCGGCCGCCGCGGCCTCGGCGTCCGCCGGCGCGAGCGCCGACAGGTCCCGCTCGTCCCACGGCAGCGCCACCCCGGCGGCGACGAGCTGCACCGGGTCGCCCGTGCCGCGCCGCTGGAACCCGGCGCGCAGCACCGCGTGCCGGTCCAGCAGCGCCTGCCAGGACGCCCGCAGCACCGCCGGGTCCAGGTCGCCGGTCAGCCCGACCACGCCCTGCACGACGTACACGTCGCGGGCGCCGCCCGGCCCGTCCCCGTGCCCGGCGTCCCCGGCTTCGTAGCCGGCGTCGTAGCCGGCGTGGAACAGCAGGCCCTCCTGCAGCGGCGAAAGCGGCCACACGTCCTCGATCCGCGGCTGGCTCACTGCGCATTCCTCTCCGCGAGCTTGATCTGGAACTCGTCGATCTCGTCCTGGTCGAGCGTCACCAGCGGGAAGTCCGACGGGGTGCGGGCGGTGCCGGGCGCGGCGTCGTGCGCGGCCAGCCCGGCGAGCAGGTCCGCCCACGCCCCGGCCAGCTCGTCCAGGTCGGCCCGGTCCAGCAGCCCCACCGGGGACGCGAGCGTCAGCGTCAGCTCCGGCCCGGACGGACGGTCGAGCACCACGGCGCCCGCCTCCAGCGCGTGCAGCACCGCCATCGCGGGATCGGCGGCGCCGCCCACCGCGCCGTCCTCGACCGGCCGCCAGTGACCGTCAGCGTCCGCGGCGGTGAAGCGGCCCATGTAGTTGAACCCGATCTGGGGTTCGGGCAGGCCGGCCAGCTCCCGGGCCGCCGCGGGGTACATGCGGCGCAGCATCCCGTGCCCGAGGCCGTCGCCCGGCACCTCCCGGAGCTGCTCCTTGATCCGCTTGACGAGGGCGCCCGCCGCCGGGCCGCCCGCGCGCACGTCCGCGCCGTCCGGCTCGCCCGGGTCGAGCCGGACCGGGTGCGAGCCGGTGAACCAGCCGACCGTCCGGGTCAGGTCCGCCCCGGGCGTCAGCGGCACCCGCCCGTGACCCTCCACGTCGACGAGGACGGCGGGCGCGGCCCGGCCGCGGGCGCGCCGCCACTCGGCGACGGCGGCGGCGAGCCCGGCCAGCAGCACGTCGTCGACGCCCGCGTGGAAGGCCGCGGGGACGCGCGTCAGCAGCGCGCCCGTCACCGGCGCCGCGAGCCGCCGCTCCGTCTCGTGCAGGCCCGCGCCGATCGTGTCCCGCGCCGGGTCCAGCGGCCGGGACCCGAGCGGCGGCTCGGACACCGACCGGATCCGCCGCCACACCGGCAGCTCCCCGGCGCGCCCGGCCGCGCCCGCCGCCAGGTCCAGCGCCCAGCGGCGGAACGACGTCCCGGCGGGCTGCGGGTCCGGTGCGCGGCCCTCGGCGAGGGCGGTGCAGGCGGCGGCCAGGTCGGGCACGAGCACCCGCCACGACACACCATCCACCGCCAGGTGGTGGACGACGAGCAGCAGCCGTCCGGGCGCGTCCGGTCCCGCGTCGAACCACACGGCCTGGAGCAGGTTCCCCGCCCGCGCGTCGAGCCGGTCCACGGCCTCCCGGGACCGCCCGGCGATCGCGTCGGCGAGCGCGCGCCCGTCCAGGCCGGCGACGTCGACGCGCCGCACGCGGTCCTCCGCCCGCACCGTCCCGCGCCCCGGCACCAGCAGGCTCGGGACGCCGCCGGACGCGGGCACGTCCAGCCGGGCCCGCAGCACGTCGTGGCGGTCGAGGAGCGCCCGCACGCCGCCGGTCACCACGTCCCGCCGCAGGCCGGGCGGCACCGACAGCAGCATCGACTGGCAGAACCCGCCCGCGAGCGCCGCCGGGCCCGACCGTTCGGCGAGGTCCAGCATCACCGGGGTCAGCGGGACCCGCCCGGTCGGCTCGTCCGGCTCCGCCGCGCCGCCCGCGTCCGCGCCGGGGGCGGCGCCGACGTCGGCGGCGACCCGGGCCAGCGCCGCCGCGGTGCGCTGCTCGAAGACCTGCCGCGGGGTGAGGGCCAGCCCGTCCCGCCGCGCCCGCGCCACCACCAGCATCGACATGATCGAGTCGCCGCCGAGCGCGAAGAACGAGTCGTCCGCGCCCACCCGCTCCAGGCCGAGGACCTGCGCGAACAGCCGGCACAGCAGCTCCTCGCGCGGCCCCGCCGGGGCCCGCCCGGTGGCGAGGCCCGCGAAGTCGGGGGCGGGCAGCGCCGCCCGGTCCAGCTTCCCGTGCGCGGTCACCGGGATCGCGTCCACCTCGATCACCGCGGCCGGCGTCATGTGGTCGGGCAGCCGCGCCGCGACGTGCTCGCGCAGCGCCGCCGCGCCGGCCCCGCCCGGCGACGCCGGCACCACGTACGCGACGAGCCGCTTCACGCCGCCGTCCGTCCGGACGACCACCGCCGCGCGGTCCACGCCCGGATGCCCCGCCAGGACCGCCTCGATCTCCCCCGGCTCCACCCGGAACCCGCGGATCTTCACCTGCTCGTCGGCGCGGCCCGCGAACACCAGCTCCCCGCCGCCGGACCACCGCGCCAGGTCGCCCGTCCGGTACATCCGCTCCCCGGGACGGCCGAACGGGCACGCCGCGAACCGCTCCGCCGTCAGGACGGGGCGGCGCACGTAGCCGCGGGTCACGCCGGCGCCCGACACGTACACCTCGCCGACGACGCCGGGCGGCACCGGCCGCAGGAACCCGTCGAGCACGTGGACCCGCACGTTCGCGATCGGCCCGCCCACCGGGACCGGCTCCGGGACGCTGCCCGGGACGCCGTCCGGCGGGGCCGTCCAGCAGGTGACGTCGACCGACGCCTCGGTGGGCCCGTACTCGTTGTGGAACGCGCGGCCCGGCGCCCACCGCCGCACCAGCTCCGGCGTGCACTCCTCGCCCGCCGTCACGATCGTCCGGATGCCGCGCACCGCCGGGGACTCCGCCGCGTCCGCCAGCGACTCCAGCACCGACGGCGTGAACGTCGCCGCCGTCACCGACAGCTCCGCCAGCTCCGCCGCGAGGTCCGCCGCGCGCCGCGCCACGCACAGCGTCGCGCCGCACGTCAGCGCCCCGTAAATCTCCGACACCGACGTGTCGAACGACACCGCGGCGAACTGCAGCACCCGCTCCCCCGGCCCCCAGCCGTAGGCGTCCGCCCGCCACGTCACGTAGTTCACGACGCCCCGGTGCGGCACCGCCACGCCCTTCGGGGCGCCGGTGGACCCGGACGTGTAGATGACGTACGCGGGATGCGCGGGCCGCAGCGGCGCCGCCCGGTCCGCGTCGGCGGGCGCCGTCGCGGGGCGGGACGCCAGCGCCGCCGCCGTCGCCGGGTCGTCCCACACGATCCGGTCGGCGCCCGCCGCCCCCGCCGCGCCGGCGGTGGCGGACGTGCAGACCACCACGGCGGGACGCGCGTCCGACAGCGTGAACGCGATCCGCTCCGCCGGGTACCCCGGGTCGACCGGCACGTACGCGGCGCCCGCCTTCATCACGCCGAGCAGCACCGCGTACAGGTCCGCCGTCCGCTCCATCACGACCCCGACGAGGTCCTCCGGGCCGACGCCCCGCGCGATCAGCTCGTGCGCGACCCGGTTGGCGCGCGCGTCCAGTTCCGCGTACGTCCACTCCGTCTCGCCGTCGTCCAACGCGGCCGCGTCCGGGGTGCGGGCCACCTGCGCCTCGAACAGGTCCGGCAGCGTCCCGTCCGGGACGGGACGGCCGGTGTCGTTCCACGCGTGCAGGACCCGGCGGCGCTCGTCCCCGGTCAGCGCCTCCAGCGCCGCGACCCGCGTCGCCGGGTCGTCCGCCACCTGCGCCAGCAGCCGCGCCAGCCGCCCCGCCACCGCCCGGACGGTCTCCTCGTCGAACGCCTCGGGCCGGTACTCCAGCCGGAGCTCGGTCCCGGCGCCGGGCGCCGGCGTCACGACCAGCGTCATCGGGTAGTGCGCGGAGTCCTCGCCGCCCGCCCACGCCACGTCGCGGCCCGCGAGCCGCGGCGGGGACGCCGGGAAGTTCTGGTAGACGACGAGCGTGTCGAAGGAGGCGCCGGGCCCGGCGAGGCGCTGGATCTCCGCGAGCCCGAGATGCTGGTGCGCCATCAGCGCCGACTGCCGCTCCTGAAGCCCCGCCAGCACCTCCACCGTCGGACGCCCGGGGTCCAATTCGACCCGGACGGGCACGGTGTTGATGAACAGTCCCAGCATCCGCTCCACACCGGGAAGCTCGGCAGGACGACCCGACACCGTCGCGCCGAACACCACGTCCCGGCGACCTGCCATGACGCCCACGAGCACCGCCCACATGCCCTGGAACACCGTGTTCGGCGTGAGCCCGTGCTCCCGGGCGACGTCCTGAAGACGCGCGGCGAGGCCCGCGTCCAGGTGGGTGACGACGTGCCGTACGGGCGTGTGGACGGCCCCCGGTTCGACCGGGCCCGCCAGCGTCGGCTCGTCCGCCCCCGCCAGCTCCCGCCGCCACGCTTCCCGGGCCGCCTCCCGGTCCTGGCGGCGCAGCCACGCCAGGTAGTCGAGGTAGGGCGCCACCGGCGGCAGGACGCCGGGCCCCGCGTCGCCGCCCGCCGCGTACACCCGCGACAGCTCCCGGAACAGCAGCGGCAGCGACCAGCCGTCCAGCACGATGTGGTGCTGGGTGACCACGAGCCGGTGCCGCTCCGCGGCGAGCCGCACCAGGACGAGCCGCAGCAGCGGCGGCGCGGCCACGTCGAACCCCCGCGCCCGCTCGTCGTCCGCGATCCGCTCCGCGCGGGCCTCCGCGTCGGCGTCCGCGAGCCCCGACAGGTCGACCTCGCGCCACGGCAGCGCGAGCCCGTCCGCGACGGCCTGCACGTGCACGTCCCGTCCGTCCGGACGCAGGAACGCGACCCGCAGGTTGGCGTGCCGGTCCAGCAGCGCCTGCCACGACGCCCGCAGCACGGCGGCGTCCAGCGGGCCGGTGAACTCCAGCGAACGCTGCCACACGTAGACGTCCCCGGCGGCCCCGTCGTACCCGGCGTGGAACAGCAGTCCCTCCTGGAGGGGCGACAGCGGCCACACGTCGGCCAGCGTCGGGACGGCGGCCTGCAGTTCGTCGACCTGGTCCTGGTCCAGGTTCACGAGGGGGAAGTCGGAGGGGGTGTGCCCGCCGGCGGACGGGTCGGCGGCGTGCGCGGCCAGGCCGCCGAGCATCGCCGCCCAGCGCCCGGCCAGGTCGTCCAGCGCCGCCGCGTCCACGAGCCCGGCCGGCGCCGCGAGCGACAGCGCGAGCTCCGGCCCCCCGGGCCGGTCGAGCACGACGCCGCCCGCCTCCAGCGCGTGCCCGAACGCCATCGCCGGACCGGCGGACCCGCCCAGCGCCGCCTCCCCGGCGGGTCTCCACCCGGCACCGTCCCCGGCCGCCGCGAAGCGGCCCATGTAGTTGAAGCCGATCTGGGCGGCGGGCAGGTCCGCCAGGACCGGGGCGGTGTCCGGGTTCAGGTGCCGCAGCATCCCGTAACCGAGACCGTCGGCCGGGACGTCCCGCACCTGCTCCTTCACCCGCTTGACCAGCACCCCCGCGTCGGTTCCGCCTGCCCGCACCTGCGCCGGATCGACGCCGGACGCGTCCAGCCGAACCGGATGGGACGCCGTGAACCACCCCACCGTCCGCGACAGATCCATGCCCGGCGCCAACGCCTCACGACCGTGCCGCTCGACGTCCACCAGAAGCTGCGCGGACGCGCCCTCCCCGGACCACTCGGCCACCGCCGCCGCCAACCCCGCCAGCAGCACCTCGTCCACACCCGCGTGGAACACCACCGCGACCCGCCGCAGCAGCGCCGAGGCGACCTCGCCGGGGACGGTCACGGCGGCGCGGTTCTCACCGGCCGCGACGGTGTCCGACGCCGGATCCAGCGGGCGGTCCCCGATCAGCGGTTCGGGACGGTCGAGGACGCGCCTCCACTCGGGCAGCTCACCGACCCGCGCCCCGCTCCGCGACAGGGCCGCCAGTTCCCGCGCCCAGCGCCGGAACGACGTCCCCACCGGCTCCAAGCCGCCCGGATCGGCGTACGCCGCCGCGAGGTCGGGCAGCAGCACCCGCCACGACACGCCATCCACCACCAGGTGATGCACCACCAGCAGCAACCGCCCCGGCGCGTCCCGCCCCGCGTC
>NZ_AULB01000054.1 GCF_000425065.1 Actinomadura rifamycini DSM 43936
CGGCACCTGACCGAGAAGTACAAGATGCGGCGTTCGGTCGGCAGAACCGGTGTGTGCTGGGACAACGCCATGGCCGAGTCGTTCTTCGGGGCATTGAAGAACGAGTGGCTCAACCGTATGGTATTTGCCACACGAGCCAAGGCCCGCCGCGCGGTTGTGCAGTACATCGAGGGCTTCTATAATCGACGCAGGCTTCATTCCGCGAACGGGTACCGGACCCCTATGGAGGTCTACACCGAGTACCTGGATCGGCAGCAAGCAGCGTAGATCTGCCCGCAGATCACCCATGAAGAAGCTGTCCGGAAAACGCGTGGCCCCTCACCCTGAAGAACCAGCTCGGACTGGAACGCCACGCCGCACGCACCACCGAAGGACTCTGGACACGCCTGTGCCAGCGCATCTGCGCCCTCAACGCCGCCATCTGGCACAACTGGCTGATCGGCGCCCCGGTCAAGCGGTCACTGATCGCATACGACCACTGACCGGGGACACTCAACAACCCCCATCAACGATCTAGGCCGTTCCCGGCGCCGCCTATCGGCCGTGGGAGCGGGGCACGGGGTGGCGCTCGACGACCGCGTCCACCGAAGGGAAGTACGTGCTTTTGTGCCCGTCGTCCCATTCGACGACATAGGGCGGTGCCCCGTCACGGCCGTGCACCTCGGTGATCAACGCCTTGCGGTCCGCCTCACCGGTTCGATGTCCTTTGACGATCACCCAGTCGCCTTCGCGCGCCTTCATGATCGGTTCCCTCCGGTCGTCCGGCTGATGGTCCAAGCCTGGTCCAGGTCGTATCCCGCGGACAGGGCCGAAGGTCCCCGACGACGGCCGTTGCCGAAGTCGTAGGCGTCGCCTCTCCGAATCTTGACCGCGCCCCGGCCTTCGTCCGGTCGTCCAAGGGGCAGATCACCGCGGGTGGGAGCATGGAACGACGTCACGGCCGCGGATCTGGCCCGGGAACGGTTCTTCGCGGACGTTCCGGGACGGCATCGCGCCGTCCTCGCGCTGTCCGCCCGCGCCATCGCCGTGCCGGACGGGCACCGCTTCTTCGAGGAGGGGGGCACCGCCGAGCGGTTCTGGCTCGTGCGGTCGGGGACGGTCGCGCTCGATCTGCAGGTGCCCGGGCGGGGGGCGGTGGTGGTGGAGACCCTGCCCGCGGGCTCGGTCGTCGGCTGGTCGTGGCTGTTCCCGCCGCACCGCTGGAGGTTCGGTGCGGTGGCGGTCGAGCCGGTGACCGCCTACCGGTTCGAGGGGCGGCGGGTGCGGGAGCTGTGCGCGGAGGACCCGGCGCTCGGCTACGACCTGGCGTTGCGTTTCGGGGCGGTGATGCTCGACCGGCTGGAGGCCACGCGGGTCCGCGTGCTGGATCTGTACGCGCACCCGCAGGACGTGCCGTGACCGGCCCGGGCTCCCCCATGGCTCCCGTACCGTACCGGGTCGCCGCTCGCCGGTACGAGACCGCGGACACCGCGACGCTCGTCCTCGAGCCCGCCGGGGCGCCGATTCCCGAACCCGCGCCGGGCCAGTTCACGATGATGTACGCGTTCGGCGTCGGCGAGGTCCCGGTCTCAGTCAGCCGGACCGGCCGCGTGCTGGAGCAGACGGTACGGGCGGTCGGTCCCGTCACGCGCGCTCTCTGCACGACGCGTCCCGGGCAGGTCCTCGGGTTGCGCGGGCCGTTCGGCTCCGGCTGGGGCCTGGACGCGGCGCGCGGCCGCGACCTGGTGTTCGCCGCCGGCGGGATCGGCCTGGCGCCGCTGCGGCCCGCGGTGCTGCGGGCGCTGGACGACCGCGGGGCGTTCGGCCGCATCGCCGTCCTGATCGGCGCCCGCACCCCTGCGGACCTGCCCTTCGCGGGCGAACTGGACGCGTGGCGGCGGCGCGGCGCGCAGGTCGAGGTGACCGTGGACCGCCCCGCGCCGGACTGGACGGGGCACGTCGGGCTGATCACCGCACTGGTCGGCGCGGCCGACGTCGACCCGCGGGGCGCCGCCGCGTTCGTCTGCGGACCGGAGATCATGATGCGGCTCACGGCCGAGGCCCTCACCGGGCTCGGCCTGCATCCTGGCGACGTCCGGCTGTCCATGGAGCGCAAC
The DNA here is from genome assembly GCF_000425065.1 of Actinomadura rifamycini DSM 43936. Classification (GTDB taxonomy): domain Bacteria; phylum Actinomycetota; class Actinomycetes; order Streptosporangiales; family Streptosporangiaceae; genus Spirillospora; species Spirillospora rifamycini. The sequence goes on from NZ_AULB01000054.1 coordinate 2,097, forward strand.
ATGCGGTGCGGGGTCGGCTGGTGCGGGCACTGCCAGCTCGGCCCGCTGCTGATCTGCCGCGACGGCCCGGTCGTCCCGTTCGAGCGCGCGATGCCGCTCATGACGGTGAGGGAGCTGTAGCGATGGGCCGTCCGACTCTGGCGGTGTGGAAGTTCGCCTCCTGCGACGGCTGCCAGCTCACCCTCCTGGACTGCGAGGACGAACTGCTGGAACTCGCCGGGCAGATCGAGATCGTGCACTTCCTGGAGGCGTCCGGCGCGGCCGGGGAGGGGCCGTACGACGTGTCGCTGGTGGAGGGGTCCGTCACGACGCCCGCGGACCGGGAACGGATCCGGCACGTGCGCAGGGTCTCCCGGAAGCTGATCACGATCGGGGCGTGCGCGACCGCCGGAGGCGTCCAGGCCCTGCGCAACTTCGCGGACGTGCGGGAGTTCGCCTCCGTGGTGTACGCACGGCCCGAGTACGTCGCGACGCTCGCGACGTCCACCCCCATCGCGGCGCACGTGCCGGTGGACTTCGAACTCCAGGGGTGCCCCATCGACCGCCGCCAGCTCCTGGAGGTCCTGGCGGCCCACCTCGCCGGGCGCAGGCCGGACGTCCCCGCGCACAGCGTCTGCTTCGAGTGCAAGATCCGCCAGAACGTGTGCGTGATGGTCGCCCACGGCACACCGTGCCTCGGGCCGATCACCCACGCGGGCTGCGGAGCGATCTGCCCGTCCTACGGGAGGGGCTGCTACGGCTGTTTCGGCCCGTCCCCGACGTGGGGCGGCGACCGCCCCAACACGCGCGGGCTGCTGCCGTGGCTCGACATGACCGAGGACGAGGCGCGGCGCGTCCTGTCCACCTTCAACGTCGCCGCCTACCGCGAGGACGGCGCGCTGGAAACGCCGGAAGGGACGGGCGATGACGCATCGCCATGACCGGACGCTCAAGGTGGGGGCGCTCGCGCGGGTGGAGGGCGAGGGCGCCCTGTACGTCCGGGTGCGGGGCCGGGACGTCGAGGAGGTGCGGCTCGACATCTACGAGCCGCCGCGGTTCTTCGAGGCGTTCCTGCGGGGCCGCGCCCACACCGAACCGCCCGACATCACCGCCCGGATCTGCGGGATCTGCCCTGTCGCGTACCAGATGAGCGCGTGCCGGGCCGTCGAGGACGCCTGCGGCGTGACCGTGGACGGCCCGCTCGGCGAGCTGCGGCGCCTGCTGTACTGCGGCGAATGGATCGAGAGCCACGCCCTGCACGTGTACCTGCTCCACGCGCCCGACTTCCTCGGCTATCCCGGCGCGGTCGAGATGGCCCGCGATCACCGGTCGGTCGTCGAGCGGGGGCTGCGGCTGAAGAAGGCGGGCAACGCGGTGATGGAGCTGCTCGGGGGCCGCGCGATCCACCCGGTGAACGTCCGGATCGGCGGCTTCCACCGGACGCCGTCGCGCCCCGAACTGGCGCCGCTCGCCGAGGCGCTGCGGCGGGCCCGCGACGACGCGCTCGCGACCGTGGAGTGGGCGGCGGGCTTCGAGTTCCCCGACTTCGAGCACGACCACGAGCACCTCGCGCTGGTCTCGGACCGGTATCCACTGGAGAGCGGCATGATCCGCCGGGGCGGCGGCCGCACCTTCCCTCCGGCGGAGTTCGAGGAGCACGTCGTGGAGGAGCAGGTGCCGCATTCGACGGCGCTGCACGCCCGCTTCGCCGACGGCGGCACGTACCTCGCCGGCCCTCTGGCCCGCTATTCCCTCAACCGCGAGCGGCTCTCCCCGCTCGCCCGGGAAGCGGCGGACCGGGCCGGTCTCGGCCCGGTGTGCCACAACCCGTTCCGCAGCATCCTCGTCCGTGCCGTCGAGATCGTCTACGCCGCGGACGAGGCGTTGCGGATCATCGACGGCTACGAGCCGCCGCCCCGGCCGTCCGTGCCGGTCGAACCCCGTGCGGGCACCGGGCACGGCGTCACCGAAGCCCCGCGGGGCCTCCTCTACCACCGCTACGTCCTCGGCCCGGACGGGCTGATCGCCTCCGCCCGGATCGTCCCCCCGACGTCCCAGAACCAGGCCGCCATCGAAAACGACCTCGGCCGCTTCGTCGCCTCGCGCCTGCACCTGGACGACCACGCCCTGACGCACCGATGCGAGCAGGCCATCCGCAACTACGACCCGTGCATCTCCTGCTCCACCCACTTCCTCGACCTCACCGTGGAGCGGTCATGACCGTCGTCATCGGCGTGGGCAACGACTTCCGCCGGGACGACGGCGCCGGGCCGGCCGTCGTCACGGCGCTGCGGGGGCGGGTCGCGGCGACGCTCGCGGTGACCGACGGCGAGCCGGCACGGCTCATCGACCTGTGGGCGGGCGCCGACCTCGCCATCGTCGTCGACGCGGTGCGCTCCGACCCGCCCGATCCCGGACGGGTCCACGAGTTCGGGGCGGAACTCGACTCCGGAGACGCCGGCCCGACGCGGTTCACCAGGCGCCCCGTCACCGACCACGCGCTCGGGCTCGGCGACGCCGTCGCGCTGGGGCTCGCGGTCGACCGCATGCCCGGACGTCTGCGGATCCTGGCGATCGAGGGGCTCGACTTCGGCTTCGGCCGGGGCCTCACCCCTCGCGTCGCCGCCGCCGTCGACGCCGTCGCCGACCGGATCGCGGCCGCGCCGGCGCTGTCCGCACGCCGACCACCTGTGGAGGAAGAGGAACAGATGCTCATCGCACCCGCACCGCCCGCGACGAGACCGTCCCGGCAGCGCACCGGGGACCGGCCGTCATGACCGCGCGGGAGCTGACCGGCATCGGCCCGCTGTTCGACGCGCTCCGGCGGGCGGGTTACACCGTCGTCGGCCCGACCCTGCGCGACGAGGCGATCGTCCTGGCGGAACTGGACTCCGCCGGCGATCTGCCGCACGGGTGGGGCGTCACGCTCTCCCCCGGCGGCTACCGCATCCGCCGCCGAGACGACGGAGCCGCCTTCGCCCACGCGGCCGGACCGCAATCGTGGAAACCCTTCCTCCACCGCTCCCGGGTGAAGCTCTGGGAGGCCGACCGGACTGCCGACGGCTTCACCGTGCGGGAACCCGAACCCGAGCGGCCCCGCCTGGCGTTCCTCGGCGTGCGGCCGTGCGACCTGCGCGCCATCGCGATCCAGGACCGCGTCCTCCTGGGCGGCGACCATGCCGACCCGTCCTACGCGGGCAGGCGCCATGACAACTTCATCGTCGCCGTCAACTGCACCGAACCCGGCGGAACGTGCTTCTGCGCCTCCATGGGCACCGGCCCGTCGGCCGGACCCGGCTACGACCTCGCGCTCACCGAACTGGCCGACGCGGGCGAGCCCCGGTACGTGGTGGACATCGGAACCGAGGCCGGCCGGACCGTCATGGACGATCTGCGCCCGCCGCCCGCGAGATCCGAGGACGTCGAGCGGGCCCGTACCGAGGTCGCGGCTGCGGCCGACCGGATGGGCCGGCGGATGCCCCCGCCGGCCGCCCTGCACGACCTCATGGCCACGACCCTGGACGCGCGGCGCTGGGACGACGTCGCCGAACGCTGCCTGAGCTGCGGAAACTGCACGATGGTGTGCCCCACCTGCTTCTGCACCCGCGTCACCGACACCACCGACCTCACCGGCGACCACGCCGAACGCTGGCAACTGTGGGATTCCTGCTTCGACCGCGACTACTCGCACCTGCACGGCGGGGACGTGCGCGCGTCCGCCCGCAGCCGCTACCGCCAGTGGCTGACCCACAAGGTCGGCACCTGGCACGACCAGTTCGGCTCCTCCGGCTGCGTGGGCTGCGGCCGCTGCATCGTCTGGTGCCCGGTCGGCATCGACATCACCGAAGAGGTCGCGGCCCTGCAGGACGAAGCGGCCGCGAGCCCGTCCGCCGATCCCGCCCGTCCACCGGACGCCCGCTCTTGAAGGGCCTCACCGGGGGACGATCGCGACCGGGCAGTGCGCGTGGTGGACGGCCCCGTGACCGACCGATCCCGGCCGCGGTGCGGCCCGGCCGCGCCGGTGGGCCCCCGTGACGAGTAGGCGGGCGGTGCGCGAGGCGTCGACCAGCGCGGACACCGGATGGTCGTTGACGACCTCTTCCACCACATCGACCCGCGGGTGGGCGGCGCGCCGCCCGTCCACCGCGGCCGCGACCCTCTTGCGAGCTTCCGCCTCGATCGTCCCTTTCTCGACGAGGACGCCCTCATAGGGCGGGAACAGGGTCCAGGCGTGCACGACCCGCAGCCGGGCCCGGCGGAGCGCCGCGGCGCCGAAGGCGTAGTCCAGGGCGGCCTCCTCGTCCTTCGCCGGATCGAGCCCCACCACGACGTCCCCGCGTTCGGCCGCATCGCCCCGCACGATGATCAGCGGGACGGGCGTGCGCGCGGCCATCCGCAGGCCGGTGGAGCCGAGGAGCAGGCCCGCGAAGCCGCCGTACCCCCGATTGCCGAGCACCAGCTCGAAGGCGTGTCCGGCCTCCTGCTGCAGGGCGTCGGGCGTGTACTCGGCCGCGAGCCGCGTCGTCGTCTCGAGGTCCGGCCTGCGCCGGTGGACGCGCTCCACCGCCGTGTCCAGAACGCGATGCCCGATGATCGCCATGCGCTCCACCGCTTCGGGCGGCGAGAACATCGGTATGCGCCGGGGCCACGGATCCAGGACGTGCACGAGCCTCAGCGGCCGATCACGCCGGGCGGCCTCACCCGCCGCCCAGTCCAGCGCCCTGTTCGCGCACTCCGACCCGTCGACGCCGACCACGACCGGTTCGCACATGTCCGCTCCTCCCTGCCGCTCCGTCAGGGCCCCGCCCTCACGGAGCTTCCCGCCCGTGCCGGTCACGGGCCGGGTCCTGCCGATCTCTACGCCGGGGAGGTGAGGTGGTCGATGTCCTCCCGGGCGACCACGCGCAGGCGTCCCGCAAGGTCCGCCAGGGCACGGCTCGCGGCCAGTTCGTCACCGATTTCCGGCACTTCGGGATCGGCGGGGTTGCGGCGCGCCCGCCCCTGCCCCACCGTTCTGTGCTCTGCGTCGGTGAACAGGATCGCGCGCGCGACGGTCTCCGCGCCGTCCTCGCTGATGTAGATGCCCACGTCCCATCTCTTGGTCTCCATGACTCCCCCTCGACGGTTCCATTTACATGGTCCGTGGCGGGGTAGTGGGGCGAGTAGGGCCGGAGGTCCTGAGCCGTCCCGGTTTCGGATGGACCGATGGCCCTGCTCGAGGGGCCGTTCGGTCGCTGCGAAGCCGGTTGCGGCCGTGGAAGGTTGGAGGCGCATCCGAGCGAGGACGGAAGCGGACGGAAACGGTGAGGGGGCTCGCCATGATCGCCAGGCAACGGACCCACGACCGCTCGGAGGCCGTCGGGGCGCCCGCCCGCGGTCTCACCATCGTGATCGGTGATGCCGGCGAGGCACGCCGGGGCTGTGCCGTCACCTCGCCGACCCGGCTCATGCGCACCTGGCGCAGCCTCACCGCCGTTAACGCCGCGTTGCACGCCGGCGACACCGACGCCCGGGCGGTGCGCCGCGCGATCCAGACGTACGACACGCTCCGCCAAGAGATCATCCGCTCGGTGTCCGCGCCGCTGGCGCGGGAAGTGCACCAGATGATCCCTCCGCTGGAGGAGGACGCCGGAGCGGTGCAGGCACGCATGGCGTGCGCGGGCGCGCTGGGCTGGCTCGACGCGCTGATGACGTCCATGCTGATGCAGCTCGCGGGCGTGGGCGCGGCGGACGATCCGGAGAACGCCCCGGAGAGCGGCCCGGCCTCGCGCTGAACGGCGCGTGGCCGGTCATCGCGCACCGGTGCGGCCGTGCGCCCGGCGGACCTTGCGGCGGAGTTCGTCGGTGCCCCAGACGATCACCGGGAACACGGCGATGATCGCCAGAACGTCCGCGGGCAGGGCCGCCGTGCCGAAGAGCCCCTGCAGCGGCGGCAGGTAGATCAGGGCGGCCGCGAAGACCAGTTCGAAGACGATGCCGCCCAGCAGCAGCGGATTGGTGAGCAGGCCGACCCGGCGCAGGGACGCGTGGTCGGTGCGGGCCGCCATGGCCGTCCCGACCTGGCAGGTCACCAGGCCCGCGAACGTGGCGGTGGTGGCCGCCAGGTAGGCGTGGTGAAGCGCGCCGCCGGGCCCTGTGTCGTCCCCGGGACGCCAGCCCGCCTTCCAGAGCACGTAGAAGAACGGGATCAGCACCAGGACGGCGGACACCACGCCCAGGTAGCCCCACGCCCGCACGAGCATGTCCCGGGTGATGACGCCCTGCCCGGCGCGGCGGGGCGGCCGTTTCATGATGCCGGGTTCCGCGGGCTCCCGTCCGAGCGCCAGGGCGGGGACGGTCTCGGTCCCCAGGTCGATGGCGAGGATCTGCAGGACCGTCAGCGGCAGCGGCACGAGCCCGCCGCTCAGCGCGAAGATCAGGAACGGGACGATCTCGGGGACGGCGTGGGCGAAGATATACAGGATGAACTTCCGGACGTTGTCGTAGACGCGGCGGCCGGACTCGATCGCGGTGACGATCGTCGCGAAGTCGTCGTCGGTGAGCACCATCGCCGAGGCCTCGCGGGCCACGTCGGTCCCGGACCGGCCCATCGCGACGCCGATGTGGGCCTGGTGCAGCGCGGGCGCGTCGTTGGCTCCGTCACCGGTCATCGCGACGATGCGTCCGTGGGCCCGCAGCGCGTCGGCGATCTTGAGCTTGGTCTCCGGTGCGGAGCGGGCGAACACGATCTCGGTGTCCTGGCCGATGAGCTCGTCGAGGTCGTGGTCGCCCATCCGTTCCGCTTCGGCGACGACCGTCAGGCGGGGGACGCCGATGCCGACCTCGGCGGCGACGGCCGCGGCGGTCGTGCCGTTGTCACCGGTCACGATGTGGACGCGGAGTCCGGCGTCGTGGCAGCGACGCACCGCGTCCGGCACCTGGGGGCGCGGCGGGTCGTAGAGTCCGGCGAGCCCGAGGATGTGCAGGCCCGTCTCGGCCTCCTCCCTGCGCGCGGGCGCGGCCGCGCCGGCGGGCACGTCCCGTGCCGCGACGGCCAGTACCCGCAGGCCGCGGCGGGCGAGGTCGTCGACGGCCGCGCGGACCGCCGCGTGCTCCTCGCCGGTGCCGGCGGCGCGGGCGAGCACCGCCTCGGGCGCGCCCTTGGCGTAGACGACGAGCCGGTCGTTCTCGGCGGTGACGACCGACATCATGCGCAGCCGGGCGTCGAAGCGGAAGAGCGCCCGCCGAGCGGCGTCCCGCGGTTCGAGGGGCGGCGGCTCCGCGCCGCCCGCGCCCTCCACGAGCGCGACTTCGGTCGGGTCTCCTTCGAGACGGCCCGAGGCGTCGCGCGTCACGGTCGTGCACTGCACCATCGCGGTCGCGAGGTCCGGGGGCGGACGATCGCCGCCGGCGCCCGACGCTGTCCCGCGTGCGGGCGTCCAGAACGCCTGCAGCCGCATCCGATTCTGGGTAAGGGTGCCCGTTTTATCCGTGCAGATGACGTTCGTGGATCCGAGCGTCTCCACCGCGCTGAGCCGTTTGACGACAGCGCCGCTGCGGGCGAGCACCCGCACCCCGACCGCGAGGGCGAGGGTGATCGTCGGCAGGAGGCCCTCCGGGACGTTGGCGACGAGCAGGCCGATGGCGAAGGTCAGGGCGTCGGCCAGGGGCAGGCCCACGGCCGCGCCGACGAGCAGGAAGGCCGCGCCCATCCCGACAGCGACCGCCGCGATCAGCCAGGCGACCTTCTTCACCTGGGTCTCCAGCGGACTCGGACGGCGGGGAGCGCGCTGGCTCAGCGCCGCGATCCGGCCGAGCTCGGTGCGTCCTCCGGTCGCATGGACGATGGCCCGGCCCTGCCCGCCGACACAGGTCGTCCCGCTGAACACCAGGAACGGCTCGTGGAGGAGCGCGAGATCGCTCCGCGCGGGACCCGCGACCCGTTCCACCGGTGCCGACTCCCCGGTGAGCATCGACATGTCGATCTCCAGCGCGCCGTCGACCAGCCGCGCGTCCGCGGGGACCTTGTCCCCCTCCTCGATGGCCACGAGGTCGCCGGGCACCAGTTCCGTGGCCTCCACGGATCGTCGCCGTCCGTCCCGGACGACGGCCGCGTGGGGCGGCAGGTAGGCCGCCAGCGCCTCCACCGCGCGTTCGGCGCGATGCTCCTGCAGCAGCGCGAAGGCCGCGTTCACCACGATCACCGTGAGAATCGCCCAGCCCAGCACGGGCAGGCCCGCGACGAACGCCAGCACGGCGGCCGCCCACAGCAGCAGCGCCAGCGGATGCGCGAGCTGGCGGACTGCACTGCGCGCCAGCGACGAGGTGCGGGCCTCGGGCACCCGGTTGGGCCCGTAGACGGTCTGCCGCCGCGCGGCCTCGCGTTCCGAGAGCCCTCTCGGGCCCGTACCGAGTTCCTTGCGCAGGAGGGAGATCGGTTCGCGCGGGTCCGCGGTGATCCCCTCGGACGAGTCGGGCGCGGCATCGTTCGGAAGTGCTCTCATGGTTGCCTGCTCTCGCGCCGGCCGACGCCACCGGCCGTCGAGCGCCTCAGCGGAGCCGGCGCAGGTAGGGATCCCAGGCTTGGCACGGGGCGACGCGGACGCGCGCGTCGACGGCCACGACGCCGTCCGGGCGGACGATCGTGGGATTCAGGTCGAGTTCGGCGATCCGCGGATGATCGGCGGCGAGCCGCGACAGCCGCAGCAGCGTGTCCTTCAGCGCGGCGACGTCCCCGGCGGGGCGGCCGGGGTGGCCCAGCAGCAGCGGTGACAGCCGGACGCCGCGGACGAGCTCGCCCGCGTCGGCATCGGTCAGCGGGGCGAGGCGCGCGGCGCGGTCGGCGAGGGCGTCGGCGTCGACGCCCCCGGCGCCGAAGACGACCACCGGCCCGAACACCTCCTCCTGGATCGCGCCGCACAGCACCTCGACCCCGTCGGCGGCCATCGCCTGCACGACCACGCCGCGCAGGCGGGCGCCGAAGTGTCCGGCCAGGTCCCGGTAGGCGGCGCGGACGGCGGCCTCGCCGCGCAGGCCGAGCCGGACGCCTCCGGCCGCCTTCTTGTGCAGGACGCCCGGCACGTCCGCCTTGAGCGCGACCGGGCCGGCCAGCTCGGCGAAGGCCCGCACCGCCGCGGACTCGCCGTCGGCCGACCGCCAGCGCGCGAGCGGCAGCCCGTAGGACTCCAGGAGCCGGAAGGTCTCCACGGGCGGCAGCCATCCCCCGTCCTCGTGGGCGGCGAAGAACCCATCGATGATCGCTCGCGCGTCGTCCGGCCGGACACCGGGCAGGTCCGGCGGCGTGCCGGGGGCCCGGCCCCTGCGCCGCGCGTACGACCAGGCGCCGGCCAGCGCGCGGGCGGCGCGCTCGGGGTACGGGTAGACGGGCGTTCCCGCCTCGATCCTGACGTTCTCCGGTTGCCCGGGGTCGACCACGACCAGCGGCTTGCCGCAGCGGGGCACGGCGGTCCGCAGGTCTCCCAGAGCCGTCGGGACGACCAGGACGATCAGCGCGTCCGCGGACTCGTCCGCCGCCACCGCCTCGATCGCCCGCGCGAAACGTTCGGCGGTGACCGCGGCGGTGGTATCCACGGGGCCCGCCGTCGACGCGGCGGCGGGCAGCAGATCGGCGAGCCGCCGCCGCACCGCGGGCGCCGTCTCGCAGACGAGCAGTCCCGCGTCCGTGCACGCGTCGGCCGCGAGCACGCCCGCGCCCCCGGCGTTGGAGACGACCGCCACGCGCGGCCCCGCGGGCAGCGGACGGCACGCCAGCAGCGCCGCGGTGTCGACCAGCTCACCGAGATCGTCGGTGGCGATGATCCCCGCCTGCTCGAACAGCGCGCGGCGGGTCAGGTCGGGCGTCGCGGCCGCGGCGGTGTGCGACGCCGCCGCGCGTTCACCGGCGGCCGACCGTCCCGCCGACACCGTCAGCAGCGGCATGCGGGCCGAGACGCGGCGGGCCGTCCGCGCGAACTTGCGCGGGTTGCCGAACGACTCCATGTGCATGATGCCCAGGCGTGTCGTCTCGTCCGACTCCCACCACATGAGCATGTCGTTGGAGCTGACGTCGTACTTGTCGCCGACCGACGCGAACGACGAGACCCCGATGCCGAGCCGTGACAGCTGCTCGATCAGGCCGATGCCGATCCCGCCGGACTGCACCACCACCCCGGCCGTCCCGGGACGGGGCCGGCGCGCGCCGAAGGTCGCGTCCAGGCGCGCCGCGGTGTCGGCGACCCCCAGGCAGTTCGGACCGACCAGGCGCATCCCGTGCTCGCGGCAGACGGCGAGCAGATCGGCGCCCTGCGCCGCCGTCAACCCCGAGCTGACGACGACCAGCGCCCGGGCGCCCCTGCGGCCGCACTGCCCGGCCGCGTCGACGACGGCGGCAGCCGGGACGGCGACGACCGCCAGATCGGGGCGTTCGGGCAGCTCACCGGGGCTGGCGACGCATGGTGCGCCGTGCAGCGTCCGTCCGGCCGCGTGCGGATTGACCGCGTGCACCGCGCCTTCGTAGCCGCCCGAGCGCAGGTTCTCCAGGATCGCCGCGCCGACCGTCCCGGCCCGGCGGCTCGCCCCCACGACCGCGACGGTGCCCGGCCGCAGCAACGCCCGCAGGCTCGCGACGTCCGCCCGCCGCTCCCGCTCGGCGACCGCGTCGAGGTACGCCTCCCCCGGTGCGAGCGGCAGCGTCAACTCGACCACACCTGCCGTGACGCGGCGTTCGGCCGGCAGCCCGGCGTCGACGAACACGCGCAGCATCGGCGTGTTCTCCGCGAGGGTGTCGGCGCGGAAGGCCGCCACCCCGCGGACGCGCGCCAGCGAGGCCAGGTGCTCCAGCAGCAGGGTGCCGACGCCGCGGTGATGCATGCGGTCGGCGACCGCGAGCGCCAGTTCCGCCTCCCCCGGGACGTCCGCCGGTTCGTATTCGGCGACGCCGACCAGCCGACCGTGCGCCCACGCGCCGAGTGCCGCGTGATCGGGACCCGGGGCGCGGCAGACCCGCTCCGCCAGCCGCTCCGCCATGGCCCGGTTGAGAGCGAAGAACCGCCGGTAGAGACTCTCGTCGGACAGCCCCGCGTGCAGGATCCGCACGGCTTCGACGTCGGACTCCGCGAGCCGCCGGATCTCGACTTGCTCGCCATCGCTGAGCAGGGCGAAGGCCCGGCCGGCGGAGCCTCGTTCGGTCAGGCGGGACGTCATCGCGCCCTCCTCACGGCGACGGGATCACGGCGATCGGGCAGGGCGCGTGATGCACGGCGCCGTGGCCCACCGCGCCCAGCGCCGGCAGCGGGCGCCGGTGCCGGTGCGCGCCCACGACCAGCAGCCGCGCGTTCCGGGCCGCGTCCGCGAGCGCCGCCACGGGCTGCTCGCAGGGCAGCTCCTCGACCACCTCGACACCGGGATGGCGGGTACGCCAGGGAGCGACGATCCCGGCCAGGGACTTGCCGAGTTCCTCCCGTGTCTGAGCGCGGTCGGCGGCGGTCACGGTGGGCTGCATCGACGGAGGCAGTTGCCAGGCGTGGACGACCCGCAGCCTCGCCCCGTGCAGGAGGGCGGCGTCGAAGGCGTACTCCAGCGTTGCCTCCATGCCCCGCAGCAGGTCCACTCCCACGACGATCTCCTCGCCGTCACCAGGTCCGCGCACGATCACGACCGGAACCGGCAGGTGCCCGGCCAGCCGCAGCCCGTTCGAGCCCAGCAGCATCCCCCGGAACCCTCCGAGCCCGCGGCTGCCCAGTACCAGCTCGTATGCCTCCTCGGCCTCCTGGCGCAGGACGACCGGGACGGCGTCGGCGACGACCGCCGTCGTGACCTTCAGGTCCGGCCGATCGTCCAAGATCCGTCGCTTGGCGTCCAGCACCGCCGTGCGGCCGGACGTGGCGACATAGTCGTCGATGTGCAACGGCGCGTACAGGGGCGCGCCGAACGCGTACGGCCACACTTCGACGGCGTGCACAATGTGCAGCGGCCTTCCGCGCCGGGCCGCCTCGTCCGCCGCCCAGTCCACCGCCAGGTCCGCGCCTTCGGACCCGTCCGTCCCCACCACGATGCGTTCCGGCATGCCTCCTCCTTCACTTGCGGCACCGGATTCCACTCCACCAGCCGAGCCGCTCCACTCCCAGGGGCGAACGTCCCGTATCCGGGGCGTGACCAGGGACCTTCGCCTCTGCGCGGCTCGGCGCGGGCCGAGCGATCCTGGAACGGACAGGGGGAGGTGTGACATGACCGTCCTGATCGCCTATGCGAGCGTGCACGGCTCCACCGCGAGCATCGCCCGGCGGATCGGCGAGGTGCTGGCCGAGCACGGGGAGCGAACGGACGTCCGTCCGATGGACGAACTCGGAGACCGGGGGCTTGACGAGGTCGGCGGGCACGACGCGTTCGTGCTCGGCAGCGCCGTCCACGAGATGACCTGGCTTCCCGCGGCCACCGAGTTCCTCTCGCGGCACCGCGACGTGCTCGCCCGCCGTCCGGTGTGGCTGTTCAGCGTCGGGATGCCGGCCGCGCTGCGGGAGCCGTGGCGCCGCCTGGCGCCCAAGGAGGAGAAGGACGTCACCGAGCCGCTGCTGCGGCTGCTCAGCCCCGAGGGGCACCGGTTGTTCTCCGGGGTGATCCGCCCCGAGCACCTGCCGCATTCGGGACGCCTCATGTTCAGGGCGCTCGGCTTCCGGTACGGCGACTACCGCGACTGGGACGACGTCCGGCGCTGGGCGGACGAGATAGCCCGGAACCTGGCGTCGAACCGCCGCCGCGCCGCGCTGTGAAGACCTCCGAACCGGACAAGGTCATGAACGATCTTCGACATCTGGACGAGGCCGCCTGCATGGCCCTGCTCCACGACGTTCCGGTCGGACGCGTCGCGTGGGCGGACGACGACGGCCGCGTCACCGTCCTGCCCGTCAACCACCTGGTCGACGGCGACTCGATCGTGTTCGGCACCGCCGAGGGGGGCAAGCTGGAGGCCGTCCGCGCCGGGCGGCCGCTGACCTTCGAGGCGGACGATCTCGAACCGGCCCTCGAGACGGCGTGGAGCGTCCTCGTCACCGGCACCGCCGAGATCATCACCGATGCCGCCGAGGCGCGCCGCGTCCGCGCCCTCTCCCCGCGTCCGTGGCCGCACTCCCCCACGTCCTTTCTGATACGGCTCGTCCCACGCAGCGTGACCGGACGCCGCATCCCGCTGCGGCCGGGCGGGGTCCACTGGGCGGACGGCGGCTGACGGCTCGGGAGAGGGCACGGAGCGCCGCGGGGCCGCGGACGGAGGGGTGGGTCAGGAGCCGTTGAGGGGCGCCGTCCACTCGACCTCGGTGCCGCCGCCGGGCCGGGGGCGGACGGCGAACGTCCCGCCGCACCGCTCGGCGCGTCCCCGCAGGTCGGCGAGGCCGCTGCGGCGCCCGGCCCCGGCGGTCCCGACGCCGTCGTCCTCGACGCGCAGCGTCAGCTTCTCGTCCGCGTGCACGCTGACCCGCACCGCGGCGGCGCGGGCGTGCCGGGCCACGTTGGCCAGCGCCTCCCGGAGCACGGCGACCGCGTGCTCGGCCATCTCGTCGTCCACGAGGGTGTCCAGCGCGCCGTCGAGCCGGACGGACGGAGCGAAGCCCAGGCTCTCGGCGGCGGAGTCGATCACCGAGTGCAGGCGGCCGCGGAGCGTTTCGCGGTCGGAGGGCGTCTGCAGCGCGTAGATCGTCGAGCGGATCTGCCGCATGGTGGCGTCCAGGTCGTCCACGGCCCGCTGGACCCGCGCGGCCACCTCGGGCTTCTGGGCGATCTTGAGTGTGGCCATCAGGCCCATCGCGGTGGCGAACAGCTGCTGGATCACGGTGTCGTGGAGGTCCTTGGCGATGCGGTCGCGGTCCTCCAGCAGCACCAGCCGCTCGGCGTCCCTGCGCCGGTCCGCCAGTTCGAGCGCCACGGCCGCCTGCCCGGCGTACGCCTCCAGCAGCCGTTGCGCGCCGTCGGGGAAGGCGTGCCCGCCGGGGGCGTTCATCGCCCAGACCACGCCGCGCGCGTCTTCCCCCAGCCCCAGCGGGACCATCAGGAGCGGACCGACGTCGAGCGCCACCGACACCTCGCTCTCGCGCAGCGCCTCGTCGCCGTCGGCCACGCGGAGCGAGACGCCCGTGGTGAACACCTTGCCGCCCAGTGATCCCTCGATCGGAACGGCGCCGCCGCGGACCTGGTCCGCGCCGCGCCCGTCGGCGGCCACCATCTCGAACCGCTCGCGGTCCTCGTCGACCAGGGCCACGGCCGCGAGGTCCGCGCCGACGACCTCGCGGGCCCGCCGCGCGACCACCGCCGTCGCCTCCACGGGATCGGGTCCCGACAGCAGGGCCGTCGAGATCTCGGCGGACGCCTTCAGCCACCGCTCCCGGCGCCGCGTCTCCTGGTAGAGGCGGGCGTTCTCGACGGCGATCCCGGCGGCCGTCGCGAGGGCCGAGACCACGGCCTCGTCCTCCTCCTCGAACGCGCCGCCGCCGATCTTCTCCGTCAGGTAGAGGTTGCCGAACACCTCGTTGCGGATCCGGATGGGGACGCCCAGGAAGGAGCGCATAGGCGGATGGTGGGCGGGGAAGCCGTAGGACTCGGGGTGCCGGGACAGGTCGGCGAGCCGCAGCGGGCGCGGGTCCTTGATCAGCAGGCCGAGGATGCCGTGCCCGTGCGGCCAGTCGCCGATCTCCGCGATCTCCTCCTCGGTGACGCCGACCGTGATGAACCTGACGAGACGTTCCCCTTCAGCGCCGATCACCCCCAGCGCCCCGTACCGGGCCTGCGCGAGGCCGGCGGCGGACTCGGTGATCCTGCGCAGCACCGAGTCGAGGTCGAGGTCGCTGCCGATCGACACGACGGCGTCGAGCAGCCCGTGCACGCGGTCCCGGGTCGCGCGGGCGGCGGCCAGCCGTGCCTGCAGCTCGCCGAGCAGGTCGTCGAGCCGCAGGTGAGGGAGGATTCCGCGGGTTCCCTCGTCGTCCGGCGTTGGCTCCAGTGGCACACTGCCATTATCACCGCCGTCGACAAGAATGCCAGAATCGGGACTTTGGTCCGAGATGTGAAGGACTCTGGAAACCGCTTCCCAAGGCAAACAACGGGTAGCGTTCGTTTCATGAGCGCATGCCCGAGGGAGCGATGCCATGAATGCGACGACCGAAGGCCGTGACGCGGCGGCGGGCACGGCGATCCGCGTCTTCCTGCTCGACGACCACGAGGTCGTGCGCCGGGGCGTGTCGGCGCTGCTGTCGGCCGAGGCCGACCTCGAGGTCGTCGGCGAGGCGGGCACGATGGAGCAGGCCCTGGTCCGCG
>NZ_AULB01000055.1 GCF_000425065.1 Actinomadura rifamycini DSM 43936
CGCGCTCGTCGTCGGCGGTCGCGGTGTGCGCCGCCTGCCGTCCCGCTCGGACCAGGCCGCGCAGCATGTGCGGCACCGCCCCGCCCGCCGCGGCGTCGGCGCGGACGCTGCGCAGGTCGATCCGGGCGGGGACGAGGAGCGAACGCCCGGAACCGAGCGCGGCCTCGAACAACTCCATCCCCTCGGCCTGCGACATCAACTGCAGACCGCCACGCCTGCTCATCCGGGAACGAGCGAGGTCGTCGGTGCCCGCAGCCATACCGGACGTCTGATCCCACAGCCCCCACGCCAGCGACAGACCCGGCAGGCCCTCGGCCCGACGGCACGCCATCAACCCGTCCAGGTAGGCGTTGGCCGCTGCATAGCTGCCGCTGCCCGCGCCCATGAACACGCCCGACACCGAGGAGTAGACGACGAACGCGGCCAGGTCCATGCCGCGGGTCAGCTCGTCCAGGTGCCGCACCGCGTCGGCCTTGGGCGCGAACACCTCCGCCAGCCGGTCGGGGGTCACCGTCCCGATCACTCCGGCGTCCGACACGCCCGCCGTGTGCACGATCCCGGTCAGGGGGTGCTCGGCGGGGACGGACGCCAGCAGCGCCGCGACCTGGTCGCGCTCGGACATGTCGCAGGCCGCGACGGACACCTCCGCGCCCTGGTCGGTGAGTTCGGTGACCAGGGCGTCCGCTCCTTCGGCGTCCGGGCCCCGGCGGCTCGCCAGAAGCAGGCGGCGGACACCGTGCCGGGCGACCAGGTGGCGGGCGGCCAGCCCGCCCAGCGATCCGGTGCCGCCCGTGACCAGGACCGTCCCGTCCGGACCGAACGGAGCCGGACCGTCCGGCTCCGGCGCGGCACCGGCGGCGCGGGCGAGGCGCGGGACGAACAGGGCGGTGCCGCGCACCGCGACCTGCGGCTCACCGGACGCGAGCACCGCACCCAGGACCGAGGCCGGGTCGGCTCCGGCGGCGGACTCCGGGTCGAGGTCGAGCAGGACGATCCGGTCGGGGTTCTCGGCCTGGGCGGCCCGGACCAGGCCCCACACCGCCGCCCCCGCGGGGTCGGTCACGGCGCCGTCGCCGCCGGCGGGCACCGCGCCCCGGGTCGCGACCACCAGCCGCGACTCCTCCAGCCCGCCGCCGCCCAGCCAGCACTGCACGGCGTCCAGCACGTGGGTCGTCGCTCCGAGCACGTCGCCGTCCGGCCCGCCGGCGCCGCGGCCCGCATCGAGGACGGCCGCGGCCGGGGCGTCCGCGCCCGACAGGACGTCGTCGGCGAGCGTCGCCACCTGCTCCGCGTCGGCGACCGGCACCCACGGCGGCGCGGCCCCGCCGGGCGCGGCGGTCAGCCCGGTCCACTCCACCCCGAACAGGGAGTCGGCGCGCACCGCGCCCGCCGCCGTCTCCAGCTGCCGGTCGCTGACCGGCCGCGCCACCAGCGAGTCCAGGGTGACGACGAGTCCGCCCGCGGCGTCCGCCGCCTCCAGCGCCATCGCGTCCGGTCCGGGCCTGGTGATGCGCGCGCGCAGCGCCGCGGCACCGGCCGCGTGCAGGCGCAGCCCGTCCCACGCGAACGGCAGCTTCAGTTCCGGGCCGTCCGGTCCGCCGTCGTCCGCGCCCGCCGCGGCGCTCAGGATCGTCGAGTGCAGGGCCGCGTCCAGCAGCGCGGGATGGATGCCGAAGCCGCCCGCGTCCTCGCGCCGCTCCTCCGGCAGCGCGACCTCGACGAAGACCTCCTCGTCGCGCCGCCACACCGACCGCACGGCCTGGAACGTGGTCCCGTACTCGTACCCCACCTCCGCGAGCCGCGCGTAGCCGCCGCCGATGTCGACCGGCTCCGCACCGGGCGGCGGCCAGGCGGTGAAGTCGAAGTCCGCCCGCCGGGCGGCCGCCGTGGACGCCAGGACGCCGGCGGCGTGCCGGACCCAGCCGTCCGGACCGCCCTCCCCCGCGACGTCCTCGCGCTGGGAGTACACCTCGACGGTGCGCGCACCGCGCTCGTCCGGTCCGCCCACCGCGACCTGGACGCGGACGCCGCCCTTGCGGGGCACCACCAGCGGCGCTTCGATCACGAGCTCGTCGAGGACCGGGCACCCGGCCTCGTCCCCGGCCCGCACCGCCAGCTCGACCAGCCCGGTGCCGGGAACGATGACGACGCCCCGGACCGCGTGGTCGGCCAGCCACGGGTGCGTCCGCAGCGACAGCCGCGAGGTGAACACCAGCCCGTCCGACTGCGGGAGGTGCACGACCGCGCCCAACAGCGGGTGGTCGGCTCCGGCCAGTCCCAGCGAGGCGGCGTCGCCGCCGGTCTCCGCCGCGCGCAGCCAGTAGTGCCGGTGGTCGAACGCGTACGTCGGCAGGTCCACCCGGCCGGACGCGGGCGGCAGGACGGACGTCCAGTCGACGTCGACGCCCCGGACGTGCAACTCGGCCATCGAGGTCAGCAGCCGCCGCATCCCGCCGTCATCGCGGCGCAGCGACCCGACGACGACACCTTCGTCGGTGATCTCGCTGATCGGCTGGACCAGCACCGGGTGGGCGCTGACTTCCACGAACACGCCGTGCCCCTGGTCGAGCAGAGTGGACAGGGCGGGTCCGAACCGGACCCGGTTGCGCAGGTTCCGATACCAGTAGTCGCCGTCGACCTCCCCGGCCTCGGAGATCCATTCGCCCGTCACCGTCGACAGCAGCGGAATCGTCGGCGCCTGCGCCTCGATCCCGACCAGCGCCTCGGCAAGGGTGTCCTCGATGTCCTCGACGTGGCTGCTGTGGGACGCGTAGTCGACGGCGATGCGCCGCACGCGGACGCCTTCGGCGTCCAGTGCCTCGACCGCTTCGTCGAGCGCGTCGGCGTCCCCGGCGATCACTGCCGAGAAGGGGCTGTTGACCGCGGCGATCTCGACGCGGTCCGCCCACGGCTTCAGCCGCGCGGCCGTCTCGTCCTCGCTCAACGCGACCGACGCCATGCCGCCGCGTCCCGACAGCTCGGCCGCGATTGCCTGGCTTCGCAAGGCCACCACCTTCGCGGCGTCCTGTAGTGACAGCGCCCCCGCCACGCACGCGGCGGCGATCTCGCCCTGCGAGTGCCCCACCACTGCGTCCGGTCGCACGCCGACTGACTCCCACACCGCCGCCAAGCCGACCATCACCGCGAAACTCGCGGGCTGAAGGACGTCGACCCGGTCCAGGAAACCCGGCTCGGTGTCGCCGCGCAGCACGTCCGTCAGCGACCAATCCACCCACCGCTCCAACGCGGCGGCACACTCGGCGACACGCTCGGCGAACACCGGGGACGACTCCAGCAACTCCCGGCCCATGCCGACCCACTGCGTGCCCTGCCCCGGGAAGACCCACACGACCTTCCCCGGCGTGCCTGCGTCGCCGACCACCAGGCCGGGCGCTTCCTCGCCCCGTCCCAGCGCGCCGAGTCCCGCCACGGCGTCCTGCTCGGTCTCCGCCACGACCACGGCCCGCCTGCTGAACGCGGCGCGGCCGGTCAGCAGCGCGCCGGCCACGTTCGCCAGCGGCGCCGGGTCCGTTTCCGCCACGAACGCCGCCAGCTTGGCGCCCTGCCCTGCCAGTGCCCCGGTGGTTCGGGCCGAGACCACCAGCGGCACCGGGCCGTCGGACGGCGGCGCCTCCTCGGCGACCGGTTCCTCCGGCACTTCCTCAAGGATGAGGTGCGCGTTCGTCCCGCTGATCCCGAACGACGACACGCCCGCTCGGCGCGGGTGCCCGTTCGGTGTCCACTCCCGGGGCTCCGTCAGCAGCTCGACGGCCCCGGCGGACCAGTCCACCTGGGACGTCGGCCGCTCCACGTGCAGGGTCGGCGGCATGACGCCGTGCCGCATCGCCTGCACCATCTTGATCACGCTCGCCACGCCCGCGGCCGACTGCGCGTGGCCGATGTTCGACTTCAGCGACCCCAGCCACAGCGGCTGCCCGGCGTCCCGGTCCTTGCCGTAGGTGGCCAGGAGCGCCTGCGCCTCGATCGGGTCGCCCAGCGCGGTGCCCGTGCCGTGGCCCTCGACGACGTCCACGTCGGACGGCCCGAGTCCCGCGTTGGCGAGCGCGGCGCGGATCACCCGCTGCTGCGACGGCCCGTTCGGCGCCGTCAAGCCGTTCGACGCGCCGTCCTGGTTCACCGCGCTGCCGCGCAGCACCGCCAGTACCCGGTGCCCGCGCTCCCGCGCGACCGACAGGCGCTCCAGGACGACGATGCCGGCGCCTTCGGCCCAGCCGGTGCCGTCGGCGCCGTCCGCGTACGCCTTGCAGCGCCCGTCGCCGGCCAGGCCGCGCTGGCGGGAGAACTCGACGAAGGTGCCGGGCGTCCCCATCACCGTCACGCCGCCCGCCAGCGCCATCGAGCACTCGCCGGACCGCAGGGCCTGCCCGGCGAGGTGCATCGCGACGAGGGAGGACGAGCACGCGGTGTCGATCGTGACGGCCGGGCCCTCGAACCCGAACACGTACGCCACCCGGCCGGACGCCACGCTGGAGGCCGCCGCCGTGCTCGCGTAGCCCTCCATGTCCGCCGCGTCCGCGCCCATCCCGTAGCCCTGGCTGGACACGCCGGTGAACACGCCGACGTCGGTGCCCTTCAGGGAGGCCGGGTCGACGCCGACGCGTTCCAGCGCCTCCCACGAGGTCTCCAGCAGGAGCCGCTGCTGCGGGTCCATCGCGAGCGCCTCGCGCGGCGAGATCCCGAAGAACTGCGCGTCGAACAGCCCGGCGCCGCGCAGGAAGCCGCCCTGACCGGTGGAGGAGGTGCCGGGACGGTCGGGGTCGGGGTCGAACAGGTTGTCCAGGTCCCAGCCCCGGTCGTCGGGGAAGGGCGTCATGCCTTCGCGGCCCTCGGCGACCATGCGCCACAGGTCCTCGGGGCCGGTCACCTCGCCGGGCAGCCGGCACGCCATCCCGACGATCGCGATCGGCTCGCCGGGGTCCGCGGCGGCGGCGGGCGCGGCGGGCGGGGCCGGTGCCGCGGCCACCGACTCGTCCAGTTCGGCGCGCAGGTGCCGGGCGAGCGCCAGCGGGGTCGGGTAGTCGAACACCAGCGTGGCGGACAGCTTCAGGCCGGTTTGCTCGCGCAGCCGGTTGCGCAGCTCCACCGACGTCAGCGAGTCGAACCCGGCGTCCTTGAACGCGGCGTCCGCGTCGACGCCGTCCGGGCCGGCGTGCCCGAGCACGGTCGCGACCTCGCCGCGGACCAGGTCGAGCAGCAGCGCCTCCCGGTCCGCGGCGGCGAGCCCGGCGAGCCGCCGGGCCAGGCCGCCGTCGCCGCCGGACGCACCGGACGCCGCCTTGGCCTGCTGCCGTCCGGCCCGGACCAGGCCGCGCAGCAGGTGCGGCACCGTGCTTCCGGCCGCGGCGCCCGCGCGCGTCCCGCGCAGGTCCAGCTTGACCGGGACGAGCTGCGCGAGCGGGGAGCCGAGGGCGGCGTCGAACAGCGCCATGCCCTCCTCGGGCGTGATCGCCTGGACGCCGCCGCGGCTCATCCGCGCCTGGTCGGCGCCGCCGAGGTGCGCGGTCATGCCGCTGGTCTGCCGCCACAGCCCCCACGCCAGCGACAGCGCGGGCAGGCCCGCCGCGCGGCGGTCCGCCATCGCCGCGTCGAGGTAGGCGTTCGCGGCCGCGTAGTTGCCCTGCCCGGCGGACCCGAACACCCCGGAGGCCGAGGAGAACACGACGAACGCGTCCAGGTCCATGCCCCTCGTCAGCTCGTCGAGGTGGCGCACCGCGTCGACCTTCGGCGCGAACACCCCCGCGAGCCGCTCCGGCGTCAGCGCCTCGATCACGCCGTCGTCCAGGACGCCCGCCGTGTGCACCACGCCGGTCAGGCGGCCCGGCACCGCGGCGAGCAGCGCCGCCGCCTGCTCCCGGTCGGACACGTCGCAGGCCGCCACCGCGACCTCGGCGCCCTGCTCGGTGAGTTCGGCGACGAGCTCCCGGGCGCCTTCGGCGTCCGGGCCGCGGCGGCCGGCCAGCACCAGGCGCCGCACCCCGTGCCGGGCGACCAGGTGCCGGGCGACCAGCGCGCCCAGCGAGCCGGTGCCGCCGGTGACCAGGACCGTGCCCGCCGGGTCGAACGCGGCGGGCTCCCCCGCCGCCCGGTCGGCGGCGCGGGCGAGCCGGGGCGCCGCGAGGGCGGTGCCCCGGACGGCGACCTGCGGTTCGCCGGAGTCCAGCACGGGGCCCAGGACCCGCTCCGGGCCGCCGTCGGCGGCCGGGTCGAGGTCCAGCAGGACGACGCGGTCCGGGTTCTCGGCCTGCGCGGAACGCACGAGCCCCCACACCGCCGCGGCGGCGGGGTCGGTCACCGCGCCCTCGCCGGCGGGCACCGCGCCCCGGGTCGCGACGACCAGCCGCGACTCGTCCGGCACGGGCGCGGCCAGCCACGCCTGCACGACGCCCAGCACGCGGGACGCCGCCGCCAGTGCGGCGTCCGGGCCGTCGCCGCCGGCCGCCTCGACGACCGCGGCCCGCGGTGCCGCGCCGTCGCCGGTGAGGGCCGCCACGTCGTCCGGGTCGGCGACCGGCGCCCAGGTCGGCGGGGCCTCCTCCCGGACCGGCGGCAATTCGGCCCAGTCGACGCGGAACAGCGCGTCGCGGGTCGCCGCCGCGGCGGCGTCGAGCTGCTCGGCGGACACCGGGCGGGACACCAGCGACTCCACCGACACCACGGGGCCGCCCGCCTCGTCCGCCGCCTCCAGCGACAGGGCGGTGGGCCCGCGGGACAACAGCCGCACCCGCAGCGCCGCGGCGCCCGCCGCGTGCAGCACCAGCCCGTTCCAGGCGAACGGCAGCACCGGCGGCCCGGACTCCTCCGGCGCGTCCCGGGCGCCGAGCATGCCCGCGTGCAGGCCGGCGTCCAGCAGCGCCGGGTGGAGGCCGAACCGGGCGGCCTCGCCGCGCTCGCCGTCGGGCAGCGCGACCTCGGCGAAGACCTCGTCGCCGCGCCGCCACACCGCCCGCAGGCCCTGGAACACCGGCCCGTACGCGTAGCCGCGCTCGACCAGGTCCGCGTAGAAGTCGCCCATCTCGACCGGCTGCGCGCCGGGCGGCGGCCACGCGGTGAAGTCGCAGCCGGGTTCCCGCGCGGGCGGCGCGGCGGACAGGACGCCGGCGGCGTGCCGCGTCCACGCCTCCTCCGCGCCGTCGGGCTGGGAGTGCACCTCGACGGTGCGGGTCCCGTCGCCGGCCGGGGCGCCCACCGCGACCTGGAGCCGCACGCCGCCGTGCTCCGGGACGACCAGCGGCGCCTCGATCACCAGTTCGTCGAGCACCGGGCAGCCGGCCTCGTCCCCGGCCCGCACGGCCAGCTCCACCAGCCCGGTGCCCGCGACGAGGACCGTGCCGCCGATGGCGTGCTCGGCGAGCCAGGGGTGCGTGCGCAGCGACAGGCGGGAGGTGAACAGCAGCCCGTCGGAGGTCGACAGCCGCACCAGCGCGCCCAGCAGGGGGTGGTCGGCCGCCGCCTGCCCCAGCGACGCCGCGTCCGCGGCACGCCCGGCCGGCCGCAGCCAGTAGTTCCGGTGGTCGAAGGCGTACTTCGGCAGGTCCACCCAGCCGGTCGCGGGCGGCAGGACGGCGCTCCAGTCGACCGGTGCGCCGCCCGCGAACGCCCGCCCGACGGAGGCGAGCAGCGTCTGCTCCTCCGGACGGCCGTCGCGCAGGGCCGGGACGCACGCCGCCGCCTCGGCGCCCGCGGCGGCGGCGGTCTCCTCGACCAGGGCGCTGAGCGCGGCGCCCGGCCCCAGTTCCACGAACACCGCGGCGCCGTGCTCGACGGCGGCCGCGATCCCGTCGGCGAACCGGACCGGCCGCCGCACGTGCTCGGCCCAGTACGCCGGATCGGCCAGCTCGCCGGGCCCGGCCGGACGCCCGGTCACGTTGGAGATCACCGGGATCTCCGGCGGCCGCCACGCCACGCCGTCCAGCTCGGCGGCGAAGTCGTCCAGCATCGGCTCCATCAGGGCGGAGTGGAAGGCGTGCGAGACCGCCAGCCGCTTGGTCTTGCGGCCGCGCTCCCGCGCCCGCCCGGCCGCCGCGAGGACCGCGTCGCGGTCGCCGGACAGCACCGCGGCGGACGGCCCGTTGACCGCGGCGAGCTCCACGCCGTCGCCGAGCAGCCCGGCGACCTCGTCCTCGGCGGCGGCCACCGCGACCATCGCGCCGCCCGGCGGCAGCGCCTGCATCAGCCGGCCGCGGGCCGCGACGATCCGCGCCGCGTCCGGCAGCGACAGGACGCCCGCGGCGTGCGCGGCGGTGATCTCGCCGATCGAGTGGCCGATCACCGCGTCCGGCCGCACGCCCCAGGACCGCACCAGCCGGAACAGCGCGCTCTCCACCGCGAACAGCCCCGCCTGCGTGAACACGGTCTGGTCGAGCAGCACGGCGCCGCCCGCCGCGCCGCCGAGCACGACGTCCCGGACCGGGTGGTCGACGCGGCCGCTCAGCCGGGCGTCCAGCTCCGCGCAGGCCGCGTCGAACGCCTCCGCGAACACCGGGTACCGGTCGTACAGCTCCCGGCCCATCCCGAGCCGCTGCGAGCCCTGCCCGGGGAAGACCAGCACGAGCCCGCCCGGCGGGTCCGCCCGGCCGGTCACGACGCCGGGCGCGGACTCGCCGCGCGCGACCGCGCGCAGCCCGCCGAGCGCCTCCTCGTCCGAACCGGCGACGACGACCGCGCGTTCGCCCAGCAGCGCGCGCTGCTCGACCAGGGCGGCGGCCACGCGGCCCAAGGGGGCCGCGCCGGACTCGACGAACGAGGCGAGCCGGTCCGCCTGCGCCGCGAGGGCGGCGGCGCCGGCCGCCGACACGACCAGCGGCACGTACCCCCCGGACGCCCGCTCCGCGTCGGCCGCCCCGGTCTCCGCTTCGGCCCGCGGCCCGGTCTGCGTCTCGGTCTCCGCCGGTGGCGCCTCTTCGAGGATCAGGTGCGCGTTCGTCCCGCTGATACCGAACGCGGACACCCCGGCCCGGCGCGGGCGGTCGCCGCCGTCCGGCCAGTCGCGGGGCTCGGTCAGCAGCTCCACCGCGCCCGCCGACCAGTCCACCCGTGGGGTCGGTTCCCGCACGTGCAGCGTGGGGGGCAGGACGCGGTGCCGCAGCGCCTGCACCATCTTGATCACGCCCGCGACGCCCGCCGCGGCCTGCGTGTGCCCGATGTTCGACTTGACCGACCCGAGCCACAGCGGACGTTCCGGGTCGCGGCCCTGCCCGTAGACGGCGAGGAGCGCCTGCGCCTCGATCGGGTCGCCGAGGGCCGTGCCGGTGCCGTGCGCCTCCACGGCGTCCACGTCCGAGGGGAGCAGCCCGGCTCCCGCCAGCGCCTTGCGGATCACCCGCTGCTGCGACGGGCCGTTCGGCGCCGTCAGCCCGTTCGACGCACCGTCCTGGTTCACCGCGCCGCCGCGCAGCACCGCCAGCACCCGGTGCCCGCGCTCCCGCGCGACCGACAGCCGTTCGAGGACGACCACGCCGACGCCCTCGGCCCAGCCGGTGCCGTCGGCCGTCGAGGAGAACGCCTTCGACCGGCCGTCGGCGGCGAGGACCCGCTGCCTGGAGAACGCCACGAACGTGCCGGGCGACGGCATCACCGTCGCGCCGCCCGCCAGCGCCATCGAGCACTCGCCGGACCGCAGCGCCTGCGCCGCCAGGTGGATCGCCACCAGCGAGGACGAGCACGCGGTGTCGATCGTGACCGCCGGGCCCTCGAACCCGAACGCGTAGGAGACGCGGCCCGACGCCACGCTCGACGCCGACCCGGTGCCCGCGTACCCCTCCAGCTCCGGGGTGATCGCACCGGCGCCGTAGCTCTGGGTGAACACCCCGGAAAACACGCCGACGTCGGTGCCCTTCAGCGACGCCGGGTCGACGCCGGCGTCCTCCAGGGCCTCCCACGACGTCTCCAGCAGCAGCCGCTGCTGCGGGTCCATCACCAGCGCCTCGCGCGGCGAGATCCCGAAGAAGCCGGCGTCGAACAGCCCGGCGCCGCGCAGGAAACCGCCCTGGCTGGTGTAGGACGTCCCCGGGTTGTCCGGATCGGGGTCGAACAGGCCCTCCAGCTCCCACCCCCGGTCGTCCGGGAAGTCGGACAGGGCGTCGACCCCGCCGGCGACGAGCCGCCAGAGGTCCTCCGGCGAGGACACGCCGCCCGGGAACCGGCACGACATCCCCACGATGGCCAGCGGCTCGTCGGGATGGCGGGCCCCCTGCTGCTGCCGAAGCGTGTGCAGCTCGGCCGTGACGCGCTTCAGGTACTTGAGGAGTTTCTCGTCCGTGGCCATGGTTTCCGTCCTCGCGAGATCTGCTGTTGCGTGCCGTCCGGGAGCGGTGTCAGACCAGACCGAGCTCCTCGTCGATGAAGTCGAGGACCTCGTCGGCGGACGCGGACTCGAGCCGGTCCGCGACCGCGCCGGTTCCGTCCGCTCCGGGGTCCGGGTCCCCGCCGCACCGGGCCGCCAGTGCCTGGAGGCGGGGCGCGAGGACGGCCCTCGCGGCGTCGTCCAGGCGCAGCCCGCCGATCAGCGCTTCGACGTCGTCGAGCGCGGCCCGCATCCGCGACAGCGCGTCGTCGCCGACGCCGAGTTCGCCGCGCAGGTGCCGGGCGAGCGCCAGCGGCGTGGGATGGTCGAAGACCAGCGTCGCGGGCAGCTTCAGGCCGGTCTGCTCGCGCAGCCGGTTGCGCAGCTCCACCGACGTCAGCGAGTCGAACCCGGCGTCCTTGAACGCCGTGCCGGCCCGGACCGCACCGGCCCCGGCGTGCCCGAGCACGGCCGCGACCTGCTCGCGGACCAGGTCCAGCAGCAGGGCGTCGCGCTCGTCGTCGGCGAGCCCGGCCAGCCGGCGGACCAGCCCGCCGTCGCCGGACGCCGCCGCCCGCGCCCGCCGCCGTCCGGCCCGGACCAGGCCGCGCAGCAGGTGCGGCACCGTCCCGCCGGCGCGCACCTCCCGCAGGTTCAGCTTGACCGGGACGAGCTGCGCGAGCGGGGAGCCGAGGGCGGCGTCGAGCAGCGCCATGCCCTCCTCGGGCGTGATCGCCACCACGCCGCCGCGGCTCATCCGCGCCTGGTCGGCGCCGCCGAGGTGCGCGGTCAGCCCGGTGGCCTGCTCCCACAGCCCCCACGCCAGCGACAGGCCCGGCAGGCCCGCCGCCCGGCGGGCCGCCATCGCCGCGTCGAGGTACGCGTTCGCCGCCGCGTAGTTGCCCTGTCCCGGGGACCCGAAGACGCCGGACCCGGACGAGAACACGACGAACGCGTCCAGGTCCGTGCCCTGGGTCAGCTCGTCGAGGTGCCGCACCGCGTCGACCTTCGGCGCGAACACCCCGGCCAGCCGCTCCGGCGTCAGCGTCTCGATCACGCCGTCGTCCAGGACGCCCGCCGTGTGCACGACGCCGGTCAGGCGGCCGGGCAGCGACTCCAGCAGGCGCGCCGCCTGCTCCCGGTCGGACAGGTCGCACGCGACCGCCGACGCCTCCGCCCCCCGCTCGGTGAGGTCGGCGACGAGCTCCCGCGCGCCCTCGGCGTCCGGGCCCCGCCGGCTGGCCAGGACCACGCGCCGCACCCCGTGCCGGGCGACCAGGTGCCGCGCCACCAGCCCGCCCAGCGTGCCCGCGCCCGAGACGAGCACGGTCCCGTCCGGGTCGAACACCGCGGGACCGTCCGGGGCCCGCTCCTCCGCGCGGGCGAGGCGCGGGACGGCGAACGTCGTCCCGCGCACCGCGAGCTGCGGTTCGCCCGCGGCCAGCGCCGCGCCGAGCACGGGCCCGGCGTCGCCTCCGGACGCGGCGCCGAGGTCGAGATCGGAATCGAGGTCGAGCAGGACGATGCGGTCGGGGTTCTCGGCCTGGGCGGAGCGGACCAGCCCCCACACCGCCGCCGCGGCCGGGTCGGCCACCGCGCCGTCCCCGGCGGGCACCGCGCCGCGGGTCACCACCACGAGCCGGGCGTCCTCCGGCCCCTCGGCCGCCAGCCACGCCTGGAGCACGCCCAGGGCCCGGGAGGCCGACGCGAGCGGCGTGTCCGCGCCGCCGTCCCCGGCGGCCTCGAACACCGTCGCGGCCGGGACGCCGCCGGTCAGCGCCGCCACGTCGGCCGCGCCGGTCACCGCCGTCCACGGCGGCGGCTCGTCCGGGGGCGCGGCCACCTCGACCCAGTCCACCCGGAACAGCGCGTCGCGGTGCTCCGGCGGCGCGGCGTCCGCGCCCTCGGCGGGCGCCGCGCGGAACGCCAGCGCGTCCACCGACAGGACCGGGGCGCCGGTGTCGTCCGCCGCCTCCAGCGACACGGCGCCGGAACCGGCGGGGGGGAGCCGCACCCGCAGCGCCGCGGCGCCCGCGGCGTGCAGGACGAACCCGCGCCAGTCCGCGGGCCGCCGCGGCCCGTCGGCGGCGGCGTCCAGCAGGGCCGGGTGCAGGGCCGCGTCCAGCAGCGCCGGGTGCACGCCGAACTCCGCCGCGCTCTCCCGCACGTCGTCCGGCAGGGCGACCTCGGCGAAGACCTCGTCGCCGCGCCGCCACACCGCGCGCACGCCCTGGAACGCCGGCCCGTACGCGTACCCGAGGTCGGCGAGGTCGTCGTACCAGCCGCCGGCCTCGATCCGCTCGGCGTCCGGCGGCGGCCACGCGGCGAAGTCGTACCCGGGCGCGGGCTCCGGCTCCGGCGGCGCGGCGCACAGGACGCCGGTGGCGTGCCGCGTCCAGGCGTCGCCGTCGCGGTCCCGCCGGGAGTACACCTCCACCGTCCGGGACCCGTTCTCCGCCGGACCGCCCAGGACGACCTGCACCTGCACCCCGCCGTGCTCCGGCACCGCGAGCGGCGCGGCGGTCTCCAGCTCGGCGAGCACCGGGCAGCCGGCCTCGTCGCCGGCGCGGACGGCCAGCTCGACCAGGCCGGTGTCCGGGACGGCGGCCGGACCGCCGAGGGCGCCGTCGGCCAACCAGGGGTGCGCCGCCGTCGACAGGCGCGACGTGAACACCAGCCCGTCCGCCTGCGGGAGCGGCACCACCGCGCCCAGCATCGGGTGGTCGGCCGCCGCCTGGCCGAGGGACTCCGCGTCCGACGCCGTCCCGGCCGACCGGAGCCAGTAGTGCCGCTGGTCGAACGCGTAGGTCGGGAGGTCGACCGGCGCCGGCGCGGGCGGCAGGACGGACGTCCAGTCGACGGGCACGCCGCGGACGAACACCTCGGCGAACGACTCCAGCAGGCGGCGCGGGCCGCCGTCGTCGCGCCGCAGCGACCCGACGACGACGGTGTCGGCGTCGCGGCCGTCGGCGATCTCGCTGATCGGCTGGACCAGGACGGGGTGGGCGCTGATCTCGACGAACACGCCGTGGCCTTCGTCGGCCAGCGCCGCCACGGCCGGAGCGAACCCCACCCGGTTGCGCAGGTTCCGGTACCAGTAGCCGCCGTCGACCACCCCGGCCTCTGTGATCCACTCGCCCAGCACCGTCGAAAAGAACGGGACCGCCGGCGCTCGGGCGTCGATGTCCGCGAGCGTCTCCGCCAGGACGTCCTGGATGTCCTCGACGTGGCTGCTGTGGGACGCGTAATCCACGGCGATCCGGCGAACGCGCACGCCCTCGCCTTCCAGCGCCTCCAGCACGTCGTCCAGCGCGGCCGCGTCACCGGCCACCACCACCGAGGACGGACCGTTCACCGCGGCCACCTCGACACGGCCCGCCCACGGCTCCAGGCGGACGGTCGCGTCGTCCTCGCTCAGCGCGACCGACGCCATGCCGCCGCGCCCGGAGAGTTCGGCGGCGATTGCCTGGCTGCGCAGCGCCACGACTCGCGCGGCGTCGTCCAGGGAGAGCGCCCCGGCGACGCACGCGGCGGCGATCTCGCCTTGCGAGTGCCCCACCACGGCGTCCGGCTGGACGCCGACCGACTCCCACACCGCCGCCAGGCCGACCATGACCGCGAAGCTCGCGGGCTGGAGGACGTCGACCCGATCCATCATCGCGGGAGGGACCTCGCCTCGAAGCACCTCCACCAGCGGCCAGTCGATCCACGGGTCCAGCGCGGCGGCGCACTCGGCGACCCGCTCGGCGAACACGGGCGAGCCGTCCAGCAGCTCGCGGCCCATGCCGACCCACTGCGAACCCTGCCCCGGGAACACCCACGCGACCCTGCCGGGGCCGTGCGCGGAGACGCCGCCGGTCACGACGCCGGGCGCCGTCTCGCCGCGCGCCAGCGCCGCCAGCCCGGCCCGCGCCTCGTCCCGGCCGTCCGCCACCACCACGGCACGGGTCTCCAGGGCGGCCCGCCCGGTCGCCAGGGCGCTCGCCACGTGCGGCAGCGGCGCCGCGTCGGAGCCGAGGAACGCCGCCAGCCGCTCGGCCTGCCCCGCCAGCGCACCGGCGCTCCGCGCCGACACCGGCAGCGGGACGACGCCCGCGGACTCCGCGCCGCCGGAGCCCGGCTCCGGCACCGGCACCGGCTCCTCGGGGGCCTCCTCCAGGATCAGGTGCACGTTCGTCCCGCTGATCCCGAACGCCGAGACGGCCGCACGGCGGGGACGTCCGGTGCGGGGCCAGTCGCGGGACCCGGTCAGCAGCTCGACGGCCCCCGCCGACCAGTCCACCTCGGTCGTCGGCTTCTCCACGTGCAGGGTGGGGGGCAGGACGCCGTGCCGCAGCGCCTGCACCATCTTGATCACCCCGCCGACGCCCGCGGCGGCCTGCGTGTGCCCGATGTTCGACTTCAGCGACCCCAGCCACAGGGGGCGCTCCGGGTCCCGGTCCCGCCCGTAGGTGGCGAGGAGCGCCTGCGCCTCGATCGGGTCGCCCAGCGCGGTTCCGGTGCCGTGGGCTTCCACCGCGTCCACGTCGGACGGGGACAGGCCGGCGTTGGCGAGGGCGGCGCGGATCACCCGCTGCTGCGACGGGCCGTTCGGCGCCGTCAGCCCGTTCGACGCGCCGTCCTGGTTCGCCGCGCCGCCGCGCAGCACCGCCAGCACCCGGTGCCCGCGCTCCCGCGCCACCGACAGCCGCTCCAGCAGCAGGACGCCGACGCCCTCGGCCAGGCCCATGCCGTCCGCGCCGTCCGCGAACGCCTTGCAGCGGCCGTCCCCGGCCAGCGCGCGCTGCCGGGAGAACGACAGGAACGAGCCGGGCGTCGCCATCACCATCGCGCCGCCCGCCAGCGCCATCGAGCACTCGTCCGACCGCAGCGACTGCGCGGCGAGGTGGATCGCCACCAGCGAGGACGAGCACGCGGTGTCGATCGTGACCGCCGGGCCCTCGAACCCGAACACGTACGACACCCGGCCCGACGCCACGCAGGGCGCCGCGCCCGTCCCGGCGAACACCTCCGACTCGGCCGTGACGACGCCGCCGCCCGCCCCGTAGCCCTGGCTCGACAGCCCGGTGAACACCCCGACGTCCGCGCCCTTCAGCGACAGCGGATCGAAGCCCGCCCGTTCCACCGCCTCCCAGGACGTCTCCAGCAGCAGCCGCTGCTGCGGGTCCATCGCGAGCGCCTCGCGCGGCGAGATCCCGAACAGGCCGGCGTCGAACAGCCCGGCGCCGCGCAGGAAGCCGCCCTGGTCGGTGGAGGAGGTGCCCGGCCGGTCCGGGTCGGGGTCGAACATCCCGTCCAGGTCCCAGCCCCGGTCGTCCGGGAAGCCGCCGACGGCGTCGCCGCCGTCCGCGACCAGCCGCCACAGCTCCTCGGGCGAGGACACGCCGCCCGGGTAGCGGCACGCCATCGCGACGACCGCGAGCGGTTCCCGCGCGCGCTCCTCGACCTCGTGCAACCGCCTGCGGGCCTCGCGGGCGTCCGCGATGGACCTCTTGAGGTAGTCGCGCAGTTGTACCTCGTCAGCCACTGAACTCAGCTCCCCAGAGACGTCCGGTTGCGAATGCGGCGGTGGTGCGGGGCCGTGCGGATCACCCCGACCGGTCGACGAGCGCGAACAGCTCCTCGTCGGTGGCGGTGTCGAGATCGTCGTCGGCGGCGCCGTCCGGGCCGCGTCCGGCCGCCTCGGCGGCGGCCAGCAGCTCCTTCAGCCGCACGGTGATCCGTTCGCGCGCGTCCCCGTCGGCCGCCGCGGCGGCGATGGCCGCCTCCAGCCCGGCGAGCCCGGACAGCACCGGGTCGGCGGGCGTCCCCTCGTCGACGGCCAGTTCCGCGCGCAGGTGGCGGGCGAGGGCCTGCGGGCTGGGGTGGTCGAACACCAGCGTGGCGGGCAGCTTCAGGCCGGTGGCCTCCCGCATCCGGTTGCGCAGCTCCACGGACGTGAGCGAGTCGAACCCGGCGTCCTTGAACGCCGTGTCCGGCCGGACCCCGCCGGGACCGGAGTGGCCCAGCACCACCGCGACCTGCGCGCGCACCACGTCGAGCAGCAGCGCCTCCTGCTCGGCCGCGGACCGCCCGGCCAGCCGGCGGACCAGGCCGCCGCCGTCCCCGGCGGCCGCCCGCGCCGCCTGCCGGTTTGTGTGGACCAGCCCGCGCAGCAGCGGCGGCACCCCGCCGCCGGCCGCCGCGTCGGCCCGCGCGGCGCGCAGGTCCAGCGCGACCGGCACCAGCAGCGCGTGCCCGGAGCCCGCGGCGGCGTCGAACAGCGCCATGCCGTCGGCGGAGCCGAGGGCACCGACACCGCCGCGCCCCTCCCGCCGCGACATCCGCGTCAGGGTGAGGTCGTCGATGGTGTCCCCCATGCCGGTGGCCTGCCGCCACGGGCCCCAGGCGATCGACAGCCCCGGCAGTCCCGCGGCTCGACGGCTCGCCATCAGCCCGTCCAGGTAGGCGTTCGCGGCCGCGTAGCCGCCGCTGCCCGCGCCCATGAACACCGACGACGCCGACGAGTAGACGACGAACGCGCGCAGGTCCGTGCCGCGGGTCAGCTCGTCGAGGTGCCGCACCGCGTCGACCTTCGGCGCGAAGGCGGCGGCCAGCCCGTCGTGCGTCAGCGTGCCGATCACGCCCGCGTTGAACACGCCCGCCGTGTGGACGACCCCGGTCAGGCGGCGGTCGCCGGGAATGGCCGCCAGCAGCGCCGCGACCTGGTCGCGGTCCGCGAGGTCGCAGGCGACCACGGACACCTCCGCGCCCTGGTCGGCGAGTTCGGCGACCAGGGCGTCGACGCCGTCGGCGTCCGGGCCCCGGCGGCTGGCCAGCAGCAGGTGCCGGACGCCGTGCCGGGCGACCAGGTGGCGGGC
>NZ_AULB01000056.1 GCF_000425065.1 Actinomadura rifamycini DSM 43936
AGAACCGGTGTGTGCTGGGACAACGCCATGGCCGAGTCGTTCTTCGGGGCATTGAAGAACGAGTGGCTCAACCGTATGGTATTTGCCACACGAGCCAAGGCCCGCCGCGCGGTTGTGCAGTACATCGAGGGCTTCTATAATCGACGCAGGCTTCATTCCGCGAACGGGTACCGGACCCCTATGGAGGTCCACAACGAGTACCTGGATCGGCAACAAGCAGCGTAGATCTGCCCGCAGATCACCCATGAAGAAGCTGTCCGGAAAACGCGTGGCCCCTCACAGAGAGTTCCCGGTTGACGAACGGACTGGTGATCTCATTCGGGTGGGAGAAAGATGGTCCCCCGCATTCCTCCCAGTTGAACTCACAGGCCCTCCCGCGAGGCTGTGGCCGACCGTCGTTCAGAAGTGGACACCAACGGCGGCGTCCCTTGGCCCTCAAGACCTAAGGGAGGAGAGGTCCACGTCAAGCGGGTGGGTCGCCCATACATGGGACAGCGGCATCGGCCCAGGTCATCCTGGCGGTGGGCTTCACGCCGTCTACCGGCACGAGTGGCGGTTGGCAGCAGAGCGCGTGTCCAACACGAGGAGTCACTGGACCCAGGCCGAACCGGCTGACCACCTTTGAGCTGGGGCAAGATCCGCGCCCCAGATCTGCCCCACGCGCCCCATCACGCACGATGCGAACCACCGACGGGCGGCTGACCTGCGCTGATGCCTCAGCGAACTGGTGACCGCTTCGGCAGGGCCGAACAGCGATAAGAGGCCCGCTCTCTGCGAGAGCAGGCCTCTGACCTGGACAAACGTGGGCGATACTGGGTTCGAACCAGTGGCCTCTTCGGTGTGAAGCAGAAAAGTAAGTCGATCTACGTCGACCTGAGTCGATCGGGGAGCCTCTCACCTGCACAAACGCCCTGCTCAGGTCGTTCCAGGTCTGGAGCAGTCTGATTGTGCTGGCTCCCCTTTCTGGCTCCCGAAAGCGGGGCACCGCACTCGCGAGGGCAGGCGATTACGCTACCTGTTCGGCCGAAGCGATGCCCGCTCCGGTGCAGGCGATCGCGTTCACCGGGCCGGCAGCCGCCGGGCTGCGGCGGACCCGCTTCGCCTCAGCCGCACGTGCCGGCCGCTCTCACCGGAAGCCGGACGGACTTCATCCAACTTTCCTTGCCTCACGTAACGACGGTTTCGTGCGGGTGCTCCCCGCCGAGATCGAGATGCCCCTTGACTACTGGCTCATTACCCGTCCCGAGGCGACACTTTGCTGGCCATCGGAGCGATCTCGCCCCCTTCGTCAGCATGACGGACGACGCCGACCGCCTCGCCTGATCCGCAGGCTAGGCGTTCGGATCCCGACCAACCGATCACATGGCAACCGAATCGACGAGGCCCGGCGTGTCGATCACCAGGCACTGGCACGGCAGGTCGCCGAGCCCGTGCGTTGCCTTCCGTAACAGATCGGGGGAATACTCGGATTGGAATACGGTTCGAGGCTGGGGACACGGCGATGGCGGCGCCCAAAGGCGATCATTCGGAAGTCATGACCGCGATGCTGCGGAACCGTGACCTCACCCATGGGCGGCTGCTGCTCGGTATGGCAGCGGTGCAACTGCACGCTGCGCGGGGTCAGGTGCGGCGGATGGACGCCGCATGTGCCGTGGTGGGCGCCGATCCGCGCTTCCTGGAGTCGACGTGCGTGTACGACGGGGCACGCACGACGCTGTCGGGCGGCCATCTGGGGTGGCTACAAGACGTGATCAAAGCGGACCTGGCCACCAGCGCCCGCGGCACTCATTGGAAAAGCCGGAATCGGTTTGCATGGCGCCGGCGCCGCGCAGCGGGAGTGCGGGCGGCCAATTGGCGCCTACACGCAACTCCTGAGCAGGACCCGCAGGCTGGAAAGTGGATCCCGCGGCGGTTCTGCCATCGCCACCGGCACGTGGTGGCGGCATTGCAGAGGGCGATCGCCGCGTGCCCAACGTGTTGACATGCGCAACAGCGTAGTAGTCAGGGCGCTCTTGCGCCTTGCCGAACTGTTGCGAAGCGGCATCACTCGCCCGCGCCGGTCAACCTCCGCACGACCTCCAGGTGGTCGAGCCCTGCGCGGGCGAGGACGTCCTGCGCGGCCTCGGGCGGAACGGCCTCCAGCCGCACCGGCTTGCCTACGAGCCCGATAGTCGGGGGGCCGCCGTCGCCGCTCAGCCTGGTCTCGGGGGTAACCAGCCCGGACAGGCGGTACAGCCGCCAGCCGCGCCAAGTGTGCGAGCTGGCCAGGACGAGGTAGGGGCGGTGCCAGGCGACGAAGGCAGCTCCACGATCGCCGATCGCATGGACGAGGACCGTGTCCACGTGCCGTCCGAGCCGGGTGGCGACGCGACCGGCGGCACGGATCGGGTTGCCGAAACTCCCGGTCACCCGGTACAGCCCGGCGTCGTGCTCGACGTGCAGTTTCTCCGCCGCCAGTTCGTCGAGGGCCGCAGCGAGCGGATCGACGGCGAGGTCCGCGAGACGCTCGAACTCCCAGCGGCTTAGCACCCGCGCGTGGGGCACAGCCGGAGGGATGAACAGCGTCGCTGCCCGTTCGGGCCGGGCCCCGACGATCCGCACCCGGACGACGTCCCAGGTGTCGGCGGCGAGAAGGTCATGCGGACCGCCGCCGGTGAGGGAGACCCCGCCCCGCAGCAGCCCCATGCAGACCGCGGTCAGCGCCGTCACGTGCTCCACCGCCTCATCGGGAAGGTCATCCGCCGGTTCGGGGACGAGCGCTCGGGTGATGCGGGCCATCGGCTCGCGCCACGACTCGTCGCCGGTCTCCCAGACGCCCCGGGCGAGCAGCCGGACGAACTGGCGGGCGAGCAGGACGCGCATCATGATCGGCGCCGCGGCGCCCTTCTCGGGGACGAACCGTCCCACCGCGCGCGCGGTCCAGCGGCGCCATTCCCTTTTTGCCTTCGACGTCATCTCTTGGGGTCCCGGTTTCGCGGGCTCACCGCCGTCCGGCGGCTTCGGGCCGTCCGGGTCCTCGTCCTCGATCGAGACGTCGGCGGCCACGTCCCACCGCGCTCCCGTGGTCAGGTCGGGCAGCCCGGCCCGGCCGAAGACGCCGAGCGTGAGGGGACGGCCGTACGTGCGCTCGCACTCGTCCAGGAAGGCGGCGTACTGGTCGTGGACGGCCGACAGCGTGGCCGGGCGGGCAGTCCGGGCGGGCTGCACCGCCCGGTGCTCGGCGAGCAGGTCGCCGAGGCGGAGGAGGTCGTGTTGGAAGCGGCGGCCCAGCTCGTCGTCCTCGACGATCTCCTCCTCGGTGTAGTCGCGGCGGAGCCTGACCCGGTCGTCGCCGTCCCGGCGGCGCGCGCAGCGGGCGGGGTGGACGACGAAGACGGGCGGTGACTCGCTCCGGCCGCCCGTCCTCGCACCGGCGATCCGCACCACCGCGCCCGCGAACTCCGGGACGGGGAACTCGCAGACCGTCTCCCCCGCGGGGACGGTGCCGACCGTCTCCCACGAACCGGGCGACCCGTCTGGCGAGACTTCGACGGCGACCTCCGCCGCGTACGGACGGGCCAGCGTGACCTGAAGCAACCCGGCGCCGGTGAGCAGGGCACCGAGGACGAGCAGCGCCGGGCCTCCCTCGTGGGGTCGGGCCGTCTTCCGTCCCCGGAGGTCCGCGAGCGGCGTGGCCGCCCCTTCGGGCAGCAGCGGCCCTGGGACGGGCGCGAGCACCCCGAGCTCGCAGTTGCCGTCCGCGACAGGCTTGATCATGGCGCTCGCGGTGAGGTTGGCACTCCCGGTGAGGGCGTGCCATCGCCCGCCGGTGAACCATTCCAGCAGCTTGCCATGCCGTGGCCGCCGCTCGGCGAGCGACCGCAGCTCGACGTCCCGGCCGCCGAACGCGCCCAGCAGGACGTCCCCGTCGTAACTGCTCCACCGCTCCTGCAGCCCCATGACGATCCTGGACGGGGCGAACCGGTCGATGATCGCCGCCAGCGTGCCCCCGCCGAGGTCGACGAACGGCGCGTACAGGTGGAGTTCGTCCACGGGGCCGGCCGGCAACTGCTCAAGCAGGCCGACTTCGAGGTTGTGCAGCACCCTCGCCGGATGCGGGACGTCGCGGAAGTCCAGGAGCCGCTCGCCGGTCTCCCTCAGCAGCTCCGCCGCGTACGCAGGCATGGCCACGGCGCCGTCCAGCGCGGTGAGCCACAGGCCCAGCTCCTGCAGTGCCACCGGGGCGCCGTCATCCCGGCCGCACAGGACGGTCCAGAGTTCGTCGTTATACCCCCAGCCGGCCATCGTGGGATTGCCGGAGCCGATCGCGGCAACGGCCTCGTCCGCGCCGATGAGCAGCGCCAGCTTCGGGTGGAACGCGCCCCGGCAGGCCGCGAGCCCGTGGAAGTAGGAGCGCCCGGCCGACCGCACGTCCACCGGGTCGTACAGCCCCTGGGCAGCGTCGCCGAGCACGGTGACCCGCGCGCCGAGGGCCCGCGCGGTCGGGATCAGCGTCTTCTCCAGGAACGGCAGGTCGACGGTGAAGCCGAGCAGCACCAGGTCGTGCAGGTCGGCCTCGTCGGCGCGGTCGCGCCACTCGCCGAGGAGAG
Source organism: Actinomadura rifamycini DSM 43936 (assembly GCF_000425065.1). Taxonomy (GTDB): domain Bacteria; phylum Actinomycetota; class Actinomycetes; order Streptosporangiales; family Streptosporangiaceae; genus Spirillospora; species Spirillospora rifamycini. The sequence goes on from NZ_AULB01000056.1 coordinate 4,590, forward strand.
TGAGGGGCGAGGCGAACTCCCAGGTCATTCCGTCACCTCCAGCAGGCTCTCGCCGAGCGGAGTGACCTCCGCCGTCCCGTCCGCGGTGACCCTGACGAGGCCGAGCTGATGCGCGAGGTCCGATGTCTGGTGGATGCGCGTCCCGATGTCGCTGTCGCCTTCGTCGCCCGTCTTGTAGAAGCGTCCGCCGCGCTCGTGCACGCGGGAGAACACCTTCATGCGTCCGTCCTTGTCCGGACGCATCTTGGCGAGCGCCACGCGCCTGGACTGCGCGAGCATGTCGTCCACGAGGCGCTCGGCGAGGTCCCGCATGGGACGGTCGGCGAAGTCGTCGATCACGCCCCGCATCCACAGCGGGTTGAGGATGTCGCGCGCTCCCAGGAACGTCGTCCGGGCCTCGCCCGCGAGCTGTTTCGCCCGCAGGCCGCCAACCAGCAGCAGCTTCACGTTGACCACGGGGTCACGCCGGTCGGCGCCGGCGAGGACGTGCCGCTCGGCGGGCGCCGGGTGCCCGCCGCTCATCGTGTCCGGCAACCCGTCCAGGACGCTGCGGAGGGACTCGTCGGGCATCGCCGCCATCAGCCAATCGCACAACTCGTCCCTGGTGCGGTCGGCCTCTCCGCCGTCCGAACCCATCGACCGGACAAGGCCCGCCCACAGCCGCCGCCAAGCACTCACCGAGTAGTTCCGCAACAGCAGGCCGCGCCACCCGAGGACGCCATCGACGTCCCTCAGGACGGGGTCGGTCTCGGCCTCGCCGCCGAAGGCGACGGCCGACCGCACACAGTGCTCCCAACCGCGATCGAACTCGTCGCCGTGGAGCATCAACGCCCGGGCGAGCATCCGGAACGTGTCCCGCCGGCGGCGGTCGTCGCGTTCCCACTCCCTGGACTCGTGCCGTCCGTACCGTGTCGCGGTGAGCAGGCCCCGCATCCACGCCGTCTCACGGCGATCCGGCGCCTGCATCGCCAGCGGCGCCAGCGCGTCCAGGCGCGCCCCGTCGAGCACGTCCCGTTCGGCGGCCCGCAGCAGCGGCGCGAACAGTTCGACCACCTCGGCGGGACACGCATGCCGCCCCGGCCGCAAGGCTCCGCCCTCGTCTCCGACCGTGCCGAGAACCGCGCTCGGGCCCTTGTACTGCTCCCAGAATCCCCAGGCGCGCGACGAATAGCGGTGGTCCGCGTCCTCGGCGTCGGCAACCCGCGCGGTCGGCAGCCCCACCCCCAGCGAGCTCTTCGTCTCGTCCGCCCCATGGGCCATGCCCGGCCACCCGTCGGGGTCGTCATGTACCAGCGAGACGCCCGCCAGCACCGCCTCACCGCGCCGCAGCAGCATGCGGCACGCGTCCGCGTCGAGCTGGTGCTCGGCGGCGTGCGCGGCCAGCGCGGCGTAGAACGCGTAGTAGCGGACGTATCGCGTCTGCGAGGTAACCCCCGGGACGAGCAGCTCGGCCACCCGCATTACCGGCGCCTCGACCCGCAGCGGATACCGCCCTGCCCGCTGTTCCAGCCCGGAGGCCGACCAGCCGGGCCCGTCCACCAACGACATGCACGCCCCTCCGTAGATCCGTAAGAAACCTACGCGCGGGGAGTCGGCCTCGTCTATCAACTTCAGGAATCACCTGCATGAATCCACCTATCCGACTCAGCCGGTCAGTTCATTGGACCGCCGACCAGATTGGCGGCGAGGGCATTGAATGGCTGGCCGAATTATCCGCGGGGTACTGCGGACCGGCCGGTGGGCCGCCGGGGAAAGTGGTGCGTGGACGGCTCAGCGGCGTTCGGGTATGAGGTCACTGGAAGATTCGATCTCCTGCCCAGCCGTCAGATGGATGTGCGCGCTGGGTGAAACGCCTTCCTGCGCCAGGGTCGACAGATGGCGCGCCAGGGAGATCAGCGCCTCCCGGTTGGCGGCCACGACAACCTCACCGGCCTCGACGTCGACCGATATCTCGTACCCGTCCTCCCAGTCGAACGTCAGCCCGCCTCACGCGCAGAAGGGGCGTCCACCTCGATGGGGCCACTGCATCAACGTCACTGCCAGGCTAATCGATATAGACGTGCCGGTTCTCGACGACCTGCATCTTGTCCGGCCTTCTCGGGTTCGGCGCCAGTTCAGCAGTCTTCTAGGGCCTGTCCGGTGAATCTTGTTGTTCGGCTGAGGTCGATCTTGCGGGTGTGGGTTGATGGTGTGTCGTGGTGCGACGGCATGAGTTGACCGATGCGGCGTGGCGGCGGATCGAGCCGCTTCTGCCTGCTCAGCCCGGCCGGGGCGGCAGGTGGGCCGATCACCGCACGGTGCTGAACGGCATCCTGTGGAAACTGGCCACCGGTGCCCCGTGGCGGGACCTGCCCGACCGGTACGGCAACTGGAAAACCGTGTACGAGCGGTACCGACGGTGGGCCGCCGACGGCACCTTCGACACGATCCTCACCCAGGTGCAGGTCCACGACGACTCGATCGGCCGTATCGACTGGTCCGTGAGCGTGCACCGTAGTGCAGCGCCAGCGCGCTCGGCGCGTTCTTCAGCCCGGGGTCTTGCCGGTGAGGTTCGGCCGGTTCTTCAGTGGTTGCCGGATGACCAGGCCCGGATGACCAGGTAGAGCACCTTTAGCGCGGCCTGCCCGGAGGGGCAGTGCCCGCGGCGGGTGGCCTGGCCGAACCGGTGCAGACGACCTTGCAGATGTCGGCCGGGAACGCCGGTAACGGTGCGAAGGATGGCCAGGCGCCCCGGCCAGAGCCCGGACCACCGCCAAATACCTCTCGCCCACCCGACCTCGAAGTCGCCGAAGCAAGCCGGGCGGCGGTCCCGAGGGCGGCCGACGTTCCAACTCCCAAAGCAGACCCGATCCCCGAAGTGGATTGGGAGCAGCACCGGCCAACACCAGGCCATCCCCCAGCGCCACCCTGGCAAGTCAGGGCAGGGTCAGGTCTTCGACCAATGCGATACGAAGCAAGGCATACATTACTGGTGATTGCTCAGGTCGCCCATGAGCACGTCGACGACGGCTTCTTCGTAGATAACGCGATTATGTCGGATCATGGCGGCGCTGAGCGGCGGGTCCCATGGGGTGGGTTCCGGGTTGCCTTTGAGGCTGCCGATCGTGGGTTCGTCGTCGCTGTGGGTGTGGTTGACGGCGTTGGTGTATTCAGTGGTGGTCATCCGCCAGGGTTGGGCGTTGTGGCGGTTGGTCATGGTGTTGGTCATGGTGATGCCGGGCCAGTCGAAGTCTCCGTGATAGCGGAGCCGGCCGCCGTTGCTGGTGATTTTGGTGGCGAGGCGGTGGAAAGCGGTAGAGGGCTGACCTTGTGTGGAGATCAGGGGCGGGCAGGTAGGCCCGAGGACATCACTGGCTTCCCGGAGTACGGCGGGGTTCTCGCAGACGTACACCAGCGGCGGTGCGAGGTGAAGGGGGTGGGTGAGGATCTGATGAAGAGTGATGTGGAAGGGCGTGGCGGTGGCGGCAGCGCTTGAGAGCCAGTCTCCGAGTCCGTTGCCTGTGGCGGGGAGGTTGAGGACGAGGACGGTGCTGGCCAGGTCATCGACGATGACGTTGAACTGGTCCCACAACTCGCGGCGCTGTTCGGTAGTGGCGGGTCGGGGTGTGTTGGTTCGCGAGGCGAGTGCGTCCAGGACCAGAGCCGACAGTGGGGTGCGGTGGTCGAGGGCGTGGGAATGGCCGGTCGCTCGGGTCGCGAGTTTGGGCAACGTGACGGTCGAGCCGTCGAGCGCGTCGATGAGTTCCAGGGCCGCGACGGCATGGCTGAGTCTGGCCGGCGTCTTCAGCAGCCGAGTGAAGGTGCCGTTGCCCCGGATCTCCTCGATCCAGGCAGCGAACCAGCCTTGGCGGTAGAGGCTGCTGGCGTGGGCGATGGCCAGCAGCCGTTCGCGGGCCGCCTTGTCACGAGTTGCTTCGGCGGGCCGGTCCCGCAACGGCTTCTCGCGGCCTAGTGTCTCGGCCAGGCCATGTCCTGACAAGGAACGCAGCCGGGTGTCTACCTGTTCCAAGTTGATCTCGACGCGTTTGGCGCCTGGTGCGATATGGCGTCCTAGGAGGCCACCGACGGCTCGCCGTTCGGCATCGGTGAGCTGGGCGAGTGTGATGGTGCGGTTCAGGTCGCCGCCGGTGCGTTCCAGAGAGCGGCGGGCGGCTGCCAGCAGCCGTGCCAGATCGGGGGTGTCGGTGACCGGGTTGACGGGGCTATCGGCGGGCGTCGCCATCAGCGCACGGCCTCCTCAGAATCCTGGTCGTAGTCCTCCTGATGGGGATGATCGGCGTCGGCATCGGCGAAAGAACCGTCATCGGTGAAAGCTTGCAGGTCGGCGAGGAGTCCCTCGTTCTTGGAGGCGTGCCGGGTAGGGGTGAAGCCGAGCAAGTCGGCTGCGAGCTCCTCGTTGCCCGCGTAGCCAGCTCCCGCATCCAGGAGTTCGGTGCCGTCCCAGAGGATGAGCATGGCGGACACGGTGTGGGACAGTTTGTCGGAGTGCATGTCGTAATGCGCGGCGGCGGGAACGGTGTCGTAGCGGATCCACAGGTCGTGCCCGGTCATGAAGGCGTCCAAATCGTATTGGACGGTGAGTCCTAGCATATCGGGCTTGTAGCGGTCGTCGATACCGGCGAACGCCTCGTCCAGGGCGATCATGCGGGGGCAGGTGGCGTGGGCGGAGGAGTAAATGGTGTTGGCGGCGGCGAAGAACGGTAGGTGGATCGCGGCCGACTTCTCCCCGCCTGACAGCAGGGTGTGCCGCTTTTTGCTCAGCTTCACCTCCTCTTCGCCGGGGACTTTGAGGCGGAGTTCAAACGTCCGCCAGGCGCGGTAGTCCAGTACCGCCGACAGGGCTTCTTGATAGGTGTCGCGCGGGTGGGCGGCTCGGTATTCGCGCAGCATCTGCCGCAATAGCTGGCGGAGGTGGGCGAGCTGGTCGGGGCCTAGTTGCTGGTAGCCGAGCAGGTCGGACACTTGGCGCTGCAAATCGGTGAGCTTGTCGGAGGCGACCCAGCGGATGCCGAAGGTCAGGCCGTTGGTCATCGGCCGGGAGCGGATGTCGGCGTCCATGTTCTTGACCAGGTCCCGGGCGAAATACACGCGGTCGAACACCTGCTGGGCCAGTGCGGTGAGCAGTTCGTTTTCCAGCACGGTCTGTTCCCGTTCCTCCAGCAGGAACTTCTGCTCCTCGCACCGGTCGTGGACCCGGGCGGCGAAGTCGGCGACGGGGTGGCGGCCGTCAGCGTCGTAGACGTTCACGGTGATGACGGTGTCGCCGGCCTGCCAGTCCAATCGGTAGTCCTCCTGGCGGGTGGCGAGCGCCTCGTTGAACTCCTTCAGCGCGTCTGACAGGCGTTGCCGTGCGGCCTTACGGGCGTTCTCACCGGCCGACCGGCCGGTGGCGGCAGTATCGAGGAGGCTGATGAGTTGCGCCGCGTCCCCGGGGATGAGCGTCTGGAGCGCGTTGTGGACGACGGAATTGCCGTTGGCAGTGTCGGCGTCGGCGCTGTCTGCGTTGGAGGTATCGGGTGCGGTCAGCAGGGGGATCAGCTGTGCGGTGGCCTGTTCGCTGGGGAGCCATTGGGAGCTGTGAGGCCATGACGTGGTCGCGGTTACGCCGAGAAGAGGACGCAAATCCGTCTCGATGAAGACAGCGAGTGGATGGGCCGCCTCGAGCAGTGCGGTGACCGCGTCCCGCAAGGCCTGCTCGCAGTACTGGTAGGCCGTTTCTGCCTGCACACGCGCGTCGTGTTCCTGGCGGGCCTTCTCATCGGCTGAGTCCCGTTCGCTGCGTGCGGCCGTGATGCCCGCCTCGGCCTGCCCGATCTTGTCCAGTACTTGTTTGAGGGGTGCGGACAGCTTCTCCTCCAAGCCTGCCAGTTCTTCGGTCAGGTGGAGGTGGGCGGCGGCCTTCTCCTCGATCCGTTCCGCTTCCTCGGCGTGCTCCTCCCTCATCCGGTTGATCATCTCTGTCCGGCGGTCGGCTTCCTCGGAGATGGCGATGATGGTCGCCTTCACCTTGTCTGCTTCTCGCGCCGCCTGGAGGTAGTCGTCGATGGCCTGGGCGATGAGGTCCACCGGGCTGGCCTCGGCAGGGAGACTCCGTTCGGCGGCGGCTTGGCGGAGCCGTCGGCGGGCGGCGTCGGTTTCGGCGGTGGCGGCGTTCAGTTTCTTCGCGGCGTCGCTTTGTTCGGTGCGGGCCTGGGCCAAGAGCGCGGACGTGGTGGAGAGCCGGGTGAGTGCGGACTGGATCGGCGCGATGGGCGGGAGCTCGCTGCGGGCCTGCCGCAGTTGCTTCAGATGCTCCTCGATCTGCTGCTGCCGGCGTTGCAGCTGCTCGATTTTGCGGTCCAGGTCGTGGATCCGCTGGTCGTAGTCGGCGATGCGTGCGGCGCGGCGCGTGGCCCGGTAGGTGGCCCCAATGTATTGAGGGATCGGCTTGCTGTAGGCGCCCAAGTGGATGCCGAAAGTGAACTGCCCGGCCGAGCTGACCGCCGGGCCCGCCTCCGCTGATCCCAGGAGGGAAGAGAGGGCGATGCTGGCCAGGATGTCGCTGATCACGTTCGCGGGGACCAGGTCTTGGTCGTCAGGCGTCAGGACGCTGGCGAGTGTGGGTCCGGCCGTGCGCTGGGCCGGTGGGAGCGGCCGAAGGTAGGCGTCGTGCTCGCCGTCGCGGTAAGCGGCATCGGTGAGCGCGGGATCGGGATGGATCCAGGCGGTCAGTAGCCCGGCGGCCTCCAGCGCAGCCTCGATCGCCGCGGCCTGGGTGTCGTCGACGTCGTCGGCGAAACGGACCAGTTGCCACAGGGGACCGCCGGGACGTCCGGAACGGTCGCTGTTACGGGTGGAGGCCAGCATGGGGGCGTCGTCGCGTTCGGCGGCGACTTGTTCACGCTCGGTGTGGAGCACGTCGCGGTCACCGCGTATCCGCTGGTGCTCGATGCCGAGGCGTGTCCGCTCGTCCCCGAGGAGGGAGCGGCGTTGTTCGGTCAGTTCACCGAACAACGCCGGCAGCGGCACCGCTTCGTTCTCGCCGTCGAGAGCGGCCAGTGCCTGAGTGAGGGCGGTGACCTCGTCGGCCGCCACAATCGCCGCGGCGGGGTTGACGTCGACGTCACCGAGCGCCTCACCGCTGAGGGGAGCACCCCATCGACCGATCCAGTCATTCAAGAGTTGCTGCGCCCGGGCCCGTGCCTGGTCAACTGCTTTCTCAGCCTCCCGGCAGGCATCTTCGGAGCGCTCGAGTTTCGTGTCGGCTGCCGACACCGCGTCTGCGGCCTGCTGTTGGCGGGTGACGGCGTCGGCCACCTCGCTGAGGTGGGCGCGGACGTGGTCGACGTCGTCACGGCGTGTGGCCGCGCGTGCCTTTGCTGTCTGCAGGTCGGTTTCGCTGTCGTCGATGCCTGCCGTCTGTGCTGCCCGGGCTTGGTCGGCGCCGTGGCGACCGGCGGTGAGATGGTGCTGCTTCAGCTTCTCGGCGAGGTCGCCCGCTTCGCGGGTCAGGTCGGTGAGGTGCCGTCCGTTCGTGGCGTGCGTCCGCCGCCGTTCTTTGAGATCGCGATTGCTGGCGGCGACCCGGTCGCGCAGATCGGTCAACCGCCCCTGACCGGTGTAGGCCTCATCTCGTTTGAGGCCGGCCAGTTGGCCTTCGAGAGTGGTTCGGCGTTTGTCGGCCTCCGCCATAGTGGCGCGTGCTTTGTCCTCGGCGGTGGTCGCCCGAGTGATCTCCAGGCTGGCCTCACGCAGCCGAGTGGCATGTTCGGTCGCTTGCTTGGTGCGCTCGGCAAAGCGGCTCAGCCGGCTGCGAGCCTCCACCATCAGGTAGTCGCTGTAGACGTGGAGGAACGCTGAGGCCGCGCTGTCGGCCGCGTTCAGGTCCTCTACCAGACTTTGCACTGCGGCTAGGTTCTCGAAATCCCGGGCCGCCTGCTCGATCAGGTCCTCGGAGATGGGGCTGAGCCCGGCGGTGAGCGTGTCCGATACCTTGGCCGGGTCCAGGTCCTTGGCCAGCAGTGGCCTCCGCAACGCCAGTAGCAGGTCCAACAGCTGGGAATACCGCTGCCGGCCGAGTCCGAACAGTGCATGGTCGATGGCGTCGCGGTACTTGGTCGCGCTGTCAAAACGGCACTCTGAACCCAAGATCGTTTCCAGTTGCCGTTCGGTGAGCGGCCGAGAATCGGCCGACAGCAGACCGAAGTCCAGGCCGATGCGCCTGCGGGTGACGAAGAACGACGTGCTGGCGGCCGGCTTGGACTTGTGCGCACGCAACGCGATGATCAACGTGACCGCGTCCGCGTCAGAAGTGTCGCCGCCCGCGAACTCCATCCACACGAACCCGTACTCCGACTCCTGCCCGCGGTAGAGCAGGTTGGACTTCATCGTCCGGTTCTCGCCGCTAAAAGGGTCCAGGCGGCGGGCGTCGGCGACGCCGTCCAAGACGAAGGGAAACAGTACCTCCAGGGCTTTGGTCTTGCCGGATCCGTTGTGGCCGCGCAGCACCAGCCGCCCGTCGGCGAAGACGAATTCCTCATCGACGTAGTCCCAGACGTTGATCAGTCCGGCGCGGGTCGGACGGAACCGGGTCATGCACTCTTCCCTTCGCGGGCGTCGCTGGCGGTGCTGGTATCGCTGGAGCCACTGCTGGTGGTGGTGTCGGCCCCGCCGAACAGGTCGAGCTGACCATCGTCTGTGGGAAGAGCCATGGTGATGTTGCGGTAGCGAAGCGCGGCCGGCAACAGCACCACCCCGCCGGGGTTCGGTCGGAGCAATGCGAGATCGGTGAGTAGCGTCAGGACCGCGCCGAGCAGACCGATCGGGTCGGCCTGCCAGGTCGCGGTGAACGAGGAGGCCTCGAACTCCTCAAACAGCTCACTGATCATCTGCTCCAGCCGGTGCCGTTCCACGAAATACAGACGATGGTGGGCGCCGATGGCAACACCGGGTGGAGGAGGGTCCTGTGGTGGAGCCCAGGCGAGCTCGTGGACTACTCCGTCGGCTGGGAGGCCGGCGTCGATACGGTCCAACAGGTCGGCTTGCAGACTGGCGTGGGAGGCGGCTTCGACCTTGTGCAGGGTCCGCCCTTCCAGCTCATCGGCGATCTTGGCCAGAAGCAGCCCGGCGGCGCGGCTGACCGCTCCGCCGCGCCCGGGGAACGGCCGGTCGGTGAACGACCCGCTCGCGTCGATGAGCGCAACGCCCTCCGCGCGCCGTTCCGCCACCAGCCCCGTCAAGCGGGCCAGGTTGTCGGTCACGTCCTCCCGACGAAGCACCGCCGCCGCTGCGGAGTCCAGGTCGTCGAAGTACGCCACAGGCCGTTCCAACAGCAGCCGTCGTACCCGCTGCTCGACCGAGGACGCCGGATCCTCCAGAAGACCTGCGGCAGTGGTGAGGTGCTGGATCGGGCGGGCGGGCCGCAGCAGCGCCGCGCAGATGTCGTGGTCGATGTCATACAGGGCGTCGCCGTCGGCTGAGCGGGCCCATGATTCGGCAGATCCGTCCGACAGGCGCAGCGCTCCCCGGTCCACCAGCCAGGTCACCACGTCCACGACGGCAGCCTTATGGCCCTGGACCAGCGGGTCGAATCCCAGCCCTCCGGTCGCCGCAGCCAGCGGCGCAAAGGCACGGACCATATCGGCGAGGCTGACTTCCACCCGGGATCGTTGGAAGGTGGACATGATCAAGCACAGGTAGGCGATCCGGCGTCGGTCCCAAGGCCGCCCGGTCTTGGAGACGAACACCTTGCCGCGCGAGGGATCCAACACGTCCAGGCGGCGGACGAGGCGGACCTGATGGGTGGTGGCGACGAGGGTGTAGCCGAACAGCTCACGCAGGTCGCGTGTGAGCTGGTCAGCCCACGGCAGCACCCGCTCCAACACTCCCGGCCGTGGATGGGTGGGAGTGATGATGTCGTTGGTCAGCACCAACCGGACCGCGGTTTGGAAAGAACCGAGTTCGCTGACGGGGATGTCCGCGGCGGCGCGAGGCTCAGCCACGATGGCCTCTCACCGGGCGACGCTTGACCGCAGGAGTGATCTCTAGGCTGAACCCGGGTAGATGCAGCATCCCTCCAGGAATCTGGATCACCTCACCGACTTCTGCGGGCCGCAGCCGCAGCGTCACGGTGTCGTCGCTACCAGACCCGCCCGAGACCCGCCCGGAGATCACCGTCCGAGCTTCCAACGCCTTAGTCAACAGCCGGAACAACACCCGGGCTTCGGGCTCCGATAGCACCCGGCCGTGTGGGCCGGTTTCGGCAAGGCCCGCTGCAGCCTCGCGTTCAGCGGTGAACTCCTCCACCTGGCGGCGTCGAAGCTCCGCCCGCGCGCCGGTATCGGCGCGGACCGGCTGCGGGATCCCCGGGCCGGCGCTGCGCCCAGTGCGGAAGACCGTGAGCGCCACCTCGACACCCGGCGCGTCCCACCAGGTACGGTTTGCGGGAATCTGCTCCTCATCATCGTGAGCCCCGCCGAGATGCCGAGCGGAACTGAGGTTGAATGCCGCGGTCGCCAAGGCGTGAGCGGCGTCCTCATCGGGGACCGCTGCTATCCATGCGGCCAAGTGGCGCAACTCGGAGGAGCGGTTGACGCCGCTGCGGTTGGCCTCGGCCAACTGCCGCAGCAGCGCGATCACCGCCGACACCGCGGCCCGAGTCGCCGCTCGCAACTGTGCGACTCCAGATCCAGCCGCCACAATGGTCGTCCCCGCCGAGACCGAGGCGGACGCCGACGCGGGGCTGGTGAACCAGCCACGCAGCGCCTCCCAGCGTCGCTCCCAATCAGCCAGCCGGTCAGCGCGGCTAACAAAGGGACGGTCATCGGCCTCGGCCGAGCGGGCCAACATCGTGGCGACGCCCGTCTCCTGCACCTCCTCAACCGCCGCCTCCAAGCGCGGCAGGTAGCGGTCGAGCTCGGCCATGAAATCGCTCATATGTGACAACAACGCGTTCTTGTAGCGCAGAAACAGCTCTTGGGACGCCTCATTCGAGGACACAATCTCACCCAGCGTCACATGGAACTGCGCGGAGCGGCGGGACATGTCCTGCATCACCCCGTCCAACCTCGTCAGCCGCCGGTGGATCTGCTCACCATCGCCAGCCCGGTTCGCCGCCGCCAAAGATCGCAAATCATCGAGGATGTCGGAGAACGCGAGCCGCGACAGGTTGGCGTCCCGAACCCGCACGGCCAGCAGATCCTCCAGCAGCGCGAACGCCCGGTACCCCAGTTCGGTGAACTGGTACACCGACTGCCGATTGCGATACCGGGCCAGCGACCCCGCTCGCGACACATCATCCAACCGGTGCAGCACCTGATCATCATCAGCGAGCATGTCCAGACGCTGACGCAACGTCACGTCGTCGAGGAGCGGAACATCGTGGTAGGCGCCGCTGAACTCCCGCAGGACCGTCGCAACATCATCCACACCCACCTGGACACGGTGGACAGCGCGAAGCCGGTCGATCGCCCGTAAGATCCACAGATAGGTGAGGTGGTCGTCGCGCTTGACGAAATGCAGCAGCCGGAACCGATCACTGATCGCCAGCGCGTCCAACCCCAGCGCGCGTTCACTCGTGGTCTCAGACATCCCGCAGCAAGTATCACCCAAACGCGGCCCGCGCTTTACGTGTTTCGCAGAACATCACCTCAGGCAGATTGACCCGTGACTTGACAAATACAGAGGCACTTCGGGTCGGCTCCATCAGATCAAGGCGCTTCAAACCGACGACTCTGGCGCCAGCGGGACACCGCACCGCTCGCAGCCTTTCGCATGGTCGCCCTGACAGACGTAGCGGATGGCACCTTCCACGCACCAATCGGCTGCTGCTTCGGACTGAGGTGCCACGGATCTTCCGGACAGGGCCCCAACTAGAGTTGGGGAGAACCGGAAGGGAAGGTCGTTGGCACGACAGAGGCGGCATTTCACCCAGGAGCACAAGGACGAGATCGTCCGCATGGTCCTGGACGGCCCGCGCCCCATCGCCCATGTGGCCCGTGAGGTCGGCATCCACGACACCACCCTGGGCAACTGGGTCAAGGACTACCGCAGACGCCACGGCGACGACGCGTCCACCACACCGGCCGGCGCCCCGAAGAGCCTCCGGGAACGCGAACTCGAACGCGAGAACCGCAAACTCCGCGAAGAGAA
>NZ_AULB01000057.1 GCF_000425065.1 Actinomadura rifamycini DSM 43936
GTCTCGTCGTCGCTGCCGGTGGCCAGGGTGCTGCCATCGGGACTAAACGCCAACGACCACACGAGGTCGGTGTGGCCGGTGAGGAGGCCGCGTTCTGGCTTGCCCAGGACGTCCAGAAGGCGGGCTCGGTTCTCGGGGGTTTTCCGGAAGTTCCGGGACGCTACGGCGAGGAGCCCGGCAACCGCTGGGTCGGTGGCCTGTTTGCTTTGCGCGAGGAACTGGCCGGAGATGGCAGCATCGCGCTGGCGGTTGGCGACGCGTTGTGCGTTGACGGCCCATCCGGTGGCGGTCAGGGACAGCACGGCCGTGACGGCCAGGACCAGAGCGGCGATGCGGACGCGGCGGGTGCGGGTGGTCTGGGCACGGTTGCTGGCGTCCAGCAGGGCGCGTTCGCTCCGGTTAGGAAACGGCGGATGCCCGCTGGCGGCCCAATGCATGGCCTGGTCCAGGGGGGCACCGGCCAGCACGTCACCCCGGCGCCGACCGTGGGCGTCCCAGGTATCGACGGCCTGGCGGACACGGTGATGCTCGGCCAACTCCCGGCGGTGCTGATCAAGCCAGTCACGCAGCCGCGGCCACGCCCTCGGCAGCGCCGGACGGGTCAGAACGATCCGCTCACCCGGCTCCGGGACCGGCTGCTGCCCGGCGGGATCGGGATCCTGGCCACCGGTGACGGCCAGCAGCGGCGCGAAAGCCCGGACCACCCGCCGCAACCCCTCCGCCTCGGCAGGGCTGCGGCGGTCGAACAGCTCCCCCGCCGGTACCGGGCGGATGGACCAGTCGCCCGCCTCCCCGGGCACCACGCAGCGCAGGAACACCTCGGGGACCAGGTGCTGGTCTTCGAGCGACAGGGCGGTGTAGACGGACTCGGCGAGCTTGCCCAGTGCGGGGTCGCCCGGCTCCCATCCGCTGTGCGGGGCCGCCTGCGCGGACCCCAGATTCATCAGGTCCTCCAGACCGGCGTCCTGGTTCGGGTCGCCGGTCAGCGCCGTCAGGACCGCCCGCGCCGGGGGCCGCTGCAGCGGGTCCTTGTCCAGGGCCGCGGCCACCAGGTCCCGCAGCGGCCCGGGCAGTGCCGACAGGTCCGGATGGTGGTTGCGGACCTGCTCGGCGATCACCGGCAGGCTCCTCCCGGTGAAGGCGTGCTCGCCGGTGGCTGCGAACACCATGCTCGCGCCCCAGGCGAACACGTCGGCCTCGGCCCCGGCCCGCTGCCCGCCGTACACCTCCGGCGGCATGTACCGCAGCGTCCCCACCAGCCGGTCGTCCCCGGTGGCCGAATGGGTGTCCACCGTCCGCGCGATCCCGAAATCGATCAGCCGGGGACCATCGGGCCCCAGCATCACATTGCCCGGTTTCAGATCGCGGTGCACCACCTTGGCCTGGTGGATGGCCGTCAGCGCGGTGGCGATCCCCACCCCCAGCCGGTGCAGCTCGTCCCCGCCGAACCGGCGCGCCGGGCGCTGCGGCCCCCCATCGACCGCGGCCTGCAGGCTCACCCCCTCGATGTACTCACTGACCAGGTACGGCCGCGGCGGCTCCAGCCGCACCTGCACGATCCGCGCGGTGCAGAACGAGGCGACCCGCTGCGCCGTCCGCGCCTCGGCCGCCATCGCCTCCAGCTCCCGCGGCGAATCGGCCGCCCCGTGCAGGACCTTCACCGCCACCCGCGCCCCGTCGGACCCGTAAGCCTCGTACACCACCCCCTGCCCGCCGGCCCCCAACCGCCCCGCCAGCCAGAACTCCCCGATCCGCTCCGGATCCCCCGGCTCCAGTCGATCCACCAACCCCAACAACCACCTTTCCTGTTCGACCGGTACCACCGGCCGCGAATCACCACGGTCGATCTCCAACAGTTGTGACACCCCCCGAACGGACGAAGTTCTCCTCATGCCCCTCCGACATCCAAACGGTTGGAAATAAACGGGGCTGGGGGCATCACTACTACCAGGGGCGGAAATGACCCAAGAAGGTAGATGATCAGTGAACCCATTTCATCCTCTGGTGGTGGGCTGCTGGTCACAGCATGATCGCGAGTTCCGGGTTCGGCATGAGACGTGGAGAGACCCCGGTAGACGGGTTGATCACCACAATCACGCCGCCTGAACCAGAGGTCTCTGCGTGTTGTCCTACCGTGCTGGCCCTAGATTTGTCGCGTTCAACGCTGAACTACCTCGCCGGGCTGATCCGCCGTCGACGTAAGGCCGTCTGGTCGAGGTGGCGGCTGCTCCGCCCCGGCCGCCAGGCCCTGCTCGTCCTGGCGTATCTGCGCAAGGACGAAACGTTCGCCGAGATCAGCGCGGGGTTCGGGGTGTCGGCGGCCACCGCCTGGCGGTAGGTGGAAGAGACCGTCATGCTGCTGTCGGCGCGCTCGCCCAAACTCGTGCACGCGTTGCGGAAGGCCCGTAAGGACGGCCTGACCCATATGGTGCTGGACGGAACACTCGTCCACACCGACCGGGTGAGGGCGGACCGCCCGTACTTCTCCGGCAAGCACCGGGTCCACGGGATGAACGTGCAGGTGATCGCCGGTCCGGACGGGACGATCCTGTGCACGTCGGGGACGCTGCCGGGCAAGGTCCACGACCTGACCGCCGCCCGGCCGTGGGGCATCCTGCGCGAACTGGAGAAGGCAGGGATTCTTACCCTGGCCGACAAGGCGTACCAGGGAGCCGAGACGCCGGCGTTGATCACGCCCTACAAGGGCAGGACAAACCTGAGTCGCAGAAGCGGGCGAACCGGGCCCACGCCAAGCTCCGCGGACCGGGTGAATGCCCAGCTCAAATCAGCGTCGTCGACGCCCGGGTCGGGGTCGTGTCGGTCTTGCGGCGTTTTCTGCGGCCGGTGTCTCGCCGGCGCACCCGGTTGGTGCCGGGTATCAGCCGGCCCGCCTTCATCACGTGCTTGGCGGTCTTCTCCGCCGCACGATGAGCGACCTCGGGCAGCACTGAGGTGTAGGTGTCTGCGGTCAGCACGATGCTGGAGTGTCCCAGCATGTCCTGAACCACCTTCAACTCCACCCCGGCCGCCAGCGCCAGCGTCGCCGCGCCGTGACGCAGGTCGTGCAACCGGATCGGCGGCAGCCCGCACTCGGCCACCAGCCCTTGGAACAGTCGGGTCAGCCGCACCGGGGCCAGCGGGGCGCCGTTGGTCGTGGTGAGCACATGGCCGCTGTCGTGATAGTCCACTCCGGCCTGCCGCTGCTCGTCTTGTTGCCGTTCACGGTGAGCGCGGAGAGCCGCGACGGTGGTGCGGTCCAGCGCGATGACGCGGGCGCTGGTGGCGGTCTTGGGCGGGCACGCGGTCAGATAGCCCTGGTGATGCTGGATCTGCTGGGAGATCACCGCGACCCGCTGGTCCAGGTCCACATCGCACCCCCGCAGCCCGGCAGCCTCTCCGCGCCATAGCCCCTGCAAGGCGATCAGGTGGAACGCCGCATACAACCGGTGCTCCCGGATCGCGTACAGGAACTCGGCCGTCTGCGCCGCGGTCCACACCACCGCCCGTGGACGCCGCGCCACCGGCAACTCCACCCGAGACGCCGGGTTGTCGCCGATGAGTCCCTGCCGGATCGCGGCGTTCAACGCCGTTGGCAGCGTCGCCCGGATCCGGTTCAGTGTCGCCGTCGTCAACGGCGCACCTCGCGCCTCGTGCCGGCGGACGATGCCCGCGAAGATCGCCTGCAGGTGGGCGAGCGACAGCTCGGCCAGCACGATCTGCCCCAGGTACGGGCCTGGTACCGACGGGCATGGCAGGCGTGATTTTTGATCGTGGACGCCGCCCCTGTGCGGGTGGCCAGCCACCGGGTCAGCCAGTCGCCCACCATGAGCAAACCGCCCCCCGTCCCGCGCGGACTGCCGAACTGCTCCAGCGCCTCCTCAGCGGCCTTACGCGTGGCGAAGCCACCACGGCGGGTCCGGCGCCGCCGCCCATCCGCACCGACCGGCAACTCCAGCCGGACATACCAGCTCCCATGCCGGCGCCCGGCCTGCAGCTTCGGACACCGCGCGCCCAGCGCCTTCCTCGACTCCGGATCCACGCATCCACATCGTCGGTACACCCGACCAGAACCCTTGGTGAACACCATGCCGCCATCTACGCAGTCAACGAACGAAGACGACCGCCGAACCCAGGAGACACAAGCCTGAAGGCAAGTGATATTTCACTCGAGCTAATCTGTAGGCTCCACCGGGTCCCATGGCCGGTGTTGTGGGGTGTAGGTCGAGCGCCACCGCTTCTTGATCGTTTAAAGCTTCGGCCGCGCCGATTCATCGGTGCCGTAATTTCGGTTGTCCTTGGATGACTAATAGGACGTCCGTAACTGAGGCAAGTCGAGGGCGACTATCCTTCTAGATGCCGAGCTCCCAACAACGAGGGCAACAATGGTCAACCGATCGCCATACGGACGCAGCCCAACATCGCGCAGCCATCCACCAGCCACAGCACCCTCGAAGCTGAGGCGATGGCTGAAACGCCCAGCCGTCTGGCTCGGAGGCATCGGCGTGACGATCGCCACCGGTGTCGCCATCCCCCTTTTGTCCTCTAGTGGGCAAAAAGTACTGGACGCTCATGAACCGGGAGGTCCGCCGGTTAAGGTTGATTCCGTTGCCCTGCAGAGCAATGTCGACCTCAAGGGCGATTCCTTCGCTTTTCCGCAGCCGGTCACGGCAACACCAGATCAACTAAGGGACATCAGCCCATTCGACCTCGGAAGCTGGGCACGGCCGCGTGGTGGCGTGGACGTCGGCATGGTCATGGCCCAAATCGTCCTGACAGGAAATCGCAAGACCCCGATCCGCATCCTAGATATGAGGGCGGCCAGCAAGTGCAGCGCCCCCCTCACGGGCACACTGTTTTACTCGCCCACAGCAGGGGTCGATGACACGATCCGTGTAGCCTTCAACCTAGATCAACCGAATCCGCAGGCACGAGTGTGGTCTGGTTGGGAAAAAGGGTTCGGTGATCTTTACTTCGACTCGAAGACGGTATCACTGAAGCACAAGGAGCAGCAGACTTTCCAGGTCCTGGGCATCACTGAGCAGAAGTCATGTGAATTTCGCATACAACTTTCGGTACTGACCGGCGGGAAGACGGTGACTAAACTAGTCGGAAACGGTTCGAAGCCATTCAAGGTAACCGCGCTAATGGAGCAAGCCAAGGCGGCAACTGGAGACTTCTCCGACTACCATCAGCTGTATGTTGGAGGTGTAGAGAACCTTGAGGGGCGGGGCGCGTTCACCAAGGTCGACCCGGCAACATACAAAACAGGTAGCAGTCAACCGGCGAACTGACCGCCATAAATGTTCCCAACATGATATTCGTGAAGGCGGACCGAAGGCCTGCCGATACATAACTTTGTCCTGAGCAACCTGCACGTGCCGAGAATCGATCCGTGCGGGTCGAGTTGGCTGGACACCTACCGGGCCGAACGTCATCTGGTCGCCGAGGACGCGCTGCGCGGGCAGTGCGCGGGCTGCTCACCGAGCCGGCGGATTTCGACGAGGTCAGCCGCTACCTGATCGAGAAGATCACCGCGATCGGCGTCCGCTATGACTTCGGCGCGGGCCCCGACCTGCTCGGCCGCCGCCTGCGCGACCTCGGCCTGGAACAGGGCCGCCTCTACAATCTGCTGCACCGCGGCCGCGGCCTGCTTGTGGACCGCACCGAACGGTCGGCCGACGCCTGGTCGGACCGGGTCGTCTACCTCGCAGATCCCACTGCGGTGCTGGACGCCTCCTGATCGAACGTCCGCATTCGGCCTCAGGGGGTCCGGTGACCTCCTCCAGAAGTGAGCGAGTGTCATCTGCCGTGGAGACCCCGCCATGTCACCTCTTATCCTGTGAAAGCCCGCAGCTGGTGCCGGTCTGCGGCCATGAGCCATAGGTGGCTTTCCGGCCTGTTCCTAGACCGTGACGACGATTTTCTTTCCGGCGTGGAGCCCCTTCTCGAGGTGGCGGTGTGCCTCGACGATGTCGTCGAGGAGGAACGTCTTGTCGATGGCGGGCCGCAGCGCACCGAGGCGTACACCAGCGTTGAGGAAGGCCGCCATGCGCTTCACCACGACCGCGTCGAGGGTGTGTTCGAAGCTCTGGTAGCCGAAGACCGTGAGCGGCGTGCCCGTCGGGAAGGACGTGGGCCGAGGGTCAAGGAAGCCTGCGGCAACTAGTGCTCCACCGGGGCGGGCCGCCTTGAGAAGATCCTGCTGGCCGGGGCCCATGACCAGGTCGAGGACGATGTCGGCGCCTGTCCCGCCGGTGTGGTGGTGGACGGCTTCGACGACGTCCACCTGGTCGGTGGCGATGACCGCGGCCGCGCCGGCGGCGAGCAGGCCGTCCGTCTTCGCGGTGTGCCGAGTGACGGCGAGGGGCACGGCGCCGATCTGATTTGCGATCTGCATCGCCGCCCGGCCGACGCCGCCGGACGCGGCGGTGATGAGGACGTGGTCGCCGGGCCGCATCCTCGCCTTCTCGACGAGCGCGCCGTAGGCGGTAGAGAACGCGACCCAGACCGCCGCCGCTTCCGTGATCGCGAGCCCGGCCGGCCGGGCGGCGACCCGGCCCGCGGGGACGGTGGTGTATTCGGCATAGCTGCCCTTGACGCTCGCGTCCGGAACGGCCGTGAGGATGACCGGATCGCCGATCTGCAATCCGGTGACGTCGCGACCCACCGCGTCGACGACACCGGTTCCTTCGACACCGAGGCGGGCGTGCGGCAAGGGGACGGGCGCGGGCGCGGCGCCGGAACGCATCATGAGGTCAAGCGGGTTGACGGCGAACGCCTCGATCCTGACCCGTACCTCGCCGACCGCGGGCTCGACGATCGGCTCCTCGACGACGTGCATGACCTCCGGCCCGCCGAACTCGTCGAACACGACGACTCGTGGCATGGTGACTCCTCCGCATCCGGTGCTGGTTCAGTACTCACCGAAGACGTTACGGAGGCGTGGGTTACCTCCTGGTACCTTCGTTCACCATGCAGAACGCGACCGGGCCCGTCTTCCTCGCCGACTGCCCCACTCGCCTGGCGGTCGAGATCATCTCCGACAAATGGGCCGCGCTTGTGCTTTTCGGGCTCAGCCAACGGCCACGCAGGCACGGTGAGCTCGTCGACCTCATCGGTGAAATTTCGCGCAAGGTCCTCACTCAGACGCTGCGCAGGCTCCAGCAGTACGGTCTGGTCGAACGCCGGGCAGAAGCACCGCGGCGGGTCGAGTACAGCCTCACCGACCTCGGTCGGACCCTCGTCGAGCCCATCGAGGTCCTGACGAACTGGGCGAGGGACCACGGCGGGGCCGTCGTCGACTTTCAGGAGGCCGCGGAGGCCGCTGCTTCCGCTCAAGCTCGCGCGGCACACTGATCTCGGCGGCCGACGGCCTTGCCGAACGGGAGCACCGACCGTCGATCTGCGCGGCGGCTCGTCGGTGCCCGCCAGAGCATGGCCAAAGACCGTTCCAGTCCCTCACGCCCCGGGGCGCCGCCTGGTTCAGGCTCCGTTGTCAGCTTGTTCGGACGTTGTTGGCGGGTGTGCGGCGGAAGCGACTCTCCCCGCGGCCTGCTTTCGGTATCGCCCCGGTGTCGTGCCGAACTCCCTCTCGAAGGCGTGGGAGAGCGCGTACGGGCTGCCGTAGCCGACCCGGCCGGCGATGGCGGCCAGGGTCTCCTTGGTGTCGCGGAGCAGGGTGGCGGCGAGGATCACGCGCCACCAAGCGAGGTAGGCCATCGGAGGGCGGCCGACCAGGGCGGTGAATCGGCGCGCCAGGGTGGGACGGGAGACGCCCGCCTCCGCGGCCAGGCGGTCGTTGCTCCACGGCGCGGACGGATGCGAGTGCAGCGCCCGCAGGGCGGCGGCCGTCACCGGGTCCCCCAGTGCGCCGGGCCAGGTTCCGCAGGTGCTCTCGGCCATCCAGGAGCGGATCATGTAGACGAGGAGGAGGTCGAGCAGGTTAGGGAGCGCCACGCAGGAGCCGGGCCGCACCTCGTCCAGCTCGCCGGCGAGCAGGTCGATCGCGGCACGGAGTTCGAGGTGGCCGCCTACGCGGCTGGGCAGATGGACGACCTCGGGCAGCTCCGCCATCAGCGGATGCATGCGGCTGCAGTCGAGCCAGTACTTGCCGCACAGCAGCTCCGTCCCGTCGCGGCCGAGGTCTGCCTGCGACCCGACCTCCGCAAGCCATTGCTCGAACGGCTCCGCCTTCCGCGTCGCGACCGCCGCATCGGCGGGAGAGTCGGCGATCACGTGGCCCGTGCCGTGAGGCAGCAGGACCGCGTCGCCCACGCCGAGGGACACCGAGGTCCCGCCGTCGGTCAGGAGCCAGCAGCCTCCCTTCAGGAGGACGTAGAAGCCCGCGCCGTCGTAGGGATCGAGCCGCGCGCACCAGCTCCCGCTCGTCCGCACCCGGTGGAACCACGGGTGCCCGAGGTGAACGGCAGAGATCGCGTCACTGACCACATCCATCCGGCCAGAATATCTTCACGCATGAAGCATGAGACGGACGCGTATTTTATTGAGATGAACGAGCATTGAGAAGCTCGCTTTATCCTTCTTACGGTTGAGCGCATGACGCGCGAGAACGAGAGTGTGCAGCGCATGCTGCTTGGGGACGTCGAGGTCATCCGGGTCGTCGAGTGGCACGAACCGTTCCTGCCGACCTCCGACATGTTCCCCGGAGCCGACGCCGACGTGTGGAAGGACAACGAGGGCTGGCTGGCACCGGACCACTGGGAGCCGGACGGCGACAGAGTGGTGTCCGCCCTGCAGAGCTGGGTGCTGCGCAGCGGCGGGCGGACCGTCCTGGTCGACACCGGAGCGGGCAACGGGCGCGAACGACCGGGCATGGGACCGTTCCACCGGTCTCGGAGCGATCTCCCCGGCCTGCTGGCGAAGGCCGGGGTCCGGCCGCAGGACGTAGACGTCGTGGTCAACACCCACCTCCACGTCGATCACGTCGGCTGGAACACCGTCGACGCCGGCGGGCAGTGGGTGCCGACGTTCCCCAACGCCCGCTACCTCATCCCGGCCGCCGACGACTTCCATTACGGTCCGGACAACGCGTACGGCAACGGCGCGCAGCAGGTCGACCGTCTGATCTACGAGGACAGCATCGCGCCCGTCCACCAGGCCGGACAGGCCGTACTGTGGGACGGCCTCCACCGCATTGACGAGCACCTCACCCTGGAGTCCGCGCCCGGCCACACCCCCGGCTCGTCGGTACTGCGACTCGCGTCCGGCAACGACCGGGCGGTCTTCGTCGGAGACCTGCTGCACAGCCCGGTGCAGATCCTGCACCCCTGCTGCAACAGCAACGCCTGCCTGGCCCCGGAACAAGCGGCGAACAGCCGCCGGCGGATTCTCGGGCGGGCGGCCGATGAACGGGAACTGCTCGTCCCTGCGCACTTCGGCGGTGCGGGCGCCCTGGAGATCCGGCGGAACGGCGCCGGGTTCACCCTCGGCCCATGGGCCGCGAGCGAACCGGCGAGGGGCTCCTGCGGCTCCTCGTGAGCCCTGACGCCACCCCCTCAGCAGGCACCCTTCTTTCGAATGTGGCCCGGCCGCCGAGTAACGGAACGTGATCGGCTACCCGCCCCGAATCCGAACCCGACCACACGTCCTGACCACGCGACGCCGCCGGACACACGCCTGACCAGCACGGATTTCTTCACCTGGCCCGGAGCCCGGTCAGGCGAGCGCCTCTGGGCATCGGGCCACATTCGGGAGAACACCTTCCAGCAGCTGCGCACCCGAGGCAGTCAACGCCGCGGCGGACGGCGCGGCCGCTGCCATCCGGGCTCAGCCGACGGAGGGCGAAAAGCCACCTGCGGTGGAATCCGGCATCCCAACGACATCACATACTTCTCGGCCTGGAGCCGTCCCCTCATGCCGCACACGTCGACCGCCCGCCCTCCAATCGGATCGAGCGGAGCTTTCGTTCTGGTGCTCACCTTCATGGGCAGCGTGGTCTCGGTGATGCAGACCCTGCTCATCCCGGTGCTCGAAGACCTGCCGCAGCTACTGGACACCGAGCCGGACAACGCGGCCTGGGTCATCACCTCGACCCTGCTCGCCGGCGCCGTCACCACGCCGATCATGGGCCGCCTCGGCGACCTCCACGGCAAGCGCCGCATGCTGATCTGCAGCCTCGCGGTGATGGTCGTCGGCACGCTCATCAGCGCCCTCACCAGCGATCTGCTGATGATGATCGCAGGCCGGACCCTCCAGGGCTTCGCGATGAGCACGATTCCCCTCGGCATCAGCCTGATGCGCGACGCGCTCCCCCGCGAGAAGCTCGGTTTGGCGATGGCCCTGATGAGTTCCTCCATGGGCATCGGCAGCAGCCTCGCTCTGCCCGCTGCGGCCCTGGTGGCCCAGCACGCCGACTGGCATGCCCTCTTCTACGGCTCCGCCGGCCTCGGCACCCTGTGCATCGCTCTCATCCTCCTCATCGTCCCGGAGTCCCCAACCCGTGCCCAGGGCACCTTCGACCTTCTCGGCGCGGTCGGGCTGTCGACCGGCCTCGTCCTCTTCCTGCTGCCGGTCAGCAAGGGCAGCGACTGGGGCTGGGCCTCCGGTACCACCCTTGGATTGCTCGCCGCAGCGGCGGTCGTCCTCATTCTGTGGGGTGTGATCGAGCTGGGCAGCCAGGCTCCGCTGGTAAACCTCCGTACCACGGCCCGCCCCGCCGTGCTTCTCACCAACCTCGCCTCGATCACGGTCGGCGCCTCCTTTCTCGTTGTCTCATTGGTCCTTCCCCAGCTGCTTCAGCTGCCGAAGGTCACCGGCCACGGCCTCGGCCAGTCAATGGTGGTCGCGGGCCTGTGCATGGCACCGCTCGGCCTGACCATGACCCTCTCGGTCCCCGTATACGCCCGGCTGTCCACCAAGCACGGCCCCAAGACCACCCTGATCCTCGGCATGGCGATCATCGCGACGGGTTACTGCGCCGGCCTCGGCCTGCTGAGCGCACCCTGGCAAAGCCTCATCATCACAGCGACCCTAGGCGGGGGCATCGGTCTCGCCTACTCATCCCTCCCCGCCCTGATCGTCGGTGCGACCCCGGCTTCGCAGACGGCTTCGGCCAACGGCCTCAACACGCTGATGCGTTCGATCGGCTCCTCGGTCTCCAGCGCCGTCATCGGCATGGTCCTCGCCGACACCGCGCACTCGGTGAACGGCCTCACCGTCCCGACCATGCACGGCTTCCGCGTCTCCTTCGTGATCGCTGCGGGCGCGACGGTGCTCGGCCTGCTCACAGCCCTCTTTCTGCCCCGGACCCGCTCGCACAGCCAGCCACGGCACCGCGCTGGCAACGAGGAATACGCCAAACCAGAGCCGGCCGAGAATCCCCCTCCGGGGTGGCCGACTCGAACACCATGCTCTTCTGGCCCAAGACCCCTCTGAGGCTTCGATCGTGAACGAGCCGGTAATGGTTAAGGCGCCACTGGAGGGGTGTGGGGCGTTCCCCTATGCCTGGGCCCCAGGGGCTCGGAACCTGCGCAACACCCGTTCATGTTCGCTCGTTGTTTGCTCGTATGTCGCGGAACGCATTAACGGTAGGCGGCACTGAGCGGCATTGCAGGCCGTCGACAGCTGCACATACTGGGAGAGAGTGGCATGCTTCGACAGTTTGAATAATGGGTCGATAGCACTTTCCTCGGACTTCTAATCCGACGGTCGCGGGTTCGAATTCTGCCGGGCGCGCAACCCCTGACCAGGGATCTTACCACTGCCAAGATCCCAAAATCGCGCCCGGCATGCCCGTGTTCGTTCCCGTGTTGGCTCCATGTTCGCTCGCGTGTCAACGACCGGTCGTCGGGCACCCCGCCCGAAGGCAGATCGTCGCGGATGGGCAGTGGCGTCCGCGGCTGCTGGCGTGGCTGGGCGGCCTCGGCGGCGCCCACACCAGGGTCCCGGAAGAACAGCGCGGCCAGGAGGCCGAACAGCAGTTGCATCCCGCCCGCCACGAAGAAGCCGTAGCGCCAGCCGTTCTCGTTGCGGGAGAGCTGCCCGATCAGCAGGCCGAAGACGGCGACGAACAGAGAGACGATCCCGTAGAGCGCGCCGACGGCCCGCCCCCGGGCACGGTCGTCGAACAGGTCGGCCACCATGCCGTTGACCAGTGGGACCGCGCCGCTGACCCCGGCCGCGGTGATGACGAACAAGATCACCAGTTGGACCTGGTCCTGTGCCAGCCCGGTGGCCGCCGTCCACGGTCCCTACACGCCCGAGCAGAGCACCAAGGTCCGCTTGCGGCCGATGTGGTCGGCGACCAGCGCCCACAGCGGGCCGAAGATCACGCCGGTCGGCTTGCTCAGCCCGATCAGCATGCCGAGCATCGACAGCGGCAGGGCCAGCGCGGCACGCATCGTGGGGAACAGCACGGAGGCCACGCTGGTCTCGCCATTGTCGGTGCTGATCAGGCCGCTCAGCAGCAGGAGTTGCCGCCATCCGCGGCGCCGCGCGACAGGCTCTGCGGGGGTGCCGCGCCGGTTGGGGGCAGGGCCCCGGTGGACATGTCGCGCCTCCTCGGCTGCGGGGGTGGGAAGTCGAAGGTCCGAGAGGGTGGGCGGGCCTGCGGAACGGGTCAGTGCCGCCGGGCGGGTTCGTCGGCCATGCGTTCGAACGCTTTGCCCCACCGCTCGATGAAGTGGGCCGTGGGGCGGGGCTCGGGGGGATGCCAGGACACCGGAGCGCTGAGGCCGGCGAGCCGTTCCTCCAGGTCTTCGGCGAGGTGGGCGCGGTCGGTGCGCCGCAGGCGGGCCGCGTATTCGGCCGGGTCGCTGTAGTAAACGGGGCCGGTCTGCAGGGTGGTGAGCATCGGGTCGGGCAGACTGCCGGGGCGACCGGCGTGTTCGTGCCACCATTCGGCCAGGTGTGACCGCATCCGCGCGGTCAGGTCCGGTTCGTCTTCGAGCAGGTTCCGGGTGAGGTGCCACGGATCTTCCGGACAGGGCCCCAACTAGAGTTGGGGAGAACCGGAAGGGAAGGTCGTTGGCACGACAGAGGCGGCATTTCACCCAGGAGCACAAGGACGAGATCGTCCGGATGGTCCTGGACGGCCCGCGCCCCATCGCCCATGTGGCCCGTGAGGTCGGCATCCACGACACCACCCTGGGCAACTGGGTCAAGGACTACCGCAGACGCCACGGCGACGACGCGTCCACC
>NZ_AULB01000058.1 GCF_000425065.1 Actinomadura rifamycini DSM 43936
CCAGGAAGGCCGCCAGCCGTTGGGCTTGTCCGGCCAGGGACCCCGTGCTCCGGGCCGAGACCACCAGCGGCACCGGGCCGTCGGACGGCGGCACCTCCTCGGCGACCGGTTCCTCCGGCACTTCCTCAAGGATGAGGTGCGCGTTCGTCCCGCTGATCCCGAACGACGACACGCCCGCTCGGCGCGGATGCCCGTTCGGTGACCAGTCCCGTGCCTCGGCCAGGAGCTCGACGGCGCCGGTCGACCAGTCCACCTGGGACGTGGGTTCTTCGACGTGCAGGGTCGGCGGCATGACGCCGTGCCGCATCGCCTGCACCATCTTGATGACGCTCGCGACACCGGCGGCGGCCTGCGTGTGCCCGATGTTCGACTTCAGCGAGCCCAGCCATACCGGGCTCTCCTCGCCGCGTCCCTTGCCGTAGGTGGCCAGGAGCGCCTGCGCCTCGATCGGGTCGCCCAGGGCCGTCCCGGTCCCGTGGCCCTCGACCACGTCGACCTCCGACGGGGCGAGTCCCGCGTTGGCCAGGGCGGCGCGGATCACCCGCTGCTGCGACGGACCGTTCGGCGCCGTCAGCCCGTTCGACGCACCGTCCTGGTTCACCGCGCTGCCCCGCAGCACCGCCAGCACCTTGTGGCCGCGCTCGCGCGCCACCGACAGGCGCTCCAAGACGACGATGCCGACGCCCTCGGACAGGACCGTGCCGTCCGCGCCCGACGCGTACGCCTTGCAGCGGCCGTCCTCGGCCAGGCCCCGCTGCCGCGACATGCCGAGCACGCCGATCGGCGAACCCATCACCGCGACGCCGCCCGCCAGCGCCATCGAGCACTCGCCGGACCGCAGCGCCTGGGCGGCCATGTGCATCGCGACGAGGGAGGACGAGCACGCGGTGTCGATCGTGACGGCCGGGCCCTCGAACCCGAACACGTACGACACGCGGCCGGAGGCGACGCTCCCCGCCGTGGCGGTCGTGACGAAGCCCTCCAGCTCCGCGGGCATGTTGCTCAGGGATTCGAGGTAGTCGTGGATGGACACGCCGGAGAACACGCCGATGTCGGCGCCGCGCGCCGCGGTCGGGTCGACGCCCGCCCGTTCGAGCGCCTCCCAGGACGCCTCCAGCAGCAGCCGCTGCTGCGGGTCCATCGCGAGCGCCTCGCGCGGTGAGATCCCGAAGAACCCGGCGTCGAACTGGGCGGCCTCGTGCAGGAACCCGCCCCGGGTGGTGTACGAGGTGCCCGCGCGCTCCGGGTCGGCGTCGAACAGGGCGTCCAGGTCCCAGCCGCGGTCGTCGGGGAAGGACGACATGCCCTCGCGGCCCTCGGACACCAGCCGCCACAGGTCGTCCGGGCCGGTGACCTGACCCGGCAGGCGGCACGCCATGCCGACGATCGCGATGGGGTCGCCGGCGTCGGCGGCGCCCGCGGCGGTCGCCGCGCGGGCGCCGGACGCGGCGGGCGCCTCGTCGCCGTGCTCGTCGCCGAGTTCCTCGCGCAGGTGGCGGGCGAGCGCCACCGGGGTCGGGTAGTCGAAGATCAGCGTGGCGGGCAGTTTGACCCCGGTCGCCGCGCTCAGCCGGTTCCGCAGCTCGACCGCGGTCAGGGAGTCGAACCCGATGTCGCTGAAGCCGCGGGTGCCCTGCGCCAGTTCCGGCCCGGTGAAGCCGAGCACCCCGCCCGCCTCGTCCTGGACGAGCGACAGCAGGACGCCCTCCCGCTCCTCCGGCGGCAGCCCAGCGAGCCTGCGCAGCAGCCCGCCGCCGTCGCCGGCGGCCCGCGCCACCCGCCGGCCGGTGCGGACCAGGCCGCGCAGCAGGTGCGGGACGTCCTCGCCCGCCGCGGCCTTGCCGCGCAGCGTCCGCAGGTCCAGCTTGATCGGGACCAGCAGCGCCCGGTCGGCGTGCAGCCCGGTGTCGAGCATCTCCAGGCCCTCGGCGGGCGTCATCGCGAGGACGCCGCCGCGGCTCATCCGCGCCTGGTCGGTGGCGCCGAGGTGCGCGGTCAGGCCGTCGCTCTGCTCCCATAGCCCCCACGCCAGGGACAGCCCCGGCAGGCCCGCCGCGCGGCGGCCCGCCATCAGCCCGTCCAGGTACGCGTTCGCCGCCGCGTAGTTGCCCTGGCCGGCGGACCCCATGAGCGCGGCGGCCGACGAGAACACCACGAACGCGTCCAGGTCCGTGCCGCGGGTCAGCTCGTCGAGGTGCCGCACCGCGTCGACCTTCGGCGCGAACACCCCCGCCAGCCGCTCCGGGGTCAGCGCGCCGATCACGCCGTCGTCCAGGACGCCCGCCATGTGGACGACGCCGGTCAGGGGGCGCTCGGCGGGGACGGACGCCAGCAGGTCCGCGACCTGGTCCCGGTCGGCGACGTCGCAGGCGGCCACGGACACGTCCGCGCCCTGCTCGGCGAGTTCGGCGACCAGGGCGTCGACGCCGTCGGCGTCCGGGCCCCGGCGGCTGGCCAGCAGCAGGTGCCGGACGCCGTGCCGGGCGACCAGGTGGCGGGCCGCGAGAGCACCCAGCGTCCCGCCGCCCGAGACCAGGACCGTCCCGTCCGGGCCGAACACCGGCTCGGTGCCGGCGGCCCGGTCGGTGACGCGCGCGAGGCGCGGCACGGCGAGCGTCCCGCCGCGCACCGCGACCTGCGGCTCACCGGACGCCAGCGCCGCGCCCACGGCGGAGCCGGGCCCGTCGGCGGACGCCGGGTCGAGGTCGAGCAGGACGATCCGCTCCGGGTTCTCGGACTGCGCGGCACGGACGAGGCCCCACACCGCCGACGCCGCCGGGTCGGTCACCGCGCCGTCCCCGGCGGGGACGGCGCCGCGGGTGACGACCACGAGCCGCGCCTCCCCGGCGTCCGCGGCGTCCGCGGCGTCCGCGAGCCACGCCTGGACGACGTCCAGCACGCGGCACGCCAGGTCCAGCTCCGCGCGCGGGCCGTCCCCGCCGAACGCCTCCAGGACCGCCACCGGGGGCGCGTCCGCGCCGGTGCCCAGGGCCGCCACGTCGTCCGCGGTCGCCACCGCCGCCCACGCGGGCGCGGGCGCGGGGTCCTGCGGAGGAGCGGGCAGGTCGGTCCAGTCCACCTGGAACAGGGCGTCGTGGATCGCCGCCGTGTCCGCCAGCGCCGCCTGCTCGGGGGACACCTCGCGCAGGACCAGCGAGTCCATCGCCAGGACCGGCGCGCCGGTCTGGTCGGCGGCCTCCACGGACATCGTGTCCGAGCCGTCCGACGCGACCCGCACCCGCAGCGCAGGCGCGCCGACGGCGTGCAGCCGCACGCCGTTCCAGGAGAACGGCATCACCGACCGCCCGGACCCCTCCCCGGCGGCCGCGGCGGCGACCGTCCCGGTCTGGAGCGCCGCGTCCAGCAGGGCCGGGTGGAGGCCGAACCCGGCGGCCGCCTCGCGGTGCCCGTCGGGGAGCGCGACCTCGGCGAAGACCTCCTCGCCGCGCCGCCACACCGTCCGGACGCCCTGGAAGACCGGCCCGTACGCGAAGCCGCGGCCGGCCAGGTCGGCGTAGAAGTCCCCGACCTCGACCTCCTGCGCGCCCGGCGGCGGCCACGCGGCGAAATCGAACGCGGCGCCGGTGCCCGGCTCGGCCGACAGGACGCCCGTGGCGTGCCGCGTCCACACGTCCGGGCCGTCCTCGCGCTGCGCGAACACCTCCACCGTCCGCGCCCCGCCGCCGTCCGGGCCGCCCACCACGACCTGCACCCGGACGCCGCCGCGCTCGGGCAGCACCACGGGCGCCTCGGTCACCAGCTCGTCCAGCACCGGGCACCCGGCCTCGTCCCCGGCCCGCAGCGCCAGCTCGACCAGGCCGGTGCCGGGGAAGAGGACCGTGCCGCCGATCGCGTGGTCGGCGAGCCAGGGGTGCGTCCGCAGCGACAGCCGCGAGGTGAACACCAGCCCGTCGGACTCCGGCAGCCGGAGGACGGCGCCGAGCAGCGGATGGCCGGCCGCCGCCTGCCCCAGCGACGCCGCGTCGGCCCGTTCGGCCGAATGGAGCCAGTAGTGCCGGCGGTCGAACGCGTACGTCGGCAGGTCCGGACGTCCGTCCGCGGCGGGCGCGACCGCGCTCCAGTCGACGGCGACGCCGCAGACGAACAGCTCGGCCATCGACGTCAGCAGCCGCCGCGTCCCGCCGTCGTCGCGGCGCAGCGACCCGGTCACGACGGCGTCGGCGGCCCGGTCGTCGGCGAGCTCGGCGATCGGCTGCACCAGCACCGGGTGGGCGCTCACCTCCACGAATACCGTGTGGCCCCGGCCGAACAGGTCGGCGACCGCGGGCCCGAACCGCACCCGGGAGCGCAGGTTCCGGTACCAGTAGCCGCCGTCGACGGCCCCGGCGTCCCGCACCCAGCCGTCCGTGACGGTGGACCGGAACGGGATCGCCGGCGCCTGGGCCTCGATCCCCGCCAGGGCCTTGGCGAGGGTGTCCTCGATGTCCTCGACGTGGCGGGTGTGAGACGCGTAGTCGACGGCGATGCGCCGCACGCGGACGCCGTCGGCGTCCAGTGCCTCGACCGCTTCGTCGAGCGCGTCGGCGTCCCCGGCGATCACCACGGAGGAGGGGCTGTTGACCGCGGCGATCTCGACGCGGTCCGCCCACGGTTCCAGGCGGGCGGTCGCGTCCGCTTCCGAGAGCGCGACCGAGGCCATGCCGCCGCGTCCCGAGAGTTCGGCGGCGATGGCTTGGCTTCGCAGCGCCACGACCTTGGCGGCGTCCTCCAAGGACAGGGCGCCCGCGACGCACGCGGCGGCGATCTCGCCTTGCGAGTGCCCGACCACGGCGTCGGGCTTTACTCCGACCGACTCCCACACCGCCGCCAGGCCGACCATGACCGCGAAGCTCGCAGGCTGGAGGACATCGACCCGGTCCAGGAAGCCTGGCTCGGTGTCGCCGCGCAGGACGTCTGTGAGCGACCAGTCCACCCACCGCTCCAGCGCGGCGGCGCACTCGGCGACCCGCTCGGCGAACACCGGCGAGCCGTCAAGCAGCTCGCGGCCCATGCCGACCCACTGCGTGCCCTGGCCGGGGAAGACCCACACGACCTTCCCCGGTGCGCCGGCTGCCCCGGGGGACGCCACGAGACCGGACGCGTTCTCCCCGCGCGCCAACGCGTCCAGTGCGTGCAGCGCCTCCTCGCGGGAGTCCGCGACCACGACCGCGCGCTCGTGCAGCACCGAACGGCCCGCTGCCAGCGCCCCGGCGACCGCGGGGAGGGACGCCTCGGTCCGGTTGAGGAACGCCGCCAAGCGTTCGGCCTGCCCGGCCAGGGACGCGGTGCTCCGGGCCGAGACCACCAGCGGCACCGGGCCGTCGGACGGCGGTGCCTCTTCGGCCGCCGGTTCCTCGGGTGCCTCTTCCAGGATCAGGTGCGCGTTCGTCCCGCTGACGCCGAAGGACGAGACCCCGGCGCGGCGCGGACGTCCGTCCGGCGCCCACTCCCGGGCCTCTGTCAGCAGCTCGACGGCGCCGGTCGACCAGTCCACCTGGGACGTGGGCTCTTCGACGTGCAGGGTCGGCGGCATGACGCCGTGGCGCATCGCCTGCACCACTTTGATGACGCTCGCGACACCGGCGGCGGCCTGCGCGTGCCCGATGTTCGACTTCACCGACCCGAGCCACAGCGGCTCCTCGGGATCGCGCTCCTTGCCGTAGGTGGCCAGGAGCGCCTGCGCCTCGATCGGGTCGCCGAGGGCCGTCCCGGTGCCGTGGCCCTCGACGACGTCCACGTCGGACGGGGACAGGCCGGCGTTGGCCAGCGCTGCGCGGATCACCCGCTGCTGCGACGGACCGTTCGGCGCCGTCAGCCCGTTCGACGCGCCGTCCTGGTTCACCGCGCTGCCGCGCAGCACCGCAAGTACCTTGTGCCCGCGCTCCCGCGCCACCGACAGGCGCTCCAGGACGAGCACGCCGACGCCCTCGGCCAGGCCCATGCCGTCCGCGCCGTCCGCGAACGCCTTGCAGCGGCCGTCCTCGGCCAGGCCCCGCTGCCGGGAGAACACGATGAACGAGTTGGGGCTCGACATCACCATCGCGCCGCCCGCCAGCGCCATCGAGCACTCGCCCGACCGCAGCGCCTGCGCCGCCAGGTGCATCGCGACGAGGGAGGACGAGCACGCGGTGTCGATCGTGACCGCCGGGCCCTCGAACCCGAACACGTACGACACCCGGCCCGACGCCACGCTCGACGCCAGACCGGTGCCGGCGAAGCTGTGCATCTCCGGCCCCTCGACACCGGCGCCGTAGCCCTGCCCGGCGACGCCGGTGAACACGCCGACGTCGCCGCCCTTCAGCGAGGCCGGGTCGATGCCGCCGCCCTCCAGGGCCTCCCACGAGGTCTCCAGCAGGAGCCGCTGCTGCGGATCCATCGCGAGCGCCTCGCGCGGCGAGATGCCGAAGAACCCGGC
Source organism: Actinomadura rifamycini DSM 43936 (assembly GCF_000425065.1). Taxonomy (GTDB): domain Bacteria; phylum Actinomycetota; class Actinomycetes; order Streptosporangiales; family Streptosporangiaceae; genus Spirillospora; species Spirillospora rifamycini. Next base: position 6,416 of record NZ_AULB01000058.1, read on the forward strand.
GTCGAACAGCCCGGCCTCGTGCAGGAACCCGCCCTGGCCGACGTACGTGGTGCCCGACCGGTCGGGATCGGGGTCGAACAGGCCGTCCAGGTCCCAGCCCCGGTCGTCCGGGAAGCCGGACACCGCGTCCCGGCCCTCGGACACCAGCCGCCACAGGTCGTCCGGTCCGGCCACCCCGCCGGGCAGCCGGCACGCCATGCCGACGATCGCGATCGGCTCGCGGAACGCGCCGAGGAGCCGGCGGTTCCGCCGCTTCAGCGTGCCGACCTCCTCCACCGACTTCCGCAGCGCCTCCACGACCTGCTCATACGACGCACTCAACGAACCGCCCCAATCAGTTCCACGGGCCTACTCCTCGCCCATCGCCAGTTGCACGAGGTCGTCGACGTCCAGTTCGGCGACCGGCCGCGCGTCCCCGTCGGACGCCCCGTCCGGTCCGGTCTCGCCCAGGTCGGCCAGCCTGGTCAGCACGTCGACCAGTCCCGCCTCGCGCAGCCGCGCCAGCGGGACCGAGGCGAGCACGTGCCGCAGCCGCTCCTCGTCCAGGGCCGCGCCGGACGTCCCGCCGCCCGCGCCGTTGCCCGTCCCGCCGGCCGGGCCGGCGTCCGGGACCAGTTCCGTGCGCAGGTGGCGGGCGAGGGCCTGCGGGGTCGGGTAGTCGAACACCAGCGTGGCCGGGAGCTTCAGCCCGGTCGTCTCGCGCAGCCGGTTGCGCAGCTCCACCGAGGTCAGCGAGTCGAACCCGGCGTCCTGGAACGCCGCGTCCGCCCGCACCGCCTCCGGCCCGGCGTGGCCGAGCACGGCGGCGACCTGGCCGCGCACCAGGTCGAGGAGCAGGGCCTCCTGCTCGTCGGCGGCGAGCCCGGCCAGCGTGCGCGGCAGCGCGTCGCCGTCCGCGGCGGCCGTCCGCGCCTGCCTGCGGCCGGCCCGGACCAGCCCGCGCAGGACGGGCGGCAGCGTGCCGCCGGACTCGGCGTCCGCCCGCAGCGCGGCCGTGTCCAGCTTGATCGGCACCAGCAGGGACTCGTCCAGCCGCAGCGCGTCGTCGAACGCCGCCAGGCCCTCGGCCCGCGTCAGTTCCAGGACGCCGCCGCGGTCGGCGCGCGCGTGGTCGACGGCGCCGAGGTGGGCGGCCATGCCGACACCGCGCTCCCACAGGCCCCACGCCAGTGACAGGCCCGGCAGGCCCGCGGCGCGGCGGCTCGCCATCAACCCGTCCAGGTAGGCGTTCGCCGCCGCGTAGTTGCCCTGGCCGCCGCCGCCGGCCACGCCCGCGACGGACGAGAACACGACGAACGCGTCCAGCTGCATGCCCCGGGTCAGCTCGTCCAGGTGCCGCACCGCGTCGACCTTCGGCGCGAACACCCCGGCGAGCCGCTCCGGCGTCAGCGCGCCGATCACGCCGTCGTCGAAGACACCGGCGGTGTGGACGACTCCGCTCAGGGGATGCTCGGCGGGCACGGACCCCAGCAGCGCCGCGACCTGGTCGCGGTCCGCGAGGTCGCAGGCGACCACCGACACTTCCGCGCCCTGGTCGGACAGCTCGGCGACCAAGGCGTCCGCCCCTTCGGCGTCCGGGCCCCGGCGGCTCGCCAGGAGCAGGCGGCGGACGCCGTGCCGCGCGACCAGATGCCGGGCGGCCAAGCCGCCGAGGGCGCCCGCGCCCGACACCAGCACCGTCCCCTCCGAACCGAACGCCACCGGGACGTCCGCCACTGGCACGGAACCGGCGGCGCGGGCGAGACGCGGAACGGACAGGGCCGTGCCGCGCACCGCGACCTGCGGCTCACCCGATGCGAGCACCGCGCCCAGCACCGGCCCGGCGTCACCCGCCGACGCGGGATCGAGGTCGAGCAGGACGATCCGGTCCGGGTGCTCGGCCTGCGCCGACCGGACCAGGCCCCACACCGCCGACGCCGCCGGGTCGGTCACCGCGCCGTCCCCGGCGGGCACCGCACCCCGGGTCGCGATCACCAGCCGCGACTCCTCCAGCGCGGGCGCGGCCAGCCACGCCTGCACGGCGCCCAGCACGCGGGACGTCACCGCCAGCGCCGCGTCGGGGCCGCCTCCGTCGGCGTCCAGGACGGCCGCCCGCGGGACGGTCCCGCCCTCGGCGAGCGCCGCCACGTCCGAGGCGCCGTGCACCGGCGTCCAGGACGGCGCGGGCTCCCCGAGCGGCGCGGGCAGTCCGGTCCACCGCACCCGGAACAGCGCGTCCGCGCTCCCGGACGCCGCGGCGCCCAGCCGCTCGGCGGACACGGGCCGGGACACCAGCGAGTCCATCGTCAGGACCGGCCCGCCGGTCTCGTCGGCGGCCTCGACCGCCAGCGCGTCGGTGCCCGCGGGCGCGAGCCGCACCCGCAGCACCGACGCTCCGGAAGCGTGCAGGGCCAGCCCGTTCCACGCGAACGCCAGCACCGGCTCTCCCGGCTCGTCCGCGCCGCCGACGGTGGCGGCCTGGAGGGCGGCGTCCAGCAGCGCCGGGTGGAGCCCGAACCGGGCCGCGTCCTTGCGGAGGTCGTCGGGGAGCGCGGCTTCGGCGAAGACCTCCTCGCCGCGCCGCCACACGGCCCGCAGCCCCTGGAACGCGGGCCCGTACCCGTAGCCGCGTTCGGCGAGGCCGGAGTAGAAGCCGGCGACGTCGACCTCCGCCGCGCCCGGCGGCGGCCACGCCGCGAAGTCGAACCCGGTACCGGCGTCCGGCTCGGCCGACAGGACGCCGGTGGCGTGCCGCGTCCACGCGTCGCCGCCGCCGTCGCGCCGCGAGAACACCTCCACGGTGCGGGCGCCGTCCCCGCCGGGGCCGCTCACGGCGACCTGCACGCGGACGCCGCCGTGCTCGGGCACCGCCAGCGGCGCCTCGATCACCAGCTCGTCCAGCGCCGGGCAGCCCGCCTCGTCCCCGGCCCGCACGGCCAGCTCGACCAGCCCGCTCCCCGGGAGGAGCACCGACCCGCCGACCGCGTGGTCGGCCAGCCACGGGTGGGTCCGCAGCGACAGCCGCGAGGTGAACACCAGCCCGCCGGACTGCGGCAGGTGCACGACCGCGCCCAGCAGCGGGTGGTCGGCCGCGGCCTGGCCGAGGGACTCCGCGTCCGTCGCCGGCCCGGCGGGCTTAAGCCAGTAGTGCCGGTGGTCGAACGCGTACGTCGGCAGCGCCACCCGGCCGGGCGGGACGTCCGGCAGCACGGCGCTCCAGTCGAGCGCGACGCCCCGGACGTACGCCTCGGCCATCGAGGTGAGCAGGCGCCGCATGCCGCCGTCGTCGCGGCGCAGCGACCCGGTCACCACGGCGTCGACGTCGGTGCCGTCCACGACCTCGCTGATCGGCTGCACGAGCACCGGGTGCGCGCTCATCTCGACGAACACCGAGTGCCCCCGGTCGAGCAGCTCGGCGACGGCGGGCCCGAACCTGACCTGGGCGCGCAGGTTCCGGTACCAGTAGTCGCCGTCGACGACCCCGGCCCCCTCGATCCACTCGCCCGTCACCGTCGACAGCCACGGGACGGCCGGCGCCTGCGCGCGGATCCCGGCCAGCTTCTCCGCCAGCAGCCCCCGGATGTCCTCGACCTGGTTGGTGTGCGACCCGTAGTCCACGGGGACCCGCCGCACCCGGACGCCCCGGTCTTCGACGGCCGCCAGCGCCTCGGACAGGGCGCCGGCCTCGCCGGCGACCACCACCGACGCGGGCCCGTTGACCGCCGCGACCTGCACGCGGTCCGCCCACGGCGCCAGCAGGGCGGCCGCGTCGTCCTCGCCGAGCGCCACCGACGCCATCCCGCCGCGCCCGGCGAGGCCCGCGGCGATGGCCTGGCTGCGCAGCGCCACCACCCGGACGGCGTCCTCCAGCGAGAGCGCGCCGGACACGCACGCTGCGGCGATCTCGCCCTGGGAGTGCCCCACCACGGCGTCCGGCCGCAGCCCGTACGACCGCCACACCTCGGCCAGTCCCACCATCACGGCGAAGCTCGCCGGCTGCACCACGTCGACCCGGTCCAGCAGGTCGGGGGCGGCGCGGCCGCGCAGCACGTCGGTCAGCGACCAGTCGACGAGGCCCGCGAGCGCGGCGGCGCACTCGCCGACCCGCCCGGCGAACGCCGGGGAGGAGTCCAGCAGTTCGCGGCCCATGCCGATCCACTGCGCGCCCTGCCCCGGGAACACCCACACGACCTTGCCCGGCGTGCCCGCCCGGCCGGTGACCACGCCGCCCGCGGCCTCGCCGCGGGCCAGCGCCGCCAGCCCCGCCTTCGCTTCGGCGCGGGACCCGGCGACCACCACCGCGCGCTCGTCCAGCGCGGCGCGGTCGGACACCAGCGCCCCGGCGGCGGCCGGGAGCGGGACGTCGCCGTCGAGGAACGCGGCCAGCCGGGCGGCCTGCCCCGCCAGCGCCCCGGCGCCGCGGGCGGACACCACCACGGGCAGCACGCCGTGCGCCGCGCCGTCCCCGGCGCCGGGCTCGGCGTCGTCGGCCAGCTCGTCCGGCGGCGCCTCCTCCAGGATCAGGTGCGCGTTCGTCCCGCTGACCCCGAACGCCGACACCCCGGCCCGGCGCGGACGCCCGGCGCGGGGCCAGGCGCGGGACTCGGTCAGCAGCTCGACGGCCCCGGCGGACCAGTCGACCTCGGGGGTGGGCGCGTCCACGTGCAGCGTCGCGGGGAGCGTCTCGTTGCGCAGCGCCTGCACCATCTTGATCACGCTGGCGACACCGGCGGCGGCCTGCGCGTGCCCGATGTTGGACTTCAGCGACCCGAGCCACAGCGGCTGCCCGGCGTCCCGGTCCTGCCCGTAGGTGGCCAGGAGCGCCTGCGCCTCGATCGGGTCGCCGAGGGCCGTCCCGGTGCCGTGGCCCTCGACGACGTCCACGTCGGACGGCACGAGCCCGGCGTTGGCGAGGGCGGCGCGGATCACCCGCTGCTGCGAGGGCCCGTTCGGCGCCGTCAGCCCGTTCGACGCGCCGTCCTGGTTCACGGCGCTGCCGCGCAGCACCGCCAGCACCTGGTGGCCGCGCTCGCGCGCCACCGACAGGCGCTCCAGGACGAGCACGCCGGCGCCCTCGGCCCAGCCGGTGCCGTCGGCCGCGGCGGCGAACGCCTTGCAGCGCCCGTCGACGGCCAGGCCGCGCTGCCGGGAGAACTCCACGAAGGCGCCCGGGTTCGCCATGACCGTCGCGCCCCCGGCCAGCGCCATCGAGCACTCGCCGGACCGCAGCGACTGCGCCGCCAGATGCATCGCCACCAGCGACGACGAGCACGCCGAGTCGATCGTGACCGCCGGGCCCTCGAACCCGAACACGTACGACACCCGGCCCGACACGACGCTGGACGACCCGCCCGTCCCGGCGAAGCCCTCCAGTTCCGGCGTGACGACGTCGGCGCCCGGCGCGACGTAGCCCTGGCCGAAGGCGCCGACGAACACGCCGACGTCCGCGCCCCGGTACGCCGTCGCGTCGACGCCCGCGGTCTCCAGCGCCTCCCACGAGGTCTCCAGCAGCAGCCGCTGCTGCGGGTCCATCGCGAGCGCCTCGCGCGGCGAGATGCCGAAGAACCCGGCGTCGAACAGCCCGGCCTCGTGCAGGAACCCGCCCCGGTCGGTGTAGGACGTGCCGGGGCGCTCCCAGTCCGGGTCGAACAGGCCGTCCAGGTCCCAGCCCCGGTCGGTGGGGAAGCCGGACACCGCGTCCCGGCGCTCCGCCACCAGCCGCCACAGGTCGTCCGGACCGGCCACCCCGCCGGGCAGCCGGCACGCCATGCCGACGACGGCGATCGGCTCGTCGGCGTCGGCCGCGGCGGTGGCCCGCGCCACCGGGGCGGGCGCCGCGTCGCCGGACCCGTCCCCGAGTTCGGCGCGCAGGTGGCGGGCGAGGGCCTGCGGGTTGGGGTGGTCGAACACCAGCGTGGCGGGCAGCTTCAGCCCGGTGGCCTCGCGCAGCCGGTTGCGCAGCTCCACCGCCGTGAGCGAGTCGAACCCGGCGTCCCGGAAGGCCGCGTCCGCCCGGACCGCGCCCGCCCCGGCGTGCCCGAGCACCGCGGCGACCTGGCCGCGGACCAGGTCCAGCAGCAGGGCGAGCCGGTCGTCCGGGGTGAGACCCGCGAGCCGCTCGGCCAGCCCGCCGCGCGCGCCGCCGCTGTCCGCGGCCTGCGCCGCCTGCCGGCGGCGGCCGACGCGGACCAGGCCGCGCAGCATGTGCGGCACCGCCCCGCCCGCCGCGGCGTCGGCGCGGACGCTGCGCAGGTCGATCCGGGCGGGGACGAGGAGCGA
>NZ_AULB01000059.1 GCF_000425065.1 Actinomadura rifamycini DSM 43936
CCAAGGCCCGCCGCGCGGTTGTGCAGTACATCGAGGGCTTCTATAATCGACGCAGGCTTCATTCCGCGAACGGGTACCGGACCCCTATGGAGGTCCACAACGAGTACCTGGATCGGCAACAAGCAGCGTAGATCTGCCCGCAGATCACCCATGAAGAAGCTGTCCGGAAAACGCGTGGCCCCTCAGGTCGGCGACCGACAATTCCGTTGATGCTGGATCAGTTCCTCGATCGTGGCCGACCGGCGTCGGCCATCGGTCCCGACCAACCAGACGCGTCCCAGTTGCGGCTCGCACAACTCCACCGACCATTCGGTCCCGTCGAGCATCAGCCGGGTCCCTGGGGATAGCTCACCAACCTCAAATGCACTCATCACCGGTCCCTGTCCTTGGGGCCCACACCAGCGTCCGATCGGTCAGCGGCCCACTCAGGTCAATCCCCAGCCGGCGATGCCAGATCAGGTGCAGCAGATGCGCGCGGGCCACCGCCGGATACGCCGCAGCCCCCGCTAGTTCGGCGAATGGCAGCGATCGCTGTGACACCGCCTCCAGGAGTCCGGGTTGCACCCGCAGCGGATCGGTCAGCGGACGACGCTGGGCAGACAGCGCCTCCACCGTGCTCAGTGCCTCTCGGCCCCACCCGGTCACCACCTCGTACCGCCACCCGCACGCCAGCGCCGCTTCCGCGGTGGCCGCGAACGTGACCCGATCGTCGTCACCGATCCGCTCACCCGGCCGTACGTCGATCAGCCAGGTGTCGTGCGGCGTCACTACGAGGAAGTCGGGGACATGCGTCCGCCAGCCCTGCAGCGTCTCAAACCGTAGCCGCAGCGGCTGAGACAACACTTCCGACACCGCGCCGGCGAAGTCCAGCATCAGCAGCAGCCGCTGCTCGGCGATGCTCTCAAAGCCGTGGTGTCGCCCGGTGCTGACCAAGAACTCCAGCCCCGGACGGTGCCGCTGAGTGGTCCGCCACGAGAACGGCCGCACCGGTGCGCAACGGGCCACCGGGACCGAGCCCAGATCACGCGCCGGTGTGACCAACTCGCCGCCGTCCACCCGCCACCTCGCGGTCCACCTGCCCGCCCACCCCGCCATCAGCCGCACAGCGTGCCGATCCCGGTCGGCGATGACATACCGAGCCGACAACAGAGCCGTCCAATGGCACCTGTCGGACGGCATCAAGCCGACCGGACCAACCCCGCCTGCGGAGACCACCCACTACAAATACAACAAGGAGTGATCGTTCGGGTCGATTCCGTCATTGCGTCTGGTCGGCATCCCGGTCGCGTGCCCGTGAGTGCGGCTCGCGCCAGCACAGGCCGAAGCGTCCGCGCACTCGCACCGCTACAGCTGGTGGGCGAGGGCACCGCGGCAGAGCCGCATGCCCGAGAGCCGGACGGCGCCGCCACCTGCGCTCCCCCATTTGCGACAAAGAAAGCACCGGCCTCTAACGTTAAGCGGGCTCCTGGCTGGAGTCCTCGGTGAACGTTGCGACCGCGTTCTCGACGCTGTCGTAGTGGGGGAAGAAGCGGGCGACCCCGTAGAGGCGCAGCCTTGCCATCGGCCGGTGACGCAGCCCGGCCAGTACCACGGTGGTGCCCTGGTCTTCGGCCCGGTTCCGGGCCTGGCACAACAGGTGTGCCCCTTCGGGGCGGATCTCGGGCATGTTGCTGAGGTCAAGCACCAGCGTGCGGTGGCCGGCTTCGTGTTGTGCGGCGTTGATCTCTGCCCGGACTGCCTTGATCGTTTCCTCGCAGGCGGGACAGAGTCCGGGGTCCAGGACCCGGCCGACCATGACGATGGTGACCCCGTGCTGGGCGTGTGCTGTGTGAATCGGCGTTCGCATATGCCTCCTGCCTGCAGCCTCGGCGTTCGGGTGCGGCGCGGTCTGCTCTGGCCGCAGTGTCATCCGGTCCCGCGCGAACCTTCCGATACTCTCGGTTAGCTGTCGCTGGCGTAGTTCTGGGTGGATGTGACCTTTGGCGGCTCTCTCGCTCGGGGGCTGGCGAGCCCCGTCAGGCCGAACGTCGCGGTCCTCGGCTGCTGGGTCTTGGAACCCGTTCCAGGTTACTTGCTAATATTAGCAATTGCCGATGTAGTCACCTGGATGGGCGTCCGGTGCCTCCGTCGCCCTGCGGCTCTGCCCGGACGAGGCATGGCGGGGCAACCGCTGGGGCTGGCAAGGTGGAACGCGTGGGCCGCCGTCGCAAGGTGTTCGGTGATGGCTGTCGGCTCAGGAGTGATGAAGGAGGATCGGGCATCGTGAGTGCGCCGCTGTACCAGTTGAAGGCGGAGTTCTTCAAGACGCTGGGGCATCCGGCCCGGATCCGGGTGCTGGAACTGCTGAGCGAGCGTGACCATGCGGTGGCCGAGATGCTTCCCGAGGTGGGGATCGAGCCGGCGCACCTGTCGCAGCAGTTGGCGGTGTTGCGCCGCGCGGGGCTGGTGGTGGCTCGCAAGGAGGGGTCGACGGTGATCTACTCGTTGACCAGTCCGCGTGTGGCGGACCTGCTGGCGGTCGCTCGGGCGATCTTGAGCGGGGTGCTGTCGGGGCAGGCGGAGCTGCTGGACGATCTACGGGCCGCGGGTGTCGCGGCCGAGGGCCGCAAGCACCTCTAGAACGCGTCTCTCCGAACGCCCATCTCTCTGGAACGCCGAGCGGCGGCCGTCCCGTCTGGGACTCCCATCCCCTTGCGGGGCGGCCGCGCCCCGCGAGCGTTCGCGGTTTGCGGACCCTCCTGCTTCGGCGTTTTGGGCAGTTGCTAACGTTGGCAATTGCGCAGGACGGTAGTCTTCCTGCGGGTTGGTGCCGTTTGAGATCTCGCAGTGAGGAGCGTGGTGAAGGGTCTGCTGCGAAAGATTCGTCAGGTCGGCCGGGTCGCCGAGCCGCCGCCCGAGCGCCGTGAGGGCGCGCCGCCGGCGTGCGCTCGCGGGTTCGGGGGGTCGGTGCAGGTCCGGCATGTGGATGCGGGGTCGTGCAACGGGTGTGAGGTGGAGATCGCGTCGGTGTTCGGGCCGGTGTATGACGCCGAGCGCTACGGGGTGCGGCAGGTGGCCTCGCCGCGGCATGCCGATGCGCTGCTGGTGACCGGTCCGGTGACCCGGAACATGCAGGTGGCGCTGCGGCGGACCTATGAGGCCGTCCCCGAGCCGAAGGTCGTGGTGGCGGTGGGGGACTGCGCCCGCAACTGCGGGGTGTTCGCCGAGGCCTACGGCGTGGCCGGTGCCGTTGGCGACGTGGTGCCGGTGGATGTTGAGGTGCCGGGGTGCCCGCCGGAGCCGGAGGCGATCATGGCCGCGCTGCGGGGGCTCACCGGCCGATGAACCTGACGGGTGCCGCCCTGTCGGCGGGACTGGGGCTGAGTCTGCTCGCCGCGGCGGGTGGGGCCACGTTGCCACGCCGAGCCCGCCGTGTCGTGGTAGGGCTGGCGACCGGTGCCGCCGGGGCGGCGGCGGTGGTCGCCGGGGTGGCGGCGATGGCCGGCCATGCCTGGGAGGCGTGGTTGCCGGACCTGCTGCCGCTGGCTGGGGTCCGGCTGGCGGTGGACCCGCTGAGCGGGGTGTTCCTTGCGGTCACGGGCGCGGTGGCGGTGTGCGCCGCGGTGTATGGCGTGGGATATGCCCGGCCCTTGGCTGAGGATCGCGATGGCGCCGGCCGCGTGGGGCCCGACGCTGGTGGGTCTGGGTTGGACAGCCGGGTTTGTCAGGCGATGGTGCCGTTGTTCGTGGCGGCGATGCTGCTGGTGCCGGCGGCGGCCAGCGTGAGCACGTTCCTGGTGGCGTGGGAGTTGATGGCGCTGACCTCGCTGCTGCTGGTGGTGGCCGAGCATCGGCGGCGGGCGGCGGTGGCCGAGGCCGGGTTGTGGTACGCGGTGATGACGCATCTGGGGCTGGTGGTCATCCTGGCCGGGCTGGCCGGGTTCGCCGCGGGAGCGCACGGTGAGTCGTTCGAGCGGCTGCGTGCGGCGTCCGGGGGCCTGTCGCCGGCGGTGCGCGGTGCGGTGTTCGTGGCGACGTTCGCCGGGTTCGCGTCCAAGGCGGGCGCCGTGCCGTTGCACGTGTGGCTGCCGCGGGCTCATCCCGAGGCGCCCAGCCATGTGTCGGCGCTGATGAGCGCGGCGATGGTGAATCTGGGCGTGTACGGGATCGTGCGGGTGGGTTTCGACCTGCTGGGCGGTGGGCCGGTGTGGTGGTGGCTGCTGGTGCTGGGTGCGGGCGCGGTGTCGGCGCTGTACGGGATCTTGCAGGCCGTGGTGGCGACCGATGTGAAGCGGCTGCTGGCGTATTCGACCTGCGAGAACATGGGCTTGGTGCTGATGGGTGTGGGGGCGTGCGGGCTTTTCGCCGCCTGGGGCGAGGGGGTGCTGGCGGCGCTGGCGATGACCGCCGCGTTGCTGCATGTGGTCAATCACGCGGGGTTCAAGTCGCTGCTGTTCTTGTCGGCGGGGTCGGTGCTGCATGCCACCGGGAGCAGGGATCTGGACGAGTTGGGCGGGTTGCGGTCGTCGATGCCGGCCACGACCGCGTTGTTCGGTATCGGGGCGCTGATGGCGTCGGCGCTGCCGCTGGGCAACGGGTTCGTCAGCGAGTGGCTGCTGCTGCAGAGCCTGATCCACGCGCTGCCGTCGGGCGGGACGGTCGCGGCGGTCACCATGCCGCTGGCGGTGGCGGTGGTGGCGCTGTCGGCGGGCCTGGCGATCGCCGCGTTCGTCAAGGCGTTCGGGGTGGGGTTCCTGGCCCGGCCGAGGACCCGCGCCGCCGAGCGGGCCCATGAGAGTCCTGCGACGATGCTGATCGCGATGGCGGCCGCCGCGGTGTGCTGCGTCGGCCTCGCGCTGGCCCCCGGATGGGCGGCGGAGGGGCTGTCACGCGCGGTCGCCGTGGCGGCGCCCGGCCCGCAGGCCGTGACCGGCCCGGGAACGCTGCATCTGGCGGGACTGCCGAGCACCATGTCCCCGATCGTGATCGCCGCCCTGCTGCTGGCCGCGGTGGTCGCGCTGATCGCCGTGCTGCGCGCGGTCGCGTCCGGGCGGGCACGGCGGCGGGCGCGGCTGTGGGACTGCGGTGCCGGACCGGCGTCGGCGCGGATGGAGTACACCGCGACCTCGTTCGCCGAGCCGTTGCAGCGGGTGTTCGACGATGTGCTGGCACCGGAGACCGACCTGGACGTCACGCCGGTGGCCGAGTCGGCGTACCTGGTGGACAGCGTGACCTACCGGGCCCGGGTGGGTGATCGGATCGAGCATCGGCTGTACCGGCCGGTGCTGGCCGCGGTGGCCTGGACCGGGCGGGCGGCGCGGCCGCTGGCCAACGGCAGCGTGCACCGCTACGTCGGGTACGGGTTCTACGCCTTCACCGGCGTGCTGATCGCACTGGCGGTGTGGCGATGAGCACCACAGTCGCAGGGACCGTGGCGGCCGGTGCCCAGGTGATCCTGGTAGGGGCCGGGGCGCCGCTGCTGGTAGGGGTGATGCGGCAGACCCGGGCGAGGCTGGAGGGACGCGCCGGGGCCGGTGTACTGCAGCCGTGGCGGGACCTGCGCAAGCTCGTCCGCAAGGAGCCGATCACCCCGGACGGCACCGGCCCGATCTTCCGGATCGCGCCGCTGCTGCTGGCGGGCACCGCGCTGGTGATCGCCGCCGTGATCCCGATCGCCACCACGGCCTCGCCGCTGGACGGCGCCGCGGACCTGTTCGCGGTGACCGCGCTGCTGGCGCTGGGCACGGTCGCGCTCGCGCTCGCCGGGCTGGACACCGGCACCGCGTTCGGCGGCATGGGCGCCAGCCGCGAGATGACCGTGATGGCGCTGGTGGAGCCCACCATCCTGGTGTCGGTCTTCGCGCTGTCGGTCCGGGTGGGGTCCACCAACCTGGGCGCCATCGTCACCTCGACCCTGAACGAACCGCAGCACGTGGTCTCACCGGTGAGCGTGCTGGCCGCGGTCGCGCTGGTAGTGGTGACCATCGCCGAGACCGGACGGATCCCGGTCGACAACCCCTCCACACACCTGGAACTGACGATGATCCACGAGGCGATGGTGCTGGAGTACGCCGGCCCGGACCTGGCGCTGGTGGAGTGGGCGTCGGCGATGCGGCTGACTCTCCTGCTCGGCCTGGTGGCCAACCTGTTCGCGCCCTGGGGCATCGCCGGCGCCTCGCTGGCGATGCTGCCGCTGGCGGTGGCGGCGTATGCGGCCAAGGTGGTCGTGCTGGGCGGCGCGCTGGCCGCCGGCGAGGTGTTCATGGCCAAGCTGCGCATGTTCCGCGTCCCTGAACTGCTGGCCGGCTCGTTCGTGCTGGCGCTGCTGGCCGTCGCCGCCTCCTTCTTCCTGGTGGCCCCGTGAACCACACCCTGTACGTGCAGCTGCTGGACCTGGCCTGCGGCGCGTTCCTGCTGGCCGGGGTGCTGGTGCTGTGGCGCCGCGACCTGGCCGCGATCGTGCGGCTGTTCGCCCTCCAGGGCGCGGCGCTGGCCTTCCTGGTCGCCGTGCTGGGCGTCCACGAGGGAGAGGCGGAGGTGATCGGGCTGGCGGTCGGCCTCGGGCTGCTGCGGGCGGTGGCGCTGCCCTGGCTGCTGCGGCGCGCCATGGTTGCCGGGGGCGGCGGCCGGGAGACCGACCCGCGGGTGAACGTGGCCGCCTCACTGGTGATCGCGGCGCTGCTGGCGCTGCTGGCCTACGCCGTGACCCGCCCGGTGGTGGCCCTGGACCCGACGCCCGCGGTGCAGGCGGTACCGGTCGCGCTGACCGTGGTGCTGATCGGGTTCTTCGTCCTGGTCACCCGGCGGCGCGCCCTGTCGCAGGTCGTGGGGTTCCTGCTGATCGACAACGGCATCACCGCGGTGGCGTTCCTGACCACCTCCGGGGTACCGCTCATCGTCGAACTCGGCGTCTCCCTGGACGTGCTGCTGGCGGTGCTGGTGCTGCAGGTGCTGACCGCCCGGATGCGGGCGGCGTTCGGCGACACCGATCTGGACGACCTGCGGGAGTTGCGGGACTGATGACCTTGCTGTTGATCGCGCCGATCGCCGCGCCGGCCCTGGCGGCCGGCGGCTACGCCGCCCTGGGATGGCGGCGCGCCACCGCCTGGCTGGGCGCCGCCGCGGCCGCCGCCCTGCTGGGCTCGGCGGTCGCGCTGGCCGCCCTGGCCGTGGACCGGCCGCAGACCGGGCTGGGCGGGCTGCTGCGGGCGGACGCGCTCAGCGCCTTCATGCTGATCGTGATCGGCGCGGTGGCGCTGCTGGCCATGCTCGCCAGCCCCGGCTACCTGGCGGCCGAACAGGCCGCCGGGCACACCACCGCCCGCGACATGCGCCGCTACGGACTGCTCACCCAGGGGTTCGTCGCCGCGATGGCGGCGGCGGTACTGGCCGCCAGCCTCGGCATGTTGTGGGTGGCGATCGAGGCCACCACCATCCTCACCGCGTTCCTGGTCGGCCACCGCCGCACCCGCAACGCCACCGAGGCCGCCTGGAAGTACGTGGTGATCTGCTCGACCGGCATCGCGCTGGCGTTCCTGGGCATCGTGCTGCTGCACTTCGCCGCCCGGCACGCCCACGTCCCCTCCTCCGGCTCGCTGGACTGGACGCAGCTCACCGCCCACGCCGAGAACCTGGACCCGGGCGTGACACGCATCGCCGCCGCCCTGCTGATCCTCGGCTTCGGCGCCAAGGCGGGCCTGGCCCCACTGCACGCCTGGCTGCCCGACGCGCACAGCCAGGCCCCCGCGCCGGTGTCGGCGCTCATGTCCGGCGTGCTGCTGTCGGTGGCCTTCTACGCCGTGCTGCGGGTCAAGGCGATCACAGACATCGCGCTCGGCACCGGGCTCGCCCGAGCCCTGCTGCTGACCATCGCGCTGTCCACCCTCGCGATCGCCGCCGCGCTCCTGCTCGGCCAGCGCGACTACAAGCGGATGCTCGCCTACTCCAGCATCGAGCACATGGGCCTGCTCGCGCTCGGCACCGCGATCGGATCACGCCTGGCGATCACCGCCGTGCTGCTGCACATCCTCGGGCACGGCCTGGCCAAGTCGGTCGCCTTCCTGGCCTCCGGGCACATCCACCAGGCCGTCGGCGGAAGCCGGATCGACGCCGTGCGCGGCCTGGCCGCCCGCGCCCCGCTGGTGGCCGGCGGGTTCGGCGCAGCGGTGCTGGCGCTGCTCGGTTTCCCTCCGTTCGGCCTGTTCGCCAGCGAGATCGGCATCTTCCGCGCCGGATTCGCCGAAGGGTTCGGCTGGGCCGTCGGCGCCGCCCTGCTCCTGCTGCTGGTCATCACCGCCGCACTCGCCGCCCGGACGGCAGGGATGCTGCTCGGCGCCCCGCGGACCGGGCCCGGCGCCGCCACCTTCCCGGTCCGCCAGCCCCGCGCGGGCGCCGCAGCGCTGGTCCTGGGCCTGGTGGCCTGTGCCGTGATCGGAACCACCATCGGGCCTTTGCACACCCTGCTCGACCACGCGGCCGCCGCTCTGGGGACACACTGATGAGCTCACCCGACCACCACCCACACCACCACCCGCACGACCGGCCCACCGACCGGGCTGACCAACAGCCGGCCGGTCAGCCCGCCGACCGGCCTGAACGCACCAGAACCGAGGTCGACACCGGTGTGCTGCCGGGCCGGGCCGCCGCGCTGCTGGGTGAGGGGTTCCGCCTGGCCCTGGCCGCGGCGCACCACGACCCCGATGCCCTGCGCGTGGTGTACCTGTTCACCCAGGCCGGAACCGATCGCCGCGCCGAACTGCACGTCCGCCTCGACCCCGCCGATCCGGCGCTGCCCAGCCTGGCCCGCATCAGCTTCCCCGCCGGCCGGTTCGAACGCGAGATGCACGACCTGTACGGCATCGTCCCGCACAATCACCCGCTGCCGCGCCGCCTGGTCCGCCACCACCACTGGCCCCGCGGCTGGTATCCGATGCGCAACGACGCCGGACCACCCCCGCAGTTCGGCGACCCCGAAGGGCCCTACCCCTTCGTCCAGGTCCAAGGGCCCGGCGTCTATGAGATCGCGGTCGGGCCCGTGCACGCGGGCATGATCGAACCCGGCCACTTCCGGTTCTCCGTCGTCGGAGAAACCATCCTCAAACTCAAGGCCCGCCTGTGGTTCGTGCACAAGGGCATCGAAAAGCTCTTCCAAGGCCGCCCCCCAGCCGACGCGCTCCCGCTCGCCGAGCGCGTCAGCGGCGACACCACCGTCGGCCACACCCTGGCCTTCTGCCTGGCCGTCGAGGACGCCACCGGCGTGCAGGTCGCCCCCGGCGCGCAACGCGCCCGGGCGATCCTGCTGGAACTCGAACGCCTCTACAACCACGTCACCGACCTGGGCGCGCTGTGCAACGACGCCGGCCACTCGATCCTCAACGCCCAGTTCGGCCGCGTCCGCGAGCAACTGCTGCGCCTCAACGCCCACGTCACCGGGCACCGGCTGCTGCGCGGCGGGGTCCGGCTCGGCGGCGCCACCCTGCGCGCGATCCCCGACCCGCAGAAGCTGCGATCCATCGGCACCGACATCGCCGAACTCGTCGAACTGGCGCTCGGCCACACCGTGGTCGCCGACCGCTTCACCGGAACCGCCCCCCTGAGCACGCAAGCCGCCCGCGACCTCGGCGCCCTCGGATACGTCGCCCGCGCCAGCGGACTGGACACCGACGCCCGCCGCGACCACCCCTTCACCGACCTGCGCCCCGCACTGACCATCCCGACCGCCGACACCGGCGACGTGCTGGCCCGCTTCCACATCCGCGCCCGCGAGATCACCACCTCGATCGCGATCATCAATGACCTGACCTACGGAAGGAATCCGGGCCTGGCCACCTACTGGCCGCCGCTCGCCCCACCTGCCGCCCCACCGGACGGGCCGCTCTCGGGCGCCGGCATCGTCGAAGGATGGCGCGGCACCATCGTCCACCGCGTCGAACTCGCCCCCGACGGCACCCTCACCCGCACCAAGATCGTCGACCCCTCCTTCTTCAACTGGCCGGCGGTCCCAGTCGCGTTGAAGGGCGCGATCGTCCCGGACTTCCCCCTGGTCAACAAGAGCTTCAACCTCTCCTACGCCGGCAACGACCTGTAACGCTGCGCCGGGAGGCCGGGTAATATTCCGGGCACGGCGGAGCATCCGGCGACGAACCGGAGTTTAGGGATTATGCAACTAGGAATGTAGGCAAGCAGCAACGCCCGCCCAGAGGGCAGTTTCCGTTGCGGCGCGGAGGAGAGGCATGCTGCTGGTTGCACGGTGGACCGCGGCCGCTTGGTCGGTGGCCGACGGTGGTGTGCCGCCGCAGGGGGCGGGAGGCCCGCGATGAACGCTCCGCAGTTGTCGCATCGCCATCTGGCGGCCGGAGCCACGGTGTTCACCGTGTCGGGAGCAGTCGATGCCGAGCAGGCCCAGGAGCTGGCCGTCTACATCCGGCGGGTGCGGCGCCGCCGCAAGGACCACCTGGTCTTCGACCTGTGCCAAGCGCGTTTCGAGGGGCAGGCCGGCCTCCAGGTGCTGATGGAGACGGCCGACCTCGCCCACGGGCACGGCGGCGAGGTCCTGCTGGCGGCACCCCCCAGGCACCTCACCACCCTGATGGCCGCGAGCAAGCTCCACGCCCTCGTCCCGGTGTACGCCACCGTCGATGACGCCGTCCAGGCCGCGTTGTCCGGCACCCGGCGATCACCGCCCGCGCGCCCGCAATAGCGCCCGCCAGGCCACCCTCAGCGCCGGCCCGACCAGTGGGGCTCGACCCCGGCCCACATGGAGGCCCAGCGCGCCGACCGGTGCTGATCGAGTCGTCGCCGCCCCGCCCGGCGGATCTCCCACAGCGCGAACGCGATCCCCGCCAGGGTGACCACACAGCACGCCCCGGTCTGATTCAGTGTCTGCGCACGTGACCGCGGCGGGCCCACCACCCGCCCATTCTGATCGATCCACACCCGCACCGGGGCGCCCGGGCGGCCGGGCCCGGTCACCGCCACTTGCACGGCCCGCTGCGAACCGTCCGGACCGGTCCAGCGTGCGGTCGCCACCAGCCTGCCGCCGTGCCGCCGCGGGTCCTCGACGATCGCCGTCAGATGCTGCCGCTCGGCCGCCTGGGCCTTCTCAGCGTGTGCCCCGGCCCGAAATACAGCGGTCCCGACGGCGGCCGCGGCCGCCGCACCGACCACGACGAAGACCACCACCAGCACCACCATGAGGGCCGCCTCAGCGCTGTCGACCGGACGCCGCAGCGGATGAGCGACCAGCCCGCTGCGCCGGAGCACTCCGGCCATCCGCCGCACCACACCCATCACCGACTTGAATAGTCCTTCAATTAAGAATGTATGCTAGAGGGCATTCTAGAGCTGGGGTGTGCCGGCTCCCCACCCCAGCGGACCACACCGCCGCTATGCGAGCCACTACAGGCAAGGAGAGGCAACCGTGGGTGACCTGGCCAGCAACCTGCGCCGACGTGTTCAGCGGTCCCGTGAACTGCTGCGCGCCGCGCGAGAGGCCGACAACGACTACGAGATCGACATCTACTCGGCCGAACTGGAGGACCTGCCGCGCAAGGCCACGGTGCACGGAGTCCGCCTCGATCCCGACCGGGACGACGGGACCTCCGGGGAGCCCCCGCACCCTTCCGGGCAGGACTGAATGCCCGCTCGCGTGGACGACGCCAACGCCGAGTTGTTCAAGACCCTGGCGCATCCGGTCCGCATCCGGGTCCTGGAACTGCTTCTGGACGGGCCCCGCCAGGTCGGTGACCTCCGACGCGACGTCGGGGTGGAGGCCTCCAACCTGTCCCACCAGCTCGCCGTCCTGCGACGCTCAGGCCTGGTGACCGCCGCCCGCGAGGACGGCAGCGTGACCTATGAGCTGAGCGCCCCCGACATCACCGACCTCCTGCACGCCTCCCGGCGGGTCCTCGCCGCGCTGCTGAACGGCCGCAGCGGCCTGCTCGCCGAACTGCAGGGCACCCAGACCAGCTGAGCCGTGCCGTCGCCGGCCAGGTCGGCCGACGGATCTGCCGAACGGCCCGACAGTTGCCACCCCAAGCCGGTCGGCGAGACGATCCAAGAGTAGGGAGTACTGAGGGGGCGCCATGACACGGCACTACCTGGCCGGAGACCTGTCGCTGCTACTGGGCCGACTGCAGGAACTCACCCCCAATCCCGCACGTGCACGGCAGGTGGCCCGACTACGCCACGAGTGAGGGGCCACGCGTTTTCCGGACAGCTTCTTCATGGGTGATCTGCGGGCAGATCTACGCTGCTTGCTGCCGATCCAGGTACTCGTTGTGGACCTCCATAGGGGTCCGGTACCCGTTCGCGGAATGAAGCCTGCGTCGATTATAGAAGCCCTCGATGTACTGCACAACCGCGCGGCGGGCCTTGGCTCGTGTGGCAAATACCATACGGTTGAGCCACTCGTTCTTCAATGCCCCGAAGAACGACTCGGCCATGGCGTTGTCCCAGCACACACCGGTTCTGCCGACCGAACGCCGCATCTTGTACTTCTCGGTCAGGTG
>NZ_AULB01000060.1 GCF_000425065.1 Actinomadura rifamycini DSM 43936
CTAGCTGTACTGACCATGGAGGTTGCGAACGCGGCGGCACGGTCGGATGATCTTGAAGTGAGGGAGGGCCTCCGGGTTCGGTGTGGATTGCGACATCTGCACCGACCCCCAGGAGGCCCTCATGCCCCACCGTAACGCCCCGCTGACCGAGACCGGACGTCTGCGCCTGGCCCGATGCGTGGTCACCGACGGGTGGCCGCTGCGTCGGGCCGCCGAACGGTTCCAGGTCTCGGTGAGCACCGCACAGCGGTGGGCGACCCGGTACCGGGAACTGGGCGAGGCGGGCATGGCCGACCGGTCCTCCCGGCCCCGCCGCAGCCCGCGCCGGACCCCTGCCCGCACCGAGCGGCGCATCATCAAGGTCCGGGTGCTGCGCCGCTGGGGACCGGCCCGCATCGCCTACCTGCTCGGCCTCAACCCCGCCACCGTGCACCGGGTCCTGACCCGCCACGGCATGCCCCGCCTGGCCCACCTGGACCGCGCCACCGGCCGCACCGTCCGCCGCTACGAGCACGACGCGCCCGGCGACCTGGTGCACGTCGACATCAAGAAACTCGGCAACATCCCCGACGGCGGCGGCCACAAAACCCACGGCCGCGCCGCCGGCGGCCGCAACTCCTCGGCCCACCGCGACCCGCACCGGCCCCGCACCACCGGCGGGCGCCCCAACCTGGGCTACGGCTACCTGCACAACGCCGTCGACGACCACTCCCGCCTGGCCTACACCGAAATCCTGTCCGACGAGACCAAGGAGACGGCGGCAGCGTTCTGGCAGCGGGCGCAGGCGTTCTTCACCCGAGCCGGGATCACCGTGCGGCGCGTCCTGACCGACAACGGATCGTGCTACCGATCACGCCTGTGGCACGACACCCTGACCACGGCCGGCGTCACGCACAAACGAACCCGTCCCTACCGGCCTCAGACCAACGGCAAGGTCGAACGCTACAACCGCACCCTGCTCGACGAATGGGCCTACCACCGGCCCTACCGGTCAGAGACCGAACGCCGCCGAGCACTCCCGCGGTGGCTGCACACCTACAATCACCACCGCGGCCACACCGCACTCGGCGGCCTCCCACCAGCCAGCCGCGTTCCCAACCTCACGAGACAGAACAGCTAGCCGCCCGTCCCGCGCGGCGGGCGGTCAGCGGGCCGGTTCGGGCGGCAGGTACCCGTTCGTCCAGCGCGCCAGCTCCTCGAACACGCGCCCGCGCACCGGCTCGGGCGACAGCACCAGGTCGTGCAGGCCGCCCTCCACCCGGACGAGCGTCACGTGCGGGCCGAGCCGGGGCGCCCAGCGGGCCATGTGCTCGACGTCGAGGACCGTGTCGGCGCCCGAGACGTCCGGCGACCGGCGGGACGGGCGCACGCTGCGGGTGGACGCCATCACCAGCACCGGCACGTCGATCGCGAGGCCGCGGTGCAGGCGGAGCTGGCCGCGCCGGACGGCGTCCAGCCAGGCGGCGCGGACGGGGAAGCCGAGGAGCGGCTTCCAGGAGAGGTCGAAGTCCCATTCGCCCTCGTGCTCGCGGTGCAGGCTCCGGGCGTACAGGTCGGACAGCCCGGCGGGCAGCGGCGCCTTCGGCAGCCGGGGGCGCAGCGCGCGGGCCAGCCCGGCGCCGATCTTGCGCATGGGCCACGGCTCGTTGATGTCCAGGAACGGGCTGTTGAGGAACACGCCGTCGACCACGCCCTTGCCGCGCACCCGGTCGGCGTACAGCGCGGCGACGAGGCCGCCGGTGGAGTGCCCGTTGAGCAGCAGCGTCCCGTGCTCGTCGCGCTCCCGGACGATCCGGACGGCCGCGTCGATCTCCGCGAAGTACTCGGTGAGGCTCTCGATGTAGTTCGGCGTCTGGTGGGGCCGCAGCGAGCGCCCGTACTTGCGCAGGTCGAGCGCGTAGAAGTCGAACCCGAGGCCGGTGTAGAAGTCGGCGAGGTGCCGCTGGAAGAAGTAGTCCACGAACCCGTGCAGGTAGAGCACCGCGCGGCGGGACGGCTCGGGCCTGCGGCGCCGCACCAGCGTCGCGACGACCTCGCCCTCGGCGTCCCGGCCCATCGGCAGCTCGATCGCCTCGTAGCCGGGGCCGAGCACGTCCGTCGCCACGACCTCGCCCATCCGGGCCTCCCTCGGTCTCGATCTCCGGTCTCGATCTTCGCAGGGCCTCAGCGTACGGCGTCGGCCCGCCGCCCATATTCCGGACGCCCCATATGCCGGATATCGACACTCGCACAGGTCACCTAGGGTGGACCCGTCCACGACGCGCGCACGGGAATCCGAGGGGAATGTCCGAAACTCACCACGCGGGGCTGCGCACGGGACTCCGCCGCCGCCACATGACGATGCTCGCGATCGGCGGCGCGGTCGGCGCCGGCCTGTTCGTCGGGAGCGGCGCCGTGATCGGCACCGCCGGCCCCGCGGCCGTCCTGTCCTACGCGGCCGCGGGCGCGCTCGTCCTGTGCGTCCTGCGGGCGCTCGGCGAGATGGTCGTCGCGCGGCCCGTCGCGGGGTCGCTCGCCGAGTACGCGCGGATGGCGCTCGGCCCGTTCGCCGGGTTCACGATCGGCTGGATCTACTGGTACCTGTACGTCATCCTCGTGGGCGCGGAGGCGGTCGCGGGCGCCGCGATCCTCGCGGAGTGGACCGGCCTCCCGCCCTGGACGCTCGCCGCCGCGCTGCTCGTCGTGATGACGGCCGTGAACCTCGTGTCCGTCCGGTCGTTCGGCGAGTTCGAGTTCTGGTTCGCCTCGATCAAGGTCGCCGCGATCCTGGTGTTCATCGTGCTCGGCGTCCTGTGGGTGCTCGGCCTGTGGCCCGACTCCCCCGGCGGCCTCGGCAACCTCACCGCGCACGGCGGGTTCGCGCCGAACGGCATCGGCGCGATCTTCACCGCGATCGTCGCGGTCATGTTCGCGTTCGGCGGCACCGAGATCGTCACCGTCGCCGCCGCGGAGAGCTCCGAGCCGGGCCGCGCCGTCGCGAAGGCCACCGGCAACGTGCTGTGGCGGGTCGCGATCTTCTACGTGTTCTCGATCCTGCTCGTCGTCGCGATCCTGCCGTGGAACGCCGCCGAGGTCCTCACCAGCCCGTTCGTCAGCGCCCTCGAGCACCTCGACGTCCCCGCCGCGGGCACCCTGATGCAGGCCGTGATCCTCACCGCCGTCCTGTCCGTGCTGAACTCGGCGATCTACGTCTCGTCCCGGATGCTGTACGTGCTGACCCGCGACGGCGACGCCCCCGCCGGGCTCGTGAAGCTGAACCGGCGCGGCGTCCCGGTCCGCGCGATCCTGCTCGGGACGGTCGCCGCGTGGGCCGCGGTCATCGCCTCCTACACGTCCCCCGACCAGGTCTTCGCGTTCCTGATGAACTCGATCGGGGTCGTGCTCGCGTTCGTCTACCTGGCGATCCTGTTCTCGCACCTGCGGCTGCGCGCGCGCTTGCAGCGCGAGGACCCGGGCAGCCTCACCTACCGCATGTGGCTGTTCCCGTACCTCACCTGGCTCGTCATCGCCGCGCTCGGCGCCGTCCTGGTCTCGATGGCGCTCATGGACGAGCGCCGCTCGCAGCTCGCCGCGTCGCTGGTCAGCCTCGCGGTCGTCGCCGCCGTCTACCCGCTGCGCCGCAGGTTCGGCAGGACGCCGCCGGTCGCCGCGCCGCAGACGCTCACGAAGGACCCGTAGCGCCCCCGGCCGGCGCCCGCCCGCCGGGGCGGCCGTCAGTCCTTGCGTCCGGTCGCGGCGACGGTGACGCCGAGCCCGATCATCATCATCCCGCCGGCGCCGCCGATCGCCGACAGCCTCCGCGGGGACCGCGCGAACCACGCCCGCGCCGTCCCCGCGGCCAGGCCCCACACGCTGTCGCACAGCAGCGCCAGGACCGCGAACACCAGCCCGAACACCATCATCTGCAGCGGGACGCGCCCCTGCGCGGGGTCGGCGGCGGAGAACCCGAGCAGCCGATGCAGCGTCACCATGAGGCAGCACGGTACGCCGGACGCCGCGGAACCCCCACCCAATATCGGCGCCGCCGGATCCGTGACCGGGCCTGGACACCCGGCCTATCGTGACGTGGGCCACATTGCGACATATGGTGCGGATGTGTCAGCCCCCGCGTCCGAGGCGCCCGACCCGTCCGAACCCGTCCCGCCCGACCCCGGGCCGCCCGGGAGCGGCGCACCGGCGCCGTCCGCGTGGCGGCCGCTGCTGCTCGTCGCGGGCGGCGCCGCGCTCGTCCTCCTCGCCCTCGGCGCGCGCTACGGCTACCACCGCGACGAGCTGTACTTCCGCGTCGCCGGACGGCACCTCGACTGGGGCTACCCGGACCAGCCGCCGCTCGTCCCGCTGCTCGCCCGGGCGGTCACCGCCCTGTTCGGCGACTCGCTCGTCGCGCTGCGCGTCCCGTCCGCCCTCTGCGTCGCCGCCGGGGTCCTCGTCGCGGGGCTGACGGCCCGCGAGCTGGGCGGGCGGCGCCGCGCGCAGCTCCTCACCGCCGGGGCGTACGCCGTGTGCCCGTTCGCGATCGCGTCCGGGCACACCCTCTCCACGGCGGCGTTCGACATGCTGCTCACCACCGTGCTCGCCTGGCTGGCGATCCGCTGGGTGCGGACCCGCGACCAGCGGCTCCTCCTCGCGGCGGGCGCGGTCACCGCCGTCGCCGTGAACGTCAAGTACCTGGCGCCCGTCGCGCTGGCCGCGCTCGTCGCCGGGCTCCTCATCGCCGGGCCCCGCGACCTCCTCCGCCGCCCGCCGCTCGCCGCCGGGGCCGCCCTCGCCGTCGCCGCCGCCGTCCCCGGGCTGCTCTGGCAGGCCCGGCACGGCTGGCCGCAGCTCGACATGGCCGACGCCATCGCCGGAGACGCCGACTTCGGCGGCCGGCCCGGCTTCCTGCCGTTCCAGCTCGTGCTGACGGGCGTCGTCCTGTCCTGGCTGTGGATCTACGGGCTGTGGCGGCTCTACCGGTCGGCCGACCTCGCCCCGTACCGCTTCGTCGGCCACGCCTACCTGCTGCTCAACATCGCCTTCCTCGCCACCGCCGGCAAGCCGTACTACCTCTCCGGGCTGTGGGCCGCGCTGTGGGCGGCGGGCGCCGTCGAGGTCGAGCGGCGCGGCGCGCCCCGCGGCTGGGGATGGGCCGCGTCCGCCCCCGCCTACGCGGTCACCGGCGTGTCGACCGTCCTGCTCACGCTGCCCGTCTACCCCGTCGCGACGCTCGCGAGCACCCCGCAGCCCGCCGTGAACGCCGACGGCGCCGAGACCGTCGGCTGGCCCCGGTTCGCCGCCGAGGTCGCCCGCGTGCACCGCACGCTCCCCCCGGGCGAACCGGCGACGATCATCGTCGGCAACTACGGCGAGGCCGGCGCGCTCGACCGGTACGGGCCGGACCTCGGCCTCCCCCGCGCCTACAGCGGCCACAACGGCTACTGGTACTTCGGGCGCCCGCCCGACACCGCGACCACCGCGGTCGTCGTCGGACCGGAAAGCGTCGCGGGCGCCGCGCGGCTCCGGCGCTTCTGGACGGACGTCCGTCCCGCCGGGCGCATCGACAACGGCGTCGGCCTCGACAACGAGGAGCAGGGCAAGCCCGTCTGGATCTGCCGCGGCCTCCGCGGCACCTGGACCGACCTGTGGCCCGAATTCAGGACACTGTCGTGAGGATCCCCCAGGACCCCTCCCGCCGGACCAGCAGGTCGTGCCCCAGCAGCGCGGACGCCGGAGCGTCCCACGCCGGGTCGGCGTCCCGCGCCCACACCTGCGCGACCGCCCAGCGCAGCTTGTCGACGCCCTCCGGGTGACCGGTGCCCGACGCGACGAACACGTCCCGCGCCGGCGCCGCCACCACCAGGTCGCCCTCCACGTCCTGCGCGAGCTTGTCGAGGAACCCGTCGTCCAGGAGCAGGCTCGCCTCGAGCCCGCCCACCGCGACCGTCACGGCGCGCACGTCCGGGTACCAGTTCAGGCCCAGCTCGGGACGCCGGTCCCGCAGGTTCAGCACCGCCCGCGCCCGCAGGTCGCCCGGCTCCACGCCCAGCTCCGCGCAGTGCCGCCGCGCCACGTGCTCGTAGCGGCGGCCGTTCTCGTCCGCGTGCTCCAGCGCGTACGTCACGTACAGGTCGCCGGCGAACGGGTCGCGCACCGGCTCCTCGTCCGCCGGGAGCGGGAACTCGAGCTGCACCTCGGCCGGCACCCGCGCCTTCATCAGCGGGACGATGAGACTCGGGTCGGTCACGGGGCTTTCCTCCTGATACGTCGGCCGCACCTTCGAGTGGATCACCCTACCGCCGCACCCGTCCCGCGCGTCCCGGCCCTTACCGACCCTTGACATCGGAACGCACCACCGGCAGACCCGCCGGCGCGCCCTGCTCGATCAGCCGCCACACCGCGTCCGTGTCGAGGTGCTCCTCCACCAGATCGCCGAGCGCGTCCAGCGTCGCCTCCCGCAGCGCGGCGAACGACACGTCCGGCGCCGGCGCGAAGTCCCGCCCCGCCGCCGCCGCGACGTCCCGCAGGAACGCCCGCCGGAACCCGTCGTTCTCCATCGCGCCGTGCCACGTCGTCCCCCAGACGCCGCCCGCCCTGCACCCGTCCAGGAACGGCTCGCCGCCCTCCACGGCCACCACGCCGTGGTGGATCTCGTACGCCTCCACCGGCTCCCCGTACGCCGTCCCGCTCGGACGTCCGAGCACCTTCTCCCGGCCGAACACCACCGTCGCGGGCAGCGCCCCGAGCCCCGCCACGCGCCCCCGGCCCGACTCCACGTCGTCGCGGATCTCTCTCGCGAGCATCTGGTAGCCGCCGCACACCCCGAGCACCGGCCGGCCCTCCCGCACCCGCCGCAGGACCTCGTCCGCCATCCCCCGCTCCCGCAGCCACGCCAGATCGCTCACGGTCGCCCGCGTCCCCGGCAGGACGACCAGGTCCGCGTCCGCGAGGTCGCCCGCGCTCGCCGCGTACCGCACCGCCACCCCGGGCTCGCAGGCCAGCGCGTCCAGATCCGTGAAGTTCGAGATGCGCGGGAACCGCACGACCGCCACCCGCAGCGTCTCCCGCCCGTACGGGGGCCGCGCGTCCGGCCGCGGCGCGTCCAGGGCCAGCGTGTCCTCCGAATCCAGGTAGAGCCCGAGCTTCCACGGCAGGACCCCCAGCACCGGCCGCCCCGTCAGCTCCCGCAACCGCTCCAGCCCCGGCTCCAGCAGCTCCGCGGCGCCCCGGAACTTGTTGATCACGAACCCCGCGACCAGCGCCTGATCCGCGGGCTCCAGCAGCGCCAACGTCCCGAACAGCGACGCGAAGACCCCGCCGCGGTCGATGTCGCCCACCACGACCACCGGCAGGTTCGCCGCCCGCGCCAGCCCCATGTTCACGATGTCCCCGGCCCGCAGGTTGATCTCCGCCGGGCTCCCCGCCCCCTCGCACACCACCACGTCGAACTCGCCGCGCAGCTCCTCCAGCGACTCCCGCACGACCTCCCGCAGCCGCTCCTTGTGGCGCCCGTACTCCAGCGCGTCGACCTCCGCCACCGGACGCCCCAGCACCACCACCTGGCTCCGCCGGTCACTCCCCGGCTTCAGCAGCACCGGATTCATCAGCGCCCGCGGCTCCACCCCCGCCGCCTGCGCCTGCATGAACTGCGCCCGCCCGATCTCCGCGCCGTCCCCCGTCACCATCGAGTTCAGCGACATGTTCTGCGCCTTGAACGGCGCCACCCGCACGCCCTTCCGCCGCAGCCACCGGCACAGCCCCGCCGTCACCACGCTCTTGCCCGCGTCCGAGGTGGTCCCCGCCACCAGCAGCCCGCTCACCCGCGCCGCCACGCCGCCACCGCGGCCAGCCCCGCCGCCGCGAACGTCACCGCCGCCGACAACCGCACCGCCCGCCGGACGTCCCGCACCTCCGGCGCACGCCCGTCCCCCATCTCCGGACGCCGCTCCACCAGGCCCCCGTACGCGTTCGTCCCGCCCAGCCGGACACCGAGCGCCCCCGCGAACGCGGCCTCGCACCGCCCCGCGTTCGGGCTCGGATGGTTCCCGCCGTCCCGCACCAGCACCCGCCACGCACCCGGCCCGCCCAGCACCGCCACCAGCACCCCCGTCACCCGGGCGGGCACCCAGTTCATCGCGTCGTCGAGCCTCGCGGCCGCCCACCCGAACCGCTCGTACCGCGCGTTCCGGTAGCCCACCATCGCGTCGAGCGTGTTCACCGCCCGGTAGACG
Source organism: Actinomadura rifamycini DSM 43936 (assembly GCF_000425065.1). GTDB lineage: Bacteria > Actinomycetota > Actinomycetes > Streptosporangiales > Streptosporangiaceae > Spirillospora > Spirillospora rifamycini. Next base: position 8,208 of record NZ_AULB01000060.1, read on the forward strand.
AACAACCCCGGAACCCCCGCGACCGCACCCCACACCAGCGGCGCGACCGCCGCGTCGCTCGTGTTCTCCGCCACCGACTCCACCGTCGCCCGCACCAGCTCGTCCGCCGCCAACCCCTCCGGGTCCCGAGCGCACAGATGAGGCAGCCGAGCCCGCGCCGCCTCGAGATCGCCCCGCTCCAGAGCGTCCGCCATCACCGAACCCTCACGCCCCAGCGACGTCCCCCCGAGGACCGCCCACGTCGCGAGAGCCGTCGCCCACGGCCCCCTGCACACCCGGTCCACGGCGAACCCCGCGAGACCCGCCCCGCCCACGAGCAGCCCCGCGTACAGAACCCCCGCCGTCCGCGAGTCCCGGTACACCGAGCGCTCCACCCGCGCGGCCACCCGCCCGAACCCCGCGACCGGATGCCCCCGCCGCGGATCCCCCACCGCCGCGTCCAGAAGCACCCCGAGGACGAGGCCCTCAGCAGAGACACGAATCAAGCTCATCCCAGTGACGCTCCAGCCAATCCTGAGCCCGCCTTATCCGGAGCCCCGCACCACCCTGCCAGACGCGCGCCCAGCTCCCGCCCGCCCGGGCCCTCGCACGCATCGACTCGTACGACCGCTCGAACCGCACCCGCGCCGCCGGCAGCACCTCGTTCCGCTCCCCCCGCGACAGCCCGTACGCGTCGCAGAACACCCGGAGCCTCCGCCCCACGTCGACGCCGTACCACACCGCGTCCCGATCCGCCGGATCCGCGATCGGCCCCCAATGCCGCAGCGCCGTCACCACGTCGTACAAACACCGCGTCGGCCGCGCCAACTCGAAGTCGATCAGCGCGACCGGCCGCCCCCCGCGAAACACCACGTTCTCCGGCGTCACATCGCAGTGCCCGACGACCTCCGGATCCCCGTCGAGATACGACCCCCGATCCCACGGGCCGTCCGGCACCCCGAACGACCGCACCGCCTCGTGGTACCGCCGCAGCAACCCCGCGACCCCCCGCAGGGCGTCGTCCGTCCCCGCGTACCGCGGCAGCGGCCGCCCCGGCACCTCCCCGGGCACCCAGCTCAGCACCTCGCGGCCCGACTCGTCCGTCCCCAGCACCCGTGGCGCCTCGAACCCGACCTCCTCCAGATGCCGCAGCAACCGCCGCACGGCCGCACTGTGCGCCCCCGCCGGCCGCCGCACCGTGTCCGCCACCCGCACCACGCCCCCCGTCCCGGAGAGCGGAACCTCACCTTCCACGGCCACCAAAGATATGCCCCGCACCACACCGGCGCGGCCGACGGCGGCGATATGGATGTGGAGCCAGACGACGCTCCGCCATACACTGTGTCCCGGCGTCCAGCCGGTCGCCGAGCGCCCGTAGCTCAGCTGGATAGAGCATCGGACTTCTAATCCGACGGTCGCGGGTTCGAATCCTGCCGGGCGCGCAACCCCCTGACCAGGGGTCTTACCACTGCCAAGATCCCAAACCCGAGCCCGAAATGCTTCATTTGGTTCCCGTGTTAGCTCGATGTTTGCTCGCGTGTCGGCATCCGGTCGTCCGGCACCCGGACGACCATTAGATCGCCACGGGTGAGCGCCCGCGCGGTGACCTTGCCTGCCGACCAGCGAAACCACGACTCTGTAGGGCCTACATGCCTCTCGAGGGCGACGGCCAACCAAGCGGACGAGCCGGTGCCCGCCCCAGAACAGCTCTGGACGCGGACACCGGCTCGAAGAATCCGACCGTCACCTTGTGCAGGTCATCGCCTCGGCGCCTCCGCCAGCCGAACGGCCTGTAAGAAGTTCGTTTCGGGGCGAGGGTTGGTCAGGGGCAGACCTTCCGGAATTCGATCCCGTCCGGTGCGTACTGGCTCCAGTGCTGGCGGGTCAGCGCTCCCATCGCCTTGCAGACCAAGTCGGCAAGGTCCTTGTCCGCCGGCATTTCCACGTCCCAGAGCCGCACGGTGTTGTCGGCGCCGACGGCCAGGGTGTCGCCGTCGGGGCTGAACGCCACCGAC
>NZ_AULB01000061.1 GCF_000425065.1 Actinomadura rifamycini DSM 43936
AAGAAGGCCGCGGCTTTTTTCAGGAACTCGTTCTCTTCGCGGAGTTTGCGGTTCTCGCGTTCGAGTTCGCGTTCCCGGAGGCTCTTCGGGGCGCCGGCCGGTGTGGTGGACGCGTCGTCGCCGTGGCGTCTGCGGTAGTCCTTGACCCAGTTGCCCAGGGTGGTGTCGTGGATGCCGACCTCACGGGCCACATGGGCGATGGGGCGCGGGCCGTCCAGGACCATCCGGACGATCTCGTCCTTGTGCTCCTGGGTGAAATGCCGCCTCTGTCGTGCCAACGACCTTCCCTTCCGGTTCTCCCCAACTCTAGTTGGGGCCCTGTCCGGAAGATCCGTGGCACCTCAAGCCCCAGGTTGCGCCTGGCTTGGGCGCTCTGTCTCGGCCCGACTTTGCAGCGAGCCTCCGGTAGTGCAACTGAACCGGGGGACCCGCTGAAATCGGCTTGTTGAACACCACGCTCCGTCCGTATTCCTGAAGGTTCTCATGCGGCGGCTCCACCCAGGGCGTGGCGCCGCCCGCCGTGACCCCTCGGAGGGGCAATGAGGTGAGTCCGCGCCCAGGCGTGCCCGGCCAGCAGGAAACTCAACCAGTTGCGACCCCAACAGCGGTGGGAGCAAACGTGCTCGTCAGCATAGTGATGCCCCTCTCGAGACATGCGCCAACAAGATCGACTCGTGGTTAAGTTTGCTGCTTTGCGAGACATCGCCCCGTCTGTGGGCGTACCTTCTGGGCCAGGTCGCTGCGCTGCGTATCCACACCATGACAGCGGCCACCGACAAAGCTGCCCAGCGACGATTCGTCGCGGGGTTTATACGGGGCGAGGAGGACGGGGGTGTCGTCGTGCGGTTGCGGTTGACCTTCCATACCGGGGCACGTGAGCTCGCGTGGGACGAGGTGCTGGCTCCGGGACGAGCGTTGTCCTACGGGCTGCTCGAACGCGGCGCGCCCCAGCTCGGGCAGGCGCTTCATGCGAAGGGCTGGGGGGAACACGGGCTGGTCCCGTTCGGGTACGGAGCTCCGGTCTTCCCCGCAGCCAGACGCCGGCGCGGGGTGTACGCGAGTGACGGGCCGGGCGTCCTGGAGTTCGGCAGTCCCCTGCCGGATGTCGTGGAGGGCTGGGCCGCCGCGCTGGCATCGACGCCCGTGCTCGCTTGGGGCGCGACCGCGTTCATCATCGACCACATCGAGCGCCTGGACGTGCTCGACTTCTCTTCTGGACGGGCGGTCTTCCGCACGGTGACGCCCGTGGTGATGAAGTCCTCGGGACGGGACGAGTCCGGTGTGCGCACTCGACGCCAGGCATGGTGCCTGCCGGGCGAGCCCGAGTGGGACGTCTACATGCAGGGCAACCTGCGCCGCAAGGCCGAGACCCTCGGGTTGGATCCGGACGTCACGCTGGAGGCCGTCGGCTGGGTGGGGCCCAAGCGGTCGTTCGCGGTGGGCAGCGCACGCGGTGGCGGAGGCAAGAAGCCGGGCGCGTGCGTAGAGGTGACGATCTCGGGGGCACCCGAAACCCTCACGGCACTGCACTCGTGGGGGCTCGGGCAGGCCAACAGCACGGGGATGGGCTGGATCGGTGTCTGACCGCGCCACAACACCCGGGGCCGACACAACGGCTAAGGAGGCATTGCCCGACTCGGTCGTGCTCACCGCGAGTCCCCTGCAGCGCATCGGGGCCTTCGCCCTCGCCACCCTGGCCGAGGTGGGGGGTCCCGAGCAGGTGGTCGGTGACGTGCTCGCCAAGGCAGTGCAGCGGATGACCGATGACCTGCTGGGCACGGTCAAAGTCGCCAAGGCGGCCGATCCCGGCGGGTTCTGGTTGGCGGCGAGTTACCTGCTGTGGCCGAATTCGAAGCTGAATCCGACCGCACGGGGCAAGCAGTCCCACGACGAGCGTCGGCGATTGATCGGCGAGTGGCGGGCCCCGCGTGACCCGGCCGATTGGCCGGGTGTGTCGTGCGCGTACTGCGGGCGGGCGGCGTGCGACTGGTTCGGGAAGGTCGACATCCCGCTCGGTGCGAGCGTCGCCCACCGCAACACGACGGCACCGGGGCACGAGGGGACGCCTCTGTGCTACCCGTGCGTCGCGAGCCTCTGGGCGTTCCCCTATGGGGCGACGATCTCGGGCGGGAGAGCGGCGGCGATCCATTCGTGGGACGACGTCTTCCTGGCGAACATGACCAGGGACGCGGTGAGGCGGACGTGGGAAGTATCGGTCGTCGGAGCGCCCAAGGCCGGGAAGCTTGGCCCATACGCTCACGAGTTGCGTGTGCTGACCGCCGTCCGGGCGTACAGCAGGCGCATCACTGCCGGTGTGGAACTGCTCGTCCTGTCCAATTCGAACAAGGTGCAGCTGCTCACCACACAGGAGTTGCAGCAACCCATCGCCGAGTGGCTCCGTTCCACCAACCGCGATCCCGAGCGCCGAGCCGGCTATCCGGCGCTGGTGGCGTCACAAGCCACCAAGCAGGTTCCGGGTGAAGCGTTTCTGGCCAAGCGAGCATTCGCGCGTCCGGCGCAGGTGCTGGATTTCGCGGTCGGCCACCTGCTGAGCCGGGTCTCGGCGACTGTGCCGCTGCCTGCGGAGACGTCGAAGCTCGGCCCCCTTCTGTACTCCTACTGCCGCGAGGTACTGACCATGGACGACAAGGACGTCGAGCGGATCAAGGAGCTGGCGCAACGGCTCGCCGCCTTGCTCGGGCAGGACGACCGGCCGGGGCCGTTCCGCGACTTCATCCGAGCGAACTCCCGAGGCGGGAACCTGTACGGCTGGTTCCGTTCCAAGGGTGTGGACTGGCTTCTGTTCCCCCGCCCCGAAGGCATGCCGCCCGTGCTGCTGCCAGTGCAGGACTACCGGCTGCTGTTCGAGGACGAGCGGTCCTGGTCGTGGCGACGGCTGCTGGTGTTCGCCGTCCTGGAGGCCCTGGCCGACGCCGGCTGGCGCCCCAAGGGGTCGAAGGAAGAACTCGAAGAGATCAAGGAACTGGCCGATGCAGTGGGCGTCGACCAGGAGGAAGGAGCCGCGCGGTGACGTTCCTGGCAGGGCAGAGCATCCTGGAGATCAAGGCCGGGGCACCCAACAACGGCCGCGGCGAGGACAACCGCGGCATGGTCAAGCAGTTCAAGGTCGGCGAAAGGCACACGTACCCGTACGTGTCGGCGCAGGCGAGCCGCCGCTGGCTGCGCGACAGCCTGCCGACGGGCGAGCCGACCTCGCCGGTCGTCCGGAGCGGAGAAGGCAAGAAGCAGCAGGCATACACCCACGGACGCCCCGACCTGTACCTGGACGATGACCTGTTCGGCTACATGATCGCGGTCAAGAGCGAAGGGGCGGGCGCCAAGTCGAACACGTTCATGCGGGACACGGTTCTGGCGACCGGCACCCTGGTGGCGATCACGCCGAACAAGCCCGAGATGGACTTCGGCACGATGAGCCGGGACTTCGGCCCCGGCACGCACCCCGTCATCCACGAGCACCAGATGTACACCGCCGACCTCGCGGGTGACCTGCTGCTGGACCTGCCGCGAGTGGGCACGTTCGAGATGTCGGGCACCACGACCAAGGCCGCGCTGCCCGACGCGGTCGCTGCCGAGGTGCTCGGCAAGGGCGGCGGCGAAGTGACGCTGCGCGGCGTCCGGTGCGTGCGCCTGCCCATCGACGAACGCCGCCGCCGGGTCGCCGTGCTGCTGCGGACGATGGCGATGGTCAAGGGCGGGGCCAAGCAGTCGGCGCATTACGGTGACCGGACGCCGGCCTTGGTGATCCTCGCGCCGATGAAGGGCGGCACCAATCCGTTCACCCGTGTGGTGCGCGAGCGCGAGAAGGCGACGTACTTCGACGCGGACATCCTGCGCGAAGAGATCACGGCGTGGGCGGACGAACTGGACGGCCCCGTTCGCATCGGCTGGGCCCCCGGTTTCTTGGGCGGCCAACGCGACCGTGCGCAGAGCGACCTCGCCGACCTCGTCAAGGACGAGCGGCTCGTCCTCGCGCACCCCCGGACGATGCTGAACGGCCTGGCCGACGAGATCGAGGCCGGCGACCACGACGCCTGGTTCGACGACCCCGCGGCGTAGCGCCCTGCGGTGATCGCCCCTGTGAGGGGATCTGCTGTCCAGCCCGTGAGGAGGCACGCCATGCCAGAGGCACTGGAACTGACCATCACCGCCCCGATCGTCAGTTTCCGCAACCCTCTCTACGACGGGCTGCAGGTCGGTCTCCCCTGCCCGCCGCCCTCGACGGTCGGCGGATTGCTCGCCGCCGCGGCCGGAGGCTGGGACCAGGTTCCCATCCAAACCCGCTTCGCCATGACCTTCCACGCCGCCGCCACCGGCGACGACCTGGAGACCTACCATCCCCTCGGCAGCCCCGGGACGACCACCAACACCACCATCAAGAATCGCGAGTTCCTCGCACTCACCACACTGACCCTCTGGCTCACCGACGACCTCGACCTGTGGTGGCGGGCCATGCGTCGTCCGGTATGGCCGCTGAAGCTGGGCCGCAGCCAGGACCTGGTGTCCGCTCGCGTCAAGCGCACCGAACTCGCCGTCGGCTCCGGCATCCAGGGACATGCCGTCCTGCCCGCCGACGTCCCCGGCGCAGTCGGAACTGCCTTGCGGCTCACCACGATGATCTCGGCCGATCGAGCGCACACCCGATGGGACAGCTACCGATATGCAGCCGGCGGCGCGCGAGCCCAGATCGACACGGGCCTGACCACCGAACACGGGCAGGCGGTGGCCCTGCTGCCGCTCGTCCATCCCAGCCACATGACCCGCGTCGCCTGAACGTCCTGGAGCACTGCCGTGGGCGAACTGCGCGCGAAGAGTTCGACAAGGCCGGGAACACCCGGCGAGCTGCTGACCGATCACCTGCTGAACACCCTGAAAGCACTCCTGGCAATCCGGGCGCGCATCGGCGACATCCCCGGCATGCCGCCGGACTTCTGGACGTGGGCCGCGCTGGCCGCACTGCTGCACGACCCGGGAAAGCTGCCGGACGGCTTCCAGCGAATGATCGGCAACACGTCGCAGCAACCGACCATCTGGGGAGAACGCCACGAGGTCCTGTCGCTCGGCTTCGTCGACCGGCTGCTGGCGCACCTGCCCGATGAACACCGCCTGTGGGTCGCCGCCGCCGTGGCAGGACACCACCGGCCATTCACGAGCGGGCTGGACGCATCGTCCAAACAGACGCTGATCACCCAGTACGGCGATGACACATCGACGGGCTTCGCACGCCGGTTCTCCCCCGCCGACCAGGCACGCTTGACCGAGTTGGTGACTTGGCTGCACATGACCGCCGACGAGTTCGGCCTGCCCGTCACCCGCCCTGCACCCCAGCTCTCTCTCCGACAGCTCACCGACTCCGCGCACAAGCTGTTCACCGCGTTGATGGACCGCTGGGAGTGGTCGCTGCCGTCCGATGACCCCGCCGGGGCGACGGCAGTGCTGCTGCTGGGCGCGGTCACCATGGCCGACCACCTCTCTTCGGCGCATGCGTCCCTGCTCACCCGGCATCCGCTGACGGCCGATTACCCCGCCCAGCTGACCGCCCGCCTCACCGAAGGCGGCCACTCTCTCCGCCCGCAGCAGCGTGAGGCGGCCGAAACGAACGGCCACCTGCTTCTACGCTCGTGGACCGGCAGCGGAAAGACCGAAGCCGTGCTGCTGTGGGCCGTCAACCAGATGGGCGATCTCTCTCGACGCACCGGTGGCAACCCGCGCCTCTTCTACCTCCTGCCCTACCTGGCCAGCATCAACGCCATGACCGAGCGCCTCGGCAACGAGCTCGGGTCACCGGACGGCATCGGCGTGGCGCACTCCAAAGCCGCCTCGTACCACCTCGCCCGATCGCTCGCAGATGGATGCCCCAGCGAAGGCGGCGACGATGCGGCCGACAAGGCCCATTCGCGCGCCGAGGCGACCCGCAACTTTCGGGAACTGCTGCGCGTGGGGACGCCCTATCAACTCCTCAAGGGGGCAATGGCGGGCCCCGTCCACTCCAGCATCCTCACCGACAGCGCCAACTCGCTCTTCGTCCTCGACGAACTACACGCCTACGACACCCGCCGCCTCGGCATGATCCTGGCCATGATGCGGTTCTGGCTCGACGTCGGCGGCCGCATCGCCGTCCTGTCCGCGACGATGCCCACCGCTCTCACCAAGCTGGTCGGCGAAACCCTCGATGGACAGACCCACCTCATCGAACCTCCGCCTGGGACGCCCGTCCCGGTCCGACACCGGCTCCAGATCCGGCAGGAGCACCTCACCGACGACTCGTCCCTCGACGAAATGCGGGAACGGCTCACTCGAAATCAGTCTGTGCTCGTCGTCGCGAACAACGTCCGTGACGCGATCACGATCTTCGAGAACCTGGCGCCGTTCTGCACCGAACTGCACGGCGAACACTCCGCGCACCTGCTCCACGCACGCTTCCGTCGCATGGACCGCACCGCCATCGAGGAAGCGATCACGACCCGTTTCGCCGCACGCCGTCCCCGTCGGCCAGGATTGCTCGTCGGAACGCAGGCCCTCGAAGTCTCCCTCGACCTGGACTTCGACGCATGCCACACCTCGGCCGCCGAACTAGAGGCCCTCATCCAGCGGTTCGGCCGCGTCAACCGCCTCGCCAGCCTTGATCCGGCGCCCGTCGTCGTCCATCGGCCCGCCTACACCGCCCGACGCTCGGGTCCCGACCTCTGGGCCGACGGCGTCTACGCCGCCGCCCCCACCCAGCACGCGTGGGACATCCTCACCCGGCATGACGGCCAGACCATCGACGAACGGATCATCACCACCTGGCTCGACGAAATTTACGACGGCCCCTGGGGAGCCCAGTGGCGGGACGACGTCGAGAACCATCGCGAACTATTCCACCGCGCGTTCCTCCAATTCGCCAGTCCCTTCGCGGACCGCACGGACCTGGCTCAAGAGTTCGACGAACAGTTCGACGGATCCGAAGCCATCCTCTCCAACGATCGTGAAGACTACGAAGACGCGCTAAGAGGAGCGTCCAGCAAGAAAAGTGGCCGCCTCTACGCCGATCAGTTCCTCATCCCCCTGCCCGCATGGGCCAAAGGCCTCGGCGCGTACGACAAGACCCTGCAGGTCCGTCTCATCGACGCCGTCTACGATCCACGCCTCGGCCTCCAGTCGATCAACCAGGACCCGCGGCAGATCTACCAGCCGGGTGAGGTCCTGTGATCGGCGCAGACGACGTGGGTGGCGTCCACATCAAGTACCTGTACCACTGTCGCCGCCAGCTATGGCTGTACTTGAGAGGCATCCGCCCGGAGCACCTGAGCAGCACCGTTCAACTCGGCGAGGCCGTCCACGACACCTCGTACACCCGCAATACAGCCGTCGACCTGGGATCAGCCCGGCTCGACTTCGTCGACGGACAGCACTGGGTTCACGAGGTCAAGTCGTCGTCTCGCCCTACAGCAGCCGACCAAGCACAAGGCCGGCACTACTGCTACCGGCTACAACTCATCGGTATCGACGCCCAAGGCGCGGTCCTGCACTATCCCAAGACCCGACGGACTCACCGCTGTCCCTACACGGCAGAGGCAGCCGCCCAGGCAGAAGCCGACATCGCCGAAGTCCTCACGGTCGCTGCGCAACCGACCTCGCCCGAGCGCTTGGCGCGCTCGTCCTGCCGGGGATGCAGCTTCACCGACTACTGCTGGACGGAATGAATGCCTGCCGCTACTCGCACCTACTGGCTGACCACCCCATGCCGCATCCGCCGCAAAGACGAATCCCTCGTCATTGAACGCGAGAGTGCAGGCAAGGTCCATATTCCGATCACCGATGTCCGAGACATCGTCGCCTGCGCAGAGACGGACATCAACACCGCCGTGGTCGCCCTGCTCAACCGCCACCGCATCAACGTGCACCTACTCAGCTACTACGGGGACTACGCGGGTTCGCTCCTCACCGCTGACACCAGCACGTCCGGAGAAACCGTCCTCGCCCAGGCACGTCTCGTGGAGAACCCTGAAGCGGCCCTCCACATCGCCCGCAGCATCGTGGACGCCACCGCCTTCAACACCCGGCGGGTCATCGATCGGAAACTCCTTGCGCGACCATACTCGGTCCTGCAAGAGAAACTGCCCACAGCAGAAAACTCCGCACACCTCATGGGCATCGAAGGCAACTTCCGCCGTTCCGCCTGGGAAGTGCTCGACTCCAAGCTTCCCGATTGGCTGCAACTCGAAGGGCGAAGCCGCCGCCCACCCAAGAACGCCGGAAACGCGTTCATCAGTTACGTCAACGGCATCATCTACGCTCGCATGCTGACCGCCCTGCGCCTGACCCCGCTGCACACCGGGATCGCCTTCCTCCACAGCAGCATGGAACGCCAACGCCACTCCCTGGTGCTCGACCTCGCCGAGATGTTCAAGCCGCTGTTCGCCGAGCGCCTGCTCCTGCGCATGGCCGCACGCAACCAGCTCAAGGAACATCACTTCGACCGCGAGGTCAACCAGGCCATGCTCAGCGAAAGCGGCCGCAAACTCGTTGTTCAAACCGTCCGCGACGAACTCGCCACCACCGTCACTCACCGCACCCTCGGCCGGCCCGTCGCCTACGACGAACTGCTCTACCTGGACGCACTCGCCCTGACACGCCGCTGTTTGGAAGGCACGCCCTACAAACCCTTCCGCATCTGGTGGTGAGCCCGCATGCACGTCATCGTCGTCTACGACACCGCCGCCGAGCGCAATCCCCGCATCCTGCGCACCTGCCGCAAATACCTGCACCACGTCCAACGCAGTGAGGTGCCACGGATCTTCCGGACAGGGCCCCAACTAGAGTTGGGGAGAACCGGAAGGGAAGGTCGTTGGCACGACAGAGGCGGCATTTCACCCAGGAGCACAAGGACGAGATCGTCCGCATGGTCCTGGACGGCCCGCGCCCCATCGCCCATGTGGCCCGTGAGGGCGGCATCCACGACACCACCCTGGGCAACTGGGTCAAGGACTACCGCAGACGCCACGGCGACGACGCGTCCACCACACCGGCCGGCGCCCCGAAGAGCCTCCGGGAACGCGAA
>NZ_AULB01000062.1 GCF_000425065.1 Actinomadura rifamycini DSM 43936
GCGGTCCGCAGCCACCGGCGCTCGGAATCGCATCCGAGTAGGACCTGGGCGATGGCAACGCAGACCAGTTCAGCGTCGTTGAGGGTCCGTCGGGGGCCGCGTCTGCGGGGCCGGTCGGCCGATCGCAGGACGTCGTCGTCCAGATGGACGTAGAGTGCGGTCAGAAGGGCGTCCAGGTTTGTCTTCACACACTGATCATGGGCGCCCTTCGCCATGCCCGCCGCCGGTTCAGCAAACCCCCATCAACGATCTAGCGCCCGCCGCGACCATCGGTGACGCGGTGGGCGAGCTCGTCGCGCAGACGATCGCGGCGGCGTTCGAGGCGGGCGCTGAACCGCACGTCGCCGGTGTCGGGCCGCCGCAACCGGGTGATCCTCTCGGGGAGGGTCGCGATGTCGGCGGCGCACCGCTCGCGCACGTCCGCGAGCGGCTCCACATCGGCGGTGCGGCGTCCCGCCCTCATCACGGGCAGGAGCAGCGGCTCCGAACCGTCGTCGGGCGGCGGCTCGTCCAGGAGCGCGACGACGTCGCCGTGCGGCCCGCGATAGACCTGCTTGGCGCAGGGAGCGGTCGCCTTGCCCGCCGACAGCTTCATCACCGGCCGGTCGCCGTACGCGACGAGTTTGTACGCGCTGTCGAGGTAGGGCGCGTCGGCCGACACGCCCATCCTCGTCCCGACCCCGTAGACGTCGATCGGTGCCCCGGCCTCGCGCAGTTCGGCGATCCGGTGCTCGTCCAGGCCGCCGCTCGCCACGATCCGCGTCCGCTCCATGCCGGCCTCGTCCAGGACGCGGCGCGTTCGGACGGCGAGGGCGCCCAGATCACCGGAGTCCAGGCGGACGCCGCTCGGGAACCGCAGGCCCGCCCGCCGGGCCGCATGGACGGCGGCTTCGACGCCGCCGAGGGTGTCGTAGGTGTCCACCAGCAGCGTCGTCCGATCGGGGAAGTCGGCGACGAACGCGTCGAACGCCGCGTCCTCGTCGGAGAACGCCTCGACGTACGAGTGCGCCATGGTGCCCACGGCCGGGATGCCGTGCCGCCTTGCGGCCTCGACGTTGCTGGTCCCCGCGAACCCGGCGATGCGGGACGCGCGGGCGACCGATATCGCCGCGTCGATGCCCTGCGTCCGGCGGAACGAGAAGTCGATCACCTGCGCCCCGCCCGCCGCCCGCACGCACCGGGCGGCCTTCGTCGCCACCGTGGTCTGGAACGTGAGGTGGTTCAGCAGCACGGTCTCCACGAGCTGGGCCTCGGCGATCGGCGCCGTGACCTCCAGCAGAGGCTCGCCGGCGAACACGACCCGCCCCTCGGGCACGGCCCGGACATCCCCGGTGAACCGCAACCGTCCCAGGGCCCGCAGCGTGCCGTCGTCGAAGCCCTGTTCGTCCGCCAGGTAGCCGAGGTCCTCCTCGGCGAGTCGGTAGCCTTCGAGGAACGACAGGCAGTCGGCCAGCCCGCAGGCCACCAGGAACCCGCGGTCGGGCGGCATCTTGCGGACGAAGAGGCTGAACGTCGCCGGCCCGGTCATCCGGCGCCGCAGATAGCTCGCCGCCATCGTCAATTCGTACAGATCGGTCATCAGTCCGGTGCTCATGGAGTGCTCCATCCCGAGGTTCGCGCGCCCATCGGGCACCAGAAACCCTTCCCCCTTCCACCGGACGTCACCAGGGGCGGCCCGGTCCGGCACGGCACGGGCGCTCAGGGCGCGGCGCGAGCGCGTCCGTGGTCGGCCGCGTACGCGGCGAATACCTCGGCGGGCGTCCCGTCCGTGTGGAGGAAACGCTGGTCGAGGACCGCCGAAAGGTCTTCCAGCGCGTCAGCGAGCACTGTGGCCGCCAGCCGCACATCACCCCGCCGGGCCTCCTGCCCGTGCCGGGCGAGGCGGAAGGCATAGCCGATCGTGGCAGCCAGGGACGAGTCGTCCTCACCGTCATGGAAGTAGTACGCCTCGGCGTACTGGGTGAAATCGATACGGACACGAACCACCTCGGTGGCCAGGCCGTCCAGCAGCGCCGCCCCCACGGCGCAGTCGAGTTCCTGCACGGACATGCCCGATCGGTGCAGCAGCGCCAACCTGATGGCGAGAACCCGTCGACGGGTCAACGTCGGAAAGACCTGCAGCACCCACGAGACGGTGGCCGTGAGGAGGACGAACCCGATGAGGGCCTCCAGAGGCGAGGCCACGCGAAGCCAGCCTTCCGCGGGCGCGATGTCCCCGAGCCCGAGGGTCGCGATCGTCACGAGCGACAGATAGACCGAATCCAGCAGCTCCGACTCCTGTGACAGTCCCGAACGGGGCGCGAAAGCGAAGGAGTCCGGCATATGGGGCCAGTAGACGATGGCCCAGCCCAGAACGATGATGACGGCCCACATGGCGACCACGGCGACCATCGCGAGCGGACCGACGAGTCCCACCACACGCGTGCGCGCACGGAGACGTTTGGCCAGCTTCCACAACGCCGCCATGACAAGCCGGCTCAGCCCCCCCGTGGCGGGTGGGGTGCCAGATTGTATGGAACAAGTCGCGCAGAGTGGCCAGAATGAGCACGACTCCGACTAACGAGACCACCCACTCCATTCATCACTCCCGCGGTGGCCGCCGTGCGGAGCGGCGGGCCCCTCGCGCGGCCCCCCGCCCATGGACCTGCTGCACGCACCGTTGCTCAATGCACTCTCACCGTATCCGCGGCAGATGCCTCCAGACTGCCGCCAATGAGCGAACTGTCGCCGTGCTAGACAACCTTTGCCTCGTTGTGGCGCGACGTCGCCTTCCGAAGCCGTGGCCGAACGGAGTGCGGCCGGTCCGATGGGACCGGTGGCGGGGAGTGGCCGACCATTCGGTACGGGCGGCGGGCACGCGAGCGCGACGGCCGTCACCGCACTGGCCGGTCGGCGTCGCCCTCTGGGCTCCTATGCCCCTCCGCGCGCATGCCCGCTTCGTCGGCATGGCGGGCGACCGCCTTGGCGAGTTCCACGACGGCGTAGGCGAGCAGCGCCACCACGGCGGCCCGGCCCCAGGCGCCGCCGTCCAGCGGGGCGGAGCCGAAGACGTCGTTCATCGTGGGCGTGTACGTGTAGACGGCCTGGACGGCGAGCAGGCCGGCGGCGCCCGCGCCGATCCAGGGGTTGCGGCGGACGCCGCCCCACAGCATCGGCCGGTGCAGCGACAGGCAGTTGAACAGGTACGCCAGGAGGGTGAGCGCGAAGACGTTCACCACGACGGTGCGGGCCTCGGCCAGGGAGGCGCCGTGGTCCTGCTCCCAGTGGAAGAGCCCGAACGCTCCCGCGAGCAGGATCGCCGAGACCAGCAGAACGCGGGCGGTGAGCCGCCTTGTGAGCAGGGGAAGGGCCGGGTCGCGGGGCGGGCGCCGCATGATGTCGGCGTCGCGGGGCTCGACGGCGAACGGCAGTCCCAGGATCAGGATCGCGGTCATGTTGAGCCAGAGCACCTGGACGGGCTCGATCGGCAGTTCGCCGCCGCCGAGGACGGCCGCCATCAGGACCAGGCCGAGGCCGATGTTGGCGGGCAGCGCCCAGACGATGAACTTGACCAGGTTGTCGAAGACGCCGCGGCCCTCCTCGACGGCGGCCTCGATGGAGGCGAAGTCGTCGTCGGTGAGGACCATGTCGGCCGACTCCTTGGCGACCTCGGTGCCGGCGCGTCCCATCGCCACGCCGATGTCGGCCTGCTTGAGCGCGGGGGCGTCGTTGACGCCGTCGCCGGTCATGGCGATGATGTGCGACCGGCTCTGGAGGGCCTGGACGAGGCGGAGCTTCTGCTCGGGCGAGACGCGGGCGAAGACGGCGGTGCGCTCGACCGCGTCGGGGAGGTCGGCGGCGGGGCACGCGGCCAGCTCCGCGCCGGTCATGACGCCGCCGCGCAGGCCGACCTTCGCGCCGATGGCGCGGGCGGTCGCGGCGTGGTCCCCGGTGATCATCTTGACCTGGATTCCGGCGTCCCGGCACGCGCGGACGGCGCGGGCGGCCTCCTCGCGGGGCGGGTCGTGCATGGCCTGGAGGCCGAGGAAGGTCAGCCGGGGCAGTCCGGTGAGGCGGTCGGCGTCGAGGTCGGCGCGGGCGAACGCCAGGACGCGCAGGGCCCGGCGACCGTAGGCGTGGGCGAGTTCGGTGACGGCGTCCGCGTCCAGGGGCTCGCGGCGGCCGTCGTCGGTGAGCCGGTCGTCGCAGGCGGCCAGGATCCTTTCGACCGAGCCCTTGACGTAGACGGTGCCGTTCTCGTGGAGGGTGGCCATGTACTGGCGTTCGGAGCTGAACGGCAGCGTGTCCGTGCGCGGGGGCACGGGCCCGGCGGCGGCCTTGGCCGCGGCGGCGACCAGGGCGCCCTCGGTGGGGTCGCCCGCCAGCGTCCAGCCCTCGTCGCCCTCGATGAGCCGGGCGTCGTTGCAGGCGGCCCCGGCGAGCAGGCACTCCCTCAGCACCGGATGGTCGCCCGCCCGCACGGGCACGCCGTCCAGCAGGACGTCGCCGTGCGGGGCGTAGCCGGTGCCGGTCACCTCGTACAGGCGTCCGCCGGCGGCGACGGCGGTGACCGTCATCTGGTTCTCGGTGAGCGTCCCGGTCTTGTCGGTGCAGATCACGGTGGTGCCGCCGAGCGTCTCCACCGCCGGGAGGTGCCGGACGATCGCGTTGCGGCGGACCATGCGGGCCACGCCGAAGGCGAGGGTGACGGTGACGACCGCCGGCAGTCCCTCCGGGATGGCGCCGACGGCGAGGGCGACGGCGGCGGTGAGCATGTCCGCGGCGGGCTCCCCGCGCAGGGTCCCGATCGCGAACGTCACCGCGGCCAGGCCGAGGATCGCGACCGTCACCAGCCTGCTGAACCGGGCGATCTTGCGGGTGAGCGGCGTCCGGACCGCGGTGGCCTGGCCGACCAGCCGGTGGACCAGGCCGATCTCCGTGCCGGCGCCGGTGGCGGTGACGATGCCCGCTCCCTGGCCGTACGTGGCGAACGTCCCGGAGTAGGCCATGGAAGTCCGGTCGCCCAGGACGACGTCCCCGACCGGGGCGGGGTCCTTCGCGACCGCGGTGGACTCGCCGGTGAGCGCCGACTCGTCCATCTTGAGTTCGGACGTGCGGAGGAGGCGCAGGTCGGCCGGCGCCTTGTCGCCCGCCTCCAGCAGCACCAGGTCGCCCCGGACCAGCCCCCGGGACGGGAGCCGCATGGCTTCGCCGTCCCGGACCACGGTGGTGACCGTCTCGGTCAGGGCGGCGAGCGCCGCCAGCGCCGCCTCCGCCCGCGACTCCTGCACGAACCCGACGACCGCGTTCACCAGGACCACGCCCAGGATGACGGCGGCGTCCACGTGCTCGCCGAGCAGCGCCGTGATCAGCGCGGAGACCAGCAGCACGTAGATGAGCGGGCTGTTGAACTGCAGCAGGAACCGTGCCGCGGGCCCGCGCCGCCGTGCGGGCGGCAGCGTGTTCGGTCCGTACCGTTCGAGTCGCGCCGCGGCCTCGGCCGAGCGGAGCCCGCGCTCGGTGTCGGTGCCGAGTTCCTCGGCGACTTGGGGGCCGGTGAGCCGGTGCGGCGCTTCGGGGACGGTCGTCGTTGTCACTCCTAGAGCCTCGCCATTCCCGCCACCGGAAGATCAGGGACGAAGGTCCCTGAGGGGCCGTCCGTTCGCCCCCGGTACGTCTGCCCAGGGACGGGAAGGCCATGCGCCGATGACCGGTTAATGTGGAGCCCGCTGTCCGGACGGCACAGAGCACTGTGTAGAACGCCGGTCGTCGCGATCTCGGCCGTGCAGACGCCCGGAGAATCCTGGGTCGCGGGCGGTGGAGCGGAAGGCCGAGGAGACGCCTTCGCGGCGCATTTCGTCGCGGGCGACGAGGGGGCGACGTCGCCGATGATGCTCTCCGTCCCAGATGGTGGCGGTGCCCTGTTCACCGACGATGTAGCTGTGCTGGGAGGACTCAACCAGCCTGGACACTCGTAGGTGCATCCATGGAAATCGTGAACTCAAATTGCTTAGCAATTCGCAGCCCCGCCTCTCGAATAAATGGACTCGGCATGTGCCACTGTGTGATAGCGAGCTTCGCCAATTGACTCAGATGATTTAAACTGGCTACTGGTTAAAACCGTCATCTATTTGTCTGCCCGTTCTTCTTTCTGGATTGGACGGCGGTTGACTTTCAATTGCTGGCCGGGGCGGCGGGTGTGGCAGGTAGTGGCCCATGACACGCGCCATGCTGAGCTCACCGTGAGTGACGTGCCCATGTGAGCCTGAGTGCCGGTTGTGGGAGATCGGAAGCTACTCGATCTTCCTTGAAGGGCCTCATGGAGAACCAGAAAACCTGCTCTGAGCAGGGCAGGCGTCGAATCTTCCTCCCGCAATGGCCCTTTTGATCGTGTTCACACCGAAAAGGTCACTAGTTCGAACCCAGTATCGCCCACCCCTACGCCACAGGCCCTCCAGCGACATCGCGGGAGGGCCTCAGTGAAGCTTTTTCAACATGCGTTGAGCTCGCGGTTCTGGAGGACGTGGATGGCCTTGGCGAGGTGACCGGCCCGGTGGGGGCAACAACGTAGCTTCGTGAGGATCTTCCAGGTCTTGAGCTGGGCGTTGGCTCGTTCGCCCGGTCCGCGGAGCTTGGCGTGGGAGCGGTTGGCGTCCTTGAGTGGCTCGGGCTTGTTCTTGCCTCTGTAGGGCGTCTGGATGTGCGGATCGGCGCCGACGTAGCCCTTGTCGGCCAGGACCAGCAGCCCGGAGGCGGCCAG
>NZ_AULB01000063.1 GCF_000425065.1 Actinomadura rifamycini DSM 43936
GCCGACGCGTTCGAGCCCGTCGAGCAGAACCCGAACGTCCATGTCCCGGAGCAGAGTCTCGCGTACGTCATGTACACCTCGGGATCGACGGGCGTGCCGAAGGGTGTTGCGGTCACGCATGCGAACGTGGTGGCGTTCTGCCTGGACGAGGCGTGGCGTGACGACGTCGTCGAGTGCGTGCTGGTGCAGGCGAACCATGCGTTCGATGCGTCGACGTACGAAATCTGGACGCCGCTGCTTCGGGGCGGTCGTCTGGTCGTCGTCCCGCCGGGCGAGGTCGATCCGGCCGAGCGCGGACGGCTGATCGCCGAGCACGGTGTGACGAACGTGCACGCGACCGCTGGTCTGTTCCGTGTGCTGGCCGAGCAGTCGCCGGAGATCTTCGCCGGTGTCCGCGAGGTGTCCACGGGCGGCGACGTCGTGTCGTCCGCAGCGATCCGCGCCTTGCTGGAGACCCACCCGGACCTCGTCGTCCGGACGACCTACGGGCCGACCGAGACGACGGCGTTCACGACCCAGGTCGCGTTCGGCCCGTCCGACGACGTCCCGGACGCGGTGCCGATCGGGGCGCCGATGGACAACTCCCGCGCGTACGTCCTGGACGAGTCGTTACGCCCGGTCCCGCCCGGTGTGGTCGGTGAGCTGTACGTCGCGGGTGCCGGGCTCGCGCGCGGGTACGCGTCCCGCCCGGCCCTGACGGCGGAACGGTTCGTCGCGAACCCCTTCGAGACGGCCGCCCGCATGTACCGCACGGGCGACCTCGCCCGCTGGGTTTCCGACGGTCGGCTGGCATTCGCGGGCCGGGCCGACGACCAAGTGAAGATCCGGGGATTCCGGATCGAGCCCGCCGAGATCGAAGCCGCCCTGACCTCCCACCCCGACGTGCACCAGGCCGTCGTCATCGCCCGCGAGGACACCCCCGGTACCAAGCGGCTCGTCGCCTACATCATCGGGGACTCCACCGCCGACGACTCCGACCTTCGCGAGTTCGTCGCCGCCCGACTCCCGGAGCACATGGTCCCGGCCGCGTTCGTCCCCCTCGACGCCCTCCCCGTCACCCGCAACGGCAAGGTCGACCGGGCCGCCCTTCCCGTCCCGGACTTCGCGGAACGGGCGGCGCGGGGACGGGACGCGGCGACGCCCGTCGAGGAACTGCTGTGCGAGGTGTTCGCGGACGTCCTGCACCTGGAGCGGGTCGGGGCGGACGACTCGTTCTTCGAGCTCGGCGGCGACTCGGTGCTGTCGATCCTGGCCGTGTCCCGGGCGCGCCGCGCGGGTGTCGCGATCAGCGCGCGCCAGGTGTTCGAGCAGCGCACCCCGGCGGGTCTGGCGCGCGTCGCGACGGCGGCGGGAACCGAGTCCTCGGCGGGCGGGGAGGACGTCCCGACCGGGACGGTGCCGTTGACGCCGGCGATGCGGGAGGCGGCGGAGCGGTCGGGTGCCGCGGTGCTGCACGGCGGGTTCTGCCAGTCGATGGTGATCGGCGTCCCGGCGGGGCTCGACCTGGCGAGGCTGGAACGGGCGCTGCGCGCGGTCCTCGACCATCACGACGTGCTGCGCGCGCGCCTCTGCATCCCCGACGACGGCCCGTGGCGGCTGGAGGTGCCGGAGGCGACCGGGAGCGCGACGCCCGAGGTCCGGCGGGTGGACGCGCGCGGCCTGGCCGCCGGGCGGCTGGACGCGCTGGTGGACGCCGAGTCGTGGACGACGATGGCGGAGCTCGATCCGCGCGCGGGCGCGATGGTCGCGGCGGCCTGGTTCGACGCCGGGCCGGACGCGCCGGGCCGCCTGCTGCTGGTCGCGCACCACCTGGTGGTGGACGGGGTGTCCTGGCGGATCCTCGTGCCCGACCTGGAGGCCGCCTACCGCGCACCGGAGACGCCCCTCGCACCGGTCGGCACGTCGTTCCGCCGCTGGGCCCGCGAGCTGGAGGCGCAGGCGTCCGGCCAGGCGAGGGTGAACGAGCTGGCCGAGTGGACGCGGATGCTGTCGGGCCCGAACCCGACGCTGGGGGCGCGTCCGCTCGACCCCGCGCGCGACACCGTGGCCGCGGGCGCCCACCGGGCCTCGCGGGTGCTGCCGCGCGACGTGACCGCGGCTCTGCTGGACGGCGGACCGGCCGGGGTCCGCGCGAGCATCGACGATCTGCTCCTCGCGGGCCTCGTGGCGGCCGTGACGGCCTGGCGCGGCCGCCGCGGCGGGGGCCGCGCGGGCGGTCTGCTGGTGGACGTCGAAGGGCACGGCCGGGACCCGCTGACCGCCGGCATGGACCTCACCGGAACCGTCGGATGGTTCACCGGCGGCCACCCCGTGCGGCTGGACACCGGCGCGTCGGACCCGACCGGAGTACGGTCGGGCGGGCCGGCCGCGGCCCGGCTGGTGAAACGGGTGCGGGAACGGCTGCGCGCCGTTCCCGGCGACGGCCTCGGATACGCCCTGCTGCGTTATCTGAATCCGGCGACCGCGGCGACGCTCGCCGCCCTGCCGAGACCGCAGATCCGTTTCAACTATCTCGGCCGGATGAACGCCGCCGACCCGTCCGGCGCGTCGGGGCGCGCGAACTGGCGGCCCGTCGGGGAAACCGCACTGGGCAGCGGAGCGGACGCCGAAACGGCCTTCACGCACGCCCTGGACGCGGGCGCCACGGTCTGGGAACGTCCGGACGGCCCGACCCTGGAAATCGCGCTGACCTGCCCTTCCGCCCTGTTCACCGAAACCGAGGCGGCGGAACTGATCGACGCCTGGCGGGCCATGCTCCGCGGCCTCGCCGCGCACGCCACCGCCCCCGGCGCCGACCCCGCCGCGTCCTCGGACGCCGCGGAAGACGCGCCCGCGCAATTCGCTCTCGTGACGCTCGAACAGGACCAGCTCGACGAACTCCAAGCCCAGATCTTCGACGAAACGCGATGACCGGGCGGGCGCCCGGATGGCCATTTGGACAGCCACGTTGGACACGCCCGATCCGATATACCGTCCGTTTCCGGGAGTCCGACCGACCGGGGTGAGGGACCACGATGACCCAGAACCGTATTGAGGACGTTTGGCCGCTGTCGCCATTGCAGGAAGGGCTTCTTTTCCACGCCCGGTACGACGAGCGGGCCCGCGACCTCTATGTGGAGCAGCGCGTTCTGGACCTCGCCGTCCCGCTGGACGCCGCCGCGCTGCGCGCCTCGTGGCAGGCGCTGCTGGACCGGCACGCGAGCCTGCGCGCGAGGTTCCGGCAGCCGGCCGGCCTGCGGCGGCTCGTGCAGGTGATCGCGGGCGGCGTCGCCCTGCCCTGGACCGAACTCGACCTGTCCGACCGGCCCGCCGCCGAAGCCGACGCCGAGGCCGCGCGGCTGGCGGAGGCGGAACGCGAACGCGGCTTCGACGTGTCGGTCCCGCCGCTGCTCCGCCTCGTCCTCGTCCGGCTGAACGACACCCGGTACCGGCTCGTGTTCACGATGCATCATCTCGTGCTCGACGGCTGGTCCCTGCCGATCCTCTTCCAGGAGCTGTCGGAGGTGTACGCGGCGGGCGGCGACGCGAGCGTCCTGCCCCCCGTGACCCCCTACCGCGACTACCTGGCGTGGCTCGGCGGCCGGGACGCGGACGCCGCCAGGACGGCGTGGGCGGACGCCCTCGACGGTGTCACCGAGCCGACCCTCGTCGCCCCCGCCGACCCCGCGGCGGAGCCCGTACCGCCCGACCACGTCGTCGAAGCGCTGGGCGACGAGGCCGCGGACGCCCTCCGCGAGGCCGCCCGCGCGCACGGCCTCACCCCGAACACGGTGGTGCAGGCGGCGTGGGGACTGGTCATCGGCAAGCTGACCGGACGCCGCGACGTCGTGTTCGGGGCCACGGTGTCGGGCCGCCCGGCCGAACTGCCCGGCGTGGAACGGATGCTGGGACTGTTCATCAACACCGTTCCCGTACGAGTCGAGCTGGACCCGGCCCGCACCCTCGCCGACACCCTCGCCGCCCTCCAGGCCCGGCAGACCGCACTGATGGACCACCAGCATCTCGGCCTCGCCGAGATCCGGCGTGCGGCCGGCCGCGGCGCCGTGTTCGACACGATCCTCGTCTACGAGAACTTTCTGCGCGACGCGCCCCGGCCGGAGAGCCCCGGCGGCCTGGAGGTCACCGACGTCGACGGTTCGGACGCGGCCCACTACCCGCTCATCCTCGCCGTCCTCCCCGACTCCCGGATGTCCCTGCGCCTGGACTACCGGCCCGACGTGTTCGACGAGCCGACCGCCCGCACCCTCCTCGGCCGCGTGGTCCGAGTCCTGAAGCAGATCGCGGCCGACCCGGACGTGCGGGTGAGCGGCCTCGATGTGCTGTCGGTGGAAGAGCGTCGGCTGGTGGTGGAGGGGTGGAACGCGACGGCGTGTGCGGTGCCGGGCGGTTCGCTGGTGGAGCTGTTCGAGGGGCAGGCGTCTCGTACCCCGGGCGCGGTCGCGGTGGTCGATGGCGGTGTGTCGTGGACGTTCGCGGAGTTGGACGCGCGGGCGAACGGTGTCGCGCGTGGTTTGAGCGGCCGTGGTGTGGGTCGTGGGTCGCTGGTGGGTGTGCGGAGTCAGCGGTCTGCGGGTCTGGTCGCGACGTTGCTGGGCGTACTGAAGGCCGGGGCGGCGTACGTCCCGCTGGACGTCTCGCACCCGGAGGAGCGGCTGGCGCGGATCGTCGCGGAAGCCGGTGCCTCGGTCGTGCTCACGGACGCCGACACGTTCGAGCCGACGGGGGAAGGGCCGCACACTCCGGTCGGTGCCGAGGACTTGGCGTACGTGATGTACACGTCGGGTTCGAGCGGTGTCCCGAAGGGGGTCGCCGTCACGCACGGCAACGTCGCCGCGTTCGCGCTGGACAGGGCCTGGCGTGAGGATGTCGTGGAATGCGTGTTGGTGCAGGCCAATCACGCGTTCGATGCGTCGACGTACGAGATCTGGGTGCCGCTCCTGCGCGGCGGCCGACTGGTGATCGCGCCGCCGGGCGAGGTGGACGCGGCGGAGCGCGGCAGGCTCATCGCCGAGCACGGCGTGACGAACGTGCACGCGACGGCCGGCCTGTTCCGGGTGCTGGCCGAGCAGTCCCCGGAGGTCTTCGCGGGGGTGCGGGAGGTCTCGACGGGTGGCGACGTGGTGTCGTCGTCCGCGATCCGCGCGCTCCTGGAGGCGCATCCCGGTCTGGTGGTCCGTTCGACCTACGGGCCGACGGAGACGACGGCGTTCGCCACTCACGTTCCCTTCACCGACGATGGTGAGGTTCCGGCGTCCGTCCCGATCGGTCGTCCGCTGGACAACACCCGGATGTACGTTCTCGACGAGTTCTTACGCCCGGCCGCCCCCGGCGTGGTGGGTGAGCTCTACATCGCGGGCGAAGGCGTGGCGCGCGGCTATGCGGGACGTCCCGTCCTGACGGCCGAGCGTTTCGTCGCCAACCCCTTCGGCGGCTCGCGCCGCATGTACCGGACGGGTGACCTGGCCCGGTGGACGCCGGGCGGGCAGTTGGCCTTCGAGGGGCGCGCCGACGAGCAGGTCAAGATCCGCGGCTTCCGGATCGAACCGGCGGAGGTCGAAGCCGTTCTGGCGGCCCACGAGAACGTCGTCCAGGCCGCCGTCATCGCCCGCGAAGACCAGCCGGGCGTCAAGCGGCTCGTCGCCTACATCGTCGGCGACGCGGACGAGACGGCACTGCGGCAGTTCGCGACCGACCGCCTGCCCGAGTACATGGTCCCGGCGGCGTTCGTCTCCCTGGACGCCATCCCCGTCACCCGCAACGGCAAGCTCGACCGCGCCGCCCTCCCCGCACCCGCGTTCGCGGGAACGTCCTCGGGGCGTGGGCCGGCCACGCCGACCGAAGAGGTCCTGTGCGGGCTGTTCGCCGAGGTTCTGGGGCTCGCGTCGGTGGGCGCCGAGGATTCGTTCTTCGAGCTGGGCGGCGACTCGCTTCTGGCGATGCGGCTCATCGCCCGCATCCGGGCGGTGCTCGGCGTCGAGGTGAGCATCCGCGACCTGTTCGCCGCCGCGACGGTCGCGGGGATGGCGCGGACGGTGCAGGACGAGCAGGGCGGGAAGCGCGCGGCGCTGACCGCTCGGGAGCGTCCGGAGATCGTGCCGCCGTCGTTCGCGCAGCGGCGGATGTGGTTCCTGAACCGGCTGGAGGAGGCCGGTGCGGGCGCGGGCTACACCGTGCCGCTGGCGCTGCGCTTGTCGGGCGAGGTGGACACGGCGGCGTTGCAGGCGGCGTTGGCGGACGTGGCCGAGCGGCACGAGAGCCTGCGAACGATCTTCCCGGACGTCGAAGGCGAACCCCGGCAGGAGATCCTCTCGGGTGCGGTGGGTCGGCCTCCCTTCGCGGTGTCGCAGGTCGGCGAGGCGGAACTGCCCGCGGCCGCCGCCGAGGAGATGGGGCGCGGGTTCGACCTGTCGAGCGAGCCGCCGTGGCGGGCGCGGCTGCTGGTGGTGTCGGCGACGG
>NZ_AULB01000064.1 GCF_000425065.1 Actinomadura rifamycini DSM 43936
CCCCCAGCAACGTCGCGACCAAGTCCGCAGACCGCTGCATCCGCACACCCACCAGCGACCCACGACCCACACCACGGCCACTCAAACCACGCGCAACGCCATTCGCCCGCGCGTCCAACTCCGCGAACGTCCACGACACACCACCATCGACCACCGCGACCGCGCCCGGAGTCCGAGACGCCTGCGCCTCGAACAGCTCCACCAGCGAACCGCCCGGCACCGCACACGCCGTCGCGTTCCACCCCTCCACCACCAGCCGACGCTGGTCCACCGACAGCACATCGAGGCCGCTCACCCGCACGTCCGGATCCGCCGCGACCTGCTCCAGCACCCGCACCAAACGCTCCGACAACGCCCGCACCGTCGGCTCGTCGAACAGGTCGGCCGCGTACTGGATCTCTCCGCCGAATCCCGCCGGGACGCCTTCCGCGTTGCGGTACTCGGCGAGGTCGATCGAGAGGTCGAAGCGGGCGGTGACGGTCTCGTCCGGCGGTGGCGGGGACACGCGCAGGCCGGGGAGGTCCCAGTGGTCCTGTTCCCGGGGTGCGCCGAGGAAGCTCAGCATCACCTGGAACAGCGGGTGCCGCGCCAGCGAACGCACCGGGTTCAGGTCCTCCACCAGCCGCTCGAACGGGACGTCCTGATGCGCGAACGCCGCCAGGTCGGTCTCACGCACGCGGCCCAGCAGCTCCGTGAACGACGGGTCGCCGCCGACGTCCGTCCGCAGGACCAGCGTGTTGACGAAGAAGCCGGCGAGGTCTTCGAGGCGGGCGTCGCCGCGTCCGGCGACCGCCGTCCCGATCGGGACGTCCGGTCCGGCGCCCACCTTGGTGAGGAGCAGCGCGACCGCCGCCTGCGCGACCATGAACATCGTGACGCCGTTGCGGCGGGCCAGGTCGACGAGCCGGGCGTGGACGTCCACGCCGACCTCGACGGGCACGGCGCCGCCGCGGAACGATGCCTCCGCCGGCCGGGGCCGGTCGGTGGGGAGGGCGAGGTCCTCCGGCGCCCCCGCGAGCGCGTCGCGCCAGTACCGGAACTGCGAGGCGATGAGGCTTTCCGGGTCGTCCAGGTCGCCGAGCACGTCGCGCTGCCAGAGCGCGTAGTCGGCGTACTGGACGGGCAGCGGCTCCCACGCGGGCGCCTCGTCCCGGACGCGGGCCGTGTACGCCTCCCGCAGGTCGCGGGCCAGCACCGCCATCGAGCCGCCGTCCACGGCGATGTGGTGCGCGGTGATCACGAGAACGGACTCGGTGGGCGTCAGGGCCAGCAGCCGCGTGCGCCAGGGCAGGTCGCGGGTGAGGTCGAAGCCCCGTCCGGTCTCGCGGGCCGCGGCGGGGGCCGCGTCCTCCTCGCCGATGTCCTCGACGACCAGGGGCGGGCGCCCGCCGGGGCCGTCGACGATCCGCTGGTGCGGGACGCCGTCGACGTCGGGGAAGATCGTGCGGAGGCTCTCGTGCCGGTCCGCGACGTCTCCGAAGGCCGCCTCCAGCGCCGCGACGTCGACTCGGCCGGACAGCCGCATCACCAGCGGCACCGTGTACCCGGCGCCCGCACCGGCCTCCTCCAGCCGGTTGAGGAACCACATCCGCTGCTGCGCATACGACAGCGGGACGACCTCGGGACGCTCCCGCGCCGCCAGCGGCGCGCGCACGCCCGCGCCGCGTGCTTCGTCAGCGAGCCGCGCCAGGCCCGCGACGGTCGGCGAGCCGAACAGGTCCCGGATGCTCACCTCGACGCCCAGCACCGACCGGACACGGGCGATCAACCGCATCGCGAGGAGCGAGTCGCCGCCGAGCTCGAAGAACGAGTCCTCCGTCCCGGCCGACGGCACGCCCAGGACGTCCGCGAACACGGCGCACAGGACCTCCTCGGTCGCCGTGGCGGGGCCGCGGCCGGCGGACCCGCCGCCGAAGTCGGGGGCGGGGAGCGCGGCGCGGTCCACCTTGCCGTTCGCCGTCACCGGGATCGCGTCGACCGTCACGAACGCCGCCGGGACCATGTGGTCGGGCAGCTTCGCGGCCGCGAGCTCCCGCAGCGCGGCGCGCTCCGCGTCGCCGACGACGTAGGCGACGAGCCGCCGCACGCCCGCGTCCTCCCTGGCGACGACGACGGCCCGCGCGACCCGGTCGTGGGCGGTCAGGACGGCCTCCACCTCGGCCGGCTCGACCCGGAACCCGCGGATCTTCACCTGCGCGTCGGCGCGGCCCGCGAAGACGAGGTCGCCGCCGGGCGTCCACCGCGCAAGGTCGCCCGTCCGGTACATGCGGCCCCCGCCGAACGGGCACGCCACGAACCGCTCCGCCGTGGGGACGGGACGGCCCGCGTACCCGCGGGCGAGGCTCGCGCCGGCCACGTACAGGTCGCCCGCCACGCCCGGCGCGACCGGACGCAGCCGGTCGTCCAGCACGAACACCCGCGAGTTCCACACCGGGCGCCCGATCGGCACCGCGCCGCCGGTCGTCGGCGCCGACGGCGACAGCGGCGGCGACATCGCCGCGCACACCGTCGTCTCCGTCGGCCCGTACGCGTTCACGAAGCGCCGGCCGCCCGCGAACCGCTCCACCAGTTCGGGCGGGCACGCCTCGCCCGCCACCACCAGGGTCGCGAGGCGCTCCGGCAGCTCCTCCTCCCCCGCCGGCACCGACGGCGGCACCGTCACGTGCGTCACGCCGAGCGCCTCGACCGTGTCGCCGAGGCCGCGGCGCGGCGGCATGCCGTCCGGTCCCGCCAGGACGAGCGTCGCCCCGGACAGCAGCGCCATGCACAGCTCCGAGAACGCCGCGTCGAAACCGAGCGCCGCGAACTGGAGCACCCGCGAGCCCGGCGCCACCGCGAACCGCTCGATCTGCGCACCGGCGAGGCTCCCGACGCCGCGATGCGTGACCACCACGCCCTTCGGGCGGCCCGTCGAACCCGACGTGTAGACGACGTACGCCGGGTGGTCCGGACGCAGCGGCGCCGTCCGGTCGGCGTCCACCGGCGCCGCCGCCGGGCGCGCCGCCGCCGACGCGGCGACGGCCGCGTCGTCCAGCACCAGGCGTGCGGGGCGGTCCACCAGCGGCGCGGTGGCGTGCGTGCAGACCACCAGTGCGGGCGCCGCGTCGTCCAGGATCAGCGCGATCCGCTCCGGCGGGTATCCCGGGTCGATCGGGACCCACGCCGCGCCCGCCTTCGCGACGCCCAGCAGCACCGCCGCCAGGTCCGCCGACCGGTTCAGCAGCACGCCGACCGCGCACTCCGGCCCCACGCCGCGCGCGATCAGCTCGCGCGCCAGCCGGTTCGCCCGCGCGTCCAGCTCGGCGTACGTCCACGCGTCGTCCTCGAACTCCACCGCGACCGCGTCGGGCGTCCGGGCCGCCTGGGCCTCGAACAGCTCCGGCAGCGTCCCGTCCGCGCCGGGACGGGCGGTGTCGTTCCACTCCTCCAGCGCCCGGTGCCGTTCCGCCGCCGACAGCACCTCGATGCGGTCCAGCCGGACGCGCGAGTCCGCCGCGATCTGCTCCAGCACCCGCGCCAGGCGCCGCGCCAGGGCCCGCGCGGTCGGCTCGTCGAACAGGTCGGCCGCGTACTGGAGGCCGCCGCCGATCCCGGCGTGGGCGCCGTCGTCGTCCCATTCCTCGGCGAGCGTGAACGACAGGTCGAACTTCGCCGTCTCGCCGTCGCCGCCGCGCTCGTCGCCGTCCTCCGCGTCTTGCGCCGGGTCGGCGAGGGCCAGCGGGCGGACCTGGAGGCCGGGCAGCTCCGGCGGCGTCTCGGCGCCCCGGACGTTCTGGAAGGTGAGCATGACCTGGAACAGCGGATGCCGCGCCAGCGAGCGCGCCGGGTTCAGGTCCTCGACCAGCCGCTCGAACGGCAGGTCCTGGTGCGCGAACGCCGCCAGGTCGGCGTCGCGGACACGTGCGAGCAGCTCGTCCAGCGTCGGATTCCCGCCCACGTCGGTACGCAGCACCAGCGTGTTGACGAAGAACCCGGCGAGGTCCTCCAGGGCGGCGTCGCGGCGCCCCGCCAGCACCGTGCCGACCGGCACGTCGGTGCCCGCCCCCATCTTCGACAGCAGGACCGCGAGCGCCGCCTGCGCGATCATGAACATCGTGACGCCGTTCCGCCGGGCCGCGTCGGCGAGGCCGGCGTGCGTCGCCGCGTCCACCCGGACGGGCACGGAACCCGCCCGGTACGTGGCCTCCGCCGGGCGCGGGCGGTCCGCCGGAAGCGTCACCTCGGCGGGCGCCCCCGCCAGGGCCCGGCGCCAGTGGTCGAGCTGGGCCGAGATCACGCTCTCCGGGTCGTCGAGCTCGCCGAGCACCTCGCGCTGCCAGAGGGCGTAGTCCGCGTACTGGACGGGCAGCGGCTCCCACGCGGGCGCCTCCCCCCGGGCGCGGGCCGCGTACGCCGCCTCCAGGTCGCGGGTGACGATGCCCATCGACCAGCCGTCCACCGCGATGTGGTGCGCCACCACCACCAGCGCCGACTCCGTCGGCGACACCAGCAGCAGACGGGCCCGCCACGGCAGGTCCCGCGCCAGGTCGAACCCGCCGGCCAGCTCACCGGCCACGGCCGCGCGCAGGCCCGCCTCGTCCACCTCCGACACCGCCAGCGGCGGCCGCCCCGCCGCACCCGAAAGAATCTCCTGGCGCGGTTCGCCGTCGACGTCGGGGAAGATCGTGCGGAGGCTCTCGTGCCGGTCCGCGACGTCCCCGAGCGCCGCTTCGAGCGCGGCGACGTCCAGGTCGCCGGACAGCCGCAACACCAGCGGCACCGTGTACCCGGCGCCCGCACCGGCCTCCTCAAGGCGGTTCAGGAACCACATCCGCTGCTGCGCATACGACAGCGGGACGACCTCCGGACGCTCCCGCGCCACGAGCGCCGGACGCACGCCCGTCCCGCGCGCCTCGTCCGCGAGCCGCGCCAGACCTGCGACGGTCGGTGCCCCGAACAGGTCCCGGATGCTCACCTCGACGCCCAGCACCGACCGGACACGGGCGATCAGCCGCATCGCGAGGAGCGAGTCGCCGCCGAGGTCGAAGAACGCGTCGTCCACCCCGGCCCGGTCCAGGCCGAGGACGTCGGCGAACAGCCCGGACAGGACCTCCTCGGTCGGGGTGGCCGGGGCCCGGTCACCGGCCAGACCCGCGAAGTCGGGGGCGGGAAGGGCGGCCCGGTCGACCTTGCCGTTGCGGGTGACCGGGACGGTGTCGAGGGGGACGAACGCGGCGGGGACCATGTACTCGGGGAGGCGGACGACCGCGAACTCCCGCAGCTCTGTGAGGTCCGGTTCGCCGACGACATAGCCGACGAGCCGCTTGGTGCCGGGGTCGTCCTCGCGGGCGATGACGACGGCCTGATGCACGTCGGGGTGGGAGGTCAGGACGGCTTCGACCTCGGCCGGCTCGATCCGGAATCCCCGGATCTTCACTTGGTCGTCGGCCCGGCCCGCGAATGCCAACCGACCGTCGGACGTCCAGCGGGCGAGGTCGCCCGTGCGGTACATGCGGGCGCCCGTCTCGAAGGGGTTCGCGACGAACCGTTCCGCCGTCAGGGCCGGGCGGGACGCGTACCCGCGCGCCAGGCCGTGCCCGGCGAGGTACAGCTCACCGACCACACCGGGCGGGACCGGGCGTAACGACTCGTCCAGGACGTACGCGCGGGTGTTGGCGAGCGGGCTGCCGATGGGAACGGCGGCCGGAACCCGGTCGGCGGACGTGAAGGCCAGGTGGGTGGCGAACGCCGTCGTCTCGGTCGGCCCGTAGGTCGTCCGGACGGTGAGGTCCGGGTGGGCGTCCAGCAGGGTCCGGACGGCCGTGGAGGAGACGACGTCGCCGCCGGTCGACACCTCGCGGACACCGGCGAAGATTTCCGGGGACTGCTCCGCCAGCACCCGGAACAGACCCGCCGTCGCGTGCACGTTCGTCACACCGTGCTCGGCGATCAAGCGTCCGCGCTCGGCCGGATCGACCTCGCCCGGCGGGACGACGACCAGACGACCGCCCCGCAGAAGCGGCGTCCAAATCTCGTACGTCGACGCATCGAACGCATGGTTCGCCTGCACCAGCACGCTTTCCACGACATCGTCACGCCACGCCTCGTCCAGGCAGAACGCCACCACGTTC
>NZ_AULB01000065.1 GCF_000425065.1 Actinomadura rifamycini DSM 43936
CCGCTGGACAACACCCGGATGTACGTCCTCGACGAGTTCTTGCACCCGGTCGCGCCGGGTGTGGTGGGTGAGCTCTACATCGCGGGTGAGGGTGTTGCTCGCGGTTACGCGAGTCGTCCCGCCCTGACGGCGGAGCGGTTCGTTGCGTGCCCCTTCGGCGGTTCCGGCCGCATGTACCGGACGGGTGACCTGGCCCGGTGGACGCCGGACGGAAATCTGGTGTTCGAGGGGCGTGCCGACGAGCAGGTGAAGATCCGGGGCTTCCGGATCGAGCCGGCCGAGGTCGAGGTGGTGCTCGCGGCCCACGAGAGCGTCGTCCAGGCCGCCGTCATCGCGCGGGAAGACCAACCAGGAATCAAGCGGCTCGTCGCCTACGTCGTCGGTGACGCGGACGAGTCGACGCTGCGGGAGTTCGCCGCCGCCAAGCTCCCCGACTACATGGTCCCGGCCGCGTTCGTCTCCCTGGACGCCATCCCCGTCACCCGCAACGGCAAGCTCGACAGGAGTGCCCTCCCTGCGCCCGCGTTCGCGGGGGCGTCGTCGGGGCGCGGGCCCGCCACGCCGACCGAAGAGGTGCTGTGCGGGCTGTTCGCCGAGGTCGTCGGGCTCCCGTCGGTCGGCGCGGAGGCTTCGTTCTTCGAGCTGGGCGGCGATTCCCTCCTGGCGATGCGGCTCATCGCCCGCATCCGGGCGGTGTTGGACGCCGAGGTGGGCATCCGCGACCTGTTCGCGTCCCCGACCGTCGCGGGTCTCGCCCGCGTCGTGGCGGACGAGCGGGGCGGGACCGGGACGCGTGCGGCGCTGGTCGCGCGGGAGCGTCCGGACGTCGTGCCGCTGTCGTTCGCGCAGCGGCGGATGTGGTTCCTGAACCGGCTGGAGGAGGCCGGTGCGGGCGCGGGCTACAACGTCCCGATGAGCGTGCGGCTGTCCGGTGAGGTGGACGTCGCGGCGCTGGAGGCGGCGCTCGGGGACGTCGCGGACCGGCACGAGGCCCTTCGCACGGTCTTCCCCGACGTCGACGGCGTCCCGCACCAGCGGATCCTCGCCGGACCGGCGGGCCGTCCCGGGCTGCGGGTCGGCCGGGTGGAGGCGTCCGGCCTGGAGGAGGCGGTCGCCGAGGAGGTGAGGCGCGGGTTCGACCTCACCCGGGAGCCGCCGTGGCGGGCGCGGCTGCTGGTGGTGTCGGCGACGGAGTCGGTGCTGGTGCTGGTGGCGCACCACATCGCGGTGGACGGCTGGTCGATGGGCGTCGTCACCCGCGACCTGGGGGCCGCGTACGCGGCCCGTGTCCGGGGGGAGGCTCCCGCGTGGGAGCCGCTGCCCGTCCAGTACGCCGACTACGCCCTCTGGCAGCGCGACGTGCTCGGCGAACTCGACGACCCGGAGAGCGTGATCTCCGCGCAGCTCGCCCACTGGCGCGAGGCGCTCGGCGGGATGCCGGACGAGCTGGCCCTGCCCCTCGACCGTCCCCGGACGCCCGACGCGTCGTTCCGCGCCGGCAGCGTCCCCGTGCGGGTCGACGCGGACGTGCACCGGCGGCTCGCCGAGACGGCGCAGCGGAACGGCGTCACGATGTTCATGGTGGCGCAGGCCGCGCTCGCGGTCCTCTTGTCGCGGATGGGCGCGGGCACCGACATCCCGCTCGGCACGCCCATCGCCGGACGCGGCGACGCCGCCATGGACGACATGGTCGGGTTCTTCCTCAACACGCTGGTGCTGCGGACGGACGTCGGCGGCGACCCGTCGTTCACCGAACTGCTCGCACGCGTCCGCGACACCGACCTCGCCGCCTACGCACACCAGGACGTCCCGTTCGAGCAGCTCGTCGAGGACCTCAACCCGCCCCGGTCGCTCGCCCGGCACCCCCTCTTCCAGGTGATGGTCTCCGTCGAGAACGCCGCCGCCGGGACGGACGCGCCGCTGGAACTGCACGGGCTGCGCGTCGAGGCGTTCGCCGCCGCGGCCGAGGCGCGGACGGCCCAGTTCGACCTGGCGCTGACGCTGACCGAGCACCGGGACGGCCGCGGGCTGCCCGCGGGGCTCGGCGGGCGGTTCGAGTTCGCCGCCGACCTGTTCGACGCGGACACCGTCCGGGCGCTGGCGGACCGGCTGGCGCGGGTGCTGGAACAGGTCGCGGCCGACCCCGGCGTGCACGTCCGGAACGTCGAACCGCTGTCGCCGGACGAACGGCGGCGGGTGCTCCGGGAATGGAACGACACCGCCCGTCCCGTCCCGGCCGGGACGCTGGTGGACCTCTTCGAGGCGCAGGCGGCGCGGACGCCGGACGCCGTCGCGGTCGTCGCCGAGGACGCGACGTGGACGTACGCGGAGCTGGAGCGCCGCGCGAACCGGTGGGCGCACGACCTGATCGGGCGCGGCGTGGGGCCGGAGAGCCGGGTCGGCGTGGTGACGGAACGGTCGGCCGACATGGTCGCGATGCTGCTCGGCGTCCTCAAGGCGGGCGGCGCCTACCTGCCGCTGGACCCCGACCTGCCCGCCGAGCGGGAACGCCGCATGCTGGTCGGCGCCGCACCCGTCCTCACCCTGCGGCCGGGCATGGCACCGGCCGCGGGGGCGCCGGACACGCGACCGGCCGGGGTGCCGCTCCGTCCCGCGCACCCCGCCTACGTGATCTACACGTCCGGGTCGACCGGGACCCCCAAGGGCGTGGTGGTCACCCACGCCGCGGTCGTGAACCAGCTCCTCTGGATGCAGGACGAGTACGGCCTCGCCCCCGGCGAGCGGGCGCTGCACAAGACGCCGTCCGGGTTCGACGTGTCCGTGTGGGAGCTGTTCTGGCCCCTGCTCGTGGGGGCGGCCGTCGTGGCGGCCCGGCACGACGCGCACCGCGACCCCGGCCACCTCGCCGAGCTGATCGAGCGGGAACGCGTCGCCGTGGTCGAGTTCGTCCCCGCGATGCTCGCGGCGTTCCTGCGGCAGGACGGCGTCGCCGACCGGGCCCGGAGCCTCCGGGCGGTCCTCTCCGGCGGTGAGGCGCTCCCCGCCGACCTCGCCGAGGAGGTCCACCGGACCCTGGGCGTCCCGCTGCACAACCTCTACGGGCCGACCGAGACGACGATCGGCGTCACGGCCCGTCCCGTCGAGCCCGGCGCGGGCGACGGCCCGGTGCCGATCGGCCGCCCGGTGTGGAACACCCGCGCCTACGTCCTCGACGAGTTCCTGCGGCCGGTCCCGCCGGGCGTCGTCGGCGAACTGTACGTCGCGGGCGTCCAGCTCGCCCGCGGCTACGCGGGGCGCCCGGCGCCGACGGCCGAGCGGTTCCCGGCCTGCCCGTTCGGCGCGCCCGGCGAGCGCATGTACCGGACCGGGGACCTGGCCCGCTGGACGCCCGGCGGCGAACTGGTCTTCGCGGGCCGCGCCGACGACCAGGTGAAGGTGCGGGGCGTCCGGATCGAACCGGGCGAGGTCGAGGCCGCGCTGGCGTCCCACCCGCTCGTCGACCGGGCCGTGGTGGTCGCGCGCGAGGACCGGCCCGGCGTCCACCGGCTCGTCGCGTACGTCGTCGGCGCGGCGGACGAGCCGTCGCTGCGGGCCCGCGCGGCGGAACGGCTGCCCGAGTACATGGTGCCGTCGGCGTTCGTCCGGCTCGACGCCCTCCCGGTGACCCGGAACGGGAAGCTCGACCGGGCCGCGCTCCCCGCCCCGGACTTCGCCGGCCGCGCCCCCGGCCGGGCGCCCGCGACCCCGGCGGAGGAGGTGCTCGCCGGACTGTTCGGCGAGGTCCTCGGCGTCGAGCGGGTCGGCGCGGACGACTCGTTCTTCGACCTCGGCGGCGACTCGCTCCTCGCCATGCGGCTCATCTCCCGCGTCCGCGCGGCGCTCGGCATCGAGGTCGGCATCCGCGACCTGTTCGCCGCCCCGACCGTCGCGGGCGTGGCGCGGCTGCAGGGCACGGCGCGCGCGCCGCTGACCGCCCGTCCCCGCCCCGACGAGGTCCCGCTGTCGTACGCGCAGCAGCGCATGTGGTTCCTGAACCGGCTGGAGGAGGCCGGCGCGGGCGCCGCCTACAACCTGCCGCTCGCGCTCCGCCTGACCGGCGACCTGGACGTCGCGGCACTGGAGGCGGCGCTCGGGGACGTCGCCGACCGGCACGAGTCCCTGCGCACGACCTTCCCCGACGCGGACGGCGTCCCGCGGCAACGCGTCGTCGACGGCCCGGCCGGACGGCCCCGGCTGGCGGTGACCGAGGTCGCGGAGACCGCCGTCGGGGACGCGGTCGTCGCGGAGACGACGCGCCGCTTCGACCTGTCCCGCGACCTGCCGTTCCGGGCGCGGCTGCTCGTGCCCTCGGCGGACGAGGCGGTCCTCGTCCTCGTCGCGCACCACATCGTCGTGGACGGCTGGTCCATGGGCGTCCTCGTCCGGGACCTGGGGCTCGCGTACGCGGCCCGCGTCCGGGGGGAGGCTCCCGGCTGGGGGCCGCTGCCCGTCCAGTACGCCGACTACGCGCTCTGGCAGCGGGAGACCCTCGGCGACCCCGACGACCCGGACAGCCCGATATCCGGGCAGCTCGGCCACTGGCGCACCGCCCTGGCCGGAACGCCGGACGAACTCGCGCTCCCCGCCGACCGCCCCCGCCGGACCGAACCGTCGTTCCGCGCGGGCGTGGTGCCGGTGGAGGTGGGCGCGGCCGTTCATGTCCGGATCGCCGATGTGGCGCGGCGGCGTGGCGTGACGATGTTCATGGTGGCGCAGGCGGCGGTGGCGGTGCTGCTGTCGAAGGTGGGTGCGGGGGACGACGTCCCGGTGGGGACGGCTGTGGCGGGTCGTGGTGACGCGGCGCTGGAGGACCTGGTCGGGTTCTTCGTCAACACGTTGGTGTTGCGGACGGATGTGAGCGGCGATCCGTCGTTCGCCGAACTGCTGGAGCGCGTCCGGGAGACCGACCTCGCGGCGTACGCGCACCAGGACGTTCCGTTCGAGCGGCTCGTCGAGGAGCTGAACCCGGCGCGGTCGCTGTCCCGGCACCCCCTGTTCCAGGTCATGCTGGCCGTCGAGAACGTGACCGACGCCGAGGACCCGTGGCGGCTGCCCGGCCTCCGCGTCCTCCCCGAACCCCTCGACCGGACCGCCGTCGCCCGGTTCGACCTCTCGATCGGGCTCACCGAACACCGCGACGCCGCCGGCGTCCCGAACGGCCTCGGCGGCGAGATCCAGTACGCGGCCGACCTGTTCGACGAGCCGACCGTTCGCGCGCTGGCCGACCGGCTGGTCCGTGTGTTCGAGCAGGTGGCGGCCGATCCGGACCTGCGGGTCTCCGAGGTCGATGTGCTGTCGCCGGACGAGCGCCGGCTGGTGGTGGGGGAGTGGAACGCCACGGCGCGGCCGCTGCCGGGTGGTTCGCTGGTGGAGCTGTTCGAGGCGCAGGCGGCGCGGACGCCGGGCGCGGTGGCGGTCGTGTCGGGGGACGGCAGCGTGTCGTGGACGTACGCGGAGCTGAACGCGCGGGCCAACGGTGTCGCGCGGACGCTCGCCGGCCGGGCGGGTACGCCGGTCGGCGTCCGGATGCGGCGCTCGCCCGAGTTGATCCCGGTGTTGCTCGGGGTGTTGAAGGCGGGCGCGGCGTACGTGCCGCTGGACGTCTCGCACCCGGAGGACCGGATCGCGGCGGTGATGGCCGAGGCCGGAGTGTCG
>NZ_AULB01000066.1 GCF_000425065.1 Actinomadura rifamycini DSM 43936
GCGTACGCGGCCCGTGTCCGGGGGGAGGCTCCCGCGTGGGAGCCGCTGCCCGTCCAGTACGCCGACTACGCCCTCTGGCAGCGCGACGTGCTCGGGGAGTTGGACGATCCAGGCAGCGTGATCTCCGCGCAGCTCGCCCACTGGCGGGAGGCGCTCGGCGGGATGCCGGACGAGCTGGCCCTGCCCCTCGACCGTCCCCGGACGTCCGACGCGTCGTTCCGCGCGGGCGTCGTCCCGGTACACGTCGATGCCGGTGTGCACGGGCGGCTCGTGGAGGTGGCGCAGCGGAACGGCGTCACGATGTTCATGGTGGCGCAGGCCGCGCTCGCGGTCCTCTTGTCGCGGATGGGCGCGGGCACCGACGTCCCGCTCGGCACGCCCGTCGCCGGGCGCGGCGACGCCGCCATGGAGAACATGGTCGGGTTCTTCCTCAACACGCTGGTGCTGCGGACGGACGTCGGCGGCGACCCGTCGTTCACCGAGCTGCTGGCCCGCGTCCGCGACACCGACCTGGCGGCGTTCGCGCACCAGGACGTCCCGTTCGAGCGGCTGGTGGAGGACCTGAACCCGGCGCGCTCGCTGGCCCGGCACCCGCTGTTCCAGGTCGCGCTCACTCTCCAGAACGTCCCGCAAGCCGCGGCCCCGGTGGAACTGGCGGGGCTCGACGTCGTCCCGTTCGCCGCTCCGGTGGGGGCGATGGCGGCGCGGTTCGACCTGTCGTTGGCGTTGACCGAGCACCGGGACGGCGGCGCCCCCGCCGGCATCGACGGACAGTTAGAGTTCGCCGCCGACCTGTTCGACGAGTCGACGGTCCGGGCGCTGTCGGAGCGTCTGGTGCGGGTGCTGGAGCAGGTCGCGGCCGATCCTCGCGCGCGCGTCCGGGACCTCGAACTGCTGGCGCCCGAGGAATGGCGGCGTGTGGTCCGCGAGTGGAACGACACCGCGCGCCCGGTGCCGGGCGGTTCGCTGGTGGAACTGTTCGAGGGGCAGGCGGCTCGGACTCCGGGCGCGGTCGCGGTGGTCGATGGCGGTGTGGAGCGGACGTTCGCGGAGCTGGACGCGCGGGCGAACGGTGTCGCGCGTGGCTTAGCGGGTCGTGGTGTGGGTCGCGGGTCGCTGGTGGGTGTGCGGATGCAGCGGTCTGCGGATCTTGTCACGACGTTGCTGGGGGTGCTGAAGGCCGGGGCGGCGTACGTCCCGCTGGACGTCTCGCACCCGGCGGACCGTGTGGCGTCGATCGTCGCGGAAGCCGGTGTGTCGGTCGTGCTGACGGACGACGATGCGTTCGAGCCGTTCGACCACGCTCCAGGCGTGGCCGTCTCCCCGGACGACCTGGCGTACGTCATGTACACCTCCGGGTCGAGCGGAGAGCCGAAGGGGGTAGCGGTCACGCACGGCAACGTCGCGGCGTTCGCGCTGGACGCCGCCTGGCGTGAGGATGTCGTGGAAAGCGTGCTGGTGCAGGCGAATCATGCGTTCGATGCGTCGACGTACGAGATATGGACGCCGCTCCTGCACGGCGGTCGACTGGTGATCACGCCGCCCGGCGAGGTCGACGCGACGGAGTGGACCGGGCTGATCGCCGAGCACGGCGTGACGAACGTGCACGCGACGGCGGGCCTGTTCCGGGTGCTTGCGGAGCAGTCCCCGGAGGTCTTCGCAGGTGTGCGGGAGGTGTCTACCGGTGGCGACGTGGTGTCGTCGTCCGCGATCCGCGCCCTCCTGGAGGCGCATCCTGACCTGGTGGTCCGTTCGACCTACGGGCCGACGGAGACGACGGCCTTCGCCACCCATGTCCCTTTCGACGTTGGCGATGAGGTTCCGGCGTCGGTGCCGATCGGGCGTCCGCTGGACAACACCCGGATGTACGTGCTGGACGAGTTCCTGCATCCGGTTCCGCCGGGCGTGGTGGGCGAGCTTTACATCGCGGGCGAAGGTGTGGCGCGCGGCTATGTCGGACGTCCCGTCCTGACGGCCGAGCGTTTCGTCGCCAACCCCTTCGATGGCTTTGGTCGTATGTACCGGACCGGTGACCTGGCCCGGTGGACACCCGACGGGCAGTTGGCCTTCGAGGGACGTGCCGACGAGCAGGTGAAGATACGCGGCTTCCGGATCGAACCGGCCGAGGTCGAGACCGTTCTGGCGGCCCACGAGAACGTCGTCCAGGCGGCCGTCATCGCGCGCGAAGACCAACCAGGAATCAAGCGGCTCGTCGCGTACGTCGTCGGCGACGCGGACGAGTCGACGCTGCGGGAGTTCGCCGCCGCCAAGCTCCCCGACTACATGGTCCCTGCGGCGTTCGTCCCGCTCGACGCCATCCCCATCACCCCCAACGGCAAGCTGGACCGGGCCGCGCTGCCCGCGCCCGCGTTCGCGGGCGGGGAGGCGGGGAGGGGGCCGCAGACGCCGACCGAAGAGGTCCTGTGCGGGCTGTTCGCCGACGTGCTCGGCCTGGACCGGGTCGGCGCGGAGGCTTCGTTCTTCGAGTTGGGCGGCGATTCCCTCCTGGCGATGCGGTTGATCGCCCGGGTCAGGGCGGTGCTGGGCGTCGAGGTGAGCATTCGGGACCTGTTCGCGTCGCCGACCGTCGCGGGCTTGGCCAGGGTCGGCGGCGAGGCCCGCATGCCGTTGACGGCCCGTCCCCGCCCGGACGAGGTCCCGCTGTCGTACGCGCAGCGGCGGATGTGGTTCCTGAACCGGCTGGAGGAGGCCGGCGCCGGTGCGGGCTACAACGTGCCGGTGGTGCTGCGGCTGTCCGGCGAGGTGGACGTCGCGGCGCTGGAGGCGGCGCTCGGGGACGTCGCCGACCGGCACGAGACCCTGCGCACGATCTTCCCGGACGTCGGCGGGCGGCCCCGGCAGCGGGTGCTGGGCGGCGCGGACGGACGTCCCCGCCTGCTGATCGACGAGGTCGGCGGAACGGCGGTGGGAGCGGCGGTCGCGGCCGAGGTCCGGCGCGGCTTCGACCTGTCCCGCGAGCTGCCGTGGCGGGCGCGGCTGCTGGTGGTGTCACCGGTCGAGTCCGTGCTCGTGGCGGTGACGCACCACATCGCGGTGGACGGCTGGTCCGTCGGCGTCCTGACGCGGGACCTCGGCGCCGCCTACGCGGCCCGCCGCCGGGGGGACGCGCCGGACTGGGCGCCGCTGCCCGTCCAGTACGCCGACTACGCCCTCTGGCAGCAGGACGTTCTCGGCGATCTGGAGGACACCGGGAGCGTCCTCGCGGACCAGCTTCGGTACTGGCGCGACGCGCTCGCCGGGCTCCCCGAGGAGATCGCACTGCCGGTCGACCGGCGGCGCCCGCCGGACCCCTCCTTCCGGGCCGGCGTGGTGCCGATCCGGGCGGACGCCGCGACCCACGCCCGGCTCACCGGGTTGGCGCGGCGGCGCGGCGTCACGATGTTCATGGTCGCGCAGGCCGCGCTCGCCGCGCTGCTGTCCCGGATGGGGGCCGGTACCGACATCGCCCTCGGCACGGCCGTCGCCGGGCGCGACGACGCGGCGGTCGAAGACCTGGTCGGGTTCTTCCTGAACACGCTGGTGCTGCGGACGGACGTGAGCGGCGACCCGTCGTTCGCCGAACTGCTGGAACGCGTCCGGGACACCGATCTCGCCGCGTTCGCGCATCAGGACGTCCCGTTCGAGCGGCTGGTCGAGGACCTCAACCCGGTGCGTTCGCTGGCCCGGCACCCGCTGTTCCAGGTGATCCTCGCGGTGCAGAACGCGTCCGAACCGGACGACGAATGGGACCTGTCCGGTCTGCGCGCGGTGCCGCTGCCTCCGGACGACACGGCGGTGGCGCGGTTCGACCTGTCGGTGACGCTCACCGAGCACCGCAGCGAGGACGGCGCCCCGGCGGGGCTCGGCGGAGAGATCCAGTACGCGGCCGACCTGTTCGACGAGCCGACCGTCCGGGCGTTGTCGGAGCATCTGGTGCGGGTGCTGGAGCAGGTCGCGGCCGACGCCGACACGCCCGTCTCCGAGATCGGCGTGCTGTCGGGCGACGAGCGCCGGTTGGTGCTGGAGGACTGGAATGACACGGCGCGTCCGTTGCCGGCCGGTTCGCTGGTCGAGCTGTTCGAGGCGCAGGCGTCTCGGACTCCGGGCGCGGTCGCGGTGGTCGATGGTGGTGTGTCGTGGACGTTCGCGGAGTTGGACGCGTGGGCGAATGGCGTTGCGCGTGGTTTGAGCGGTCGTGGTGTGGGTCGTGGGTCGCTGGTGGGTGTGCGGATGCAGCGGTCTGCGGGCTTGGTCGCGACGTTGTTGGGTGTGTTGAAGGCCGGTGCGGCGTACGTCCCGTTGGACGTTTCGCATCCGGAGGAGCGGCTGGCGTCGATCGTGGCGGAGGCCGGGATCTCGGTCGTCCTCGGTGACGACGACGTGTTCGAGCCGGTGGAGGAGAGGCCACAGACCCCGATCGGTGGCGGGGATCTGGCGTACGTCATGTACACCTCCGGTTCGACGGGGGTCCCGAAGGGTGTCGCGGTCACGCACGGCAACGTCGCGGCGTTCGCGCTGGACACGGCGTGGCGTGAGGACGTGTTGTCGTGCGTGTTGGTGCAGGCGAACCATGCGTTCGATGCGTCGACGTACGAGATCTGGGCTCCGCTTCTGCGTGGCGGTCGGTTGGTGATCGTTCCGCCTGGTGAGGTGGATGCGGCGGAGCGCGGCAGGCTGATCGCGGAGCATCGGGTGTCGCATGTGGTGGCGCCGTCGGGGTTGTTCCGGGTGCTTGCGGAGCAGTCGCCGGAGATCTTCGCCGGGGTGCGGGAGGTGCTGACCGGCGGCGACGTCGTGTCGTCCACCGCCATCGGCAGCCTGTTGGAGATGCACCCCGATCTGGAGGTCCGCCCCACCTACGGCCCCACCGAGACCACGGGGTTCGCGACGCACGTGCTGTTCACGGTCGGCGATGACGTCCCGGTGTCGGTGCCGATCGGTCGTCCGCTGGACAACACCCGGATGTACGTCCTCGACGAGTTCTTGCACCCGGTCGCGCCGGGTGTGGTGGGTGAGCTCTACATCGCGGGTGAGGGTGTTGCTCGCGGTTACGCGAGTCGTCCCGCCCTGACGGCGGAGCGGTTCGTTGCGTGCCCCTTCGGCGGTTCCGGCCGCATGTACCGGACGGGTGACCTGGCCCGGTGGACGCCGGACGGAAATCTGGTGTTCGAGGGGCGTGCCGACGAGCAGGT
>NZ_AULB01000067.1 GCF_000425065.1 Actinomadura rifamycini DSM 43936
GGCCGGACAAGCCCAACGGCTGGCGGCCTTCCTGGAGGGCTCCGGCGAGCCGTCACTGCCGCACGTGGCGAGCGCCCTGCTGGCCCACCGTGCGGTCCTGGGCGACCGCGCCGTGGTGGTGGCGGCCTCCCGCGAGGAAGCGCTGGACGCCCTCGGCGCGCTCACACGCGGTGAAAGCGCGCCCGGCATCGTGACCGGCAGCGCGGGCGCGTTCGGCAAGCTCGCATGGGTCTTCCCGGGCCAGGGCACGCAGTGGGTCGGTATGGGCCGGGAGCTGCTGGATTCCTCCCCGGTGTTCGCCGAACGCATCGCCGAGTGCGCCGCCGCGCTGGAGCGGTGGGTGGACTGGTCGCTGACGGACGTCCTGCGCGGCGACACCGAGCCGGATCTCCTCGACCGGGTCGACGTCCTCCAGCCCGCGAGCTTCGCCGTCATGATCGGCCTTGCAGCGCTGTGGGAGTCGGTCGGCGTAAAGCCCGACGCCGTGGTGGGGCACTCCCAGGGCGAGATCGCGGCCGCGTGCGTGGCGGGCGCCCTGTCTCTGGAGGACGCCGCGCGGGTGGTGGCCCTGCGAAGCCGGGCCATCGCCGCCGAGCTGTCGGGACGCGGCGGGATGGCGTCGATCGCGCTGCCGGAAGCGGACGTGGCGGCCCGCCTGGAGCCGTGGGCGGACCGCGTGGAGATCGCGGCGGTCAACGGTCCCTCCTCGGTGGTGATCGCCGGGGACCGCGAGGCGCTGGACGAGGCGGTGACGGCGCTCGGCGGACGGCGGATCGCCGTCGACTACGCCTCCCACAGCAGCCACGTCGAGGACATCGAGGACACGCTCGCCGAAGCGCTGGTCGGGATCGAGGCGCAGGCGCCGACGATCCCGCTGCTGTCGACGGTGACCGGGGAGTGGATCTCCGAGGCCGGGGAGGTCGACGGCGACTACTGGTACCGGAACCTGCGCAACCGGGTCCGGTTCGGATCCGTCCTCTCCGCCCTCCTCGACCAGGGCCACGGCGTGTTCGTGGAGGTCAGCGCCCATCCCGTCCTGGTCCAGCCGATCAGCGAGATCGTGGACGGGACCGACACCGACGCCGTGGTGACCGGGTCGCTGCGCCGCGACGACGGCGGCATGCGGCGCCTGCTCACCTCGATGGCCGAACTGTTCGTCCGGGGCGTCGCCGTCGACTGGAGCGGCCTGCTGCCGCAGGCGCCGCGCGACGTGGACCTGCCGACGTACGCGTTCGACCACCGGCCCTACTGGCTCCACCCGGCCGGGAGCAAGGACGCACCGGCGCTCGGGCTGGCGGGCGCCGACCATCCGCTGCTGGGCGCGGTGGTGCCGCTGCCGCAGTCGGACGGGCTGGTGTTCACCTCGCGGCTGTCGCTGCGGGTGCATCCGTGGCTCGCGGACGTCCCGAGCACCGGGCTGGTCGAGCTGGCGGTGCGCGCCGGGGACGAGGCCGGGTGCACCGTCCTGGACGAGCTGGAGATCGAGGCTCCGCTCGTGCTGCCCGAGCACGGCGGGGTGCGCGTCCAGGTCGTCCTGGGCGGACCGGACGACGACGGTGCGCGCACCGTCGAGGTGTACTCGCAGCGCGAGGACGTCGCCGGGGACGACGGCGCGGACGGCTGGACCCGCCACGCCACCGGGCGGCTGTCGGCCGCGCCCGCCGTGCCGGAGCCGTTCGACGCGGCCGTCTGGCCGCCGGTCGGCGCGCGGGAGGCCGGCGACCTCGGCGGCGAAGGAGCGGCGCGGTGCGTGCGGGCGGTGTGGCGGCGCGGAGACGAGCTGTTCGCGGAGGTCGCCCTGCCCGAGGAGCAGGGCGCGGACGCGGGCCGGTTCGGTCTCCACCCGGTGCTGCTGGAGGCGGCGCTGCTGGCCGGCGCCGCCGACGAGCCGCGGCAGCCGCTCGACTGGCGCGGGTTCGCGCTGCACGCGTCCGGGGCGTCGGTGCTGCGGGTGCGGCTGACGCCCGGCGGGCCCGGCACGGTGTCGCTGGCGGCGGCCGACGAGACCGGCGGGCCGGTCCTGACCGTGGACTCGGTGGTGTCGCGGCCGGGTGAGGCGGCCGCCGGCGCCGCCGGCGCCACCTCGCTGTTCCAGGTCGACTGGACGGAGCTGACCGCGGCGGCGGCGTCCGCGCCGTCGTGGGCGCCGGTGGCGACCGAGGAGGACGTGGCCGCCCTGGCCGAGGACGCGCCCGCGGCGGCGGTCCTCCGGGCGTTCGCCGACGACACGCGGGCGCCCCTGGCCCTGACCTCCCGGGTCCTGGCCATCGTCCGAGCGTGGCTGGCCGCGCCCGCGCTGGAGGAGTCGCGGCTGGTGGTCCTGACGCGGGGTGCGGTACCCGCCGGGGACGGCGCGGTGACCGACCCGGCGGCGTCGGCGGTGTGGGGCCTGGTCCGCTCCGCACAAGCCGAGAACCCCGACCGGATCGTCCTGCTCGATCTCGATCCCGCGTCGGCGGGTGACGCCGGGCCGGTGCTGGGTGCGGTGCTCGCATCGGGTGAGCCGCAGGTCGCGGTGCGGGGCACGGCCCTGTTCGTCCCGCGTCTCGCCCGCGCCGCCGGTTCCGTGCCGGTGGCGGACGTCCCGGTGGCGTTCGGTTCGGAGGGGACGGTGCTGGTGTCGGGCGCGGGCGCCCTGGGCGGTTTGGCCGCCCGGCATCTGGTCGCCCGCCACGGCGTCCGCCGTCTGCTTCTGGCGAGCCGTCGGGGCCCGGACGCCGAAGGTGCGGACGCCCTGGTCGCCGAGCTGTCCGACCAGGGCGCGGAAGTGTCGGTGGTCGCCTGCGATCTCGCGGACCGCGACCAGGTCGCGGAGCTGCTGGGGTCCGTGCCCGCCGAGCATCCCCTGACCGGAGTCGTCCACACCGCCGGCGTCATCGACGCGGGCGTGATCGGGACGCTGACGCCGGAGCGGCTCGCCAGGGTGTTCGCGCCCAAGGCCGACGCGGTGCGGCACCTGGACGAGTTGACCCGGGGCATGGATCTGGCCGCGTTCGTCGTCTACTCCTCGGTGTCGGGCGTGTTCATGGGCGCGGGCAGCGGCAGCTACGCGGCTGCCAACGCCTACCTGGACGGGTTGATGGCGTGCCGTCGGGCCGAGGGCCTGCCGGGTCTGTCGCTGGCGTGGGGGCTGTGGGACCAGACGTCCGGGATGGCTGCGGGCACCGACGATCTCGCCCGGTCCCGGATGAGCAGGCGTGGCGGTCTGCAGTTGATGTCGCAGGCCGAGGGGATGGAGTTGTTCGAGGCCGCGCTCGGTTCCGGGCGTTCGCTCCT
>NZ_AULB01000068.1 GCF_000425065.1 Actinomadura rifamycini DSM 43936
CAAGCAGCGTAGATCTGCCCGCAGATCACCCATGAAGAAGCTGTCCGGAAAACGCGTGGCCCCTCATACCCAGTGCCAAATTCCGCGGATGGCCAGTTGAGGCGGCATCACACTCCGCGAAATCTTCCTGAGCTTCAGCAGGCCATTCACTCGGTAGGGGGAGACAGATCGCCCTGATGGGCGAGGCCATGCCGTCACAGTCACGCGATGTTCGGAGCATGACTGGTGTCGGACCGACGATGAGGGCGCCTTGGCACGCGTGGTGGCGGCGGTGGCCACGATGGGCGGGCCGGGCGACGATGGTGTGGGGG
The DNA here is from genome assembly GCF_000425065.1 of Actinomadura rifamycini DSM 43936. Lineage (GTDB taxonomy): Bacteria > Actinomycetota > Actinomycetes > Streptosporangiales > Streptosporangiaceae > Spirillospora > Spirillospora rifamycini. Next base: position 312 of record NZ_AULB01000068.1, read on the forward strand.
GTGGCGTTCGCCGGCTTCGGGCTGGCAGGCGCGCTCAGTGAGACCCCGTTGCTCTACCTGGGCGGCGACCCGGGGCCTGCCGCGATGGGGTGGGCGGTGGCGGCGGTGGGGGCGCTGGCGGCGCTGGCCTGTGGCGCGGTGGCGCGATACGGGCTGCGGCCCATGCTGCGGGCGCTGCTGTGGGCGGTCTGCGGGCTGGCGGCGATCGGCGCGTTCAGCCTGCTGATGGACGTCATCACGCTGATGTTCGGCCAGGCGGTGGACAGCTGGGCGGCCGCAGCCAACCACGCGCTGTCGGCGGCCGGGGTGGTCCTGCTCGCGGCCACCGCCCGCTCCGACCGCGGTCCGTCCACCGCGACGGTCGGCGAACCGGCCCGCCTCTCGCCCTCGGCCGCCTCTCGCCCGGTTCACCTGGCAGCCTGCGCGGGCACGGTGGCCTTCCTCCCTTACGTGGTGATGAAGCTGGTCTGGGCGTCCGGCGGCACGTTCGCGGGGATGACCGGCGCGGAGATGCTGGCGATCTCCGAGCGCAACGGCGCTTCGGGGGTCTGGCTCACCCTGGAATCCCGGGGCTTGGACGGCACCGCGCTGCTGGCCGCACTCGGCGTCGTCCTGCTCTGGGCTCTGGTGCGGCCATGGGGGCAGGTCTTCCCGCACTGGACGCCGTTCCTGCGCGGCCGCCGCGTCCCGCGCTGGCTCCCCCTGACCCCGGCCTTGGTCGGCGCCGCAACCCTCGCTCCGTACGGGGTGCTGGGGGCCGGCTACTCGGCCCTGGCCACGGCCGGTGTGCTGTCGATGCCGCGCGGGGACTTCCATACCGCCGATGACGCACTGCTGGTCGCCTGGATCGGCATGGCCGCGTTCGCCGTGTACGGGGTCGCGCTAACCGTCGCCGCCCGCTCGTACTGGCTTCGGACCCGTCCCATCAGCCGCGTTCCCGTTAACGCGGAGTGACAGTCCGCAGCCAAGCGGGTCCCCATCAACCGGCAAGCGCGCTGAATGGCGGTTCTCTATTGGCGAACGAGGATCGGGTAATTGCCATGGGTCACCCGGCACATGTGCTACACACCGTTCCCACCGCACGGCCGAGGGGCCGGTCGCACAGCCGCGCCGGAGCCGAGCGCCGCATGGCCGCTCACCATCTGGCTGTGCTCCGACAACACCGTTGAAGGGCACAAGCGTGCCACCGGGGAGGTACCCCAAAGTGGGTTGCTGTCCGAAACCGGCTCAAGGGAAACTTTCGACAATCGGGCCTCAATCACCGGGACGACCATTCGGAAGCGGGCTCGGGTCCTAAAGGTGCCCCCCGTCGGTATCACCTTCGCCATGCAGCGGTCTCGCTGTGCCATATTGTCGAGCAATGACTCTCGCTCGACGACCAAAGCGAATAGATCGAGAACTTCGCTCAACGAAAGCTTCGCTCATTGGCTCCAAAGGCGAGCGATTCGGATATTGAGGTCTTCATGTCGCCGGTCATTTGTAATGTGGGTATATGGGTAGTGATATTGGCGGTGTCGAGCGGCTGATCGCAGCCTGGGACCGGATGGAAGCCTGGCTGCGCGTTCACGCACCGGCTTCGGCCGCGTTGCTGCGCCCGCCGGCCGGTGAAGCCGACATCGTCGCGGCGGCGGCGGCCATGGGGGTGGAGTTTCCCGCGACGCTGGCGGCTTGGTACCGCATCCATGACGGTGTGGACGAAGACCGGACGCCCGACGCTGTGCACGTCGCCGGGATCCTTCCGAACGGCTGGACGATGCTGCCGCTCGACGGGCTGGTCCGTGAGTATCGGACACATACCGACGAGTGGGAGCGGGAGGCGGGCATTCTGCCGTTCGCCCGCAGGCCCGGGGACACCTGGTACGGCTGGTACGTCGACGCGCGCAAGGGCGAGCCCTCCTACGGCAACCTCGGCGGCTGGGCGGTCGATGCGGGGGACGCCCCCTACCCATCCCCGAACGGGTGGCCCTTGCCGGACTGGCTGACCGAGATCGCTGCCGCACTCGAACAGGGCCGCCCGATGACGCGCCCGGACCCAACCGAGGAAAGGACGAATCGACCGGCGCTGGACCGGGACGGGCTCACGTGGGTAGACGCGCGAGACCCGCGCAGCGTCCGCGGCGCGGTGGTGCTCGACGGGCCCCGATGACCGTGAAGCGCAGGTGTCGACGTCGGGTCCCGGCTTCGGGGATGTGGCTCGATCGGGCGACGGTCTACCTGCACACCGAACGGTTTCCCCGCCGCTCCGCACGGGCACCGCCACAGTGGCGTTCTCGATGCGTCAGCGATGTACCCGCACGCCGTCCGCTCGGACCGTATGGGCGTCCTCGAGGACGCCGATCGCTGCACTGGCCTCCGATGACAGGACGGTGGCGTCGTCCAGCCCGGCAAGCGGGGCGCCCTCCCTCTTGCTCATGGCGCGGCATTGTGTCAGCCGATACCGATATCCGGCGGCGACCTGGCACCCCCGGCGCCTTAAGTGGCCATTGCTAACACCCAATGGAAGGCGCGTCGGGATTCCTTATACAGGAGGTCACCGGAGATCTTCGAGCGAATGGCGGCGGATGAGACCGGCGATGGTAGCAATGTCGTCGTGCAGCGGGCGGTCGTGAGTAACGGGTGCGGAGTGCTGGCGGATGAGGCGGTGGACACCGCACAAGGGGTCGGGGAGAGGCTGAGCGCGTAGGTCGGCGGCCTGGCAGAGGGCCAGAAGGTGCATGGCGGCGACGTCGATGGCCAGGGTGAGGCAGTCGCGTGTCCGGCGGGCTGCGATGGTGCCCATGCTGACCTTGTCCTGATTGTGAGCTTCGGTGGAGCGCGAGTGGGTGCTGGCTGGGGTGGCCAGTGCCAGGGCTTCTGCGGTAAGCGCGGACGCAGCGATCTGCAGGCCCTTGAAGCCGTGGTGAAGGCCGGTCTCAGGGCCGGCACACGGGGCCAGGTTGGGAGGAAGTGAGGGGCCACGCGTTTTCCGGACAGCTTCTTCATGGGTGATCTGCGGGCAGATCTACGCTGCTTG
>NZ_AULB01000069.1 GCF_000425065.1 Actinomadura rifamycini DSM 43936
GTCAGCCCCAGACCGGCCGCGACCTCCTCGATCTTCTCCTGCGCCTTCGCCTTCAGCCCCTTGAACTTCACCCGCTGCGCGATCGAATGCAGGTTCGTCAGCGCGGTCTCGGTACCGATCGCGGCCAGGACGTCCAGCCCGAGCACGGCGCGGGCGTGCCCGCTCTCCCCCGGCCACGCGCGGATCACCGGGGCGAGGCGGAGCACGGTGCCGTCGTCGCCCGTCAGGCCGAGCTGGGTCAGCGCCCAGTTCTCCTTCGAGGACGAACCGCACGCCTCCCACCAGCGGAACAGCGCCCACCCGAACTCCGCCAGCGACTCCCGGTCGCACAGCTCGACGACGGCCGGGACGCCCGCGTACACCTCGTCCGGCTTCGACATCGCCAGCATGGTGAGGACGTGCGCGACGGCCTCGTCGGGCAGGGCGTGCGTCCGGCCGCGCAGCAGGAGCCGCGGGAGCGCCCGGAGCTCGACCCAGTCCGCGGACGGGATCACGGCGGGCAGCTTGTCGAGCGGGTCGGCCGTGACCAGCGCCTCGATCGCGGCGGCCGCCGCGTCCCCGTGGACGCGCGCCGCCGCGACGACCGGCCCCGCGCCCTCCCGGTCCGCGATCAGGCGCAGCGCGGCCTCGGCGGCGCCGCGCCTGCGGCCCGCCTTGCCCAGCGCGTCGGGGATCAGCGCGGGGGCCGCGGCGGCGCCGTGCCGGGCGAACCAGGCACGCGCTTCCTGCGCGGCGGTCTTCAGCCGGACGAGCCAGTCCGCCATCGTCCGCGCGATCTCGTCGCTCAGCAGCGGCAGCAGGAACCGGCCGAGCGCGGTCGGGGCCCGCCGGGCGACGGACACGGCGGCGCCCGCGGCGTCCGCCTCGAACCGGGCGACGACGACCGGCAGCCACCGCTCGGCGTCCCACTCCGACTCGGGCTCCCAGGTCCGCAGGCGCGGACGGGCCTGGTCGTCCGGTCCCTCCGTGAACAGCGCGACCTCCCGGAACCATGGCAGGTCCCCGGCATCGAACTCGGCGATTTCCCGCTCCGACAGGGGCCGGTAGCCGGATCCGGCCTCGGCGTGCGCCGCCCATTCCTCCCGTTCGCCGGGCGCCCACGCGACCGCGGTGACGCCGGGCGCGGGCAGGTTCTCGAGCACGAGCGGCTCGGCGCCCGTCCGGGACTTCGTCCACGGCGGCTCGGTCAGCAGCGGCGGCAGGTCCGCGGCGTCCGGGAGGCGCGCCTCGGCGGGGCGGTCCGGCAGCAGCGACGCGGCGAGGTCCGGCTCGGCCCGGACGCGCGCGGCCAGCAGGTCCGCGGCCCTCGCGGAGTCCGACGCGGCCAGCAGCGGCAGCACCCGCGCCGGGAAGCCGCGGGCGGCCGCGAGCACGGCGGGCGGGAAGCCGGGCCGGTCGATCCGGTCGACGAGCGCGCGGCACGCCGCGTCCACGGGGAGCCCGGCGAGGACCTCGGGGAGGGCGCCCGCCTGCGTCCCCCGGGACAGGTCCTGCTCCAGCGCCTCGACGATCAGCGGCGCCGCCGCCTCCGCGCCGACGCCGTCCACCAGCGACGTCAGGACGCCCGGGTCGCGGTCGCGGTACCCGACCGCCAGGCCGAGCGCGGCGGGCTGGTGCGGCGCGCCCAGCGCGCAGAACAGCAGCCACCGCCCGTGGAAGGTGACGTCCGCGGCGGCCCCGGGGTTCCCGCACAGCTCCTCGACCCAGTCGCCGCGGGTCGGCGCGAGGTACGCGGCGACCAGCTTCTGCAGCTCGTGGCCGCGCCGCGCGGCGAGCTCCGCGACCGCCGCCGCGTACACGTCGTCCGGGGCGGCGGCCAGGCGGGTGCGGAGCCACCGCGCGTCCCCGATGTGCAGCCACCATGCGCCGGACGTGTCGCGGGGCGCCCTGGCGCGGACGCCTCCCCACGCGTAGCCGGGGCGGACGTACGTCGCGTCGGCGGCGATCCCGCCCAGCTCCGCGACCGCGGCGGCGGCGAACGCGTCGCCGTGCCGGGCGACCCAGGCGTGCGGGAACGAGGGCCCGTCCGGCCGCCCGTCCAGGAACCCCGTGATGCCGGCGATGTGCGCGACGGCCGCCGCGCCGAGCGGGTCGGCGGCGCCGCCCAGGTACGCGCGGGCCGCCTCGGCGATCGCCGGGTCGGTGCCGGGGAGCGCGAGGACGTTGTCGATCTCGCCGCGGACGCCGTCCACGAGGGACGCGGCGCGCGCGGCGCGGGCCTCGTCCGGCGCGTCCGGCTCGGGCACGCCCGGGCGGTCCCGGCGCGGGTGGCGTGCGTGCCACCACGCGCCTCGGGCGAGCAGGGCGTGGTCGCCGGCCGGTGCGTGGCCGTCGGTCATGGGCGCGCTCCGTTCGTCGCGTCGGTCAGGGAGGCCAGGTCGGCGAGGACCTCGGAGGCGAGCACGGGGTCGAGGTCGCCCCGCGGCGACGGGTCCGTGCCGCGCGGCGGGGCGCCGGGGTGCCGGGCGAGCCGGACGCCGGCGAGCCGCTGGTCGCCGAGCAGGTCGGGCGAGCCGACGGGGATCCCGGGTTCGAGGTCGACGACCAGCACCCTGTCGGGGGCGAGGCGCCGGGAGATCCACGGCTCGACGCCCGCGTCCTGCGGGGCGGCGCGCTCCCAGCCCCGGTCCACCAGGCCGAGGACGGCGCCGGACGGCACCGTCAGGTCCTCGAAGCGGGCCAGCCGCCCGGTCTCGCGCTCGTCGCCCGTGAGGGCGTGGACGGGCCGGGCGAGCTGCGGGAACGGCTGCAGGATCTCGTAGTCGGCGAACAGCTCCGACCACGCCTTCACCCCGTCGCCCAGGTGGACCGGATGCGCGATCCCGACCCGCGCGGTGTCCGGCAGGACGAACGCGTCGTCGGCGGCATCGGCGAACGTGCCGTCCTCGGCGACGCGGAACGCCGTGATCGGGCGACCGTCGTCCTCGGCGAGCCACACCAGGCGGCGGACGAGGTGGCCGACGAGGGGATGCCCCGCGAGCAGGTCGCGGAACTCGGCGGCCGACCAGCGGCGGCGGTCCACCATCGCCCGTTCCAGTCGCGCGATCTGGTCGGCCGCGACCGTCCGGACGTCCTTCTTCAACGCCGCGAACCGCTTGTGCGCGGCGGGCGCGAGATCGGGGTCGTCTTTGACGCCCGGCTTGGGCAGCGACTTGCGCACCGTGCCGCCGTCATCGGTCACCGTCGGCTTGAGCTGCTCGTCGAACCCGACCGTGAACCGCCGCGCCCCG
>NZ_AULB01000070.1 GCF_000425065.1 Actinomadura rifamycini DSM 43936
TGGGTGAAATGCCGCCTCTGTCGTGCCAACGACCTTCCCTTCCGGTTCTCCCCAACTCTAGTTGGGGCCCTGTCCGGAAGATCCGTGGCACCTCATTCACCCTCCTCGCCGCGTTCGTAAGCCTGCGATGGGGCGAGGTGACCGCGCTCTGGCGGTGCGACATCGACACCATGAAGCGGTCCGCGTGCGAGCCGCGTACGTCGAGCGGGCGAACGGGGAAGTGAGCCTCGGGCCGACCGAGTCACAGCTGGCCTACGGACGGCCGCGATCCCGGCCGCGACCATCCGTCACCTAGATCGGTACATCCGGCCGGACGCTGAGGCGCTCGTCTTCACAGGGGTCAAGGGTGAGCCGGTGAAGACGCTCGGGGGCAAATCTGCACTTTCAGACCTTCGGCAAACCGGTAACACCCTTGCTGCCGTCTCGCTCCGCAACCTCGTGAGGGGGCCACGACAACGCACGGGCGCGCTGCGCTACCAAGATCGATCGGCTAACGCTAACCGCACGATCGCGGACGTTCTGGACGCCCGTCCAGGCCGACCGTGATCGCGATGGCGGGGCGATGGTGAGGCGGGGGCGCTCGTTCCGGCCTAATCGCCCGGTGGCCTCGCCGCACTGGAAACGATCAGGGCCCAGTGTTCGGAAGCATGTCCCGGACCCGGGCCTTCGTCGTGCGAGCGGGTGACGGGAATGAACTCACGCTGCCAGCCTGGGAAGCGCACCGATCATGCTGGTAACCGGGCCTGACCTGCCCGTAGGCCTGCCCTCAGTGACCGCTCTTGGCCTTGATCGCCCGCCTGTATTACAACTTGGTCGCCTCCGCGCCGCGCCGTCACGTCCCTCATGGTGGGGATCAATGCAGGAGGCAAAGACAGAAGGGGTGACCTGCCGGGTCCAGGAAGACCCGGTAAGACGTGCCGGGCTGCTCCGGGTGTTTGGTCGCACCGAGGTCGATTACTGCCGCCTCAGCAGCATCGAGGTCGTCTACAATCACATCGATGTGCATTTGCTGGGGCCGCTCCTGGCTCGGCCACGCTGGTGGCGTGTAATCATTCACCTTATGGAAGGAGATGCACTGGCCGGAGTCGTTGCAAGCCGCTGCCCGGTCAGTGGAGACCTCGATCTTCCAATCCAGCATCGCGCCGTAGAACCTGGCGAGTGCACCAGGATCGGGACAGTCGATAACGATGAGGGGCATGCGAGCGATCGCCATGTCGGCCACACTATCGACGATCGCGATCCCACTCTTCGCCGCCTACACCGCTCAGCGGGACGTTATCTCCGCGTCTCAACCGTCGCACGCCTGCACAGACGCAGCAACCGGTCCGGAGGGTGTTCCCGCGCGAACGGCGCCCAGTCCAAGAGAGACGGTTTCGCGCTGGAGTATCCTCCGGCACGCGGGGGCCCAGGGGGCGGCGTAGCCCTCGTCGAACCCATCGAAAGTGACTACCGCATCTCGCTGGACTGCGGCAGATTCAAGGCCGATATGGATGCCGCCCTCTCCGATGACGGGAAGAAGCTCACTTTGACGACGATTAAGGGCAAGAAGCGCGAGTACATGCGCGTGGCTGACTGACACCGGAGGCCTGTAGCTTGTGTGCGTCTTCGAGATCTCCCCGGCTACTCGGGCAGAATCGGTCGTGCACGGCGGCGCGAGACGAGACCGGCCGCCCGGCGCCCCGCGTCAGCGGGGCGCCCTTGAAGACGTAAAGAAAGTTTTCATCGGGCCTGCGGCGCCTGCGCGTTCCGCCGTGTGGGCTCGGGTTCTAGCTGGCCTGTGGCTCTCGTAGCGCTGGCGCCATGCTGAGCAGCGCTCGACGTAGGCGGGCACTGTGGGAGTTGGCGGAGGACGGGTGCGCCAATGTCGCCCGCGGGCCGCTGCGGCGGAGCGGCCCGCCCATGAGATCACCCGGCGGCCGTTCATGGTGAAAACGCTCGGGGTACCGAACCCACACTTGCACTACCTTCGGCATAGGCACTTGCTATAATCTCCTGGCTCTCTTGGAGCGCTGATATCGCATCCCTCCTATGGCCGTTCCGCTCGTACTTTGCCGGATGGCACCGGAGAGCCTGTTTGCGACCGGCGCCGATGTCTTGCCAGGTGGTGAGGCGGTGGAAGGGGACGTTATTGCGAATCTGCGGTGACGATCGCCTCCCCGTCGTCCCCTGAGGCGTGTGAGACGTGGCTCGCCAGGCTGTCGGTGCGAGGGGGCAGACTGCCCGGCATGACTGAACCTTTTCCAGCAGCGTCCGACGGTGCGTGATCACATCATGATCGCGGGCGGTGTGGCGGGCCC
>NZ_AULB01000071.1 GCF_000425065.1 Actinomadura rifamycini DSM 43936
CTACGTTGTTGCCCCCACCGGGCCGGTCACCTCGCCAAGGCCATCCACGTCCTCCAGAACCGCGAGCTCAACGCATGTTGAAAAAGCTTCACTGAATCGGATCCCAAGGCGGACCTTAAGCATTATCTGCAGGCTGGGCGTGACGCCTTGGTGTGGAAGATCGAGGGGCTCTCGGAGTACGACATCCGTCGTCCGGTGACGCCGACCGGCACCAACCTGTTGGGGCTGGTCAAGCATGTGGCCAGCATGGAGTTGGTCTACTTCGGCGATACTTTCGGTCGGCCGTCCGGTGAGGCTATGCCCTGGTTCGCCGAGGGCGCCGAAATCAACGCGGACATGTGGGCGACGGCTGATGAGTCCCGTGATCAGATCATCGGGCTATATCGCCGGGCGTGGATGCACTCCGACGCCACGATCGACGCATTGGCGCTGGACGCGATCGGTCAAGTGCCGCACTGGCCGGCTGGACGGAGTGAGGTGACGCTGCACCGGATCCTGGTGCACGTGATCGCTGAGACCGATCGGCATGCCGGGCACGCCGACATTGTCCGTGAGCTGATCGACGGGGCAGTGGGTTTGCGAGTCGACAGGGGCAACATGGCGCCTGGTGATACGGCTTGGTGGAAAAACTATCGAGATCGGCTCGAGCGCGTGGCACGAGAAGCCGGTCAGGACTGAGCGCGCCCTGATCACGGATTGCCTCCCGGCAGGCTGTCACGCAGCGCGGTGAGAGAGATGAAGGCGCTGTCGCTGCCCAGCTGGTCGGGGGTCGGCCCGGCGGAGGTGGGGGTGTCGGCGAGGCGTTCTGCAAGGGCGGCGACGGCGTCCCGATCGCCTTCGAGGGCTTCGCGCTCATCCTCGGTGAGATCGACCTGTTCGAGCATCTGGTTGATGCCGTCCTTGACGGCGAGGAGCTGCCCGGCATGGGAGTGTTTCGGAAGATAGAAAGTGCAGCGGGCGCAGGCGAGCCGGTGAGGGTATTTGGCGAAGAAGTCGTAGGCGCAGTGCCCGTCGCCCAGGTCGTAGTACTTCCGCGGCTGCCCGTCGGCGGCGCCGCCGGACAAGATGGTGTCGCAGTCGATGAGGACTTCGATCGTGCAGACGTTGCGAGCGAAGTAGTCGGCCTTCCTGTAGGCGCCGGCGAGGGTGCGCTGCAGGATCGCGGCACAGCGGCGGGTGCTGGAGGGATGCTTGTGCCCGAGCCATTGCTGCAGGTCGGCGAGGGAAAGCGGTTCACGGGCGTTCAGCAGCCGGTGGCGATAGTGGCGCGGGCGCAGTGGTCTGGTGAGCGCTCCGCATAAATCGCTCTCAGGAATCCCGGCTTTGCGGCAGAGAGCGGAAGCACACGATCGTTGGGGTAGCTGGAGCCGATGACCTGGCCGCGGCGGCAGAACAGGTGCTGGCGGCGCTGACCGGTCTTGCGGTCGGCGATGTCGGGCTGGGGCGGGCGGACGAGTTTCCGGGCTTCGATGACCTGGCCGACAACCGGGTCAACGGGCTTGGTGAACGGTCCGGAGGTCTTGTGGCCGGGATGCGCAGAAGGCAGATCGGGTAGGTCTCGCCAGTCTGGTCGTCGGTGCCCTCGTCCCAGATGACGCAGTCGAGTTGCAGTCGGCGGATTTCGTCGATCCGGCAGCCTGTGAACAGCCAGACGCCGTCGGCGGCCTCCTGCGCGCCGCCCTGACCGAAGTACTCACCGACAAGGTCGGCATCTCGTGGGTGATCGCCACCGGCCACGAGCTGGGGCGCCTGTTCGGCGACGCCTTCGACGACACACTCGCCGAGAGCCTCGCCCCGCGCCTCCACGCGGTCGAAACCCTCGAAGAGGCCGCCGAACGCCTGGAGTTCGAGGCCGACGTCATCCGCGCCCTCGACGTCAACGACCGTCCGTCCTTCACCGTCTCCACGGTGCTGTGGTTCGCGGCCCCGGGCCCGGACGCCGACGTCGTCCACGACACCCTCCAGAGCTGGCCCGGCACCGGCCTCGTCCCGCTCCTCGCCAGCCCCTGGCCCTACGGCCCGACCTACCTCATCGACGCCGACGGCCCCCGACCACTCCCGCGCCGCTCGATCAACCTGCTCACCGCACAGCAAGCAACGACTGAAATTCACGCCGCCTTGGCGGCCTGAAACAGTGAAGCTTTTTCAACATGCGTTGAGCTCGCGGTTCTGGAGGACGTGGATGGCCTTGGCGAGGTGACCGGCCCGGTGGGGGCAACAACGTAGC
>NZ_AULB01000072.1 GCF_000425065.1 Actinomadura rifamycini DSM 43936
GAGTTGACGCTCAGGTGGCCCTCGTCACCGAAGAACCACGCCGTCCAGTAGCCGTCCTCCTCGGCCGCGAACGCCTTCTCGAACCGCCCGTCCGCACCCGTCTGGACGACCGCCATGTGCTTCCACTCGGTCGCACCGGCGGGCAGGAAGTAGACGTAGACCGGCTTGCCCGGCGCGGGCTCGGCCGCGCCGCCGCCGATCGTCCGCGTGAGCAGCCCCTTCACCGTGATCGGCTCACCGGCGTCCACAGGCGTCGGGGACGCGCCGAACTCGGCGAACTCCGTCGTGTACTGCCCCGGGACGTCCACATGCGCGATGGGCGCGTTCGACCGGGTGTACTCGTCGTCGCCCCAGAACGCCGCCGTCCAGTAGCCGTCCTGGTACGACGTGAACTGCTTCGAGAACGTCCCGGTCCCGGCGCTGGACGCGGTCGTCCCCTGCAGCTCCCAGGTCGACGAGCCCTCGGCCATGAAGTAGATGTGGATGGGCAGTTCCCGGCCCAGCCCCGACCCGTCCTGGCGCAGCAGCGTGCCCTTGACCGTCACCGTCGCGCCCGGACCGACCTCCGCCTTGTAGTCGTCCAGCAGCGTCCCGAACCGGACCTTGACCTGGCGGACGTCGCTCGACGCCGTCGCCGTGCCGTCCGCGCTCTCGTACCAGACGCGCCAGTAGCCGTCCTGGGTCGTCTCGGTGCTCTGGAGGTCGAACCGGCCGTCCGCGGTCGTCCGGGCGTTCTGCATCTTCTGCCAGTTCTGGCCGTCGGGCGAGAACAGCAGCCACACCGTCGCGTCCGCGATCGGGGTACCGGCGTCCGCGAGCAGCCCCGTAGCCCGGACCGGCTGCTCATAGTCGACCGGGGACGGGGTGATCTCCACCTCGGAGAACTGCGGGTCGCCCTCGACCGTGATCTGGCCGGGCGCGGCCGTACCGCTCCAGACGATGTCCCTCTCATCGCTCTGCACCGTCAGGGGGCCGGACTTCTCGGCCGTGAACGTCAGCCGGTACGTCCCGTCCGGCTTGGTGTAGGTTTCGCCCACCCCTTCCTTCTCGGACGAGGTGACGTACGCGGCGATCCACACGTTGGCCACGGGGACGAGCCCGTTCGCGCCGTTCCGCTGCAGGCGACCCTCGACGGTGACCTCGTCACCGGCCTTGACGGGCTGCGGCGTCACGATCTCCGCCGACAGCTCCACCGTCTGCCGGGTGATCTCGGGAGACGGCGCGAAGTCGCCGGCCTCGCACCACTGGTCGTACCAGTCCCAGGATGCCTGCGCCTGAAGCGAAGTCCAGTGCGTGTACAGGTGGGTGAAGGAGAAGGAGCCGTCCTCCCCGGTCCGAACCGGGGACGAGGTGTTCCAGACGGGGATGTCCGCAGCGGGTTCCGGCGCCGCGTCCCGGGTCTTCTGCACGAGGACGCGGCCCGCGATCGTCAGCGGGGTGTCCGCGTCGATCGCCGCGGGCGAGCTGGTGAGATCGACCATCGACAACTGGAAGCAGTTGTCGATGTAGTGCCCGTTGGGATCCCGCGTGACCCCGTCCGCCGTCGTGAGCTCCGCGAGGAATCCGGTCGCCCCTGGGTGGGCCTCGATGTCGGTCTGGTACTCGCCCTGCCAAGTACCGTCGGTCGCCGAGCCGTCAGTGAGGGCGAGGGGCACGGTCGCGATGGGCGTCCACGCTCCCCCCTCCTCCGTCTGGCGCACGACGATCGCCTTCGCCTCGGTGATCTCGGTCTCGTACTTGGCCTCGACGCTGACCGTGGCGACGCGGTCGGCGGAGAGCCGGTCGAACGCCACGGACACGTTCACGTCCGTGACGTCGGCTCGGGCTGTCGCGGGGACGAGGAACGTCGTCACCGCGACGATCAGGGCCGTCAGGACGGCCAGTGGTCGTGTTCGGCGCAAAGGGGGTGCCTCTCCACGAGATGGATGGTCTCGCGGTGAGGACGCCCGGTAAACGATCTTGGTTGGCCGCGAAAACGACCACATTGGGCGCATGCGTTCGTTTGGCCGGTGCCGGTCAGTCGGCCGGGCTCCGCAGACGTATCGCCCCTACGGAACCCGGCCGACGCCGTTACCTGACGTCCACGTGCTCGCTTCCGGAGTTGACGCTCAGGTGGCCCTCGTCACCGAAGAACCACGCCGTCCAGTAGCCGTCCTCCTCGGCCGCGAACGCCTTCTCGAACCGCC
>NZ_AULB01000073.1 GCF_000425065.1 Actinomadura rifamycini DSM 43936
GGGGCGGGCGTGCGTCCGGCGCTCGTGGCTCGGGAGCGTCCGGAGGTCGTGCCGCTGTCGTACGCGCAGCAGCGGATGTGGTTCCTGAACCGGCTGGAGGAGGCCGGTGCGGGCGCGGGGTACAACGTGCCGCTCGCGCTGCGGTTGTCCGGTGATCTGGACGTCGCCGCGCTGGAGGCGGCCCTCGGGGACGTCGCCGACCGCCACGAGACGCTCCGCACGCTGTTCCCGCACGTCGACGGCGTCCCGCACCAGGTGATCCTGGACGCGCCGGAAGCGCGTCCGAGCCTGCGGATAGACCGGACCACCCAGGAACGCCTGGCGGAGGACACCGCCGAAGAGGTCTCCCGAGGGTTCGACCTCGCCCGCGACCTGCCTTGGCGGGCGCGGCTGCTGGTGTCGTCCCCGACGGAGGCGGCCTTGGTCGTGGTGGCGCACCACATCGCGGTGGACGGCTGGTCGATGGGCGTCCTCGCCGCCGACATCCGGGCGGCGTACACGGCCCGCGTCCGGGGCGAGGCGCCCGCGTGGGAGCCGCTGCCCGTCCAGTACGCCGACTACGCCCTCTGGCAGCGGGAGGTGCTCGGCGAACTCGACGACCCCGACAGCGTGATCTCCGCCCAGCTCGGCTACTGGAGAGACGCCCTCGCGGGCGCGCCGGAGGAGCTCGCGCTGCCCGGCGACCGTCCCCGCCCGGCCACCGCGTCGTTCCGCGGCGCCGAAGTCCCGCTGCGGGTGGACGCCCGAACCCACCGCGGGCTGCAGGAGACGGCCCGGCGGAACGGCGTCACGATGTTCATGGTCGCGCAGGCGGCGCTCGCCGTCCTGCTGTCGAAGGTCGGCGCGGGCGACGACGTCCCGATCGGCACCCCGGTCGCCGGGCGCGGCGAAGCCGCACTGGACGACCTCGCCGGCTTCTTCCTCAACACCCTCGTCCTGCGGACGGACGTCGGCGGCGACCCGTCGTTCACCGAACTGCTCGCACGCGTCCGCGAGACCGACCTCGCGGCCTACGCGCACCAGGACGTCCCGTTCGAGCGGCTCGTCGAAGACCTCAATCCGGCGCGTTCGCTGGCGCGGCACCCGCTGTTCCAGGTCATGCTGGCCTTCCAGAACATCCCGGACGGCGACGCTCCCCTCGACCTGCCGAACCTCCAGGTCCGTCCGCTCATGGCGGCCGAGAGCGTGACCGCCAAGTTCGACCTGTCGCTGACCCTGTCGGAACGCCGCGACGAGAGCGGAGCGGCGGACGGAATCGAAGGCGGGATCCAGTACGCGACCGACCTGTTCGACCCGGAAACGGCCGACGCGCTCGCCCGACGTTTCGTCGCGGTGCTCCAGCAGGTGGCGGCGGACCCGGACGTGCCGGTGTCCGAGGTCGATGTGCTGTCGGCGGACGAGCGCCGGTTGGTGGTGGAGGGGTGGAACGCGACGGGGCGTCCGGTGCCGGGTGGTTCGCTGGTGGAGCTGTTCGAGGCGCAGGCGGCGCGGACGCTGGGCGCGGTGGCGGTCGTGTCGGGGGACGGTCGCGTGTTGTGGACGTACGCGGAGTTGAACGCGCGGGCGAACGGGGTCGCGCGGGCGCTGGGGGATCGTCGCGGTTCGCTGGTCGGCGTCCGGATGCGGCGGTCGGCCGACCTGGTCCCGGTGCTGCTCGGCGTTCTCAAGGCGGGTGCGGCGTACGTCCCGCTGGACGTCTCGCATCCGGAGGACCGGATCGCGGCGGTGATGGCGGAGGCCGAGGTGTCGGTCGTCATCACCGACGCCGACGAGTTCGAGCCGGTCGAGCAGAACCCGAATGTTCATGTCTCGGCGCAGAGTCTCGCTTACGTGATGTACACATCCGGTTCGACGGGCGTGCCGAAGGGTGTCGCGGTCACGCACGGGAACGTGGTGGCGTTCTGCCTGGACGAGGCGTGGCGTGACGATGTCGTGGAAAGCGTGCTGGTGCAGGCGAACCATGCGTTCGATGCGTCGACGT
>NZ_AULB01000074.1 GCF_000425065.1 Actinomadura rifamycini DSM 43936
GAATGCCGATCTCCGCACCCAGCACCGCCTGCACACGAGAGATCAACCGCATCGCCAGGAGCGAGTCACCACCGAGCTCGAAGAACGAGACGTCCGCCGCGACCTGCTCGACGCCCAGCACCTCGGCGAACAGGCCGCACAGGACCTCCTCGCCGGGAGTCGCCGGAGGACGACCGCCCGCCCGTCCCGCGAAGTCCGGGGCGGGGAGGGCCACCCGATCGACCTTGCCGTTACGGGTCACCGGGACGGCGTCCAGCGGGACGAACGCGGCCGGGACCATGTACTCGGGAAGCCGGACGGCCGCGAACTCCCGCAACTCGGCCAGGTCCGCTTCGCCGACGACATAGCCGACGAGTCGCTTGGTCCCAGGGTCGTCCTCGCGAGCGATGACGACGGCCTGATGCACGTCGGGGTGGGAGGTCAGGACGGCTTCCACCTCGGCCGGCTCGATCCGGAAACCCCGGATCTTCACCTGCTCGTCGGCACGCCCCCCGAACTCCAACCGTCCCTCGGACGTCCAGCGGGCCAGGTCACCCGTCCGGTACATGCGCCCGGAGCCCTCGAAGGGGTTCGCCACGAACCGTTCCGCCGTCAGCGCCGCGCGTCCGGCATATCCGCGCGCCACGCCTTCGCCCGCGATGTACAACTCCCCCACCACGCCCGGTGCGACCGGGTTGAGGAAGTCGTCGAGGACGTACGTCCGCGTGTTGTCCAGAGGACGGCCGATCGGCAACGACGCCGGGACCGGATCGCTCGACGCGAACGGCAGGTGCGTCACGAAGCCCGTCGTCTCGGTGGGACCGTAGGTGGTCCGCACGGTGAGGTCGGGATGGGTCTCCAGGAGCTTCCGGACGGCCGCCGCCGAGACGACGTCGCCGCCGGTCAGCACCTCCCGCACCCCGCCGAAGATCTCCGGCGACTGCTCGGCCAGCACCCGGAACAACCCCGACGGCGCCACCACATGCGACACCCGATGCTCCGCGATCAGCCTGCCGCGCTCCGCCGCGTCCACCTCACCAGGCGGAACGATCACCAACCGACCACCGTGCAGAAGCGGAGCCCAGATCTCGTACGTCGACGCATCGAACGCATGGTTCGCCTGCACCAGGACGCACTCCACGACGTCATCGCGCCACGCGCTGTCGAGCGCGAACGCCGCGACGTTGCCGTGCGTGACCGCGACCCCCTTCGGAACCCCCGTCGAACCGGAGGTGTACATGACGTACGCCAGATCGTCCGGCGAAACGACCACACCCGGAGCGTGCTCGAACGGCTCGAACGCGTCGTCGTCCGTCAGCACGACCGACACACCGGCTTCCGCCACGATCGACGCCAGCCGCTCCTCCGGATGCGAAACGTCCAACGGAACGTACGCCGCCCCGGCCTTCAGCACCCCCAGCAACGTCGCGACCAAGTCCGCAGACCGCTGCATCCGCACACCCACCAGCGACCCACGACCCACACCACGGCCACTCAAACCACGCGCAACGCCATTCGCCCGCGCGTCCAACTCCGCGAACGTCCACGACACACC
>NZ_AULB01000075.1 GCF_000425065.1 Actinomadura rifamycini DSM 43936
CCTGCTCGTCGGCACGCCCCTCGAACACCAGATTTCCGTCCGGCGTCCACCGGGCCAGGTCACCCGTCCGGTACATGCGGCCGGAACCGCCGAACGGGTTGGCGACAAACCGTTCGGCCGTCAGTACGGGACGTCCGACGTAGCCGCGCGCGAGTCCTTCGCCCGCGATGTACAGCTCCCCGACCATGCCGGGGGGTGCCGGGCGTAAGAACTCGTCGAGGACGTACATCCGGGTGTTGTCCAGCGGACGACCGATCGGCACCGCCGCCGGGACGTCATCGCCGGACCTGTACGGAACGTGCGTCGCGAACGCCGTCGTCTCCGTCGGCCCGTAGGTCGAACGGACCACCAGATCGGGGTGCGCCTCCAGGAGGTTGCGGATCGCGGTGGACGACACGACGTCGCCACCGGTCGACACCTCCCGGACACCCGCGAAGATTTCCGGCGACTGCTCTGCCAGCACCCGGAACAGGCCGGCGGTCGCGTGCACGTTCGTCACACCGTGCTCGGAGATCAACGCACCACGTTCCGCCGCATCCACCTTGCCGGGCGGAGCGATTACCAACCGACCGCCGCGCAGGAGCGGAGCCCAGATCTCGTACGTCGACGCATCGAACGCATGGTTCGCCTGCATCAGGACGCATTCCACGACGTCATCGCGCCACGCGCTGTCGAGCGCGAACGCCGCGACGTTGCCGTGCGTGACCGCGACCCCCTTCGGGACCCCCGTCGAACCGGAGGTGTACATGACGTACGCCAGATCGTCCGGCGAAACGACCACACCGGGAGCGTGCTCGAACGGCTGGAACGCGTCGTCGTCCGTCAGCACGACCGACACACCGGCTTCCGCGACGATCGACGCCAGCCGCTCCTCCGGATGCGAGACGTCCAACGGGACGTATGCTGCACCGGCCTTCAACACACCCAACAACGTCGCGACCAAGTCCGCAGACCGCTGCATCCGCACACCCACCAGCGACCCACGACCCACACCACGGCCACTCAAATCACGCGCAATGCCGTTCGCCCAGGCGTCCAATTCCGCGAACGTCCGCTCCACACCGTCCGCGATCACGGCGACCGCATCGGGAGTCCGAGACGCCTGCGCCTCGAACAGCTCGACCAGCGAACCGCCCGGCACCGGACGCGCCGTCGCGTTCCACTCCTCCACCACCTGCCGGCGCTCATCGCCCGACAGCAGTTCGAGGTTCCGGACGCGAAGGTGCGGGTCGGTCGCCACCTGCTCCAGCACGCGCGTCACGCGGTCGAGCAAGGCTCGGGCCGTCGCCTCGTCGAACACGTCCGGCCGGTAGTCCAGCCGCAGTTCACCGTCCTGCGGCATCACGCCGAGGATCAGCGGGTAGTGCGCCGCGTCGCGTGCGTGGACGCCGGTGACGTCGAGGCCGGACGGGCCGGACGGCAGGTCGGCCTCGGGGAAGTTCTCGTACACGAGGAGCGTGTCGAAGGAGGCGCCGGGCCCGGCGAGGCGCTGGATCTCCGCGAGCCCGAGATGCTGGTGCGCCATCAGCGCCGACTGCCGCTCCTGAA
>NZ_AULB01000076.1 GCF_000425065.1 Actinomadura rifamycini DSM 43936
GAATGCCGATCTCCGCACCCAGCACCGCCTGCACACGAGAGATCAACCGCATCGCCAGGAGCGAGTCACCACCGAGCTCGAAGAACGAGACGTCCACCCCGACCCGGTCCAAGCCGAGGACGTCGGCGAACAGTCCCGACAGGACCTCCTCGGTCGGGGTCGCCGGTGCCCGATCACCGGCCAGACCCGCGAAGTCCGGGGCGGGAAGGGCGGCCCGATCGACCTTGCCGTTGCGGGTGACGGGAAGCGTGTCGAGCGGGACGAACGCGGCCGGGACCATGTACTCGGGGAGGCGGGCGGCGACGAACTCGCGCAGGTCGGAGCCGCCGTCGCCGGGGTTTCCGATGATGTAGGCGACGAGCCGCTTGGTGCCGGGGGTGTCCTCGCGGGCGATGACGACGGCCTGGTGCACGTCGTCGTGGGCGGTCAGGACGGCTTCCACCTCGGCCGGCTCGATCCGGAAGCCCCGGATCTTCACCTGCTCGTCGGCACGCCCCCCGAACTCCAACCGTCCGTCCGACCTCCAGCGGGCCAGGTCACCCGTCCGGTACATCCGCCCGGAGCCCTCGAAGGGGTTCGCCACGAACCGTTCCGCCGTCAGCGCCGCACGTCCGGCATACCCGCGCGCCACACCGTGCCCGGCGAGGTACAGCTCACCGGCCACACCCGGCGGCATCGGGCGTAAGGACTCGTCCAGGACGTACGCCCGCATGTTGTCCATCGGCGTCCCGATCGGCACCGTGGGCGGGACGTCGTCGCCTGCCACGAAGGGAAGATGCGTGGCGAATGCCGTCGTCTCGGTCGGGCCGTAGGTCGTCCGGACGGTGAGGTCCGGGTGGGCGTCCAGCAGGTTCCGGACGGCCGTGGAGGAGACGACGTCGCCGCCCGTGGACACCTCGCGGACACCGGCGAAGATCTCCGGCGACTGCTCCGCCAGCACACGGAACAAACCCGCCGTCGCATGCACGTTCGTCACACCGTGCTCGGCGATCAGCCGTCCGCGCTCGGCGGCGTCCAGATCGCCGTCCGGCGCCACCACCAACCGGCCACCGTGCAGAAGCGGCGTCCAGATCTCGTACGTCGACGCATCGAACGCATGGTTCGCCTGCACCAGCACGCTTTCCACGACATCGTCACGCCACGCCTCGTCCAGGCAGAACGCCAC
>NZ_AULB01000077.1 GCF_000425065.1 Actinomadura rifamycini DSM 43936
TGGAGGTTCACGCCGGACCAGGAGGTGGGTTGCGGGGTGCCGCGCTCGAACGCGCCGGACGTGGCGGTGTCGGTGCCGTCCGGGTCGACGGTCCAGCCCTGGTCGGTTTCGAGGTCGTCGGCGTGGACGATCTCGCCGTCGGGCGGGCCGCCGGTGCCGGCGAGGGTCCAGACGGCGTGGGCGATGGCGTCGGCGTTGCGGTCGAGGGCGGTGTCGTCGATGTTCGCGGTGGTGTCGCAGTACGCGTGGTAGCAGCGGTCGTAGGCGACGCCCGCCTGGCCGCCCCACAGGCGGGCCTGCTCGGTGGTCTTGCGGCCTTCGGCGCCGGTGAACAGGCCGCCGGCGGGGATGCCGACGCGGATGAACGGCCCGTAGTCGGAGCGTCCGTCGAAGGCGGTGTCGCGGACGGGGACGCCGAGGGCGGTGAAGTGCTCGCGCAGGACGGTCTCGATGCGGGCGGATCCGGCGGGGCCGCCGGATCCGCTGGAGCCGTCGCCGTCGTAGGCGAAGTAGCCGGGGTTCGGCGAGCCGATCATGTCGAAGTTGAGGTAGCCGCCGATCTTCTGCCGTTCGGCGGACGGCAGGGTGTTGACGTAGTGGGTGGAGCCGAGGAGGCCGAGTTCTTCGGCGCCCCACCAGGCGAACCGCAGGTGCTTGCCGGGCCGGAGGTCGGCGCGGGCGACGGCGAGGGCGGTCTCGAGGATCGCGGCGGAGCCGGAGCCGTTGTCGTTGATGCCGGGGCCGGCGGTGACGCCGTCGAGGTGCGCGCCGGTCATCAGAACGTCGTCGGGGTCGCCGCCGGGCCAGTCGGCGATCAGGTTGTAGCCGGTGGCGCCGCGGGCGGTGAAGGACTGGACGGTCGTGGTGAATCCGGCCGCGTCCAGTTGGGCCTTCACGTAGTCGAGGGACGCGCGGTAGCCGGACGTGCCGTGGGCGCGGTTGCCTCCGTTGGCGTTGGCGATGCTCTGGAAGCGCGCGAGGTGCGCCTTGACGTTGGCGAGCGGGACGTCCGGGGCGGCGGCGGTCGTGGTCGGGGCGGCCGCGGCGGCCGGGG
>NZ_AULB01000078.1 GCF_000425065.1 Actinomadura rifamycini DSM 43936
GGTTCCGGCCGCATGTACCGGACGGGTGACCTGGCCCGGTGGACGCCGGACGGAAATCTGGTGTTCGAGGGGCGTGCCGACGAGCAGGTGAAGATACGGGGCTTCCGGATCGAACCGGCCGAGGTCGAGACCGTTCTGGCGGCCCACGAGAGCGTCGTCCAGGTCGCCGTCGTCGCCCGCGAGGATCAGCCGGGCGTCAAGCGGCTCGTCGCCTACGTCGTCGGCGATGCGGACGAGTCGACGCTGCGGGAGTTCGCCGCCGCCAAGCTCCCCGACTACATGGTCCCGGCCGCGTTCGTCTCCCTGGAGGCCATCCCCGTCACCCGCAACGGCAAGCTCGACAGGAGTGCCCTCCCCGCGCCCGCGTTCGCGGGGGCGTCCTCGGGGCGCGCGGCTGCGACGCCGGACGAGGAGCTGCTCTGCGAGGTGTTCGCCGATGTGCTCGGCCTGGAACGGGTCGGTGCGGAGGATTCGTTCTTCGCGCTCGGCGGCGACTCGATCATGTCGATGCTGGTCGTGTCGCGGGCCCGCCGGGCGGGGCTGCTGCTCTCCGCGCGGCAGGTGTTCGAGTTGCGCACGCCCGCCGCGCTGGCGCGGGCGGCCGAGTCGGGACGGGTGGACGAACCGGTCGAGCGGGGCACGGGGGCCGTGCCGCTGACGCCCGTGATGCTCGACGTGCTCGAACGGTCGGGGGCCGCGGCGCTGTCCGGGCCGTTCGGCCAGTCGATGCTGGCGATCGTGCCGCCGGGCCTGAACCAGAACCGCCTGGGGGCGGCGCTGCGCGCCGTCGTGGATCACCACGACATGCTCCGCGCGAGGCTGCGGCGGTCGCAGGACGGTACCTGGGAGCTGGACGTTCCGCCGCCGGGCGGCACCGAGGTCCCGCTGCGGCGCGTCCGGACGCCCGCGCCGGACGGTTCGGCGCTCGATGACCTGGTGGAGCGCGAGGCCGCGCGCCTCGACCCGCGGGCCGGGGCGATGGTGCGGGCGGTCTGGTTCGACGCGGGGCGGGACGCGCCGGGGCGGTTGCTGCTGGTGGTGCATCACCTGGTGGTGGATGGCGTGTCGTGGCGGGTGCTGCTGCCCG